>NZ_VORM01000050.1 GCF_007997225.1 Subsaximicrobium wynnwilliamsii
TCAACATTTTTTGCACAGTCTGTGGCATTTCGTGGAAATATGTCAAGCTATTTCCGATAAATAACACATTTATTTCGTCAGTTGTTTCTGTGTTTTGAGATTTACAACTTATTGTGGTTAATGTGATCAATATTAGAAGAAGATTTTTCATATTTTCAATTTATGCGCGATTTTTGTTCAAATTACTGGCAACGCTCTTGAGTATGATTAGTTGCGTGTCTCAAGCAGTAAATTTAGCAAAAAATAACGAACTTGGGCATCCGCGAGGATTTTCGGAAGAAGAACAGACCTAGCAATTAATTATACGCGATGTTGTGAAAAGTGGCCTGGAATTATGGTGTTTTGTTGTTGCTTTCCCTGAGATAGTGCGATTGAGTGCATTCCGCCGTTCCCAATATCCGCAAACTTTTATATTCCGCCCGAGTGTGAAATTCCGTGTGAGTGAGTATTTTCGCAACACGATTTTATTCAGAGTGGATTTGATTAATTCAAGATTTCGCAAACTTTTCTGATTTTGTAATTCCGTTTTTCATTTATGGGACTGGTTTAGAAATCGAAAAAAATTCCGCGACCGTAAAAAGGAATAGTTTTTTGAATTCCGATTGTCTAGTTCTGAGTGAATTCCGCCATTTTTTACAACGTTTAGTATATGAAAAGTAGGCGATTACGAAGCAATAAACTTTCGGTTAAGCACAATGTTTGATACGTGCCAAAGATCTTGAATTTACTACTATTTCGCCTATTTTTTATATACATTGTTATGCACAGTTTATTTTTTTGCACTTTCGTAATAGGCGTAAACTCTCACTATTTCTTCCCATCTTTCATTTTCAAACTTATAAAAACTGAAGTCTAATTGAGTATAATTTGTTCGGTATCTAGATTGGTTTAAATACAAAGCAATAGTATTATTTCTAAAAAAAATAGGTTTTGAAAAAGTATACACAATTGAACACATATTTTTTTCTTTTTCAGTTGCTAATTTTTCAGTATTGTCAAATGTTTCTTGAATTTCATTTTGCTCCAATCGTTTTGAAAATGGGAATATATCTTTTTCCCATCGATAATTTTTCAACTTTTCAAGTTCTGAAATTAAATAGTTTTGTTCATCTGCTGTTATTTTAAAAGGTTTTGATTGGTTACCATTATATAAATAATCTATTTCAAATGACTTGTTATTTTTGATATTAATTATGGTTGAATCAATAATTTGGGATTCTATTTCAGCGGTATAATACATAGTATCACATTCAAAATGTTCACTTTTCCAGCGATATACCCAATCCGAATATGGATTTTTAATTAAATTAAGTTTGTTTTCGGGAATTTTCGCTTTTTCAGAATTTTCATTGTCGTTTTTCATTTGCTTGTTTATTGAATGAAATGCTTCAATGCTTATCTTCTCGAATTTAGATTTCTTGGTTAGAAGAATTTCTTCTACTTGCTTTAATTCATTTTCATTCAAGTAGTTTCTGATTAAATACCGAGTTGTTGTTCCGTTAAATACTGGGTCATATGAACCTGCAATTTCCGCCCAAACCAAAGACTGAACTTTAAATTCTTCATTTTCTATTCCTTTTTGGAAATAAAAAATTGAAAGAAAACCCATTGCTTTTGTATTGAATTTTTCTGCGGAACTTAATAAATAATGCTCCGCTAATGAATTATTTTTCAGTTTTAGTTCAGGATTAAAATAACAAAATCCCACTACAAATTCTGCCATCGAATCGCCTTTATCCGCAAAAGGTTTTAAAAGTTCAAATGATTTTAAATAGTTTTTAGAATCAAATGATTTCAAACCTTTCTCATAGTTTTTGTCTTGTGCTAAAACAATAAGTGTAGAAAATATAAATAAAATGGTCAGAGTATAATTTCTCATAGTACGATGTATTATCCTGGTATAGGTTGACCTTTTTTTATTTTTATTTCTACCGTCCAAAGCATTTTTTTTAGCCGTTTAGAAGGCAAAAAAACACTTTGGACTAAGGTCTGTTCTAAATTGATAGTTCAGGTAAATTTACCTTATTTTTCCGATATGATCTGTGTTTTATGTTCGGGTTTAAATGCACTTCTGCTGGTTTTCTTAATTCCAGGCTGAAATGTGTTCTTAAGTTGTTGTAGATATATACCGCTTGTTTTGTTATTTTTTGAGCTATGGCAGTATTTTTAATGGTCTGTTTTAGCCCATATTCATATTTTAGGATTCTGTTGATCCTTTCGGCAACAGCGTTTTCATAAGGGTCATATTGCTCTGTCATGCTCAATATCATGCCATTGCTCTCTGCAAACATTGTGTACTTGGGATTGCAGTACTGTAGGCCTCTATCGGAATGGAGAATGAGTTTTAGGTTAGGGTATCGTCTGTTTTTAATGGCCATATCGAGGGCTTCCATGCAAAGCGAAGTTCTCATGTGGTCTGCCAGTTTGTAGCCCATAATCTGTCTGGAATATGCATCGGTGACAATGGCCAGGTAGTTGTGCCCGTTTTCTGTTTTAATATAGGTTATATCGCAGACCCAGAGCTGTTCTGGTCTGGTAGGCACTTGGTCCTTGACCAGGTTTTTATATTTCCTGAAATTATGCTTGGAATTGGTGGTCGTGATGTAGTTTTTAAGCTTGGGCACGAGTAAATTGTGCAACCTTAAGAAGCAATAGAACTTGTCCCTGCCAATTTTGATGCCGCTCTCTTCAAATTCATCCTTAAGTTCTTTGTGCAGCTTGATTCCGCCTGTTCTTTGTCCTACCTTGTTTCTATAATCTTTTACCATTGTAATGAGTTTTTGGTCGTTCATTTGTTTGTTTTCAAGTGTTTTGAGCCTTTTGTAGAAGGCTTGTTTACTAATCCCAAAACACTGATAGAACCATTTTCTTTTAAATGGTTTTTCTTTTTTAGCTCTATCTCTTTTGCTAATGTTTTGGGCAACGACTTTTTTGACAGATCGACCCCTGTAATGAGTTCCATATCAGCAATAATGTCTTGCTGAAAGTCTTTTACAAACTCAAGTTCTTCAATTCTCTCCTTGAGTTTTTTAATCTCATCCTGTTTACTCATACCGGTGTTTTTTTGTTCTAAGGTACTGTATTTTTTTAACCAATAGGCAATGGTAGATCTAGAGATGCCATACTTTTTAGAAGCAAAATTGGCAGAGATCTGACCGTTCTGGATTTGGTCAACGACGAATAATTTGTGTTGAAAAGTTACTTTTTCGTAAGGTTTTTTTCGACAGGGTTGTTTTTGTTGTTTCATAAGTGACTATAATTAAAGGTTTAATTTTTAGTCAACCTATTTCAGGAAAATACACGATTTAAATTGTGCATAACGTTTATGTGTATGATTAGTTGCGTGGTTAAGCAACTAATTTAGTAAACAAAAACTTACCATTGAAAATTCTGAGGGTATTTTCTAAATAAGCACTTGCCCAAGCAATTAATTATACACGGTGTTGGCAGTAGTTTTCTAAATTTAACGTATTATTGCATAAAATTCACATTTTAATCATTAATTTCGGATTATGTTATTAGAATTTAAAATAAAAAACTTTAGGTCAATCAAAGATTGGCAAAGTTTCTCAATGTTAGGAGAGAGCAAAGTAAAGGAATTAGAAAACTCCTTAATCGACCATAATGGTTACAAAGTTTTAAGTTCAGCAATTATTTATGGAAGAAATGCATCAGGTAAAAGTAATTTATTGAAAGCATTTAAAATGATTCAATATATGGTCATTTTTTCAGATGATTTTAAGGTTGATGATAAAATTGATTATTACGAACCGTATAAATTAGATAAGAATTTCAGAAATGAACCAGTAGAATTTTTAATTGATTTTATAGGAAAAGATGGAATTCGTTATGAATATGGATTAGGATATTCAAGTGAGGAAATTGTCTATGAAAACCTTCGATTTTATCCTAAATCTCAACCAGCTTGGTTATTTAGAAGAGAAAAAGGAGAAAAAATAAAATATGGAGAATCATTAACAGGAAATAAAAAAAATATTGAGGAATTATTATATAAAAATCAGCTATTTCTATCAAAAATAGGAACAGAAAAGAATAAACAACTAGCAATTCCATATTCTTTTTTCTCTAAATATTTGTATGTGTCCGACGTGCATGATACAAGTTATGACAATGTTTTAATTCAGTTGTTTACTAACAAAATGGGGAAAGATAATATTCCTTTCTTTAAAGAGAATATTAATAAATTGATGTGTGTGGCTGATACAGGTATACAATCTATAAACATAGAAGAATCAGAAATTAATTTAGATGGTTTGCCAAAGGAAATGACTGATGAAGATAAAAATGAACTACGGGAACGATATAAGTATAAAATTAGAACTTTACATCGCGAATTTGAAAATGGAAAAGAGATAGGTAACATTGAGTTTCATTTGGGTGATGAATCTACAGGAACACTAAAATTGTTAGCAGTTGGAGGATTAATATTGGAAGCTTTAGCTGATGGACAAACATTGGTAATAGATGAGTTGGATAAAAGTTTACATCCAAAATTGACTAGAATGTTGATTAGGATATTTAGAAGTCCTAAATTAAACCCTAAAAATGCACAATTAATTTTTGCAACGCATGATGTTTCTTTGTTAGATAATGAGTTGTTCAGGCGAGACCAAGTTTGGTTTGCTGAAAAGGAATTCGAAGGAAATAGTCATTATTATTCCATATCAGATATACCAGGAGTTAGAGGAAATGTTCCATATGAAAAATGGTATATGACTGGTAGGTTTGGGGCAACACCTGTTATTAATGAGCATGAATTAGATTTCCATTATTAGAAAATATGAAAAGGGGCTTCAGGAAATCACGAGTGACAATAAAATTTAGCAGAAGAGGTTTGATTTTATGTGAAGGAGAAACGGAGGAAAATTATTTTACTGGTCTGGTTACTCAAGAGAAATATAGAAGAAAGTTCTCGTCAATTGATGTTCAAATTGTTAAACCTAAAGACCATTCACCTTTAGGACTTGTAAATGAGGCTAAATTAAAAATTAAAGAAGCAAAAAGAGAAAAAAATCCATATGATTTTATTTGGGTTATTTTTGATAGGGATGGACATGCTAAAATACCAGAGGCTTTTGAAACTGCTAGAACATCAACGCCAGAAATCAAAATAGTATACACAAAACCTTGCTTTGAATTTTATGTTTTATTACATTTTGAAAAGACTACGAAACCTTTCACTAAATGTGATGATGTTATTTCTTATATAAATAAGAAATATCAGGTCGATTATAAGAAAGCATCGAATTTATTTGATTTACTATTAACTCAAAAAGAAACAGGTTTATCCAATGGCGATTGGGTTGTTAATCAATTTGAAGATGAAATTGCCAGTGGTAAAAAAATATATGAATTATCAGCTTTTTCTAACGTTCATGTATTAGTTGAATATTTGTATTCTTTGCTCTAATTCTGAATAACGTTTTTGTAATGTTCTAAAAATTAATTGTTAGTGTTTTTGGTTTTTAGTATTTTTTTCTTTTCTCTACTCATTAAACGTTAGCTTAAAGAGATTAATTTTTTTTCCGCAATAAGAGGAATTACTGCCAACGTGATGTGTATGGTTAGTTGCGTGGTTAAGCAACTAATTTAGTAAATAAAGCACAGATAGAATATTCCGCAGGAATGTTCGTAAGTCGGCAGTGACCAAGCAATTAATTATACACCGTGTTGTAAAACGTTTTTTTAGTTCATTTTAAATGACTTAATTATATTTTCAAGTTCACATAATTCTTTTTTTCCATATTTATTTTTTGAGACCGCAAGGTTAACAGTATAAAATAAATCATCTGTTGGATGCTCTACAGTAACATACAAACCGATGATTGGAATTGTATTAAATTTTTCTTCGACAAGATTCCATATTGATTTTTTTTGAAGCATATCTGAAACTCCTGATTCAATCACGTCATACTTTCTTTCAACATCTTTCTGCTGTTCATCAAGACTCATCCAAGGTTTCGCTTTTCCCATTTCATTTATACCAAAATATTTAAAAGAACTATCGTCAAAAGTTCCAGCGCTTAATCCGATGTCAGTAATTTCAGGATTCCAGCTACTGTCGGGTAAAACAACTGAATATCTGTTTTCTTTTCCGTTTACAACTATTCCATTCTTTAAATCTATCTTTTCACATTCACAGTCCTCAAGAAATTCAGATTTTTCAGAGCAAGAAATCAGAATTAAAAATCCGATTATTAATAGTTTAGTTTTGTGTTTCATCAAATGTTTTACAACGCTCTTGAGTATGATTAGTTGCGCGTCTCAAGCAGTAAATTTAGTAAATAAAAACGAACTAGGAACTCCGCGAGGATTTTCGTAGGCGGCTTTGCTCTAGCAATTAATTATACGCGATGTTGTACACCGTTTTTATTCCGTTATTTTTAGTTTTTCGTCAAACCAAACATCTTCATATTCTTTCTTGTCAATTAAGAAACGATATCCAACGTCAAGTCCGAAATATTTAATTAAATCAGGTCGGATTTGAAGTAAATGTTCAGCACAAATTGGTTTAAAAAAATCATCAGATTCCGAATATTCTCCTGTCCAAATATTCCAACCTGTTGTTCCCTTTTCTTTTGGATGTCTTAATCCGTGAATTGGGTCAGCAGTTAAATCAGAACCAATTCCAATCATCAGTTTTTTGTTAATCGGCTTCCACTTGGATTGATATTTTTCGCAAATTTCCTTTTGTTGGTCAATATGCACATTCCATAAATTATAGTCCGCTAATAAATTCTCGTCCGTTTCCAATTGATGTTTCCAAAGTCTTATATTAGTTTTTGTTATTGGGAAATTTATTTCTGGACTATCCCATTGATAAATTATATTAGAAATCACATCATCGTTCCAATCGAAATGTTCCTCTGTTATTAAATTCCACGCATAATCTTCAAAATCTTTTTCTTTGATTTCTCCATTCAGATATTGGTCGCATTTAGCAACTAAATCAGAGCGTAATATTTTGATTTCTTGGTTCAATTTCGGTTTTTTCTCAAATGGTGTACAACGGCAGTCCGTCTAATAACCTGCCTTGATTTTTGTTAGTAGAACCAAATTACAGATTTTGTTTTAAACTGCGAGTGCCATTTTAATTTTTCTATTGTGATTGGCAAATGTTGCTATACAGGCTAAAAATAGGTTTATGGCGGTTTCTAGTGTCTTAATCATGTCAGAGCCCGTCGTATTGTCTTGTTTTATTATGTTCCAAATTCTTGTGAGATTATATGCTATAAAGATAAAGCCAACATCTGCGCTAGCTCGTAGTTTGGTTTGTTTAGTGATTATATGGTCAAAGCCCCATTGTCTTTTCATTGTGCCATAAGGATGTTCCACAATTGCTTGCCGTCTTTTATAAGCTTGGGGATTTTCTAGGACCCGTTTGGCATTCTGTTCTATATATTGGGTGAACTCACTTCGTTGAATGACCTTTCCATTTATTT
>NZ_VORM01000051.1 GCF_007997225.1 Subsaximicrobium wynnwilliamsii
CTCGTTCCTCTTTAAAATGTGTACGACAGCTCTTTTCGTCTGTGAAATGAACTCCAAAATCAAATATATTCATAATCAACTGTTTTAATATCAAGTGAATATACGATAATTATTTCATTTTAGGGCTCTTTGCGGATATACAAAAGATTGATGTTTCAAAACGAACCTGTCACGGTCAATTTCGTTATTTTTAAAAATAAGTTCCAACTATAACGTTTGACTTTTTTCCTCTGTTTTAATTGATTTTATAAAAAAAAGATTATTAGCCTCTGTTTTTAACTGCATCACCTAAACTATATGTTCCCACTATTTCACTTTAAGTAATTGTGTAAGCACCTTGATTATCTCTGACAATATTATCATACAACGGAATTTCAATACCAATCAAAGCTTCGAATAGCATAATGATTAAAAATAATGAAACGAATCCACCATATCTTGAAACCCAATTGCGATCGCTTTCCAAAAGAATTTCAAATTTTTTATTTTCCATTTTTATTTATTTAATTCAAGTTGATCTTTGACAAGATTAAAGTAATAGTTCTTCTCAGAGACTAATTCTTTATGTGTTCCAACCTCTACAAACTTTTTATGAATTTAAGTTCTACAATTTGATCGGCATTTTTTACAGTGCTAATACGGTGAGCAATAATTATAGCTGTTTTGGATTTCATAAATGCATTGATATTATCCATTATAATTCGCTCGTTTTCAGCATCTAAAGGACTAGTGGCTTCATCAAAAAAAATAAACTCTGATTTTTGTAAACAGTCCGAGCAATTAAAATTCGTTGTTTTTGACCACCACTTATACCATTACCTGAAGCTCCAATTCTAGTCTTTAAACCGTTTGGCAGCTCTTCTAAAAATTCGGTCAGATTTGCTGTTTCAATTGCATACTTTAAGAGTTCTTGGTCTATTTTTTCGACACCTGCTGCTATATTTCGTTCTAAACGATCTGAAAAAATATATCCTTCTTGCATTACGGCACCAATTCTTTTTCTCCAATTTTTTGCAGAATTGGTCGATAACGCTGATCCATCAACATAAATATTACCTGCTCTTGGTTCATAAAATTTCAATAGTAATTTCATAAGTGTTGTTTTTCCGCTTCCACTAGCACCGACAATTGCCGTGGTTTTACCTTTAGGTATAAATAAGTTAAGATTTTTTAAAACATTTTTGAGTTCAGAACCGTCATAATTAAAGGATAAGTTTTTTAACCTTATGCCACTATTTATGCTTTTTAAAAGCTGCAAATTGTATAATGTCTTATCAACGCATTGTTCTTGCTCTTGCTCTTCCTCTTCCTCTCTCTGTAGATCCACCTCACTTAATCTATCCAGGCTAATTCGTGCATCGTGGAAAGATCTGATAAAGCCAATGAGCTAGTTGAGTAGAGAATTCATTTGCCTTATAATGTATGTGATACTCAACATTGCTCCCAAAGTTATATTTCCAAGAATAACTTCTTTAGCAGTAAAATAAGTAACAAGTATGTACTCAAAATGATTAATGAAAGATTAGCCAACAGTTTGATATTGATCTAAAGCCAAAATTCTTGTACTTATCTTAAATAGCTTAATTTGAATATCCTCCCATTCATTTCGTTTATATACTTCAAAATTATTGAGTTTAATTTCCTGCATACCATTGATTAATTATAAATAGCATCTTGATTTAGTGCTCTTCTTTGAAACCTAATATAGTCCAATATTCTTCTTTTTCTTTGAAATAGAAAGATCCAAAAAATAGATATAGCCGTTAAAACTTAAAAACACTAAGAATTTTCAAGTTATAAATAACAAGAACTATTAAAAAAACCAATAAATTAATCAAAGAAAATAGATTTAATTGACTTTGAGCAATATCTTTACAGTAAGATTGAGGTCAGATATCGGCAAATGATATGAGAGTAAATGGTAGCTATTCGGTTAGTATTTAACACATTCAACGCGAAGGACCCAATAAAACCAAGGCTTGGCGACATGGGTTTGAATCCCTTCGCGGTCACAGTTTTATTTAAAACGCTTTAAACTAAATGTTTAAAGCGTTTTTTTGCTTTACCTTGATTTTTAATTTTTTGTTTCAACTGGTTTATGTTGAATGCGTTGTAGGTTTGAACTATTTAAAACTACGAGTTGATAAACTATACTGTTTTTCGAAATCGATTGTAAAAATGATTTCTGAAAACTTACGTTATCACGAAAATGGTCTATCTCGTCCTTTATAGTGGAAAATATTTAACATAAATAACTCTATAATGGAAAATATTTATCAATTTTGTGCATTCAAGCATTTATAATGGAAAAAAACGGTCAATTACACCTTCAAGAAATTATTTATGGGTCTGCAGATTCTACAATTTCTAGGCAGATATCAAAACTAGAGAAAGAAGGTAAAATTAGAAAGATTGCTTCAAGAATCTACACCTCTAATTTTGAAGATACTCCAGAAAATATAATTCAACGAAATATATTTCCAATTTTAGGTAATCAATATCCAGGTGCTGTGTTAAGTCATCGGTCTGCTTTTGAGTTTGAGCCTACTTCTTCTGGGCAAGTTTTTGTAACCTACAAATACACAAAGAAAATTAAGTTGCCTGGCATCACTATACGTTTTATGGATGGATGGGCAGCGACTGATGGAGATACATCATTTTCCGGCGAATTAATGGTGTCTCAACGAGAACGCGCATTATTAGAAAATCTTCAAGTATCAAGGCAAGTTGGGGCAGATTCTAAGACATTAACCTATCCACAGATTGAGGAAAAGCTAGAAAAAATAATTAGAGTAAATGGCGAGAAAGAACTCAATTTAGTACGAGATAGAGCTAGAGAAATTTCAGAAGAAATAGGAATGCAAAAAGAGTTTGAAAAGCTCAATAAAATAATACGTGCTTTACTTGCAACGCATCCATCAAGTGCTCTAAAATCTTCCGTCGCAGCTGCTAGAGCTCAAGGTTTGCCTTTTGATCCAGCACGAATGCAATTATTTGAAACATTATTCAGAGCGCTAAAACAAGAAGAGTTTAAATACCGAGAAGAACAAAATACAACCACGAGTGCTTATCGAAATTTTGCTTTTTATGAAAGTTACTTTTCAAATTACATAGAAGGAACTGTATTTGAACTTGATATTGCTAAACAAATTATAGCAACCCAACAACCTTTACCCGCACGTAACGAAGATTCTCACGATGTATTAGGAACGTACCAACTAGCATCGAGCAAACAAGAAATGAAAATAGTCCCGTATTCTGGAGAGAACTTTTTGGATATTCTTCAATACCGTCACGCTATTTTATTCAGTGCGCGAGAAGATAAAAAGCCAGGTAAATTTAAAGACAAGAACAACCAAGCCGGAAATACATCTTTTGTAGATATGGAATTGGTTAAGGGAACATTGCTACAAAGTTTCAACTTTTATAATGCACTTGTTCATCCATTTGCAAAGGCTGCGTATATCATGTTTGTTATAAGTGAAGTACACCCTTTTTTAGATGGTAATGGCAGAATGGCGCGTATAATGATGAATGCAGAATTGTCTAGCGCAGGTCAAACCAAAATAATTATTCCAACGGTTTATCGTGAAGATTATCTAGGTGGTTTAAGAAGATTAACAAGACAAAACGACCCATCAGTATACATACGAATGTTAGAACGTGCTCAAGCTTTTAGTCATACACTTCAAGGCGTTGATATGGAAGCTATCGAAAATGTGTTACGTCAAAGTGAAGCATTTAAGGAGGGTAATGAAGGAGTTTTGAAGATAATTGCAGGATAAATATATATTTGGAGCTTTTAAATTTGCCGAAATAACAGCTATAAATTTGTATGAATTGACATTGAATGTTGCAAAAAATTTAAGACAGAAAAGACCGTAAGTATTAGCTATTAGTTATCAAGACTAGGATCTGTATTTGTTTTTTCTATTCTTATAAACTTAGCACCTCAACCTAATCAGGTTCTGATAAACAAAAGTAAGGAGTTGCCACTATTACTGTAATTATATTAAGGAACCCTAAAATCTTTAAACCTCATAATTCTAATACCATTTTATTTAGAGCGTATTAACTCAATATCATCCTTCAAAAAGTTTGAACTCTGTCCAGTCGAGGTCACGAATAAATGGAAATGGTCAAAAATAATCCGAGCTTGCTCGAAGATTGTTTTTGACCATTTCCATTTTCAAAGCGGAGCTTTGAGGGATGCGCGCAGCGACTCCCTTTCGTGAGATTGATGGTTTTCTGTATTTCGAAAGCTAGGCAAGGAGCTTGCTCCAAGAATGTTTTTGACCATTTCCATTTTCAAAGCGGAGCTTTAGGGGATGCGCGCAGCGACTCCCTTTCGTGAGATTGATGGTTTTCTGTATTTCGAAAGCTAGGCAAGGAGCTTGCTCCAAGAATGTTTTTGACCATTTCCATTTTCAAAGCGGAGCTTTAGGGGATGCGCGCAGCGACTCCCTTTCGTGAGATTGATGGTTTTCTGTATTTCGAAAGCTAGGCAAGGAGCTTGCTCGAAGATTGTTTTTGACCATTTCCATTTTCAAAGCGGAGCTTTGAGGGATGCGCGCAGCGACTCCCTTTCGTGAGATTAGATGTCTGGCTGTAATTTTTAAAGCCAGGCAAGGAGCTTGCTCGAAGATTGTTTTTGACCATTTCCATTTTCAAGGCGGAGCTTTAGGGGATGCGCGCAGCGACTCCCTTCGCGGTCACTTTTACCATTTATAGATGGTATCAAAACCAAGCAAATTTTAAGATTTGCTTGGTTTTTAGGTCTTATGGATTTAATCAATAACCTCGGGGCAAGCCCACAAGGTATGAATTGAAAGATGTTCTTTGTATTTCGATGTAAGCATCGGGGAATAAACCCCTCTTGAATTTCACAAGCCTTATTATTTGATCACATACACTTTCTTGTCAATGCCAACTCCTTTAATTGTTAATGATGTCCATTGTTTTGGTAAAATTGCTCCTTTTTGAATGATGCCATCCTCAGTTAAATGCAAACCTCCAAAGCCGAATAAAACAGTTTGCAACATGCCCCCAGCACCTGTGGCGAAATAGGGATCGTGACCAGTGGCGGTTTCAGATAGTGCGCCAAAAGGAGGCCTTTTGTTGGGTTCGTAACTTTCTTTGAACAATCTGAAAGCGTTGTCTGCATCCCCTAATCTGGCATAGATGATGGCAAATACCGATTTACCCATAGCTGGTCCTTCCTCTGCAAGTTTCGGCTCGTAATATTTCAAATCCTTTAAAATGGTTGCCTCATCAGAAATGATATCTAAAGGAAAGGTCAACAAATTGACATCTGCCTGCTTGATGCGTTCGCCCTTATAATTGCTATGCTCCATGGTTGTGCCATCGGGAAACTTATGGATTCTTATCTTGCTTGCAACTTCAGCCCATAACGGATTTGCTGCTAACCCCAGTTCTTTTGCCGATTTTTCTGCGTAGTTAAGGGCAGTAATAGCGGCTCCATTTGTAAAGGCGTTGTCATCTACATTGGGCGCGAATTCATTGGCACCCACCACGTTTTTAATAGAATAAGATCCATCTGCATTAAGTGTTGCTCTACTTACCCAGTAATCAGCGACTTCCTTTAGCATGGGGTAGCCTCGCTCTTTGAGCCATGATTTGTCTTTGGTCACCAGGTAATAGTTCCAGAACGCTATGGCAACATCTGCGGTGATGTGGTGCTCAAAGGTGCCGGTCAAGGCCCAAGCTGGCGTTGCTTCCTCTCCGGTGTCGTCGCTCTCCCAAGGAAACATGGCGCCTTTATAGCCAAAATTAATGGCTTTTTGTTTGGCCTTGTCCAATCTGTCTGAACGATAATTGACCAAAGATCTTGCAATGTCCTGATTCAACACCAATAACGGAGGAAACATCCACAACTCAGTATCCCAAAAAATATGGCCATTGTAATTTTGTGATGACAAACCCATTGGGGCAATGCTTAAATTGGAATCGCCTCGGGCAAACGCATACAAATGGTAAAGTGCCAAACGCACATCCAATTGCGATTGTAAGTCGCCCTCTATAATAATATCACCCTCCCAGAGCTGCTTCCACATCTCTGTATGTTGGTTGATCAAATCGTTTCTGGGGGTAAGCAAATTAAAAATGACAAAGCGTTCAGACTCCGATTGTGGGTCGTTGAAATCTTGTGTGGTGCATTGTGCGGCTGTCCATGCAAAATCCAAGCTTGTCCCTTTTTTGACCGTTTCAACAAAAGATAACTGGTTGTTGTATTCTGAAATTTTTTCATGTACCAAGGTTGGTCTTTGGTGCTCATCGCCACTATTTAGTTGGTGCCAAACAAATGTAGCCGACGTGCCGACCACGTGCCTGCCTAACCTGCTTTTAGCAACCGTTTGAAGAATGGGCATGGTCACTTCATTGTCTTTCAAAACACGATAGGTACTCAATGGTTCAAGGTATTCTTCAGGGGTTTCTATGCTGCCAGTCACCTTAACGGAAATGTCTTTTTTTGCAGTGATGTTAAAATCGAAATATCCCGAATAAGGCACATTCCTCAATGCATAAATTTTATAAGATATATCGGCCTTGTCTTTGTATGTGAACGAGGTTTCAAAATAGGCCTCTTTCATATGAAGGGTTTGAGACCAATTTTCAATGTTCTGGGCTGTTAGTTTTTCATTATCTATTTCTATTTCCAAATTCCCAAAATTCATCCCTTTAAGAATACGGCTCACTCCTAAGGGTGATTCCTTGTCATAGACATTGTTCAGAATGATCTGTTCTGTTTTGAAAAGTCTTTCCGAGGGTAAAATCCCGATGCGACCATTTGCCATTGCTACTCCTGTATAATTGCTGCTTGTTGTGGTCTCAATGTTCCAGCCTTCATTTTGTGCATTGATGGAAACGAAGATTAAACATACTAAAAGTGATAGCGCTGTTTTCATTTTATATAAGTATCGGTTAATTACACGAATATCTTTTTTTTCTTTTTAAATACAGGAATAAAGCAGGGTTTTAAGCCGAAATACCGCCGAAAACGATTTAGTAAGAGGTGGATTTATAAATTTCATTCATTATGTCCGATTAAAAATAGTTTAGTCTCATATCTTTTTGGCATAAAGGGTTCACTAGTTTTTTAAAATGACCTCTTGCTTTTTAGAAATAATTTTAAGGAGATAGAGAAACCATTTTTACTTTTAATTATATCTGTTTGGAGTGTCTACATTTGCTGTGACGAATTTATCTAGTCCGAAAACTATAACTTTGTATTATGAGAAGAAATTTCGACAATGAATTTAAAACAACTGTGGTAGAATTGCTGCAGGCAGGTAAAAGTGT
>NZ_VORM01000052.1 GCF_007997225.1 Subsaximicrobium wynnwilliamsii
TTTTTTAAACATGGTATTGGATTTAAAATTTAGCTACAAATTAATAAATCTATTACATTTACAGCAAGAACATCCAATCGGAACGGTTCAGGCGGGCTTCCGACCGGTAGGGAGGATTCGTTCAACACCGTATATAAGCTATGGCTTGGTCTGTGCTCATTTGGAAAATCTATGGATTTCCCAAAGTTAGTTTATATATGGAAAGGTTCGTGCTAAAACACGCCACAGCTCATATACATAAACGTTGTAAAAAATGGCGGAATTCACTCAGAACTAGACAATCGGAATTCAAAAAACTATTCCTTTCACGGTCGCGGAATTTTTATTTCGGATTTCTAATTCAGTCCGATAAATGAAAAACGGAATTACAAAATCAGAAAAGTTTGCGGAATCTTGAATTGATCAAATCCACTCTGAATAAAATCGTGTTGCGAAATTACTCACTCACACGGAATTTTCCACTCGAACGGAATCACAAAGTTCGCGGATTTTGGGAACGGCGGAACTCACTCAATCGCACTATCTCAGGGAAAGCAACAACAAAACACAATAATTCCAGGCCACTTTTCACAACATCGCGTATAATTAATTGCTTGGCCTGTTCTTCTTCCGAAAATCCTCGTGGATTCGCTAGTTCGTTTTTATTTGCTAAATTTACTGCTTGAGACGCGCAACTAATCATACTCAAGAGCGTTGTGTGTAATGTAAAAAAAAATCTCGCTGAAAAACAAAATTCGAAATATAAGCTTTCTGATTTTAGGAATAATCCTAATTTATTCTGCTATTGCAATCCCATTTAGTAATTATGTATCAGCAAAATATGATACCGAATTAAATGACAAACGGATTGAATATGGTTTATTGCCATTAACTAAAGATTGGAAATTGGATAGTACTATTCTGAAAAGTCCATTTAGAGGACTTTATGTTCCTTATGTTCCTTTAGATAGAAATGATACAACTTACGGATTTTTAGAAAACAGAGGATATTGTCATTATTGGAATAATAAAAAAGTTAATAAGAGTAAACCATATTTAAGAAATAAAGAAATTCATTTTACAAAGAGCTATTGGTTATGGAAAAATGAATTAAGTTTTGAAATTAATTATTATGTTAATCCGACAACTGAAATTGGGGACTACTTACAGTTAGAAACAGTTAGTTTATTAAAACATAACGAATTATTATCGGCAAGAATAACACAATTTAAAAACGGGGAAGAATTTTTTATTTTTGAAAATTCTGTACTTAATGATAAAATGTTCGGAAAAGAAGAAAAAACGGTTGATTCTATATTGAAAAAATGGAAAATAAAATAGAACAAACACTACACACAACACCGTGTATAAACCATTGCTGGGTCTGTGCTCATCTGGAAAATTCTTGGGAATTTTCCAGCGTAGTTTTGTATCTTTAATGGTTCGTGTGTGAGACACGCAACGGTCCATACACAACAACGTTGTAAAAAATGGCGGAATTCACTCAGAACCAAACAATCGGAATTCAAAAAAGCATTCCTTTTTACGGTCGCGGAATTTTTTTCGATTTCCAAACCAGTCCCATAAATGAAAAACGGAATTACAAAATCAGAAAAGTTTGCGGAATCTTGAATTGTTCAAATCCACTCTGAGTAAAATCGTATTGCGGAATTGCTCACTCATACGGAATTTCACACTCGGGCGGAATCACAAAGTTCGCGGCTTTTGGGAACGGCGGAACTCACTCAATCGCACTATCTGAGGGAAAGCAACAACAAAACACCATAATTCCAGGCCACTTTTCACAACATCGCGTATAATTAATTGCTTGGCCTATTCTTCTTCCGAAAATCCTCGTGGATGCCCAAGTTCGTTTTTATTTGCTAAATTTACTGCTTGAGACGCGCAACTAATCATACTCAAGAGCGTTGGTAGCCATTTAAGACACTAAAGAAGAGCATTTTAATATTATCCATCTTTCGGAATTCAAAAAAATAAGTATCTTGTACTTGAAAAAGTGGAAAATGATTAGAAAATCAAATAGGTCTAAAGCAGATAGTCTGCGTGCTGAATTACAATGACCTAAAACTTTTAGAATTCAGCAATTAACTTCTAAATTTTTTTACGATGAAAAATTTATTTTTAACATTAGCTTTTGTTTTGGGTGCTGCGTCTAGTTTTGCAAGTGATAGCACCGAAGAAGCTGTAGCATTAGAACGTACTTGTGTTCCTACAACACTTTCTTGTGGAATAGAGGGCTGGTCTTGTGGAGACACAACTACAGAAATTCTTGAAAATGCTATAGCAGCGGACGAAGCTCTTTGTCCTTAATTAATTATCAATAACCTGCTTGTAATTACAGGCAGGTTTATTTAACACTAAAAACTTATTTAATATGGTTCAAAAATTCATTTTCACTCTTATATTTTTGGCTTCAATAATTGCAAATGCTCAAAAAAAGTATTCTATACAGCATAAATTCACTTATAAGCTGACATACCAACCAGACTCAACAGATGTCCATACTAAACAAAGTGAAGATATGTTTCTTTTAACTAATGAAGATCTTTCAATATTTCAAAGCAAAAATGGTTATATCAAAGACTCATTACTTCTTGCCATAGAAAACAAGCCTGCTCAAGAAATTAATATGCTGGATATTTCAAGATTTCCAAAAACCCAATTTCATTTTAAAATATTAAAAGAAAAATCTGAAGACAGTATAACTGTCTATGATAAAATCTATACCGATAATTTTCAGTATAAAGAATCCAATAACAATATTAAATGGGAAATAACATCTGAAACTTTATCAATAAATGGCCTGAAATGTCAAAAAGCTACTGCTTATTATGCTGGTAGAAATTATGAAGCTTGGTTTTCAAATGAAATTCCAATATCTGATGGACCATATAAATTTAGCGGACTTCCGGGTCTAATTATTAAGATTTCAGATTTAAAGAATCATTATGTTTTTGAATTAATAGCAAAATCTGATAAAAACCTATCTTATTCAAGCTTGAAACCTAGAAGAAATCTTTTCATTACGACCAAATCAATTTATTTTGACAGGCTAAAAGACTACAAGAAAAATATAGTAGAAAGAATTGCCCAATCAGGTTTTACAATAAATGACGAATACAAAGAAGAGGTAAAACAAAAACTAAAAAAAAGGAATAACCCAATTGAATTAAAAAACTAATATATCAATGCGGTATTTTTTTTTAAAAATTCTACTGCTACTATGTAGTTATAGTTTTTCACAATCAAAAATTGTTGGTAATTTGAAATCGGAAAAAAAACAATCCATTTCTGGAGCCAGTATAACAATTACCAATTTAGAAGATGCTGATAATATTTTAAATTATGACATATCTGACAACGAAGGCAATTTTTCGATTATCTTGAATAATAAATCTGAAAAGTTAAAACTAAATGTAAAATCAATGGGTTATAAAAGTGTTGTCCGAATTATTGACAACAAATCCCAAATCTTAGACTTTATTTTAGAGGAAGCGGTAACCGAATTAAAAGAAGTTGTTTTAAAATCTAATCCCATTATTCGCAGAGGCGACACCCTTAATTATTCGGTTAATTCATTTGTTCAGGAACAAGACCGCACCATAGCCGATGTCCTTAAAAGAATGCCGGGCATCGAGGTTTTGAGTGATGGTAAGATATTGTACCAAGGCAAGCCTATCAACAAATATTATATTGAAGGATTGGATTTATTGGAGGGCAAATACAACCTTGCTAATGAAAACCTGCCTCATAGAGCAGTATCCAAGGTACAGATACTGGAAAACCATCAACCCATACGTATTTTGGATAGTTTGGTCTATTCAGACAAAGCTGCGCTGAACATAAAATTAAAAAATGAATATACATTAACGGGGCAAGCAGAATTGGGTTCGGGTTTAACACCATTACTTTGGGATGCTAATATTACCCCACTTTTATTTACCAAAAAACAGCAGATGCTTGTTTCCTATCAGACCAATAATACGGGAAATGATGCTGCCTCGCAACTGAAAACTCTCACTTTTGAAGATTTATTGGAACAGTTTGAGAACAATACAGGAAAACAAGATTGGCTGGGCATACAGAAACTAAGCACACCAAATTTTTCAGAAAAACGCTGGCTGGACAACAACATCCATTTGCTCACGGGTAACTATCTGCATAAACTAAAAAGGGATTATGAAGTTAGGTTGAATGTTTCTTACCTTAACGATTACCAGCAACAAAATGGCTTTACAAACACCTCGTTCTACACGCCGACAGACACCATTTCACTTATGGAGAACAAGTACAATCAACTCTACCTTAATTCGTTAGAAACCAACTTGACCATTCAAAAAAATACAAAAGAAAACTACCTGAAAAACAGCTTGCAATTTCAAGGGTTTTGGGATGGGCAAATAGGAAATATACAAATCAATGGCACCCCTTTATCTCAAAATTTGAGCAATCGTTATTTTAAATTTTCCAACAAATTTAAAACCATTTTTTTCTTGGGAAAGCAATTGGCGTCACTCAACTCATACATCCGATTGAACCAGACTCCCCAAACGCTTAAAGTAAATCCAGGACAGTTTGAAGATTTATTGAACAATGGCAATCCTTACGGAGAGGTTTTTCAAGAAGTTGATTTACGGTCTTTTTATACCAACAACTCATTGGGTTTTACAAAGGGCTGGAAACAATTCAGCTTTTCGCCCAACGTGGGTTTTCAGTTTGAGAACCAAAATCTTGAAAGTCAGATATCCACTTCTGTTAATAAGATGTTGCTCAATGCGTTCCACAATGATTTAGACTGGAGACGGACAAAACTCTATTTTGACCTGAAAACACAATATAAAAAGGAAAAATGGCGTGTTGAATTGACAACGCCAGTAAATTTTCACAGGTATCAAATAGAAGACGAACCTTTACAGGAAAGCGAAGAATTGAGCCGTTTGACTTTTGAGCCTAGATTATCAATTATTTATGATGCCAATGCCTTTTGGAAGTTCAATACTTCGGCAAGTGTCAGCAATCAATTTGGAACTATCAATCAATTGCACTACGCTTACATCCTTCGGAATTATAGAAATATTCAGCGCATTAACACGGCTTTACCGCAAACATTCAATCAAACACTAACAGCAGGTATATCTTATCGAAACCCTTTAAAATCTTTTTTTTGGAACATTTTATATACTCGAACCCAAAGCGAGAACAACTTGCTTTACCAAACACAGATTATGGAAAACGGAGTGACAGAACTTCAAGCCATAGAACAAGATAACGACAGGACCAGCCAAAACCTGTCTACAAGATTGAGCAAATACTTTAGCAAGCTCAATACCAATGTAGCGTTGAATGCCAATTTTGGTCTACAAGACTTTCAACAAATTTTAAATGAAGAAACCTCGGATATTGAAACCCAAAATTTTGGCATTGGGGGAAAAATAGAGACCGATATTACCGACTGGTTCAACACAGAATATCAGGCAAAATGGGCCTTCTCAAATAACCGAATTCAAGAGCAATCCAACACCACCATAACCCGTCAAAATCACCTGCTCAACCTGAACTTTTATCCAAATGAAAATCAGTACTTTACAATAAAAACCGAGTACATAAAGAATAATTTGTTCTCAGAAAATACTGAAAACTTTTTTGCAGACCTTGTTTACCGTTATACTTGGAAAGAGAAAAACATTGACTTTGAATTGCAGGCCAGTAATCTTTTTAACACCAAGAATTACAGGACAATCAATATAAATGAATTCAGCTACGTAGAAACTAATTTCAGATTACGACCACGGCAGTTTTTATTTAAGGTTAGATTTTCGTTGTGACGGAAGAAAAAACGGCTACCAACAAAGCATAAACGCAATAGCGGAGGAGTGATTAAACCAAAAGTAATTTTATAAATTTAAGGTCAGATATTAACCGAAAGGTTCGTACGCAAATCCCGCTACTGCGCTTATACTAGACGTTAGGCACAATTAATGACGAACTCCAAAATACTACTATGAATATTAAATATAAGCCACGAAATTTAAATTCAAATGAACTTCGTATTTTGAGATACCTAAAAACTAAAACGGAAAAAAACGAAAGAG
Source organism: Subsaximicrobium wynnwilliamsii (assembly GCF_007997225.1). Taxonomy (GTDB): domain Bacteria; phylum Bacteroidota; class Bacteroidia; order Flavobacteriales; family Flavobacteriaceae; genus Psychroserpens; species Psychroserpens wynnwilliamsii. The sequence continues at coordinate 6,093 of NZ_VORM01000052.1, forward strand.
GAAAAATAAAGTTTTATCATTTTTTAATTGCTGGATTATTAGGTGTTTGTTTAATTTATATCACATCAATAATTCCTGACAGTTTCTGGACTCTAATTTTGGGAACACTTGCCGTTTTTTCATTTGCTTTTATTGTATTTACTCCTTACGAAATTTATAAAGCGAAAAAACAGCATAAAGAATTTTTAAACCTACTCAATTCATTAATTGAAAAAGGAACTGTTGAAACTTGCCAGATTGAAAGTACAAAAATTGCAATTGCTCCAGAATATGAGGACGAAAATGATATGTACATTATTAAACTGAATGAAAACGAAGTTCTTTATATTTGGGATACTGAATACAAATTAAACAGGAATTTTCCTTCTCTAAAATTTGAAATTTATGGAATTGATTTTTTTAAAATAACTGGAAAACAAATCAATCCATTAAGTGAAAAAATATTGCCTTTAAAAATTGATCGAAAAGCAAAATGGAATTTTATGAAACAATATGGAATTTACGGACATTTAGAAATTGAAAAAAGTAATTTTGAGAAATTAATATTGAAATATAAAAACTGTGCCTAATAACTAAGTATTCGGCTCGCCGATAGGCCAGAGCTGAATACTGTGTTGACGAATCCGGTTGATTTGCCGTCTATGGGTAAAACGATGAATTTAAAGAAGGATGGCTGGAGTTTGCGCTGTTATTGACAAGGTCAGAAGGTATGAAGCTCAATTATTTTCTAACGCCATGAGTGCTTTTTAGTGGTTTAAATTTTCAATAGCTGGTTTTCATCGTTTAATTTTAAAGTTAAGGCATAGTAGAGCCTGTTTTGACCCCTATAAAACAAGAGTAATCTTTTAAATTTCGGTTATTGATTAAGCGGTTAATTTTTTCATTATAATCAGGTGCTTATCCGCGTTCCATTTCTCCATTGGCGTAATTCGCCCCAACA
>NZ_VORM01000053.1 GCF_007997225.1 Subsaximicrobium wynnwilliamsii
CCAACATCGCGTATAATTAATTGCTAGGTCTGTACTTCTTCCGAAAATCCTCGTGGATTCGCTAGTTCGTTTTTATTTACTAAATTTACTGCTTGAGACACGCAACTAATCATACTCAAGAGCGTTGTAAAAAATGGCGGAATTCACTCAGAACTAGACAATCGGAATTCAAAAAACTATTCCTTTCACGGTCGCGGAATTTTTATTTCGGATTTCTAAACCAGTCCGATAAAATGACACTCGGCCTTTTAGCATGTTTCCGGCAGAAAGGTTTGCGGAATCTTGACTTAATCAAATCCACTCTGAATAAAATAGTCTTGCGGAATTGCTCACTCACACGGAATTTTACACTTGGGCGGAATCACGAAGTTCGCCGATTTTGGGAACGGCGGAACTCACTCAATCGCACTATCTCAGGGAAAGCAACAACAAAACACCATAATTCCAGGCCACTTTTCACAACATCGCGTATAATTAATTGCTTGGCTTGTTCTTCTTCCGAAAATCATCGTGGATGCCAAAGTTCGTTTTTATTTGCTAAATTACTGCTTGAGACGCGCAACTAATCATACTCAAGAGCGTTGTAAACAATTAAAAAACAAAATTACGTAAGAACAAAAACATCCTGAAAATTGAACGAAAACGAAGATTATTTTAGAATTTCTAAAAATGGAAACATTCACACCTTGAGCGACCGAATTCCATTCAAATGGAAAGAATTAATAGGTTGGACTTCCGCCTCATTTGTATTTCTAATTTATTTTTTTGGTTTTGGGATTGGAATTTTTATTGCTATTTTGACTTTAATTGGATATACATCTTACAGATTTGCTTCTTGGATATATTACACGGAACTTTTAATTAACGAGAAAACCGGAAATATGATTCGACTGAAAAAATTATTTGACCGAGTTCAAAAAACGGAATTAATAACTGAAAAGTTAAACCCAAACCGATTTGAATACTCGGAATTAAAACGTAGCGGAAAAACGAAATATTTAATGAATTATCGGACACATAAAAACAACGAATTATTAATATTAAAGAATAAAACGGACAAAGATATAATTGAGAAATATATTGCGGAAAAAATAACTGTTTACAACACCGTGTATAATTAATTGCTTGGTTTTAGCCAACTTACGAAAATCCTCGCGGATTTTCTATTCAGTTTTTATTTGCTAACTTTCGTGCTTAACCACGCAACTAATCATACACAATTCCGTTGCCTAATATAGCAGAATTCACTCGCACCCAATCCATTCGGATTTTTGAAAAGGGTAATTTGACCAATATTGCGGAAACCAATCTTTGCGGAATTTTGAGCAGGTTTTCGGAATCGAATCTAGTTCTCAATTTAGCCAGTTTGCGGAATTGAGAACCATTGCGGAAAAAAAGCTTGAAAATTATAATTGGACAATCAACCAGCGGAATTGAGCAAGTTTGCGGAATTGTTCACTCAGACGGATTACAAGTCAGATTATTAATTCCGTGCGGACTTTTATCACTCTCGCGCACTGCAACAAACGGTCATTTACATAAAGAATCAAAATTCTGAAACTACATTAGGCAACATCGCGTATAATTAATTGCTTGGCCTGTTCTTCTTCCGAAAACCCTCGCGGATGCCCAAGTTCGTTTTTATTTGCTAAATTAGCGCTTGGGACACGCAACTAATCATACTCAAGAGCGTTGCCACACATATGAAAAAAATCGCGCTAACATTTATATTCTTGATTTCAATCAACGTTTTCTCTCAAGAAGAAAAGAGAATTTTTAATTCCGAATTTGAAAAATTTGTACTTCAATGTGAAACTATTGGTCGAACTATAACTAATAAAGACATAGAAACCGAATTTTCAAATTGGTATGAAGGAATTGATAGTGAGAAATTAAATCTCGAAGTTAAACAACTTGAATCTGATATTAAGAATTCAGAGTTAGAGGTAACCTATTCATTAATAATGATGAGTGAAAACCCTCTGATTTACAGCTTTCATTTTTATAATGAAATTACAAAAACAGAATATGGACAATTATTTATCCGATTTGCGGACAGAGAAAACAATTTAGTGGATGATATAAAGGTTGTGAGCAAAACCCAACTGGAGGAAATTAATAAGGAATCGGAAATTGAATTAGAGAATATGAATATTCCACCACCACCACCTCCGCCACCTATTAAAAAAAAGAAAAACGAAAATTAAAATACGTGTGGCAACACCGTGTATAAACCATTGCTGGGTCTGTGCTCATCTGGAAAATTCTTGGGAATTTTCCAGCGTAGTTTTGTATCTTTAATGGTTAGTGCTTAAACACGCAACGGTCCATACACAACAACGTTGGCAGAAAATTTGAACGAATTTTCATTGACAAAAGGCTTTTTGAACATACATTTGAATTAGTTTAAAAAAATACGTTTGTATCGAATTAGTCGAATTTAATGCCTATTAAAATTTTAACCTTTTAAAAATTCATTTTTTATGAAAAAAACATTTTTATTTTTAGCAATTTTAATGATATCCTTTTCTTGTGAAAAAGGGTCATTAGAAGAACAAACAAGTTCTTATGATTTAAATTTTAACTTTGAAAGTCAAAATTCAAAAACAGACTCAAAAAGCAAATCACAAGTTGAACAGTTCAATGCAACAATCATTACAGACGGTGATGATATTGACATAATTTCGGATAGTTTAGAAATTAGCAGAGCAGTGAATAGTGAAACTGGTAAGGAATCTTATGTGATACACTTAAAGAATAATTCAGAACAAAATACTACAGCAAAAACTGGTGGTCCTGTAAGAGAATTATTTGATAATGTTGAATCTGGTTATTTCTACGACGGAAATGATTGTTGGATATACGGTACTTGGTATCACGGAGATAATGGAGAAAGTTTATTTGTGCCTGCAGGTGCTGCAACACAATATCTAAATAATGTTTGTGGTTGGTCTAATGTCGCTTAATAATTTGAAAAAGAGGTTGAGCAAACACTTGACCTCTTTTTTATTAAAAAATTGATTATGAAAAAAATAATTTTAATTTTAGTGTTTGCAATATTGAGTTGTAAATCAAATAACATAAAAAATACAGAAAAAACTGAAAACGCAAATATATTGGATTTAGATACTATTAGTAAAATAGATTTAGATGCAAATCATTTAAATAATAATGAAGTTCAATTAATTTATAACTCAATTGACACTATTTCAACTACTCTAATAATAAATAAAGAGATTATTTCAAAAAAAGAAATGAAAGCTGTTTTAGATACAATTAGAATGCAAAATTACATTGTGAAAATTGATAAAAAGGGTAGAAAAATAATCTTGACAAGTAAATAATCTTCTGCCAACACCGTATATAATTTATTGCTAGTTATAGCCTACTTACGAAAGTCCTCGGGGATTTTCTATTCGGTTTTTATTTGCTAAATTATGTGCTAAAACACGCAACAAACCATATACAAACACGTTAGCGGGCATTGAAGAAACACAACTACTACAAAAAAAGAACTGTACTAAACGAAATATTTTCGAACTTACCAACAAAAGTTAAATACTAGACAATCAGCTGATTACAATAACATACTATTGTAGTTCAGTAAATATTTTTTATACTTCAATAAATATTTATTGTTTTTCAATAAATAAATTTTATCTTTGCGACATCAATTTTAACTTATTAAAAGATATGTCAAAAAGAAACAACTTCATTTGGAAAGGAATTCAGGTCATTTGTTGGCTGATTTTCTTCGGGTACTGCATCCAAACAGGTGCATTGATATTCAACTACGTTTTCAGTTTGTTTAAACCCATTGCAACTCATAATCTTCATCTTGGGCTTGACCTTTCAGAACTCTACTTAAAAAGTAAGTCAATCTATACGTTGGTATTTGCTCTAACTGTAGCAATTTCAGCATTAAAAGCTTACCTCTTCTTTGTTGTACTCAAGCTTTTCAAAACACTAAACATAACAAAGCCATTTAGTGAAAATGTAAGTGGAATCATCACAAAAATCACTTATTACACACTTTCAATCGGAATTATCAGCATCATAGCACAAGAAGTTGTCAGCCAATTATCTGATAAAGGGTATAATGTTGGAATTGTTGAAAGATATTGGAATGACGGTGGAGCTTACTTGCTAATGACGGCAATACTATTTGCAATTACTTTCATTTTCAAGAAAGGTATTGAATTACAAAACGAAAACGACTTAACTGTATAAGCTATGCCAATCATTGTAAACCTTGATGTGATGATGGCAAAGCGAAAAATGTCGCTTAATGAGCTATCTGATAAAGTAGGGCTAACCCTTTCAAATCTTTCCATTTTAAAAACAGGAAAAGCAAAAGCCATACGCTTTAGCACTTTAGAAGCCATTTGTAAAGTTTTAGACTGCCAGCCAGCTGATATTCTTGAATATGTTGAAGAACCCGAAAATTAAAACAATTATGAAAACAATATTTATAACATTCGCTTTATTACTATTCTCTTTTTTCTTAAAAGCACAAAATAACGAAAATATAACCATAGGTAAAAAGGAAGTCATTACTTCCAAAGTATTAAATGAAAACAGGACACTTTGGATTTACACACCAAAAATTACTTCTCAAAGTCCAAACCCTGATAAGCGATATCCTGTTTTGTACTTATTAGATGGCAGCGCACATTTCTATTCGACTGTTGGTATTATTCAGCAACATAGTCAAGCCAACGGAAATGGCACGTTGCCTGAAATGATTGTAGTTGCGATTGAAAACACAAATAGAGTTAGAGATTTTGTTCCTTCTAATGATTTGGACAACCCAAATCCCTTTATTGAGTTCCTTTCATCCGAATTAATCCCACATATAGACAAGAATTATAAAACTGCACCATATAAAATGTTGGTTGGTCATTCTTTAGGCGGACTAACAGTCATTGACATTCTTACTAATTTTACTGAACTATTTAATGCTCATATCGCTATTGAGCCAAGTATGTGGTACGACAACGAAAAGAATTTAACCAATACTATTTCTAGATTTCCAAAACAAAATATGAATGGCAAGCGACTATTCATCGGAACAGCTAACACCCTACCCAAAGGAATGGAATTTTCGCAACTCAAAAATGACAAGTCCTTTGAAACCCAACATATTCGTTCCATTTTTAAGTTAGATAAATTTTTGAAAGCTAATACTAATGGATTAATCTATGGTTCAAAGTATTATGAAAACGAAACTCATAATACTGTACCCTTAATAAGTGAATATGACGGTTTGCGTTTCATTTTTGACTTTTACCTTTTAGATGCAACAGAAAAAGACTTTACGGACTCAACTGACTTAATTGCTTCAAAACTAAAAATCCACTATGCAAACGTAACCGAAAAAATGGGCTATATGAATGCTGCGCCAGAAGCATTCATCAACTATTTTGCTTATGAAGCATTGGGTAAACAACATTACAATAAAGCAAAAGCATTATTTGAACTAAACATTGAATGGTATCCCGAAAGCAGTAATGTTTATGATTCATATGCGGACTACTATTTAGCACAAAAAGACACCACAAACGCCATTTCAAATTACCAAAAAGCATTGGAGATTAACGGTAATGCAGAAACCCGAAGCAAGTTAGACAGTTTGACTGCCAAAGTAATATTAAAACCTGAAACTATTGATTTACAAAAATATGCAGGCGTTTATGTTATAGAAACCTATAATATTTCAATAGTATTAGAAATTCGAGACAACAAATTAATTGCAAAAGTACCAGGTCAAGAAGATGATGAGTTTGAATTTCAATCTGAACATATTTTTACTGTAAAGGGAAAACAAGGTTATAAAGTTACGTTTGAAATGGACGGAGATAAACCAAAAGGATTTACTTCAGTGCAACCAAATGGAACTTTTCAAGCGACATTTAAGAATAAATAACATAAGTTTAACTCATACTGAAAATAATGCAACTTAATATCTTACTAATAAAAAAGCACAAAATGAAAATGAATAATATTTTAAACCCAATAAGGCTATTTGCTTTCTTATTAATTTTTACTTTTATAACGAGCTGTAACTTTGGCAATGAAAAGGATAACAGTAAAAATTCAGTTGGAGTATCAACATCTTCCGAACAGGAAACTGTATCAGACTCTATTATTCAGTTTTTAATAGCATCAGCAGTTAAAGATTTTCACAGTCATAATCCACCGACAGCTATTGATTTCCGTAAAATAGAAATCGGGTATTTGCTGTCCTCAAAAAACGATACAACTTTCATTTTATGTGGCGAGTTTCTCTCTGAAGAGGAAAAAGAATGGAATAAATTTGCTACTATGAAAACCGATGGATACGAACAGCACCTCGGTCTTCAATCATTACCATATTGTCAAGAAGCTAATTTCGTGTTGACCAACAATAATTTACTCGCAGTTGAATTAAAAAATAAATTGACAGCAATGAAAGAGCAGAATTAAAACAACGACCCGCTAACAATGTATATAAAAAATAGGCAAAACAGTAGTAAATTCAAGTCTTGTGGCTCGTATCAAACTTTGTGCTTAACCGAAAGTTTCGTGCTTCGTAATCGCCTACTTTTCATATACTAACCGTTAGCGGTAATTTGACCAAAAAAATGAAAAAAGTGCTGAAATTCAAAATATTAAATTTAATTATTGTATATCCGCAAAGAGCCCTAAAATGAAATAATTATCGTATATTCACTTGATATTAAAACAGTTGATTATGAATATATTTGATTTTGGAGTTCATTTCACAGACGAAAAGAGCTGTCGTACACATTTTAAAGAGGAACGAG
>NZ_VORM01000054.1 GCF_007997225.1 Subsaximicrobium wynnwilliamsii
GTACAAATAGATATAGATTTGCGTCGAGTGAACAGCTGCATGCGTGCCTGGTAGAATATATAAGCTGGTACAACACCAAAAGGATCCATTCAACCTTGGGGTATAGAACACCATTGGAAATGCAACTAGAATTAGAAAATTTAATCAATAAAGCGGCTTAATAAAAATAGTCACGCTTTTTGTAGGAATTCCAATTAATCCTCCCATACTTTGACCGAGTACAACATTAGGTTCAGTACTACCTGCTAATGCCTTTTGGTCGTTAACCCATTTTATAACCTCCTCTAAAACATAAGCATTACGTTGTATAAAATCTGTACCACTGTCCCAATTAACGTAGATGATATCGTAGTCTACTGCTGTATTGTTTATTGTTAAATTTTCTAATTCATTACTGCCTGATTGAAAAATAGATTGAAAAAAACTATTAATATCATTATCTCCAATACTACCACCTTGTCCCATTAAGCCAGTGTCCAAACCTTCGGCAACAATTAAAGGTTTTTGCATTGTACAGTTAGCACTGCCATAAGCTATTTGTAATGTTGCAGAGCCAAAAACACCTTGAAACGATTTAGTAGAAGTAATAGGCTCTTCTTGTATGGCGCAATTTGGTTTTCTTGCTTGTGCATTATTATTGTCAACTTGGGTAACTTTTACTTTTTGTCTGCAATATTTATATTGTCCGTTGCTTAAGCGCACTCTGTATGTCCATGTATAAGTACCAATATTTGTATAATTTGTAGATGCTAAATTACCATTGCTTAAATTTTTATAACCTGTATTATTACCAAAATCTATGGCAATATCAGTAATAGCAGTGTTACTATGCCATAAGGTTGTAGGTAGCTTAACCTCTACATTACTTTTACTAATGGCAAAAACAGGTGAGACTATTGCAAAGGAAAGTTTGTTGTCGTATGGGTTTTGCCAAATGCCATTGATATATTTATCATTGACAACACTAATTTTGTTGTTGCTCAATGCATTTATATTGATTTTAGAGTAATTGAAAAACAACCCATTTAATACAATAGATGCTTTGTTGTTGAGTTTAGCATTATTATTCTGTTGTTTCTGTAAGTTTTTCCATTCTGTGAGTTCTTGTTGAGGCGATTCAATGCCACTAACATTTAATTGGGTAGCAGAAGACACCATTGAGTTATAAATTAAATTGTAACGCTCTATGTCTAAATAGTTCGTACTGCGCAACACACCATCAAATTGTGAAACGTCTATAAGGTCAAAACCATAATCTAGAAGAATATGGTTGGGTATTCTATTTTTTTTCTAAAAGAGAGAATTTTTGATTAATGTCTGATGCAAGAGATGTATTGATGTTTTGTGAGTATCCTATTTGAAAAACTCCAATAAAGAGCAATACTATTATCAATTTATAGTTTGTGTAATAGTTATTGTAAAATTTAATGTAATTGTAGTTTAAAAATTTCATAATTTTGAAGATTAGATTAGACAAAGTTGAACGGTTGTTTAATTTGATTTTTTTTTCTGAAAGACTGTTGCGTCTTACGTAACGGTCTTTCTTTTTCGGTTTAGTTTTTAAATCATAGTTAGCGGTTTTTAAATTAATTAGTATAGTTCATATCAAAGCGACCATCTGTTATATGGACTTCATTGCCATCATTATCAATCACTGTAAACTCGAAAGAGCCAGAAATTATAAAATTATCTTGGTCAAAATTGGTTATTATTAAAGTTCCTGGATTTTCATCAGTTGTAACACTATTAGAAATTATGCCTCCACCGATTAAATATTTACCTATAAAATTACCGCTTTGCTCAGATTTTAATAAATAATTGGTTTCAATAATATTAGGGACATCGAGTGCTCCCAATAAAATTGATTTCAGTTCATTACCACCACCTTTGCTAGCCGATATGCCTAAAGTATAAGCACCATTAACAAATTGGTAAAATGCACTCGGTGAATTACTACCAAAACTAGGTGGTACAAAAGCTTCTCCATTAATTAGGCAACCAAATGTCTGTTCTCCTGTTTGTGTGGCAGGTGGTAATTGGTCTATTGGGTTTGTAGATTGGTCGTCGTCTTTTTTACAACAGCTTAGTGTTAGTGTAATTGTAAGCAATAAAAGTAGATTTTTCATAGCATAGTGTTTTTTGTAGTAATTAGTTTTACTAATTAAATTAGACAAAGTTGAACGGTTGTTTAATTTGATTTTTTATGAAAGACTGTTGCGTCTATCGTAACGGTCTTTCTTTTTCAGTTTCGTTTTTAAATCATAGTTAGCGGTTTTTAAATTAATTAGTGTAGTTCATGTCAAAGCGACCATTGGTAATGTTAATTTCGCCACCATCGCTATCCAAAACTGTAAACTCAAAAGTCCCTGAAATAATAAAATTATCTGGGTCGAAGTTTGTTATTACTAAAGTTCCAGGGTATTCTGTTGATGAGCTACCACTATAGGTTATTCCACCGCCAATATTGTAATTCCCAAAATAATTATTAGTAATTCTTTCTCTTAAAGTATAATTAGTTTCTTGAATTAATGGCATATCCAAACATCCTATATTAATAGACTTAAGGTTTGGACCTCCACTGATACTTCCATAAATACTTAATGTATAAGCACCATCAACGAATTGGTAAAACGCACTTGGCGAATTACTACCAAAACTAGGTGGTACAAAAGCTTCACCATTAATTAGGCAGCCAAAAGTTTGTTCTCCCGTTTGTGTAGCAGGTGGTAATTGGTCTATTGGATTTTCGGATTGGTCGTCGTCTTTTTTACAACAGCTTAGTGTTAGTGTAATTGTGAGCAATAATAGTAGATTTTTCATATTGATTTAATTTTCTTCTAAAATTAATAATTTGCAATGGTTTGTATTTACGGTTTTCCCGTAATTAATGTTATCATTATGTTAAATTCCACTAATTTATTCACAAACTTGCTCGCGCATTGTGCCTAACGTTTTTGTATATGGTTTGTTGCGTGTTTAAGCACTAAAGTTAGTAAATAAAACACGAACCAAGAAAGTCCGCGAGGACTTTCGTAAGTAGGCAAGAAGCCAGCAATAAATTATATACGGTGTTAGCTTTTAGTGCTTTTTATTCAGCTATTTGGTTTTTCAGATTTTGAGTAAATTCGGACTTTTTTCAATTCCGCAAACTTGCTCAAATTCCGCAATATTTTAAATTCATATTTCGAGTGAACAATTCCGCAACTTGCTAAATTCCGCACGCAATTCTGTTTTTTTATTCAGCCTTCAATTCCGCAAACGAGCAAAAAAAGTCAACCGTAATTTTCATTCCGAATTTTAATTTGAATCCAGAGTTTTATTTTTCCAATAATTAAAATATAGTTTTCCTGTAGCTACAGTCGAACCAATCATTAAAAAGTACATCATTATATAATTTTTTTGAAAAAAACTTTCGGTAAATAAATCGGTAATACTCAAAGTCAATAAAGCAATACTAATAAACCATAATAATCCGAATATAATTAAATGTTTCTTTGTAGGCGTTGTTAAAAAACTTTCTTTTTTATCTTTCATTTTCTTTTTTTAGTTCTGATTTTTCTTGGCATCAAAGCTAACGTCTCTGTATATGAGAAGTAGTAGATAAACAAGCTGTAATTTTTCAGTTTTAAAACAAAAATAGCAGATAAGAATTGAATTTTAAGTTTAGCTCTTAGCTGCTATTTTTTATATACATTGTTGTGGTTAGTTTTTATTGTTTAGTTAAACTTATAGAGGTTGGTAGAGAGAATTCTATTCCATTATCACCAGGTGAGTTTACTCTAACTCCTTCACTACGCCATAAATTTAATGTTGCAGTATTTCCTGAAATAATTTGAAACTCACCAACCATTGATTTTAGACTAACCATATCTTTTATTACAATACTATATTCAGTTGACGATTTGAAGTTGAAAACTAACTTAGAATTAGGAAATGGTTGAATTGAATTAACCTCTGCTATTAAATTTCCATTTTCAATATATTTATATTTTCCGAAAATTGCATCATAGTATCGGGTAGAATTTTCAGGATAATTATACATTTGAAATTCTTGTAATGTTATCTCGAAAGTAGAATTTCCTTCTTCCCATTTCCAAGTACCTATTATTGCATCATGTTCATTGTTTAGGTCTTTTATATAATAGTTGTCTGATGTCATATTTTCAGGTTCTACATCAAAACTATAAACAGTTTGTGCTTTACATATGTAAAAACTAACTGTTACCGCTAATAAAATTATTATTTTTTTCATTGTTATTTTTATTTAATTGCAATTACTTTCTTTAATTGTGTTATCATTCTTTACCTTAAGTTTTGTCCAACTAGTTAAATCATTTCTATCACCTCTATGTAAGGTTAATCCAGAACTAAAGTCTTTTAGTAGTTTAGCAAAGCGTTCTTCGTTTAAATTAATTGAAATATTTGTATCAATTTTGTTTCCTATATTTTGATATAAAGCATCTATAAGAAAATCATCAATTAAAAACTTACTTCCAAACTCAGCAAAGCTGTTTAAATCATTTATGGTTATAGCATATACAGTATCATCATCAGTAGAACTAGCATTACTTCCTGGTGTTGCAACTACCATAACATATTCATCAACGTCTGAAATATTACCGTTAGTATAGAGTTGGTATAATGTGTATAAGTCTGAACCAGAGAAAACAGATAATGAGCCCAAACCGTTATTGAAATGGTTATGGATAAATACATCTACCGGAACATTAGAACTGATACTAACATTAACTCCTCTTTGGTCTGGTTGACTTTCAACTCTGTCTGGAAAAGTGGTATCATCATTATCGTCTGTACTACCAAAATAAGCTATTTCTGTATTGCCTGTAGTATTATTAATTAATTCTTGCATTTTGGTTGCAAAATCAGCACTCAATGACAGATTTTCGAGCAAATTACAATCAGATATTAACTCATCTTCCTCAATGCATTCAGCAAGTGTGTTATCATCTGCAACACAGTCGCAGATTTCTTGACTATTATCGCCAAGCATACAGAATTCATAAGGACTTAAAGCACAATCTCCGTCTAAATCACCAGTTATTTGTTCTGTACATTCTTCGGGTCTTATGGTAACTGTAATCGACGGGTCATCGTCTGTTGGGTCTGGTAAAGAGCCACCTCCTGGATTACCAGTATCGCCAGGGTCATAAGGGTCTTCAATATCCCAATTTTCTTCACAAGCGTACAGAGTCACTTGGTCATAGCCAGGCCATTGAGGACTTGTGCTACATCCTTCACAATCGTCCCATGGCCAATCTCCACAACCACATTTGTAGGCAACAAGTTCGGTAGTTACAACGACAGTCCCTAAACATCCTACAGGATAATCAGAACCATATTGAGCGCCACCACCTCCGCCTGGACCAGAGCCTAATTCAGGGTTTCCCGTGTAACCTTCTTCAAAAGCTTCCTCTGGGTCTGTGTATTGTGTTAAAGTAGCTCTTTTGGACTGCACTTTACCTTGAAAGGGCTTGTCTTTATTGTTTATCCAATACTCAGTTGGTGTATATTTGGTAATGAACAAATCAGATTCACCATTTTTGTATTCAATGGTGAGGTTATAGAATACTGTACTATCGTTTTGGTGTACAATTTTTATTGTATATGAAGTGTAATCACCGAGTGTAGCCTGTTTTATAATATCGGTCTCAATAACAAGCCCAAGTGTATCTGTAGTAGATTTAGCTTGAATATTACCAGTAAACTTTGTGGCTCTATATCTATCTAAATTATATTGAGATTTTAGATTGTTAAAAGTGGTATTGTCGTCATCATAAGATATTGTTTCTATTTGAGGGATTTTAAGTTCTGAGTTTTGCTCAGTAGAAACGTTATCATCTTTTTGACAGGCAATGGCAATAGCGGAAATTCCAAAGAGCAGGATTCCAAATTTTAGATAAGTTTTAATTCGTTTGTGTTTCATACCGTTGATTGTTTTTAAGTTAATGATTTTAAATTTAATTCGAGTTAATTTACTTTCAAATCGATAATGATTGAACTATGTTTCTCATTTAGTCAACTGCCTATCGGTTGGTCAAAATTAACCACAACGCTCTTGAGTATGATTAGTTACGTGTCTCAATCGCTAATTGAGCAAATAAAAACGAACTTGGGCATCCGCGAGGGTTTTTGGAAGAAGAACAAGCCAAGCAATTAATTATACGCGATGTTGCAAGTAGTAATCACGGCTGTTTCTAGTTTAGTTACAATTTGGATTTGAATTGCGTTCTGCTAGGAATTCGTGAGTTCAAAATTCCGCAACCGAGCTAATTCCATAAGATTGGTCAATTCCGCAAGAGTGATTTTCAGCGTTATGGACCGTCTCCGCTAAAGTTTTTAACTCAGCTTGATGTGGTAACGGTCAGTTACACTGTCATCAAAATTCAGTTTTTTTACGATGCATTTAATTCCGCATGAGTGAGTAATTCCGCAACTTGCTTTTTGGCTTCCGTTTCGGATTCCGTTTTCTGTTCTTTAAATACTGTTGGTTAAATTTCTGATTTTGAGTCTTTCTAGAAAGCCCGAGTATTACTTGCAACGTCAGACTGTCTAATAACTTGTTCATACTTTTCAAGAAAGACCCAAGGTCATTTTTTAGCTTTTTTGTATCTTAATAGTATGAAATACATATCTGGCAAAGACAGAAGACAGACCTGCCTCTTCCCCGTTTCCCTGGAAGATTCCATTGACCAATTTAACAGTGTGAGAGCCATTGACCAATTTGTAGAACAGCTTGATCTGGAAAAACTTGGTTTTCGAAGAGACTTCATTGAA
>NZ_VORM01000055.1 GCF_007997225.1 Subsaximicrobium wynnwilliamsii
GTCGGTGGAGAATTTGATTGCTCAATAATTATGATAGAAGAAAACGTTTGAATTTATCATTAACCGAAATAAAAACAAAAAAATCGAAACTGAAAAAATAATCGTGAATAAAAGCCAGTTGCCAACAAAGTACTGTGCTAAAAAACAAGTAAAATTCTATTAATTTTTCGCTAACGCACTTTTATATTCGTTATCAAATATCAAGCCTGATTTAGCAATTGCAAAAGCCTGTTTTAACAGCTTATTGCACACTGCAATCAATGCTAGTTTTTTGCTCTTGCCCTTTGCAACAATTCGCTCATAGAGATCTCTGCAGGCCTTGTTGTGTTTACAGGCCGTAAAACTGCACATAAACAATAGATTCCTGAGTTTTTGATTGCCCATCTTACTGATTCGAGGCCGTCCTTTTATACTGCTCCCGCTTTGCCTGATCACCGGTGTCAAACCTGCATAACTGCACAGTTCGCCGGAACTCGAAAAACGCTCAAAACCACCTGTCAGGACAATCAGCATGATGGCCGTTTTTCTTCCGATTCCCGGTATCGTTTTTAAACGGGTAAACAGATCCTGGTGTGACTCTTTCACCAAAACCAACAACCTGCCCTCTAAGGTATTCATCTCTTTCTCCAGCTGTTTCAAACTCCGTTTCAAGGACCTTACAACGGCTTTGCTTGGCTCTCCCAAAACAGACTCGCCATGCAGTTTATTCTTCAACATAGTGCCCTGCTTTGTGTATACAGAAAGGGCTCTGGTAATCTGGAGACACTCTTGCACCTCTTTAGAATTGCCCTTCCAAAGTTTTAATTCAACTTGCTGGGCGTAGTCGCAGATGAGTTTTGAATCGCTCTTGTCCGTCTTGATCCTGGAGAGTCTCATCTGGATGAAACGTTTTACGGACAAGGGGTTTTCCACTGACACTTTTATACCGTCTTCAAGCAGATAATAGGCCAGCTGATAGTGGTAATAACCCGTAGCTTCCATCACACAATGGCTTTGAGAGCCTAAGAGTTTTGCGAACTTTTTGAAGCCTGACAATCCGTTTTTAAACTGATAATAATTGCCATCGGAGTCAGTGACATCAAAGACCAGATGGCTGATATCTAGTCCAAAATATTTAATATCTTTATTCATGAGAAAATGTTTTTTTGAAAGGACAATCTACGCGAGTTTCAACGACTTGAAATCGAGGTCTAAAAGCCTCACAGAACTGTTCGAAATCTGTGTAGAAAAGAGAGGGGATTTACAATGTTGACGAAGTCTATGCTTCTGCGCGTATATTAACCTTATTCCTCTCTTTTGTCTTTTCTGTTTATGTTCTAAAATTAATGAATTGTAAACTTAAGAAGTGTATAATTAATTGCTTGGTTCTAGCCTACTTGGAAATTCCTTCGGAATTTCCTCTGGTTCGTTTTCTATTTACTAATTTAGTTGCTTAACCACGCAACTAACCATACACAAACACGTTGTAAAATATAGCAGAATTCACTCAGATCCAAAAAAAAATTCAGAATCTGTAAACTGTCTGACCTGAACTATTCCAGAAAACCAAGTGTTGCGGAAACTTGAGCAAGTTTGCGGAATTTAAAATCGGCTTTTATTTCAAAAAATAGTCGATTAAAGATGGAGATTCTAAAGCAAGTTTGCGGAATAAATAACGGATCCTATACAGTTTGCGGAATTTCTCAAGATGCGGAATTTAGCCAGATGCGGAATTATGCACGATGCGGAATTTGAGCAGTTCGCGGATTTGCTTACTCGAGCGCACAACCTAAATGAGTATTTTATCTAAAGTCTGAAATTCACGAAACTACATTTTACAACATCGCGTATAATTAATTGCTAGGCCTGTTCTTCTTCCGAAAACCCTCGTGGATGCCAAAGTTCGTTTTTATTTGCTAAATTAGCGCTTGAGACACGCAACTAATCATACTCAAGAGCGTTACCTCTCATTTGAACTAAAATATGAGCACTAAATTAGAACCAACTAAATTAACTGAAAGAATTCCATCATTAGATTTTTTAAGAGGAATTGCAATTTTGGGAATTCTATTTATCAATATAGAAAGTTTCGTATATCCCAATCCTTGGAGTTCCTACCAATATGGTTTTCAAACATCGTTGGATAACAGTACACGTTTTTGGGTATATTTCTTGACTCAAGGAAAATTCTACAATATGTTCGCCTTATTATTTGGAGTAGGCTTCGCAATATTTTTAGAGCGACTTGAATTGAAAAACATAGGTCTAAAAGGTATAGATATTTATTCTAGAAGATTACTGTGGTTATTCATCTTTGGTGTAATTCACGCGTATTTTATTTGGAATGGAGATGTTCTATATCATTATGCAATATGTGGTTTAATTTTACTTCCTTTCCGTTCTATCAATAGCAAGTATATAATATTAATTATTCTTTTTTTAGCATCATTCTCTATTATTAAATCAGTTACAACAACTAGTGAAAGAATAGAAAAATACAAAGAATATCAAGAAGCTATTCGAACAAATATGTCTGAAAGAACAGATGAACAAAACCTAAAGATAAACTCTTGGGAAAAGAGATATTCTAAAAAAATTACTTCAAATGATAAAGTTGAGAACCCAAAGCCAACTTATTTTGAAGGGCTCAAAAAATCTTACCAACACGCAACTGTTCATAAAGGAGAATTTTATTATCAATCATTACTCTTCGTTACGCTAATTATTATGTTATTAGGAATAGTTTTATATCGAGCAGGGATTTTTTCCGACTATACCGTTTGGAAACACTATTGGCTTATTAGCCTTGCAGTGTTGACAGTAGGTCTGCTGATTAATTACTTTAGATTTTATCATTGGACATTTGAAGACCACAAACCTGTATTAAATATTTGGCAGAGTGTTATGTTTACATTTCCGAAAGAAATTTTAGGATTTGGTTATATATTGATATTCAACGGACTCTATCAAAAGTATCTAAAGAATGCCAAAATTAAATTTATTTCAAAAATTGGTAGAACTGCTTTATCTAACTATATTTTTCAAAGCATAATTCTAGGATTTATTTTTTATGGTTACGGTTTAGGTAGGTTTAATCAATTTTCGAGGTTTGAACTTTTACCCATTGTTATTACAATTTGGATAATTCAGATTATTCTAACTCTGATTTGGCTTAAATACCAGAAACAAGGTCCTTTAGAAAAACTTTGGAGAAAATTAACATATAAATCATTTCAATAATTGAAGAAAAACGAGAGGTAACAATGTATATAAAAAATAAGCGAAACATTTGTAAAATCTAGGCTTGTGGCTTGTATCGAACTTGGTACTTAACCGAAAATTTTTTGCTTCGAAATCGCCTACTTTTCATATACTAAACGTTGCCAGCAATACGGGAAAAAATTGCGTATGTAAAATTTTGTACATATATTTGTACTTTATAAAATACAATATTATGCAAATAGCAACTGTTTCTGATTTTAGAAAGGATATTAAAAGTTACTTGGATAGAGTATCAAAGAATTTTGAGACTTTAATTATAAACCGAGGAAAAGATTCTGGAATTGTAGTAATGTCATTACAAGAATATAATTCTTTAATGGCTACAAATCACGAACTTTCTTCTCGAAAAAATGAATTACGATTAGATTCTGCAATTGACAAACTAAAGAGCGGAATGACTTTTAACAAAGACCTAATCGAAAATTAAAATGAAGTATGTATTCGTTGACGAGTCTTGGGAAGATTATTTATACTGGCAAAAAACCGATAAGAAAAAACTGAAGAAGATAAATGAACTTCTGAAAGACATCGCTCGAAATCCATTTGATGGAATAGGAAAACCTGAACCGTTGAAACATAAATACGCTGGATTTTGGTCAAGACGAATTGATAGTGAACATAGACTGATTTACCAATATAAAGAAGGAGAAATATTAATTGCGAAATGTAGATTTCATTACGACTGAAAAAAGTACTGCAGGCAACACCGTACAAAATTAATTGCTTGTTTCTGGCTTATTTAGGAAAGTCCTCGCGGACTTTCTATTCAGTTATTATTTATTAGCTTTATAGCTTGACCACAGCAACTAATCTTGTACAAACACGTTGTGTGTAATACAAGAAAAAAAATCGGAATGAAAAAAATTACAATTTTACTAATACTATTTTCAGTTAATTGCTTTTCTCAAATTGCAATAGAAAAACCTAATAATGAAACTGAAATCGACCAACCTTTAGTAGCTGAATTTAACGAAAAAATTGACCTTCACGAATATAAAACTGCCGAACAATTCTTAGGTTTAGTTGGCAAGGAACTTTTTTTCTTACCTGAGAATTCAAAGTACGATTTCTATTCAGACCAATACGAATCTATAAGCTACTTACCTAAAACTAAATTTAAACTTGGAAAAGCAAGATACAGACCTAATCAATTAGTTAACCTCAAAAAATGGGATAAAGAACTAATCGATTTCCTTAAGTTAAAGGAAAATTATTTTGTTGTAGATTCAGTTAACTTTTATAATGGTGCTTTCAGTTTTAGGGAAAAAATCAATGGTAGAGAATTTAATGAACGTCAAGAAAAGTATCAATCTTCAATAAGTCTTAGTGGTAATGTTGAGATTTATACTCATCATAAAACAAGTAATGAGATTATAATATTCAATATTTCAAATAAGTCAAGTTCAGAAAAATTAATTTCAGTTCCATACTTTAATTACTTAACAGATAAATATTTGGACAAAAAAATAATTTTAAAAAAACGAGGTTACAAGCATTATACGGAAAACTATGAAATAGAAAATTATAATCGAAAACACTTAGATTCATCGCAAATATTTCAAATTACTAAAATCACAATTAAAGAACCTAACACAGAATACCATAGCCATTATACACCTGTTTTCAGTTTAAAAAAATTAGATAACACTATAGAGGAACTTGAATTCTATAGAATTAAGGATAATCTTATCTTTTGGAATGACTTTGTTGCTGGAGCAGATTTAAGAGAAAAACGAGAAACCATTAGAAAAGACAGTCTGGAAAAAGAAAAAATTGCTGACGCTAAATTAAGACAAGAGCAACGAGAACTGCGACAAATTGACAATGAAAAAAAACGTATTGTAAGACTAAATAAATTCGTAAAAAAATATGGTAAGGAATATGGCGAGATTGTTACAAATTATAAAGTACGAATCGGAATGACAAAAGAAATGTGTGAAGATTCTTGGGGCAAACCTGAATCGATAAACAGAACGACTAATGCATACGGAACAAGTGAACAATGGGTTTATGATGGAGGAAGTTATCTATATTTCGACAATGTAAAACTTACAAGCATTCAAAACTAAGGAAAAGTACTACACACAACAATGTGTATAAGCAATGGCTTGTCCTCGCCTACTTGGAAATTCCTGCGGAATTTCCAATGGCAAGCACCTGTTTGCAATTGTCCGTGACGAACCACGCCACTGCTCATACACTAAACGTTGTAAAAAATGGCGGAATTCACTCAGAACTAGACAATCGGAATTCAAAAAACTATTCCTTTCACGGTCGCGGAATTTTTATTTCGGATTTCTAATCCAGTCCGATAAAATGACACTCGGCCTTTTAGCATGTTTGTCGACAGAAAGGTTTGCGGGATCTTGAATTGTTCAAATCCACTCTGAGTAAAATCGTATTGCGGAATTGCTCACTCATACGGAATTTCCCACTCGAACGGAATCACGAAGTTCGCGGATTTTGGGAACGGCGGAACTCACTCAATCGCACTATCTCAGGGAAAGCAACAACAAAACACAATAATTCCAGGCCACTTTTCACAACATCGCGTATAATTAATTGCTTGGCCTGTTTTTTTTCCGAAAACCCTCGCGGATTCTCTAGTTCGTTTTTATTTGCTAAATTTACTGCTTGAGACACGCAACTAATCATACTCAAGGGCGTTGGCTAAAATAGCAGAATTAGCAAGTAAATTCATAATCCAGACTTATTAGGAGCTAGTTCTTGACATCATGCGGAAACCAATCTCTGCGGACTTTTTAGCAGGTTTATGGAATCGCTATCTGAAAAACAATTCAAAGAAAACCGAGTTAAATAAAAAGAGTTTCTAACAAGATTGCGGAACCAAACAACACTCTGAATTTAGCAAGGTTGCGGAATTGAAAACCGTTGCGGAATTAAAGCCTAATATTTACGATGACCAAATAGTGACGGAATTAGTCTCACTTGCCACCTTGCTTGCTAAATCGAATTGTACTTAAACTCATGAATTGGCCAAAGCATATCCCACTCTTACGCACTGCAGCAACGGAACATTTTCAAAAATTTCAAAATCATCTAACTACTTTAGCCAACATCGCGTATAATTAATTGCTTGGCCTGATCTTCTTCCGAAAACCCTCGTGGATTCGCTAGTTCGTTTTTATTTGCTAAATTAGCGCTTGAGACACGCAACTAATCATACTCAAGAGCGTTGGCTAAAATAGCAGAATTAGCAAGTAAATTCATAATCCAGACTTTTTAAGAGCTAATTCGTGACATCATGCGGAAACCAATCTCTGCGGACTTTTTAGCAGGTTTATGGAATCGCTATCTGAA
>NZ_VORM01000056.1 GCF_007997225.1 Subsaximicrobium wynnwilliamsii
TAATGCTAAACGGAATTTTACAGGAACGTACCATAAAATCAAGAAAAAATATCTGCAACTTTATCTAAACGAGTTTGTTTACAAGTTAAATCGAAGATATTTTGGTGAGCGAATCTTTGATAGACTAGTAATAGCAAGCATTACAGCTAATGGACACTAAACGGATATACAAAAAAAAAATATAATATTTACTTATGAAAATAATTTTAGAAAATATAAAACGTATTCGTAAACTAAAAGGCTATACTCATGAATATGTAGCACACGAGCTAAATATTAGTCAAGAGCATACAGTAAGTTAGAAAAAAATGATACTAAACTCACTGTAGAGCGATTGTATAAAATAGCTGGAATTTTTGAGGTTGAAGTTTCAGAACTTTTAGAAATAAAAGCAACCAATCAGTTTAACCAGACAAATAAAGAAAGTGCAACTGCTTATTTACAACAAACAGCTAATTTTTACCAAGAAAATAAAGAACAAAATCAAAAAATAATAGAACTTTATGAATCACGATTAAAAGATAAGGATAGACTTATTGAGCAATTAGAAAAATTGATTAAGTAGTTTTTACATTTTTAAAGTTACTTATAAGTCTTCATCTCAAAATGCTCGCCATCAAAAACACCATAAGTGAAATATTGAATCCAATCGCCTAAGTTGAAGTATTTTGAGTCCTGGCCTAAATCGATTTCCATAGGTAAATGCCGATGCCCGTAGATGAAGAAGTCGCGATGCTGTTCTTCTAGCTTCGATTTACTATATAAAATAAGCCACTCGTTATCCTCGCCCAAAAATTTGGCGTCGTGCTCGCCAGAAATGAGCTTGTTTTTAACCGACATATATTGCGCAATACGCATACCAATATCTGGGTGTAACCACTTGAATAAAAATTTGAACACGGGGTTGGTGAACACCTTTTTCATGCGCTTAAATCCTTTATCGTAAGGGCCCAAACCATCACCATGGGCAATAAAGAAGGTCTTGTTGTTAAAGGTAAACTCCATGGGTTTATGATAGACTGGTATGTTGAGTTCTTTCTCAAAATAACCGTTCATCCAAAGGTCATGATTGCCCACAAAAAAGTAGATAGGAATTCCTGAGTCCCTAATTTCAGCAAGTTTACCCAAGGTTCTTACAAAGCCTTTTGGAACAACGGTACTATACTCAAACCAAAAATCGAAGAGGTCGCCCAATAAAAAAATCGCAGCAGCATCGGTTTTTATCTCATCCAGCCAAGCCACAAATTTCTTTTCACGTGGAAAAGATTCTTCCTTAGTAGGGGCTCCCAAATGGTTGTCTGATGCGAAGTATATTTTTTTTCCTTTTGGGATTTGCATAGGTACTGTTTGAATGGATTGAGCTAGAATGCTGTATATTTCAAATATAGCCCTTTAATTATCTGAAGCAAACCACTGCGCAAAGGAGGTTGCGGTTTCCTGAAGTTTTAAGGAATGTAATTGTACGTTCTCTGGCAAGCGTTGTTTGATTTTTTCAGCAAAATCAATAACCATCATTTCGCTGGTGGGTTGATAATCTACCAACAGCACATTGTGATCTCGATCTGCCAACTCCTTGGCCAATTCTACATGCGGCGTGTTCTTGTTGAATACGGTTGCGTGGTCAAAAACATCCACGATTTCTTCCTTGACAATTTTTTTGAGGTCGCCAAAATCAATGACCATCCCAAATTTTACATGATCACTATCTGCAATAGGCTGTCCAATTACGGTCACTGCTAGATTGTAGCTGTGGCCATGCACGTTTTTACACTTGCCATCATAGCCGTAAAGGGCGTGGCCAGTTTCAAAAGAAAATTGTTTAGTTATACGTATATTGCTCATAAGAAGGCATTTTTCTGTGCAAAGATATTCATTTTGCAAAAGGAATGGCTTTTTCGAGTACATTTGCCAACTTTTTTTGCGGTACGGGTTATAAAGATTCGGGTTAATCAATTGATATTGAAGTTTATGGAAACACTTTCGAATGCAATGTCTTTTATTGAAAACGCCATGTACGAGCAAATCATTTCAGATTTAGCCATTAACCAATACAGTATAACCGATCATTTTTTTTCTGCGGAAACGGTCTCCGTTTTAAGGGCATCCCTTTTGGCCAAACATGATGAAGACCGATTTAAAAAGGCAGCTATTGGTAACCGCGTAAATGAAGTGATTGTAAAATCGATAAGAGGCGATCACATTTTGTGGATTGATGAAAATATGGCCAACACTGCTGAAGCTTTGTTTTTTAATCAAATCAACGATTTGGTGGGTTATCTCAATCGCACGTGTTTTATGGGGATTTTGCACAAGGAATTTCACTATGCCTTATACCCTAAAGCGACTTTTTACAAGCGCCACATTGATACCTTCAAAAATGACGATCGTCGTAAACTATCATTCGTTTGCTATTTAAACGATGAAGAGTGGCAACCAGAAAATGGTGGTGAGTTGGTGCTTTATCTGGATGAAAACGGTAGAGAAGCACCAAAAATCATTTATCCCTTACCCGGGCGTGTGGTTATTTTTGAAAGCCAAATCATTGAGCACGAAGTCAAACCGGTAGAGGTGGAGCGCTTGAGTATCACAGGTTGGCTTAAAACAAGATAATTAGCGTTTCTTGTTGCGGTTGTAGAAATAGACAACCACTAGAACAATTCCCAATAAAAGGAACAAACCATTACCACTTATAAATTTCATAAAATCCACAGGCTTATTTTTGGGAGTTATTTTTGAAATGTCTAAAAAGCAAGTAAGCTATAATTACCAATATCACAAAAGGCAGATACTGGCCAATGGTATAACCAATCTCATAACCAGAACTGCGAGCAATTGGATCTTGAACAACTAATAAAATGGACATTTGATAGATTTTATAAAATAATTTCGGCGATCAAAGTTAATGGTTTTCCGCGTGTGGCAAAAAGAGTTGTCTAAACTTTATAATCAACGGAATGCCTCTGGCAACCATCCAAAAGGTAAATGCGATAAAAACTGCGTAAAGTTTGAGATTGTAATGATCTAAAATAAAAAGTAAAGGTAGAAATACGACTCCTGTGGCTATCAGCAAGAGATTTCTCAAATAGCGCATCTTCCCCATGCCTTTAAACATACCATCAAAAATAAAAGCCAAGGCACATAAGGGCTGCATGGCGAGTATGATCCAAAAAACACTATAAAATTGTTTTAGTACTTTAGGTTCTTCAGTAAAAATCCTTCCGATAGGATAATAAAAAACAGCCCCTAATAGCGCCAATACCACCCCGCAAATGAGGCCGTAACCGATAAGTCTATTACTTAATTTTATAAGATTTGTGTAAGATTTCGAGCCTAATAGTTTACCGGAGAGAATGTTTCCGGCACTGGCATAACCGTCGATGATAAAAGCACCCAAAAACCAAAGGTTGATGCCAATGGTGTAGGCTGCAATGTATTCTTTCCCGTAGGACGTAGCGAACCTTGTGGCGAAATATAAAGTCACATTCAATGCCAAGGTACGTACAAACAGATTGAGCACCATCAAAGCAAAACGAGAGATTTCGGGATTTAGCGGTAAACGGACTTTAAGTGAGATATCGGTTTTTTTAAGCAAAAAAATCACAGACAATATGGCCATGATAAATTGCGCAAACACGCTGGCATAAGCGGCGCCCTTGATATGCATTGCTGGAATGTAATCTTGAATGCCATAGACCAGAATAATATCCAAAACAATATTAAGGCCAGCGCCCGTAAGCGCAATGATCATTGGGTAAAAGGTGTTCTGCAGACCTCTAAAAGTCCCAAAAATCGCAAAAGTGAATAAGGTAAATGGAAACCCAAAAACGCGGATTTTGTAATATTCGACGCTGTAATCGAGAATGAGGTTATCTGCATTGTACAATTTGAAAATATGCTCTGCAATGGGATAGGTTGCTCCAATAATCAATATACTAAGCAGGGTCATTACAAGAATGGCTTGCGCAGGGAGGCTTTTGATGGCTTCTAAATTGTTGGCGCCCAGATATTGTGAGACTAAGGAAGAGATAGCACTTCGCGATTGCCCAAAGACCCAAATGAGCATCGATAAAAAGGTGGCTACGATGCCTACCGCCGCAAGACTTTCGGTGGCGTTGAGGTCTACATTGCCAACAATGGCGGTATCTGTCAACGAGATGAGTGGTTCTGCCACCCCAGCAATCAATGCAGGAATGGCGAGTCTGTTTATGTTTTTGAAAGAAATGTCTGCGCTCATAAAACCAGTTCGTAACAATAGAAAGGTTTTTTACTTTGCTTCGGAAAATAAATCTCGCCTAATTGTTTATAGTTGCGCCGCTCGTAAAAGTTTTGGTTGCGCTCATTTTGTGAAAAGGTGTCTAATCGAATCGACTCGAAATTGTGGTTTTTTGCGAAGGCTTCAGCAAAATCCATGAGTTTTTGCGCAAAACCCTGACCTTGAAATTCAGGGTGCACCGCTAAACGATGAATGTAAAGGTTGTTGCTGTTTTTTGTCTGCCAATGGATTGGCGTGTATTCTGCATCCATCAATGTGGAAAGCGTAATGCAGCCAATAGTGTTTTCGTGAAGTTCCATTACGTAAAGCTCTGCCCTATCGAAGTCTTTCTGGAAGGCTGCCCGGTTTGGATAGTGCTCATTCCATTGAAATATCTCTTTGGAAACCATGTATTTAGCACAAGCTTTCGTGATTGTTATTATGGCGTCAATATCCTGTGCTCTTGCTTTGCGTATCATTTTAATAGCTACCTTTACTTAAAATTTGAGTAAAGTTACTTTTAAAATTTAGATTATGAAGTCAATTCTCGTTCCTGTTGGTTCCTCAAAAAATGCAGTAAGCCATTTGCAATATGCAGTGGACTTTGCCAAAAGCTTTGGTGCTAAACTCTATGTTGTGCAAATTTACAATGTTTACACTAAAGCAGGCACTATGATTAAGATAGATCATATTTTGGAGCGTGAAAGTCTGGAATTCTTAACGAAGCATGTGGCAAAGGTTGATACGAAAGGTGTTGAAATTTCCATAAGAACCTTTAAAGGCAAATTGGTGGATACGCTTGAATTGGCTTGCAATGCTTTGGAAGTCGATTTAATATTATTAGAACCACGCACCAACTCTTTGAAAGAGGAAGTGTATTTGGGAAAAACCTCGGGAAAAATCGTTAAGCAGACCAATATCCCTGCATTGATTGTGCCAGAAGGTTTTAAATTTAAGTCCATAGATACGATTTTGATGGCTATTAAATCGGCCATTATAAAAAATGAAGCAGCATTAAACCCATTGAAGGATATTAAGGCACAATTTAAATCGACAGTCAACTTGTTGTTGGTTAAGACGCCTTTTCACAACGAAGGGGACTTTAATGTGACTGAGGATCTAAAAAGTCTGATTTCAAATACCGCTTACAGCGAAAACCCAACGACCATTCAGGCTGTTATGGAGCATTATAAGGAAAACAAACCGGATTTATTATGCGTGGTAAGGCGCAAGCGTGGTTTCTTTAGTAAGATGTGGGAAAGTAACACGATATTGAAAAAAGATTTTCACAGTTCCACTTTACCTGTTTTAGTGTTGAGCGGGTTAAAATAAAATCCTATATTTGTCGACTGAAAATATTCAGGTCCATGTTCAAGATTCAAGGTCTTGATTTAGAATTTTGAACATTGAATTTTGAATGTTACGGGGCATTAGCTCATTTGGCTAGAGCGCTACGCTGGCAGTGTAGAGGCGATCGGTTCGAATCCGATATGCTCCACATCAAGCAGAAAACCTATGCGGGAGCATAGGTTTTTTTCATTTATTGAAAATAGCCAAGCGTGCTTGAGCTATTTTCAATAAATGAAAAAAACAGCATCTGCAAGATGCGTTGGTTTTCTATTTGCAGTAGTGTAGCAGCTTCGGAACAGCGCAGCTAATCCCTTCAATTCATTTCGAAAATCCCAAGCGTGCTTGAGCTATTTTCAATAAATGAAAAAAACAGCATCTGCAAGATGCGTTGGTTTTCTATTTGCAGTAGT
>NZ_VORM01000058.1 GCF_007997225.1 Subsaximicrobium wynnwilliamsii
ACAACATCGCGTATAATTAATTGCTGGGCCTGTTCTTCTTCCGAAAATACTCGTGGGATGCCCAAGTTCGTTTTTATTTGCTAAATTAGCGATTGAGACACGCAACTAATCATACTCAAGAGCGTTGTGTAGCATATAAAACAAAAAACCAAATGAATAGAATATTACTGATTTTAGGACTTATTTTAACTTGTCAAATTTCAAACGGACAAACTAAAAACTTTATTGACCAACCATATCTTGAAACAATAGCAAAGGTTGACACACTGATAAAGCCAGATATTATTTATTTGGACATTTTAATTCGAGAGAAGGATGAAAGAAATAGAATTCCTGTCGAAGAAATGGAATCAAAAATGATTCAGAAATTAAAGTCTCTCGGAATTAATACTGAAAAACAACTAACGCTTTCTGATTTAGCGAGCAATTTCAAAAAATACTTCCTGAAACAAAAGGATATAATGAAAGACAAAGCATACGAATTAAAGGTTTTTGACTCACAAACCGCAGGTAAAGTATTAGTTGCATTAGAAGAAATCGGAATATCTAATGTCAATTTAGACAGAACTGAATATTCTAAAATGGAAGAATTAAAACTTGAACTTAAAGCAAAAGCAGTTGAAAAAGCTAGAACACAAGCTGACTTTTTAGTAAGACCATTAAATCAAAAAGTAACTCGTGCGATTCATATAACTGACAAATATTACGAAACTTACAATAATTTCAGCGGAGAATTACAGGAAGTTGTCGTAATGGGATATTCAAATAAAGGAAAACAAGAATACGAACCACCAACGATTGAGTTTAGACCAATCAAAGTGGAGAGTGAAGTAAGTATTAAATTTGCCATTGAATAAAATACGCTACACAACACCGTGTATAAGCCATTGCTGGGTCTGTGCTAATCTGGAAAATTCTTCGGAATTTTCCAGCGGAGTTTTGTATCTTTAATGGTTCGTGCTTTAATACGCAACGGTCCATACACATAAACGTTGCCCACAATTTGACCAAACTAACCCGAATGGAAATACATTTTGAAAATATTAAAGAAATTATAATCCAAAACTTGAAACACGCAAAATTCAATGTTTTTGCTTCCGTTGCTTGGGTTGGAGAAAATTTCATTATTAGAGAGTTAACTAATTGTCTTAAAAGAGGAATTCAAGTAGAAATCATTGTCAATGATGATGATAGATTTTTAAATTACAAATCTAAATTTACCGAATTTTTGGAATTAGGCGGGAAATTGTATCTTTAATAGTTCGTGTGTGAGACACGCAACGGTCCATACATAACAACGTTGGCATTCATTTAAAAAAAACCGTATTAAATCAAAAAAATAACAGAAATTTATTACGAAATAAACTCAAAAAAGAATTTTAGAATGGAACAATTTAAGACCTAATATTCGAACTTATGACATTTAGCATTATCGAATTATTAGGTGTTTTTGTTGTCTTTTTGTTCCTGTTTTTTGCAACATATTTAATTATTTCTAAAACAAGCAAAAAGTTAAGCAACTTAATTTTTGCAGTATATTTAATAATTATTGCTTTAGATTTTACTGCATATTTTTACCCTAAATTTATAACGTTATCATATTCTGCCGAAATGCTTCGAATGGAGGGTTTAGCTGGGTTAAAAGCCCCTTTATTTTACTTGTATATTCTTTCCATACTTTACGATAATTTCAAATTGAAAGTTAAGCATATCTTATTTTTTGTGCCTCTTTTAATTAATCTAACAATAATATTTCCCAATTTCTTCAACGTTAGCATAGATAAACAAGAATTATTTTTTAAAAATTATTATGAACAACCAGAAGCTATATTTGTCACCTTTTTTGGTTACATAATTGGTTTTACTTTTTTATTTGCTGGAGTTTACCAAGTTATACGGTATAGAAAAATCATAAAACAAAATTATTCTAACCCAAACGCCTTTATAAACTACACTTGGTTAAAAAAGTTTTTAATTATTTCTTTTATAATATCAGCTATAACATTGGCAAAAAGTATTTACAGGTTTACTTACAACAACATTGAAACTACTAACAATTTGCGTATTACAATGTTACTTTTCGTTATAATTTTCATTTCTTGGTTGTTTAGCAAAGCACTTTTTGCACCTAAAATATTTCAAGGTATAGATGCAAGTCTATTTCCTCTCAAAGTAAACATAGATGAAATTGAAGATTTAGGTATTAAAAAAATAGAACGGTTTATGCAAGAAAATGAACCTTATCTTGATTCATCCTTAACACTTCAAAAATTAGCAAATCAATTAGAAATTCCTTCAAGAGAATTATCCATTTTAATAAATCAACATATGGGAAAACATTTTTTTGATTTTGTCAATGAATATCGAATAAAAAAAGCAACCGAAAAATTAAGAAACACATCATCTAAAAAAATCACAATTCAAGAAATTATGTATGATGTAGGCTTTAATTCTAAAACACCTTTTAATACTGCATTCAAAAAACACACAGATTTAACACCTTCTCAATATAGAAAAACAATTGATAATTAATAACTTGTATAAAGTAGCACTAATTCCTAATAAAGTAGAACGTTCTTTTTTATTCTAAATAGTAGTTTTGCATTTTAAAATATCAAAAAATTAGAATTTATGAAAAAATGGTTTACTACTCTATTAATCCTTTCTCAATTAGTATTATTTGGACAATCAGGAAATAAAGAAAAAACAATTGAACAAAAACTAAAATACTTTTTGGAATTATCTGATTCTTTAATGATTAAAACTAATACCGCAGGAGTAGGAATAGCAATAGTTTATAACGGGGAAATAATTTATAAAGGAGGATTAGGCTACAGAGATGTTGCCAACAAAAATATTGTAACAGAAAACACTCTATTTCCTATTGGTTCTAATACAAAACCAATGACTGGCATAATTGCATCAAGACTTGTAGAAAAGGGTTTATTGGATTGGAACGCTCCTGTAAAAAATTATTATCCAGAATTTAAAGTAGATGATAATTATGTTACTGAAAATGCTACGATAAAAGACCTTTTTACTCATATGACGGGAGTTGGAAGATATGACTTACTGTACTATAAAAATTCATCAATTACAAGAGATGAAATATTGGAGAAACTTCCTTTGATGAAATCAAAATACCCAATAAGACAACAATATAGTTACAACAATTTTATGTATTTAATTGCTGGAATTGTTGAGGAAAAAGTGAGCGGAAAAAATTGGGGTAATTTGGTGAAAGACGAAGTTTTCACACCTTTACATATGTATAATTCATATTCTGTATTTCAAGAATACTTAAATTATAAGGAAAGAGCAAAGGGTTATAAATCAGACGGTATTACAGAAGTAGATTATCAAAACATTGATATCATTGCTCCAGCAGGTTCTGTTTCATCTACCCCAAGCGATATGGCTTTATGGATTAAGATGTTGGCTAATAAAGGTAAGATTGATAATCAAAATTATATAACTGAAGACCAATATAATTATTATACTGCTCCTCACGCTACATTCAATCCAAATCGAGCTATTTCTTCCTCTATTGGTTGGATAATGGGATATCCAAATGGAAAAAAATTCATTCAAAAAGAAGGAGGTATAGATGGTTTTAGGTCAAAAGTAACTATTACAGAAGATGATAAGTTTGGTATTGCAATAATGACAAATAATTGGTCTGACTATATTTCAATAATTACAGACTATGCTCTCAACATTTTTGGGGATGATAATTACGAAAGAGATTATAAATGGGAAAAATCTTTAGAATATAAAAAAACTGATAACACGGAGAAGGACACAAAAGAAGAAAAACCGTTATTACACAAAATAGATGAATATATTGGAACTTACGAAGATGAGATATACGGAAAGATTACGATATCCAAAAATAAGAAAAAACTTCAGTTTAAATTCCACGACTTTAAAAGCAAAATGCTTCATTTAGGATTTGATAACTTTGAAGTAGGTTTGAATTTGGGAAATGGGAGTGAAGATTATATACTCTATTTTCATACTGGAATAAATGAAAAAATTGATAAAATTGAATTCAAACTGGAATCAAATATGCCAATATCTAATTTTAACAAGCAGTAGAGAAAAAACGAATGCCAACACCGTATATAAGGCTATGGCTTGGTCTGTGCTCATTTGGAAAAATTATGGATTTCCAAAAGTTAGTTTATATTTGGAGAGGTCTGTGTTAAAACACGCAACGGTCCATACACAACAACGTTGCCCACAATTTAAAAAAAATGCAGAAATACATAATAATTTTAGCTTTGATTACAATGTCTTGCAAAGGACAAAACGAGAAACCAAAGTCGACTGAAAAATCTACGCCCGAAATTATTAAAACATCAGAATTTGAATTAATCAAACCTGAAAATCAAAAAGGCTTGTTGATTTTATTTCCCTGCTTCCCTTGCGACGCTGATAACACATTAAACGAATTTAAAATTTCAGAAATTAGCGTTAAAAATGGTTTTTCAGTTTTAGCAATGAACTTAAACGAACTTTTGTTTCTTAAACCAAAAGAAAAACAAAAATTAGCTGAACAACTAACGAAAATAGTTAGTGAATATGATTTACCAAAAAAGAACATATTTGTTGGTGGATTTTCCAGCGGAGGAAATGTGAGTTTAACAATCTGTGATTATCTTGTAAAAACCAAAAGTCAAATTCAACCAAAAGGCGTTTTTATTGTGGATTCACCAGTTGACCTTTTGGGACTTTACAGAACAGCAGAAAAAAATTTAAAACTCAATTTTTCGGAATCATCCGTTGCGGAATCAAAGTGGATTAAAGAAATGTTAGATAGTGAGTTTGGAAATCCAGAGAACGGAATCGCAAATTACGAGCTGAAATCGCCTTTTACATTGGAAACCCAAAATATTGAAAACCTTAAAGGTTTAGAAAAATTAAAAATCAGATTTTATACAGAACCTGATTTAAAATGGTGGAAAGAACACGCAAAAAACGATTATAAGGATTTAAATGCTTTTTACATTCAAAAACTATCGGAACAATTAAAAACCGAGTTTGGAAAGAATAACGTTGAACTTATAAAAACAGAAAATCGAGGTTATCGAAAAAACGGGGAAAGACATCCACATTCTTGGTCGATAGTAAATGAAAAAGATTTAGTAAATTGGATGACCAAATAAAAAAACTGTGGGCAATAACTAAGTATTCGGCTCGCCGATAGGCCAGAGCTGAATACTGTGTTGACGAATCCGGTTGATTTGCCGTCTATGGGTAAAACGATGAATTTAAAGAAGGATGGCTGGAGTTTGCGCTGTTA
>NZ_VORM01000059.1 GCF_007997225.1 Subsaximicrobium wynnwilliamsii
TAATGCTAAACGGAATTTTACAGGAACGTACCATAAAATCAAGAAAAAATATCTGCAACTTTATCTAAACGAGTTTGTTTACAAGTTAAATCGAAGATATTTTGGTGAGCGAATCTTTGATAGACTAGTAATAGCAAGCATTACAGCTAATGGACACTAAACGGATATACAAATTATTTAATTAAAGTTCTAGTTTTGGTGTCTAAGAGCAACTAATAAATATCAATGAATAAAGATAATATTCCTAACAACATACAATCTGTTATTCACAGAATAAAGTTTATAGATATGCTCTATTCTAATAGAGTAAATTTCCAAGGACCATTAAATTATAATCTTGAATACGATTTTCATCCATTTCAACACTTTTATAGTACTATTAATTATTTACTATTAACATGCCTTGATACACTATCAGAAAAGGAAAAATTTGAGGATTTTGACATTTGGGTAAAAAAAGAAAATAATCTTGAAAGAGATCAAATACTTGAAAATTTTGATAGTAATAAATTAAACTATAAAGAATTAACTCAAAATTTATATTCGAAATACAAAGAAAAACATGGTATAGTTAAATCTATTAGAAATTTTGTTTTTAACGAATTGAAAACTGAAACTAGAGTAAAACTTTTTAATAGCATTAGCGTAATAAAATACTCTAAAATAAAAGGTAAAGAGGTAAAACAAGAAATAATTGATGATAATAAAATTTTTAAATATTTACTTGATGTGCGTAACAAGTTCACACATTCAGCATTTATTTTTGCTGGATGGGACGACAATAGTCCAATGATTGGTGCGCCTACTAATTTTATGCTATGGGATGGTAAAATTGGTAATGTATCACAGAATTGGACAAAAGTTGAACAAACAAAATTTACTTATAAAAACGTTACGTTGAAAGGGTGGCCATATATTATTAGAGAAGTTTTAGCAGATTATATTTATGATAAATATAAAATAGATATTAGTCTAAAAACTATAAAGTTAAAAGAATATAGAGGGGAATATAATTTTGACTTACTTTGGTCTGAATATGATAAAATCCTTTTAGCTAAAAGAGAGGATGGTAAAAATATATTTGTTGGGGGAAGTGCTTTTAAAAGTGCTAAAGAAGCAATTTATTTTATGGATTGTAAAGTAGGTGATGCAATTAAATTAGATAATCCTAGTAAATATGGAATAAAGTCTGGAGATGTTTATTTATTGGAATTTAGTAAATATAAGTATTTAAATCCTGTTAATGATTTAATTGGTACTGTAATTTCAGAAAGTGGTAAAAAGTATTTTGTTAGATATAATAAACCAGAGAGAATGTTCCTATTTAGTCAGGTGTTTGGTAGTACTTGGGCATGCAGAGAAATAGAAGATACAGATTATTTGACTATTTTGGACAGGGCATTATTGGCAATTAATGATAATGAAAAAGCTGAGGGGAACTAGAATTTTGTAATTAGGATATTTTTTCATATTTTGAATTTTGTTTAGATGTTTTTGTGATTCAGAAACTCTTTATTCTACATAATTTTTATTTTCAATTGTCCTCAAATTCTGACTTACGTCAAATTTATTATAATTTTCCTACTCAAAAATTTCACTCGTTAGCTTAAGTAATTAACGAGTTTTTCTTGTGTGTTGGTCATACGTTGCCTAACGTTTTTGAATAAGGTTAGTTGCGTGTTTTGAGCAGTGAATTTAGTAAATAAAACACGAACCAAGAAAGTCCGTTTGGACCTTCATAATTTAGCCAAAACCAGCAATTAATTTTATACGGCAAATCGTTTTTATTTTATTGTTCCAATTCCGATTAATAAGGTTACGACAATTATAGTCAAAAGTCCGAATGAGAATAATTTATCTGAACCTTTTACTTGTGGATTTTTTGCTCCAAATCCATCATTTATTTCGTCCGAATATCTCAAAAATAGAATAAAGTCCCTTTGATGAATATTTTCACTTATCCGCTTGAAAATACGGTCAGAAATCCAATAAATTATTGGCACGCAAAATCCGAAATACATAATTCGATCGCTCCTAAATTCAGATTCGGAATATAAAAATCCAAAAAGTCCAAAGGCCAAAAGTCCAATACAAATCAGCCAAACTATTTTTTCGGTCATCCATTTCTTTTTTCTTGTGTAAAGAATGAAGAAACTAATTCCGAGTGCTATTCCAATTCCAATTAGGCTACTGTCCAATTCTTTAAATTTTAATCTCTTGAAAAATTATCAACGTTACTAATAATATCCTCTTTTAACCATCCAGAGAATTTTTCATTCAAAATATCAATTTCTATTTGAACTGACTCGTCTAATTCTTGTCCTGTTTTCCCCTTTTGTAATTCTACAATTTGAACTTGTCTTTTGAGAATTGCTTTTAGATGATAACTATTCATCAAGTTTGTTGAGTGAATGCTCCCCAAAAAGCACCAATGTCAATATTAAATTTCGGATTGTTCATTAAATCTTCAATATCCATTTTTGGAATTTTTAGAGTTTCTTTTAATGTTGTGTAACGATTAGTATATGAAAAGTAGGCTATTTCGAAGCACCAAACTTTCAATTAATCACAAAGTTCGATACGAGCCAAAAGCCTTGAATTTACTACTGCTTCGACTATTTTTTATATACATTGTTATAGCCTGTGTTTCTTTTTATCGAAGTTGTTTTAGGTTTGTGAGAACGAAGTCGTCAAAAGATTTTGGCTCTTGTCCTGTGATAATTTTTACCCAATCAGTTGTCTTAGGTGTCTTTTGAAATCTTGGAAAGTAATGCAACATAATCATTACTAAAATTAGCATTGTTGGCATATTTTCCTTTCGTTTGGTCAAAAAGAACTGTAACAAATTAGGTGAAATAAATTTTATAGTCTTTCCAATTCCTTTACTAATTTTTTCAGCCATTTCAGCAAATGTCAAGGTTTCATTATTAGTTAATTCATAGCTCTTATTGATATGATTTTTCGGTTCGATTAACACTTTTGCTGTCACAGAACCAATATCTTCTACGTCTATTACTGTAAATTTTGCTTGTCCTGATGGCAAATAAATTCTATGATTATTCACTAAGTCATTACGTAAAGTCGAAGTGAAATTTTGCATAAAATAGGCAGGTCGTAAAAATGTGTACGGAATTTTACTGTCAACAATTAATTTTTCAATTTTATGATGCGGTATAATTTTACTATTCTCAACACTTTGCACAGATAAAAAGACAATGTGCTTTATTGAAGATTCCTTTGCTGTTTCAATGAGTGGTTTAAAATATTTTTTAACGTCTGAAATTTGTGGTGGTCGAAGTAAAAAAAGCACATCAATATCTTTTAAGGCAGACAGAAACGTTTCAATATTCGTAAAGTCAAATTTGATTGTCTTAATGTTGAAATTTGAGAGCTTCTCATTGCCGAATTCTGTATCCCTTACACCTGCATGTATTTCGAGTTTATGGTCAAGTTTTTTTAAAGAAGATAAAACTTCAATTCCAACATTTCCTGTCGCCCCTGTAACTAATACTTTTAACATCATTTTATGATTTAGTATTACTGATAATTTCGTTTTCATATTCAATTGCAAAGTTCCGCATTTCAGCAATCAGTGGCATTATCTTACGCCCAATAGAGGTTAATTCATATTCTACCCTTGGAGGAACTTCACCAAAATTTTTGCGAATAACCATGCCGCTATCACACAATGTTTTTAGTTCTTGTATTAGCATTTTCTCGCTGATATCTGGTATTACTCTTTTTAATTCTGAAGGCCTTAAAGATTGAGGAGCTAATTGAAACAAAATGAGAAGTTTCCATTTGCCACTTAGCAAATCGGTTGTGGTTCTAATCGGACACCTTGCCGTTATTTTTAATGCTTTACTTTTCATACTTACCAAAATGTTAGTACTATATTATTATTATGGTACATCAAAAGTAGATACTTTTGGAGTCTTATCAATTTATAGATAAAATTTTTTATTAATAGTCATTCTTATTATAAACTTAATTAGCTATAAATCTCAGGAAAAAATGAAAATAGTGTACGTATATGATGCTTTATGTGGATGGTGTTATGGTTTTTCACCCGTGATAACACAATTTCAAGAAAAGTACAAAGACAGTCTAAGTTTTGAAGTTATATCTGGCGGAATGATAACAGGTGGTAGAATAGGACCAATTGGTGAAGTTGCATCTTATATAAGTTGGGCATATAAAGGTGTTGAAAAAGCAACGGGTGTAAAATTTGGTAGCGAATTTCTAAACAAAACCTTAAAAAACGGTGATGCCATTTTTACATCGGTACCAACTGCAATTGCTTTATCGGTATTTAAAAATTTAGACCCAAACAATAATATTCGATTCGCATCCGCCTTACAAAGAGCCATTTATTATGATGGAATAGAGCCCGAAAATCTTGATGCTTATGGTCAAATTGC
This sequence comes from Subsaximicrobium wynnwilliamsii, assembly GCF_007997225.1. Taxonomy (GTDB): domain Bacteria; phylum Bacteroidota; class Bacteroidia; order Flavobacteriales; family Flavobacteriaceae; genus Psychroserpens; species Psychroserpens wynnwilliamsii. The sequence continues at coordinate 4,422 of NZ_VORM01000059.1, forward strand.
GTTGAAGTTTGGTTTAGATGCCAAGTCGTTTGTTCTAAAAATGAAAGACCCTTTGTATAAGAAGTTGGCTGAAGATGATTTTAAAAAATCTGCCGAGTTAAATGTATCAGGATATCCAACAATATTTATAAAAATTAATGGGACATATCAAAAGATAGGAAGTGGATATATACCATTTAGCGAATTAAAAAGTAATTATTTATCAATTAAAAAGAGAATGAAATGAAAAAGAAAATAGCATTATTTGGTGCATCAGGTCAAACAGGCCAACATTTTTTAGAATTGGCTCTTGAAAGAGGTTCTGAAGTTAAAGCATTGGCAAGAAACCCAAAAAGTATAAGTCAAGTCAATCCTAATTTTGAAGTTTATATGGGAGACGTTCTCAATATTGATGATGTTAGACAAGTAATTGAAGATGCTGATATTGTTGTAAGTTTATTTGGACACGTTAAAGGTTCACCCGAATGGTTACAAACTGATGGAACCAAAAATATAGTTCAAGCAATGAAAGAAAAAAATATCAAAAGAATAATTTCTCCTGTTTTCGTCGCTGGGACACCCAAGTTAGAAATCGAATAATTTCGCTAAATTTTGTTGCTGCTCGGAGTTGATTATGGTGGTGTAAGTTATTTCCTTGGTAACAGGGTGTTTTACTTTTACGGCA
>NZ_VORM01000005.1 GCF_007997225.1 Subsaximicrobium wynnwilliamsii
CTCGTTCCTCTTTAAAATGTGTACGACAGCTCTTTTCGTCTGTGAAATGAACTCCAAAATCAAATATATTCATAATCAACTGTTTTAATATCAAGTGAATATACGATAATTATTTCATTTTAGGGCTGTTTGCGGATATACAAATTCATTTATATGATTAACATTCAATTCTGTAGCCTTAAAAATACAGATAGGAATTTCCTTGTTTTGAAGACTATAAAATTCTTTAAAAAGAGCAGTTTTTCCACAACCTCCTTCACCGGAAATAATAATATTTTCTTTCTTATTTGAAACTTTTATGATTTCTTCAATAATCTTACTTCTGTCAATTTTTATTTTTTTATCACCGAAAGGTATTTCTGTTTGAATTGCTTGTAAAATATTTTTATTATGATTTTTAATTTCATCAATTAATTTCCCCTCATTCGGTTCGAGGCTAAAAAAATCTTCGTAGATGTATTTATTTTCAGGTAACGTTAGTTGAAGTTCAAAATGGCTTGGTACACGCCATACTATTTCTAATTTTAGCTTTTTGGCTTCAGACTCAATATCGATATGAAATTTTGATTTTTTTTGTCCTTTTTTTGTGCTTTCTGAGAACTCTTCGTTCAAATAGAATAGAATCTTATTCAATTTAGGGTTTTCTCTTTTAGCTTTCTTAATCGACGAAATTATTTCTGATTTCTTACCTGAAAGAGGAACTCTGTAATATTTAGCCTGAAATCCATAATACTCTCCATCCTTTTCTAGAGGTTCTGTTTCTATTCCAGTTTGATTTTTATAACGGAATAATCCAATTCTATTTCCCAATTCGGCACAGAAAAGCAGATATGACATTTGTTCAAATGCCCACTCTTCTCGCTTATCATATTTTAAACAGAAAATATTCCAATTCATATTTCAACTAACTTGTCTTTTTGATTATCTAAAAGGTTGAGTGTGCCACTTGCTGCAAAAATTCGGATAAATACACATTTATATCTACCCACAATTATAAAGTTTAACTCAAATATAATTATTCAGTTCCATGATAGAACAAAAACTGTAAAGAACCAAATTTAAAGGTGGAGAAAAACCTAATATACCAACAACCAATTACCACCCCCAATTCCACCCACCATATTTCAAAGAACCATATCTTTGCAGCATGCAATCCAAAATCCTTTTTATAACCCCACCGTTTACCCAGTTGAACACCGCTTATCCGGCAACGGCATATTTAAAAGGATTTATGGGAGATCACGACATTGCTGTGCATTCCTGCGATTTAAGTATAGAACTCTTTACCACCATTTTTACGGGCGATTTTCTTCGCAGCATGTTTCAGGAAGCACAAGACTTGAAGCACTATGATTATCCCGAAGTTCGTAAAATGAAGGGCAAGTACATGCAATGCGTGGATGTTGTAATTCCGTTTCTTCAAAAGCAGGATCTTGAAACGGCGCATAAAATTCTGGAAGCTGATTTTTTACCATTGGGCCATAGACTGTCTAAAGTGAATACTACTATTAAATGGGAAGCTGGTGAGATAGGCATCATCGATAAAGCAAAACATTATGGAACGCTTTTTATTGAAGAGATAGGCGATTTTATTCAGGCGAATGTGGATGAGTTTTTTGCCTTTACGAAGTATGCCGAGCAAATTGCCACTTCTGCGAGTAGCTTTGATGAAATAGATGAATTTTTAAGTTTTCAGCCGACCATCATTGAAGCGGAAATGCTGGATATTTTAATGGAAACCATTAAAAAAGAGAAACCACTTTTAGTGTGCTTTACCATTCCTTTTCCCGGAAACTTGTTTGCAGCCTTGCGTTGTGCCCAATTTACCAAACAGTTTTTTCCTGATATTCCTGTTGCTTTTGGTGGCGGCTATTGCAACACCGAACTGCGTTCGCTTACAGATCCTCGGATTTTTGAATTTGTGGACTTTATTTCCTTGGACGATGGGGAAGGGCCTTTGCTCAAGATGGTTCAGTATCTGGAAGGTAAAGTTACCATAGATGATTTGGAACGGACCTATGTACTTGAAAACAATGCTGTTGTTTATAAGAATAAAATTCCAAACACCATTTACCACCATAGAAACTTACCGGCACCCGATTATTCTGGGTTGCCTTTTGATAAATATGTGTCTTTTCTGGATGTGGTGAACCCGATGCACCGCATGTGGACAGATGCCCGATGGAATAAAATGACCATCTCGCACGGCTGTTATTGGAAACAATGTTCGTTTTGCGATGTGAGCTTGGATTATATTGGAAATTACCAAAACACAACCGCTGAAGATTTGGTGGATAAAATTGAAAAAATAGTCAAAGATACCGGCATTACAGGGTTTCATTTTGTGGATGAAGCTGCGCCACCTAAAATGTTACGGGCTTTAGCCAATGCATTGTTAGAACGGAATGTTAAGATTACCTGGTGGACGAATATTCGTTTTGAAAAGACATTCAGCTTTGAGCTCTGTGAATTAATGGCAAAATCTGGTTGTATCGCTGTAACTGGAGGTTTGGAAGTGGCTTCAGATCGGTTATTGGCCAAAATGAAAAAAGGGGTTGATATTGCGCAAGTAACGCGCGTTACCCATAATTTTTCTTCAACCAATATCATGGTTCATGCGTATCTCATGTATGGATTTCCCACCCAAACGGAACAGGAAACCATTGATTCACTGGATGTGGTAAAGCAGTTGTTTGAACGCAATTGTATTCAGTCGGCTTATTGGCACCAGTTTACAACTACGGTTCATAGTCCCATTGGTAAGAATCCACAGGATTTTGGAATAACGATTACGGGACCTGTTTTTGAAGGCTTTGCCCAAAACGATTTATACCACGAAGATCCTCTAGGTGCCGATCATCCAAAATATACCAAGGGCTTAAACCTGGCATTGCACAATTATTTAAACGGAACAGGATTCGACGAAGAAATGCAACATTGGTTTGACTTTACGGTGCCTGCTACTAGTCAGCCGGCGGGGATGATTGAGGGGTTTTTGGGTGAAGTTGTTGGGGTTTAGTCTGTGAATTTAATAGTACTAAAATGGTTTCGTGAGGAACACGGGCGGGACTCCCGCGCCAGGGAAGTTGTTGGGGTTTAGTTTGAGAATTTAATAGTACTGGAATCGTTTCGTGGGAACACGGGCGGGATGCCCGCGCCAGCTGGGAACCGTGTTTTGATTGTTGATTAAAGGATTTATTTTTTAAAAGTTGGCGCGAGTATCTTGCTCGCGCCAACTTAGACCTCAGTTATCCTATTTTTTAGAAGAAATATATTCATCTACAAAATCTTCTAAAACATTTAAAGGAATTGCTCCATGGGAAAGAACTACTTCATGGAATTCACGAATGTCAAAATTTTCACCTAAAGCATCTTTAGCTTTTTGACGTAATTCTAAAATTTTCATCATTCCTATTTTATAGGCTGTTGCTTGGCCTGGCATTACGATATGTCTTTCAACCATTTTAACGGCATCCATTTCTGCATTTGGGGTATTTTCTGTATAATATTTTATCCCTTGCTCTCGTGTCCAATTTTTAGAATGTATGCCCGTATCTACTACCAATCTACATGCTCTCCACAATTCCATAGCCAAACGACCAAAATCTGAATAAGGATCTTCATAAAAGCCCATTTCTTTTGGAATAAATTCAGAATACAATCCCCAACCTTCTGTATAGGCTGTGTACCCACCAAACTTTCTAAACATAGGCACTTCTTCTAATTCTTGCTGAATTGCCAATTGCATGTGATGTCCGGGAATTCCTTCGTGATATGCCAATGCTTCCATCTGATAGTTTGGCATAGACTCCATATCATATAAGTTGGCATAATAAATTCCGGGTCTTGAGCCATCAGCTGCTGGGCGATTATAAAAGGCCTTTCCCGCAGACTTTTCTCTGAAAGGTTCAACGGCTTTTACTACAATGTCTGCCTTTGGCTTTGAAATAAATATTTCATCCAATCTAGTTTTCATACTGTCGATTAAATGCACCGCTTGTTTTAAATAAGCGTCTTTTCCTTTTTGATCTGCACTGTAATAAAACTGTTTGTCTGTTCTCATAAACTGAAAAAAGTCTTGTAAACTGCCTTCAAATCCTACTTGCTGGCGTATTGCATCCATTTCTCCATGAATTCTAGCAACTTCCGCTAAGCCTATTTTGTGGATTTCATCTGCAGTTAAATCTGTAGTTGTGGTTCTTTTTAATGCATTGTTATAAAATGCCTCACCGTCAGGAAATTTCCACGCGCCATCATCAGTATTCGCTCTTTCCTTTTGCTCTTTTATAAATGAAATGAGCCCTTCATAAGCTGGTTTTACAGAAGTTAATAAGGCTTGGTTTGCTTGTTTCTCTAAAGTAGTTTTTGCTTCATCATCAATCTCCAATTTGTTTACTTTATTCATAAAATCTTCTAATAATGTACTTTGCGTTTTAGAAGTGTCAAATGGTTGGCCAACTAATATATTTTCTGAATCTTGCACTACTTTATCATAAACAAATTTTGGAGGAGCAATGCCAATAGCTTCTCGTTCTTTTAGATTCTCGACCACTTGAGCGAAGTATTTGTTAAAACCATTCAATCTAGATATATAGGCCTCAGCATCTGCAACACTATCAATGCGATGCATGTTTACTAAGAATGCCGGCATACCAGATTGCGCACCAAACATTTGATTCACTGGGTAGTTGTGTAATCTGTATTTATAATCGTCAATACTATTTTCTACATTTTGTTTATAGAGTTTATAACTCAATAAGGCATCTTTTGAAAGTGCGGCTGCATTTACGGAATCTGTTAACCAAACAAGTTCTTCTTTGTTTATTTTCAAGTCTCTTTCTGATGCTTCAGGCGAATTATCATCGAGTTTTCCGTAATCCTTTTTTATTCCGAGTCTAGTTTGAAACTCTGGAGATAGATCCACTCTGGCATCAAATGACTTTTGAAAAAAATCATTCACTTTTTTGGATTCAGCCATAATCTCCACATCTGTATATGCTTTTTCAGTTTTTTCTTCTTTACAAGAAATTAATAATGTAAGTGTACAAAGAAGCAGTGTTGATTTCAAAAATAATTGTTTCATGTTTTTATTTTAGTGTTCGGACTTTTTTCTAAAAGTAATATTTTTTAAATAAGAATCCGCAAGAGGCTGAAAAAACCAAATAACATCCAGTCAATTAAGATTTATAAGTAGATTGGAACCAGACAATTAATTAGACCTGGCATTGCACAATTATTTAAACGGAACAGGTTTTGACGAAGAAATGCGACATTGATTTGACTTTCCGGTGACTGCGATGGTTGCGTGAGGGACACGGGCGGGAAGCCCGCGCCAGCGGGGTTTTTAGAGGAAATTATTGGAGTTTGGTATGTGAATTTAACAGTACTGGAATGGTCTTGTGAGGAATACGGTGACACGGGCGGGACGCCCGCGCCAGCGGGGGGTTTTTGGAGGAAGTTGTTGGGGTTTAGTATTGAATTTAATAGCACTGGAATGGTCTTGTGAGGAATGAGGGTGAACACGGGCGGGACGCCCGCGCCAGCGGGGATTTTGTTAACAGCAGCAAGCTTTTAGGCAAATTTCAAAATATAATAGCTTGCTTAAGTTCTAAAAGACATTTTAAGTTTTGAAATTAAAAATGAAAATCAGATAGGCTTAATTTTCAAATGATTGCGAATCAAGTCATATGCCTGCCTGCCGGTCAGGCAGGGTCTTAGGTCTTTGTAGGACAATATTATTTTATAATGATGAATTCTAATGTTTTTGGATTTTTCCAAGAATGCTTTCTACAGCGTTTTTTATTTTATCAATGGCACCTGTTAATGCAAGGTCTATGGTGTCTGCCTGATTAGTGACAGCAATAGGTTGCCTGCCTTCAAGTCTAGCTTCTAATAAACAAGAAATATCATTAAAACCATCCTTTTTCCCATTTTCATCTTTTAAGTGAACTTCTACTCTGGTAATATGAGATTCGAACCTTTCTAAAGCTTCTTCAATTTGAGAGGTAAAAAAATCTTCAGTTCTTTTTTCTCCAGAAATAGTCTTGTCTGTATTTATTTGTATTGTCATTTTATTATAGTTTTTTAATGTTCTTCTTTATAAGTTTTTATGATGCCATTCAGGGAGTCTAAATAGGCTTTTAGTTCTTTGTTGTTAGTTCCATTTTTCGTATCAGATAGGAAGGTTTTGGATACTTCAGTCATATCATTAACTAATTCTGGATATTCCTTATGAATTTCTAAGGTCGTCAATCGGATATTATTAATAAGTTTATTTTGAGAATCCATCGTTTATATGTTTTAAAAAAATTAAAGCAGCTTTAATTTAAAGTTGCTTTTAATAAATCCCATTTTGTTGTTTTAATGGTTTATTCGCAGTATAAGGCTTTAATACTAGAACATTACCAATACTGTCATAAAACCAAGAACATATGTAAAATGAGATTAACCATTAAAATGCTCATTTAACTTTGAGTTTAGCTAAAATTTTTTATGAGAAGGGTTCTTTGTAATGTCTAAACTTTTCGTTTTGACAAACAGCTGTTTAGAATTATGTTGCTTTTATTTAGGACGCTCTATTTAGTTCCATTGGTAAGAATCCGCAGGATTTTGGAAAAAGGATTACAGGTCTTGTTTTTAAAGCCTATGCTCAAAACGATTTATACCATGAATATCTCCAAGGCGCTGATCATCCAAAATATACCAATGGCTTAAACTTGGCACTGCATCATTATTTAAATGGAACAGGCTTCGACGAAGAAATGCAACATTGGTTTGAGTTTCCGGTGCCTGCTATTAGTCAGCCGGCGGGGTTGATTGATGGTTTTTTTGGTAAAGTTGTTGGGGTTTAGTCTGTGAATTTAATAGTACTAAAATGGTTTCGTGAGGAACACGGGCGGGACGCCCGAGCCAGCGAGGTAAATAAATAGTACTGGAATGGTTGCGTGGGGAACACGGGCGGGACGCCCGCGCCAGCGGGTGAGGTTGTTGGTGTTTAGTATTTGTATTTAATAGTACTGGAATGGTTGCGTGAGGACACGGGCGGGACGCCCGCGCCAGCGAGGTAAATAAATAGTACTGGAATGGTTGCGTGGGGAACACGGGCGGGACGCCCGCGCCAGCGGGTGAAGTTGTTGGGGTTTAGTATCGGAATTTAATATGACTGGAATGGTTGCGTGGGGAACACGGGCGGGACGCCCGAGCCAGCGGGGTTTAGTCTGTGAATTTAATAGTACTAAAATGGTTTCGTGAGGAACACGGGCGGACGCCCGCGCCAGCGGGGACGAAATGCCAGCGCAAGCTGGATTATTATTTGTTCAATGGCCACGTTCGCCTAATCTGCTCTTAATTTAGAAATGATGCTGCCCACTTGTTTCGTTTCAAACTTTTGAATGACCCTAAGAAAAAACCGAACCGTCCGTGTCTTAGGGGTTTTGATGCATTTACCAAGTTTAAGCACCAATTGATCTATGCTATTTATGGCTTGGCCACTTTTGTTTTCTCCTAATGACCATAGTAGGTTTGAGGCATTCCAGGATTGCCCACGCGCTTTACGCATGCTAAAATCAATGATCTTTTCATCTTTGTTTTCCCCAAGTACATCTAGAATAAACATTAAGGGCGATACCCGACTGAGCCGGTCTTGCAATTCATTGGTAATTTGAAGGAGAATGTCATTCACTTTATTGAAGTCCTCCTCAATATCAAGAATCTCCCTCCCAGACATGGTGTTTGCTGTGGCCACCGCAAGGTCGAGATTGATGTGAACGTTCATCCCTAACATGATATGTTGCACAATGGTCAAGGGCTCATGTACTTGATCAAAGGCGAAGGCCCAGGATGCACTTACCTGTTGATGACTTTTATAATCCCTGTAAGCATCCAAATATAAGTTGGCAAATGCTACATCCAATCGTTCTAAGTTCTGGTTATCCTTAAAATGACCAAGGGCAATCTCGGCAGCAACCTCAGCAGTGGTGCGTTTGTAGATATAGGCAAACAAGCCCATCCTGCTGTTGGTCTTGATGCTCTCATTGATAATGGCATCAAGCTCTTCAATAACATTTTTTATGGTGGTGGCACCTGGCATATTTCTATTGGTATTTACGCTGATGTTTCCCTGTCCGTCCTGGCAGACGGCTAGGTCGTTGCGCTTGTAGATGGGTAAACAGGTATTTTGATCTTGACTTTAAAAATACGAAATTTTGTATTCCAAACGCCATCTGCCACATTTTAAGATGTTGATGGTCATGCTTCTATGCGGGGGTGCACTCGCGCTAGCGAGGATGGTTGTTGTGAGTAAATTGAAGCTGCACACTGGAGGTGTCGCACTCGTGTAGGGCACGGGCGGGACGCCCGCGCCAGCGGGCTACAAGAAGTTTTTTACAAGTCTAAGTTATAACCTAAAGTTAATTGAAGAACAGTATTGGTTGCTTCAATATCAATATCTCTAAAAGGATTCGTTTGTTTGTATTCTACTTCGATTAATTTATTTAAACCTTGATATATATTAAATTCAATAAAAAAGTCCTTGATGTCAATTCCGATGCCTAAATTAAGTCCGTAGTCCAGACTTTCTAAGTCACCAAAATCAATTTCTTTCTTCTTTGTGTCAATTAAAAAACCAACTTGGGGTCCAAATAGAATATATGGTTTTTTAAAAAATTTAAAGTCGAGCGGAATATTTATATACGAAGTTTCATATTTTATGTTATTATCAAAATCTTCTCTGTTGCCTTGTTGAGAGAATAATAGCTTTGGTCTGAATGCAATTTTTTCTGTTAAAGGAAATTCATATAATCCTCCAATGTGAAAACTAAATGAATTACTACCTATATAACTAGATTTTAAAAATCCATCTGATAATGAGGAAGCGTTGATTCCTGCAAATACTCCAATTTTACCTTGAGAATACATATTAAATGAAATCAGAATTACTAATCCAATAAATAAATTTTTTTTCATTGCGTAAAGCGAGTTTGGTTTGAAACATTTGTGAGCTATCATATGCCACCAAATATAACCATTCAACCGGAATATCATCGGAACAACCACTAAAAACCGAAAAGCCCTACCACCAAACCAAAAACGCCTTCAGCAATTCGCCATTTGGTTTTTTTATCCAGAACATGGGCGATTTCTGCTGCTCCAAAAATGAATTCGAGTTTTTTTTGAAGCTTTCAAAAGTCTGCCAATCCACAAACGTATCCGGCTCTAAAAACCAATCCATTTTTGGGGGAATGTGAAATTTGGAGTCCGTGAATTCGCGAAGCTGATTGGGATACAAATAAAAACCCTTGACACAGCCTGGGTTGAGACTATCAAAACCACTCTCATTTTGATAGGGCACAAACAACTGCGCCTTAAACAACACCTTTTGCTGAAACTGTGTTGGCTTTAAATTGAGCTTTTCCAAAATGGGCCGGCAAAATTCAGAGTGGAGTAGTGGCAACTGCTGTTTTTGCAGCTTGTCCAGTTTTTCCTCCAAACTATCTCGGCGGTTGGGGCCAATCCATTTTTGGGTTTCCGTAAGGCCTAAAGTGGCATCGTAGAGATAGAATTTATAGACCATTTCCAAGTGAATGGGCTGCGAACCTTTTAGCAGCAAAGCATCCAGCTCGCCAACGGTGCGTTTTTGGTCTTGGATTTGCAGATTTTCAGCAAGAATCTCAAAATCTTTAAGAGCATCCAACTGATTGAACACAAAACGCTCTGCCAACTGACCTAAACGGAGTGGCCGCTCTAGCTTCCGAAGAAAAGTAGCTTGGTAATCGTGGATATCCAATTGCTGCAACTGTCTTATGGCATCGCCTTGCCACAACAAAGCCGTGTTGCAGAATCCAGAATATCGGGCTTGTAAAAGGGCTTGGTTGTTCATTTTGATTTGTGGCTGGAATTTACGGTTTTCTTTTTAAACTTGTTTTTTTAGAGAGAAGATGGTAGAGGGTAGAGGGTGGAAAATAGAAAATAGAACCTAGAGCCTAGACTTGAGGCTGACTAACTGAGAAGCCTGACTAATATAATTTGTGATTTGCTTATTTAATCGACAGAAAACACACAACAGACAACAGAAAACAGACAACAGCCAACAGAAAAAAAGAAAATAGAACCTAGAACATAGACTTGGGGCTTACTAACTGAGAGGCTTTATTCATTTGATTGTGGATTTACTGCTTCGGAAAACAGAAAACAGAAAACAGAGAACAGACAACAGAAATAAAGAAAATAGAACCTAGAGCATAGACTTGAGGCTGACTAATTGAGAGGCTTAATTCATTTGATTGTGGATTTACTGCTTCGGAAAACAGAAAACAGAAAACAGAGAACAGACAACAGAAAAAAGAAAATAGAACCTAGAACATAGACTTGAGGCTGACTAACTGAGAGGCTTTATTCATTTGATTGTGGATTTACTGCTTCGGAAAACAGAAAACAGAAAACAGACAACAGAAAAAAAGAAAATAGAACCTAGAGCCTAGACTTGAGGCTGACTAACTGAGAGGCTTTATTGATTTGATTGTGGATTAACTACTTCGGAAAACAGAAAACAGACAACAGAAAACAGACAACGGGCAACAGACAACAGAAAACAGAGAACAGAAAACAGAGAACAGAGAACAGAGAACGGGCAACAGAAAACAGACAACAGACAACGGGCAACAGACAACAGAAAACACACAACAAAAAACAGGCAACATGAGCTGCTTGGATGCTTTTTGTATAATTCGTTACCAACTAAAAAAGTCTTGACAAGTTCATTACCTTTGTGGCTTATTTAAAGATTATGGCAAATACATTTTCCGATTTGGGCATCAAGAACCAATTCATCAAAGGCTTGAAGGAACTCAGCATCAAAACCCCAACCGATATACAGGAGCAGGCAATCCCTACGCTTCTCAAAAACAACACCGATTTTATTGGTCTTGCACAAACGGGAACAGGGAAAACCGCAGCTTATGGCTTGCCAATCCTTCAAAATATTGATCCTAAAAACGACGAAATCCAAGCCTTGATCTTAGCGCCAACCCGTGAATTGGTGCAACAAATCCAAAAGCAACTCTTTAAATTCACTAAATATTGTGAGCATCAAATCTTTGCTGAAGGCATCTATGGTGGCGAGAAAATGGACATTCAGCTCAAGCGCATCCAACGAACCACGCACATCGTGGTTGCTACACCGGGACGCCTGCTCGATTTTATAGAACGTGGGGAAATCGACATCAAGAACATTCGCACCTTAGTGCTCGATGAAGCCGATGAAATGCTAAGCATGGGCTTTAAACAAGACCTGAACAAAATCTTAAACTATACCACGGGCACCCGTTATACCTGGTTGTTTTCGGCCACTTTTCCGGAGGACATTCAAAGCATGGTCAAAACCTACATGCATAAAGATGCGGTCACAGTTGAAATTGACAAGAATAGCTTGGTCAACGCCAATATTTCACACCATTATATCGTGACCTCAATCAAGGAAAAAACCAATGTGATTGCACGTCTTTTGGATAAATACGATGACGACAGAGGCATTATTTTTACCAGAACAAAAGCAGGTGCCATGCAACTCACAGAAAATTTAAAGGCGGAAGGCTTTGCTGTGGAAGCACTTCAAGGCGATATGCAACAAAAGGAGCGTGACAAGGTCATGCGTGCCTTTAAAAACCAATCCTTACAATATTTGATTTCTACAGATGTGTCTGCACGGGGGATTGACGTCAACAACCTCGCCTTCGTGATCCACCACCAACTGCCAGATCAACAGGAATACTACACCCACCGAAGCGGAAGAACCGCCAGAGCAGGTAAAACAGGAGAATCCATCGCCTTGATTATTTCTGGGGAAGAGCAGGAGATTCAAAAACTGCAAAAGGATCTGGATATTAAGTTTAAGCAATTGACTTTTTGATTTTCGATTTTCGATTTACGATTTGGGATTTACGATTGAAGATTAACGATTAACGATTTTTGATTTTTGAACGCATAAATACTGAATACTAAAAGCTGAACGTCGAATATCGAAGTTTAAAGCCGTCGTTGGATTGACGATTTGGGATTAACGATTGAAGATCAGCGATTTTTGATTTTTGAAGGCATAAATACTGAATACCGAATACCGAATGCTGAAAGCTGAACGTCGAATATCGAAGTTTAAAGGCGTTGTTGGATTGACGATTTGGGATTAACGATTGACGATTGACGATTGAAGATTAACGATTAACGATTTTTGATTTTTTGAACGCATAAATACTGAATACCGAATACCGAATACCGAATTCCGAATTCCGAATACCGAAGTTTAAAATCCGTCGTTGGATTGACGATTTGGGATTAACGATTGACGATTGACGATTGATGATTAACGATTTTTGATTGTTGAACGCATAAAGTACCACTACCCACTACCCACTACCTTCTAACTTCTAACTTTTTCAAGTTCAAATTCAATTTCAATTTCAAGTTCAATTTCAAGTTCAAGTTCAAGTTCAAGTTCAAATTCAATTTCATTTTTTCCGATTGCATCAAAACCTATCTCATTCAAGTTGAACTGATTCCCACTTTTTTAGCATATTGCAATTCATACAAGTTAAACACACAAAACACAATATCATGAAAATAGGAGTAATAGGAAGTGGAAACATAGGTGGAAATTTAGGAAAGCACTGGGCGAAGGCAGGACATGAAGTCTTGTTTAGTTCAAGACACCCCGAGCAATTGGGCGATTTGGTACGCGAGTGTGAAGGAAATGCCAAGGCAGTAAGCGTTGCTGAAGCCTTTGAAGCCAATGCAGATGTGTATTTATTGGCAACACCGTTCAAAGCCATTGATGAGTTGGCCGAATTATACGCTGGCGAATACGGCGACCGTGTGATCATTGATGCGACCAATCCCTATCCAGAGCGCGATGGCAAAATGGCCAAAGACGTTAAGGAAAGCAATCGCAATGCATCGGAATATATAGCGATGAAATTCAACACCGCCAAAACCGCAAAAGCATTCAACACCATCCATGCGGAACATCTAAAAAATCGCGCCTGGAGAACCAATGATAAAATTGCGATTCCGTTTGCAGCCCAAGATGCCGATTCTAGTGCAAAAACGAAACAGCTCATTGAGGACATAGGTTTCGATTCGGTTTACGTTGGCGATTTAACCAAGACCAAACAAATGGATCCTGACCAGAAATTATATGGGAAATCGGTGGGAAGACAAGAACTTGAGGATTTAATGCGTTGAGAAGAAACCTGTGAGCTGAGACGGATTTCATATAATTCATAAGCTATTGCGATAGTATCGGCTTTCCGCTTATTCAAAATATTGAACCAAAAAAAGACTGCAATTTGCAGTCTTTTTTGATTTAATAACAGCTCCGTGAATTGAAGTCTAGTACCTAGTAATAGATTGAAAAGACTTGATGCTTCGTTCTGTGCACAGTGTGTGCCGTTGGGCAGCATCTTATATTTATTTCACGTGTTCTGTCGTGTTTTCCAAATCCTCGTTTCCAGGTCCACCTTGACTGTACATCTGGTTTTCTTCGTCTTTGAGGCTTTTGTGATTGGTGTTTTTAGGAAGATCTCTTCCGGGAACGTCTAGATCGCTTCCTGCAAAATCCACAGCCTCTTCACGTTCTTTCAATAATTCATCGTCGCTTAAATCGGTGTGTAGATTCCCAGCTTTGTCGCCTAAGGCTTTCTTATCTTCCTTGGTGATTTCTGGATTGTAAGTTTCTTGTTTTTTATCTTTTTTCTCGTTTGACATGTTGTTTGATTTTAAAATTAATATTAGTGTAAGTCGCTATAAAATAAGCTCTAAAGTTTATATATCAAGGCTTTAGTTTAAAATAACTGTTATGGTTAAAACAACCGATTTTTGGCGTTTTGGCTCCCTTTAGTCCCCATATCTATCGGGAGGGGCAAAAACAAAATGCCGACAATCCAATTACTTTTTGCCTGACCCTAAAAGGGAATAATCGGATTTTCTAGGTTTGAGCCAAATTATAAGATTTATAATTTCAATTTTAGTAATAATACCGACGCCAGGTTAACCTAAAACCTATATCAATAACCTCGGGACAAGCCCATGAGGTATGAATTGAATTATGCTCTTTGTGCTTCAAGGCAAGCCTCGGGAAATAAAAACCTCTGCAGTGATTTACGAATTCACATAAAATGCATAAATCACACCTGGCAGCCATCCTACGAAAGTTAACAGCAGGCTTATCAAAAATTCCTTGCCCAACCCGTGGTTTAAGAAAACCGCCAATGGTGGCAATAAGATACATAAAATGATAGTTAATAAAGACATATGATATAGTTTTAGTATTAGTTTAAGATTTTGGTTTTGGATCGCTTTCCACAATGTCCTTGGCTAAACGCACCGGAAATTCTTTTTGGCCACCATATAATTTGATTTCTTGAATATCGGCAGGCATGTAGTAGCCATTGTCTTCCAAGGCTTCCTTCACGTTTCTTACCACGTTACCTTTTGTAATGAGCGCCATGCGTCTAAAATCCATGGTATCTACCCAAAAGAAGACCTTCAGATTAACGGTACTTGTGGCCAGTTGGTCTTCAATCACAAAATTCTCGTGTTCGGCATCTTCAATCACATTGGGAATTTTCCGCAGTGCTTCCATGACCGTCTTCTTGGCCCCTTCAATATTATCTTCGTAAGCAATCCCAATGATAAAGTCCCAACGGAAAAATCCGTCTTCAGTATAATTGGTCACGGGTTTTGTAAGCACGTCACTGTTGGGAATATACACATCTTTTCCGTCGAAGGTTTTCAGTTTGGTGTAACGAAATTCCATGGTTTTCACTTTTCCGAAGTTTTCGCCAATCTCCACCGTGTCATTGACATTGAATGGTCGGTTGAAGGCCAAAATGATTCCAGCGATAAAATTCTCGCCAATATCCTTGAAGGCAAAACCCAAGACCACTGCACCGGCACCAGCGGCAGTAAGAACTCCTGTGGCAATGCCGCCCAGACCTGCAGCCCGCAGCCCTATCATAACAGAAATAATAATCAAAATGTATTTGATCGATTGTCCTAAAAACTTACTCATTAAAGGATCATGGGTTTTTGCGGAAATGCGACGTCTTGCAAATTGGCCCAACCAAGAGGCGATGAGCACTCCCAAAACCACGATGAGTACGGCCAAAGCTATTTTAGGAAGTTGTGCCACCAACTGGTCGAAAAAATAAGTGAAGGATTCGCTTAAAAATGATGTGTCGCTCGCAATCATATACAATGGGTTGGTTAGAACTCCAATATATTCTGAAGGCAACTATAAATTTAACCGTATCCCATTAAATAATACTCCGTATGCTGTTAATGCTGAAGGCCTATTTGATTATTGCATTAGCATTATGAGCAAATGAGTTAAAAGCTATGTATAAAAAGCCATAAATTCAATAACTTTGAAAAAGTGCGCAGTATATTCTGTAAAAAACAGTAAACAAATAGATTTATGAGTAAGATAAAGGCATACGGAGCACAAGATAGTGGCGCCGATCTAAAGGAAATGCAAATTGAACGACGCGAACTCAAACCCGATGATATCCAAATAAAAATTACCTATTGTGGCGTTTGTCACAGTGATATCCATCAAGTTGAAAATGATTGGAAAAAACTCAAAATACCCAGTCGTTCCTGGGCATGAGATTGTAGGCCGAGTGGTTGCAGTAGGCAAGGACGTAAAAAACCATAAGAAAGATGATTTGGTGGGTGTTGGCTGTATGGTTGATTCCTGTCAAGAGTGCAGTGCCTGTAAAGATGATTTAGAACAATTTTGCGAAAAAGGCATGGTTGCGACCTACAATGGTAAAGACAAACATATGGGCGGACATACCTTTGGCGGATATTCTGAAATGATTATCGTGCGTGAGGAATTTGTGCTGAGCGTTCCAAAAAATTTGGATGAAAAAGCAGTGGCACCGCTATTGTGTGCAGGAATCACTACCTATTCTCCTTTAGCACATTGGAAAATCAAGAAAGGCGATAAAGTTGGCGTTATCGGTCTTGGTGGATTAGGACACATGGGCATCAAATTTGCAGACGCCATGGGCGCTCACGTAGTTATGATAACCACTTCTCCAGAAAAAGCAGGAGATGCCAAATCGCTGGGAGCAGATGAAGTCTTGATTTCAAAAGATGAGGACGCAATGAAGAAACACGCAGGAAGTTTTGATTTTTTATTGAATACCGTTCCCGTGAAACATGATGTGAATCCTTATCTGCAATTGCTGAAACGCGATTCAACCATGGTCATGGTGGGCGCGATCGAACCCTTAGAGCCTATGCACGGTGGAAACCTGATTATAGGCCGAAAAAGTATCGCTGGCTCATTGATTGGTGGAATCAAGGAAACTCAGGAAATGCTTGATTTCTGTGGAGAACACAACATTGTGAGTGATATTGAATTGATTGACATCGACACAATAAACACTGCCTATCAACGTGTTAAGGACTCTGATGTGAAGTACAGATTCGTAATTGACATGGAATCCTTGAACTAGGAATCTTTGAACTTTGAACATTAAAAAACGGAACGCTTTTTCTGAAGCGTTCCGTTTTTTTTATAAATCCACTTTTAGAGTTTAGAAGTCTAGAGTCTAGACGCTAAAAAAGTCAATTAACCCGAGGCAAACCCATGAGGTATAAATTGAAAGATGTTCATTGTATTTCGAGGCAAGCATCGGGTAATAAAACCCTCTGGAGGGATTAAATCTTCACAACCATTTTCCCGGTATTCTCGCCCTCAAATAAGCCCATAAATGCTTCTGGGATGTTCTCAAAACCTTCCTTGATGGTTTCCTCATGCGTTAGTTTGCCTTCCTTAAGGTATTTACCCAATTGCTTGCGCGCTTCATCAAATTTAGCTTCATAGTTAGACACTATAAACCCTTGCATCAAGGCACTGTTTTTGATCAAAAATGGTCTCACGCTCACTCCCCTAGGCACGGAGGTTTCATTATAAGTTGCAATGGCGCCACAATTGATGGTTCGCATAAACTTGTTGATGTTGTAAAGCACCGCATCAGAAATCTCGCCGCCCACATTATCAAAATAAATATCCACACCATCCTTGCAGGTTTCAGCAATCGCTTTTCTCATATTCTCGGTAGTCTTGTAATTGATACCGGCATCAAAACCGAATTTGGATTTCAGTTTTTCCACTTTGGCATCGGTGCCAGCGATCCCAGCCACATGGCAACCCATTATTTTCCCGAGTTGACCCACAATACTCCCTACAGCCCCGGCAGCGCCAGAGACGACTAAAGTCTCGCCTTTTTTGGGTTTTCCAATTTCAGTAAAACCTAAATAAGCGGTCAGGCCTGTGAGTCCTAGAACACCCAAATAAGCGGTTAAAGGCACATTTTTATCGTCAATCTTGGTGAGATTTTTTCCGTCGGAAATCTGCTCTTTTTTCCACGGAAGCATGCCCGTCACTACATCGCCTTTTTTGAAATCGTCGTTTTTGGTTTCAATCACTTCAGCAACGACCATAGAAGCGATTGGCGCATCAAGTTCAAAGGGTGGCATGTACGATTTTTCATCGCGCATACGACCTCTTAAATAAGGATCTACAGAAACATATTTCAATTTCAGCTGGATCTCGCCAGATTTCAAATCGGCTAATTCCTCATCTATGAATTCAAAATCAGATGATTTTGGCTTGCCTTCGGGTCTGTGTTTTAGGATAATAGTTTTGGTCTTCATGAGTTTTTCTGGTTTTTGATGTCCTTCAAGTTACAAAATCAAGCTATTTTTGTGGGCTAAAAGGTTTAGGTTTAAGAGGACTTTAACCATTGAGAACCTATCTGTTTATTATATTAATGATCTAACCGAAATCCCTATTCAAAGCTATGGTATCAAAAGCGCTTAGTCTCAAGAATATTCCGAAATTAATGGGTAAAACGGCTAAGGTTTGGTTTAACGATGAACCCTTCCGCTTAAGCGCCATCATTGCTTATTATGCCATTTTATCATTGCCAGCATTGATCATCATCATCATGAACGTTGTGGGTGGCATTTGGGGTAAGGAAATCGTTCAAGGCGAGCTTCTAGGGGAGATTTCTGAAGCGATTGGGACGGAAGCTGCGGAATCGATTCGCATGATGATCGTGGATCAAGGTGACAAATCCACCTCCTTATTTGCCACAATTGTGGGTATTGGCACGCTTCTTTATGGTGCAACAGGGGTCTTTTTTCAGCTTCAGGAATCTTTTGATAAAATTTGGAAAACTAAACCAAAATATACCAACGGCATCATCGCGACAATCATGAGCCGCTTGAAGAGCATCGGATTCATTTTGATACTGGGCTTTTTATTACTGGTAAGTTTTGTGCTCACGTCCTTGCTGAGTACTTTCAGCAATAGACTTGAGCTATTTCTGCCAGAAAAGCTGCTCAAATATGTTTTCATTTTTGACATACTTATCTCATTAGGATTCATTTATGTGCTTTTCGGGGCCATGTTTAAATTTCTACCAAGCAAACCCATTTCTTGGAAAGCCGTTAGAGTAGGTGCTGCCATTACTGCCATTTTATTTATCATTGGGAAATATCTTCTCGCCATTTATTTTAGCACGATGCAACCTGGTTCTACGTATGGCGCTGCCGGTTCCATCATACTTGTGATGCTTTGGGTCTCTTATTCGAGTTTGATCTTGTTTTATGGCGCCCATTTTACCAAGGTATATGCCGATGAATATGGATTGAGCATTGATAATAATGATGACGAAGCACTCGACGAGGCGCTTGAAGAAATCAATTGATTTTATGCTGCGGAAGGATTTTTTTTGAGTCAATATAAATTAATATTTTATCCAACTAGAGTTGAATGTTTGGCTAAAAGGGGATTTAATCACTCATCAAATTCTGAAAAATTCGTTTTTGAACTTAATCAATAACCCCAGTGCAAGCCACAAGGCATGAATTGAAAGGTGTGTTTTGTATTTCTAGGCAAGCCTTGGGGAATAAAAGCCTTTGGAGGGATAAAAATGGCAATATCAGTAGCTTTTAGACGAATTGCGCTCATTTTTCTTCTTTAACTTACACAAAGAGTTTATTTTTGCACTATGGAAAAAGCGATCATGACCGATAAAGATTTAGGGCTTCAGGACAAAAAAACAGATAAGGAATTATACAGTTACCAAAAAGGAGCCATTGACCAGATTTTCGATAAGTTCGAAACCGCGGCAGACGATTACCACCTGTTGTACCAATTGCCAACTGGTGGAGGGAAAACGGTCATTTTTTCTGAAATTGTTCGCCAATACCTTAAAACGCACAAGAAAAAAGTACTGGTCATGACCCACCGTATTGAGCTGTGCAAGCAAACTTCAAAAATGCTTACCAGCTTTGGCGTTTCCAATAAAACGATTGATAGCAAGGCCAATCTCGACGATCAAGAAGATTATAGTTGCTACGTCGCCATGGTCGAGACGCTCAATAACCGATTAAATGAAGAAAAACTCGATATTTCTGATGTAGGTTTGGTCATCATCGATGAGGCGCATTATAACAGTTTCACCAAACTCTTCAAGTTTTTTGAGAATGCTTTTCTATTAGGCGTTACCGCAACCCCTCTGAGTTCGAACAAAGATTTGCCAATGAAAGGCAATTATAACGAACTCATTGCCGGCGAATCCATTGGTGCCTTGATTGAAAATGAATTTTTGGCCAGGGCAGATGTGTATCAATATGATATGGGCTTAACCTCACTCGAAGTGGGCAGTAATGGCGATTACACCGTAAAATCTTCCGAAGATCTCTATTCGAGTCCGGCCATGTTGGATAAGTTGTTGGAGGCTTATAGAAAGCATTCCGACGGAAAAAAAACACTCATCTTCAATAACGGAATCAATACCTCCATCATGGTGTATCACACCTTTAAAGAGGCTGGTTTACCTGTGATGCATTTAGATAATACCGCAACCAAAAAACAGCGAAAGCAGATTTTAAATTGGTTTAAAGAAACTCCAAACGCCATTCTAAGTTCGGTAAGCATCTTAACCACCGGTTTTGATGAGCCTACCATTGACACCATTATATTGAACAGGGCCACAAAATCATTGACCTTATATTACCAGATGATTGGTCGTGGTTCACGTATCCTCAACAATAAGTCCAAATTCACAGTCATTGATTTAGGTAACAATAACTACCGTTTTGGGCCTTGGGGCGCAGATTTAGATTGGAATACCATTTTTAGTTCGCCAGATTATTACATGGATAAATTGATGGACGATGAGGCCATCGAAGGTCAGTTTCGACACGAGCTGCCCGAAGAGATTCGCAAAGAATTCTCTAAGTCTGAAGAGGTCTATTTTGATATTGAGCAAGTTTATAAAGACGCCACTTTTGGCGGCGAATCATCAAAAGTGGTCTTGGAGCGTTCCATAGAACAGCACGCTAAAATCTGTATTGAAAACAGCGAGGATGTCTATGATGCCTTGGCCTTGGCCAAATTATTGGAAGATGATATTGATAACCGTATTGATGTCTATGCCAAATGCATTAGCAAAAGCACTTATAATTTCTTGAAATGGTTGCGAGATGATTACAAGCAAAAGCTAAAAAGTTATTTGCGCTCCAATTTTGACGAAGTTTTTGAGCAAATTCATGGGCACCCACCAGAAGAGTGATTCCTGCAATCGTTCTGCATAGGCTTTAGGTCAAAATGTTAACAAAGCATTAAAAGCACGGCTTGTGACGCTTGTTTTCATTACATTAAAGAAAACATACACCATGAAGCGATTAGCCACATTAATTCTCTTTTTTACAATTTCCACTGGGTTTGCTCAGGGGTATCCACAAATTGAAGGAGCTTCCAGCAGCATCACCGAAACAGCCGATAGCATTACCGACGCCTACGACCAGAAGTTGTCAATGACTTCACAGCAAAAAGCAATTTTCAAAATAAGGGTTGAAGATTTTCTGAAAATACGCCAAAACATCATGGCCACTAAAACAGGAAAAGATCAGCTAAATGCTTTGGTCAATCTTCAAGCGGAAGAAACACTTGCGATGAATGATGTTTTGACCAGACTCCAAATGCGCGTCTATAAAAAGGTCAAACGCGAAATCCAACCTTTAAAGGTGGTCGATATGCCCAATGACGCTTCAAAATCAAAAAAAAAGAAGAAAGAGTAATCTATGATCATGACGGAAATGATATTTAGAACATTTTAGAACGCATGATCCCTCTAATTTTTTCAAATGAAACAGCCGCGGCATTGGTTTATCTACACCAACAATCAAAGTAACAAGAAACGGTTTTTAGACCAGCTTTACACTGGAGCGTATTTGGAGGAATACGGTCAATGCAGTCAAGACAAAACACGCTTATTTTCAGATTCAGAAATTGACCGATTGATTTCCGAAGAGGAACGTCATGATTTTAAAACTGTGACCACTCCAAATGATCAGCCTTTAAACGCCATGTCGAGTGGCGAGCAGAAAAAAGCGCTTTTCAGTGAGCTCGTCAAGCATCCGCCAGAATTGCTGATTTTAGACAATCCCTTTACGCATTTGGATATGGCATCCCAGAGCGAATTAAAACAACTGCTTTCTGAAATCGCAACTCAAAGCAGCATCATTCAGTTGAGCAGTAGGGTAGCAGATAAGCTTCCGTTTATCAAACGATGTTCTGTGCTTCAAGCTGACCATCAAATTACCGCCATTTCCGAAGCCGATTTAAAAACCCATTCTTTTCCGAAGCACATTGTATTGAATTCAAAAAACATTCCGCCGCCATTAAAACCAATGGAAATGGAGGGCAAGGAAGTCATCGTTTTCGATGCTGTAAATGTGTCCTTTGCTGAAAGACCCATACTTCAAAACATAAATTGGACGGTCAATAAAGGCGAGTTTTGGCAATTATCAGGCAAAAATGGAAGCGGAAAAACCACCTTGCTGTCAATGATTACAGGCGAAAACACCAAAGGTTACGGGCAAAATTTAGTCCTTTTCGGAAAATTGAAAGGCAGCGGCGAAAGCCTTTGGGAGATTAAGAAACAGATTGGCTATGTCACACCAGCAATGACCAGGTTGTTCAATGGCTATCATTCTGTAGTGAACATGGTAGTTTCGGGGCTTTTTGATTCCGTTGGGCTTTACCAAAAACCAAGCGATTTGCAACTCAATTTGGCAGCGCAATGGCTGGAAGTCTTGAATTTGAAGCCTCTTAAACCCACCAACTTTAAGGACTTGAGTTTAGGGCAGCAACGTTTGGTAATGATTGCCCGCGCCATGATCAAACATCCACCACTATTGATTTTAGATGAGCCTACCGCCGATTTAGACGATGACAGCGCCGCTTTGTTTGTGGCGCTCGTTAATAAAATCGCCCAAGAAAGTGATACTGCCATCATCTATGTTTCCCATAGCCTTGAACCCAGTTTGCAACCCTCGCATCACTATCTTTTGGAAGCAAATGCATTGGGTTCAACAGGCAAGGTGGTCACTTAGATTGAAAAGCTACCGTAAATGCTAAAAATCAGGATGGATTTTGGGACTTTATTGGTCTCAAATAGAGTGGAAACTATGCACTTTAGTGCATTTCGCTTTAGCTTTAAAAATGTTTTGCCACGAATTTCACAAACCTGCCTGTCCGGTAGGTAGGTTTTCACGAAACCGTTTGTTATCCAAAAACGCAGGCAATGAGATACTATTCATTTCACGAATTCAACAGACTTTCAGTCTGTTGAAAAAAATCTACGGACTTGAAGTCCATAGTGGTTTAGTTAGATGCGAAACGCTTTTTATGAAGCCTACCTAGTCTTAACTCCACTTAAGAACAATTTGGTATTGAGCTAGTTTAAGTCGGTATCAAGTTAAAAAATGAGCACAGATTTACGTTTCTTGTAGCAAAACGCTTTATATATGAAACCCAGAGAAAAAACACCAGACATTACTATTGATTTGGTAAACGACACCAAATGGAACCTTGGAGAGCAAGACCCCAAGCAATTTATCATGATTGTTTTTTACAGAGGCAAACATTGCCCAGTCTGTAAAAGTTACTTGGAGGAATTGCAAGAAAAATTGAGCAAGTTTACCGATAGAGGTGTCAATGTGATTGCCATAAGCGCCAATTCAGAAAAGCTATCCAAAGAAACCTATAAAGAATGGAACATCCCAGACATTCCCGTGGGTTTTGAATTTCCTATTGAAGACGCTAGAACATGGGGCTTATTCGTCTCTAAAGGCATTAAGGACGAAGAACCAGAGACCTTTTTTGAACCCGCCCTGTTTTTGATCAAACCCAATCAGGAATTATATTGTGCATCCATCCAAACCATGCCATTTGCAAGGCCAAGTTTTGACGATATTGTAAAAGCGATTGACTTTGTGGTAGATAAGGACTATCCGGCTAGGGGAGAAGCCTAGTTGAGATTAAGGTCTTTAATTTGCAGTTAAAATAGCGCAGCGTCTTTCGGCTTTGCGCTATTTTATTTTATCTTTATTCAGAAAAAAACATGGACAGAAAAGACTATAAAATTCACATTATTGGAGCAGGCATAAGCGGACTTCTAGCGGCGAAAACTTTAGAAAATCAAGGCTACCGCCCCACGATTATTGAAGCGACCGACCGTATTGGAGGCCGCGTCAAGACCGATATTGTGGACGGATATCAGTTAGATCATGGTTTCCAGGTTTTGCTGGATGCTTATCCCATGGCCAAGAAGCATCTGGATTACGATGCTTTAGAACTCCAAAAACTCATACCTGGCGCGGTTATATTCAAAGATGGCAGCTCAAACACCATTGGCGATCCGCTTCGGGATTTGTCCTTATTATGGTCCACAATGACCGCCAGCGTTGGGAGTTTTTCAGATAAGTTGAAGATCTTAAAGCTCAACGTTAAACTTAAGGGTCGCAGTTTAGAGACCATTTTTGCTGCGGAAGAACGCAGTACTCGCGAGTATCTGCAAGCTGAAGGATTTAGTGAGCGTATCATCTCAAATTTCTTTAAGCCGTTTTTCGCCGGAATATTTTTGGAGCCCGATTTGAAAACCTCCAGCCGTATGTTCGAATTCGTTTATAAATTATTTGGCGAAGGCATGGCAGTGCTGCCAAAGGCAGGTATCTCGGCCATTACAGAACAATTGAAATCTCAACTTAATGACACCCAGTTTAAATTCAACACCAAAGTTTCCGCAGTAAATGACGAGCATATTCTCTTAGATAATAATCAGAAATTGCAAACCCATTTTACCATTATTGCCACAGAGGCGTCGTCACTGCTTTCCAACTTAAACACAAAAACCCAATGGAAATCCTGCGATAATCTCTATTTCACGGTCAAATCCAAAACCATACAAAAACCAATCATCGGTTTGGTTGCCGATGCCGATGCACTCATCAACAATCTTTTCTACTGCAACTCCGTAGCCACCAAAAGTAAAGGAGCGCAAGAATTACTCTCAGTAACCGTTGTGAAAAAGCACGAGTTAAACGAAAAAGACTTGATTATGAAAGTGCAAGAAGACCTAAAACAATTTTGTGACATAGAACACAGCACATTTTTGAAACGCTACCAAATCTTACAAGCACTACCAGATTTAGAACATCTGCACTACGATTGTTCACCCACCGAAACCCGCATTAAACCCACCATTTTCCTCGCTGGAGACCAAATGCTCAATGGCTCGCTCAATGCCGCGATGATTGCTGGCGAAAGGGCCGCACAAGGTGTTATTTTAGCTCTGGAGGACGGACTGCGAGCAGATGGCATCACTTCAGAATATCGATAGGTTTTTTTAAGTGCGTGCACAAAATTTACATCTGGATTGCGCCGCACTAATTATCCTGCAAGATTTTTTTAAACCTGGCAGGTTTGATTGTAGTCGCATCAATACAAAATTCATGCATTCGTGCTCTTTTTCACTTCAAGCAGCGATTTTATTCCATACCTTTATAAACCAATCCATTAGCACCTACTTTATCAAAATACAGTATCATGATAACTGAGAGGAACAATTATGTGGATTTCCATTGCCATTCTGCCATAAAACCTTACGGCAAGAGTTTCAATTACAAAAAAACAGGCGTCAATAATAGCAACAGGGGCCGATCTAGCAGCATTTGGAGGTATGACCCACCGAGTTTGGGCGATAAACTGCTCAATTATGTCATTAACCTTACCAAATTTTCCCAAGCCAATTTCACAAGCCTTTCCAAAGGAGGTGTTTCTGTGGTTTGTGAATCGCTTTATCCTATTGAAAAGTATTTTTTTGAGAACAAAATCAAGAGCGAGCTCATCAAAGATATTACTGCCAATTTCGCCACTGGGCTAGGGCGCAATCGGGTGGATATGGTGCAAGCAATGACCAACTATTTTGAGGATTTAGAACGTGAATACGATTTTTACAAACAACTCAACAATGTGATTGTCAGCCTGCCCGAGGGTCGGTTTAAATACCGAATTGTTCGCAGCTATGCAGAGATTGATGCGGTTATGGAAGCCGCAAAAAAGGAGACTAACAAAATTACCACCATCTGTGTCATTATGTCCATCGAAGGCTTACATGTTTTAAACGACAGTATTGACCAACCACCCAGTGAGACCTCCTTTTTAAAAAACCTGCAAGCAATCAAGAACTGGGAAGCACCTCCATTCTTCGTGACCGTTGCCCATCATTTTTGGAACCATATCTGTGGACATGCCGAAAGTTTTACCAAATTGGTAAAATCCAAGGTAGACCAATCTGAAGGTTTGAATCTTGGATTTACCGCCATGGGCATTAAGATTGTGCATGCTTTGCTGAGTACTGAGAATGGCAAGCGCATCCTCATTGATGTGAAGCACATGAGCGTGGCGTCCCGAACAGAATATTATGCACTTTTAGACCAAAATGCAGACTATAAGAACATCCCTATTATCGCGAGCCATGCGGCTGCAAATGGGATGCGTTCTTTTGAGGACACAACGCAAAGTGGCTCCAAGGTGGCGAATCAATTGAAAGCTGTGGATATCAATATCTACAATGCGGAGCTCATTCGCATTGCAAAGAGCAAAGGAATTCTAGGCTTGCAGTTAGACGAAAGACGCGTGGCCAGTGAGGCTACCTTAAAAGCGACCAGGCAGTCCTTGAGCAGATCCAAAATCATGCATTATCGCTCAGAGCTCTTATGGAACCAGATCCAACACATTGCTGAAGTACTCGATCATGAGCAGCTGTTTGCTTGGGATTGCATCGCTATAGGCAGTGATTTTGATGGCATCATAGACCCTTTAAATTCATTTTGGACCGCAGAAGAATTGCCTTTTTTAGCCGATTTTTTAGAAAGGCATGCCTATAATTACCTTAAGGGCGCCAAGTTCAAAGTAGAAGCCAATGCCATACAAGCCGATGAAGTGATCGCACGCGTGATGTCTAAAAACGGAATGGCATTCCTTAAAACGCATTTCGTGTGATGCTTTTTGGGACGAAATTAAGAAAGGGAATCTCCTCTTTTCGTATCTTATAAAAAATACCTTTGTTATGAAATTCATCTATTGCTTTGTATTTATAGCACTTTCGCTTTTTGCCTGTGGTAGCTCTAAATCCACTGCCACCCCCGCAGAGATTGAGAATTTAAAGAAAATGGTAGAGCAACGAGCCTTCGAAATAGAATCAGATTACGCATATCCCGTGACGACCACTGCTTTGATGAGCCTTCAAAATGCTGGACTTTTTCTTGATGGCAGTAATGCCAGTAGCGTGAGTTTAATAGGCAACCCCAATTATTTGCGAGTGAAGGGAGATTCGGTATTTGCAGAGTTACCCTATTTTGGAGAAGTTCAAATGCCAAGTTATCCTTCGAGAGATAATGGCATCCATTTCAAAACGCTTTTGGAAGATTATGAAGCGAACCAAAATGAAAAAAGTAAAGCGTATGACTTAAAGTTTGGTGCAAATGGTACCGATGAATCTTACAACGTATTCATTACGCTTTTCCCCAACGGAAGAAGCTCAATTCGCATTTCGGGCAGCAAACGCAACTCTATAGAATATACTGGCGAGGTCAAAAAATGGAGTCGAGAAAAAGATTGATGAAAGTTGTTCAAGGCAGTTAGTCAATAATGAAACAACTGGTTAAAGCTTAAATCCCAAATCCCGAATTCCAAATTCCTAATCCCTAATTCCCAGTTTACTTCCTGAACTTCAAGAACAAGTCCTTAAACACAATCCCAATACGGATGCGGTGAACATGCTGGTCATAAGTGATGAGATCTTCAGAATAGCCCAAGAAATACTGCAGGTAGATAAATTGTTCTGAGGCTTGTGAGATCCTATAATTTGCCCCCAATAATAAACTTCCTATGGCATCCCAACTAAAAGCCTTCCGCATTTCTGCCTCAAAAATAAAATCTTCATCCAGTTTGTAAGCCAGATCCAGTTGTTGGAATCCGCGGTAATCGGTAATGTCGGCATTTCCCGTTTTTGAGCCTACAGGCAACCAAACTTTAAGTGTTCCTGTAAAATCATCAGATAGATAGCGCCTGTAAATTAGGGACAAACGGTTCCAGGAACGGGAGCTATCTGCATCTCTTCCGTTGCTCTCATGTTCAAACTGAAACTGCAAAAACCCGTTGAACTCCTTATTTCTATACAAAGGCTTTACCAAGGCCAGTGAAGGGTTGTAATTGGTTTCTCGAAACGGAAGCGATTTTTTATAAATATCCCAAAAGGCCGTTTGTTGATAGGTAAAAAACAAATAGGTGTCAAAAGGCAAGGTTTTATTCGTCAAGCGTTGCTTGAAACCTATTTTGAGTTTGCCATCGCTATTATTGGCATCTGGGGTTTCGCCAATGGTGGTACCAGTGATAAAATAATTGTCATTGTGAATACTGAAGGATGGCATGGTTTTGATCACATTAATGACCACAGTGCTATCTTTAGAGATGTCCTGTTGTGCGTTTGTGCTCATAAAAACAAACAGCATCCAAAAGGAAGCTAATGCTTTTAAAGCAAGATTATTTAATGTGTACTTCGTCTGAAAGTCTTTGGCGAATTGTATCATCTAGCTTACGTTATATGAATGCGGCGTCTTATTGCCATCTCGAAAATTAATTCGCAAAGATAAGTAGAACGGGATTTAATATTTTGGCAATGCTATATTAAAAAACATTTAATTCTAGAAAATCCAACTATTCCCTTTAGTCAGGGCAAAATTAAGTGAATTTTCGGCATCATGTTCGTGCCCTTTCCCTAAAGGGCGACATGATGCCTAAAATTGTAGTGCTCAGTCATAATATCTGTTTTAAAATAGAGCCAAATGCTTTTAATTATCTTGATAATCTTATTGACTTTAGGCTAAAAAGCAATATTTTTATAGTGATCGTGACCTAATTAAAACCAAAGTGCTAAAATCAATCTATTTATTCACCATGGCGTTGTTCTGGTTTTCTATTGCTGTATCTCAGGACAATGCGGCAAAATCTAAAAAGGCATTAGCCGAATTTAAGGCGATTACCGCAGCCATGAACGCAGAGTTTCCCGAAGATAAAGCGAATACCTTTAGACGCAGTAGTTTTACCGATAAACAATTACAAAGCTACCTTTCTCAGCATTTTCAGCGCTTAGATTTACTACCCAAGATCGAGGGACAGCATGCGCTAAAGTTGAATGCTTACAATTACTCAGGCAACTGGTTTCTGCAAATTGGTTTTCCCAGAGAATCCATAAAGTGTTATGATAAATTTTTTAAGTATTATGAGGGGAGCAAAACGGCGCTTACTGCGACCGAACTTGTTTCCTTAGCTAATAAAATCACATATTCATATGCCAGTCTCGCCAAAAATTTGGCTGAAATAGGCGACCTTGCCAGTGCTCAAAAGATACACAAAGACAATATCGCTTATGCCGAAAAGAACAAGGATGTGTATTATCCCTCGGCATTAAATAATTACGGCCTCTATTTTTACTGGTATAAAAAGGACTTAGATTCTGCAGCTATCTATTTTAATACGGCCTATGAAATCACTAAACAAAATTTTACAGAGCACACAATTATCGGAAGTATTAGAGATAATATCGCCGATCTCAATTTAGACAAAGGCCGTTTAAGGGATGCCTTAAGTTTATATGAAATAAATTT
This sequence comes from Subsaximicrobium wynnwilliamsii, assembly GCF_007997225.1. Taxonomy (GTDB): domain Bacteria; phylum Bacteroidota; class Bacteroidia; order Flavobacteriales; family Flavobacteriaceae; genus Psychroserpens; species Psychroserpens wynnwilliamsii. The sequence goes on from NZ_VORM01000005.1 coordinate 29,092, forward strand.
TGAATTTTATAAGCGTGCCATTAACGAAAACACCTTAGAAAAGGATTATCCCAGATTGATCAGCGCTGGCTCACAGGTGGTTTCGACAAGCGCAAAATTAGGCGATTTGGGAAAGGCTGAAAAAGCTTTTGATGAATTACGTATTATTGTTGAAGGAGCAAAAAATGCTGCACTAGGTAGCGCAAGCTCCACTTTAGGATTTTTAGAAGCTAAAGAACAGTTGCTTTTCCATAGCAATAAGTTAGCCGAGGCTTACCAAACAACAAAAACCATTAGGCGGTTTTCAGATAGCCTAAATAGGGTTGCAGAGAAAGCAGAAGAAATTTGGCGTCAAGAGTTGAATGACGTAACCCTAGACCGGGTTGCGCTCAATTTTGAGATCGATAAGTTGCAAACCGAAAATAAGATCAAAAAACAACGGTCCCGCTTATGGATTTCCGGACTTTTATCTTCTGTCTTCATTATCATATTATTGTTTCTTTTTCTTAGCCGAAGGCAACGCCTCATAAATGCTAAAAACGAGAAACTCTTGGCAGAACATAAATTTGAAAATTCTGTTTTGAAAGTGAAACAGCTAAACTCCGAAATTGAATCAAAGAAACGGGATTTGACCGACTTTGCAATCAGTCTTACACAAAACCAAGATTGGATTAAGGATATTTCAACCCAATTTGAGCAGATTAAAGCATCCCAAACCAGCCAAAAGGAAGAATTATTGATGCAGTTGGAACATGATATCGCCAATAAAATCAATTATGACGATGAGACCAAAATCTTTTTTGAGCGCTTGGCCAAACTAAGCGATACCTTCTACAAAAAATTAAACGCCGCTTTTCCAAATTTGAGTAAGAATGAGATTAATCTGTGCTCGTTAATCCGACTGAAAATTGAAAGCAGAAGCATCGCTACGCTTCAAAATATCACGCTTGCCTCGTTGAACACGAGTAGGTATCGATTGAGAAAAAAATTAGACCTTTCCGAAGCCACCGATTTAGACATTTTCATTCAAAACCTTTAATTATTTTATAATCAGTTATTTATAGGCTTTCAGGCTAAGATTGTCTATCGGTTGTCTATTCCTTGTGCATTGTCTGTCTATGTCCCTTTTAAGGTTTGAACAAAGACTTGAACTAATTTAGCAGTGTTGTAAAAAAAGCAATATAATACTGTATCTCTACAACAAAGATGTATTAGCAACACTTAAAACCTTATCAATTATGAAAACAATTATTATGGGATTGATAGTTTCCCTCATCACGACAGCTGTACTTGCGCAACACGAAAATGTAATGGTCACTTCTTTTGAAACTTCCAATCATAAGGTTTATGAGAAATCAGCTGCTAATAGTAATTATATTAATGCTGCGCTAGAAAAGACAGTGGCAAAGCGCATAGCGACCTTAGAGGATATTGTGGCAAATTATGATATCAAACAAGAATCCATTTATAGCCCTAACAAAAAAACCACCTATACGGTAGATTTTAAGCAAAACTCAGATCACATCAAAGCCATTTATGATCAAGAGGGTTTGATTATCAAAACGGAAGAGGCTTATAACAATGTTAGAATGCCTTACAGCATAAGCGGTAAGCTGGCTCAGAATTACCCAGGTTGGTCCTTTGAAAACGTGAAATGCCTTATTACGTATTCAAACGGTGACAAAAGGATAGCCTATCATGTCGAACTCGCTAAAGGGAGAGATTCTAAATTGGTCGAGCTTATCCATTAATAGCAATGATTAGATCTAGATATAAAACAGAATCCTTTTTGATTCTGTTTTTTTATGCACTTTCATAACGTCGCTGCATTACAGTGTCTTTAATCAGTAATAGACTATTGACCACAGCTGTCAACTCAAAGTTTAAGAAACGTGGGTTTTTCTTGCTGAATTGTGGAATCTGATACGCGTACAAACTCTGATTGCCTTTTTTTACCCGCACAAAGTACGAGTCTTTGTCTGCATCTAAAATAACCGAGCTCTTATAATTACTTTCGGTCAATAACCAGTAACACAAACTATTAATTTGATTGAATAAGGAAAGATTTGCGTCCATAATAGATTAAATTTAAGTGAGTTAGGAATATTAATTCACAACAAACTTAGGTCATTTAGCGGCGAGCGAAAATTTTTCTTGTTGAAGTTAAGTCTTTGTCCGACAAAGAGAAGGCCATAGCACTTTATCGGCAAATAATTGATTTTGTGGAGTATAGATATTAAAATCAATTAAATGGCTTCAGCGAATCTCGAGCAATACACATGATGCGTCTCCCGCAAATAATTCAATTTAAGTTATAAATACCCAGCTCTACTAAGTTTATCTATAAATACCGTTATTGACCAATCGCATTAATTTTTGAAGCGATACAGTCCGTTTTGCAGGCATAGAGTTAATATCTTGGAGAGAACGAACATTTAAAAGAAACTTAACATGAGTGACAAAACATTTGACACAATAAATCCTTTTACGGAAGAAAAAATAAAAAGCTATACCTACATGACAGAAAAAGAAGCGGTTTCGGCTGTTGAAAAATGTCATGAAGCCTTCTTAAAATGGAAACATAAATCCCTAGACGAGCGTGGGAAAGTCGTTGCAGCTATAGGTAAGGAACTTAACAAAAATAAAGAAGCCTTAGCAAAGCTGATGACCAATGAAATGGGGAAACTCATCAAACAAGGCCATCAGGAAGTAGAACTTTGTGCAGGCATCTGTGAATATACAGCAACTGAAGGCAAAAAGAGCCTACAAGATGAAGAGCGCATCATGGCGAATGGTGGAAAGGGCGTGATTCAATACGCACCAATCGGAGTCATCTACGGCATTCAACCTTGGAATTTCCCTACCTATCAGGTAATTCGCTATGCCGTTGTTAACTTAATGGCGGGAAACGGAGTGCTCCTAAAACATGCCAACAATGTTACTGGTTCTGCGTTAATGCTCAAAGATATTTTTGAGAGCGCTGGCCTACCCAAGGATTTATTTACGGTGCTAATTATGGATCACGATACTTCAGATAAAGTGATAGAACATGAGCTTGTAAGGGGCGTGACTTTGACTGGAAGTTCTGGAGCTGGGAAAGTAATAGCCAAAAAAGCGGCCGAATTTCTTAAGAAAACCGTTTTAGAACTGGGTAGTAATGATGCTTATTTGGTATTTGAAGATGCCGATATTGAATTGGCAGCAAAAACCTGCGTACAGGGGCGTATCTATAATAACGGCGAAACCTGTGTCGCAGCCAAACGCTTTGTCGTTGCAGAAAAAGTGTATGACCAATTTAAGGAAGCTTTTGTAAAAGGTATGAAAGCCATAAATCACGGCGATCCAACCAAAGACGATTCTAAAATGGGGCCAATGGCCAGAAAGGATTTACGTGAAATCTTGCATGATCAGGTTGAGAAATCGGTAAATAAAGGTGCCAAAATCCTTTGTGGCGGGGAAATGCCTAAAGAGAAAGGCTATTTCTACCCGTCAACCGTTTTGGAAAACGTAAAACCAGGTCAGCCTGCCTATGACGATGAGTTGTTCGGCCCTGTGGCTTCACTCATTAAGGCGAAAGATAATGACGATGCCATGCGTATAGCCAACGACAGTAGATTTGGCCTAGGTGGTGGTATTTTTTCAAAAGATGAGGAAAAAGCGGTTGAATTTGCCAAGTCCCATTTTGATACAGGAATCGTCAATATCAATTCTTTCGGTTTAGCGCATCCCAGCATGCCTTTTGGTGGCGTCAAAAATTCTGGCTACGGAAGAGAGCATGGCGGCTTTGGCATCAAGGAATTTGTAAATGTCAAGTCAATAATGCGATCAAAATAAACTAATAAATTATTCCAAGTGCCCAAGCTAATGTTCCGACCTTGCTTGGGCGCTTCATTATAAAATCATTTAAAAAAATTATGAGTAAGACAAATCTATATAATCAAGAAGCTATCGATAAAATAAAGGATATGGCAGAATCCATCGACTTTTGCATGTTCGCAACACGTTTAGGGCAAAAGCCATTTCACGTGATTCCCATGAGTACCAAAAAAGTGGACCTCAACGGGCATGTTTGGTTTCTAAGCGGAAAGGATAGCGATCACAATAAGAACATCCATAAAGATAACAGTGTGGAGGTCATGTACAGCAAACCTGGCGACATGTCTTTTATGACGATTCATGGTACAGCGAGCATTAACACTGAAAAATCCATTCTAAAAGAACTTTACGGCTCGAGTGATGACAACTGGTTTGATGGTCTTGACGACCCTAGTTTAACTGCGATTCAGGTTAAACCTTTAGAAGCGCATTATTGGGAACCAAAACACAACAAGCTGGTTACGCTTTTCAAAATGAGTGTTGGTGCCTTTTCTGGAGAACAACCAGATAGTAGCGAACATGGCGACATCAAAGCCTAATTGCACTATTTATTTTTCATATAAAGGTCTTGGAACATTGGGTTTCGCGGCTTTTTTTTCTTCGGAATTATTTCCGTTTTGTAAGGGTTTTACAACTGGTTGAAATGCTTTAGACTCGTAACTTTCCGAAGCGTTTTTGATAATTGTTGGATGGCCAATCGCCACCGAATACCTATCTTTAACTCATGCTAAAGTCCATTGTCACTCACATCAAGCAATACGTAAAGCCTTCCGCAGAAGAATTGAACCAATTCACGGCATTGCTGCAAGAAGTTTCTGTAGCTAAACGTAAGTTCTTGTTACTGCCGGGCACGCACGTAAAACACGAATATTTTGTGTTTAAAGGCTGTTTGAAGGCCTATTATATGGATGATAAGGGCAATAAGCACGTCGTCCAGTTCGCTATAGAAAACTGGTGGATTGGCGATTTTGATGCGTTTTATAATCAGGTGTCCTCAAAACTACATATCGAGGCCATAGAAGACTCCCAATTGTTGGCGATAAATTATGACGACCTACAAGCGCTTTATGATGAGGCGCCCGTTTTTGAGCGTTATTTCAGGCTTTTAGTGACCAGTGCTTTTGTAGCCCAACGCAAACGCATTCTTTCGGCTTTGGAAAAGGATGCCAAAGCACGTTATCTCGAGTTTCGGCTATCCTATCCCAGCATAGAAACCAGAGTGCCTAATTATCATATTGCTAATTATTTAGGGGTATCTGCTGAAAGTCTTAGTCGAATACGACGGTCGCTCAAAAGTTAATCTTCTCTTAATTGACATAGGTCAAGGAGATTGGTGCTTTTGAACCTTACATTTGGGTTAAACCAAAAATAAAAGACATGCTACGATACGGAATTAAAGTGACCTTAAAAGCAAAAAAAGAAACTACTGCGGAAGTGGAAGATTTTATCAAAGGCGCGGTAGAACTTGCCCAAAAAGAAGAGCAGACCATAACATGGTACAGTTTTAAAGTCGATGCGCATACTTTCGGAATCTTCGATACTTTTGAAACGGAAGAAGGACGCGAAGCCCACCTCAATGGCGATATTGCAAAAGCGTTAATGGAACATGCCGATCGCTTACTTTCCGAAGCACCAGTTATTGAGAAAATCGACATCCTTTCTTCAAAATAGAGATTAGAAGCATAAGTCTTAGGCGAATCAAAACGCCATTAACTTTGCAACACAAAAAATCATTAAATCACACCTCTATCAAAATTTCCCTTAAGGGATTTAGGGGCTAAACAACGAACTATGAATATTACACTAAAACAAGCACAGGCTATTATTGAAAAAGCAAAGGCTAAAGCTTTAGAAATAGATACAAAAATGAATATTTCGGTCGTAGATGCCGGAGCAAACCAAGTTGCTTTCGTAAGAATGGATGGTGCCTGGTTGGGAAGTGCAGATATCGCATTAAAGAAAGCCAAAACAGCCCGATTTTTTGATATGCCTTCCGGCGAAATAGGAAAATTGGCGCAACCTGGCGGCTCACTTTACAATATTGAGCATTCCAACGGAGGATTGATTTCCTTTCCAGGTGGGATTCCATTGAAAAATAAAGATGGCGACATTATTGGTGCCATTGGCGTTAGCGGAAGCTCTGTTGAAAACGACCATACCGTTGCAAAAGCGGGAACTGAAGCATTATAATCCCTATGATTAATAGCGAAGGAAGTGGTAAAAGGCCTCTTACAACTTGAGGTCTTTTGCTAATTCCTATAGATAAATTATTTAATTAACCAAACACTAAAAACATGAGTAAACAACCCTTATTGACCCCTTACCATAAAAACATTGACTTGAAAAACAGAGTCGTCATGGCACCAATGACCAGAAGTCGCGCCGATAATGATGGGCATGTAGCTACTGACGAGTTGCAGGGACTTTATTATGAACAGCGTGCTTCCGCAGGATTGATTATCACGGAAGGCTCGCAAGTTTCAAAAGATGCCGTTGGCTATATAAACGTTCCAGGAATCATCACACCTGAACAAGTGGAGGGCTGGAAAAAAGTCACTAAACGCGTACATGACAAAGGCGGAAAAATCTTCATTCAGCTATGGCACGTGGGTAGAATCTCGCATCCCGATTTTCACGATGGCGATTTGCCTTTGGCACCGTCAGCAATCAACCCGAACGCAAAATCCTTTACGCCAGAAGGCAATAAGGATACGGTAACGCCAAAAGCGATGACCAAAGAGGACATCAAACAAACGGTTAAAGATTTTCAAAATGCTGCCAAGAATGCTGTGGAAGCCGGTTTTGATGGTGTTGAAATCCATTCGTCCAATGGCTACTTATTCCACCAATTTTTTAGCGGGACATCAAATATTAGAACAGATGAATACGGTGGTTCTCACGAGAATAAAGCTCGAATTTTCTTTGAGGTGCTGGATGCCATCAAAGAAGTGATTCCGCAGGAAAAAATTGGGGCACGTTTCAATCCGTCATTAAATGGTATTTTCGGGATGACGATGGATGAAGATTCCATCCCGACCTTTGATTACATCATTAAAAGGTTGAACGATTATAATTTGGCCTACATCCATTTATCGGAACCCTTCAATGACGTGTCTGATATAGACTTCGCGGTACAACATATCGCTAAGCATTTTAGACCTTTATATAATGGTACCTTAATGATCAATGCTAATTTTGATCAAGAGTCGGGTAATAAGATAATTGAATCTGGCGATGCCGATTTGGTGGCGTATGGTAAGCTATACATCTCAAATCCAGATTTGGTGGAACGTTTTGAGCATCATTTAGAAATGGCCGATTGGGATGAAGACACTTTTTATGTGCCAGGCAAAAAAGGCTATACCGATTATCCAAAAGCAAGTAAAGAAAACGCATAATAATTTTTAAAATAGAACAGATATGAAATTTACAAGAAACGCCAATGCCCAATGGAAGGGTAGTGGTAAAGAAGGAAAAGGACATTTAACAACTGGCAGCAAAACACTTGACGCTGCACCATATACATTTGTAACCCGTTTTGAAGATGCCAATAAAGGCACAAATCCGGAAGAACTCATCGGTGCAGCACACGCAGGTTGTTACGCCATGCAACTCAGTTTTTTATTGGGCGAAGAAGGCTTTACACCAAACAGTTTGGATGTGGACGCTGAAGTTTCCTTTGAAGATGGCAGCATCACTAAGGTCATGCTCAACCTCAAGGGCGACGTACCAAAAATCGACGCAGAGCAGTTCCAACAAATCGCTACAAAAGCGAAGGAAGTTTGCCCAGTTTCAAAATTATTAGATACAAAAATTGAATTGAAGGTCGCCTTGAGCAGCTAATCGTTCAATAAGTAGTATTTAAATACACCGCCAGTTTTCGGATTTTAACTTCGGAAGCTGGCGGTTTTTTTATGTCAAATCATTGAGTGAACAGATGGTGGAGAGGAGAAAGTAGAGGGTAGTGGGTAGTGGGAAGTAGGTTGCGGAAGTAGGTTGTGGGTAGTGGGTAGTGGGTAGTAGGTAGTAGGTAGGATAATAGTTTCAGCTTAAAGTTCAATTTGAATTTCGAGTTCATCTTCATCTTCGTCTTCAACTGCATTGATTCTGAACATGGAAACATTTGAGTGCTTATGTTCTCGCAGACCTGCCTGCCGGTAGGTAGAGTCGTAGACCTGCCTGCCGGTAGGCAGGGGCGCAAAGTTGAATGTGCCCACTCTTGCCAATAAAAAATGATAATCATACTAGTTCTTCCTCATCTTCATCTTCATCTTCATCTTCATCTTCATCTTCGTCTTCATCTTCAAATTCAACTTCAAATTCAACTTCAAATTCAAGTTCATCTTCATCTTCATCTTCGTCTTCAACTTCATCTGCTTTAATTTTGAATAAGGTGGCATTTGAGTGATTTTTTCTCGCAGACCTGCCTGCCGGTAGGCAGAGGCGCAGAGTTGTCTGTGCTCACTCTTGACAAAAAAAAATTCTATCTTATTAGTTCGTCTTCATCTTCATCTTCATCTTCGTCTTCAACTTCATCTGCTTTAATTTTGAATAGGGTGGCATTTGAGTGATTTTTTCTCGCAGACCTGCCTGCCGGTAGTTAGGGGCTCAGACCTGCCTGCCGGTAGGCAGGGGCGCAAAGTTGTGTGTGCCCACTCTTGCTAATAAAAAATGATAATCATACTAGTTCTTCTTCGTCTTTATTTTCATCTTCATCTTCATCTTCGTCTTCATCATCGTCTTCAACTGCATTGATTTTTAACAAAGTAACATTTGAGTGCTTATGTTCTCGAAGACTTGCCTGCCGGGAGGTAGAGCCGCGGACCTGCCTGCCGGTAGGCAGGGGCGCAAAGTTGAATGTGCCCACTCTTGCCAATAAAAAATGATAATCATACTAGTTCTTCTTCATCTTTATTTTCATCTTCAATTTCATCTTCATCTTCCTCTTCATCTTCATCTTCCTCTTCAGATTCAAGTTCAAATTCAAGTTCATCTTCATCTTCAAATTCAACTTCAAATTCAAATTCAACTTCAAATTCAAGTTCATCTTCATCTTCATCTTCATCTTCCTCTTCAATTTCAAACAGGTATTTGACCGATACTTTTTGAATCCTTTTTCAGTTCAACGTGTAAACTACTGCGTTCATGTAAATTTTTTGGTGCAATAGATTGAAGGCTATAGATTTGACTTGCAATCATATCTACAGCTCTTATGAAATCCATATTAAAGTACGCCGCCCTCCTTTTAATTTTTGTGAATCTGCAACTTGTTGTTGCCCAAGAATTGAATGACAGCCCAAACCAGCTTCCCAGCAATTATATGGAGCGTCATCCCATTTATGATTTTGGAGAGAAGCAATTGAGTGCTACCGATAGTGTGCCTGGATATAAATCACACGAACAACCATTAAAGATTACGGGAACCGTTTTTAGGGCAGATGGGCAAACTCCTGCAAAGGATGTGATAGTGTTCATAAATCAAACCAACGATAAGGGCGTTTATACTGTAGAACAAGAAAACGACAAAGATTATATCTTACACAGAGCATGGGTCAAAACCGATGAAAATGGCAAATATACCTTCTACACCTTTGTACCAGGCACCAATTTTGGCAGTAATGAGATCAAACGAATTCATACGTACATCAAACAACCGGGAAGTCCTGAATATGAAATTGATGGTTTTCTCTTTGACAACGATCCCTATTTATCACGTTTTTGTAGAAAAAGACTTAAAAAAGCCGGAAGCAATGCTATTTTAAATCCGATTAAAACAGATGATATCTTAGTTGCCAATAGAGATATTGTTCTTTTGGAGACGCTTCAAGCTTCAAATTAATTCCTTAAAATTTTCAATCCGTCTTAAGTCCATATACAGCACCATGCTACGTGGTTCTAGATGGTGATGTTCTAAGCAGTCGGGGTGTCAGGCTAAAAACAAATTCTTCCTAAAAAAACAACTTTCCAGCTTCATCACAACCAAGCTCACAGCTTTCCATTATATGCGTTAATATTTATTGAGATTAGGGTCATTTATTTCAGGTTTATCTATTAAACTAGGACTATAACTTAAAACTCAAAAAATGAAATATACCGCAATCTGCATGTTATCACTTTTTATGTTGATGGCTTGCAAGGAAAAAGTGAGTGAAGCCAAAAAAGACGAACTCGCGCAAGCAGGGACAACCACAGTTGAAACTGCGATTGGAAGTTTAGAACTGGTGGCTCCATTTTCTTCGGAATCTGTTACAAACAGTAGCAAAGTCATTGCTTGGCCAAAAGACAAGACGCCAACAGCGCCAGAAGGTTTTGCAGTAAACCGTTTTGCGGATTCTTTAGAACACCCACGATGGACTTACCTCGCACCCAATGGCGATTATTTTGTTTCTGAAGCCAATACACGAAATAGCGCAAATCAGATTCGCCTATTGCGTGATAGGGATAAAGATGGTGTTGCGGAAGAACGCCATGTCTTCTTGAAAGATCTCAATCAACCCTTTGGCATGCTCATTCTAAATGGTTATTTCTATGTTGCCAATACCGATGGGCTTTACCGTTATCCCTATAAGGAAGGTCAAACTGAAATGACTGCGGAAGGCGAAAAAATTGTTGAACTCTCAGCAAGTGGCTATAACAATCACTGGACGCGAAACATCATTAGCAACAAAGCTGGCGATAAGATCTATATTTCAGTTGGTTCTGCCAGTAATGTAGGCGAGCAAGGCATGGAAAAGGAAGAGCGTCGCGCCAACATTCTCGAGGTCAATCCCGACGGTTCTGGGGAAATTATTTATGCAACCGGTTTGAGAAATCCAGTTGGTATGGATTGGAATCCTGTGACCGGCGAACTTTGGACCGCAGTAAACGAGCGTGATAAATTGGGTAATAATTTAGTGCCAGATTACCTTACCAGCGTTAAAAAAGGCGGATGGTACGGATGGCCTTACAGCTATTACGGACAAATAAAAGATCCAAGATGGGCCGATGATCCTCACGATAGCTTGGTGCAACAAGCCATCATGCCCGATGTTCCCTTGGGAAATCATACGGCTTCCTTAGGATTGACGTTTTACACCAACAGTGCTTTTCCGCAACAATATAAAAATGGAGCCTTTGTGGGGCAACATGGTTCTTGGAACCGCGATCCGCTTTCTGGATACAAAGTGGTTTTTGTGCCTTTTGAAAACGGAAAACCTCAACCTCCTCAAGATTTCCTAACCGGGTTTATTGCCAATGAAATAGCGAGCGAAGTCTATGGCCGTCCTGTCGGTGTCACTGTGGCTGCAGATGGCGCATTGCTTGTGAACGATGATGATGCGGGAATTATTTGGCGCGTTTCGAGTGAGGAGTAGGTAGTGGGACGTTGGTAGTGGGTAGTGGGTAGTTGGTAGTGGGTAGTAGGTAGTAGGTAGTGGGTAGTTGGTAGTGAAAAAAGAGTTTAGAGTTTAGAGGCTAGAGGCTAGAGGCTAGACAAAAATAAATATTAATATGCTATGAGCAAACAGCAAAAGCTAAAACCAATAAAAATGGAACAGAAAATAAAACTCAAAAAAATAGAATTTGTAACACATAATGTACTTCGGCTCTTGACCGAAAAACCAGAAGGCTTTACCTTTAAACCGGGGCAGGCTACTATGATGGCTATCGACAAGGATGGGCTTCGGGATGAAAAGCGTCCTTTTACTTTTACCAATTTGCCCGATGATGACGAATTGGAATTTACCATAAAAGTATATCCTTCCCACAATGGCATGACCGAACACCTGCCAAATTTAAAGGTGGGTGATCAATTGATTGTTGGCGATGTTTGGGGAGCCATCAACTATCAAGGTCAAGGTAGTTTTATTGCAGGGGGAGCTGGGGTTACACCGTTTATTGCCATCCTCAAAGATCTTCTGCAGAAAGACCAACTTGAGGGAAACAAGTTGTTTTTTGCGAATAGCGAAGCAAAGGACATCATCTATAAAAACAATCTTGAAGCTTGGTTGGGCGAGGATTTGCACTGTATTTTATCTGATGAAGAGCATGAGGCTTATGCAAAAGGTTACATCTCCCAAAAGTTTTTAGAAAAGCACAATCTGGATGTCAATAAAAACGTTTATCTCTGCGGGCCACAGCCCATGATGGATGCCGTGAAAACCGATTTATTTGCCATGGGATTACCAAAAAGCCATTTGGTTACTGAAGATGGACACTAAACAAAGCTGTGAATTCTAAAATTAAAGTTTCAAATTCCAAACCTGCCTTCAATGAGGGTGGGTTTTGTTGTTAAAACGAAACGCTTAAAGCCAAATCCTAAAACCTAAATTTCGAATTTCAAAAGCCAAAAGCCAAAAATCAAAAATCAAAAATCAAATTTCAGGTATTAAAAGCAGTTTCCATGAATAAGTATTACTTTTGTTTATAATGTTCGACTATAAATTACAAGTGTTTCTAAGCGTCGCGATGCGACTGAGTTTTTCTAAGGCAGCCGAGGATTTACACATCACGCAGCCTGCAATCACACGTCATATTAAATTGTTGGAGGAGCACTTCAACCAGAAATTATTTGAGCGCAAGGGCAACAGCATCGCATTGACTAAGGCTGGAGATTTATTGGTGGTGCATAGCAAACGGCTTAAAAGTCTGCACGAAGCGTTGCAGTTTGATATGAATGCGCTAATAGATAAAACCGCAGGTGAGTTGCGCATCTCAGCGAGCACCACCATTGCACAATACGTTTTGCCTATGGTTCTGGCCGATTTCAGAAAAAAATACCCCAAGATAAAAATCAGTTTAAATAGCGATAATACTGAAAAAGTCGAGCAGAATCTATTACAACAAAATGCTGAAATTGGCTTTATTGAAGGCCAGTCCAAAAACAGGGAATTGGCATACCATGAATTTCTAAGGGATGAAATTGTCTTGGTTGTTGCCAAAGGGCATTCACTTTACAATGCTAAGGCCATCACTTCAAAAAACCTGCAAAGTTTGCCCATGATTCTTAGGGAAAAAGGCTCAGGCACTTTGGAGTTTATCAGCAATGCGCTCAAAGCCATTGGGATTCCAATGACCGCGCTGCAGGTGGAAATTCATTTGGGAAGTTCAGAAAGCATTAAGTCTTATTTAAAAGACAGGCAAAGTGTGGCGTTTTTAAGCGTGAATTCCGTTTTGGACGAATTAGCTTCGGGCGACCTCGGTATTGTGGATGTTGAGAATTTTAGTATTGAAAGACCCTTTAATATCATTTTCAAACACGGCCACCAATCCTCTTTGTCGCAACTGTTCCTTCAGTTTATTCAACATCATTATAACATTAACTTATAATTCATCAATTTTTATCATTAGGCTTCCGCAGTGACAAGCAATACCTTTGTTATGCATCTCACACCTCTTGAAACCATGTCAAGCTTCAATGCTGCCAAACCTAACAAACTCAGTGCCAAATTCATCTTTTTCGCATTGGCGCTGTTATGCCTGTTGCCGTTTGTTTCTGCACCATTGGCATTGGGTTTGGGGATTATTATGGCGCAATTCTTAAAAAATCCTTATCCTGAAAAAAGCAGCAAAATCGTCAGTTGGTTACTAAAGGTCGCCGTGATTGGCCTGGGCTTTGGGATGAGCGTGGACAGCGCACTCTCGGCAGGTAGGGAAGGGTTTCTATTTACCGTGAGTTCCATTCTATTGACCTTAAGTTTAGGTTTGCTTATTGGGAAATTATTGGGCATTGACAAAAAAATCACACAGCTCATTTCGGTTGGTACAGCGATTTGTGGGGGTAGCGCCATCGCTGCCATTGCGCCAATTATAAAGGCCGATGCCAAACAGATCTCGGTCGCCGTTGGGATTGTGTTTGTGCTTAATGCCGTGGCCCTGTTCGCGTTTCCACCAATTGGGCATCTATTGGAGATGTCTCAGCACCAGTTCGGACTTTGGAGCGCAATTGCGATTCATGATACGAGCTCTGTGGTAGGTGCCGCCGATGTTTACGGTCACGAAGCCTTGCAAACCGCAACGACCGTAAAACTGGCGCGCGCTTTATGGATTCTTCCGTTGTCGCTCGTATTTACGATGTTTGGCAGCGGAAACCTGAAAAACGTCAAAATCCCCTATTTCATTGGCTTGTTTATTTTAGCAATAATTGCAAATACCTACTTGCCAGGAGTAGATGGGGTATCAGCATATATTGTGGAAACTTCAAAAATGGCGCTTACCTTGGTCTTATTCCTCATAGGTTCCACTTTGAGTTTTAGCACGATAAAAACGGTAGGTTTTAAACCGTTGGCGCTGGCTATTGGCATTTGGATGTTCATTTCAATACTGGCCTTGATCGTTATTTTAAATACGGCAGCTTAATTCTTGTGTCGAAAACATCATTTATCCCGCAGATTTACGCTGAAGATAATAGCTCATATTTTTCATGACAGATTGAAAATCGCTACGGAAAACATATGCCTCTTAGTAATTTTGAGATAGCTCAAAAGGTCAATTTCTGCGGAATGGATTTCAACAAATAGCCTGTTAGTTCTCCTAAAGAAACTATAAATTACCAGAAGCTTTTTTTGATCCAGTTTCAGTGGAGTAATTCAAGGTTTAGCAGGGCATAGTGCTAGAAGCCATTAAAGTAGGTGCATTATTTTAAGCGTCCCTCTTTTACCCTCATTTCAGCAAATCTTAAACTTTATCGATGGTGTCTTCAGATTGTGTTTTTATGTGCTCAATTTCATTTTTTAAATCATTGCTGCTAACATCTATATCTTGAATCCTACCAGCATAGTCTTCCCTAGTAAGTGAATTTGTGTGTAATCTCACCTTGATTCCTAACCTAAAACTTTGAGGGTTGTAAAAACAGTAGGGGTTTTATTTTCTAACCGGAATTGGTTTCAATTGAATAAACCCAAGAGCATCCAAAACCTTGATGATGAGATAGGTCATGTCAATTTCATGCCATTTCACGCCAAAATTGGCACGACTCGCGTATTTATGGTGGTTGTTGTGGTAGCCTTCGCCCATCATTAAAAAATCAAATGGGAATAAGTTTTTGCTGGTATTCTTCATTTTAAAATTGACATACCCATAAATGTGGCCAAACCAATTGATGATGACACCATGAATAGGCGCCATAAATAGAGTGACCGGTAATAATAGCCATTGCCACCAAGCGGTTGCAAAAAAGGCAAAGAATAGAATGTAAAGGCCAATCCACAGCAATCTTGAAAGACGGGAGCTGGCAAAGGAATCAAAACTTTTCCATTGGGGAACGTTTTTGGTAAAGCGTTGATCCACAACGATGCGTTGTTGGTTGATATCCTGATACACGTTTTTGGTTTTCCACATCATGGCAAACACGTTGGCATCATGGGAAGGTGAGTGGGGATCCTGTTCGGTATCTGTATAAGCGTGGTGCATGCGGTGCATGATGCCATACCCATAAGCACTTAGGTAACTGGCGCCTTGAAAAATCCAAGTGAGCACAAATGTCAAGCGCTCCATAGATTTAGACATGGTAAAAACTTGGTGGGCGGCATAACGATGTAAGAAGAATGATTGGAAAAAGAGTCCGCCATACCAGAGGACTAAGACAAATAGTATAATAATCATAGCTTTTTTTACAAAGATAAATGCAGAAAACGTGCCAAACAATGAACCTAAGACAAGAAAATGGGTTACGGGTAATGCGAAAAGGAATTATGAGGTTCCAAATGGGAGCTGTTTGTGATAAGCCTATCTATTTTTGACCAAATAAGCTTCAACCTAGCTAAAATTCCAAATTCCAAATTCCAAATCCCTAATCCCTAATCCCTAATGCCTAATGGCAAATCCAAATGCCTCATCCCCAAACTATGTATTTGCAACAAAAAACAGGTTTGATCATTGAATTAAAACAGGTTCAAAATTTCAAACTAAATCCGTTTTCTTATTCTACTCAGGGCCTGTGCGGTGACGCCAATGTAGGAGCTAATGTATTTCAAGGGAATCACTTTCAGCAATTCCGGACGTTCCTTGAATATTTTCACGTAACGTTCTTCTGCGGAAAGGTTCAATAAATTTTGTTCCCGGCTGGACTTGATGAGAAATAGGCGTTCTGCGGTCAATCTCCCGATCAGGTTTCCTATTTGTGTGGTTTTATAAACGGCCTGCAAATCCTCATAATTGATGCTCAGTAGCGTGGTTTCGTTCAAGGCTTGCAGTTGGTATGCGGAAGGCTGCCGGGTTAAAAAAGAATCATAGGCACTTACAAATTGATTCTTAAAACTGAAGCCAAAGGTAATTTCCTTTTCACTGTCTTCCTTCGGAATGAATAAGCGCACCACACCAGATTCTATGAACGAGATATGATTCTCGATCGCATGGAGTTTGAGGAATACCGTTTTCTTCGGAATGACCCGTCTCTGCAATTTGGACATAAAAAATGCCCAATCTTCTGACGATATGGTCGCGATTTGTTCGAGATAGGCTTTGATTTGTTGCATGCGTTTAAACTTCGGATTGGTTGAATTGTAAAGATAACATTTCAACTAATTAAAAAAGAGCTTTCAAAAGTATTTGAAGCCATAATCACACATTTTTGATGTTTTTTAAGTGCACTTCAAAAGAAGATGCATGGCCAATCAATATTACGGATATGCTTGCAGTTTGAATGCTTTCAGTAGGAATCCATTAAGCTATAGCAATGATTAAGGCTGTGCTCAAAAAGATTTTCTCGAAGGATTAATTGAGATAATTAGGAATATTCCGCGAAATATTCAAGATCTTTGCAAAGCTATGAACAACGAAAAAATCTGGAAGAGTTGGAACGAGAACATCCAACATTCCTACAAGAAATTACACACAATAACTTCAGAAAAGGAGCTGCAACAAATCATTATCGCTTCAGAAAACATCAAGATTTTCGGGAACAAGCAATCTTCCGCAGATATCAGCGCCGGGGCAGACACGCTAATTGATATGCGCGCTTACGACAAGATGTTGAGCATTGACAAAAAGAACATGCGCATCACGGTAGAGTCGGGCATGCGATTGAGCACCCTGCTCGAAAAACTTGAAGACTTGGGTTGGTGCATTCCCTGCTTGCCAGACATCAATACCATTACGGTAGGTGGTGCACTGGCGACTGGCACTCACGGTACAAGTGGTTCTATTTTAGCACAATACATGTGCGCATGTCATGTAGTACTTGCAGACGGTACGATTGAAGAAGTTACAGAAAAGGATCCTTTGATGGATGCGCTCAGGGTGGCCATTGGGATGCTCGGCGTTATTTCTGAAGTTACTTTCCAATGTCAACCCAGCTATCAATTGCACCTTAAGGAAGGCCCAGAAAAGGATGAACAATGGCTATCTGAAATTAAAACCAATCTCAAAAAACACGACTTTCTAAGAATCTTATGGCTGCCGCATACTGGTAGTGGCTATGTGATAAAAGGCGATAAAATAGATGCAGCAACGCCGGTACAAACCAAATTGGGACCTAAATATCTAAAACATCGCAGGACGGTATCAAAATTCCTATACCAATATTCACATCGCTTTGCATGGACGACTGCTCTTGCCAATAAAATTTTGTACCGCCTCTTTTTCTCCTCTAAAAAAGAGCATAAGGGGTCTTTATACCAAGCGACCGTAACCAAATCAAGAGGTTCCACTTTGGAATTGGCAGAATGGACGGTGGCTCTGGATCGATTTCCGCAGGTGTTTGCAGAAATCAAGAGCGAACTCAATGCTTGGTCCAACAAATCATTTGTACACATTCCCATGGATGTGCGTTTTATAAAAAAAGACCAGTCTTGGTTGAGTTATGCCTATGGCCAAGATACCGTAACGATGGGCTGTGTCTCTCGAAATGCCGCCACTGCAGATACTTACGAAGCGTTTGAAACCGTTGAGCGTATTTTCTTAAAACACGGTGGACGGCCACATTGGGGCAAACGCTTTCAGGCCAAAGATGCCCAATTATCAAAACTATATCCAAAATGGGAGGATTTCAAAATTTTGCGGAAGCAAATGGATCCCAGCAACAAATTCTTAAACGCTTATACAACTGCACTTTTAAATGAAAACCCAGAGGATTACAAGACCCAACGCGTTGCTATTTGATTTTGATGGCGTTGTTGTAAATAGTTTTCAAATCCATGGTTGGTCATGGCGTGCTGCTTTTGAAAGTCTGTTTCAAAAAGAGCTTCCCGTTTTGAATCGCGATGCCTACGCTGGCAAAGCACCACGACTCATTGCTGCGCTTTTTGCTGAAACTCAGGGAGCGCCAGACCGGGCGAATGAATTACTGATGAAAAAACAGGCTTTTCTTGAGGAAGCCGTCGAGCCGCCTCTTTTATTGCCTGGGGTTAACGCCATTCAGCAATTCGCAAAGCAGCAGGGGATTCCGTACGGCATTGCCAGTAATGCGAACCGTAACTATGTGGGGAAAAGCATTGCCCAATTGGAGATTGATTTCGAGGTTTATTTTGGATTTGAAGATTACACGTATCCCAAGCCGCATCCTGAAGCCTACATAACTTTAGCAAAACACTTGGGCATCAAGCCATCGGAGTTTCAAAACAGTTGGGTGTTCGAGGATAGTCTGGTGGGCATTTCGGCGGCACGTGAGGCTGGCATGTTTCCGGTGGGAATTTTGACCCAATACACTGCGAAACAGTTGCAAGAAGCTGGTGCACTTATAAGTTTTCCAACATTGATGGAAGCCTATCAAAAGCTTAAAACGGAATTATAGGTTGCTTTAATTCCAAAAATGAAAATCCCAAATCCCAATAAATAAACTCCAATTCCAATCTCTAGAATTCAAAAAAAAGGATTTGAAAGTCAATGTTTGCTGGCCTATGAAATGCCAACAACAGTGCATTCCAAAATTGGCTGCCGATTTGGCAGAGGTTACAAAATTTGAATTTAGGGATCTCAAAAAAGGAGTTGCCTAAGCTTTTCCATTTGATTTTTTAGTTCACGTCAACGCCATGTCTTTCTTTTTAAAAAATGGGCATATTGGGCTGCAATGTTTCGATGTATTGCACATGGACTATGCATGGACCATCTAGGGAATATCTATTTACTATCCATGAGGTATTTAAAAGTTGGTAGAGCGATTGAAACCATCTCAATTTTCGCTTATAACAATGGGATTAGGTCCAATACTGCTTCCATAGGAAAACGGCTTCAGAATTTAAAGGTTAAATTAAAAAAAGCAGTATTTTAGCCCAAGTCTAAACGATTTCTAACTCCCCAATCCATGAAGTTTTTTCCTTTAGCTTTGATGGCGCTGTTTTTATTGACCGGTTGTGACGGTACTGAAAATGAAGTTCCCAGCACATTTATCGGAAGGTATCGCATCAGCGACCAGTTGGTGCCTTATCCGTATCTTATTCAGCAGAAAAAGGATTCCGTTTATTTTTATAATAGCAGGGGAGATTTGCTCGATAAGGTGGAGCACGAAAGTCTAAGCAGTTCTTCTGAACTTGAATTCAAAACATCAAAATTTAAAATATTCCGAGTAAGCAAGCAGGGGTTTATGGCTTACGATTTGAAAGATAGCTTGACATTTAGACGTTTTAGAGGTAGACCCAAATTAAAGAACGCCGCGCAATTTGAGAAAATAGCTTCAGTGACGAACTTAAATGTTGAAGCCATCAGAACGAGTCTTGAGGATGCTATTTGGAGCTATGATCTTGTGGCGGACGAAAATACAACTCCAAACACCGATTTGGATATTAAACAGCTCATGCATTTTAGTGCAGATAGTCTTAGCATCATCACGAGTTACTATTATCAAGGTTTGAAGACGGTTTCAGAATTTGAAACGAAAGCCTTCAGTGTGTTTAAAGTAGGGGAGTCCTGCTTCCTTTCATTTCAAAAAGAAGCTGATAATCCGCAACCAATCTATCAAATCATCGCTGCGGAAGATGGCAGCATTCAACTGAAAGACTTTTCTTCCAGAGAAATCAAAACCATCACTTTTAAAAAGCAGGCCATGGATCCAACTCAATTTTTGGCATTAGCTGATGAGGCGACTTCTTATGCAGACTGTTTTGATGGGTATCAAGGGGAGTATTATTTTGGGGATGATGTGACTTTCAACAAAGGAAATCAGTACCTGATGGATTTTTTGAATGTTGACCTCCCAAAAACCGATTCTGCTTCTGGATACGTCATTGTTCACTTTAATATCAACTGTCAGGCTAAGCTTGGTAAATTTGGTTTGATACAGATGGACCGCAATTACCAAAAAACGTCTTTTTCGAAGGCACTGGTAAGTCATATTTTAAAGAAAGTAAGTCAATTGGAAGATTGGCCGTCCTCCCAATCCCAATTGGCACATCTAGATTACCAAGATGTGCACGCCTTTTTGATGTTTAAAATAGGTAACGGAAAAATCACAGATCTATGTCCTTAAAACAAACTCTAATATTTGTTGCCTTCCTAAGTGTTTTGCTTAGTTGCAACAACAAGAAGACCCCTGTGGATTTTACGCAGCTAGAAGATGAGGAAAAAGCTGATTTGGCAGAGCGCTACCACCAAATGAGCAATTATTTTTTGCAGCCTTCAGAATTATACAGGGCATACAAAGATTCTGCGCTCTTGGTGCAACCCGAGAACGTGGATTATAGACAAAGGCTATCCTATTCCTATAAAAAAGTGGGAGAACACATCAAGGCCATGGAGGTGTTGAACACAGCGGTAAGCATTGATACCGCCAATGGGAAGGCCGATGCGCTGGAATATCGCGCTTGGACCTTACTCTATTATTATCGGGATTATGAAGGGGTGGTAAGGGATGTGGACTTGATTGAAAAAATTACTGGGAATGCCTATAATGCCTGTTGGGGAGAGCCTTGTGGGTTCCATAAGGGGCAGGCACTTTATAAGCTCGGTGATTTTGACGCTGCCATTGCCAACTTTGAACGCGTGAACACTGAAGAAGAAAAATTGGGCTTTGACAGTAGAGACAACTATATGATTTTCTTTTATATAGGACGATGCTATGCCGAAATGCAAGCCTATGACACAGCCATTATTTACTACAACAAGGCTTTAGCTTCGGTGGAGCAGTTTCCGGAGGCTTATTATCAGCTTGGACTGATCTACAAATCACGAAACGAGCCAACTATAGCCAAAACCAATTTTGAATTGGCCAAAAAACACATCGGCTACGGCATGAATGAAGCTTATGTGGAGCGTCTGGATGAAGTGTTTTTGCATCAGATTGAGCGCGAACTTTTGGAAAACTGAAATTTCTTTCAGCTGAATTGAGACCTATCAATTTCCCAAATGAAATTCATGATAGAAAAATATCGTATATTGGATTCAAAATCAAGCACATGCCACTATTTATGGATTTCCATGATCTTCCCGATGGCGTTTCCGCAAAACATGTTGCAGAAATGCACCAGGCAGATTTAGATATAGAACATAAATATTGTTGTCGAGGTTTGACCTATTGGTGTGACGAAAAAAGGCAAACCGCATTCTGTTTAATTGATGCGCCCAACAAACAAGCGGTGGTAGATTTGCATCAAAACTCTCATGGTGCTGTCCCACAACGTATTATTGAAGTTAATGACACCATTGTGGAATCTTTCTTGGGTCGCATCGAAGATCCCGAAAAATCCAAAAACACCAAACTCAACATCATTAACGATCCCGCTTTTAGAACCATTGTAGTAGTAAAAATTAAGCAAATAAGCCTAAGAATTTCTCAAAAAAACATACTCAATGCAGCGCTCAGGGGATATACCAGTACCATAAATACGCTGACCTCCCAATATAACGGACGGCTTGTAAGACAAGAGGGCTATACCTTTTTGATGTCTTTTAAATCGGTTACCGAAGCCATACACTGTGGGATTGACATTCAAGACTCCCATAATTGGGTCATTACGCCAGATTTAGTGTTCAAGATCGGCATCAGTGCTGGTCTTCCCGTGACTGAAAAAGAAGGTCTTTTTGAAGATAACATCAAAACTTCCGATTCCTTAAGTGATATGGCTGAAGGCAATTTTACAATTACCACAGCAGTTAAAGATCTTTACGAAGGGGAGAATCAAAATAAATCCATTTCCAAACATCCTGAAATAAATGTACTGAAGCCTTCCGAAGAAAATTTTATACGTCTGTTAATGGATTACACGGAAAAAATATGGTCACATAATGCAACAAGCGTCAATGATTTCCAAGCGAATTTGGGCTACAGCAAATCCCGGTTATACCGAAGCATGATGCATTTGGTTGGTAAATCTCCCAACAATTTTTTAAGGGATTATCGATTAAACAAAGCTTTGGAGTTGCTGCAAAAGCAAAGTTATAATATTGCTGAAATTGCCTATCAAATCGGGTTTAGCAGTCCTGCTTATTTTTCGAAATGTTTCCATAAAAAATATGGAATTCTTCCGTCAAGTTTCCCTAAATAAAAAATAAATCACTGCCTTACAATTAGTTAGACTTTAATATTCGTTGATCTAAAACTATGTTCATTTGGTCTAAATGTAGAATGAAGAAAAATCATTCCACCTTACTTTTGATGATACATTAAAAAACCAAATATCATGAAAAAGTTCATCGTCCTTATTTATGGTCTAATTGCCTATCTCGTTTTCCTGATTTCATTTCTTTATGCCATTGCATTTGTTGGTGATTTCTTGGTGCCCAAAACCATCAATTCAGAAACAGAAAGTACAGGACTTTCGGCCATCATCATCAACCTTTCACTTTTAAGTATTTTTGCGATTCAGCACAGTGTGATGGCACGTCCTGCTTTTAAAGCATGGTGGATAAAAATAATAGGAAAAGCCGCTGAAAGAAGCACCTATATTTTATTGACCAGCCTTGCGTTGCTTTTAATATTTTGGAAATGGCAGCCCATCAATACAGTGGTTTGGGAGGTTGGTAACAGTACCCTAGCCATGCTCATTTTCGGGATTTCTGCGCTGGGATGGCTAATTGTATTGCTTTCTACATTTATGATCAGTCATTTTGAACTATTTGGCCTAACTCAAATCTTTGATAATTTTAAGAGTAGGACTTCAAAATCGGCAACATTTCAAACCAATTTCTTATACAAAATCGTGAGGCATCCTATCATGCTTGGATTTATCATTGCTTTTTGGTTCACGCCAGTAATGACCCTAGGGCACTTGCTTTTTGCAAGCGTCACAAGCCTCTATATTTTGATAGCCGTAAAGTATTTAGAAGAAAAAGACTTGCGCAAAACATTGGGCAAAGCTTATGAAGATTACCAACAAAAAGTACCCATGATTCTGCCTTTTTCGAAAATCGCAAAATAAAGGATGTTCTTTTAAATAACGACTATTAAGGCCAAGTGTTATAGAGCATTTAGGAAGTAGGCAATAGGAAGTAGGACGTAGAAAGTAGGACGTAAGACCTAAGACCTAAGATTTACGACTTAGGACTAAGGGCGAAAACAAGTATTACCATGAAACGGAATGCGTTTCCAATTTCACTAATTAATTCAATACCAAAACCATGAAAAATTCAGCAAAAACAATCGATCCACAGCATCTAAAAACCTTTGCCGCCCAGTTGAAAGGCAAATTGATTTTTCCATCCGATGTCGATTATGACGACGCACGAAAAGTCTACAACGCCATGATCGATAAACGGCCGGGGCTAATCGCCATGTGTGAACATGTTGATGATGTGATCGCGGCTGTGAATTTTGGAAGAGACCACAATTTATTGATTGCAATTAGAGGCGGTGGTCATAATGGTGCAGGGCTAGGCGTTTGTAATGACGGCTTGGTCATCGATTTATCAGGAATCAAATCTGTGGACGTTGACGTCTCAAATAATACCGTTAAAGTTGGAGGTGGCACTATTTGGAATGAAGTTGATCAAGCAACACATCCCTTTGGTTTGGCTGTGCCCTCTGGAATGATTTCATCAACAGGCGTTGGCGGCTTGACACTTGGCGGTGGCGTTGGTTATTTAACACGAAAATATGGACTCACGATTGATAATCTCTTGGAAGCAGATATGGTCTTGGCCGATGGCTCTTTTGTGACTGTAAATGCCAAAGAACATAAGGATTTGTTTTGGGCCATTCGCGGTGGTGGCGGTAACTTTGGGGTAGTGACTTCCTTTACATTTCAAGCGCATCCAGTAAAAATGCTTATAGGAGGTCCCACCTTATGGCCTATTGAACAGGTAGAAGACATAATGGCATGGTATGACGCCTTCATACAAGAAGGTCCAGAAGATTTAACCGGTTTTCTAACCACCATGATCATCCCAGAATCTCCATTCCCAGAAGCTTTGCACAATAAAAAATTCTGTGGTATCATTTGGTGTTATTTGGGAGAACCTGATAAATTTGAAGCAATCTTTAAAGACGTGTTAGCGCTCAAGCCCGTATTCGCACATGTTGGCGAAATGTCTTATCCCGCTTTACAAACCATGTTTGATGGCTTCTTTCCAGAAGGGCTGCATTGGTATTGGAGGGCCGATTTTTTCAACGAACTAGGTCCAGAAGTAAGCGCGGTACATTTAAAATTTGGATCGGCAATACCAACTCCGCTTTCTCAAATGCATTTGTATCCCATTTCTGGAGCAGCGAGTAGGGTTGGGGCAGAAGAAACCCCGTGGGCGTATCGGGATGCCAAATATGCAGGCGTGTATTTGGGGGTGGATCCTGACCCTGAGAATGCGGCCAAAATCACAGACTGGTGTAAATCTTACTATGAAGCATTGCACCCCTACTCTGCAGGTGGTGCTTATTCCAATTTTATGATGGAAGAGGGTCAAGAACGTGTCAAAGCCAGTTACAAGCACAATTACGAGCGATTGGTCAAGATTAAAACCACTTACGATCCTCGGAATTTGTTTAGGGTAAATCAAAATATCAAGCCTTTGGAAAAGGTTTCTGACCGATAAAATGCGTGTATTTGTTAGATGTAATTCTTCTGAAGCAGTAATGCTTCAGCGCATTGCCAAATGATAAACCTCATAATGTTTTCATTAAAGGCATGACTTTAAAGTTTCCGTTTAAATTGGTATATTATTTGCTCTTTTACGCTGAACATTATAAGTCCTTATCATTTTATGAAAATACAACCCACACTTTATTCCATATTAGACCTTGCCTTGGTTTCTGAAGGCCATACACTCAAACAAACCTATACCAACGTACTGGAATTGGCGCAACATGCCGAAGCTTCTGGTTACACCCGGTATTGGTTGGCAGAGCATCACAATGCGCCCAATATAGGCAGTAGTGCCACCTCCATTTTAATTGGCTATGTCGCTGAAGGCACCAAAACGCTTCGCATCGGTTCTGGAGGCATCATGCTTCCCAACCATTCGCCGCTGATTGTTGCTGAACAATTTGGCACCTTGGCTTCTCTATATCCCAACCGAATTGATCTAGGCTTGGGCAGAGCACCAGGAACCGACCGAGAAACAGCACAAGCCATCCGCTCCGATTTTATGCAGGCCGCACATTCCTTTCCCAAGGAATTGGATAAGATCGAAACCTATTTTTCCGCAGAAAATGCAAGTTCTAAAGTCCGCGCCACGGTGGCAGAAGGCGTTGATGTGCCCATCTATATTTTGGGTTCCAGTACAGATAGTGCCCATTTGGCTGCAAAAAAAGGTTTGCCCTATGCCTTTGCCAGCCACTTTGCGACCACCCATTTGATGGAGGCTATAGGCATTTATCGCGACGAATTTCAAGCCTCAAACGAATTACAAACCCCTTATGTCATGGCTGGTGTGAATATCATTGTTGCCGACACCGATGAAGAAGCTGAGCGTTTGTCCACCTCTTTAATCCGAATGATTGTGGGCATATTCACTGGCAAACGGGATTACGTGCAAGCGCCAACAGCGATGACCGATGAGTTGAAAGAAATTATGCAGCACCCGCAAGTACACCAAATGCTGAAGTATTCTTTTATAGGCAGTAAAGCCACAGTAAAGGCTCAGGTCAAAGCATTCATGGCAAAAACCCAAGCCGACGAACTTATCGCAGTCACTAATATTTATGATGGGCAGGAGCGGATACGATCTTACGAATTGTTTGCGGAGATCATGAAGGAGTTGAATGCTTAGGAATAGAGACTTAAGACCCGGCCTGCGGCAGTAAGGCGCTGCGCTACTTGACCTAAAAAAGAAGACCTGATTTCAAATAGCGACAGACCTCACAGGTATTCAAAACCTGTGAGGTCTCGATCTGTTTAGCCTTTTGAGTTTGACATCATTTAATACGAAACATGCGCGCGTATTAAGGCCTTGTTTATAATTACAGCCCAAATTTGAGTGGTTCTCCGTAAAAGTGTGGTTATATTTGCCGAAAATATATTATGTCAAATCAGTTTTCAGATTTAGGGATTCAGGAACAGTTTCAGCAAAGTTTAGTGGATTTAAACATTTCCGTACCCACCGCGATTCAGAAAAAGACGATTCCTATGGTGCTCAACCAAAAGGAAGATGTTGTTGTTTTAGCAAAAACAGGCACTGGAAAAACGGCTGCTTTCGGCTTGCCTTTATTGCAGTTGATAGATCTCGAAAAAGATAATATTCAAGCCTTAATTTTAGCACCAACACGAGAACTGGGCCAACAGATTTACGTTAATTTGTTAGCCTTTGCTTCCGCCAATCCAAAAATAACCATCGTATCCTTATGCGGTGGGACGCCTGTAAAACCTCAAATAGAACGTTTAAAAAGTACCACCCATATTGTGGTGGCAACACCAGGACGATTGGTTGATTTGATTGAAAGAGACGCCATTCAGCTCAATAAGCTCAACTATTTTGTTTTGGATGAAGCTGATGAAATGCTAAGCGCGTTAAAAGACGAGGTGGATGCCATTCTCAAGGTCATCCCTAAATCCAGAAGAACCTTATTGTTTACAGCCACCATGTCTGGAACCATAAAACAATTGGTTCAAAATTACATGTCAAAGCATGTCGTGCACCTAGAAGCCGATATGGAAACCCTTGGTCATCTTGGGATCGACCATCAGTATGTGGTTGTAGAACCTATAGAAAAACTAGAGGTCTTACTTCATTTTTTAAGTTCCAAAGCAGGCGAGCGCGGGATTATATTCTGCAAAACCAAGGCAGCCGTTAATAAATTAGCAAAGAATCTAGCCATCAACAAATTTTCTTCAGGAGCGATTCACGGGAGTTTGACCCAAGGGATTCGCGACCGTATCATGGGTCAGTTCCGGGAAGGCCATATTGATATTTTAGTGGCTACAGATTTGGCCGCGCGTGGTATTGATGTCAAGGAAGTCTCCTATGTTGTCAATTACCACTTACCCGATACTTATGACGCTTACGTGCATAGAAGCGGAAGAACCGCAAGGGCAGGAGCAAAGGGGCTTTCCCTAACCGTTTTACAACAGGAAGAAGTTGCCGATATTGCCGATTTTGAAAAGGAATTAGGCATTGTTTTCAAGACCTTTAAAAAGGCAGATGCGCAAAGCATTGAAGAAAACAATGGCTTATTATGGGCCAGAAAAATCTTTAAGACGAAACCAAACCGAGACGTTTCAGAAGATTTTAAAGCGAAGATCAAAACCATATTTCATCATTTAACCAAAGAGGAACTGGTGGATAAACTATTGACTAATTATCTCGCTCAAAACAGTATTGATAATTCAAAATTGGAAACTCCTAAAAAGAGAAAGCCTTAAGGCTGCTTACTTCGAATTGAGCTAAGTAAGGATTCAAGAACCAAGAATCCTCCCGAAATCTCTCGGGAGGATTCTGATTAAACGATAAAGGGTATAGCTACTATCTGGCTCCTGAACTCTATGATATTTTACTTTAGAACACAACATCATTATGATATATAGCATAAAAAACCAACAGGATATTTTAGACAAATTAAACATTGAGGCTTTGAATCCCATGCAGGAAGAGGCGGTTTCAATGATTGCCGAGACGACCAATACCATTCTGTTATCTCCAACCGGAACGGGAAAAACATTGGCCTTTTTATTGCCATTGCTGAAAGTTTTAGACCCAGATTCTCAAGAGGTACAGGCTTTGATCATTGTACCATCAAGGGAACTCGCCATCCAAATAGAGCAAGTGGTTCGCTCTATGGGGTCTGGTTATAAGGTAAATGCGGTTTATGGTGGCAGACCCATGTCTAAAGACAAAATTGAAATCAAACACAGTCCGGCTATTTTAATAGGAACTCCGGGCAGAGTCTTAGATCATTTTGACAGTGATCGTTTTTCCAAATCCAGTATCAAAACACTCATTTTAGATGAGTTTGATAAATCTCTGGAAGATGGTTTTGAGGAAGAGATGAAAGCGATTATCGGTCAATTGCCCAGTATTAACAAACGCATTTTAACTTCGGCCACCCAAGGCATTACCGTTCCGGGTTTTGTGCGCTTGGATAAGCCCTACACCATTGATTATCTCAAAGAAAAAACGGAATCGCGATTAGCTATTAAAACAGTGGTTTCAGCAGATAAAAACAAACTGAAAACGGTGTTGGATTTGCTGCAGCATTTGGGCAGTGAACAGGGAATTATTTTCTGCAATTTAAGAGACAGTATTGAGCAAGTGAGTGGGTATTTAGAACGCAATAAAGTCACACATGCTTGTTTTTCTGGAGGTATGGAGCAGCAAGATAGAGAACGCGCTTTGATAAAGTTCAGAAACGGAAGCAGTCAAGTATTGGTCGCTACAGATTTGGCCGCAAGAGGCATCGATATCCCTGAAATGAACTATATCATTCATTACGAATTACCGCGTCATGAAGAAGAATTCATCCATAGAAATGGGAGAACCGCTCGAGTCAACGCCACAGGAACCGCTTATGTGTTAAAATGGGCCAAGGAAGCATTGCCCGAATTCATCAAGCAAAGTAAAGCCGTGAATATTTCTAAGAAAGCGCCGCATAAGCCACAATTCTGGGAAACACTTTTTATATCAGGTGGGAGGAAAGACAAAATTTCCAAAGGCGATATTGCAGGCTTGTTCATTAAACAAGGTGGGCTTGAAAAGGACCAATTGGGAAGCATTGAGCTCAAACAAGATTGTGCTTTTGTTGCCGTTCCGCTGAAGCTTGCTGAAACATTAGTTGAAAAATTAAACAATTCACGTTTGAAGAAAAAGAAGGTTCGAATTTATGTGCTTTAAGCTTAATTAGATTCCAACAGACAGTGACTTTGACTAGACCTCACAGGTTTTAAAAACCTGTGAGGTTTTTTTAGTTTATCCATGTTCACAGTTCAAACCAAATTGTAACACCACAGACTTCCAATTTATAGTTCATCCATTGGTGCAATCTGTTTTTTAATCAATTATGATAGCCACTTAATTTTTGTGCAGCATTCAAAAAGGACTAATCTTTTTTATTCGTGAAACCCGTATTTCAAAAGCCGCAGGCGTATTGAAAGCCGATGGTTGAACGAACCCCGGCTTTTTGGCGGGGTCTTAGGTTTAATTATAGGACATGTCAATAATTAGTATTCCAAATTTAAAGATTCACTTTTTAGAAAATTAGGGTTTTGAGTGTTTCAGACCTTTCAGGTTCTCAAAACCTGAAAGGTCTCGAATTCATTTAAATAGTACAATTTTTACAGCTGCTCATAGTTTTTGCCTTAAACTTGAGATTTTTCAGAAAAACAAATCTAAAACCAAACACCCCTTTAGTCTTATGTCCAATAGTCCTATGTCATAAGTCCTATGCCTTTAGTCTTAAGTCATTTTGAATACCAATGCTTTCTTCCTAAAACCTATTTCTTTAGTACAGGCTCCAAAACCTCCCAAACCGTATTGGCCAAAATTTTATGACCTTCAGCCGTTGGGTGAATGCCATCACTTTGATTGAGTGCCGCAATCCCACCAACATCTTTTAAAATAAAAGGAATAAATTCCAAATCATTTTTTTTTGCCAAATCGGCATAGAGCTGCTTAAATTCGGTCGTGTAATCCTGTCCCATATTTGGAGGCAATTCCATTCCCGCCAGGATAATGGTGGTTTCCGGACTTTTCTCTTGCACAATATCAATGATCGCTTGGAGATTGGCACGCGTTTCAGATAGTGGCACGCCACGTAAGCCATCATTGGCACCCAGCTCCAATAGAAAAATATCAATATCCTGATTCAACACCCAAGCAATCCGACTTTTGCCACCCGCTGTGGTTTCGCCGCTCAAGCCCGAATTAATTACGGTATAATTTAAATTGAGCGCATCAATTTTTTGCTGCAACACCCCAGGAAACGCGTCGGCCGTATCGGCCAAGCCATAACCAGCGGTAATACTATCCCCAAAAGCTAAAATGGTTTTGCTGCTGTTATTAGTGGTCTCCGTTTGTTCGGTTTTTGCTTTTGCTGATTCCTCTTGATTGGTCTTCTCCTTTTTATCGGTACCACAAGCCAAGACCAAAACCAAGGGGATAAAATAACAAAACTTTAGGATTTTACGGAGCAGCGAGGCTGGTGGGTTTAAATACAATTGGTTATTTTGAGCCTTAGACATAAGTGGTCATTTTAATTAAGAATTTATATGCCAAAGATATTAAAGATTACTGGGCTAGAAAAAACATATACCAGTGGTAACAGAGAATTAACGGTCTTGCAAAACATTAGCTTTGAGGTGGAAAAAGGGCAGACCTTTTCCATTGTAGGACCTTCCGGAAGTGGAAAAACAACCTTGTTAGGCTTGTGTGCCGGATTAGACAACCCAAATGCCGGTACCGTGGAATTATGTGGCCAAGATTTAAGCCGCTTAAACGAAGACCAGCGTGCCCAATTACGGAATAAGGAAGTGGGCTTCATCTTTCAGAACTTTCAACTACTGCCAACCCTTACCGCGCTTGAAAACGTGAGCGTCCCCTTAGAATTACAAGGCGATAAGGACGCAACCAAAAAAAGCATGGCCTTATTGGAAAAAGTGGGTTTGGCCGATCGTTATGATCATTATCCGTCTCAACTGTCTGGCGGGGAGCAGCAACGGGTCGCCTTAGCCAGAGCCTTTGCAAATGCCCCTTCCATTTTATTTGCCGATGAGCCTACGGGGAATTTAGATGAAGAAACCGGCGAAAAAGTAATCCAGCTCTTATTCGATTTGAACACAGAAGCCGGAACGACCTTGGTCATCATTTCCCATGATTTGGATTTGGCCAACCGCACTCAGCAAATCTTGCGACTCAAAGGCGGACAAATTTTAACCAATCAACGTACGGCAGTACTGTGAGCACATCTCCCATCTCTATGAATCAAAACACAAAATGGTTGTTTAAGATGGCTTGGCGCGATGCCAAAGCCAGTAGGGTGCGCCTGCTGTTATTTATGGCGTCCATCATCTTAGGCATCGCTGCCGTGGTATCGATACAATTATTCAGCAGCAATCTCAAAGACAACATAAAGCTCCAATCAAAAGCCCTGATGGGTGCAGATTATATTATTGACAGCCGGCAATTACCAACGGCCCGTGCCCAAGCTATTATCGACTCCTTACAACCGGATGCTTCCGAAGTAAATTTTGTCTCGATGGTTGCCTTTCCAAAAAATGGAGGCACCAAATTGGTTAAGGTGCGTGCTTTAAAAGGGGATTTTCCGTTTTACGGCAGCATTGATACCGAACCTGCTTCCGCAGCAGCCAATTACCAAGACTCAGGCGGCGCGTTGGTGGATGCGACTTTGTTGCTTCAGTTTAATATAAAACCAGGCGATTCCATCAAAGTAGGAGAGCTCACCTTGTCTATAGCTGGCGCTTTAAAAGCCATTCCTGGGAGTACGGCCATTTCTACTTCGGTGGCACCGCCAGTGATCATCCCTAATCGGTTTGTGGATGGCACTGAGCTGTTGCAATTTGGCAGCCGAAAGGAATACCAATACTTCTATAAAGCTTCAGATAGCTTGAATTTAAGTAAGTTTGAGCAAAACATAGGGCCACAATTAGAGGCGGAAAATTCAGATTTAGACACCCACACCAGCACCAGTGCGCAATTGGGGAGTCGTTATGACAATGTGGGTAAATTTTTAAACTTGGCAGCATTCATCGCCTTATTGTTGGGTTGTATTGGGATTGCCAGTTCGGTTCATATTTATATCAAAGAAAAACTAAGGGCCGTTGCGGTTTTAAAATGCATGGGCGCTTCGAGAAAACAAAGTTTTCTTATTTTCCTGATTCAAATTGCTGGGATTGGCCTTGCTGGCGGATTGATTGGTTCGCTTATAGGCGTGGCGCTTCAGACCGTATTCCCTTATATTTTAGAGGAGTTTCTTCCGTTTGCGGTTGAAATCACGATCTCAGCCCAGCCCATCCTCATGGGTGTTTTTCTAGGGTTGTTCATGTCCGTTTTATTTGCGCTCTTGCCCTTATTAAGAACCTGGTACGTGTCGCCATTAGACGTGTTGCGTGTGGATGAGCAAGCGTCACAAGGCCCAAAGAAAGCGCGAATCATCGTATTTGCCGCTATTTTGATATTTCTATTTTTATTTTCGTTTTGGTTGCTGAAAAATGCAGTCTACGCCTTAGGATTTGTAGTTGCCACCTTAATTACTTTTGCCATTTTAGCCGGAATTTCCATAGGGTTCATGACACTCATTAAAACCTACTTCCCAAAGCGTTGGGGGTTTACAACGCGGCAAAGTCTGTTGAACTTATTTAGGCCCAACAATCAAACCGTTGTTTTAGTGGTTGCGATTGGTTTAGGGACATTTTTGATAAGCACCTTATATTTTACGAAGGATATTTTATTGGCAAAAACCGAAGTGGAGCAATCCGCAGAAAATGCCAACATGATCATCTTAGACGTGCAAACAGACCAACGTGCCGCGGTGGAACAAGGCCTCAACGCCAGGAACTTGCCCGTTTTGGATAATATTCCGCTGGTTACCATGCGCATGCATAAGATAAAAGCGCAATTGGTCAACAACATCCGCCAAGATTCGACCAGTGAGATTCGCGGTTGGATTTTAAACCACGAGTTTAGAACCACCTATCGCGATACGCTAATTGATTCCGAAGCCATTATCGCAGGCGAATGGGTTTCAGAATTAAAGACAGGTAAACCCGTTGTGATATCCATTTCCGACAATCTTGCTGAAGATGCTAAAGTGGGCGTTGGCGATGCCATCGTTTTCAATGTGCAAGGCGTGCTTATGGAAACCACAATAGGCAGCATTCGTAAAGTAGATTGGGGGCAATTACAGCTTAATTTCAGCATCGTGTTTCCAAAGGGTGTGCTCGAGCAAGCGCCACAGTTTAATGTGATTACCACCTCTGTGCCCGATGAAGCTGCTTCGGCGGAAATTCAGCGCGATTTGGTGGCCCAATTCCCAAATGTGTCGGTGTTGGATCTACGCCAGGTCTATACCATTCTGGAGGATATTTTAGATAAGATCGCCTGGATCATTAATTTCATGGCCTTCTTTAGTATTCTCACAGGCATTATTGTCTTGATCGGCTCGGTGCGTACCAGTAAATACCAACGCATTAAAGAGAGCGTACTGCTGCGGACTTTAGGTGCCAAGAACACGCAGATCTTGAAAATCTCAGCCTTGGAATATGTGTTTTTAGGATTGTTGGGGAGTTTGGTCGGTATTTTATTGGCGCTATTGAGCAGTCTCGGTCTGGCGCTATTAGTGTTTAAAGAACCCTTCGTGCCTTCGCTGATTCCGTTTTTGGTGTTTCTACCAGGGATTACGCTCTTGGTTTTAGCGATTGGGTTGAGCAATATCCAAACGGTTTTACGCAGTTCGCCTTTGGAAGTCTTGCGTAGAGAAGGGTAGGGGTGTGCTTAAATTTTGGCGTAATAGAAAAAATAGTTTTCATAGGGCGGCAGATGAAATTGAAGTCCGTGTTGACTGGGTTTCGAAATGCATCCGCCCAAGGTTTTTGGGTAAAACGCGATATAGAATTCTCCAATCCTCAATTTATACAAGGCCTTTATTTTTCTGAAAGCGCTTTGATTTGCGTCGAACTTATGATGGCTTCGGAATGATTTGGATGGTTGGCCAAGTAGAGCAAGGTTTGGGCAATCGTTTCCGCAGCAATCAATTTGTACTTTTTCAAAGGGTCGATTAGTAAAGGGTCGATGAGAGGCATTTTGTTGATTTAATCATTAATTCCGTTTCTATTGTTTAAAACGCTGGATGAAGTTTGTTTGGAGTTCGTTGAAGCTTATTGAGAGGAAAATCGCTAGTTGACTAATTTGAACCTTGAATTTTGTTTGGGTTTCGCTTCCTTTAAGAAGCATTCTCAGCTATTTTTTGCGTAAATTGAGAATTAACATTTAGAAAAAAACCATGAAAAATATAGGATATTCTTTACTGCTACAAATACCGACAGACGTCCCTAAGCCGGGAGACAGTGGAACCGTTGATTTATCAGAACCTTTCGATCTCATCGTCTTTATTATTTTGCCTATCGTATTTGTCATCCTTTATTTTGTTTGGAAGCGGAACAAGAAGCGGGATAGGGATAAAAACAATTAGCTGAGACCCTATTTAAGTCATTTGAGTGAAAACGTATTGCAGAGTCGGCTTTTATGCAAGAGCACTGATCACACAGATTTTGCTGATTTCCACAGATTCAATTCAGACTATTTCCGAAATACATAAAACAGCGAAAATCAGTTTCATCAGCGTCATCTGCGTTCAATTTCAGGAATATCGCATATTGAACGCTGAGCACACAGATTTTGCAGATTTCCACAGATTCAACTCAGAATAATATCGAAATACATAAAACAGCGAAAATCAGTTTCATCAGCGTCATCTGTGTTCTATTTCAGAAATATCGCATATTGAACACTGAGCACACAGATTTTGCAGATTTCCACAGATTCAATTCTGACTATTACCGAAATACATAAAACAGCGAAAATCAGTTTCATCAGCGGTATCTGCGTTCTATTTCAGGAATAACGCATATTGAACACTGAGCACACAGATTTTGCTGATTTCCACAGATTCAATTCAGACTATTACCGAAATACATAAAACAGCGAAAATCAGTTTCATCAGCGTCATCTGCGTTCAATTTCAGGAATATCGCATATTGAACGCTGAGCACGCAGATTTTGCAGATTTCCACAGATTCAATTCAGAATAGTATCGAAATATATAAAACAGCGAAAATCAGTTTCATCAGCGTCATCTGCGTTCAATTTCAGGAATATCGCATATTGAACGCTGAGCACGCAGATTTTGCAGATTTCCACAGATTCAATTCAGAATAGTATCGAAATATATAAAACAGCGAAAATCAGTTTCATCAGCGTCATCTGCGTTCAATTTCAGGAATAACGAATATTGAACGCTGAGCACGCAGATTTTGCAGATTTCCACAGATTCAATTCTGACTATTACCGAAATACATAAAACAGCGAAAATCAGTTTCATCAGCGTCATCTGCGTTCAATTTCAGGAATATCGCATATTTAACGCTGAGCACACAGATTTTGCAGATTTCCACAGATTCAATTCAGACTATTACCGAAATACATAAAACAGCGAAAATCAGTTTCATCAGCGTCATCTGCGTCATCTGCGTTCAAAGTGAGAACACTGAGCACGCAGATTTTGCAGATTTCCACAGATTCAATTCTGACTATTACCGAAATATATAAAACAGCGAAAATCAGTTTCATCAGCGTCATCTGTGTTCTATTTCAGAAATATCGCATA
The DNA here is from genome assembly GCF_007997225.1 of Subsaximicrobium wynnwilliamsii. GTDB lineage: Bacteria > Bacteroidota > Bacteroidia > Flavobacteriales > Flavobacteriaceae > Psychroserpens > Psychroserpens wynnwilliamsii. The sequence continues at coordinate 64,553 of NZ_VORM01000005.1, forward strand.
TTGAACACTGAGCACGCAGATTTTGCAGATTTCCACAGATTCAATTCTGACTATTACCGAAATATATAAAACAGCGAAAATCAGTTTCATCAGTGGCATCTGCGTTCAAAGTGAGAACACTGAGCACGCAGATTTTGCCGATTTCCACGGATTCAATTCAGAATAGTATCGAAATACATAAAACAGCGAAAATCAGTTTCATCAGCGTCATCTGCGTTCAATTTCAGGAATAACGAATATTGAACGCTGAGAACACAGATTTTGCAGATTTCCACAGATTCAATTCTGACTATTACCGAAATACATAAAACAGCGAAAATCAGTTTCATCAGCGTCATCTGCGTTCAATACGAGAACACTGAGCACGCAGATTTTGGAGATTTCCACAGATTCAATTCTGACTATTACCGAAATATATAAAACAGCGAAAATCAGTTTCATCAGCGTCATCTGCGTTCTATTTCAGGAATATCGCATATTGAACACTGAGCACACAGATTTTGCAGATTTCTACAGATTCAATTCTGACTATTACCGAAATATATAAAACAGCGAAAATCAGTTTCATCAGCGTCATCTGCGTTCAATTTTAGGAATATCGCATATTGAACTCTGAGCACACAGATTTTGCAGATTTCCACAGATTCAATTCTGACTATTACCGAAATACATAAAACAGCGAAAATCAGTTTCATCAGCTTCGTCTGCGTTCTATTTCAGGAATATCGCATATTGAACGCTGAATGATGAAGTTGAAGTACGTTTTGACTGGGTTTCGAAATGCGTACGCGTGAGGTTCTTGGGAAAAACGAGATATCGAATTCGCCAATCCTCAATTTATAATGTTCTTTATTTTTCGGAAAGCACTTTGATCTCAGTCGAACTTATAATGGCTTCGGAATGATTTGGATGGTTGGCCAGGTAGAGCATGGTTTGGGCAATCGTCTCCGCAGCAATCATTTTGTACTTTTTCAAAGGGCCTAGGAGTAAAGGGTCGATGAGTTTAAACAGCGCCAAACCGATGGATTCCATGGCTCTTTTTTCATCGCGGTTTCCATCAATTAGAGCCGGTCTCAGGATATAGGTTTTTTTTATCTGTTGTTGCAGCACATCCCGTTCCATTTCGCCTTTGGTCTTGTTGTAGAACACGCTACTGTTTTGATCGGCTCCCATTGCAGAAATCACCAAGAAGGTGGAAATCCCATTGTCTTTAGCGAGTTTCGCCGCGTTCACTGGGATACCGTAATCTATTTGTTTATAAAGCGTTTTATCGGGAGTCTTATTCGTGGTGGTGCCAATGCAACAGAAGACTTCATCGGCAATGAAATCGCTTCTGAATTGCTCCAATTCCAAAAGATCTCCGATGTATTGGGTCACTTTGCTTGGGAGCCCTTCCATTTTAGAACGCGAAAACAATTTGATCTGTTCATAACGCTCATCATCAATTAACTTCTGAAGTAAAATGCCTCCAGTCAAGCCTGTGGCGCCTAATATAATTGCTGTTTTTTTCATTTTGATTTTTGTACTTTAATGCATCGTTTGTGAGTTACTGAAAAATTGTTTGCCACAGCCTGTCCCGATTCTTGTCGGGAAATTGCGCGAATTTGGCTGCCATTCCTGCGGCATGCAAACCCCGCAGGCAGGTTTTTACTAATTGGAATCATTGTCCGAATGCTTAGGCAAAAAGAGGCGCCTCTATTTTACGGATTGAACCGTCTTTCAGACTATTTGAAAATCGCTGGTTTTTAAGTGTGCGCTGCTGCATTTAAATATCGGGAAAAAGAAGTGATTTAGGGGTGTTGGTTTGGGACTAATTATTTAAAATTTTTTTACTGGTTTTGGGAGGTGTAGGCTTAGGGCTTTTCAATTTATGAAGAAAGAATTATTTAGACATTGGTAAAATACATTTTTTAAACGAATAGAACCGCTAATGCTCATTGTGAGATTAGTTAAGAAATCACTCGAATGAATCTGTTGTATTGCGGCAGGAACACATCTTATGAATAAGGAGGTCATTGCGAGGCACGAAGCAATCTTTTGAAAGGAATCTCGATCATCGTCAGTAAATATCAATCCCTGGAAACCGGAACAAGGATATTTCATAAGCCTCATTTTCTAATTTGAACTTACCAATGTCAGGAGAAACTCGTCAAAAACGAGCATTAGCAAAAGTCAACGTGCAGATTGGTTAGATTGAGATTGAATAATTTAAGGAATTGATTTGGGGCTTTTCATGGAGAATTGTTGGTGGAAAACACCAACAATGGCTGAATCATCGCGATTTAAGAAAGAAGAAGAAATAGCTTCCCCATCTTTGCGAGCGTTTGCAACCAATACCTTACCAACTCCCAGCTCCATCCTCTAGCAGTCAACCAACCCAATAAATCCCTATCTTTAAAAACCTCTAATCCTTTATCTGTCAATAGCATACCTACTTGGCCATCAACCAAAACCAAAGTTATGATCGTCTGGACCATCTTCGCGCTCATCGCTTGTGGACTTGCAGTTTACATTTTTGGCATACGCGACTATCAAGACTTCAGAAAAGTAACAAGCCCAAGCCGAGGCAGCAGAACAGAACGGGCTTTGGTATATAAGCTCCTCAAATACGGCATCCCTTATCAAACGATCTTTCAGGACCTCTCTCTAAAAAAATACAATGGGACTTATGCACAAATCGATCTGGTGGTAGCCACCAAAGTAGGACTTATAGTATTCGAAGTAAAAAAGTACAGCGGTTGGATATTTGGCTCTGGGAATCAGAATCAATGGACACAAGTGCTGAATTATGGTAAAATCAAGCACCGCATTTATAATCCCATACTTCAGAATAAAAACCACATACACCAATTGAAGAAAAAATTGTCCAAAGAAAACATCCCCTTCTTTTCCGTGATTGTCTTTTATGGAGACTGCGAACTTAAAAACATCAACTACATCCCAAACGGGACCTATCTCGTAAAATCAAACAAGGTTTTTTTTGTCTTGAGAAAGATACTAAAAGACAATAAACCAGCAACATTCACCAACAAGCGAGAACTAGTAAGCATACTAAATGAGGCCGTAATGAATGGAGCAGATTATGGCATAAAGATGTAACACATCCAAAACATCAAGGATACTTTAGACGAGGATCTCATCTTCCAATAGTATAAATTTCGTTAGTTTTTTATACCTTATAAAAAACTAAACCTATCAGCTCAAGCGTTTAGCAACTTTAATTCAAAAACACCACCATCATGCTACAATCCGTCCTATTGCCACGTGACATCTACGCCACAGAAGAACATCAAATGATGCAAGAGATGATTCGGGATTTCATCAAAAATGAAATCATGGATCAGATAGACGCATGGGAAGAAAAGGGGATGGTTAGCCGAGCCATTTGGGAACGTGCCGGAGCACTGGGTTTGCTCTGCATTGATATGCCAGAACAGTATGGCGGCAGTGGTTTGGATTTCAGCTTTAGCGCTTTATTCATTGAAGAATTGGGAAGAGAAGGCATCACGGGCCCGGGTTTTTCCTTGCATTCTGATATTGTGGCGCCCTATCTCCTAAAGTATGGCACCGAAGCGCAAAAGCAAAACTACCTGCCTCGCATGGCTTCCGGAAAACTGATTACGTCCATTGGCATGACCGAGCCCAACTGTGGCAGCGATCTTAAAGCCATCACCACCAATGCGGTTGATAAAGGCGACCATTATCTGGTCAACGGACAAAAAACCTTCATTACCAATGGGTATTTATGCGATATGTCCGTTGTAGCCGTAAAAACCAACGTGGGTACCGCCAAAGAAGGCGTCTCCTTATTGATTATGGAAAGTGCTTACGACGGATTTGAGAAGGGCGTGCCTTTCAAAAAAATAGGCATGAAATCCCAAGACACTTGTGAGTTGTTTTTTGATAATGTCAAGGTTCCGAAGGAAAACTTACTTGGCGAAGAAGGCATGGGTTTCAAAATCATGATGACCGAATTGGCCAGAGAGCGCTTAACCGTAGGCCTCAATGCCATTGCTGGCGCGGAAGGTGCCATAGAAAAAACCATAGCCTACACGTCTTCAAGAACTGCTTTTAAACAACCCATTGCCGGCTTTCAAAACACCCAATTCAAATTGGCCGAATGTGCCACCCAATTGCAAATTCACCAAGCTTTTTTAGATCGTTGCACACTATTGGTATCTAAGGACGAACTCACTGCGGAAAGCGCTTCCATGGCGAAGTATTCCGCCACAGAGATGCACGGTAGGGTAGTAGATGAATGCTTGCAATTATTTGGAGGTTACGGGTATATGTGGGATTACCCAATCGCTCGGATGTATGCCGATAATCGCGTCGCCAGAATTTATGCGGGCACCAATGAGATCATGAAAATTTTGATCGCCCGTGGTTTGTTTAAGGAGTTGTTTCAGGAAATGAAAACAAAAAAGACTTAAGACCGCTACGCTTATAGAACCAAGAATATAGACTTTCTTGTCACTAACTGATAAACATTTAAAGAAGTCATTTTTGGAAATAAAGAAGGAAGAGACCCAGAAAAATTAGGACTTCACAAAAACAGTAAATGAACTACCTCGATGCAAGCATACGAGGTATCAAATTCCAAAAAAACAAGTCCCAAATCCCAAAAAAAAAAACGATGTAAGCATCGGGGGATTAATCCCTATGATATTAAATATTTGGGTCTAATGTTGTAATTTAAGCCTAATGCGGTTATGCTTAATGCTTAATACTTAGTTCTATTCAAACGTATGGCGTTTTTCTTCTGTTGAAGAGGCGTTAAGTAATTGATTAAATAGTCTTATGCTATTGAAATCGCGGGTAATTGCCCCAGATACTGCAATTCCGGAAATACCCGTTTCCAATAGGTCTTTAACATCATCTGTGCTTATGCCGCCCACAGCAATAATTGGGGTTTCGGTTTTTAAGGCTTCCATAATTGCCGTATAGCCGTTTAAACCTAAAACCGGGGCTAAATCCCCTTTGGTTGTTGTAAATCGAAAAGGACCTAAACTGATATAATCAACGTCTTTACCAATCAATGTTTCACAATCTTGCAAGGTGTTTGCTGTGCCGCCAATCATTTGCCAAGTGTGTAAGTGCTTTCCAACTAGAGTAGGGCTGGCATCGGTTTTTCCTAAATGCACACCGTCGGCTTTGACTGTTTTTGCAATTTTATAATGATCGTTTATAATTAATCGGGTTTGAAAATGCGATGTGATTTCTCTGGCAGCTTCGGCCAATTTCAACGTTTTTTTTTCTGATACATGTTTTAGGCGTAATTGCACTAATTCCGCACCCGAGGAGCAGGCCTTTTGGATGTGTTCCAGATGCTCTTTTGGTGTGCTTCCTTGAGAGATGTAATGCAGTTTGGGTATCGTAATCATGGTATTGTTATTTACTTTGTGATAGATTTGACAAGATAAATACTTTAGCTGGGAAATTAGATGCTCTTGCAATTTAAAAGCACCAATGTCGCAAGAAGTCCCACAGATCTGGCGGATTTACGCGGAAGAAACCACACCTGCTTCCTTTAGGTTGAGTCACAACGTATAAAAATCTGCGAACATCTGCGCAATCAGCGGGAAAGCTTCAGAAGTCTATTTGCTATCATCTCCCGCAGATCTCGCGGATTGACGCGGAAGAAATGACATCTTCTTGTGGGTTAAGTCATGTCGAAAAAAAATCTGCGAACATCAGCGCAATCAGCGGGAAACATTCAGAAGCGTATTTGCTATCATCTCCTACAGATCTCGCGGATTTACGCAGAAGAAACCACATCTGCTTCCTTTAGGTTGAGTCACAACGTATAAAAATCTGCGAACATCAGCGCAATAAGCGGGAAAGCTTCAGAAGCGTATCTGCTAACATCTCCCGCAGATCTCGCGGATTTACGCAGAAGAAATGACATCTTCTCGTGGGTTAAGTCATGTCGAAAAAAAATCTGCGAACATCTGCGCAATCAGCGGGAAAGATTCAGAAGCGTATTTGCTATCATCTCCCGCAGATCTCGCGGATTGACTCAGAAGACAGACATCACCTAATCCTTTATTGGGATGAGCCTTAATGTAAAAATAGCTGCAAAAGATTGCGTCATCAGCGGCAAAATTTGATAAGCGTATGCGACACTAGGGAACTGTCAAAACCTAGATAAAGCATAATGCCTCTGAGTTATTGTTAGTTCTCATTTATTTACGTAAATATTCACGTCATAAACAGCCCTATCTGCCTAAGCAATTTTCTATTCGGTTTTTATTTACTAAATTGGTTCCGTAATCATAAAACAAACGATTTGCCAAACAGTTGTAATCACGATAATGAATAACCTAATAATGAATTCGGAAGGTCTAAATCATAGATAATTCTTCAGTCGGAATTCACTCAGCTTCCAAATCGCAAGCCTCTAAAGATTATTTTTAATAATTATTTTAATAGGCTACGTTCTAAAAATCAGCACCTACTATGACCCCATCTCAATTGAACAGCCTATATAACGATCAAAGCAAGGATCCTATTTGGATGATTGACCTTGACTTCCAATTGATTTATGCTAATAAAAGATGGCTAGACCTTGTTAAAGAAGTTACAGGTAAGGAACTGAAACTTTATGAATCTGCATTCGCAGGTGGCTTTGGAGAAGGATATATTGAAAAATGGAAAACCTATTACAGCAGGGCACTGAAAGGAGAATATTTTGAAATAGAGGAACATTACTCTCACCCAGAAACGAATGAAATACATTATGGTCAAATCACATTGGAACCTTTAAGAGGAGACGACGGAAAAATTTTTGCAATAGCCTGCCAATCAAGAGATATTACAAGTATCGTTAAGCATCGATCTGAAGCGAATCAATTAATCGATGCCTCGTTAGATATTTTTTGCACCATTAATGAACAAGGTAATTTTGTTTTTGTGAGCGCTGCCGCTTCAACCCATTGGGGATATCTACCCAAAGAATTAATAGGTAAAGCTTACGTGGATTTTATTTTGGAAGAAGATCTGCCCAAAACCAGCGACATAGCTGCTTCCATTCTTAGAGGTCAGGATGTTAAATCTTTCGTTAATCGTTACAAGAAAAAAAATGGTGGTATTGCCTATAATTTATGGTCAGTAACCTGGGATAATACTTCTAAATTGATGTATTGTACGATAAGGGATGCCAAAGAATTAATTGACCAAGAAGAGAAAATTAAACAAAGCGAACAACGATTTAAAGCATTGGTTCAAGAGGGCTCGGACCTGATAAGTATATTAAACCCAGATGGAAAATACATCTACACCAGTCCTACGAGTATTTCTGTTCTTGGGATTACACCAGAAGAACTTAAGGGTAGAAACGCATTTGAATTCATTCATCCAGATGATGCAGAAAGAGTTTTAGCCAGTTTGCAAAAAATAAGCACCGAAAACAAGCTTATTATTGGACCCTTCCGCTATAAAAATAAGAAAGACGAATGGCGATGGTTGGAAACTGTGTTGACGAATATGTTGGACAACCCTGCAGTGAATGGCATCGTAGCTAATTCTAGGGATATTACCCATGGAATTGAGGAAAAACATCAACTGAAATTACTTGAAAGTGTCATCACTAACACCAATGATGCCGTTTTAATTACCGAAGCAGAACCATTTGATGAACCTGGTCCCAAGATAATTTATGTGAATGAGGCTTTTACGAAAATGACGGGCTACGAAGCAGAGGAAGTCATCGGCAAAACACCACGGATGCTTCAAGGACCGAAATCGAATGGAGAAGAACTGGCCAAACTAGGCCGTTCCCTTAAAAAATGGGAGCCCTATGAAATAACCACCATCAACTATAAAAAAAGTGGGGAAGAATTCTGGATCAACTTTACCGTAACTCCGGTTGCGGATGAAAAAGGCTGTTACACCCACTGGATTGCCATCGAACGGGATGTGACCGAGCAAAAGAACAAAGAGCGAGAAAAAAACCTTATAAGTACTATAAGTGACATTTTCAATCAATCTGCGGCTAATGACTTAACTAAATGTCTAACAGAAGTTTGTGAATACATCACGCAATTTGGACATTTTGATTTCGCTGAAATATGGTTGCCTGCTATTGATGCCAAAACGATTAATCGTGTATCGAAATACGTTGAAGGCAAGGCAGGAAGTGTCTTTTATGATACAGCCAAGAACAAAGATTCCTTCGCCTTGGGAGAGGGGATTCCTGGTCATATTTGGTTAAACGAGATGACAGAGATTTGGGAGGATATCGATGAGGAATGGCATTTCTTTAAACGAAAGGTAGCAGCGGAAAAAGCAGGGATTAAAGCCATGATGGGAGTGCCCTTAAAGCACAAAAATGAGGTTGTAGGTGTGCTATTGCTCGGGACAGCAAAAACCAAATCTGCCATAGGGCTGCATTTAGAGTTGTTTGAAAAATTAGAGTCAACGATTGGTGCTGAACTGAGCCGAAAGAAAACAGAAATCGAACTTGCTCAGATTTTTAACTTTACTCCAGATATGATTTGTGTGTCAGGTTTTGACGGTTATATAAAACGAATCAACCCAGCGGGCTTAGAATTGTTGGGGTATTCCTTAGAAGAAATGCGCTCAAGACCAATCAAATCCTTTATTCATGAGGAAGATAAGTTGAAAACGCAAGAAAAATGGAAGCACCTATATAATGGTGGAAGTCTCAGGAATTTTGAAAACCGCTATATCACAAAACGGGGCGATTCAGTATGGTTGAGCTGGACAGCATCTCCGGCACCAGAACATGGTATCGTATATTCGGTTGCCAAGAATATTACAGAAGAAAAGAAACTTAGGGAACTGGACCGTCAGGTACGCAGTATTACCAAAATTGGAAGTTGGGAATTGGATTTGCTTAATCAAAGTCTGTTTTGGTCAGAGGAGGTTCACCTTTTGCATGAAACAGACCCAAAATCATTTGTACCAGATTTGAAAAAGGCCATCAATTTTTACAGAGCCGATTTTCGCGAGATGGTGCGGTCAAGCATTAAAAAATGCATTGCTAATAAAGAACCATACGATTTTGAAGCTGTCTTAGTCACTGCTAATAAGAAGGAACTGTGGGTACGCACCAATGGGACTGCGGAATTTGTTGATGGTGTATGTACACGAATTTACGGCAGCTTTCAGGATATAGATGAGCGCAAACAAATCGAGATAAGACTACTATCATTGGCTGATAACTTGCCTGCCGTAGTGTATCAATACATCTTCTATCCCGATGGGACAGACGCCCTAAAATATGTAACCAAAGGATCACAACAAGTCTGGGGCTTTGCTGCTGAAGAAGTGATTGAAAATAACCAGTTGGTTTGGGAAAGAATGGCAGTTGCGGGTGCGTTTGAGACCGTTAATAAAAGTATTGCTGATGCTATGGAAACCAAAACGAAGTGGACAGCACGTTGGCAATATGCGATGCCCAATGGGGAAACGAGAACGCATCTGGGATATGGTTCGCCGATTTTTCTAGCCGATGGATCGGTGGTTTTCAATTCTGTGATCCTGGATGTAACTAATGAAGCCAAGAATGAAGCGCTTTTAGAGCAGATTACAAAAATAGCACGAATTGGTAGCTGGGAGATGGACTTAGTAAACCAAGATGGAGACAATATGTACTGGTCTCCCATGTTATTTGAAATCGTCGAAGTGGACGATAGCTACAATCCTACATTAACTGGAGGCATAGAATTTCATATCGGGGAAAGTAAAGAACGCATACAGAAAGCATTAGATCTCTTAATTAATGAAGGCGTTGAGTTTGACGAAGAGATATTACTGCGAACAGCTAAAGGCAACGAGCGATGGAGCCGGGCCATAGGTAAAAGCGAAATAGTAGATAACAAGTGTATCAGGATTTATGGGAGTTATCAGGACATTCATGAGCGAAAGGTTGCGGCATTAGAACTGGAGAAAAGTTTGAAAGCATTAAAAGATTATAAATTTTCTCTAGACCAGTCTGCCATAATCGCTTTTACAAACGAGAAAGGCGTTATCACATCTGTCAATGCTAACTTTTGCAAAATTTCAAAATACAATGAAGAAGAAATTATAGGGAAAACACATCGATTAATTAATTCTAAACATCATGCTAAAGCATTTTTCAAAGAATTATGGAAAACGATTGCATCAGGAAATGTTTGGCGCGGAGAAATAAAAAATAAAGCAAAAGATGGCTCTTATTATTGGGTGGACACCACCATTGTGCCCTTTTTAGACAAAAAAAATAAACCTACACAATATTTAGCCATTCGCTTTGATATCACAGAACGTAAAAACGCAGAACAAGAAAAAAACAGCTTACAGGAAACCCTAGAAAACAGCTTGAACGAAATCTATACCTTTAATGCGGAAACACTTAAATTTAGCTATGTCAACAAAGGTGCGCTACTTAACATGGGCTATTCAGAACAAGAAATAAAAGCATTAACTCCCGTGGATATAAAGCCCGACTTCACGGCAGCTTCTTTTGAACAACTTGTTATTCCGTTAGTAAGCAATGAAAAAAATAAAATTATATTTTTCACAAATCACAAACGAAAAGACGGAAGCCTTTATCCTGTAGTAGTCCATTTACAATTAATTACACAAGAAAACAACAAAAGGTTTTTAGCCATTGTACTGGATATAACCGAGCGTAAAAAAGCAGAAGAAGAAAACAGGTTCAAAGCAAATTTGCTAAGCATGATAGGCCAGGCGGCCATAGCAACAAACTTAGATGGTGTTGTTAATTACTGGAACAATGCAGCCGAAACTATTTATGGCTGGAAAGCGGAAGAAGCCCTAGGAAAAAACATTATGGATCTCACACCATTTAAGGCCACTGAAGTGCAAGCGAAGCAAATCATGGAAGAGCTGAAAAAAGGGGAAAGATGGTCGGGAGAATTTGAAGTGCGAAAAAAAGATGGCACTAATTTTCCCGCTCAGGTTACCAATTCTCCCATTTATGATGAACATCATAAATTATCAGGCATCATCGGTATTTCATCAGACATTACGCAGGAAGTCAAAAACAAGGAGTTGCTAAAGCAGTATACGCATGAACTGGAACGCTCCAATGAAGAGTTGGAACAATTTGCATTTGTTACGTCGCATGATTTACAGGAACCGCTGCGAATGATTTCTAGCTTCATGACGCTATTGCAGCGAAAATATGGCGATCAACTTGATGATAAGGCACATCAATACATTCATTTTGCAACAGATGGAGCCAAACAGATGAAGCAGATCATCCTTGACTTATTGGAGTATTCCAGAGCGAATGCATCCACAGAAGGAAAAGAGGATGTAGATTTGAATGAGGTGCTTTCAGAATTCAAGCAGTTGAGAAGGCGACTGATTTCAGAAAAATCAGCTTCCATTACCTCCAGCGATCTGCCGTCTTTAACCACATATAGCGCGACGATCACACAAATATTCCATTGTCTATTGGACAATGCACTCAAATACTCGAAAGACGGCACCGCTCCCATTATTGAGATTAAGGCTTCAGAACATGAGAAGGAATGGGAGTTTTCAATTAAAGATAATGGCATAGGAATAGATCCTCAGTTCTATGATAAGATATTTGTCATTTTTCAAAGACTACACAACAAAGATGAGTATTCAGGAACAGGAATAGGGCTTTCTATTGTCAAACGGCACATTGAATTTTTAGGAGGACGCATTTGGTTGGATTCTAAACCGGGAGAAGGCACGGTATTTTATTTCACAATTTCTAAAATTAAGCAACATGGATAATCAAAAAATAAAATTCGCCCATATCTTATTGGTGGAAGACAATGAAGGTGACATCTTACTCACAAAGGAAGCTTTTGAAGAGTGCAAAGTAAAAACAGAAATCAGTGTTGCTAAAAACGGCCAAGAAGCTCTTGATTTTCTTTTTAAGAGAGGGGCGTATGTTGATGTAAAAAAACCGGATCTTATTCTTCTGGATATCAATCTTCCCATATACAACGGCCATGAGGTTTTACGACAGATCAAGGCCGATCCGCGTCTTAAAAAAATTCCGGTAATCGTACTTACAACATCATCCAATCAAAAAGATCTAGACGAAGCCTACGAAAACCATTGTAATAGTTATGTGAAAAAACCACTCGAAATCAATGAGTTTCTAAATGCCATACTAAAAATTGAGGAATTTTGGTTGCAACTAACATTATTATCAAAGTAATATGCCACAACGATTACCAGACTATTCAGAAAAATTGTCCGTTCTTATAATAGAAGACAATCAAGGAGATTTCGTTTTAATTGAGGATTATTTACTTGAGAAATTCAAATCTATAGAAATCATACATTTTACCAATTTTGCAAATTCCATTGACTACTTGCAAAATCCTAAGACAAAAGTTTCATTGATACTAATGGACTTGCATTTACCATGCTTAAAGGGGATTGAGTTAATCAATACTATTTTAGCCTACAATTTTCATATTCCCGTTGTCATTCTAACTGGGTATTCAGATATAGATTTAGCGAAAAAAAGTCTTCAAATAGGTGTCTATGATTATCTAATAAAAGATGAAATAAATCCTGTAATATTACATAAAACCATCATTTATGCGCTAAATAGAAGTAGTTTCATCAATCAAATTGAAGCTGAAAAAAGCAATTATGAAAACCTGTTCAACTTTAGTCCGCAACCTACATGGCTTCTGGACTCTAAATCTTTAAAAATACGTAATGCCAATGATGCAGCACAAAAGAAATATGGCTACTCCTTAACGCAATTTCTAGAAATGTCATTTACGCAATTATTTCCCATAGAGGAGGAGGAACTCATAAAGCATAAATTGATTTCACAGGAGTATGAATTGAATAGTGATCACTTCACACATTTTTTAAGTAATGGCGAGGAAATTAAAGTAGATATCTATTTCAGGGAAATTAATGGTAGATCAACCCACGGCCTAATTGTGCAATCAAACGATGTATCCAAAACCTTGCAACACATCAGTACCATTGAAGTTCAAAATGAAAAGCTGCGAAAAATTGCATGGACGCAGTCCCACATGGTTCGTGCCCCTCTTGCTAGAATATTAGGAATCATAAATGTGATTGAAATGGAAAAGATGGACGCTGATGAACTCCTTTTTTATTTAAAGCAATTAAGGGTATCAGGCAACGAAATGGATGAGATTATAAGAAAAATTGTCAACGAAACAAATCATATTGAAAAACAATAAATTCCAAAATATGAAAAGGGAACTGGTTATTATAGATGACGATCCAATATACAGATTAATCATTTCAAAGATGGTAAACACTATTGATGCTTCTGTAATAATTGATGAGTGTGAAAATTGTGAGATGGGTTTGGCCAAGATGGAGTCTCTCGGGCAATTAGACCATGATGTAATCGTGCTTTTAGATATAAACATGCCAAAACTTGATGGCTGGGGATTTTTAGACGAAATTGAAAAATCCAATATTCTAATCCAACCTCAAATAACCATTTATATGGTGTCTTCATCCACTGATGAAAGCGACCTACTAAAGAGTAAAAAGTATAAATCGCTTAGAGGTTTCTTTTGTAAACCTTTAAGTAAAGAAGTGCTTAAAACAATTATTGGGATTGATTGAGACGGTCTTCTTATCAATAATTAGTTTAATCCATTTGGCTTTTAGCGCTAGGCAGCTAAATTTTAAGGTTCACTTATAATTACGCCCACAGCATTTAACAGGGGAATTAGAGTCCTTTTCAGAAAATAAGCGAGACTATCAAATTTCAAAAAGGGTCTCAGTTGCTTTTTCTTTAACATTTCTTTTAGATCGCGTCACGTATTTCTTAATATTTTTGTTTAATATTTCTAAATATAATTTAAACAAAAATGGCTATTCAAATAAGGTCTTGCTTATTTTTTATTGCGACGGTATTGGCTTTTGGGAGTCTCAGCGGCCAAGTGAACACAACAATTTACGGACAGGTAAGCGACGAGTTAGGTAAACCCATCATAGGCGCCTCCGTATTCTTGGAAGGCACACAATTGGGAGTACAGTCTAATTTAGATGGCAACTATGAAATTTCTGGCGTTCCTCCGGGATCTTATAACCTTATCGTGAGTTATTTGGGGTATGAGCCGCAAACAAAGTTTAACATCATTGTGCGCTCCAAAGGAACACCCAACTATGATTTTGTGCTTAAAGAGTCAGCCCAAGCGCTAAATGAAGTCGTTATATCAAATGCGAACATCATCACGCGTCCCAGAGAAACACCTCTCTCCACACAAACACTGTCGGCTGTTGAAATTGCCACCTATCCCGGTGGCAACAATGATGTTGTAAAAGTAGCGCAAACGCTTCCCGGAGTGTCACCATCGATTGGCGGCTTTAGAAATGATTTGATCATTCGTGGTGGTGCGCCCAATGAATCCGTTTATTATTTAGACGGCATGGAAATTCCCAATATCAATCATTTTGCGACCCAAGGCAGTGCTGGTGGACCTCAAGGATTAATCAATGTTTCTTTTATAGATAATGTGACCTTATCAACTTCAGCTTTTAATGCTAGATATGACAACCCTTTATCTGGAGTGTTACAATTCAAACAACGCAATGGGAATGCCCGAGAGCTTTCAGGGAATTTTAGGCTAAGCGCCAGTGAAGCGGCTTTAACCTTTGAAGGCCCGTTATTCAAGAAGGACGCTGAAGAATCCAAAACCACCTTTTTGGCATCTGTGCGTCGCAGTTATCTTCAGTTTTTATTTGAAGTCATTGGTTTGCCCATCCGCCCTAATTATTGGGACTATCAATTTAAGATCAACCATGAGATCAATGCATACAATACCATCACGTTTCTTGGACTTGGCTCCATTGATGATTTTTCCATTCGTCCCCTAGAAGAATTTGATATTGACCAACAGGCAAGCTTAGATCAAACGCCGTTCATTGAGCAGCGCACCAATACCATGGGTTTAAGTTGGAAAAACCGTTTCAAGAGCGGCAAGGGTTTTATGCAAACCACCCTAAGCAGCAATACCTTAAAAAATGAATTTACGCGTTATGAAGACCCTGTGAACGAACAAGGTGTGATTTTCAATAACGATGCCCGCGAATCGGAAACCAAATTAAGGCATGAATTGACGCAATTTCTAGGAGATTGGAAGTTAAGTTCGGGGTTCAATTTACAATATTCAGATTATACCAATCTCACGACCGATGTACGCAACGCATTGACCTTTGATACGGCTATTGATTTTGCGAAGTATGGTTTGTTTGCCAATGCCACACGATCCTTTTTTAACGATCGTTTAGATCTGTCTCTCGGCTTTAGAATGGATGATGATAGTTTTACGCAAAGCGAAACCCTGTTGACTACGTTTTCCCCAAGATTCTCGGCATCTTATGAATTTGCCGAAGACTGGCGTTTAAGCGGCTCCGTTGGTCGTTATTTCAAATTACCGCCTTATACCATTTTAGGATTTAGAGATGCCAATAATGAGTTGATCAACCAGAACGTTGATTACACCCAAAGTGATCATTTGGTCTTGGGGCTCCAACATTATTTTTCGCCATCCAGTAGTATTTCTTTTGAAGGGTTCTACAAGCGTTACGAAGACTATCCGGTTTCTGTGCGCGATGGGGTTTCTTTGGCCAACAAAGGCGGCGGATTTGAAGTGTTAGGCAGTGAGCCTATAGAAACGGTGGGTAAGGGGCGTAGTTATGGGGCAGAGCTTAATTTTCAACAAAAATTAACGGATAATTTCTATGGTATTTTCTCATACACCTTCTTTTATAGTGAATTTACTGGTTTCGATACCAACACGTATTTACCTTCAGTTTGGGACAGTCGCCATCTTATTTCGTTTGTTGGCGGTTACAAATTGAAGCGTGATTGGGAATTGAGTTCTAGATATCGCTTTGCGGGACGCACACCCTTTGTGCCAACAGATTTGGATGCCACATTAGATAATTATCCCGAAGTGATCTTGGATTATTCGCGATTGGGAGATGAAACCTTAGCCGTTTTCAGTCAGTTGGATGTTCGAATTGATAAAAAATACAACTTTGAAAAATTTGCACTTAACTTTTTTATTGAAGTCCAAAATATTTTATTTCAGGATATTCCATCACCACCGGAATACGTATTAAACAGAGATGCTTCAGGCACGATAGTGCAACCCGAGCGATTGATTTCTGTTGGGGATGACTTTGGGTCACCAATACCTGGCATTGGCATTGTTGTCGATTTTTAGAATTCAAAAAACTTAGCTGTAAATAAGAGCTGTGGATCCTTGTGTTATAATGCCATTGCGTAAAACGCTACTAACCGGGCATCGCTAGTTAAGACGTATTAATAAGAAGCTACAATCAGGAACCATGAGGCATAAGATTAAAGGATGCATACAAATCGACCTATTCCGTTGCCTAACAAAAGACCTGTAACACTTTTTTATACTAGGCCGTCTAAATCTTAAGACCTACAAGCCCTTGAAAGTTTAGGCGTTTTTGAACAGTTTAGGTTTGTAGATCTGCTCATAATATAGGAGTTAACAGCGCCTGATATCTTCTTTTTAATTTCTCCTTTAACCTTTGCTTTAATCTTGGCCTTAACCATCGATTTGATGGTTGTCTTAATCCTAGACTGCATTTTAGCTTTAAGCTTCGCCTGCATTTTAGCCTTAATCTTTGCTTTAATTTGTTTTTTGATTAGAGTACTCAACATCATAGCTTTTTTATTTAAAGATAATTATTTTGTTTAACTATGCAAAGCTTTAATTAAACAAAATATGATTCCGCCTTAGAAAACATGGATAGCCGCGCAGTATTTACGATGTCAGAATCAAAATAAGAATACCAGTAAATAGGAGCGTGGCAAAAATTAAGTCCCGCAGATCTCGCGGATTGACGCAGAAAAAACCACATCTGCTTCTTTTGGGTTGAGTCATAACGTATAAAAAATCTGCGAACATCTGCTCAATCAGCGGGAAACATTGACAATCGCAAATGCTAATAAGTTCCGCAGATCTCGCGGATTGGCGCAGAAAAAACCACATCTGCTTCTTTTGGGTTGAGTCTTAACGTTAATAAAATCTGCGAACATCTGCGCAATCAGCGGGAAACATTGACAATCGCAAGTGCTACTAACTCCCGCAGATCTCGCGGATTTACGCAGAAAAAACCACATCTGCTTCTTTTGGGTTGAGTCTTAACGTTAATAAAATCTGCGAATATCTGCGTAATCAGCGGGAAACATTGACAATCGCAAATGCTAATAAGTCCCGCAGATCTCGCGGATTGGCGCAGAAAAAACCACATTTACTTCCTTTGGGTTGAGTCATAACGTATAAAAAGGCTGCGAATATCTGCGTAATCAGCTGGAAACATTGACAATCGCAAGTGCTAATAAGTCCCGCAGATCTCGCGGATTTACGCAGAAAAAACCACATCTGCTTCTTTTGGGTTGAGTCTTAACGTTAATAAAATCTGCGAATATCTGCGTAATCAGCGGGAAACATTGACAATCGCAAATGCTACTAAGTCCCGCAGATCTCGCGGATTTACGCAGAAAAAACCACATCTGCTTCCTTTGGGTTGAGTCATAACGTATAAAAAGGCTGCGAATATCTGCGTAATCAGCGGGAAATATTGACAATCGCAAATGCTAATAAGTCCCGCAGATCTCCCGGATTGACGCAGAAAAAACCACATTTACTTCCTTTGGGTTGAGTCTTAACGTATAAAAAGGCTGCGAATATCTGCGTAATCAGCGGGAAACATTGACAATCGCAAATGCTACTAAGTCCCGCAGATCTCCCGGATTGACGCAGAAAAAACCGGATCTGCTTCTTTTGGGTTGAGTCTTAACGTTAATAAAATCTGCGAACATCTGCGGAATCAGCGGGAAACATTGACAATCGTAAATGCTAATAAATCCCGCAGATCTCGCGGATTTCCGCAGAAAAAACCACATCTGCTTCTTTTGGGTTGAGTCTTAACGTTAATAAAATATGCGTAATCAGCGGGAAACATTGACAATCGCAAATGCTAATAAATCCCGCAGATCTCGCGGATTGACGCAGAAAAACCACATCTGCTTCTTTTGGGTTGAGTCTTAACGTTGATAAAATCTGCGAACATCTGCGCAATCAGCGGGAAACATTGACAATCGCAAATGCTAATAAGTTCCGCAGATCTCGCGGATTTACGCAGAAATAACAACTATACTTTTCGGGATGCGTTAAGCCTGTTACTCAAAATGAAACCAATTAAACCGAATACGCTTTCAAAAGCTCCAACGAAACAAATTTCAAAGCAAGGGCATGGGTCGCTTTTAAATCCACTGGTGGTGCGACATTGGCTTTTTCGGCTTGTTTCCAGCGGGAGACGCACAAACACCATTTGTCGCCGGGCTTTAATCCGGGGAAATTCCACTGCGGTACTGGAGTGATTAAATCATTCCCTTTTGATAAGGAATACTCTAGAAAGGCTTCCGTAACAATGGCACAGACCACATGGGTTCCAAAATCGTCTGGCGTGGTATTACAAAACCCATCGCGTAAATACCCGGTCATAGGATCGCAAGAGCAGTTTTCCAAGGGTTCGCCTAAAACGTTTAAAGTTTGTTTTTTAGTGGTCATGAGTGCTGTTTTATTGAGTACTGCAAAGATAAAGCTAATCATTATTTTAAGTAGAATGCCTGGTACTAAATATCATAATTTCGCCAACGTTCCATCTTTGTTATAAATAGCTTCATCCCGAGGTAAACCCTGCTATAAAATGTTCTATAATGTTCCGCGTAATGCAATTTGAACTTAACTCACACGATTTCTATTTTTGAATTAAAGCGGTCCTAAATTTTCGTTGCTCGATGTGGGTAAAAGTGACGGTTGTTTCTATAAGTTATGGAAAATTTATGCTAAACAGTTGCTTCTGCACTTTTGATGAAATCGAATTTACAAGATTTATAAGCTCTCAGTTATCACATTGAAGATTAACGATTTCAAATAAGAAATATATAAGTATGAGTAAATAGGAGTGGAGCGGGTAAACACGGTTTTTTCGAAGCGACGATAGGAGCACAGTGGAATGTGTGTGGAATGGTTTATATTTGAATTAACATTCTAAGTTATTTCTATAACAAAACAGCAACTTAACCAAAAGATGATAGA
Organism: Subsaximicrobium wynnwilliamsii; assembly: GCF_007997225.1. Lineage (GTDB taxonomy): Bacteria > Bacteroidota > Bacteroidia > Flavobacteriales > Flavobacteriaceae > Psychroserpens > Psychroserpens wynnwilliamsii. Next base: position 83,665 of record NZ_VORM01000005.1, read on the forward strand.
AAATTTAAGGAAAGAATTTATTCAAGAAGCTAAAGCTGCGCCAAAATTATTTAAGGATTTAGCAAAAGTCGAACAATATATTGCTGAAAGTTATAAAACAAGAGCTCTTATAGAATTGATGCAAAATGCTGATGATGCTGAAGCTTCTAAATTTGGAATACATAGTTTTAATAATGGATTTATTGTTGGAAATAACGGAAAACCATTTACGCAAAATGATGTCGAAGCATTATGTCGAAGTGGTTCATCAAATAAACATAGAGGAGGAGAAACAATTGGATATAGAGGTATTGGTTTTAAATCAGTTGTGAATATTGCTAATGTCGTAAACATAATAAGTGGTAATTTTAAATTTAGCTTTGAAAGAAAAAAACGATACAAGCACTTGATAATATAATAGATGTTCCTTTAATACGTATTCCTCATATATTTAGTACAGAAGATATTGAATTAGAAAATCAAGTTTCTGAAATCATTAGCAAATTTAATTATAACACCGTTTTTGTTTTTGGTAATGTGATTGAAGAAATTTCAAGAGAAGAGTTAAATAGTTTAGACAGAAGTTCTTTATTATTCTTAAAAAACTTGAACGAAGTACATATTGATTATAAAAATATACATAGAAACATATTTGTTAAGCATAATTATGATGAGAATAATGACGTTGTACAACTCATTGAAGACGAATTTGTTGATGAATGGAAAATTCAACATTTAGAAAATAATAAAACAGATTTAGTTGCTTATAAAGTAGAAAATGGAGTTATAGTTCCTGCTTTAAATGAAGAATCTGTAATACATTCCTTTACACCAACAAATGAATTCTCTGGTGCATTCCTTAAAATTAATGGTGATTATACAACAGATCCTTCTCGTAAATCTGTTGATATGGATGACTTATCAAAAAAGTCATATAATAATGCAGTAAAAATTATAGTTAAAAATATTGTAGATATTTTAAATGGAGACCTTTCAAAACAAGGTTTTTTTACACCATTTATAAACATTCAAACAACAGATTCAAACCGATTTAAAAATTTATTATTCAATGCAATAGAAGAAAAATTAAAATCTGTTATTGATTCAATACGAATCAAACCAGATTGGTTGAATTTCGAAGATTATGAAAAAGTTAGTAAGAATGGAATAAAATCAATAAGCAAAAATTTAGTTTCTACTTATCCTGAAATATTTACTATTTTGAAATCATTAAATGCTAAAACATTAAGCATTAAGGATATTTTAAAGAATATTAATGATGTGAACTTATCCATAATTGGTTATGCAGAAGTCTATTCAAAGATAATTGCTCAATATAGATATGATTTAGATTTGAAAGTAATTGAACAATTAAAACAGTTAAGTTTATTCCCGACTAAAAATGGTGTTTTAAGCGCATTTCAGATTAGTAAGAGTAATGAATTAGATGATAATTTCATTAATTATTTAAACAACAATGTTGATGTAGCAGATGTGAAGTTGTTTTTTAAGAAAATGGAAACTGAATCTAATCAAAATGTAAGTATAGTTTCTGATAAGAAAATTGAAGTCCAAAAGGCGATTGATGAAAATCCAACATTAAATAAACCATTTACTTTTAAAGTGGCACCTACAATAAAAAAATGGAGAAGTTCTGAAAAAAATGCACAAGAATATTTGAAAGCACTAAACGTTGCTTTGTCGGTAAAAGATGTAACAGAAGCTAATTTAGGTTATGATTTAGAAATGATGCTGCATAATGGTAAAAGGATTTACATTGAAGTAAAAAGTGTAAACACTTTTTCAGAGCCTTTTAAAATTTCTAACAATGAGTATTCTAGTGCTCATAATTATGGTTCAGATTATTTTATCGCACTTGTCATAAATAATGATAACTTTAAAATAAAATTTGTACCTAACCCTATAAAGACTTTAAGTTTTGAAAAAAAATGTGAACGTTGGTCTTGGTTTTGCGCAGAGTACTTAAATGAATTACAAGAAATAGATCAAATTATAAAGTAAAATATGGTACCAGTCAAAGAAGCAATTAATAGTGGTTCATGGTTACATTGTGAATGTAACGATTACGATAGACTAATTAAATTTAGATTAAAAATAAGCTCTTTTAGAAAATTGGTTCTTACTGAAATTGATAATCCTGACAAAATAGGTACAATTGATGAAGGTGCTATGTTATGGCTAATGCAGATTGAATTTATTAACCTCACAAAAGATCCAATACATCCACGATATGGCCCACCATATTTATTATTAATAGACCAAGATGGATTTCGCTTTCATATTTTTGAAGATGGTCATTTAGAAAGTGGTTCTCAATTTAGTAAAACTTCAGGAATGCATAGGTTTGGTTATACAGAGTTAATACCTAAAATTAAAGCCGTTGGTTCCATTGTATTTCAATTACCTGATGATGCTGACGCAGAATATTCTATTTCAATTAAAAATAACGGTGTAGTGCAAGAAATATAAATATATTATAGTTTTGTGTTAAAAATTTAAATAAATGACAAGAAATAAATCAAATTATACAGTAAAATATGGTTCCAATTAAAGAGGCAATAACCAGTGGTTCATGGTTACAATGTGAAAAAAGGAATAACTTGTTTGAAGCTAATCAATTTCGCATAAAAGTGAATTCTTTTAGAAAATTAAACCTTTCTGAAATAGATGAGCCTGAAGAAATAAATGATTTAGAAAATAGCGCTGTTTTATGGCTTATGAATATTGAAGTTGTTAACTTAAATAAAGAACCTACAAAAACACATAATAATGTTTATGGTTTAAAATTAGTTGATAATGATGATTTTATATTTCCTGTTTTCCTAGATGGCCATCTTAATTGCTTTTCAGATTTTGCTAAAACTAGTGGTTTAAAGAGGTTTTATGCTGGAACTATTTTGCCAAAGATAAAAACTTTAGGCAGCCTTGTTTTTCAATTACCTGACGATGACGATGCTGAATACTTTATTTCATTAGAAGATAATGGTATTGTACAAGAGGTATAAATATGGAAAGTAAATTTAATCTTGACTCATTCTTAAAACTTTCAGATGCTGCTAACTTTTATCTTGAAGAATCATTCAAATATGTTAATGAAATATTTACTAAAGATTTAGAAAAATTAGTACTTGTTGAACAATTAAAGGATGTGCAATTTAGTGAAGAAGATTTAAAACTTATTGAAGAAGGAGGTATTCCAAAGGGTTCTATTACTTATTTAAGAAGTGACAAAAGATTAGTTCAATTTCTTACTGTCGAAACGCTTAATGAAATTTTAAATGCACATAATGAAGTTAATGAGATAGTATCTAATAAAAAACCAAAGATTCCAAAAAAGCATGTAATAAAAAGTATTCAAATATTAGGTCATATTTCTAATTTGGCTCTTTTTGTTGAAGTCCTTACTAATAGACACTTATTATTTTTAAATCATAATGATATTATTGATAATTTTGTCTACAACCAATTATCTGAAGGCAAAATTCTCAACATTATAATTTTTATTTGTAGAGATGAACTAGAAAACGGAAGTATTAAGTTAGATTCTATTAAACACTTATTTAGGCATAGAAATAAAGCAGTTCATCATACTCCTAAAAATGCTGATGAATTAAAAGTAAAAGTTGAAGATTTATTTCAAATTTGGAATCAAATAATAAAACTTATTGCTATATATGAAGATAGAGAGAAGTTCAATGAAAATAAGTTTTCTACTAAATTAAAGGTAGAAAAAGGAATAATCCAAGATTCTTACATTTTTTTCTGACCACGTAAAAATTTATTTAATATATTAGGAGAGAGGTTACGAATTTTTAACAAACAGTAGGTCGTTAAATGGCTGTTACATAATTGCTATCGATATTGATCTAAAGGCATCACATCTGCAACTATGTAAAATAGAACAGAAAAAGATCTATCATCTATTTACTTCTATTTGTCCTATAATTTATATTATGTAAAATAGAATTGTTTCGAATCCTATTCCCGTCCATACACTATCTTCACTCCGAATTAACCGGAGCCTTGCTCCTCATTATAGTATTCGATGTCTATTTTACCGTATTTAAATGAACGATCCTTAAGACAACTAAATGACGATAAATATAAAATGAAATATATCGATTTCATTTCTATACTTTTTATATATTTATATTCTCCCTAAAAACTGAATATTAGTCTATTAGTATTTGTTAAGCTTTGTCCAATACTAATTTATTGGATGTAAAATTGCAAAAAAAGGTATTTATAAACCTTCCAATCATTAGCTCAGTCCCAAGTTCAATTAAAATAACCTGCATCATTTGAAACCTGTTATTATGAAAAACAAGATCTTGGGATTAGTTACCTTATTCCTCATTAGTGCCTTCAACATCAGTGAGGCACAAGACATTCAAGGATCCTTCAAGGGTATTTTGGATGTTCAAGGCAACGAACTGCCAATTACCTTAAACATTTCAAAAAGCAACGACGACCTCTCAACCACGATTGATAGTCCTGCTCAAGGCGCCATTGGTATCCCTACCGATGCCACCACTTGGGAAGATAATGTGCTTACCGTTACTGCCAGTCAACTGGGGCTCAAATACGTTGCGACCCTCAACGATCAAACCTTAACCGGAACCTTTTATCAAGGTGGCGCCGAACTGCCATTAATCCTGGAAAAATTTGATAAAAAGATTCCTGGGGATACCTCCCTCCCAACTTCCGATGAAGAATTGGAAGCCTTGGCCAATTGGGACACAACCTCCTACAAATATGAGGTTAAGGATTTCTTTGCCAAACCCAAAGCGCGTAGTTTTAGTTTTTCGCCCGACGGCAAGTTTTTGTCTTACCGCGAAAAAGATGAGAACGGCAAAAACCATATCTATGTCAAAAACCTTGCAACCAATGCCATTTCTCGTGCTATTGAGGAAAAAGAAGAACTCATTCGTGCTTATGGTTGGGCCAATAATGAGCGTCTATTTTTTGTAATGGATAAAGGCGGTAATGAAAATTACCACCTGTTTGCCGTCGACCTTGATGGTTCCAGTCTCAAGGAACTAACTCCCTTTGATGGCGTGCGTGTGGAACCGTTGGAAGAGCTTAAAGATGATAAAAACCACATGATCATTTCTATGAATAAGAATAATCCGCAAATTTTTGAACCTTTTAAAATCAATATCAATACCGGAGAAATTACCCAATTATTCAAAAACGAAGATCCTGCCAATCCAATAATGAACTATGCCTTTGACAAAGATGGAAATTTACGTGGCTATGTAAAATTAAGAAATGGCGTGAATACCGACTATTATTATACCCTTGATGGTAAAACCTACGATAAGTTTAAGGAGTTGAGCTGGAAGGATACGTTCTCCCCTGTGTCTTTTAACTATACCACCGAGAATCCAGATGATGCCTATGTGATTTCAAATTTAGAGAGTGATAAAAGCCAAATTATTTTATATGATTTCAAGGCAGATAAGGTCATTGAGACGCTATTTAAAAATGAAAATTATGATGCGAGCGGCTTAAGTTTGTCAAGAAATCGTAATTATGAATTGGATTATTTCAGTTATGAAGGCGAAAAAGAAATAATTGTTCCTGTGAGTGACTATTATAAAAAGCTCCATGCTAAAATCACAAGCAAATTTCCAAATTACAATTATTCCATTGCCGATGTTACCGACGACGAAAGTAAATATTTAATTTTGATCCAAAGTGACAAACTCTATGGCACCTATTATAGTTATGATGCTATAAATGACAGCTTCGAATTATTGTACGACCTCATGCCACAGCTTAAGGAAAAAGATATGGCCGAGATGCGCCCTATCAGTTTTAAGAGCCGTGATGGCAAGACCATCAATGGTTATATCACGCTACCAAAAGCAGCTATCGATGGACAACAAGTACCATTAATTGTGAATCCCCATGGTGGTCCGCAGGGTGTTCGTGATTCTTGGGGCTTCAATCCCGAAACACAATTGTTTGCAAGTCGCGGGTATGCCACGCTTCAGGTCAACTTTAGAATTTCTGGCGGTTATGGTAAGGAGTTTCTAGAATCTGGTTTCAAACAGATTGGCCGCAAAGCCATGGATGATGTTGAAGATGGTGTGGAATACGTCATAGAACAGGGCTGGGTAGATAAAGACAAGGTGGCCATTTATGGAGGTAGTCACGGCGGTTATGCCGTTTTACGTGGCATGACGAAAACGCCAGACCTTTACAGTTGCGGTGTTGATTATGTTGGGGTTTCAAATCTTTTTACCTTTATGAATACCGTTCCTGCATATTGGAAGCCAATGCTGCCCATTCTGAAGGACATTTGGTACGATGAATCCATTCCGGAAGAAAAAGCGATCATGACCGAGGTGTCGCCTGTCTTTAACATTGATAAACTCAAAAAACCTTTATTGGTCATCCAAGGTGCCAATGATCCCAGGGTCAATATCGATGAATCCGATCAAATTGTAAGGGCTTTGCGCGCTAAAGGATTTGATGTGCCGTATATGGTAAAATACGATGAAGGTCATGGATTTGGCAAAGAAGAAAACCAGTTGCAATTATACCGCACCATGATGGGATTTTTTGCCAAACATCTTAGCAGTGAATAAGTCACAACCACTAAAAGGCTAAATGGCATAGAAGCAGAAACAACTGTAGGCAATTACATTTTGTATTAGGAAGCCTTTGTCTCTTTCTGGAAAACTCCACTGGCATATCACTAAGCGCATTTGGATTAATACAAAAAAGGCCCATCAGAACGATGGGCCTTTACTTTGGGAATGAGATATATCAAATAACTTTTCAAAAACCCATGTGAGTTTAGAGTACAGCGCTTGAGATATAACTATCTTTGATAAAATCAAATTGTTTATGATTGGTGCGCTTACTGTAGTGACTTTATTTTCTGCGGCATCCTTTGTGTTTTACGGGATAAGCTGTTTGACATCTAAACGTATGCTGTTAGAATTTGAGCGCTTTGGTCTGGCCAAGCAACGTGCGCTTACAGGGGTTCTCCAACTTATTGGGGGCTTCGGACTCGCCATTGGTTTTTACGCCTCGTTCAAACTCGCTGCTTTTAGTGCTGCTGGCTTGGCAATCTTGATGCTATCTGGTTTTGTGGTGCGTCTTAAAATCAAGGATTCTGTGGTGGCATCTGCACCTGCCTTAATGTATGCACTTTTGAATGGCTATTTAGCATTGCGCTTTTTTGGGGTATGGATTTGATGAATGTCGAATACCGAATTTTGAATGCTGTATGTTGAAGTTTTGATTTGAGTTTCAACTATTATTTCTAGTTTACCAAAATTATTCTCTACTTCTATTTTACATAAGTCCGATCAAAAAACAGCGAAAATCAGTTTCATCAGCGTCATCTGCGTTCAAAGTGAGAACGCTGAGTACGCAGATTTTGCAGATTTCCACGGATTTAATTCAGACTATTATCGAAATACATAAAACAGCGAAAATCAGTTTCATCAGCGTCATCTGCGTTCAATGTGAGAACGCTGAGCACGCAGATTTTGCAGATTTGCACGGATTCAATTCAGACTATTACCGAAATACATAAAACAGCGGAAATCAGTTTAATCAGCGTCATCTGCGTGCAATTGCAGGAATATCGAATAACGAATTTTGAATGCTGAATGTTGAAGTTTTGATTATAGTCTCGATTATTACTACGGTTTGCCACAGCCATTTTCTACTTCTGTTTTACATAAGTCCGATCAAAAACAGCGAAAATCAGTTTCATCAGCGTCATCTGCGTTCAACATGAGAACGCTGAGCACGCAGATTTTGCTGATTTCCAAGGATTCAATTCAGAATAGTACCGAAATACAAAAAACAGCGAAAATCAGTTTAATCTGCGTCATCTGCGTTCAAAGTGAGAACACTGAACACGCAGATTTTGCTGACTCCCACGGATTCAATTCAGACTATTATCGAAATACATAAAACAGCGAAAATCAGTTTCATCAGCGTCATCTGCGTTAAAAGTGAGAACACTGAGCACGCAGATTTTGCAGATTTGCACGGATTCAATTCAGACTATTACCGAAATACATAAAACAGCGGAAATCAGTTTAATCAGCGTCATCTGCGTGCAATTGCAGGAATATCGAATAACGAATTTTGAATGCTGAATGTTGAAGTTTTGATTATAGTCTCGATTATTACTACGGTTTGCCACAGCCATTTTCTACTTCTGTTTTACATAAGTCCGATCAAAAACAGCGAAAATCAGTTTCATCAGCGTCATCTGCGTTCAACATGAGAACACTGAGCACGCAGATTTTGTTGATTTCCAAGGATTCAATTCAGAATAGTACCGAAATACAAAAAACAGCGAAAATCAGTTTAATCTGCGTCATCTGCGTTCAATGTGAGAACACTGAGCACGCAGATTTTGCAGATTTGCACGGATTCAATTCAGACTATTACCGAAATACAAAAAACAGCGAAAATCAGTTTAATCTGCGTCATCTGCGTTCAATGTGAGAACACTGAGCACGCAGATTTTGCAGATTTGCACGGATTCAATTCAGACTATTACCGAAATACATAAAATAACGAAAATCAGTTTAATCTGCGTCATCTGCGTTCAAAGTGAGAACACTGAACACGCAGATTTTGCTGATTCCCACGGATTCAATTCAGACTATTTCCGAATTACATAAAACAGCGAAAATCAGTTTCATCAGTATCATCTGCGTTCAACATGAGAACGCTGAGCACGCAGATTTTGCTGATTTCCACGGATTCAATTCAGAATAGTACCGAAATACATAAAATAACGAAAATCAGTTTCATCAGCGTCATCTGCGTTCAAAGTGAGAACACTGAGCACGCAGATTTTGCAGATTTCCACGGATTTAATTCAGACTATTATCGAAATACATAAAACAGCGGAAATCAGTTTCATCAGTATCATCTGCGTTCAACATGAGAACGCTGAGCACGCAGATTTTGCAGATGTCCACGGATTCAATTCAGACTATTTCCGAAATACATAAAACAGCGAAAATCAGTTTAATCTGCGTCATCTGCGTTCTATTTAAGGAGTATCGAATACCGAAGTTCTGGATTTCAGCTTCAAATGCTAGCTGGCTCCACCTCTATTTGAACTTCACATCCACTCAAATAAAAAAGCATCCCTTATCGGAATGCTTTTTTATAAGATTTTAATTGTTGTTGTGATTAACTGACTTCAAAAGTGATTTTCACGTTGACGCGAAATTCTGAAACAGCATTGTCTTTAATAGCGACACTCTGCTCACGTACATAAGCCGACTTGATGTTTTTTACAGTTTTTCCTGCATGGAGTACTGCTTTTTTTGTTGCGTCTTCCCAACTTTTTTCGGAATTCGCCATGATCTCAATTACTTTTAATACTGCCATAATAGTTGTTTTAGATTAGTAAATTACTTGAGGCTTTAAGGTACATATAATAAACTAAATATCAAATATTTAACACTAATTTAAGCTCTGGAAACCAAATTAAGTTTTTTGTATTATAATTTCAAATCACTGTAATCAAGCAGCTTATAATAAAACAAAATATTAGCAGATGCCGCTTAGACCAATTGTCCTTGAAAAGCAATGGAAATACATAAGACCATAAATAGAAATGCAGGAAATGATTTATACAGCGGATCTTTAATTTTCAAGTGCATCACTATCGAGCCCAACAATAAAACCGCTAATCCAATTGCTGCTGGCGCTACCAAAACAGGCACCCAAATGGATATGATCAAGGCAATGCCTAACAGCACTTTAAGACTGCCAATCACATAGCACGACCATAATGGAAGACCATAAACCTGAAATTCCTCAGTGATGTTTTGCGCATCGCCACCACGCCAGCGGGTAGGTTTATTACGTTGAAGTATCCAGACGTTGATAAGGCTCAAGCCCACTATGAGTTTAAAAATCGTAATTAATATGTCCATAAAATTGTTTTTGGTTAGTTACCCTTAAAAGATAAAACATTATTGGTTAATGAGCGCTATGGGGCGTTTTTTTTTAAAAAAATAATTCGGTTCTCTGTTACATGTTCACCTGTTATGTGTTAACCGTTGTCAGTTATCCGTTATACGTTCTCTGTTGTCATCCTTCAGTCAGTATTTAAGTAGTTTGCCTTGAGCTTGAAATTGAACTTGAACTTCAAAAATCCATAATATTCAATTAACAATCGTTAATCTTCAATAATTTAAACTTTAGTCTTCAGTCTTCAGTTGACAGTTGAAGTAGAGCATGAATTAAAAACATTATTCCTCACTTCTTCCCTCGCGTTCGCTATGAAGCTAAAGACGACTAAAATTGAGAATATGACTTCTTTTTCACTTACCCCCTACCTTACTACCCTCTACCCTCTCCCCACTTCCTACTCCCCATCGGCTATTTAGGATCTAAAATCAACTCAACACGTTTCAAAACATCCTTATAATGGTACTTGGTCACTGTATTCACGGAGCGTGCCGCTGCAGATGCTACTTGTGATTTTAACTGGTTCAATTCACCTCTTACCAAGGCACGCACATCACTTTGTGCCACATTGAAATACTGGTTGCTGCGTTTCGGGTTCAAATCTCCGGTCATTAAATATCCCATGCGCTCCACGTAGGCACGCTGCAAGTTTCGGCGAAAGACATCCACATTGCTTGAGCCTGTGGTTTCACTCCAAATGCCTTTGCGAAGTTCTTCAAGCATTTCCAGCGCCGCGTAATTTTCAGCATTGATGGTCTCGTGGTCCAAAAGCCTGCCAAGCGTTTCAAAATCGAGCAAGCTGTTTAAGAAACGATTTTGCAATCTACTTAGGCCTTCAGTATATCCCGCATAATCAATGTTGGTCAGCATGGTCTTATCCACCAACCATGTGGGCGTTTTAAAGGCATTCTCCTGCAGCCATTGCATTGATTGTTCTTGCACTGGTTTTGGTGTTGCCACATAAAAAGAGCCATTTTGGTTGGGCTTCAAAAGGTGCTCCTCAACACCTCCAATATTTGTGGCAACATGGTTGACATAGCGGTTGTAACAGCTCAACAGTTCCCCGTACAATTCCTCGAGATCGTCATAATCGTTGGTTTGGTCACTGGTCCACTGCGGAAGATGAGCTGCGACATATTTCAAATTCTTCAGCGCGTAGGTGGATGCCAGAACTGCGTCGTTACCAATATCTTCGGTTTGGGACGTAGGGTCGAACCTACTGCTCTGCTTTCCGAAGACATATTTGGGATCACCTTCCTTTTCAAGTATCCAGGCATTTAAAAGTGGCTTCTCCGCCTCTGCTGTGTAGGCGTTTGGAATGCGACGGTAGCCCCAATTGATGGCGTAGTGATCGTAAGGGCCAATTTGCCTGATGAATCGTATGTTCTCATCCCCAGGTTGGGCGATGTAATTGTAACGGGCATAATCCATAATGGTGGCTGCGATGCCAAATTCTTGGGTAAAGGCACCGTCTCTATAACTTTCCACATCATAAGCTTTGCTGGCACTCATATTATGCGGAAGGCCTAAAGCATGCCCCACCTCATGCGCGATGACCATTTTCATCATTTCACCAATTTCCTCAGCAGGCGTGTTCAGGGTTCTTGCGGAAGGATTTGCTGCTCCGGTTTCCAATAGATATCGGTTTCGATAAGAACGCAAATGGTTGTGGTACCAAATAATGTCGCTCTCGATGATCTCACCACTGCGAGGGTCTGAAACGCTCGGTCCAACTGCGTTTCTAGTTTCACTGGCCACGTATCGAATTACAGAATAACGCACATCCTCTGGGCTAAATTCTGGATCCTCTTCTTTGGTTGGCGGATCTTTGGCGATAATGGCATTTTTAAAACCAGCAGTTTCAAATGGACCTTGCCATAGCTCGATGCCTTCTTTTATGTATTTCCGAAGGGCCTTTGGTGTGGCAGGATCGAGATAATACACAATCGGCTTTACGGGTTCCACCAATTCCCCTCGGGCATAGGCTTCAGGATCTTTGGGTTCCAAACGCCATCTGCGAATGTAGGTTTTGGTATCGGCCTTGAGCTGTTCGCTGCCATAATCGACCTGACTGAAGGTAAACCAACCCACACGCTCATCGGCAAAACGCTTTTGCATAGGCGATGCTGGCAATAATACCATAGATTGGTTCATCTGAAGGCTAATCGTTTCGGCAGTTTCAGCCGATGGAGGCTCGGAAGCGGTATAGGTCATGTCTTGCACCACTTCTATATTCTTCGGAAAACTTTTCATGCTATTGATAAAGCTTCGGGAATTGTCTAAATTCTTGACTTTATACGACTCCCGCAAGCGGCTTGAGAGGCCGCTAATCACTTTTACATCTGTATTATAAAACTTGGTCACGTCAACCACCACCGCAGTAGAATCTGGGCTGAAGGCCTCAATATCAAAAGCGAACAGCGTAGGCTCATAATTATTGGATTGTACCGAAATACTTATCGGCAAGGCCTCATCGGCGACCGCATTATAGGACCGTTCCTTGATCAAGATCTTATCCTCAAAACGTTGCCAAACAATAATGCGCTCGCCCGTTTTAGAACCAGCATTGATGTAACCACCACCTAGATTGGCAGGTAGTTTTGCGATTCTACTTACCAAGAGCATGTCTTTATTGAGCAGGGAATCTGGGATCTCGAAAAAGTAGTTCTCCTTTACTTTATGCACTTTAAAAAGGCCTTCATCAGTAATGGCAGCCTTGGTAATGACCTCGTTGTAAGCTTTGATTTTGCTTTCGTCCTTTTTCGGAGTGCTGATTTCGGTGTTTGCCTTGTTTTTCTTCTTTTGACGTTTTGATTGAGATATACTTAAGTTTGGAGCTAAAAAGCTTAGGGTCAAACCGATGACTAAAATGGTGTTTTTCATGGAGGTTTTTTATAATTACAGCGAGATTTTTTTAACATTGTGAATTTACAAAATTATCATGAGCCCATTTACATTTTGTGGTTTCATGGCAGCGATTGGGTTTAGATTTCTTTCTTAAAGGTTTTATTCGATTTCCAATGCGCAACAAAAATTGAAACTCTTTGATGAGGCCAATCGCAAATCAAAAAAACACATGATTTAGAGTTCTTCAAGAAACCTTGAAACACACTTTTGATGTTTTAAATTTCAACTTGTAATCTAAATATGTTGCTGCAAAAATTAGCAAAGCCCGCCCTATCAAGACGATACACACGACAAAGCTTTATCCTACGATGTTTTAAATATTTGTCAACTTTTTAATGTTAGTAAATATTTATAATATTGAAAATCAAACAATTAACACATTTTTCTTGATAACTTTATTTTCTTAAGTCCAATAAAATGTTGTTACTTTACAAAAGTTGTAAGTCTACAAAAAGTAATTTAATCAATATAATATTCAAAAAGATATGCCTGTAAAAGAAAAGAAAGTCGTCCCTCAAACCTATACCCAAGAGCAGGCCTTTCAAGCTTCGTTAAACTATTTTAAAGGTGATGACCTCGCCGCCCGAGTTTGGGTTAACAAATATGCTCTTAAAGATTCTGATGGCCATGTTTATGAAAAAACGCCAGACGATATGCACAAGCGTATCGCCAAGGAAGTTGCACGTATTGAGAAGAAATACCCGAATCCCATGACTGAGGACGAAGTGTTTGATCTCATCAAAAACTTCAAGTACATTGTGCCTCAAGGCAGTCCTATGGCTGGCATTGGCAACCCCTTTCAAGTGGGGTCGCTGTCTAACTGTTTCGTGATTGGTAACGATGGCAATAGTGATTCCTATGGAGGTATCATGAAAATCGATCAAGAGCAGGTGCAATTGATGAAACGCCGCGGCGGCGTGGGGCATGATTTGTCGCACATTAGGCCAAAAGGCTCTGGTGTTAAAAACTCGGCACTCACCTCTACCGGACTTGTGCCTTTTATGGAGCGTTACTCCAATTCCACCCGTGAGGTTGCTCAAGACGGTCGCCGTGGGGCGCTTATGCTTTCGGTATCTATCAACCATCCCGATGCTGAGGATTTTATCGATGCCAAAATGGAACAGGGTAAAGTAACCGGAGCCAATGTATCGGTACGTATCGATGATAAATTCATGACCGCGGTAAAAAACGACACGCCTTATACCCAAACATATCCCATCTTTAGCGACAATCCTAAATTCTCTAAAGAAATACAAGCCAATACTTTGTGGAAAAAGATTGTTCACAACGCTTGGAAATCTGCTGAACCTGGTATCCTGTTTTGGGATACAGTGATCAATGAATCGGTGCCAGATTGCTATGCCGACTTGGGATACAAAACTGTTTCCACCAATCCTTGTGGTGAGATTCCGCTTTGTCCTTACGATTCTTGCCGTTTGTTGGCCATCAACCTATTTTCATACGTGGAAGAGCCATTTACTGCAAAAGCGCACTTCAATTATGAGCTTTTCAAAAAGCATATCAATGCCGCGCAACGCATCATGGATGACATCATTGATTTGGAGCTGGAAAAAATAGATAAAATTTTAGAAAAAATAAACGCAGATCCTGAAAATGAAGACGTTAAAGCTGTGGAACGAAACCTTTGGTTGAATATTCGCAAGAAAGCAGGCGAAGGCCGACGCACAGGTATTGGCATCACTGCCGAAGGCGATATGCTTGCTGGTTTAGGAATTACTTACGGGAGTAAGGAAGGGATTGATTTTTCAGTGGACATTCATAAAAGAATTGCCTTGGCTACTTACCGTGCTTCTGTGGAAACAGCGAAAGAGCGTGGCGCTTTTGGAATCTTTGATGCCGAAAGGGAAAAGAACAATCCGTTCATCCTGAGATTGAAAGAAGCCGATGAAGAGCTGTACTATGATATGTTGGAACATGGTCGACGTAATATTGCGTTGCTTACCATTGCGCCAACAGGCACAACCAGCTTGATGACCCAAACCAGTTCTGGGATAGAGCCTGTTTTTCTTCCAGTCTATAAACGCAGAAGAAAAGTGAATCCAAACGACAAAAATTCCCGCGTGGATTTTGTGGATGAAGTTGGCGATTCTTGGGAAGAATATGTGGTATTTCATCAGCGATTCAAAGAATGGATGAAAATCAACGGTCATGACACCGATAAAAAATACGAGCAGGTTGAACTGGATAAATTGATTAAAATATCACCGTATTACAAAGCGACTTCCAATGATGTGGACTGGATGAGCAAAGTTAAAATGCAAGGCGCTGTTCAAAAATGGATCGACCACTCCATTAGCGTCACTATTAATTTGCCAAATGACGCCAGTGAGGAACTGGTAGGAAAGCTCTATCTTGAAGCTTGGGAGGCCGGATGTAAAGGCGTTACTGTGTATCGCGATGGCTCACGCTCTGGTGTTCTTATTTCTAACGAAGAAAAGAAAACGGAAGACGAGGATAACACTGGGGATAGTAATTTCCCAACCAAGCGCCCACAAACCTTGACGGCTGATGTTGTTCGTTTTCAAAACAACAAAGACAAATGGATCGCTTTCATTGGTTTGGTGGATGGCCGACCGTATGAAGTATTTACAGGTATGGCCGACGATGAGGATGGTATTTTGATACCACGCTGGGTCAATGAGGGTCTCATCATTAAAAACCGTAATGAAGACGGCAGCTCGCGTTATGATTTCCAATATGGAAACAAACGTGGTTATAAAACCACGATTGAAGGACTGTCACATAAATTCAATCCAGAATTTTGGAATTATGCCAAACTCATTTCCAGCACTTTGCGCCATGGAATGGATATAGACAAGATTGTGGATTTGATAAACAGTCTGCAATTGGATAGTGAATCCATTAACACCTGGAAGAATGGTGTGGTACGTGCCCTCAAACGCTACGTTGCCGATGGGACAATCGCCAATAAGGAAAAGTGCAGCAGTTGCAGCTCCTCTAATCTTATTTATCAAGAAGGTTGCTTAACTTGCAAGGATTGCGGCTCTTCTAAATGTGGTTGATTTTATAGAGTAAACAGAAATAAAAAGCGACTTGAAGGTTTATCCCTTGAGTCGCTTTTTTTTTGCTGAAATTAGAGAGATTAAAATCGGAGTCAATAATACCAAAACAAATTAAACCTTGCTTTTTAGCACGACTGGCACTGTGCTAATTTGAGAATGTGCCGCAAAAAAAAACGATGCTTTTTGAGAAGCATCGTTTATTAATCAATAACCTCGGGGCAAACCCAGGAGGTATAAATTGAGGATATTCTTTGTATTTCGAGGCAAGCCTCGGGCAATAAACCCTCTGGAGGGATTTAACTAATGATTCGTTCAGGTTAGGATTTCTTTTGGTCTGATTTTTTATCAGCTTTTTTGACTTTCAAATCACCGTCGCCATCGATCTCTAATTTTTTTCCTTCATTTTCTTCTAAAGAAGGAAAGTTGGACGACTTGTGATAATCGTCTTGGAAATCGGCATTTTTTCTGGTCTTTTTTTTATCAGTATCACTCATGATTTTTATGATTTTAGTTATTAATGATTATTGTTTCCGAAGACTTACTCCTCATTTTTTGGCTCACGCTCTTTGGCGATTTCAACATTTGTGCCCATATGCAATGTACGGATTGGGAACGGAATATTAATATTGTTTCTGTCAAACTCTTCTTTAATGAGCATAATGGCCTCACTCTGTCTATCGAACATTTGACCTGGTCTTTGATACACGCAAGAGAACCGCGTCATAAAATTAATGGAGCTGTCACCAAACTCCAACCAATAGAACTCAATCTTTTCACCGGCCTCTTGTGGAAAATTATCGGTCATCAGTTTCATGATCATGTCTCTTACCTCACGAAGATTAGAGCTATAGGCTACCCCACATTTTACGGTTATACGACTTCTTTCGGTCAAGGAAAAATTCACGAAGGGCTTATCCACAATCAGTGAATTGGGCATGACCACGATGTGATTGTCTGGCTGTCGCAGCACAAAATTACGCAGGGAGATTTCTTCCACGAAACCCTTATGGTTTTCCGTTTCAATATAATCATGGATTCTTATTCTCGGCAAAAAAGAAAGCAACACGCCAGAGAAAGTGTTATTAAGCGTGCCCTGCAAGGCCAAACCAAAGGCCAAGGCAATCACCCCGGCACCAGCCAAGATAGTGGCCAACGCCTTATCAAGGCCTAAAACATTCAGTGAAATGAAGAAACCTATCAGCAAGATGACTAGAAAGATCAGTTTTTTAATGATATGCCGCACCGATATGTTGTCCATACGCGCTCTTAGAATCTTGGAGACCAAAGAAGCAACGCCCTTTGCAATGAAGTAAAAAAGAAACAAGGTAAATATGGCCAATATCAAATTGGGTAAGCGCAGAATTAATTCTTCATACCAACCCAACAACTTATCTTTGAGTTTGTCCATATAAATACCAATTTCCAAAAAGCGAATCATAAGTTTAGTTTTGAGTGTTTAACATGGTCGATAACAATAAGGTGCCTGCAATAAGTAAAATGATGGAGAGCAAGCCGCCAATAATTAAAAAATGCTTAAAGCGATAGATTCCTGTACCGTAAATAAGCGCATTGGTTTGATAGCCCATGGGTGTGAAAAAGCTAAAATTGGCACCAAACATAACCGCGAGCACAAAGGGTTTAACAGGCAGTTGTAAGCTGGTCGCCAAAGCAATGGCAATAGGCGTCACGATTACCGCTGTGGCATTGTTAGAGATAAAGCCGCTCATGATCATGGTCATTGCAAACAGACTGCCTAAGACTATAGTGCTACCTTGCCCGCTTAGCAAATATAAGAGTTTTCCTGAAATCCATAAATCTGCGCCGGTATTGCCCATCGCCACCCCTAAAGGAATCATACCTGCCAAAAGGAAGAAAATCTGCCAGTTGACCCGTTTATAGATTTTGCTGAGATTGATACAGTCTGCCAATAACAGTGCGCCAACCCCTGCAATTGTACTTGTGAGAATACTTAAAACACTGGTGGCAGCCAATGCAATAACAGCGAGCAGTACAATAACACACCACAAGCGTTTGTAAGGGTCTACCTTGAAATCATCTTCATGATGTCTTAGGACCACGACATTCGTGTAATTATAGATGTTCTCAAGCTGCTTTTTGTTGATTTTTAAGAGGATACGGTCACCTGCTTTTACCACTAGTTTTTTGAATGCTTTTGGCAAATAGAGATGTTCATCCAGTTGCAACATTTTTTTCTTCTGGATACCTATCGGTTGGCCTATGCTATTGAAAAGGAATTTGATTTCTTGAAGTGACTTATCTATAAATTCCGAGCCCGGAAGAATGAGCAGTTCCAAATAAGTAAACTTCATGTTCTTATCCAGCACTTTTTGATTTTCGATTTCATCACTCTCCAAAGATAGAATAAAGTCGTCTTCAGAAATCAACGAGAAATCCTGGATGTCACTCATGAGCACCAGCTCATCATTAGCCCTTAGCGTTGTGTTTTTTCCTGGAGCGGTATTGACTGTGTTCTGGCGCACAAGTTTTAAGACTGAGATATTGGGGTTGTTATAAAATGGGACTTCAGAAAAGGCAGCACCAACATATTTAGACTCTGGCCTAACGATTAGTGTGAACAAAAAGTTGGAGTTCTCACTATATTCGCTCAATTTGTCCTTGGTGTTTTTGGGCAAAAATCGGCTAGCGATGGTCATAAACACCACCCCAATCGCTAAAAACACCAATCCGTACAAAGAGAATTCAAAAAAACTGAAGCGCTCCACACCATATTTAGAGGCAACAGAATTGACCAAGAGATTGGTTGATGTCCCCATGAGCGTACAACTGCCACCCAAAATACCAGCAAAAGATATTGGCATCAATAACTTAGAGGTTGGAAAATTGAATTTTTCTGAGATTGTTGTAAAAATCTTTAAAAAGATGATCACGACCGCAGTGGTGCTTATCACGGAAGAAATACTGGCCGAAACCACCATAAAAACAGGCACCATGAGCAGTAATGGCAATGTGCTAAGCCGTTTGATACTCTTGCTCAAAAAACCAATCACGCCATTATCTTCCAAACCAATGGCAATGATCATGAGCATGAGCACGGTGATGGCTGCCGGATTAGAAAAACCGCTTATGGCATCCTCAGGCGTGGTAACTCCTGTCAATGCTAAAGCCACGATGATAAAAAAGGCGATCTTATCTATAGGCATGATCTCGGTCACAAAAAGTACCACCGAAACACCGATAATCGCAAAAATTAAAATGATCTGTACATCCACCTTACATTCAATTAGAGTTCTAAGGTATTAAATAAGTGTTTACAACAAATCAATTGTGACGAATTAAATGGATTGCGTTAACAATAATAAGGATGCAGTTATGAGACTAAATTGTAATAGCATAGATTGTAGATTAGTGTAAACCATATAAATCAATTTAAAAACATAAATAGCATGAAAACCAATTTTGAATACCACGATGTTACTGCAAGCGAACGTTTGGAAAGTTATACCGAAGAAAAGCTGCAACCCATTTTTAAGCGTTACGAGTTTGTTACCAGAGCAGATATATTTTTTAAAACTGAAAATACATCCAGTGATGAGACAGGAATGAAATGTGGCATTAGATTGAGCGCTCCAGGACCTCGCCTCTTTGCCGAAAGTTCACACGCTAATTTTGAACATGCCGTTAGTGAAACGGTTACTGAGCTTTTGAGACAGTTGGAAAAACGACAAGACAAAATGAAATCCTATTAATTGGGTTTCTCTTGCCATTAACAACCATTTTTCGTTGGGATTTGAAAATCACTACAGTTGCGATGTAATAGGAATTTAGATCCTTCTCAGGCAGCGTTTACAGCTCCTTTCGAATGTTTGTTTCAAACTTCAAATCTTAAATAAATGTGAAAATAAGATCGCATATAATCTATATCTTACAACCAGCCGTACATATAGCATCATACATTAACTAAAATAACAACAACTTATGAAACGAATTACATTAATAGTAGCATTTGCTTTTTTAATCACGTCTTGCGTGTCTAAAAAGAAATACATGGCTTTAGAGCAGGAAAAAGGTGAGTTAAAGAGTGAGCTCACTAAAACGAGGGTTGAAAATGAAGAATTGGAAGCCAAGTTTAGTGAGATTCAATCTCGAGTGGATAACTATAACTCCAAGATAAGCTCATTGACTGAAGACAATAACAGCAAATTGGTAAATGTTGATGGCGTGGTCATTTCTGAAAATCAGAAGAAGGCCATGCGTGAGACTTTAAAAAACGTTCCGCCAGCTTACATGTCTACTGCAAAAACCTTAAAGGATTCCATGAATTTAGCGGTTAAGTTCAACCTGCAAAAATCAATGGATAATATCGAGGAAGATGAGGATATCGATATCAACATTCAAGAAACTGTGGTCATGATCTCTATTTCTGACAAGATGCTGTTCAATTCAGGTAGCTATAAGATTAGCGACAAAGCCAATGATATTTTAAGCAAGATCGCAAATGTGGTCAATTCTGAAGAGAGCTTGGATATCATGATAGAAGGACATACCGACAATCAAACCTTCGTGAAGTCTTCTGCCATCAAGGATAACTGGGATTTAAGTGTGTTGCGTGCCACTGCAGTAGTTAAAAAATTACAAAACGACTATGGTGTTGCACCAGAAAAATTAATCGCTGCTGGTCGTAGTTTTTACCAACCACTCACTGAAAATGATTCCAAAGAAAACAGGTCTAAAAACAGAAGAACCCGTGTGGTCATTCTTCCAAATATCGATAAGTTTTTTGCCTTAATGTCTCAAAACTAAGACACGATTTTTTTACTTAACCTTCATTGTATGGTTAATTAATCCATGAAATGGCCGCTCTTGTAGCGGTCATTTCTATTTCAGGATCCTTTAGGAATAGATTCTTTTTGTTTTGAAGTACACCTTAGTAATTTTGAATTTGTTTAGGTTAGTTGCATTTGCTAGCCTAGCGTTTCATTAGTATTAACGACGTACTAATCCAAATAAAAATGGGCTCACAGAGTAACTAGTTGTGACTGATCACATCAATTTCAGTATTTGGCTTTTTTGACAATGCTCATTTTATCACTTCCAAGCGACTTCTTCAGAATATTCTAGATTTTTTGCAGTTTATTTTCCAAAGTTTTAATTACATAATCCCAATTAATTCCCAGGGCTATCTTACTAAAAAACTTGTTAAATACTGGCTCGATTTGAGGCATATAAGGTATTTTTGCACAAAATTTGAGCCTCATGTTTAGCCTATTGAATAGTTTTAGAGTTATTGCTTTCCTAGAAGGCGTTTCTTATATTTTATTACTGTTTATAGCAGTGCCCATCAAGTATTTTAGCGATGACCCACAGTACGTGAAATTATTGGGCATGCCACATGGCATTCTCTTTTTAGCTTATATCGTGCTGGCCATAATGGTGGGTTCAGAATTGAAATGGACAAAAAAGACACTCTTTATTGTTTTATTGGCCTCTCTCCTGCCCTTTGCTGCCTTTTATGTGGAGCGTAAATATCTTAAACCAGCGCAACAATGATGACCCAAATCCAATGTTTTTTTTATGATCATTATGTCAATATCGGTGTTTCGGAAGTAACTGCGAGCTATTTGAACATGTTTACCTTATTGGTCATTCTCGTGGCTATCATTTTTGCTACAGATCGCTTGGCGCGAAAATTTCTGATTAGGTTTTTTACCCGATTTTCGGCACGAACAGCCACTAACTTCGATAATTTATTGGTTAATCATCGCGCGCCCACAAATATTGCACATTTGGTGCCTTTGCTTATAACGATCAAGTTATTTCCTACTGTCTTTTACGATTTCCCCCAGTTTGAAAGCTTTATTGTGGTGCTGTTAAAAATTTATGGTATTGTATTGACCATTTGGATCATTCGCAGTATTTTGAACACCTTTGAATCTTACTTTAAAACCATACCACGATTTAGAGATAAGCCCATAGACAGTTACATCCAAGTCGTAATGTTGTTTTTATGGATTGTTGGTGTGGCATCTGTACTTGCGGTATTGATTGATTTGTCCTTTATAAAATTCTTCACAACCCTTGGTGCTGCCTCAGCGGTGCTTTTGTTGATTTTCAAGGATACCATTCTTGGCTTCGTAGCGAGTATCAATGTGGCCATAAATGATAGTGTGCGTATTGGCGATTGGATTACCATGGAAAACTTTGGCGCAGATGGAGAGGTCATTGAGATTAACCTGTCTACCGTGCAAGTGCAGAATTTTGATATGACCATTACCAACATTCCCACCTATGCCCTTATTACAGATTCTTTCAAAAACTGGCGGGGCATGCAATCTTCAGGTGGACGACGCATCAAGCGTTCTATTTTGTTGCGGGCCAAAAGCGTGAAATACTTAACCAACGATCATATTGAGCGTCTTAAGAAAATTGAGATCGTTAGTAAATATCTAGAAAACAAGCAATTGGATATTGAGAATTTCAACAGTACCAAAAACGTTGACAAATCGGTGCTCATTAATGGGAGAAACCTTACCAACATTGGTGTGTTTAGAAAATACATGCAAACCTATGTTGAAAATCACTCTGCAGTGAATAAGGACATGACCATCATGGTAAGACAATTGGCGCCGACACCTCAAGGATTTCCGTTGGAGATTTATTGTTTCAGTAGTGATAAGCGTTGGGAAAATTACGAATATGTCATGGCCGATATATTTGACCATGCCATCGCAGCGGTACCTTATTTTGATCTGGAGATTTTTGAATTCTCCACAGATCTAAAAGCGCTAGGGTCTTAAAAAATCAAATTATAGTATTGAACCTAGAACCAACAATTTCAAAGGCGGTCTTTCACAAATTCCACTTCGGTTTTGCCATGAGGCTTTGGTTTATTGTCTTCCCCAAGATTGACCATGATTATTTTGTCAACGGTAATAATTGTTTCTCGGGTCATTTTGTTGCGTACTTCAGACTTCAAGGTCATTGAGCTGATTCCAAATTTAAGCACCTCGATTCCTATTTCAATAATGTCCCCTTGTTTTGCTGAAGACATAAAATTGATTTCAGACATGTACTTGGTAACGACCTTTGGGTTTTCCAATTGGATAATCGTATACAGGGCAGCCTCCTCATCAATCCATGCCAACAATTGTCCGCCAAAAAGGGTTTGATTAGGGTTTAGATCTTCGGGCTTGACCCATTTTCTTGTGTGAAATCTCATAGTTTAATTGATCTAATTGGGTTGTAAATTAATGTGTTGGATGGTATCAAAGATAACCGATTTAGCTGTACCCACAAAACTAACCTGTTCAACGGAAGCACCCATTTTGTTGATAAACTCGTTAACAATATAAGTGCTTAAAGGACTTTTAATGCCGAGAATCTTGGTATTTTTAGTAAAATCCATGCCATGACAGAAAGATCAAAAAACCTACTCGCCATTCGCCCAGATATTGCCTCTGCAAAACTAACAGAAGGCATGAGTGACGATGAGCGCTTTCAAAATGCAACGCTTAGACCAATCATAAAACTGCAAAATGACCTGTTGGTAGCAGTCTTCGGAAATTACATCGTGAAGCATAAAAATGTGTTTTATGAACAATCCCTTCCGAAGCAATTGGCCTATATTGAAAATGCCATCAATAAGGATATGAAATTTAGAAACTCGTTGAAGGGTATGATAATTGGTCAGTTTTCTGCTGAAGAATATGCTGTTTATATTAAGAATTCCTCTGCGCTCAACAAACGCATGATGCAGATAGTCAAAGAGCGCTTGATAAGTAATGTTCAACTATTTTCCTTACCCCTTACTGAAGTTTTATGAATAAAAAAACCCAACTTATAGAGGCGTGTCTTGAACACGTAAATAAGCGCATTTCAAGTTATAAGGACGAGATTGAAACCATAAAGGATGCCATTGAAAACAATGATAAAAGCTCTGACGAGGCCGATGATCCTGGAAATGGAAAATTATTGAACGACCTCGAGAAGAATTCGCTGTATTTAAACGATGCCTATAAGATGATGGACACGCTTAAATTGATAAACCCTAAGCTAAGTCATGATTACGTGGCACTTGGCAGTTTGGTTACAACCAATACCACTAATTTTTTTATGGCCATTAGTTTGGGTAAAGTAGACATTGATGGAACCTCCTATTTCGTGATTTCAAAAAGCTCCCCTATTGGCGAACAATTGTTACATAAAACCACTGGTGATTCCATCAGCTTCAACCATACCTCATATAGCATAACCGATATTAAATAGTTGACTCCCCATTGAGATTGGTGTTAAGCACATCGCTCATATAATCAAAATAAGGGCGTATGGCCTTGAAAGCGGTGTTGACATTTTCAATAAATAAATCACTTAAGACCTCTTGATCGCTAAAGGACTTTGTGAAAATAAACTGCTTCTTTCTAATCAGGTCTATGGCAGGATGTTCCTTATCAAAATTGCGTGGCGCGGTTTTGAGCTCATCACCTTTGAGTTCGCCCCAAATGTTTTTAAGACCCTTTGAGTTTAGGATGGCTCGCAGCTCAGTATCGTCCTGCTCAAATTCCTTTCGCAATCTCAAAAGATCTTCTTTATTGGGTTCCCA
Organism: Subsaximicrobium wynnwilliamsii; assembly: GCF_007997225.1. GTDB lineage: Bacteria > Bacteroidota > Bacteroidia > Flavobacteriales > Flavobacteriaceae > Psychroserpens > Psychroserpens wynnwilliamsii. The sequence continues at coordinate 108,166 of NZ_VORM01000005.1, forward strand.
AAAACCGGTAGCAATAAAGCTTTGATCATTAGGCTGAATATGTAAGTAATAAGAGCCTCTCAATTCAGGCTTTCGTCTAATGAAAGATGCCGAAAAATGTGTTTTATAGGGTAGTTTGTTTTTTGAGAATCTCACGTCGCGATAAATCCGAAACACTTTAAAATCTTCCACCAGATCGTGCACTTTTAAGTTCTCAAAAATAGTTTGAAAACTTTTTTTCGCGCGAGCTTCATGACTTTTAAATTCGGTTTTGTTTTTATCAAACCAATCCCGGTCGTTATTCTTTCTAAGTTGTTCTAAAAAGTGCAATTGATCTTTTGTAAATGCTAAAGGCGTCATGAGTTTGGGTTTTTAATTGAACACAAAAAAAGCCTCAACTTGCGTTAAGGCCTGGATTCGATTTTATTGGCATTAGTTGTTCTCTTCAGCAGCTTCGTCGATTTCTTCTTCTAGATCTTCAGCAGCATCTTGAACATCTTCAGAGGCATCTTCAATTGCATCTCCAGCATCGTCCATGGCATCTTCTACTTGTTCATCTGGTGTCTTCTCATCTCTACAGCTAGTAAAAACAGTTGAAAGTGTGAATAAAAACACAAGCATCATTGCAAATTTTCTCATTTTAATTGTTTTAGTTGATTTTTTAATAGGTCGATTTCAATTGTTGAAATCCATGTAATGATAATTAAATTTTAAGTATTTACAAAAAAAATTGTGTGACAACATTTGAAACTGAAAAAATTGAAAGGCAATTCAGCAGTTCAGAGCCATTTTTTCCTTCGGAAATAGAACAGCATGAGTACAAATATAACTGCCATTGCTCCCAATAAAATATAATACCCGTTTTTAGTATGAAGCTCAGGCATGTGGTCAAAATTCATTCCGTAGATACCAGCTATAAACGTTAGAGGAATAAAGATGCTTGCCATGATAGTCAATACCTTCATGACTTCGTTCATTTTATTGTTGATTATGGTCATGTACATATCCATTAAGCTCCAAACCATCTCACGGTACAAATCAATGGATTCACAAACCTGGATAATATGATCGTGTAAATCTTTGAGGTAATCATGGGTTTTAATCTCTAAAAAATTGATATCCGTTTTATCAAGCCTATTGATCACTTCACGCAAGGGGAAAATGGCACGTCTTATCTTAAGGACGTCCTGCTTGAGCGCTTGTATTTTATTTGGCGTTTCATTACTGGAAGTGCTGGATTCGAAAATATGACGTTCCAGTTCTTCGATCTTGTCGCCAAAAGCTTCAATGACCGAAAAATAGTTATCTACGATGGCATCTAAAATGGCGTACATCAAATAATCGGCACCTCGCATTCTTATACGGCCTTTTGTGCTGTTGATGCGGTCCCTTAAATCGTCAAAAACATCGCCGTCGGCCTCTTGAAAGGTCAGGATATAGTCTTTGCCAACAATCATGCTCACATGCTCTTTGGTAAGTTGGTCATCGTCTTTGAAATACAACATTTTGAAGACGATATAGAGATGATTCTCAAATTCGTCTATTTTAGGTCTTTGATGGGTATTTACAATATCTTCTAAGGTAAGTGGGTGCAACTCATAATGCAAACCTATCGTTTCAATTTCCTTGATGTTATTCAAGCCATTGATGTTGATCCAGGTCACTTGATCATTGCCCTTATGATTAAAGGCATCTTCAACCCTGTTGGAATGCTCCCTTTTATATGAGTCTCCATTGTAGTTAATGATGTCTATAGAAATGGCAGTGGTCTGTTTCTTTCCTCTGTAGGCCATCGTTCCTGGCGACAGGTTTTTAACTTTATAGGACTTTTTCTTCTTTTTTAAATTCATGGGGTTCTTACTTGATCTTATGTTATAAAAGTATCATTTTTTTCTAAGTTATTGGCAACTTTAGAAATGGGGAAAAGACTTTCACTGTCAAATGTTAAAATAGTCTTATTTTAATGGGAATAGACTTGCTTATTTATAGAAATTTCGCTAATATGCCATTATAATCACTTACGAATTTATTAGAAAGAAGCATTCATGGGAAGACCTCCAACAAGACCAATAAAATTCAGGGATGGATTTTACATCGAAATAAGAAATAAAGGTAAAAACACAGGAATTAAATTACATCGGGATACCAAAGAACAGATGTTACGCACCATAAAAGAATATGAGCTGACTAAAGATGTACTTATCTTGGGTGAATCTAAAAATGGCAAGTGGGTTGATAAAAACCCAGTAATGCACGTTGTAGAAAACTAGATACTAAAGCTTATAGCAATTAATTTATTAACCGATTCAGACGTACTAATTGTATGGAGAGTCGGTTTTTTTTCTGTCTTATTTTGAATTTGACATTTCGATTACTTGGCTGAAAGTGCGCTCTTCCATAAAATTACACTAGCGCTCTCTGTGTTGCAAAACAGAGTTGAAAACAGAACGGCGCGTGTGATAACACAACAGGATACAACACCTATACCGGGCCATTAAAATCAATAAAGCTGTATTCTAGTATTGTTTACGACAGATTTTTAGTGTGGTATTTCAACAGTCCTTCTATGGGACGTCTGGCAAAATTGCCCACTTTGAAGCCCATCTCATCTGCAACTTGCAGAATTTGTTTTTTAGAAAAGAAGGCGATGGAACCTGCAAAATGCACAGGTACTGTTTTGAGCTCTTCCTTATATTGGAAAATCATGTTTTTGACGAATACTCTGAAACCAGATTTTATCAAACCATCCATGTATTTTGATTCTTTGTTCAAAAACATAAATTCTGCAAAATTGGCTAAATAGGCGTTGGGATTGGGCTGTTTATAAAGGTTATGCTTTATAAAATCAGCTTCCATGTTGTACTTATGCTCAAAAGCCACCCTAATGTCTTCTGGCATGTTATTGTAATAATAATCCTTAATGAGCTCTTTTCCGAAGTAATTTCCCGAAGCATCATCCATTAAGGAATAGCCCAAAGATTTTACACGTTGGTGTAAAACATTACCGTCATAGTAGCTGCAATTGGAACCTGTACCCATGATACAAACCACTGCTGCCTCGTCATCGTGGCTTAATGTCGCACGAACTGCTGCCATGGTATCTTCCTGAACGTCAATCATCGCTTTCTCAAAAAAAGCTTGAAGTACTTGCAGCATGGTTGCTTTTGGCTTATCTGTGCCACAACCTGCACCATAGAAAAACAAATGTGTGACCTCCCCCTTGATTTGTTTGAGCTCTTCACTCTCCTTGATGATCTTCTTAAGTTGTTTTTCTGTTAAAATGGCAGGATTGAGTCCATGGGTTCGAATTTTCTCCTGGAGTTGCTTACCGCTGGTATCTACCGCAATCCAGTCACATTTTGTCGATCCACTATCTACTATTAAAACCATAACCACTATTTTGAAATAAAAAAAATCCGTAATACCAAGTTACAACTATTGCACCTTTAGCACTACGGATTTAAATCTAAAATTTATATTGCATTTACTTTTTGAGCCAAATCCACCAGTTTGTTGGAGTATCCAAATTCATTGTCGTACCAAGAGACCACTTTAAAGAATCTTGAGTTCAACTCGATGGCAGCATCTGCATCAAAAATACTGCTGCGCGGGTCACTTACAAAATCCTGTGACACCACTTTATCTTCAGTATAGCCCAAAACGCCTTTCATAGCACCTTCCGAGGCTTTCTTGAATGCAGCTTTGATTTCTTTCAAAGAGGTTTCCTTTTCAGTTCTGAAGGTTAAATCCACTACAGATACATCAACAGTTGGTACTCTAAAGGCCATGCCTGTTAATTTTCCATCAACCTTAGGAAATACTTTTCCAACCGCTATTGCAGCTCCAGTTGATGCAGGAACGATATTTACCAGAGCACTTCTTCCTGCTCTAAAATCTTTTTTGGTTGGACCATCAACAGTTAGTTGAGATGCAGTTGTTGCATGAATTGTAGTCATCAAACCTTCCGCTAAACCAAAATTATCCTCTATTACCTTCGCCAAAGGCGCTAAGCAATTTGTAGTACAAGACGCATTGGATACAATCTTGTGTTCTGCAGTTAATTCATGGTCGTTAACGCCCATTACAAACATTTTTACATCCTTGCTAGGTGCAGAGATGACCACTTTTTTAGCGCCTGCTTGTATGTGATAATCTGCTGTTTCCATGGTTGTGAAAATTCCAGTGCACTCTGCAACCACATCTGCTCCTGCTTCATCCCACTTGAGATTTTTAGGATCTTTTTCTGCAGTGACTCTTACCGTTTTACCATTGACAACCAAATGACCGTCTTTAACTTCTATAGTGCCGTCGAAACGACCGTGCACAGAATCATATTTTAAAAGATATGCTAAATGGTCAACATCCAACAAATCATTGATGGCCACGACATCTACATCATCTCTATTAACGGTTGCTCTGAATACGATTCTACCAATTCTACCAAAACCGTTTATTCCTAATTTTAAATTTGCCATTTTCTTATGTATTTTAATTAATTAATAATTCAATTGTTGTTGCTTAGGTTGACATGATTTCTGAAACCCTTAACAACTCTAAATTTATTTTTGTCTTTCCTTTTACCGCATGATCCAGTGGCGTTAAGGCCATCACATCATTCAAAAGCCCGACCATATAATTGGTTTGGCCATCCAAAAGACTTTCTACTGCTTTTACGCCCATTCTACTGGCGAGCACCCGATCAAAACACGAGGGCGGACCACCACGTTGCATGTGACCCAAAACGGAAACACGTACTTCATATTCAGTCATGTTAGCCTCTACGTAGTCCTTCAGTTCAAAAACACTTTTACCTATTTTATCACCTTCCGCAACCACTACAATACTAGAGGATTTACCAGATTGTTTACTGCGTCTCAGTGATTCCAACAAACGATCCAGACCCAAATCTTCTTCTGGGATCAAAATTTCCTCGGCACCTGCCCCAACACCAACATTAAGAGCGATGTGACCAGCATCCCGTCCCATAACCTCCACAAAAAAGAGACGGTTATGAGAACTCGCGGTATCCCTGATTTTATCGATGACTTCAACCACTGTATTTAAAGCGGTGTCGTAGCCCAAAGTATGGGTTGTGCCAAAAATGTCGTTGTCAATTGTGCCAGGAATGCCCATGACTGGAAAGTCAAATTCATTATTGAAAATAAGTGCACCAGTAAAACTACCATCGCCACCAATGATTACCAAGGCATCCACATTTGCTTCGATGAGTTTGTCATGCGCCGTTTTCCTGCCTTCAACCGTTCTAAATTCTTGAGATCGTGCCGATTTGAGAACCGTACCTCCTTTGTTAATGATATCCTTAACACTACGGGCATCCATTGATTTGAAATCGCCTTCAATCATGCCCTCAAAGCCTCTGTAAATACCAACGCACTCAATTTTGTGATATGCACAGGTTCGCACTACAGATCTTATGGCTGCATTCATTCCTGGAGAATCGCCTCCAGAGGTCATTACCCCTATCTTTTTTATTGTTTTTGGCATATAATTTTACTTTCAATAAGTAAACTTAGTAAACAAAAACAAGAATAGGAATGGAATTAAAGCTTTTTTGGGAAGAGCTCAAAATTTCAAACGTTTTCGTTAATAAAAAACGTTATTTTTCTTAAAATCAGAGGGTATTATTTGTTTATTTATCTTTTTCAGACTTCATATTTATGAAATCTGGCGTAAATTCGGTCTCATCTTGAGCCTTCTTTTTCGCTTCGGAAACGATCTCGTCCTTGCGATTGCCATATAGGATGATTTGGATCAATTCCTTAAAGGTGTCAAACTCGACATTATAAGCAATACCCGCACCTTGTGTATACCCTATTCTTTCTCCAAAATTCTGAATACTATTTTCCCTGTTGAAAAATTTTGCCGTTAGGGTTCCATCATCATTGAGCAGTACATCTATTTGCACATCACCAGCAATCACGGTTTGGTTGACCCCACCAATTGGCACACCCACTTTCCCGTTGATCATCACGCGATCACTGATTTTCGTAGTTAAGGTAAGCCCTAAACGATCATCGGTTTCATAATCTGTGGTTTGCTCCCCGAGCTCATAATTAACGCCTACCTGCAACTTACCATCCTCGTTGGTCAAGAAACTATTGAAAAAGGAATTCACACGATCTGAAATGGTACCATAAGCCTGCTGCCCCAAACTTATCTCGCTGGCAAAGGAGCCCGTAGACAATAGGAAAAGCGCTTGGTTGGTTCGACTCTCCTTGGTTTCTAAGCGATAATCCAACTCTGATTTGATAGTGGAACTCACATTTGGAAAATTGAATGTAAAATCGGGTTCTGGCTGCTCCAACTGCCCTACGAGGTTTACCTCTACTTCTATGTCAATACTTCTGTTTATGGGATTATCCAATAATACTGAAGGGTTTGCTTGTGTTTTATAGATGGCCTTTAAGCCTATTTGGGCTTTTAACGGGTCACCTTCCCATCGAATAGAACCACCAGGCTCTACGGTCAATTTTTTCTGAACCAAGCCTGCATAGGCAAAATTGTAAGTGCCTTGTACAATCTGAAAATCTCCAAACATCTGAAATTTACCATTGGTATTGATATTGAATAATAGGTTACCATTACCAGTACCCCGAATCGTGCTGCCAGAATTTCTATCAATTACAATCTCAATATCTGCATACGGATTCACAATCAAATCAAACTGAAGCTCCAAGCCCTTCACTTCTGTATTCCTTATCACCTCGCCTCTTAAGCGTGCTTCTTTTTCTTCCGGACTCAAAAAATGAATGTAGGTATTATCTCCATAGGTTTCCAGATCGTTCAATGGAATCTTAAAGACCGTACCTTGCGCTGTGCTGCCATCAACAGCGATGACCAATTGATTGGTTGGACCTTTAATTGTGGCACTGCCGTTGACAAATGCCGTACCGTAATACAATTGCTCCTCGTCATAATCGGTATTTAAAACGAGTAAACGTTTGGTGTCAATCTCTAATCCCAGGCGCCAATCTGAAAAATTATTGTGTGAAATATAACCGTTGAGGGTAGCTCTTGAGAAAAATTCGGAATCTGTAATCTCCACTTCATCAAAAACAAAGCGCTGTGATTCTAAAATGACTTTAGAGTCAAAATCGAAACTGTAATCGATGTTTAGGTATGGGATGCTAAGTCCCGCATTATCCAATAATAACTCACCACTATAATTGGGATTGTCTAACTTGCCGCTCACTTTGGCATTACCGGTGACCAAACCTCTAATATTTGTTATCACCCCTTGCCCAAATGGATCCAAAGGGTCTAGTAGAAATTCGTCAAAATCAATATCGATGTCAATATCCTTGTTGTCAAAATCCAGAGTTCCTTTGGCATCCAATGACTTGAGGTTGTCGTTTTTCAGGGTTACGTCAACCGTGTAATTTGTCAAGGACTGATTCCCAATGATCATGGCCCTAAGTGTTCCAAGCTCATAATCATTGGCTCTAAAATCGCTAATAATCACATTTGACTTGGGCAAATACACACCGTCCTCCTGCAATAGGTCGAGTTTACCATTGACAACTCCTCCCAAAGACAAGCTGTCTAATCTTGGAGTGATCTTTGCCAAATCAACATCGGTAAAGTCGAGGTTCAAATCCTTATAAGTGGAGTCCCTAAGCACGCCAGAAAGTTCTATTTGCTCTCCCATGTGGCTCATAACCAGTTGGCTGATATCAAAATTCTTGAAATCCCTATCAAAGGCAACTTTGTTGAATTTGTTTCGATCTTCGTTGATGGTCCAGGTGTTTTCCTTGAATGTGACATTTGATTTGCGAAAACCGACTACCGATTTGTTGCTTTCGTCAATGGTATAGTATAGACTTAAATCAAATCTATCGGCATTTTGCTTTCCACCAGAAAATTCAGACCTAATAAACAAGGTATCTCGCTGTGTCACATTGATGAGGCTAAATTTAGAAACATCATAGTACTTGGTGCTCAAGCTATCCATCTCAATATAGGTGTTGAAAAGTGGATTGCTGTTATCTATCAAAATGGAGATATCATCTGCAAAATAATCAAACAGCTTGATTTGTGGCGAGTTGAAACTCAAATTGAATTGCTTTTCATCAGTTTCCATGCGCCCCTTGAGTCTTGTATTGGCGCCAAGTTCCAACTCACTGTAAAACACTTCAATGATTTTATTGTAAATCCTGAAATCGAACTCAAGATATTGATCGGTTTCAATAATATTGGGCACGTAATTGGTATAAATGCTCCCAACCGAATTCTCAACGAGCTTTCCAATATCCTTAAATTTGAAGTCTCCACTCAAACTGCCTTCTATGATATCTGGAGAGTCGATGGTAATGGTTCTTTTACTGCCAGAAAATTGGGATTCTATCTCAAAATCCTTAAAGTAGTACTCATCATGCTCATTGATGTAGGTGGTGTTTTGAAAATTCAAAGTCCCAAAGGCATCGTCAATATTTGACCCTTTTATGGAACTGGTTACCATGCCACGGAATACTGAAATACTGTCTTTGGAAATAAAATTTAAGGCCCTTAAATTGGCATAGTCCACATTGGCAGTAAAATTCAGGGTATTGATGTCTTCGGAAAGATCTGCCAAACCATCAAATTTAAATTTGAAGTTTTCATCAAAGGATTCTACAAATCCATTGAAAATACGATTTCCCAATTTTCCTGAAACGTCAATTCGACGGTAATTATAATCGTTATATTCCAATTGATACACCCGCCCTTTTATCTGGCTACTCAAATTGTCCAGCGTAAAACCTCTACCATCCACATCCAAGTCAAAGGAGGTATTGCCTATTTTCGGATTATTCAATAGCTTTCCTAAGTTAAAATCCTCAAAAACGATGTCACCCACATAGTAGGCATTGTCAATATCATTGACCTGCTTCATTCTCATGTTGGAGATGATCCTGCCCAAATCGGTCGATATGTTTAGGTCGGCATCAATGGTAGAAGTGGTGATGTAAGATTGACCTCTAATCGTGAAGTTTCCGAATTTTGAAAATACCGATGGAATAGCTTCGCCAAGAATATTTGGCAATAAGGCCTTGAGATCGTAATAATTGGTAGATAAATTATCATAGCGACCATCAAGGGAAAAGTTGCCTTCTTCAGTATTGAATAGATTTTTGAAATTCAAATCCCCATATAATTGCGTTCTAGAGCTTGTTCTTAGCTTGAGATTTTTGGCATATAAATCATTTAGGGTTCCTGAAAAATCAACATCCATATAGGCCGTTTGATTTTTACCAAATTCGTTGTAAAATGCATTGAGATCGTTTAAAAACAGCTCTGAGTCTTTAAAGTTAGCCGTGACAATGACCTTATCGGCAAAGTTTGCAAAATCCTCTCGGTCGTAATCAAAACGTAAATTACCTTTGAGAATGGATTTTTCGGTTCTAATACTCAAATCGCCAAAACTCATATGATTTAAGCTGTACTCAAAGTTGGTGATCAAGTTTTTGACATAGGCACCACGGCTGTCTTTAAATGCCAATGTATTGATTCTGGCATTGACATCACTTCCTGAGATCACAAAATTGGTCGCATTGATATTGAGATCATAAAACTCAAATAGTTTTGGATTGGCTTTATTGTCATTGATGAAGTTGAATTTCCCATTTAAAATAGAAACATCGCTGGACGACAAAAGAAATTCACTTTTATTCTGGTCTGGGTTATCGCTTTGGAATTTCTGTACGAACACATCTAAATTGGTATCTTCCTCATTGAGATAAGTTCTCACGTTAAAGGTTAAATTGATGATATCGATATCGCCAAACACCAATTTGCCATAGTAAAGATTTTTAAAACTTATAATAGACGTGTTGAGCTCATCAATGTTTATGAGCGTATCCTGCTTATAATCCTCAATAAATACATTTTTCAATTCCACATCCCCATTAAACTGAAGGCCTACCTTACCAATATTAATGTTGGTGCCATACGCATCGTTGAGGCGTTTTGTTGCGCGTTTCCCGAGATAAGTTTGGACAGCGGGAATAGAGAAGAAGAGCACCAAAATGATGAACAGAAGCAAGATTATTGCTAGGATTTTCGATACTATTTTAAGAAATTTCTTGATGCGACTTGAAAGTTATAACTTTGGAGTCAAAATTAACAATTATTGTGCCTAACTTAGCTTAATGTCATCACAAAAAATATACATACTTGCCATAGAGTCTTCTTGCGACGATACAGCAGCTGCCGTCATGTGCAACGCTCAAATCTTGAGCAATGTTGTGGCCAATCAAAAAATACATGAAGCCTATGGTGGTGTGGTCCCAGAATTAGCTTCAAGAGCCCACCAACAGCATATTGTGCCAGTGGTTGACCAAGCCTTGAAAAAAGCCAAGATCGATAAATCCCAACTAAGCGCCATCGCTTTTACTAGAGGTCCCGGTCTTATGGGTTCTTTATTGGTGGGCACTTCATTTGCAAAATCTTTGGCCTATGGATTGGGCATACCCCTTATTGATGTCAACCACATGCAAGCCCATATTTTAGCACATTTTATCGAAGAAAAGGATTTCAATAAGCCGCCGTTCCCCTTTTTGGCTTTGACCATTTCTGGTGGCCATACTCAAATCGTGAAGGTAAACGACCATTTTGATATGGAGGTCATTGGCGAAACCATTGATGATGCGGTGGGTGAAGCTTTTGATAAAAGCGGAAAACTCCTCGGTTTGGGATATCCTGCAGGTCCAGAAATAGACAAACGTGCCAAATTAGGAAACCCTAAGGCCTTTAAATTTACCAAACCGAAGGTTGACGGACTCAATTTCAGCTTTTCAGGACTCAAGACTGCGATACTTTATTTTGTTCAGAAGCAAGTTAAGGCAAACCCAAATTTTATTGAAGAACGGCTCAACGACATTTGTGCCTCAATTCAATACACCATTATTGGCATCTTGATGGATAAGCTGAAATTGGCCAGCAAGCAAACCGGCATCACACATATTGCGATTGGCGGGGGCGTCTCCGCAAATTCCGGCATTCGGGAAGCTCTGAAACAAAGCGAGGCAAAATTTGGTTGGACTACTTATATTCCAAAGTTTGAATACACAACAGATAATGCTGCCATGATTGCCATAGTAGGCCATTTGAAATATTTAAAAGGCGAATATGCCCAGCAGAATGTGATGGCCTCGGCACGGTTGAAGATTTGAAAGAAGACGAAGATTAAGATGAAGATGAAGGCGAAGATGAAGACGAAGATGAAGAAGAAGACGAAGACGAAGATGAAGAAGAAGACGAAGATGAAGAAGAAGACGAACTAATAAGATAGAAATTTTTTATGTCAAGAGTGAGCACAGACAACCCGGCGGCCATGCTTGCCAGTATTGGATCCGCAAGAAAAAATCACTCAAATGCCTCCTTATTAAAAATTAAAGCAGATGAAGACGGAGACGAAGATGAAGATGAAGATGAAGATGAAGACGAACTAATAAGATAGAAATTTTTTATGTCAAGAGTGAGCACAGGCAGCTTTGCGCCCCTGCCTACCGGCAGGCAGGTCTGCGCCCCTACCTACCGGCAGGCAGGTCTGCGAGAAAAAAACACTCAAATGCCTCCTTATTCAAAATTAAAGCAGATGAAGACGAAGATGAAGATGAAGATGAAGATGAAGATGAACTAATAAGTTAGAAATTTTTTTGTTAAGAGTGAGCACAGACAACCCGGCGGCCATGCTTGCCAGTATTGGATCCGCGAGCAAAAATCACTCAAATGCCACCTTATTCAAAATGAGTCCAGAAGCAGGCGCAATAAACTCCATTTTCAAAGTGCTATCTGTTTTTAGAGAGTTTTCAATATATTCCAAAGTCACGTCTCCCCTACCCAAATTAACCAAAGTGCCCATCATGAGCCTTATTTGGTTTCGGCCAAAACCTTTACCTCTAACAATGAGCGTATAGCTTTTCTTCGGAAAGAAATTTGCGGTAAATAAGCTATTTTCAGAAAGTTCGCAATGCAGTACCTCTCTTTCGTAAAGGCCTTCATCTGTCGCTCTAAAACAATAAGGCTTAAAATTATGCGTGCCTTCAAAAAGTTTTGCGCCCGTTTTCATGAGTTCAATATCTAAATCATCAAGGAAGGTGGTCATTAACGATGCGCAAAAAGGATGGCACTTTTCAGCATAGGTAAAAAGGTAAACGTATTCCTTGATTTTTGAATCTTGGATGATGTTGAAATTGGCATCGACTTCTTCAATTGCCAAAGCCCTTATATCCTGCGGAAGATTTTTATTGAATAGCTCCAAAAACACAGACTCATCTTCGATTTCCTCGTAAACGAATAGCTCAAAGGCACTTTCATTTGCCGAAACCATTGCGTCGGTGCGGCCAGAACCCAAGGACTTGAACTCCTTGCCCTCAAGAATGTAATTGAGGGTTCTATCAATCATAAAATGCACGGTTTTCAGCTTGGGTTGCTTTTGCCAACCGTGAAAGCGATAGCCCAGATATTGGATACGGATGAGATAGTAAAAACGCTTTTTAAACATAGACCCAAGAACGCTATTTTGAAAGGATTCTACAAAAATTTCTGCAAATTATGCAACTAGGCTTCGAAACCTTTGGATGTAAATAACCATTAAAATTGACCTCATGTTGATTTGAGCTCATTTCAGATTCAAATCACTTCTTCTCCCTACCCTTTAAAATAGCTACAACATCATTGATCTTAAAGCCTTTGGCTTGCAGCAAAATCAGGTAATGAAATAGTAAATCGGCAGATTCATTTAAAAACAGCTCGTCGTTATCATCTTTGGCTTCAATGACCGTTTCAATGGCTTCCTCACCTACTTTTTGGGCGATTTTATTGATGCCTTCCGCAAAAAGTGAAGCTACGTAAGACACTTCTTCCGAAGCATTATCTTTGCGATTTTCAATAACGGCCTCCAATTCTGAAATGAATCCAAAATCTTGTATGTTCTCTTGGTTCCAACAGGTATCTGAACCCTTATGACAGGTTGGCCCTTCTGGAATCACGCGTACCAAAAAGGTGTCGTTATCGCAATCTAATTTGATATCCACTAGATTTAAGACATTACCACTTTCTTCGCCTTTAGTCCACAGCCGCTGTTTGCTTCTGCTAAAAAAAGTGACCAATTTGGTTTCAATGGTTTTTTTGAGTGCTTCTTCATTCATATACCCCAGCATCAAAACCGTCTTGGTAGACGCATCTTGTATGATGGCTGGTATGAGTCCGTTGTTTTTGGTGTAATCTACTTTCATAATGTTATTTTTTAATGCCACGAATGCACGAATTTTTATTTTATCTCCTATAACTTGCGCGCACTGGATGTTATTCAAAAGCCAAAATTCTATGAAGTGGCCTGCATTTTTTTTTAAATCCCTATTCGTAGCCAATCTACAAAAATTGGTGAATTCGAGGTACTCTTATTTTTATAGTCGTATGGCAATCCCGTTTGCCCTCAATTCCTGTTTTAAATCCAATATTTCAATTTCCCCGAAATGAAACACACTTGCCGCCAAAGCTGCATCTGCTTTTCCTATTTTGAAGCTGTCCACAAAATGTTGAACACTCCCTGCGCCTCCCGAGGCAATGATTGGAATATTCAAAGTTTCAGACAGTTTTGCCAGGGCTTCATTTGCGAATCCTGCTTTGGTACCATCGTTGTTCATAGAGGTAAATAAGATTTCGCCTGCACCGCGTTCTTCTACTTCCTTGGCCCAATCGAACAGGTTCAAATCTGTTGGCACTGTGCCACCAGCCAAATGCACCAACCATTCGCCATTGATTTGTTTGGCGTCAATGGCAACCACCACACATTGGCTCCCGAATTTATTGGCAAGTTCTGTAACCAGTTCTGGGCGTTTCACTGCGGAAGAATTTATAGAGACTTTATCGGCTCCCGATTTCAAAAGCACATCCACATCTTCAACAGAAGAAATGCCGCCACCAACGGTAAACGGAATATTCACGTGTTCTGCAACCTTCAGCACCATATCAATCATGGTCTTTCTACCTTCCAAGGTTGCTGAAATATCGAGAAATACCAATTCATCGGCACCTAACTCGGCGTATTGCTTCGCGAGTTCCACTGGGTCACCAGCATCGCGTAAATCCACGAAGTTGACTCCTTTTACGGTTCTTCCGTTCTTAATATCCAAACAAGGAATGATTCGTTTTGTGAGCATAGTTTTCCTGAGCAGTGTCTGCCAATATGTAGAGGCGGGACTCTTTTAATTAAACTTAATGGGATAGGTTTCGGTACTGATAACAGTTCATTTTTAGATTTACGAGGTCTTAGAAACAATAAAACCTAACCATGCAGTTCCAAATCTTTTAAGGCAATATGCCCTTCGTATAAGGCTTTGCCTATAATCGCAGCTTCACAACCCAAATCTTCCAATTTATTGAGGTCTTCTATAGACGTGATGCCACCAGAAGCTATGAGTTTAATGTCTTTTGATTCTGAAAGTATTTTTTTATATAATTCAAAGGAAGGGCCTTCGAGCATGCCATCCTTGGCAATATCTGTGCATATCACATATTGAATGCCCTTGCTGACGTAGCTTTTGATAAATGGCAGAACTTCCATATCGCTTTCTTCCTGCCAGCCATTCACCGCTATTTTTTCCTTATGGCAGTCGGCACCTAAAATAATTTTAGTGCCTCCGTATTTTGAGAGCCACGCTTCAAAAGTGTTACTGTCTTTTACGGCAATACTGCCACCAGTGATTTGTTTGGCACCGCAATTAAAGGCAATATGCAAATCCTCGTTGGATTTTAGGCCACCACCAAAATCGATCTTCAAAGTGGTTTTTGAGGCAATAAGCTCCAAAACCTTATAATTTACAATGTGATTGGCCTTTGCGCCATCCAAATCCACGAGATGCAGATATTCGATACCAGCAGCCTCAAATTTCTTGGCCACTTCCACTGGATTCTCGTTATAGATTTTTTTGGTGTCGTAATCGCCTTTGGTTAGGCGTACACATTTTCCGTCTATGATGTCTATTGCTGGTATGATTCTCATTTGCTGAAGTTAGATATTCAATATTAGAAGTTAAAAGTTGAAAATTATAAATGGTTTATTTGATGCTTCTGACATTATTTTTTATTTTGGTTCCTTTTAGCCGTATTAATTGATGCTACTGTAATTGCCAATAATTCCGAACCTTCTTTTATCAGCCTAAGGATTTCATCTTTGTGTTCTGGTAAAACTTCTTCAAAAATCTCTAACCAATAAACCGTTTCATCAGCCTCTTCTTCAACAATCTTTAGTTTATTTATAAAGTCGGCTGTAGATTAAGCGCGTTGTGATGCACGATAATTCGCGGCAACAGAACTTGAACATCGAATCAATTGATCTACAAAAGCATTATATGCTCTTGATTTCGGAACCTTAAAACAAAATTTCCAACAGTCTAGAGCATACCTTTGAGTGCGTTTGATAAGTTCGTTTTTCATCATTGAAAGATTTAAGCTATTAATTATTTCAAAACATCATGGCTTGCTCAATTTCAAACTTCTAATATTTAATAGCTGACATCTAACTTAACTTATTTCTAAAAAATTTCTCAAAATCTGTTCTCCCGCTGTACTGCTTTTTTCAGGATGAAATTGGACCCCATAAAAGTTGTCGTTTTGTAAGGCCGAACTGTAATCTAATCCGTAATTGGTGGTGGCGATGGTTTGCTCACAGATTTCTGCGTAAAAACTATGCACAAGATACATGAATTCATCGTTTTTGATGTCCTTTAACAAGTCCGATTTTAAGCTGAAAATACTGTTCCATCCCATTTGCGGGACTTTGAGCTGATTGTTGAATTTCTTGACCTGTACATCAAAAATTCCCAGCCCTTTTGTTTGTCCTTCTTCAGAAAAAGTGCACATCAATTGCATCCCCAAACAAATGCCTAAAACTGGTTGTTTTAAAGTAGGGATTAGCTTGTCCAATTCTTTTGACGCTAGCATTTTCATGGCCGAGCTTGCCTCCCCCACGCCCGGAAATATCACTTTATCTGCATTTTTGATAATTTCGGCATCATCGCTCAAAATAGCTTCCACGCCCAAACGTTTCATCGCAAATTGAACACTCTTGGTGTTTCCTGCGCCGTAATCGATTATTACAATTTTCAATTTTAGATATATTTTGTTTATGAAACTTCAGGCGATAACAACAATTGAGAACTACTTTCCCAAGGCTTAGAAATGCTTTAAAACCCACCTGCTTAAAACTAGGTGGATTTTTTATTATAACATCCCTTTAGTACTCGGTAAAATCATCTTTTCTACATCGCGTTTTACCGCCATCTTTATGGCTTTTGCGAAAGCCTTGAAAATCGCTTCTATTTTATGGTGTTCGTTATTGCCTTCTGCCTTGATATTGAGATTGCATTTGGCACCGTCTGTAAAGGATTTGAAGAAATGGTAAAACATTTCCGTAGGCATTTTGCCAATCATCTCACGCTTAAAATCGGCTTCCCAAACCAACCAGTTCCTGCCGCCAAAGTCTATGGCTGCCTGTGCGAAGCAATCGTCCATTGGTAAAGAAAATCCGTAACGCTCAATGCCCAATTTATTGCCTAAAGTGCTGGCAAAAACCTCGCCCAAAGCAATCGCGGTATCTTCAATGGTATGGTGCTCATCAACTTCCAGATCGCCTTTGACATCAACGTTTAAATCCAATTGGCCATGTCTCGCTATTTGGTCGAGCATGTGGTCAAAAAAAGCGATTCCCGTGTCAATGTTACTTTTTCCGGTGCCATCGAGATTTAAAACGATTTTGATTTTGGTTTCGTTGGTATTACGTATAATGCTTCCGGTTCTGGCATCTGTTTTCAAAAACTTATAGATGGACTCCCAATCGTTGGATTCCAACGCGATAAAGTCTTCTAAAGCATCCCGCTTTACCGTGATTTCATCGGTTCCTAAATGCGTATGGTCATTGATAAATATGCCTTTTGCACCCAAATTCTTGGCCAATTCAATATCCGTTAATCGATCGCCAATCACGAAGGAATTTGCCAAATCATAATCCGCCGTAAAATACTGTGTCAATAAACCAGTGTTGGGTTTGCGTGTGGCTGCGTTATCCTTGGCGAAGGTTCTATCAATAAATTGTTCTTTAAAAACAATGCCTTCCGCCTCAAAAGTCTGCAACATGAAATTGTGGACCGGCCAAAAGGTGTTTTCAGGATATACCGCTGTTCCCAAGCCATCCTGGTTAGTAATCATGACGATTTCAAAGTCTAATTCCTTGGCGATCCTACTTAAATATTGAAACACTTTGGGGTAAAATTCCAACTTTTCAAAACTATCGATTTGTTCGTCTGCTGGTTCTTTAATCAGTGTTCCGTCGCGGTCTATAAATAATATGCGTTTCATGATTTTGATATTAATTAGACCTCACAGGTTTTAAAAACCTGTGAGGTCTTGTAATGCTTTAATTAATTTTATGTTCTCCATTTGTGTACCCACCGTAAATCGCAGGCAATTTTCACAACCTACTTGATTGGTGCGGTTTCTAACCACAATCCCTTGTTTTATCAATTCGGAATAGCGTTTATTGGCATCATCCACTTTAGCTAAAATAAAATTAGCGTCGGAAGGATATACGGTTCCAACAAAAGCAATCTGCTTTAATTCTGAAATCAACCATTCCCGCTGTTGCACTAATTTTTGAATTTCCTCAGAAACTTGAGCTGGATCATTCAAGCGTTCCAAAGCCTTTTGCTGAGTAAGTTCATTAATATTGTATGGTGGCTTGATGCGGTTTAAAATTGCGATAATTTCCGCGGAAGCGTAACAAATCCCCAAACGAATACCTGCCAAGCCATAAGCTTTGGAAAGGGTTTGGGTCACGATAAGATTTGGAAACACTGCCAATCGCGACACCCAACTTTCTACCTTTGAAAAATCGATATAAGCCTCGTCGATGACTACGAGTCCGTTGAAGTTTTTAATCAATTTTTCTATGCTTGCCGACTTAAAACTGTTCGCAGTAGGATTATTAGGCGAACATAGAAACAGTAGTTTTGAATGCGAATTTGAAGCTTTTAATATCGCCTCTACTTTAGGTTCAAAATGGGTGTCCAAAGCAATCTCGATGACTTCAATGGCATTGAGATTCGCCAAGACACTGTACATGCCATAAGTTGGTGGTAAGGTCAAAACATTATCCCGGTTGGGCTCACAAAAAGCCCTGAAGATCAAATCCAGCACTTCATCGCTGCCATTGCCAAGCAAAATTTGATTGCTAGGAATTCCCTTCAATTGAGATAATCGCTGTTTGAGTTTTATTTGTTGCGGATCTGGATAACGGTTAACGCCATTCTCAAACGGATTTTCATTGGCATCTAAAAACACCAAATCGCTAGAAGCCGCTTGAAACTCATCTCTTGCTGAAGAATAGGATTTTAGGGATTTGATGTTGTCTCTAAGTAGGTTTTGTATGTTAAAATTTTTGGTCATGGTTATGTTAATTAGACCTAACAGGTTTTAAAAACCTGGTAGGTCTTTTCCGATTTGCTTGCACTATTAAAATTCTTTTTCTAAATCCTTTAATCTTAAGCTTACCGCATTTTTATGTGCCCGTAAACCTTCTGCTTCCGCCATGAGTTCAATGCTGTGGCCAATTGTTTTGATGCCTTCTTTTGTGATTTTCTGAAACGTGATGCTTTTGGTAAAACTATCCAGATTCACACCCGAATACGCTCTGCTAAAACCGTTGGTTGGCAAGGTGTGATTGGTGCCCGAGGCATAATCGCCAGCACTTTCTGGCGTGTAATTACCTATAAATACCGAACCAGCGTTGATGATATTTTCGGTGTAAAAAGCTTCATTTTCTGTGCAAATGATAAAATGTTCGGGGGCATAGGCATTTATGAGTTCCAAAGCCATCTCATGTGATGCTACAAATATGAGTTTTGAGTTGTCGATCGCTTTTTGAGCCATGTCTTTTCTTGGGAGCTGCTGTAATTGTTGTGCTACAGCTTCAGAAACATCTTCAATCAATTGCTTGGAAGTAGAAACCAAAATCACTTGGCTGTCGGCACCATGCTCGGCTTGGCTCAACAAATCGGAAGCCACAAAACTTGCATTGGCCGAGTCATCTGCAACTACCAGCAGCTCACTTGGACCGGCAGGCATATCAATAGCAACCCCATGTTTGGTAGCCAATTGTTTGGCGACCGTGACATATTGATTTCCTGGACCAAAAATTTTATAGACCTGTGGAATGTTTTCCGTACCAAAAGTCAAGCCTGCAATGGCTTGGATACCTCCAACCTTAGCAATTTTGGTTACGCCACACAATTGCGCTGCATACAAAATCTCATTGGCAATCTTGCCTTGCTTGTTTGGTGGCGAACACAATACAATCTCCTTACTGCCAACAATGTTTGCTGGTATTGCCAACATCAAAACTGTGGAAAACAAGGGCGCTGTGCCTCCTGGGATATAGAGTCCTACCTTTTGGATGGGGCGCTTTTCCTGCCAACACTGTACGCCTTTTGTGGTTTCCAGACTTATTCGTTCTGTTTTTTGGGCGGTATGAAACACTTCAATATTTTGTTTGGCGACCTGAATGGCTTGCTTTAATGCTTCGGAAACTTTTGTCGAGGCCTCAATAATTTCTGCTTCGGAAACCAAAAGCGTCTCAACTTTGACGGCATCAAACATTTCGGTGTATTTTGAAATGGCTGCCTCGCCATTGCGTTGTACGTCGCTGAAGATATCATTGACGGTTTGCTCAATATTTTCCAAACTTTGGGTAGGGCGTTTTAAAAGCGCTGACCACGTGGATTTATCTGGGTTGAATACTTTGTTCATTATTAGATGCGAATTTTACGAATTAAAACGAATTGATATGAATTTTACGAAACATGCCTGCCGGCAGGTTCATAAGAATTCATTTTGTTTGGGCCTTGACCGCTCTGTTTGGTTACTAAAAGACTGGTATAAAATTCTATTTTAGATCAGTTTTCAAACCATGCCTCCTACACATCTTCCTTTGGTTACATTTATTGGGCACTGATCGCGCTGGTACTTAATTGCTTGATTTGAAATTTGTTTTTCAGTTCATGGAATTTCTGCGTGGGGTTTTTTCCTCAATTGTGTTAGACGCTGGACGCGCTTATCTCCTTCTTAACTGGACGTGTAATTGCTAGTTTCAAAATTTGCTTTTCAGTTCATAAGATTCCTGCCCCTACCTGTCGGTAGGTAAAATGAGCTGGAATTTAGAGTACCATGTTTTCGATTGGGCAAACTAGAATCCCCTCAGCTCCGTGCTTTTTGAGTCCGTCGATGACTTCCCAAAAATCATTTTTGTTGATCACAGAGTGCAAAGAACTCCAGCCTTCCCTTGCCAAAGGTAAGATGGTAGGACTATTCATACCCGGTAAAATCGCCATTATTTCCTCTAATTTTTCATTTGGTGCGTTAAGCAGAACATATTTGCTTTGCCTTCCGAGTAAAACGGATTGTAACCTAAACTGAAGTTTATCCAGAGTTGCTTTATTTTTCGCAGAAATCATGGGAGACACCGCCAGCACTGCTTCCGATTTTAAAAGCACTTCCACTTCCTTTAATCCATTCTTGAATAAAGTGCTTCCGCTGGAAACAATATCAACGATGGCATCTGCCAAACCGATGTTCGGAGCAATTTCCACAGAACCATTAATAATGTGCAAATGTGCGTTTATGTTGTGCTTTTCCAAGAATTGCTTAACCGTGTTTGGATAAGAGGTTGCGATGCGCTTCCCTTCCAAATCCTGAACGCCACTATATTTTGCTGATTTGGGAACCGCAATAGAAACCTTGCAGCTTGAAAAACCCAATTTCTCGACAATGGAAATGGCGCCACCTTTCTCAATCAATACATTTTCCCCAATAATGGCTGCATCAACCACACCATCTATTAAATACTGCGGGATGTCGCCATTGCGAAGGTAAAATACTTCCAAAGGAAAATTTTTGGCAGACGCCTTGAGTTGGTCTTTGCCATTGTCTATAGAAATTCCGATTTCATTGAGGATTTTCATGGAATCATCGTGCAATCGTCCTGATTTTTGAACTGCAATTCTTAGTTTAGTCATTTTTAAATGTTCGTTTTTGAGGTATAGTATAAATGAAAATCCTGTTTTCACAGGAATAAAATAAAAAAACCCGTTCGATTAGCTCAAACGGGTTTAAAATATAAATTGAAAGTATTCAATACATTTTCAGCTCGCTTGATGGCCAGTGTGAAAATGATGATGAAATTGAATAGTTGTCATGTTTTATCTTTTGGTGTTGCAAAGATCGCCAATTTATTTTTATAAACCCTAATGCGATGTTCATAAAATTATCTTAAGCTTATTGATTGCCCAAAATAATTGGAAGGCCAGAATCTCCAGAACCAATCACAATAACTTTGCTATTAGGCGATTCTGCTAACTTCATGGTCGCATCAATACCTTTATCCTGTAAAATCTTATCGGTCAAGGATGCACTCAAAATTTTATTGGCATCGGCTTTACCTTGGGCTTCGATACGTACTTTTTGAGCTTCTTTATCGGCAGTTACCAATCTAAACTCATACTCCAAGGATTCTTGTTCTTGTTTCAATTTACGCTCAATCGCTTGTTTGATGGTTGGTGGTAAAGTCACGTCACGAATTAGGATATCATTTAATTGAATGTATTGACTTGAGACGATTTTGTTTGTTTCTTCAAATATCTCATCCTGAATGGCGTCACGTTTGCTCGAGTACAATTGTTCTGGGGTGTAACGTCCAACCACACTTCTGGCGGCACTTCTGATAGCGGGCTGCAAGACTCTACTCACATATTCTTTACCCTTTTCTTTGTGCAATCTACTCAAATTCTCATAATCGGGCTGAAACAAGACAGTCGCATCTAACGCAATATCCAAACCGTTGGAGGATAGTGCAGACATTTTTTCAGACAAAGCTTGTTGTCTCACTTCGTAATCAATCACACTGTTCCAAGGTGCCACGAAATTGAGGCCTTCTTGTAAAGGATCTTTTTCGGGGTCAACACCACCACTAAGTTGATAGAGCACACCTGCATGACCAGAGTCAATGGTAACCACAGATTTAAATATTATAATGACAAGCGCAATAATTAGGATAAGTGCAAATGCACCTCCTTTAGGTAATTTTTCCATAAATATTCTTTCTTAAATTAATCCGTTATACTTTCTTATAAACCACTCTGCAAACAAGCAGAACATCATTAAGGCTAGAAGGTATTTGATATCTATCAAAGGTACGACATTTTTACTGCTTTTCTGCACGATAGCGAAACGAGAATCGTTCAATAAATCTGAAGTAAAGGCATTTGTTTGATCAATGAAATAGGACCTTCCATCAGTGTCCATGGCAATCGTTTCCATCTTCGAAACATTGGCATTGAGAAATTGCTGTTCTACGTTGTAATCCAATATTTTAAGATCACCGGCTTTAGAAATATTTTCAGAAGCCACATTCACTTTAAAGCTGTAGTCGCCAGCCTCTAATCCACTCAAATCCACTTGATAATTAGTTGTGTTTAGCACAAAAGGGATTCTTGTGGTTTTATCGGTATCCTTATTATCAAGCAAAATCTCTAAATTGGCATTGGCATCAAACTCGTAATTCTTGTTGAAAAATTGTGCACTTAGGATCACATTTTCATTGCCATTATAGAAAGATTCATAGTTGACGTTCAATCTAGAACGTCTTTTGTTGCTGCTTAAATACTGCACCAATTTACCCACAAAATCATCAAAGTTGTTGAAGCTACCTTCGTCGAAATAAGTTTGGGCACGCCAGCGCCAAATCCCCTCGCCCAATATGAGTGCTTCTCTGCGCTCATTGACTTCAAAAGTGGCAATCATAGGTTCATCGATTTGAATGCCATTGATGGTTTTATACAGAATTGTTTCTGTTGGCACTAAAAAATTGGTTTCACCAAATTCTGATTTCAGTGGTGGAAAATCCTCGAAATTGAGATCATCAACAATGAAAGCCCCATAGTTTTGGTTGAGCGTAGGTTGAAATTCTTCAGTTTGATTTGTAATTTGTTGTTTATAATTGGTTTGTATCTTATTCAATTGTGACCAATTGGTATTTGTACCTGCAACCACAATTTTATTGAGTTTTAAACGATCAACTTCCTCAAAAAGCAACTTAAAGTCATTTGTAGGTTGATATGCTATAACCAATTGAAAATCATTTGATTGTTTTAAAAATTCTTGAACATTTAAAATACTTGCTTGACGTTGCTCGTTACGCTCTATGGCTTTTTTGAATGTGCCTAAATCGGGATGGATAATTTCTGAAACAATTGCCACATTTGTTTTTTGATCAATCACTTCGACAGCAAAATTCTTGACATTATTTATGGTATTCTGTTCATTATCCATCGGAAGCAATTCCGCTTTATAAGTTCCAATACCCACCCGGTTTGCCGGCAAGTTAAAGTTGACGATTTGTGAGGTATTGTCCTTACTGAAACTTAAAGGTTTTGAGAACACGGTGGCAGTCCCCGACGAAACTTTCAATTGGGTGTTTATGGCGGAAGTGCCACTATAGTTGGCAATGATTTCTACAGGGAATTTGTTCTTGAGAAATGCGTAACGGTTTACGTTGAGCTGCTCGATCTTTAAATCGGCAAACCTTGTGGTATCTCCCAAAATCACTGGAAAAATAGGATGTTTGTATTTTTTGGCCAGATACACATAATCGCTGCCGTAAGTCTGGTTTCCGTCGGAAATCAATACCGTTGGTGATACAGCATTATTGAAAACCTCAGAAAAACGTTCAAAGACCTTGGCCAAATTGGACTGCTTCTCATTAAAGGCTAAAGTATCTAATGGAATGAGCTCTTTTCCGAAGCTATAAAATTCGAGATCAAAGCGCTCGTTCAAAGCTTCATCCTGTCTAAGCGTCTCTAAAAGCGCTTTGGCTTTTGTGTCCTGCTTTAAATACGCAACCGATTCAGAATTATCGACTGCGATTAATAAATTAGGTTTTTCATTGTAATAAGTGACGCTATCAAACTTAGGATTGATAAGCAGCAACAGAATCGATAATACGGTCATAAATCGTAATGCCGCTAAAAACCAATAGATTTTGCCTTGCTTTTTTGACTTATAGATATATTGAAAAAGCGCTAATGCTAGCGCTACTAAAATTGCTAAAATGATATATATCAGGGTTTGGGTTTGCACTATATGCTTTTAATCAGGTTTTATGTTGGTCTGAACAAACCTAAGCATTAAATCTTAGGTTTCCTACAATTAGCGGTAAGGGCAAATCCAATTCCCTAACCGAGTGAAATTCCGTATTTGAAATCTGTGATTCCATATTCGGGTAAAAATAAAGTTTGAGTTCTAATAATACTGCGATGCGACCTAAGCTTCGTTTTACGTTCAAAAATCTCATGATTTGAAAATTTATTTTTATGTGCCAAATAGCAAGCATGACTCCATTCAACTACACAAAACAATTACAGTACTATATAGTGAAACATTTGGAAACCTATTCCGTATAGTCTCTCTCCAAGAGCGCGATTGCTTCAACTGAGCCCGGTTCTACTTTTAATTCTGCCCTGCAATACGCAATGATCGCATCAATTTTGTCATTAATAATTTCAAGATCATTTAGTTCTTCTCCTTCAAACAGTATGCTCACATCTAAATTTTCTTTAAACTCAGAGCATATCCGTTTAACCAAATCGGCTCTTTTGGCTTCAGATCTCAAGGGTACGTAATCCATTAAAACCGAATCAAAAGGCGCATTTCCATCGTAATTGATTTGTTTTGGAATCAGCAAAAACCCTAGTTCATTATTGATGTTGCCCGGTTCATTTGGAATTCCAAAATAAGCATCGTCAATCTGAGATAAGCCCAAGGATTTTAGTTGCTCGTACTGTTTATGTTCTGGTGGGAAATCAGGGTCTTCAGCACCAGTCATCAAAAACAAATCGCCGTGGGTAGGTTTATTTCTATCAAAAATGAACTCAATCGTAATCCCTTCCATCGCCATATCCCTTAATTCCTTAGGTGGGGTTTGTGAAGTTTGATTAGTGGATCTGTGATTTTCTTGACACGTCAAACAAATTAGAGCCAATGCAATAAAGCATAAGGGCTTCATCTTTTCT
The DNA here is from genome assembly GCF_007997225.1 of Subsaximicrobium wynnwilliamsii. Taxonomy (GTDB): domain Bacteria; phylum Bacteroidota; class Bacteroidia; order Flavobacteriales; family Flavobacteriaceae; genus Psychroserpens; species Psychroserpens wynnwilliamsii. Next base: position 133,266 of record NZ_VORM01000005.1, read on the forward strand.
TTCTTTATCATTTTCGATTGGAATACATCAATGATCATCATCAATATTCAAAATTAGTACCTAAGTCAACATCCCACCATCCACATTCAAGGTCTGTCCTGTGATGTAAGCAGATAGGTCACTGGCCAAAAACACACAGGCATTGGCGATGTCCTCTGGCGTGCCACCTCGTTTCAAAGGAATGGCATTTCTCCAACCCTTTACGGTTTCCTCATCTAATTTTGCGGTCATTTCGGTCTCTATAAATCCTGGCGCGATCACGTTGCTCCTGATGTTTCTGGAGCCCAATTCTAAAGCAACAGACTTTGAAAACCCAATAATCCCTGCCTTAGAGGCTGCATAATTGGTTTGGCCGGCATTCCCTTTAACGCCCACAACAGAACTCATATTGATGATGGATCCTTTACGCTGCTTGAGCATGCTGCGCTGTACCGCTTTAGTCATATTAAAAACCGATTTTAAATTGACCTCAATGACCTTATCGAAATCGTCCTCGCTCATTCTCATGAGTAGATTGTCTTTCGTGATCCCAGCGTTATTGACCAAAATATCAATGCTGCCGAATTCTGCCAAGACGTCTTCCGCTAGTTTTTGGGATTCATCAAAACTGGAGGCATCACTTTTGTAGCCTTTGGCTTTGATGCCTTCCGTATTTAATTCTTTTTCCAATGCATTGGCAGCCTCTACCGAGGAGCTGTACGTAAATGCCACATTGGCGCCGTGTTTGGCAAATACTTCAGCAATACCCTTGCCTATGCCTCTACTGGCACCTGTAATGATGGCGGTTTTTCCTTCTAATAGTTTCATGTGATGTAATTATAACTTATTAAATATAATGCGTTTGGTCTTTTGTGAATTGTTTTCGAAATCCATAAAATTTTAAACTTGCTTTAGTCGTCAAAAGATCCTTGAATTTTCAATACGGATCCATTTATAAACTTGCAACCAAATATAATAATTAGATGCTGTTTTAATACTAAAAAACCTCACAAATTCAAAAGGAATTGTGAGGTTTTATAAATGGTGAACCTTAGAAAAGTTCTATTTTGATGTGCTTTAGAAGCTTATTTTTTATTCAATACTTCTGCTACTTTTTTACCTATTTCAGCAGGAGATTCCACAACGTGGATGCCACATTCTTTTAAGATCGCTTTTTTAGCTTGTGCGGTATCATCACTACCGCCAACAATAGCGCCAGCGTGTCCCATAGTTCTTCCGGCAGGTGCCGTCACACCAGCAATAAAACCAATTACTGGCTTTTTGCTGCCACTGTTTTGGTACCATTTTGCTGCGTCAGATTCTAATTGACCTCCAATTTCGCCAATCATGACCACACATTCCGTTTCTTCATCGTTGATCAACATCTCAACCGCCTCCTTAGTTGTAGTGCCAATTATGGGATCACCACCAATACCTATGGCAGTAGTAATACCCAAACCTTGTTTTACCACTTGGTCTGCAGCTTCATAGGTTAATGTCCCAGATTTGGAAACAATACCTACAGTGCCTTTTTTGAACACGAAACCTGGCATGATGCCAACCTTAGCCTCACCTGGCGTGATGACTCCTGGACAGTTAGGGCCAATTAATCTACACGCTTTATGTTTAATGTATTCGGCAGCTTTGATCATATCGGCAACAGGAATTCCCTCAGTTATCGTGATGATGACCTTGATGCCAGCGTCGGCAGCTTCCATAATGGCGTCTGCAGCAAAAGCTGGTGGTACAAAAATAATTGTTGTATCTGCTCCAACTTCTTTAACCGCTTCTGCCACGGTATTGAAAACTGGTTTATCTAAATGTTTTTGTCCGCCCTTTCCTGGAGTTACACCACCAACTACATTGGTGCCGTAATCTATCATTTGGCCGGCGTGAAAAGTACCTTCACTGCCTGTAAATCCTTGTACAATTATTTTTGAATCCTTATTTACTAATACGCTCATGAGTGCTTATTTGATTTATATATTTTTTAAATAATGAAGTCTTTTGCAACTGCTATCGACCTTAAAAGCAAAAGTAAAGTTTTAAGAAGTATTTATAAAGTCTTTCCTAGACTTTTATTTCGGCAAAAGAATTTAAACTGCTTGAACCACTATCTGCCAATTGACTTATTTCATAACCTTTGTACAATTTGCCATCTTTAACTTCCCATATAGAGATGAAATGGGCCAAAGCATCTTCCTTTTCCCGACGCTCAATGGAGGTTACGTAAATCGTACTTCGCGATGTGACAAAGTGGCCATCTTGCAAAATATGGCTATAGCTATATGTAAAAGACTCATAAGATTTTTGAATTGCCTTTAACTTACTGGCAATACCGTTATAGTCTATCTCGGTAAAGCCTTTGCTGCTGTGCCAATTTAGTTTACAATCCTTGTGAAATAAATCGATTGTTTCTTGATCTTTGGCCAAATCTGAATCTAAAAATTTTTGGACTACTGATTTTGCTGACATTTATTGTTGATTTAATTTTTTAATTAGTTCTGGAATTTGCTTGATATAAGCCATTTCCCTGTATTCATCACGAGCCAATTTGGCGGGTGATCCAAAATAACTCTTGCCTTCTTGAGTGTCGTGACCTAGGCCTGATTGTGCGAGGATTACGCTTCCTTTTGCGAGTCTTAAACCGCTAGCAATGCCTACTTGTCCCCAGATGGTCACTTCATCCTCAATGACGACGCAACCTGCAATGCCAACCTGCGCTGCAATCAAGCATTTTTTTCCGATAATGGTATCGTGGCCAACCTGGATTTGGTTATCCAATTTAGAGCCCTCGCCAATTGTAGTGTCGCCAGTGACTCCTTTATCAATGGTACAAAGCGCGCCAATATCAACGTGATCATGGATGACTACGCGACCACCTGACTTCAGTTGGTCAAAACCTTCTGGACGCTTTTTATAATAAAATCCATTGGCGCCTAAAACGCTACCTGCATGAATGGTTACATGATTGCCAATAATAGTATCATCATAGATGCTCACGTTAGAATGGATCACACAATCGTTGCCAATTTTCACATTGTTGCCAATAAAACAATTGGGTTGCACAATGGTGTTTTTTCCAATTTTGGCAGATTCGGCCTTTGCGGATTTAGAAGCTTGAAACGGTTTGAAATGCTGAGTTAGCTTATTGAAGTCCCTAAATGGATCATCACTTATCAAGAGCGCCTTTCCTTCGGGACAATCCACTTGCTTATTGATAAGCACAATTGTCGCTGCAGATAAGAGCGCTTTGTCATAATATTTTGGATGATCTACAAAAACAATATCGCCAGGTTCCACAACATGGATCTCATTCATACCAAGCACTGGAAAATCTTCGGCACCAACATATTCCGAATGAATCAATTCGGCAATCTCTTTTAGGGTATGTGGTTTTGGGAATTTCATTTTATGGGCGTTTGGTTGATGATGCGAATCGTTATTGGGGTTTGATGCGATGAATCGCGTTGTTGTACCGATTCCGTTTGACGCGATGAATCGCGTTGTTGTTCTGTTTTTGTTCGACGCGATGAATCTCGTCGCTACGGGATAACATTGTTCGATGTGATGAATCGCGTTGTTGGTCCGATTCTGTTCGACGCGATGAATCGCGTTGTTGGTCTGCTTCTGTTCGACGCGATGAATCGCGTTGTTGGTCTGCTTCTGTTCGACGCGATGAATCGCGTCGCTACGGGATAACATTGCGATACATCGCGTTGTTATTCCTTGACGCGTTCTTTGTAGGTGCCTTTTTCGGTTTCAATTCTAATTTTGTCACCTTCATTGATAAACAGCGGTACGTTAACCTCTGCCCCTGTTTCCACCGTTGCGGGTTTTGTGGCGTTGGTTGCGGTATTGCCTTTCACTCCTGGATCGGCATGAGTCACTTCGAGCACAACGCTTGCTGGCATATCTACCGATAATGGCATATTGTCTTCGGTATTGATCAAAACAGTTACGACTTCACCTTCCTTTAATAAATCGGGACGATCAAGGGCTGCTTCGGTCAAACGGATTTGCGTGTAATCTTCCTGATTCATAAAATGAAAAAACTCGCCATCGTGATATAGATACTGAAATTTATGAGTCTCCACCCGCACGTCCTCAATTTTATGTCCTGCGGAAAATGTGTTGTCCAAAACTTTACCAGTTGTTACGCTTTTCATTTTGGTGCGCACAAATGCTGGCCCTTTTCCAGGTTTAACATGTAAAAATTCTGTGATTTTATAGATGTCGTGATTATACCTAATGCACAATCCGTTTCTGATGTCTGATGTTGATGCCATATCTTGTGAAGTTGTTTGTTGTTAATTTGTTTAGTGTTGCACAGCTTTTGCGCTTCCGCGGAAGATTTGCTACTTATGGATAAGCCTTTTAAGAACTCGATTTGAAATACCCCTTCATGATGCCACGATGGGAATTTTTTATGAACTGAAGGATCTCGTCACGTTCGGGAGTGGCTTCCATTTCAGCTTCAATCAAATCTGAAGCCTGTGTGTTATTGTAATTTTTCTGATAGAGAATACGATAAATATTCTGTACTTCACGGATTTTTTCCGCAGAAAAACCGCGACGTCTCAACCCTACGGAATTGATTCCGACGTAAGATAATGGTTCTCTGGCAGCTTTCACATAAGGCGGAACGTCTTTTCGCACCAAAGATCCACCGGTCACAAAAGCATGGTTGCCAATGGAACAGAATTGGTGTACCGCGGTCATACCCGCCAAAACCACATAATCACCTACTGTAATATGACCTGCGAGTGTACTGCTATTTGAGAAAATACAATTGTTGCCCACAATACAATCGTGCGCAATATGGCAATAGGCCATGATCAAACAATTATCGCCAATGACGGTTTTCATTTTATCGGTTGTACCTCTATTAATGGTCACGCATTCTCTTATGGTTACATTGTCTCCAATAACAGTCAAAGTATCCTCATCATTATATTTAAGGTCTTGCGGAATCGCAGAAATTACCGAACCCGGGAAAATACTGCAGTTCTTACCAATACGAGCGCCCTCCATAATTGTGACATTGCTGCCAATCCAGGTGCCCTCTCCAATGGTAACATTACTGTAAATAGTTGTAAATGGTTCTATAACCACATTCTTTGCGATTTTTGCGCCAGGATGTACGTATGCTAAAGGTTGGTTCATTTTTAGTTTTTTATGGGATTTGGCATTGGTTTCAGGTTTGCTTTGTTTATCGGCTTTATTTTGCTGAAACTTAAACACAATATTAAGGTCTTTTATTATTTTACTTTAGAGATTTGAGCCATCAATTCTGCTTCAGCACACAGTTTTCCGTTGGCATAAGCATAGCCTTGCATGTGACAGATGCCACGCCGAATTGGCGTAATCAAATCGCACTTAAATATCAATGTATCTCCAGGCACGACTTTCTGCTTGAATTTCACTTTGTCTATCTTCATGAAAAAGGTCAAGTAATTTTCTGGATCTGGCACGGTGCTAAGCACTAAAATACCACCAGTTTGCGCCATGGCTTCAATGATCAAAACACCAGGCATTACAGGTGCCCCAGGAAAGTGCCCTTTGAAGAACTCTTCGTTCATGGTCACGTTTTTCATGCCAATAACACCAGTATCTGTCAACTCGAAAACCTTATCCAAAAGTAAAAACGGTTGTCTGTGTGGCAACATCTCCATGATTTTGTTGACATCCATCAAAGGCTCTTGATTTAGATCAACGTATGGTACGTTGTTGCGTTTTTCGTTTTTTATGATCTTGGATAGTTTTTTTGCAAACAAGGTGTTGATGTTATGCCCTGGTTTGTTGGCAATCACTTTCCCCTTTATACGTGTGCCCACCAAAGCAAGATCACCCACAACATCCAATAATTTATGACGTGCTGCTTCGTTGGGATAATGCAAGGTGAGATTATCCAAAATACCGTTGGGTTTTATAGCAATGGAATCTTTTTTGAAGGCTATCTTGAGCTTTTCCATTGTTTTTGGGGATAATTCCTTATCCACATAAACAATGGCGTTGTTAAGGTCCCCGCCTTTTATCAATCCGTGCTCCAAAAGGGTTTCCAACTCATGTAGGAAACTGAAGGTTCTGGAATCTGATATTTCAGTCTTAAATTCTGAAATATGGTTCATTGTTGCATTTTGAGTGCCCAAGACCTTGGTGCCAAAATCGACCATGGTGGTCACTTGGTAGTTTTTTGCTGGCATCACAATGATTTCACTTCCAGATACTTCATCACAGAAGGAAATCACTTCAGTAACCACATATTCTTCCCGAAACTCATCCTGATTCTCCAAACCTGCTTTTTCAAGCGCTTCAATAAAGAATTTTGCCGAGCCATCCATAATAGGCGGTTCTGAGGCATCGAGTTCAACAATGATGTTGTCGAGGTCCATACCTACCAATGCAGCCAAAACGTGCTCTGAGGTTTGAATGGTCACACCATTTTTTTCTAAACAAGTCCCTCTTTCTGTATTGGTCACATAATTGGCATCTGCCTCAATCACTGGAGAACCTTCAAGATCTGTACGTTTAAAGCAAAAACCCGTATTTGATGGCGCCGGGCAAAAAGTTAGCGTTACATTTTTGCCTGTATGCAATCCAACACCAGTCAAGGAGATTTTTTCCTTGATGGTTTTTTGTTTAACGTCTGTTTTAATTATCGCCATTTAATTTCTTTTCTAAATCGTTGATTCGTTTCATGATCTTAGGTAAATTCTTAAAATGCACATAAGATTTATTGAAATCCCCATAGCCTAAAGCTGGAGATCCTTGTATGATTTCATTATCCTGTATGTTTCTACCAATACCTGACTGGGCTTGGATTTTCACATTATTGCCTATTGTAATGTGACCAACAATACCAACTTGTCCACCAATTTGACAATTTTCGCCAATTTTGGTAGAGCCTGCCACACCAGTTTGGGCGGCAATGACCGTATTTCTTCCAATATCCACATTATGGGCGATTTGGATTTGATTATCCAATTTAGCACCTCTTCTTATAATTGTTGAACCTAGAGTGGCTCTGTCAATGGTTGTCGCTGCTCCAATGTCCACAAAATCTTCTAAAATAACATTTCCGGTTTGCGGCACTTTGATGTATTCACCATCCCCATTTGGCGCAAAGCCAAAACCATCGGCCCCTATGATAGCACCAGAATTAATGACGCAATTGTTGCCAATCACACATGCCGCATAAATCTTTACACCCGCAAAAATTATAGTATTGTCTCCTATTTTCACATTGTCACCAATATAGGTATTAGGGAAAATTTTCACATTCTTACCAATCCTTACATGCTCGCCAATATAACTAAAAGCGCCCACATAGTGTTCCTTACCTAAGATTGCAGAATCGGCAATAACCACAGGTTGCTCAATGCCTTCCTTGTTCAGTTTGATTTGATTGTAAAATTCCAATAGCTTTGAAAACGCTTTATAGGCATCATCTACCTTTATTAAGGTAGTTGAAATCTCGCTCTCTGGCTCAAAAGTTCTATTGACGATTATAATCGATGCTTTTGTAGAATACATGTAAGACTTATACCTAGGATTCGCCATGAAGGTCAAAGATCCTTCTGTGCCCTCTTCAATTTTGGAAAGTCTAGAAACTTCAACATCGGGATTGCCCACGATATCTCCTTCCAAAATTCCAGCGATTTGTTGTGCTGTAAAGTTCATCCTCGCAAAAATAGCAAAAATGTATCAAAAACGTTCTATTTGCAATAAAGTGTGTCTCGGTTTATTTTTAAGCCCTACTGCGGAAACCGTTTTTGATGCGACTATTTTTTTTATGAATTGTTGATTTTACAGCCTATCATTTTATAAGCTTTTGGGTTATGGTTTTTTGAATCATTGGGTTATGGATGTCGTAGTTCAATGAAATGCATCAAAACTGAAGCTTTTTAAATACTTGATATATAACGATAGCCACGAATCCATCTTGGTTTTAATTGGACTGTATCCCGTTAATAATTTTTCGAATGTTCGCAATCAATCATAATTGTCTGATATCGTTTTTTTTATTGCTGAATACCTCTTGGTTTCTATCTTTCGTGGCGGGTGGCTTATTCTAAAATTATTTGTTTATTAGAGCCTGTTTGCGCCCTAGTGCGGGGGCAAACAAAAATTAGGATGGACTGACGAAATTTTTAATCATTATGTCTAGAAGCAGATCTCGACTAATTTTAAAGGCTACGGAAAATCGTTACCAAAGTCTTATTTCTTCGGATAACAGATATAAAATTTAGTGACAGGTTTAGAGAGCGCCACAATGTTGAATTGATCTGAAGCCTTTGAGATGTCAACCACTTTCCCGTTTTTCTGAAGGATTTGAATTTGCTCAATATCTGATTGATAAGCCTGATTATATACTTCTCCTGTAAAGACAAAATAATCTGCCTCTGCTTCGGAAATTGGATACCGCAGCATCAAGGTTTTGATTTTCTGGTGCAGCACTGTTGGCTTAATTGGATTATTCTTCAGTTTAATTTTGAGCAGATCCCTATTGATGATCATGCTGCAGAGATGACGCAGCACAAAATCATCGTGATATTGCCAAGCTTTCATGGCTGCAAGAATATCGGTATCATCCAATTGGGAAAACGTATCTAAAATAGAATCGTCAAAGTTTTCCGAAGAAATTTTGGTGGATAAAAAGAATTGAAGTGGTGCACTGGCAGAAAGAGCCACTCCGTTTTCTGTCAATTCCTTGGCGCGTTTTAAAACCCGAGTCAACAATTGCTCTGCAACTACGCTGGTTTTATGCAGGTATACTTGCCAGTACATAAAACGCCTTGCGACCAAAAACTTCTCTACACTATAAATGCCCTTTTCCTCAACCACGATGCGGTCATTCTTGACGTTAAGCATTGTAATAAGCCGTTCGCTATTGATATTGCCTTCGGCGACACCGGTATAAAAACTGTCGCGCTTGAGGTAATCGGCCCGGTCCATATCGAACTGGCTGGAGATGAGCTGGCATAAAAAAGGCCGATGAAAATTGCCCTTGAAAATTTGGATGGCCAGCGTTAATCTTCCGTTAAATTCACGATTGAGATTTTCCATGAATAGCGTTGAAATATACTCATGTGAAACACCACTTACGATACTGTTTTCCATCGCGTGTGAAAATGGACCATGACCAATATCGTGCAATAAAATGGCAATGTAAAGGGCGTTTTCTTCATCTTCGGAAATGTCAACCCCTTTAAAACGAAGCACATTCACAGCTTTCTGCATTAAATGCATACATCCAATGGCGTGATGAAACCTGGTATGATGTGCACCTGGATAGACCAAATAAGACAAGCCCATTTGTGAGATGCGACGTAAGCGCTGGAAGTATTTATGCTCTATTAAATCAAAGATCAACGAATTGGGTATGGTAATAAATCCGTAAATTGGATCGTTAAAGATCTTGAGTTTGTTACTTAACTTCAAACTTTGCATTTTTACACCATATATACATGGTCTTATTAATTCTAAACAAATATACATGAACACTATAAATATTCTTTGGGTTGACGACGAAATTGACCTATTAAAACCACATATTCTTTTTCTTGAAAAAAAACAATACAAGGTGACCACTTGCCAAAGTGGCACAGAAGCTTTAGAGATTATTGACGACACCAATTTTGACATCGTCTTTTTGGATGAAAACATGCCAGGCCTCACGGGATTGGAAACATTGAATGAGATCAAGTCAAGACGCGCCAACCTTCCTGTTGTGATGATCACCAAAAGTGAAGAAGAATATATCATGGAAGAAGCAATTGGCAATAAGATCGCCGATTATTTGATCAAGCCAGTAAACCCAAATCAGATCCTGTTGAGCTTAAAGAAGAACTTGGACCACTCCCGATTGGTTTCAGAAAAAACGACTTCCAATTATCAGCAAGAATTCAGAAAAATCGCCATGGACCTATCTATGGTCAACAGTTATAAGGAATGGATAGACCTTTATCAAAAATTGATCTATTGGGAATTGCAATTGGAAGACATTGAAGATGTTGGGATGACTGAAATTTTGGAATCCCAAAAAACCGAAGCAAATACACAATTTGGAAAGTTCATAGAAAAGAATTATCCCCATTGGTTTGATAAGGATAGCGATGCGCCCATCTTGTCACATACCCTTTTTAAGGAGAAAGTTGTGCCAGAACTTAGCGATGACCAACCCACACTTCTAGTGGTTATAGACAATCTACGTTACGATCAATGGCGTGCTTTTGAGCCCATTGTGAGCAATTACTACAAGAAGACCGATGAGACCCCTTTTTTTAGCATCTTACCAACCGCCACGCAATACGCAAGAAATGCCATATTTTCTGGATTGATGCCAAGCGATATGGAAAAACAACATCCAGAATTCTGGAAAAATGATACCGATGATGGCGGGAAAAACATGCATGAAGCCGATTTTTTACAAGCCCAGCTCAAGCGACTCGGACTTCAAAACCTAAAAACCGAATATCATAAAATCACCAACCTAAAAGCGGGTAAAAAGCTGGTTGAAAACTTCAAAACCTTGAAGAGCAATGACCTGTCGGTGATTGTTTACAATTTTGTGGATATGCTCTCACACTCCAAAACCGAAATGGACGTCGTCAAGGAATTGGCATCCAATGACAAGGCCTATAGATCCTTAACTCAAAGCTGGTTTAAAAACTCGCCACTTTTGGAAATGATACAACAAGCACAACACTTGGGTTTCAAATTGATTCTTACCACAGACCATGGTACCATTAACGTGAAGAACCCCTCTAAAGTAATTGGTGACCGCGATACCAGTTTGAACTTACGCTACAAAACCGGTCGTAGTTTGACTTATGAGGGCAAAGATGTGTTGGTGGCCAAGGATCCTAAAAGCATTAAGTTACCATCCCTGACCATGAGCAGCTCCTTTATTTTTGCCAAGGGTGATTATTTTTTGGCCTATCCCAACAACTACAATCATTATGTGGGCTATTTCCGCAACACCTATCAGCATGGCGGTGTTTCTTTGGAAGAGATGATCATCCCTTTTGTGGTAATGAGTCCAAAATAGACATGCTCTGTTTTGATATAAGCAGCACAAGGTTTGTCTACTTAATTGCATGTTAAATAGTTGCTATTGAATTTCTTGGTTTATTTATCTTTGTTTGACGAATGCCATCTAAAACACAAAATTTATGTTTTGTTGGAGCTTGTGCTTTATTGGAATTACTGTAGTGCTTTTTCCGTGTAATGCAAATAAAGCCGTTGAAATACATTTTTTCTAGTTTTTTACAGAAATATTACTTATCATTGTAAGTTGAAAATGGAATGTAATACGAACAATGGGCACATCTTATCCTAATCAAGTTAACATGAGTTATGATTTGTCACAAGTTGATGCCATTGCCAAACAAGTTTTGGAGCAGTGTAACTGTAAAGTCATCCTATTTCAAGGCGAAATAGGTGCTGGCAAAACCACACTCGTAAAAGCTTTGGTAGGTCGATTGGGTAGTGTTGATGAGGTAAGCAGTCCAACATTTTCAATAGTGAACGAGTATCTTTTAGAAGACGGCGCGGTATTTCATTTTGATCTCTACCGTATTAATTCTGAAGATGAGCTTTTAGATTTAGGTTTTGAAGATTACATCAACACCAACAATTGGATATTTATAGAATGGCCAGAAAAGGCTTTCAATTTGCTGCCTGAATCTTGGGAGAGCATATTGATAAAACATATAAATCAAGACGAACGGGCTCTAATAATGAGCCATAACCTACTAAAAACCCAAATCTGACTGAAAAAGAGCAGCAAAAACCGAAAATAATTTCCCTCGGGAGAGCAGGACATACTTATAGAGTACGGTAAAACCGTAATTGAAGGGTCGTTTTAGGACGAATTTTAACATTCGTTTTAACAGTTTAATTAATGTGCGTCAATTATATTTGACTCAAATAAATAATTAATTAATCTAAATCCCTTAAAATTATGAAAACTAAAAAGTATTTAATTGCATTAGCAATTTTCGGTGGCGCTTTGTTCACAGCTCAGGCAACTGATCTAATTGACCTAAATGGACAAACTACTACACAAATTGACAAGAGACTCGTTAGAATCCCAACTCACGGTTAATCAAAAAAAACAACAGTATAAAGCTATTGTTATAGGGAGTCTTATTGGCGTTTTAATTGCCTTGACTCCCTTTTTGTTTTATTCTTATATTTATATTCCTGAGGAAAGTCATTGGGATGCATTCTTATTTACATATCATAGTGGTTTTTACAATAACGCTAGGACGGGAATGTGGTCTATTCTAGGCAAATTCGTGCCCTTATTTTTGCTATTTATTTGGTTTTTCACTTGTCGTCATTGGTGGTTTCATGCAATATTAGTTCCCATTTCAATGTTTACCTATCAAATTATTGGTGTGATTAATGACGATATCATCTTCTTCGATAATTTTGATCTCATCTATATGGTTCCGATAATGGCTGTCATTATTCCTTCCATCTATCTCATAAGAGCCAAAATGTTTGACAAAATTAATAATGCAGACAAAAGCATGAAAGAAATTGAGGAAGAATTCATGATCAAACCCAAAGGCCTTATGAATACCTTAAAACAGTATTTTTGAGAACCTTCCCACTTCACTTTATTAATCCAATTTTTTTTGTATTTTGAGTCTTCAATCTAAAAAGCAATGAGCGAAGCTTTATCTCCATTTACCAAGGCACAATTAATGCCTCAAGAAGAAATGCTTGAGGTCTATAAAAAGAAGGGTGACTTATTTATTGGTATCCCAAAAGAAACTTACTTTCAAGAAAAACGAGTCTGTTTAACTCCAGATGCGGTGTCGGCTTTAGTGGCCAACGGGCACCGAGTGATGCTGGAAGCTGGTGCAGGCAAAGGCGCCAATTTCAAGGACAAAACCTACAGCGATGCCGGTGCGGAAGTAACACGAGACACCGCAAAAGTGTACTCCTGCCCTATCATTCTTAAAGTGGAACCTCCTTCTTTGGAGGAAATCAAAATGATCAATCCACAAACCCTATTGATCTCTGCGCTTCAATTAAAAACTCAAAAAAAATCTTATTTTGAAGCCTTGGCTTCCAAACGTATCACAGCGATTGCATTCGAATATATTAAGGATGAAGAGGGCGCCTATCCTGCGGTAAGATCTTTAAGCGAGATTGCTGGGACTGCCTCGGTCTTGATCGCTTCAGAATTGCTGTCTAACGTTAACGGTGGTAACGGACTCCTATTTGGCAATATACCTGGTGTGCCACCTCTTGAAGTAGTGATAATCGGTGCTGGCACGGTGGGTACGTTTGCAGCAAGATCTGCCATGGGCCTTGGCGCCAATGTCAAGGTTTTTGATAATAGCATTAGCCGTTTGAGACGCATTCAAAGTGAATTGAAACAAACCATCTATACATCAACACTACAACCCAAAAATCTGCTTAAGGCGCTAAAACGCTGCGATGTGGTTATTGGTGCGGTCAAAGGCAAGAACAGGGCACCAATCGTGGTGTCTGAATCTATGGTAAGTTCCATGAAAGCTGGGGCTGTAGTGATAGATGTGAGCATTGATACTGGTGGTTGTTTCGAGACCAGTGAAATGACTTCCCACGACAAGCCCACTTTTGAATATAACAATGTGGTGCATTATTGTGTGCCTAACATTCCGGCGCGATATTCGAGATCGGCATCGGTATCTATCAGTAATATTTTCACACCTTATTTGCTCAAAATTGCAGAAGACGGCGGAATTGAAAATGCCATCCGTTTTGATCGCGGTTTAAAAAATGGGTTGTACTTTTACCACGGAGTTTTAACCAACAAAACCGTTGCCAATTGGTTTGATTTAGACTGTAGCGACGTTAATTTGTTGATTTTCTAAAAATCTTTAAGCATTCCCTTTCCAGGTCTCAATAATTGCCATTATAGATTGAGATCATATTATTTTCATGGAAAAACTCCAAGTGCTCAAACAACAAAGTGAAGAACTAAAATGAGATTTATTCATAGATTAGGTTACTATCTAGGCGGTTTTGCCATTGGTTTGCTATTGCTCGCCTTTTTTTTAAGCGGAAAGCGTACCTCGTGCTCCTATGGTCCCGATGCAAGAACCATTAAGAACATTAATTTAAAGAAACGCCTATATTCTGAAGAAGCACGTTTGAACATGAGCCAATTCCAATTGGACACCTTGCAGGTTTCGGAGCTTATAAATTCTGGTGATGTCAATTTTTCAGAAAGTGATACCAAAGGTGATGCTTGCCATACCTATCTCATAGAAAATGAATTTGAAAATCAAGATATGGAATTGTGGATTGAAAATTGTGACTCCGTCGCAACGGTACAGTCTATAGTTTTGAGGAAAGAAGATTGAAGTATTTTTAGTTTTTTTGAACCTTGAACTTTGAACTTTAAACCTTAAACCCTAAACCCCGAAGCAGACCTAGCAATGGATTCAAAAATATGGTTATCCTCCCCACATTTGGGTACTAAGGAACGCGCATTCATCAACGAGGCCTTTCAATCTAATTGGATTGCTCCCTCTGGGAAATTGGTGGATGGTTTTGAATCTGATATTTCTAATTATTTAGGTAACGAGCAACACGTAGCAGCCTTAAACTCAGGGACTGCTGCCATTCATTTGGCGCTTGTTTTATTAAACGTGGCTGCTGGTGATGAAGTGCTCTGTCAAAGTCACACCTTTGCCGCATCGGCAAATCCCATCATATACCAAGGTGCAACCCCCATATTTATTGACAGTGAAGCCTTGAGCTGGAATTTATGTCCGGAACTACTGGAACAGGCCATCAAGGATCGCATTAAAAAAGGTAAAACCCCTAAGGCTATTATTGCAGTGCATCTTTACGGCATGCCTTATCAGGTAGATGAAATTCAAGCAATCGCTGCGCATTACAACATTCCCATCATAGAAGACAGTGCCGAAGCTTTTGGCAGCCGATTTGAAAACAAAATGTGTGGTACTTTTGGGAGTATGGCTATTCTATCCTTTAACGGAAACAAAATCATCACCACCTCTGCTGGTGGTGCTTTAATCACTAAAGATAAATTTTTGCGCGATAAAGCGGTCTTCTTGGCGACTCAGGCTAAGGATGATCATGCAGCCTACACGCATTCAAATATTGGCTATAATTACAGAATGTCAAATGTATTGGCAGGAATTGGTCGCGCCCAAATGGAAGTTCTGGATAGTCGCGTCACTGCACGTCGCAACAATTTTAAAGTTTATTCGGAAGCATTGGCACATTTAAGTGAACTTAAGTTTCAGCAAGAACCCAAGAATTGTGTTTCAAACCGTTGGCTGACTTGTGTATTGACGCCTTCCGAAGAAGTAAGAGAAGGCTTAAGAAAACATCTCGAATCTTTGAACATCGAGTCCAGACCCTTTTGGAGACCCATGCACCTTCAACCAGTTTTTAAAGATGCCCCGGCTTATGTGAATGGTGTTTCTAAAAACCTTTTCAAGAAGGGATTGTGTTTGCCAAGCGGTTCAAATCTTAGTGAAGCCGATTTGAATCGTGTCATAAATGGCATAAAGGATTTCTTTCGTGTTTAGAGAAACAAAGCCAACTGCAAAGAATAGTATAGGTCAGTAATTCTGAAGTAAAAGTGAACTGCTGCAAGATCAGCCTTCTTCAAACGTGAGCAACCATTACAAATCGTTGCATCGAAATTGAAAATTTCAAAATCTAGGATTATCAAGAAGTAGAATTTTTCAGAGTCTGATTCAGGAAAAAAAAATTTTACGACCTGAGAGCGAACAAACTAAACCACTATGGCCTAGAGTACCATAGATTTTTTGAAACAGACTGAAAGTATGTTGAATTCGTGAAATGAAAAGTATTTCATTGCGTGCGCTCTAAGGAGAACAACAGATTTCGTGAAAACCTGCCTACCGGACAGGCGGATTCGTGTAATTTTTGGCTAAGATATTGTAGAAGCTAAAGCGAGATGCACTAAAGTACATAGTTTTGACTTTCTTTAAGACCAATAAAATTCATTTATTTTCAGACTTTCTTCTGGCTTGCTCTGTGGTTATCAAATTGAGCTCTCTACTGGTTTGACCTGCGACTGAGGTATTTTCTTCAGCACGTCTTATCAAATACGGCATGACTTCTCTTACGGGTCCAAAAGGCACATATTTGGCGACGTTGTAACCTTCCTTGGCAAGATTGAAACTTATGTGGTCGCTCATACCATACAATTGGCCAAACCATACATTATTATCTTTTTTATCGATATTGAGCGTTCTCATCATATCCATTGCGATGTAGCAGCTAAATTCGTTGTGGGTTCCAATGAAGATCGAAATCTCTTCAAGGTGCTCCAAAATATATTGCACACAGGCATTAAAATTGTCGTCTGTGGCTTTTTTATTTTCGCAAATTGGCGACGCATACCCCTTCTCCTCTGCCCTTTCGCGTTCTTTTTCCATATAGGCACCACGCACCACTTTAAATCCAGGTTTGAAATTGTGCTGTTTGGCGCGTTGGTGCACCTTTTTTAGATAATCCAAGCGGTCCCAAAGATAGGTTTGTAGGGTATTGTAAACCACAGGAACCTTAGTATTATACCGTCGCATCATCTCCTCACAAATTTCATCGGCCGCATCCTGCATCCAACTTTCCTCTGCATCTATCAATACTTCCACATCACGTTCCTCTGCCAGTTTGCATACGCGATCATAACGATCTATAACACGCTCCCATTCTAATTGTTCTTCTGTAGTGAAGGTTTTGCCCTCACCCTTTTTTTGATACAGATAAAAACGACCAAAGCCTGTAGGTTTAAACACCGAAATTGGCATGGCCTCCTTCTCATCGGCAAATTTTATTATTTTCATGATTTTTTCCGCAGCAGCATCAAAATGAGATTCTATCGCTTTGCCTTCCACAGAATAATCCAGTACCGAGCTCACACCTTTGGTATACATAGCATCGATGACATCATTACAATCTTCTTCATTGATGCCACCGCAAAAATGGTCAAATACTGTATATCTAATCAGGCCTTCCACAGGGAGATGTAACTTTAAGGCAAAATGTGTGACCATAGTGCCTATTTTTACCAAAGGTGCGTATCCAATCATTTTAAAAAGCAAGTAAGCTCGCTGTAATTCGGAGTCTCTTTTTAAACTGAAAGCGGTTTTGGTGTTTTCGAAAAGATGATGTTCTGTCATAAAAAAAATATATTGCAAAAATAATTATTCACAGACGATTATTTTGTTAAAAACCGCTAATTTTCCAACTTCCTTAAAACAAGACCAATCCTTATGAATTCTATTGAAACTAAAGATTACACAGTGCACTTTAATTCAGTTGCTTACGAAGCCATAAGCTCTTATTTGAAACAAAATAATTTCTCAAAAATATTCGTACTTGTTGATCAAAATACCCATGAACATTGTTTGTCTCACTTCTTATCGCATTTAGAAACGGATCTTGAAATCGAAATCATCGAGATTGAAGCTGGAGAAGCGCACAAAACCATTGACACTTGCGTTGGCGTTTGGGAATCCTTATCCAGTTTGGGGGCAGATCGCAAAAGCATCCTGCTCAATCTTGGTGGTGGTGTTGTTACCGATCTTGGAGGCTTTGTCGCCTGTACGTTTAAGCGTGGCATAAAATACATCAATATTCCAACCTCATTGCTGGCGATGGTAGATGCATCGGTTGGCGGGAAAACTGGCGTTGATCTTGGTAGTATAAAAAATCAGGTTGGTGTTATCAGTTCTGGTGATCTGGTTTTGATCGATACCAGTTTCTTGGATACACTTCCTCAAAATCAATTGAAATCTGGCTTGGCAGAAATGTTGAAGCACGGCCTCATTGCCGATCGCAGTTATTTTGAGAGCTTGACCAATTTGTCTCAACTCACTTTAAATGATCTTGACCAGCTCATATACGATTCGGTATTGATTAAAAATGATATTGTCACTAAAGATCCTTTAGAACATGGCATCAGAAAACACCTAAATTTTGGCCATACCTTAGGGCATGCCATCGAATCTTATTTTTTGGAGCATTTAGAGAAGAAAGCGCTTTTGCATGGGGAGGCCATTGTCATCGGGATGATTCTAGAGACTTTTATCTCTGGGAAGCTTCTTGGTTTTCCTGAAAATGACTTAGACTACATAACGCGAAGTTTCAATAAAATCTACCCACCTGTGAGTATCGATGTAACTGACTACGGAAAAATCATCGATTTACTGAAATTTGACAAAAAGAATGAACACGGAAACATCAATTTCGTACTATTGGAAGCCATTGGAAAACCAAAAATCGATTGCTTGGTAGACAATGAGCTCATTTTGGAAAGCTTTGAGTTCTACAAGAACAGTTCTCGTTTGAAGGCTTAACTTAAAACTGGGTTTGTGTCTCAAACACCAAAAACCCTAAAGACTTGGGGGCATCTTTAGGGTTTTATTTGGCCACTTTTAAAAAAGTGAACACTCAATCAAATTAAATGCTTATGTTTTCTAGATTTTTAAAAAGTGCTTGCCGTTTAGAAATCCATTTGCATTAAGAGTGATGCAAGATGCGTGCCAGAACCAAGCTTGCCAATCAAAAATGACGGTTTTAAGCTAGTATTAATAGGAATTGCATTTGATTTTTAGATGTTCACCCTTTTTTACTGAATTTCTACTGAAGACTCTATCCACCATATCCGTGCGTGTAAATTTTTAGTAAATTTAGCACATCAACCAATCAATACTATGGATCAAGACTTGCAACAATGTCAAAACTGTGATTACCAATTAAAAGCCGATTTTGAGTTTTGCCCAAATTGCGGACAAAAAGTAAACGAAAAGTTGACCTTGAAGGTGTTGTTTTACAATACGGTAAGCAATTATTTTTCTGTAGATGCCCGATTTCTAAAGTCGTTTCTTCCCTTAGTTTTCAAGCCAGGTTTTTTGCCCACAAAATTTATTGAAGGCAAACGATCACGGTACTTGCATCCTGCGCAGTTATATCTTTTTATTTCGGTGGTTTTCTTTTTTATATTATCGCTTTCCACCAATTCCCAACCCGAAAAAATCAATCAGGAATTATTACGCACAAAATCATCCGAAAAAGCCTCGGTGCTACAAGATTCAATAGAGGCAAAACAACTAGATTCTGTTGACAGGGCGGAAGCAAAAGCATTTTTGAAAAACAATAAATGGCTTGGTAGTGTGCCAGAACAGAAGATTGATTCGATTCTTGCCGATCCTAATGTTAATAAAAACGATATTTCTTTTGGGTTTGATGAATTAAAATTGGATTCACTAATTGCGGCTAATGCCAGTGATAAAGAAATTTTTAAAGCCATGGAAATGAATGACGACGCTGGCTGGCTAAAACGAAAATTTTATGGACAGATTTTAAAGTTCTATAAATCTCGAGATGGCGGAAGTATATTGAAGGTGATTTATGATAAGATACCCATTGCTCTGTTTTTTCTATTGCCCCTATTTGCTCTGCTCTTAAAATTATTCTATTCCAAAAAGGGCAATTACACTCACCATTTGGTATTCAGTTTCTATTATTTTTCCTTTTTGTTTTTGATATTTAGTATCATTTTTGGCATAAATCTAATTTGGAACGTATCAGGCTGGCTTGATTTCTTGTTGCTTTTTTCCGCCTTCGTATATTTTCTTATTGCACTTAAACGGTTTTATCATCAAGGCTGGTTTGTTAGTTTCTTTAAGGCCAATGTGATCTCATTTTTGTTCTTAGTATTTATACTCCCGGCAACAGCAACCATACTTTTTGTTTATGCGTTCTTGTTTTACTAAGTTATTCAGGGTTTTTCGGCAGTCCAAATGGATGCGTTTAAAAAGTGACTCAAGGTCTCGTTATCTGCAATGATGCCTTGAGGTTTCCGTGGTCTATGACCTTGAGTCTATTGGCGTCGTCCACGACTAAATTGAGCTCAAAACCATTGTATTTGTTTTTATCTCCCCTGATGATCTCACCAATGATTTGAATCGCGATAATTCTTGAAAGTTCGATGTTACACTTGGCATCCTTAGTTTTAGTACTGAAAAACCCTTTGTAAAAACGATTCAATAATTTATCAACGGCACTAAGCCTAAAAAAATTATGCATCAAAAACGCACCACCTGTCGAAAAAATAAGGGTCTATAAGGACATGAATTAATAATTCATTAAAAAGGCCAAACTTACGCTATCTATAAGCATTTTGATCCCTAACGCTATAAAAACGGAAGGCATCAATACAAATAACCTGCTAAAAATAGCGTGGCCAAGTGATGGTTAAATTCATATTTAAAATCAGAGCTTTTAAGTAGTATTTGGGCTTCAAAATTGACTCCACCCGTCACAAAAGGCTTAATGGGCGTTTTTTCTTGACTTGAGCAACACCCAACATTGGCGATTCTTAAAGTTTAGCCTTCAAATACCTTCCCGTTATGGATTTCTTGTTCTTGATAATTTCTTCTGGAGTGCCATGTGCGACTAGTTCTCCGCCACGGCTGCCACCTTCAGGGCCTAAATCGATCACATAATCGGCACACTTGATCAATTCCAAGTTATGTTCAATAACAATGATGGAGTGGCCCTTCTCGATCAATGCCTGAAAGGATTTCAACAATTTTTTGATGTCGTGAAAATGCAAGCCTGTGGTAGGTTCATCAAAAATAAACAAGGCTTTATCGCTCTTTGTTCCTTTGCCCAAAAAGGAAGCCAATTTAATACGCTGCGCCTCACCACCAGATAAGGTTGATGAGCTTTGGCCCAAGGTCACGTATCCCAGACCTACGTCCTGAAGCGGTTGCAGTTTGCCTTGGATTTTAGTTTGGCCCTGTGCCGCAAAGAAGGAAATGGCATCATCAATGGTCATGCTTAGCACATCGTCAATATTCTTGCCTTCAAAAGCTACCTCCAACACTTCCTTTTTAAAACGTTTGCCATTACAGGTTTCACAAGTTAAATGCACATCGGCCATGAATTGCATTTCAATGGTCACTTCACCCTCTCCCTTGCAGGTCTCACATCGGCCGCCATCAACGTTAAAACTAAAATGTTTGGCTTTGAAATGACGAATGTGACTCAATTTTTGATCGGCAAACAAAGCCCTAATATCGTCATAAGCCTTTATATAGGTTACCGGATTGGAACGTGAGGATCGCCCAATGGGATTTTGATCTACAAACTCAATGTGTTTTATGTTTTTATAGTTTCCTTTTAATTCTGAAAACTGGCCTGCTTTATCGCCAAATCCAGTAAGTTCTTTCTGAATGGCAGGAAACAGGATTTTTTTGACCAAAGTACTCTTGCCGCTGCCTGAAACGCCTGTGATTACCGTGAGCATATTCAGAGGAAAAACCACATCTATATTTTTCAAGTTATTTGCTCTTGCGCCTAAGACCTCAATTTGATATTTTGAAGTTCTCCTTTTTTTAGGCAGCTCAATTTCCATGGTTCCATTAAGATATTGTGCTGTTAGCGAACTCGATTTGAGGATGTCCTCAAAAGTTCCCACTGCAACAACCTCTCCTCCCAATGTGCCAGCTTCTGGACCAATATCAATGATTTCATCTGCAGCTTGCATGATATCCTCATCATGTTCAACCACGATAACTGTATTGCCCAAGTCCCGTAAGGCCTTCAAGACATCTATTAACTTTTCAGTGTCTTTGGGATGCAATCCAATACTTGGCTCATCCAGAATATACATAGAGCCCACCAAACTACTTCCAAGCGAAGTCGCTAAATTGATTCGCTGACTCTCGCCGCCAGAAAGCGTATTTGATTTTCGGTTTAAAGTAAGGTAATCGAGACCCACATTACTTAAAAAAGCCAATCTATTATTGATTTCCTGCAGTAAACGCTCTGCGATTTGAAGGTCATACTCATTAAGCTCCAATTCCTTGAAGAATTGACTGAGCTTATCCAAAGGCATTTCAACCAAATCGGTAATGGTTACGTTGGTTATCTTAACGTAATTGGCCTCTTGGCGCAAACGTTTCCCTTTGCAAAGGCTGCATTTTGTTTTTCCACGGTAACGCGATAACATGACCCGATTTTGGATCTTGTAAGCCTTTGATTCCAATTCAGCAAAAAAAGCATGGAGCCCCTCAAAATATTTATTTCCATCCCAAATGAGTTGCTTTTGCGCATCGGTCAATTGAAAAAATGGCTTGTGAATAGGGAAATCAAACTTATGTGAATTATTGACCAATTGATCACGGTACCAACTCATGCTCTCACCTCGCCAAGGAAAGATGGCATTTTCATACACCGACAGCGCGGTATTTGGAATTACCAGCTCATCATCAATCCCAATCACATCGCCGTAACCTTCGCACTTGGGACAGGCGCCATAAGGGTTGTTGAAGCTAAACAAATGCGGGTTTGGTTCTAAAAACTGCATCCCATCCAATTCAAACTTGTTATTGAATTCCCTGCGTTTCTTAGTGCCGAGTGATTCAATGATACTGGTTCCCTTGCCTTCAAAAAAAGCCGTCTCAATGGCATCTGCCAAGCGGTTGAAGAAATCATCCTCGTGTTTGACGATGATTCTATCCACCACCAGAAACACCTCTGATTCGATGTTCTTTTCAATCGCATCATCAATTCTCAAGACCTCTTCCTTGTATTGTATTCTGGCATAACCCTGTTGTTTCAAAGCCTTTAGCTTGTCTTCCATGCTGCGACCTTCCTCCAAAACAATCGGTGCGAGCAACAACAATTTCTCACGTTCTTCAAAAGATTTCACATGGTCCAAGACATCTTTGGTGCGATGTTTTTTGACTGGATCGCCAGAAATAGGCGAATAGGTTTTGCCTATTCTCGCAAAAAGCAATTTGAGGTAATCATAAATCTCGGTGGTTGTGCCTACGGTAGATCTTGGATTGGTGGAGTTCACTTTTTGCTCAATGGCGATTGCGGGTGCAATTCCTTTGATATAATCTACTTTAGGTTTGTTCAAACGGCCTAAAAATTGTCTCGCGTAACTGGAAAGGCTTTCAACGTAACGTCTTTGACCTTCAGCATAAAGCGTATCAAATGCCAAACTGGATTTTCCTGAGCCCGAAAGCCCTGTAATTACCACCAGCTTGTTTCTTGGGATAACCACATCTATGTTTTTGAGGTTGTGCAGTTTAGCACCCTTTATAATGATGTTTTGTTTTGGATTTACGTCTAATAGAGTATTGTTCATAGGAGATTGAGCGAATTGGAATGTGCAAAGGTAACACATCTACATCAGCCTTTAAAATGGTTTATTGTGTGTTAAATAGTTAAAGTTTGTTATTTATTTTTGTTTTTTAGGAATGATTGTTGTTATATTTGGGCAGTTAACCCATTAAACCATAGTTGCCTATTTCATAATTTTACTTTAGAACATTTAACCCCTAGCCAAGATTTAACTCTTTGCCCTAAAAGTAATGATTATGAAACATAAGGACATCTCAGACGCTGTTTTAGTGAACCGGTATATTAATGGTGACGAACAATCGCTTTCCATTTTAATTTACCGCCATAAACAGAAAATTTACAGTTTTATCTATTCTAAAGTATTTGACAAGGATATTACTGAAGATATCTTCCAAGATGCTTTTATCAAGGTAATCAAAAACCTCAAACTTGGTAAATATAATGAAGAAGGTAAATTTTTACCATGGGTCATGCGTATCTCCCACAACTTGGTCATAGACCATTTTAGAAAAAGCAATCGCATGCCTAAATTTGACAATTCTGGCGACTTCAATATTTTTACGGTGTTGGGCGATCCAGCGATGAATGCAGAAAAGCGACTCATTAAAGAACAAGTGGACTGTGACCTTAGGCGACTTATTGAAGAGTTGCCCGAGGACCAAAAAGATGTGTTGATCATGCGAATGTACAAAGAGATGAGTTTCAAGGAAATATCCCAGCAAACCGATGTTAGTATCAATACTGCTCTGGGCCGCATGCGCTACGCACTTATTAACCTGAGAAAGATTATCGAGGAAAAAAATATCGTTTTGAGCAATTGAAACAATAACTTTAGTTTTCTTGCGTTTACACTATACTCATAATTAACCAAAAAAAACGCAACATGGCAAAACTATACTCTGAATGTCCTAGCAAAAAGGATGCATTATTAAATCCAAAAGAAGCAACCATTGATTTTCTTTTGAATTACTCTAAGGCTTTAAGTGTTATTAAGTGTAATGATTTGAAGTTTGAAGTCCTTCAAAATTAAATGGAAAAGTCCTGAAGCGTTATTCGGGACTTTTTTTTATGTGTTCTCCACTTGTCAATAGCTCCAACTTTTTATTAAGGGAAAGGGATTCTTTCGTGGAACGACTTGTAATATTCAGATGAAGCATTTTATAGCGCTTCTAGATCTTCTAATTTGTAGAAAAAGGATATTATTTTTCAGGTTTCAAACTTAATTTAGAGTCTAGGAATTACCGCGATATGAAATTATTTTACTTTCATCAAAAATTGGAATAGTCATTGGTTTTTTCATGAATGAAACCAAAAAATTCGATTAAGTTTCGAATCCTTCCGAAAAAACGCCATCTAATTTGATATCCATCTTACTGATTGCATTCGTATTCGAAGACTTTTAGTCCTTCGGAAGGCTTTTCGCAGCTAAATCACTTCGTCTCAAAAAGCGTTTCCATATAATTTGAAGTTTGCAGGTATTCTGTTTTCATTTCATTAAGGTAAGCGAGTATTTTTTGATGGTCTGGATGTTTTTTCAACAGGCAATTTCTAATGTCCTCATCGTAAACTGTGAGCACCAAATACCAATTCCCCACGCGTCTCATATGATTGTTTTCAAATAAAGTAGGATAACCTTCTTTCTCAAGAGCCGCATCGGCCACTATCAAAGGAAGGTTTAAAGTTTTGTTTGGGATTTCGGTTTCGTGATAAGTTAGATAGTAGGTTTTATCACCAATTTTGATAGGTGAGTTATAGCCCACATCAAGGTCCTGGAGTTTAAATTTGGTGTTGATATAATTATAAAATTCGTTGGCGTCTTTAGGATCGCTAAAAATATAAGCAGTTTCACGCGGTAAGCTTCGCTTGAATTTCTTAGCGACCATCAATTTGTGATCCTTTATTTTTGGCGCAATCCTAATCGGAATACAAGCACTAAATATGAGCAGCAAGCAAAAGATGGTAATGTTTTTCATAAGTTGAAAATTTTGTTCTTATCCACAATTATTATTCCGTATTGAGAAATTGGGTTTCAGCGCTTCGATTTATAATACGTATCCAGAACCGATTTTCGCCCTACAGTCTTCGTGATGATGTCCTTTTCCAAATCCCATGCGCGTGCTGGTGAATATTGCCTGCCATACCAAATGATCTGCAAATGAAGATCATTCCAAATAGCTTCAGGGAAAAGACGTTTGGCATCCTTTTCAGTCTGGACCACGTTTTTACCATTGGTCAAATTCCAACGGTACATTAAGCGATGAATATGTGTATCTACAGGAAATGCCGGGATACCAAAAGCCTGCGACATGACAACCGCAGCCGTTTTATGACCCACTGCGGGCAAGGCCTCCAAGTCTTCGTAGGATTGTGGCACTTGACCGTCGTGTTTATCAATTAGAATGTGCGAGAGTCCATAAATCCCTTTGCTCTTCATGGGGGACAAACCCACAGGCCTTATGATGTCCCTTATTTCTTCAGCAGAAAGTTTGATCATATCATAAGGATTATCTGCCTTTTGAAATAGCAGCGGCGTAATTTGATTGACCCTAACATCTGTACTTTGGGCAGACAACAACACCGCGATCAACAACGTATAAGGATCTTTATGGTCTAAAGGCACGGGAATCGTGGGGTAGAGTTCTTTTAACGTATTAATAACAAATTCCACCTTTTCTGGCTTGGTCATAAATTGTATTTTTACTTCAAACAAAGTTACACATTATGACAGAATTAAAAGTAGGAGATAAAGCTCCAGATTTTTCAGCAAAAGACGAACAAGGTAATACCATAACACTCCAAGATTTTAAAGAAAAAAAGCTGGTGCTGTTTTTTTACCCAAAAGCGAGTACCCCAGGTTGTACAGCAGAAGCTTGCAATCTAAACGATAATTTTGAACGTTATAAAAATCAAGGTTATGCGATTTTGGGTGTAAGTGCAGATAGTGAGAAACGCCAAAGCAGTTTTAAGAATAAATACGATTTTCAATATCCGTTGTTGGCAGATGAAGATAAGAAAGTCATCGAGGCTTACGGCGTTTGGGGTCCCAAAAAATTCATGGGGAAGGAATATGATGGCATCCACCGCACTACCTTCATTATTGATGAGAAAGGCTTGATTGAAGATGTGATTTCCAAAGTGAAGACTAAAGATCATACGGCTCAAATCCTTTCTGAATAGATTTATTACTTTTGAATGCTCAATTCTAAAGCTAACTTTTTGACCGCTTAATTTTTCGGATTCATATAGCTTTCAGAGAAAAAACCATTGGATACAGGAACGGTAAAACCACAACGTTTTTTATGAATTCATAAAAAACAAATCTCATAACACAAATTTCGCGTAATTTTGCTTTGGCAATTGGTTTTATGCCAAGCATTTAATTACCTTTAAAAAAAGAACAAGTACATCATATCATGATACGGAATTATTATAAAGAAGAATGGAAAGTCATTCAATTTGACGAGAAGATCGCAGAGAATCAAAAATTCAAGATTTCAAACTACGGAAGATTACTCAAATGTAGTGGCCCAGAAGAAATTTTGGTAAAACAATATTACATCAACGGTTACCAGAACTTGCCAATAAAGCAAAAATTAAACGGTAAACAAACCAGTCGCTATGTTCACAAATTGGTAGCGCAGCATTTTTTGGATAAGAATGATGGCGTGTGCGTGATTCATCGTGATTACGACAAAACCAACAACCACATTGACAATCTCAAATGGGCCACCAAACGTGAGAAAGAGATTCACCAATTTACCAATCCGGAATATAAAAATAGGAAGCGTAGAATCCCATACAATGCTAAATTGACCGAAACAAAGGTCAAATTGATAAAACGGAAACTCAACGACCCAAATAGAAGAACCCGCTTAAAGATGATCGCCAAACAGTTTGGTATTTCTGAAATGCAACTACACCGCATCAAGACTGGTGAGAATTGGGGCTATGTGGATGCCTATTGATGGAATTGCTTATTAAGAGGATTTTATTCCCCAAGGCTTGCCTCGAATACAAAGAACATCTTTCGATTCATACCTCGTGGGCTTGCCCCGAGGTTATTGATTTATAGGAAAATGAGTGAAAACCGAACTCTTTTCGCATCTCTGCTTCATATAGCTTGCTAAGTTCTACATGAAGGCATTCCAATAGATTTTTATTGATAAGTATTGACGTTTCAAACAGATGCTCAGGCAAATTGTTTTGGGCATTGCTGGTTTCAAAAATAAGTTGTCCATATTCCGAAGCATCTTTAATGCAGATGCACTCAAAACCCAAATTGAGCTGATTGTGAAGTTTCGTTTTTAAATTCGTCTTTATAATTCCATAGTCATGTTAATAGCTCAAAAACTTCTTATTGATCATCACATGCTCCTACCCATAAAAGTGCCTCAATAAATAGCGTACCGGAAAGGCGAAAATCAACAACGCAAATAAGACTATTGGAAAAATGTAGGTTGAGATTTCCTCTTTCGGAATAAGACTAGGCGCATAGAATAATAGTCCAAATAACACGCAAATCACAAGACTTAATAAAAATTTGCCAATACTATGTGATTTTACAGCCAGTGTTAGGTAAATCGTTGTACCATCATTTTTAATATCAAATTCATTATTCATTTAAATCAGGACAAGGGCCGACTCACAATTACGCTTATTTGTCTATTTATGTAGTTCTAGTTTCATAAAGTGATTTCTTCATCTCGGGAATTTAAAGTTCCAGTATTTCTTTTAAAATGGTCTTCTTAACATGGGCTGCGGATGCTATTGAGCAAATTCCAAAATCTGCCGCCATTGAAAACACCATGTATTAAGCTTAAGCCAAGCTCTTGATCAAGTCTACATTCACTTCATGCTTACCTTCAAATTGAATCATCTTTACCTGATTTCCAAACAATGAATTGGCTTTTTCGGTTTCAATTTCGAGACGTTTCGGGTTAATGTATTGGTCCTGATCGCCATAAATAAAAGTGACCTTGCCTTTAAAGAATGCAAGGTCGCTTCGAAGCAATTCACTTGGGATGCCTCCAGAATGTAAAATCAATTGCGAACACTGCAGTTGCCGTTTTGCCACATAGCGCATCGCCACACTCACCCCTTGAGAATAACCAAATACATTTAGCTTTATAGTCGTTGTAGACAGATGCTTTAGAATTGCTTCTTCAGCAAAAATGGCATCGAAATAAGCCATGACGTTTTCGGTTTCGGCTCCTGTATTCTCTTTGGTTAACCAGCTGGCACCAACATGTTCGAATTTTGAGGATTGATAATATTTACTTTGGGCTTGTGGTGCGATGATGTAATTTTCGTCTGGATTGAGTCCTTTAAAATATTTAAGAAAGAACCGACTCAAATACCCCAATCCGTGGCATACAAACCAAATGTTTTTAGTGTGCTCTGTGAGGGTATTTAGCGTGGAATAACTGTTGTTAATGGTATAATAAATGTCCTTTTCTGTAGAATTCATTTTGTACTTTTGTTTGAGAATCTAAAAATACAGTTTTCTATGCAAAGAACTAAAGAAGATGTGCTCGCAGAAGCGAATGCAGCCAGTAAAAATACCTTAATGGAAACCTTGGATATAGAAATTGTAGACTATGGTCCAGATTTTTTAGTGGCCAGAATGCCAGTCACACCAAAAGTCCATCAACCAGATGGTGTATTGCACGGTGGTGCCACGGCTGCATTGGCAGAGAGTGTGGGCAGTTTTGCCAGCCATATCTTTTTGGATATAGACAATAAATTTGTTCGCGGTCTTGAGATTAGCGCCAACCATTTGAAAAGCGTTAGTGAAGGTCATGTGTATGCCAAAGCTACATTTTTACACAAAGGTAGAACCACGCAATTATTGGATATAAGAATCACCGACGACAATGATACCTTGATTTCGGTTTGTAGGCTATCGACCATCTCGCTGCCTAAAAAACGTTAAGCATGACAAAGGATGAGCTCTTAAAATCGGTTCAGGCACATTGGATTTCCAACCTGCCTTTTGTGGCCTATTCAAAACCCGACACCGCTTTGGTCAATGCTGTTTTGCAAAAATCAGATCAAATTCACTACACTTTAGATTTTGAAGAAAGTGGTTTTGTATTTGCACCCTTCAACAATCAAGAAGAAACGATTATTTTTCCTTCGGAAAACTCTAAGCTGCTCAAAGCAGATTTCGTGGTTGAAGCTATTGCCGAAAACACAAAAGCAGATTCAACTTTGGGCGATGAAACAGAAACATCCGCTCAAAAGCAACATAAGGTACTGGTGGAAAAAGCCATTAGTGCAATTGCCGACAATAAATTCAAAAAAGTAGTCATCTCACGCGAGGAAGTGCTGCCTATTGACGAACAAAGTCCATTCACCTTGTTTGAGAACTTATTGCAATGCTATCCTTCGGCCATGGTTTACATTTGGTTTCACCCCAAAGTGGGGCTTTGGCTTGGTGCAACGCCAGAAACGCTTTTACAAGTTGAAGGTTTGCGTTTCAAAACCATGGCTTTGGCAGGTACACAAGCTTATATTGATACGGAAGCCGTTGTTTGGGATGCAAAAAATATTATGGAACAACAATTGGTGACAAATTTCATTGAAGACCAATTGCAACCTGTGGTAGCAACACTTAACATTATGGATGCTGAGACCATTAAAGCAGGGCGTTTGCTGCATTTGAGGTCGCATATTTCGGGTATACTGAAATCTGATGGAAATAAACTCAAACACCTCTTGCAAGCATTGCATCCCACGCCTGCGGTTTGCGGCTTACCAAAATCTGAAGCCAAGGCGTTTATCCTGAAAAACGAAAATTACAATCGCGAATTCTACGCAGGATTCTTGGGCGAGCTCAACCTGAGCAAAACCACATCTCGAAACCCCAATCGACGTAATGTGGAAAATAATGCCTATGCCAGCATAACCAAGCTAAGCCATCTCTATGTGAATTTGCGCTGTATGCAAATCAAGCAGCAAAATGCCCATCTTTATGTTGGAGGCGGCATTACCCAAAGCTCCAACCCTGAAGCAGAATGGGAAGAAACCGTGAATAAGCTCCAGACCATGAAACGTGTTTTAGGCTAAGTGAGTTGTTGCTAACTTAACCTTTGACAGCTGCTCCTTAAGGTTTTTATAGATCATCTGTGTTCTTTTGTCGAGTCTATTTTGATGTTGGATATATTCAGCATCTAATGTTTATAGAGTTCCTAAAAAGCAATAACTTTGCAAGTCTATGATACACCCTAAAATACCGCTTGCACAAACTGTGGTACAGTTGTGTAAACTCAAGAATATAAAACACATCGTCATCTCGCCAGGCAGTAGAAATGCGCCATTAACCATTGGTTTTACAAATGACGATTTTTTTACCTGTTATAGTATTGTTGATGAACGCTCGGCTGCTTTCTTTGCTTTAGGCATTGCGCAACAAATCCATAAACCTGTTGTTTTGATCTGCACCTCTGGTAGTGCATTGCTCAACTATTATCCAGCGGTGGCAGAGGCGTTTTATAGTGATATCCCTTTAATAGTGCTTTCCGCAGATCGTCCTAAACATTTAATTGGCATTGGTGACGGGCAAACTATCAACCAAAAAAATGTGTTTGAAAACCATATCTTGTATTCTGCCGATTTAAAGCTGGACTTAAAAGATGAGAACCGCCTTTCAGAAAAAGAGGATTTACCAATTTTTAAAAGTCTTGAAAACAGACTGGAACGTATCTTGGGGCTTCAGCAAGGCATTCAAAATGACAATGAGCAAGACATTAACGAGGCTTTCGATTTGGCACGTTTAAAAAAAGGCCCTGTGCATATCAACATCCCTTTTGATGAACCACTTTATGAAACTGTTGAGGTGCTTTCAGTACGACCTAAAGTAAAAACCCTAGATTTGAAATCGCCAAAAATTGATGACGTTGAAATCAAGGATTGCGTAGATGAGTGGTATGCTGCTAACCGGAAAATAATCTTGGTTGGCGTGTTGCCACCCAATCAAATCGAACAAAAATGGCTGAATGAATTGGCCAATGACGACAGTGTTTTGGTTTTTACCGAAACCACTTCCAATCTGCACCATCCTGATTTTTTCCCCAACATTGATAAAATGATTGGTGACTTAACCGAGGCCGATTTCAAAGCCTTACGACCCGATATTTTACTCACTTTTGGTGGGATGGTGGTATCTAAGAAAATCAAGAAATTTTTGCGTGATTACCAACCAAAGCACCATTGGCATGTAGATATGAAATCGGCAAATGACACCTTCTTTTGTTTGGACAAACATATTGTAGCCGCGCCTAATGCCTTTTTCTCTGAGTTTTTGCCAAAAATCACCCACACCGCAAAAAGCAACTATCTGCCCTATTGGTTAGAGATAAAAAAACAAAGACATAAGCGACATTTGGATTATATAAAACAGATTCCGTTTTCTGATTTCAAGGTCTTTGCAGCCATATTAAAATCAATTCCTTTTAAAAGTATTTTGCAGCTGGGCAACAGTTCAACCGTACGATACGCCCAGCTGTTCAATCTCAATAAATCCTTAGAGGTGTTTTGCAATCGTGGCACCAGTGGCATTGATGGTAGTACTTCAACAGCTGTGGGATGTGCGGCGGCCACTCCCACTAAGCAAACTACCTTTATTACTGGCGATTTGAGTTTCTTTTATGATAGTAATGCGCTCTGGAACAATTACATCCCTAAAAATTTTAGAATCATTTTAGTCAATAACTCTGGAGGAGGTATTTTTAGAATATTACCCGGACACAAAAACACGCCGAATTTTGATTACTTTTTCGAAACCACTCACAACCTAACTGCCAAGCACTTGTGCGAGATGTTCAAATTTGAATATCATCAAGCAAGAGATCAAGAGCAATTGAATGCATCATTGAAGACCTTTTACAATAAATCCAAAACACCAAAGCTCTTAGAGATTTTTACACCTAGAACTGAAAATGATGACATCTTATTGGATTATTTCGAATTTTTAAACTCCTAATGGCTCTGGCCAGTTTTTGAATTTAATAATATTTAATTATCTTTAAACGAATTAAATTTACAATAACCCAAAATCCCAACAAGATTATGAGTAAAAGAGATGATTTAATAGCGAAGTATGCTGAAGATTTAAAAGATAAATGTGGTGTGAATCCAGATATGGATTTATTGAAAAAGGTAACTATTGGTTGCGGACCTTCCATTTACAATGCAGATGCTGCAGTGGTTTCTGGCACTACCGAGTCTGAATTGGCTACCGTAAAAAACAATTTTCTAATTAAAAAATTAGGTTTAAAGGATGGTCCAGAACTAGACAAAGCCATTAGCGCCGTCATTGAAAAGTATGGTCAAAGCAATCGCAATAAGTACAGAGTTGTGGTTTATTATTTATTGGCAACACACTTCAAGAAAGAATCCGTTTACAACTAAAATTCAAAGCCTTTTTACAATAGGCATTTATATAAGAAAGCAGGTAGAGTCAATCTAAAACATTGATTTTTATCTGCTTTTTATTTGGAAACCAATCTTGTGGCGGTATTCTATCCATCATAATACATACGACCAATTGATAGTCTTCCTAAATTGTTACTTTTACCCATAGTATTTCAAATAAAGCAACTAAGCAAAACAGGTATGGAAAAAGTCTTGATCATCACGTATTATTGGCCACCGGCAGGTGGTCCAGGTGTACAGCGTTGGTTGAAATTTGTCAAATATTTACCTGAATTTGATCTGGAGCCCGTTGTTTTTTGTCCGTTAAACCCCAGTTATCCCATTACCGATGAGAGTTTGTTGAAAGAGGTTTCAGAAGCCGTTACGGTAATCAAGCAGCCCATAAAGGAACCCTACCGTTTTGCTGAATTATTTTCCAAGAAGCGCTCTAAATCCATTAGCTCCGGAATGATTCCGAAGGAAA
This sequence comes from Subsaximicrobium wynnwilliamsii, assembly GCF_007997225.1. Classification (GTDB taxonomy): domain Bacteria; phylum Bacteroidota; class Bacteroidia; order Flavobacteriales; family Flavobacteriaceae; genus Psychroserpens; species Psychroserpens wynnwilliamsii. Next base: position 166,321 of record NZ_VORM01000005.1, read on the forward strand.
AAAAGCAAAGTCTCGTTGAAAAACTGTTGCTGTTTGTACGTGGTAATTTCTTTATACCCGATGCCCGGAAAAATTGGGTAAAACCTTCCGTAGCATTTTTAAAAAATTATCTCCAAGAACATCAGATTGATATCGTGATCACCACAGGGCCACCACACAGTCTTCATCTCATAGGGCGAAAACTAAAGCAAGACCTCGGGGTCACTTGGCTGGCCGATTTCAGGGATCCGTGGACCACGATTGGGTATCACAAAAAGCTGAAATTGACGTCCTCTGCAAAGGAAAAGCATTTAAAAATGGAAGCATCAATCCTTCATGACGCCGATCAAATCATAGTGACCAGTGAAAATACAAAAGAAGAGTTTCAGCAGAAAACCGAAACGCCAATCGCGGTAATTACCAATGGTTATGACACTCAACATTCCATTTCCATTGAAAAAGACAAAACCTTCAGTTTAGCACACATTGGATCATTGCTTTCTGGGCGCAATCCTATAGTGTTATGGGAGGCGCTGAGCGAACTTATAGAAGAAATTCCAAATTTTAAATCCGTCTTTGAACTCAAACTTATAGGTTTGGTAAGTGAAGAAGTGTTGCAAACCCTTACTGATTTTGGTTTGGAGCCTTATGTTCATGATTTAGGTTATGTGCCTCATGACCAAGCCCAGAAAGCCCAACGCGAATCACAGATTTTATTGCTCATTGAAATTGATTCTGAAGACACCAAAGTCATTGTTCCCGGCAAGTTATTTGAATATATGGCAGCTAACACGCCCATTTTGGCAATTGGTCCAACCGACTCCGATGTGGAACAGATCCTTAAAAAAACAAATACAGGCCATTATTTTTATTATGCTGAAAAACAAAAAATCAAGTATCAAATTCAGCAGTATTTTGAAGCCTATCAAGCCAATGATTTGAGCGTAAATGCCATTGGATTGCAGCAATACAGCCGAAAATCACTCACACAACAATTGGCTGTGCTGGTCAAAAATCAATCTTAAATCCGAAATTTTGATCCTTAAATTATAAACTCGGAATCCTAAACCGACCAGCATGGGCATCGTTATCAATCAATCCTTAAAAAACACCATTACCACCTATGCTGGTTTTGGCTTGGGTGCCGTCAATGTGCTATTTTTATACACAAATTTTATAAGTGACCAGTATTATGGTTTGGTTGCCTATATTCTTTCCGCCTCAAATATCATGATGCCTTTGATGGCATTTGGAGCGCATAATACCTTGGTTAAATTCTTTACGAGTTTTAAGACTGAACATTCAGCAAATAGCTTTCTCACTTTGATGCTCTTCCTACCTTTAGTATTAACGATTCCTGTTGGTATCGTTGGCTACTTTGCGCACGATCTCATTGCAGCAGCTTTGAGTTCAAAAAACGAAATTGTTGGCGCTTATCTTTGGTATATTTTTATTACTGCCTTTGCCATGGCCTATTTTGAAGTGTTCTATGCTTGGGTCAAAGTACAAATGAAAACCGTATTTGGTAATTTCATGAAGGAGGTATTCCATCGTGTGGTTGCCATGGTTTTATTATTCATGGTTTATTTTGAGATCATTGATGTACATGGTTTTTTAATGGGTCTTGTTGCTACTTATGTCCTACGCAGCTTGCTCATGATGCTGTTTGCCTTTCGTCAAAGATTACCGGTTTTTAGATTTGACCGACTTTCAAATCTCAGTGCGATTATCAAATATGCGGTTTTGATTATCGTCGCAGGTTCCATTGCCACACTCATTCTGGATGTTGACAAAGTCATGCTCAACAATTACATTGCCATAGAGAAAGTGGCCTATTACAGTGTTGCGGTCTTTATTGCCACTGTGATTGCGGTTCCCCAACGTGCCATGCATCAAATTTTGTTGCCTTTGACCGCCCAATTTTTAAACGCCAAAGATAAAGTTGCGCTAGAAGACCTTTACAAACGCAGTTCGCTTACCTTATGTATCACTAGCGGCTTGATTTTTTTATTGATTATTTTGAATATCAATCAACTCTATGAGATCATTCCGCCTGAGTTTGGCGGCGGACTTTTGGTCGTGTTTCTCATTAGCGCCGCCAAGCTGTATGACAATCTTTTGGGAAACAACAACGCTATTCTATTCAATAGCGACTACTACCGTATGGTCATCGTATTTGGCGTCATGCTGGCGGTTTTGGCTGTGTTGCTGAATATGGTTTTTATACCCTTATACGGCATCAATGGATCTGCCATGGCCACTTTTATTTCGGTTTTTGTGTATAATACCGCCAAGCTGCTATTTGTAAAACGAAAGTTCAAAATGTGGCCCTTTACTGCTGAAACTTTTAAATGGGGACTCTTGCTAGCACTGCTTTTGATGGTCTTTTATTTTTGGGACTTTCCGTTTCACCCGCTTGCGAATATTGTTTTAAAATCTGTTCTTATTAGCATTGTATACTTAATCCTGATACTGAGACTGGAACTTTCCGAAGATATTTCTAGCATGCTCGGCAAAATACTACGGAAGAATTTCAAAAAATAAATAGGCTCACAAACAAGAACGAAGTTATATAGTTCATGCGGTCCAATCAAAACTCAAAACTTTGAATTCTGAATTCTGAATTCTGAATTTTGAATCTAAACGAGAAAGTCCCGTAAGTTGCAAAAGTGCAGTTCTTACGGGACAATCATCAACCAACCAAAAATTTGTTAATATTCTTCTTATTATGAGCGCGAGCGTGAACCCGATGTGCTTTGTGTTCTAGCTGAAGCCGAACGTGAACTGGCAGAAGGGTTTGCAACAGCATTTGAAGACCTTATGTTTCTGCTTTCAGTAGCTATACGAGAATTTGCACTGCTTGGTTTTCTAAGCCTTTGGCTAGTACGCACATCGTTTGACTGGTTATTTAAACGGCTTTTTTTAACGATACTCCTTGACGCTCTGGCCGTAGTATTGGTACTCCTATTATCAGTACGACTGGTATTTCTAACTTCAGTATTTACAGCACTTTTTCTTGTTGAAGCCCTCTGAGCCCGATCATTGGAACTTCTTGATGTGCTTAAATTTGAATTGCTTCTTCTAGAATTATTTTGAGATTCAACCGCTCGATTTTGAACAGCGGCTCGTCTTGAACGAGTTGCATTGGCATTAGCTCTTCTAGGCGTAGCTTCTTGATTATAACGGTTACTAATGCTACTTGTTCTTCGTCCTGCAGTTGCCACCGCTCCTCGCCTACTATTTACAGGTACCGGTTGTCTATAATTATTGTTATAAGGTCTGTAAAACGTATATCTTGTTGGAACATAATGACGTCTATAAGGTCTCCTATTTACAATACAGTAACTGGCAGCAGGCACTGTATAATAGTGATGCCATGGTCTATACACATAACTTCTATTGTAAACATTGATATAACCCGTGTAATGGGAAAAATGGCGGTAAGAATTGTAGTGTACGTATAGTCCGCCAAGACGACTAATGTTTCCGTACCTGTTGTAATTAATGTTCACATCGCCAGCTCTAACGATCCTACCATAATGGTCATAATAGATGGGCACATTTTCAATTTGGATGATGGCGCCGTAATCATCATACTGTACATAAGGATTATAGTCATATCCTGAATTGAAACTGATGGAAACATTTTGATTTCTAAACCCCGCATTCACATTTGGTCCATAATTGGGCATGTAAAAATCGAATTGCCCATCGGCAAAGATCGAGAATTCAACGCCTCCTTCAACAAAAATGAAAGACTTGCCATAAGCTCTCACAAACGTGTTGGATGTATTTGAATTGGAGCTATTTGTTGTAGTTGCGTTTACTGATGTCCCCATTAGGAACATGGCAGTAATAAGAAGTGCTAGGTTTTTCATAATCGTAAGGTTTTAGGGTTACGATTAGAATTATTCAATTAACGTGCCAAAAACCATGGCTAATACATAACACACTGTATATTATGTAATTATATATTCAATAAGAAGGGCTTTTTTATTTTGAGAAAACTAAAATCAAACCAGTTTCATTAAATTCCTCCAGATGGTTTTATTCACCTGGGCTTGCCTCGAAATACAAAGAACATCTTTCAATTCATACCTTGTGGGCTTGCCCCGAGGGTATTGATTTTTAGATTTAAATGCAATCCATTCCGAAGTAAAAAAATATCATTTTGCGTACAAAACCGAATCCAAGACCTTAAATTTAAGCTCCTTTCGATCTGTGATATCATACTGCAAAAGCATTTCGCCCCAATAGCTGCCATCTGTAAAACTGGCAATGATCCATTTGTGGTTGAGCAATTTGATCTCATCGATGAGCATTTTGTTTTCGGTCATTGATGCGAAGGGCACCAAAGGATGTTCTGCGCCCTCATAGATGTTGAGACTCATCAACTGATCTTTGATAAAGGGGATGAATTCAGAAATCACATAACCTTCATTTTCAATATAGGTCATGGCATCATCGTTGGTATCAAAATTGAAACTGTAGATGTTTGGCTGTTCGCGATCATTCATATTACGAATGGAATCCTTATAAACTTCATTGGTGTCCATAAACCGGTTGAGGCGTTGGTCATAATCCTCTAAAACCTTCTTGGAATTCACATATTGAAAAACAACCAATAAAAGAGTAAAAATAAAAAGGTACATGAAAAGACGTTGTTTCATAATCTAAAGTGCTATTTGTAAGTTATCGTATGCTAAAAATACATTTTTGGGCAGCTTTTTCTGAACGTCCTCATGAAAACCGAGAAAATGGCTAATATGTGTAAGGTAGGCGCGTTCTGGGTTTACATCTTCAATGAACTCCAAAGCCTCTTGCAAATTAAAATGGGAGATGTGCTCAGTTTCACGTAAGGCATTTATTACCAAAACCTTAACGCCTTTTAATTTTTCACGTTCTTCAGTTGCTACGGTCTTCATATCTGTGAGGTATGCAAATTCAGCAAATCGAAACCCGAAAACCTGCAACTTATGATGGTAGCCATTTATGGGCATTACCTCAATATTACCAAGGGTAAAGGGTTCATTTTTTATCTCATGCTGTATCACACTCGGCACCCCGGGATATTTGTCTTTGCTGGTAAAAATGTAATCAAAACGTTTGGTCAATTCACCAAGTACGCGTTTGTGCGCATAGAATGGGATATCGCCCTGCCGGAAGTAAAAAGGTCTAATGTCATCTAAACCTGCGGTATGGTCGGCATGCTCATGGGTAAAGACAATACCATTGATTTTTGTGCAATTGGCGCGTAACATTTGTTGTCTAAAATCGGGACCACAATCAATCACATATTTGAATTCGTCCCATTCCACCAATACAGAAACCCGTAAACGTTTGTCTTTTGTATCGTTACTCAGGCAAACGGGATGTTCACTTCCAATTACAGGTATGCCTTGTGATGTGCCTGTTCCTAAAAATCTAATTTTCAAAATAAATATGTTTATGCGCTAAGGAAATTTTCTGCGTATTTTAAGATAGAACAAAAATAAACTTATTTTTTTGTTTCCCCTGTCAAATTGATATCTTTGTTGTACTTACAAACCCAAGCTAGAAATGGAAATAACCTTAAAGGGAGACAAAGAATTTGATGAGATTCCCTCATTAAAAACCAAATGTCTTCGCATTAACCTGAACGAGAATATTTACGGTACTTTTGCCGAAATTGGGGCAGGTCAAGAAACTGTAAGGCAGTTCTTTAGGGCTGGTGGAGGTTCTGGAACCATTGCCAAGGCAATGTCTGCCTATGATAAGGCCTTTAGTGATGCCATTTATGGTATTGAGGATGATAAGCGTTACGTTACCGAGGCACGACTTAGAAAAATGCTGAATCACGAAATCAATCTCATGGAACAACGTTTATCGCGTGAGGAACATCCCAACAAAATGTTCTTTTCCTATGCCAATACCGTTGCCACCATCGATTTTGCAAAGAAATACAAAGGCCATGGCTGGGTTGGCATCAAATACCAAGTGGATGCGGAGGAAGCTTATAATGAGATCGTGCTCCATTTGAGGTTCAAGGAAAATGATGCGCGATTGCAACAAGAAACCTTGGGGGTCTTGGGCACTAATCTAATTTATGGTGCTTACTATAAATACAATGAACCCAAAAAATTACTGCGTTACCTTTATGATCATTTGGACAAGGATCAAGTCGAAATTGACACCATTAATTTTGCAGGACCGGTTTTTGAAAATGTAGATAACCGTTTAATGAGCTTGCAATTGGTTAAAAACGGGATGACCGATGCCGTTATGTTCGCTCCAGATGGCAATAATGTATTACCAGCAAAAGTACTTTACAAAAAGAATATCTTGGCACTACGCGGTAGCTTTAGACCGGTGACGAAGGTCAATATGGACATGTATAAGAAATCCTATGATATGTTCATCAACGAAAATAAAGTTGATCTTGATAAAACCCAAGTGATTTTTGAAATAACCCTCTCCAACCTGCGTGCGGAAGGCGAGATCGATGAGCAGGATTTCATGGATAGAGCCAAACTGTTGTGTTCTTTAGGGCAAACGGTACTGATTTCCAATTTTCAGGAATATTATAAATTGGTCGAATATTTTTCACAATACACCAAAAGCCGAATGGGTCTTGCCATGGGCGTCAATAACCTAGTTGATATCTTTGACGAGAAATATTATCGCCATTTGAGCGGTGGTATTTTGGAAGCCTTCGGAAAACTCTTCTTCAAGGACCTTCGTGTCTACCTCTACCCAATGAAAAACGACGATGGCACCATTACCGACAGTGAAAATCTGAAGGTTCACCCACGTATGAAAGAGCTCTACAAATTCTTCAAGTATAACGGAAAAGTAGTGGATATTACAGATTATGATGAATCCATTCTAACTATTTTCTCAAGAAATGTGCTCAAAGCCATTGCCGATGGCAAAGACGACTGGGACCACATGTTGCCTCCAGGCGTTTCAAAATTAATCAAGGAAAAGAGTCTGTTTGGCTGTGAAACCGAGCAGGTGTATTTGGATGAATAGGATTCAATCATAGATACTTTACGCCGTTTAAATTATGTGTAGCATTCTTAAATAGTGCTGGGTATTTCCTTCATTTCGATAACGTTAATTATTATATGAATTCGAGTTATGGCTCGTTTGTTTTTTGTCTACTTTCGCCCTCAAATTAAAAACCGAACATAAAATGAAAAAAGTATTCTTATTATTAATGGCAACTGTAATGTTGTCTGTAAGTTGTGAAGATAACAGTAAGAAAAAAGATCTTGCTGAGCAGCGCAACAGCCTAATGGTCGAAAATGACAGCATCAATGCTCATCAGGACAAAATCATGGCAGCCCACAAAGAGATGATGGCAGCCCACCAAATGTTTTCTGAAAAACTGAAAGGCATGGAAGTGAAAGATTCTTCTATGTTGGAAGTTATTGCAAAGCATGATGTGATGCTCAAAAGACATGAAGCTGAAGCGAAAGGAAACGAGACCATGTTGGCAGGCCATAAAGAGCTGACTTCAGATTTCGATCAAATGAGCGAAGCTGAAATGGAAACGCAAATCACTCAAATGAAAGAAGATCATAATAAGGTCAAGAGTAGCCAATCTGAAATTATGGACCAGCAACAAACCATGATGGACGACCATCAAAAGCTGAAAGATAACATGGCTAATGAAATGAATAAGGATAAGGTAAAATCCTAACATTAGGCGATTAAAATCTGAACAAAAAGATCCAAATTTCGAAACTCGGAATTTGGGTTTTTTTGTTTTTATAATGTTCACTTCGCTTCAGAATTCTAGATTTTATATTGGTAATTAAGATCAATGGTAATTCCACTTTTTTTAGCAGAAGATAATGGTGAAAAATACCAACATCGGCACTTCAACAACAAACAATAACAGCACGCAGGTTTACGGTTTAAATTATATCGTTTTTTTTAATAATTACAGAGATCTCAAATCGAGATTTTCATTTGAGCGAAGCCATCGTTGGTGTTTTCCACCAACAATCCCAACCGAGTGAGATAAAAGCAAAATAAAAAACGAAATCCCATCACAAGCGCGAAGCCATTGTTGGTGTTTTGCACTGACAATCACAACCGAGTGAGATAAAAACCAATTAAAAAACGAAATCCCATCACAAGCGCGAAGCCATTGTTGGTGTTTTCCACCAACAATCCCAATCGAGTGAGCCCACCGTCAAAATCAAAACTACAGATACTTTTTTTTACAAAATTATAAACCTAATTGACGGAAGCTAAATATGACAGATTTAAATGAGCCTCTGCAATTCAAATGGTTTATAGAAAGGGACATCTCTATTTTTTTGGATGAACCAAAATCCAAGACAATGAGAAGATGTTGGTGGAAAACACCAACATCGGCACTTCAACAACAAACAATAGCAGCACGCAGGTTTAGGGTTTGAAATAAATCGTTTTTGATGTTTAGTAAACCCTCAGACATTAAACTGAAATTTTCACAAGCGTGAAGCCATCGTTGGTGTTTTCCACCAACAATCACAACCGCGTGAGTCCACCGCCAATATAAAAACTACAGATACTTTTTTTTACAAAATTATGAACCTAATTGACGGAAGCCAAATATGTCAGATTTAAATGAGCCTCTGCAATTCAAATGGTTTTCAGAAAGGGACATCTCTGTTTTTTGAATGAACCAAAATCCAAGACAATGAGAAGATGTTGGTGGAAAACACCAACATCGGCACTTCAACAACAAACAATAACAGCACGCAGGTTTACTGTTTAAATTATATCGTTTTTTTTAATAATTACAGAGATCTCAAATCGAGATTTTCATTTGAGCGAAGCCATCGTTGGTGTTTTCCACCAACAATCCCAATCGAGTGAGATAAAAGCAAAATAAAAAACGAAATCCCATCACAAGCGTGAAGCCATTGTTGGTGTTTTTCACAGACAATCACAACCGAGTGAGATAAAAGCAAAATAAAAAACGAAATCCCATCACAAGCGTGAAGCCATTGTTGGTGTTTTCCACCAACAATCCCAACCGAGTGAGATAAAAGCAAAATAAAAAACGAAATCCCATCACAAGCGCGAAGCCATTGTTGGTGTTTTCCACCAACAATCCCAATCGAGTGAGATAAAAACCAATTAAAAAACGAAATCCCATCACAAACGCGAAGCCATTGTTGGTGTTTTCCACCAACAATCCCAATCGAGTGAGCCCACCGTCAAAATCAAAACTACAGATACTTTTTTTTACAAAATTATAAACCTAATTGACGGAAGCTAAATATGACAGATTTAAATGAGCCTCTGCAATTCAAATGGTTTACAGAAAGGGACATCTCTGTTTTTTGGATGAACCAAAATCCAAGACAATGAGAAGATGTTGGTGGAAAACACCAACATCGGCACTTCAACAACAAACAATAACAGCACGCAGGTTTAGGGTTTAAATTATATCGTTTTTTTTTAATAATTACAGAGATCTTAAATCGAGATTTCCATCTGAGCGAAGCCATTGTTGGTGTTTTCCACCAACAATCCCAATCGAGTGAGCCCACTGCCAATATCAAAACTACAGATACTCTTTTTTACAAAATTAAAAACCTAATTGACGGAAGCCAAATATGTCAGATTTAAATGAGCCTCTGCAATTCAAATGGTTTACAGAAAGGGACATCTCTGTTTTTTGAATGAACCAAAATTCCCATTAGCGAGAAGATGTTGGTGTCTGAAAAGATTAGACCTCACAGGTTATCAAAACCTGTGAGGTCTTTTTTTAGTACTGACAACGCAGCTGGAACTCCCCTCCAATACTATTGACCAAGTAAAATGAGTGCTGATTTGAATATTGAAAGATTGGATTCTATTTCTCAAAACTGTACTAAAACACTTAACGCATGTCAAGATGAAAAACAGCACTGAAAAACACCAAACTCAGCATTAGGAAACTTGCAAACTACTTGCTAATTGACATTAGTTGCGATTGCAATCAAAACATTTTAGCAGTTTTGGGTTGAGTTTATTGTCTTCTGAGCCTTTTAGCGCTTCCGTGACTATACCTTGCCTATCGATCTCTGCTTTGAATTCCTTAGCATATTTTACCAAATCGTCCCGGCGTTGTTTGATTTTACGGGTAATTTCGCTTCCGTTTAACTTAGCAATTGACTTTGGCCAGACGTTTAAGGAGGCATCTATGGTTTCATTGGTCATTAACTTTTGAAGTGCTTTGGCTTCCGCAGTAAATATGCTTTCTGGCGTATCAATCAAGAAATAGCGATCAAACGGATAAACCAGGCCTTCCATGAAATCAATTTTATCATCAAAAGAACGCAGGGTTGGAATAATCATGGGATGGCCTAAAATGGAGGGAATAATCCCTTCAGCATTGAAAAAAGCATTGTCGCGATCTCCTGGAATGGGAATGGCCAGATAATTACTATCAATTTTTTTAATCGCCCAGCCCCATTGTTTGGTGTGCCTGTCCCAATCTCCAATCAAAAAATCGAACAGTCGTGCTTTTATCAACGCTCTCTTATCAATACTTAAATGGCTGCCTTGCTCCATTTTCAGTTTCTGAAGGTCTTCAGTATCCCGAATTTCAGTAATACTATCGAACTTGGTCCAATCCACCCAGCTATCGGACTCATATTCCAATAGAAAAAGCCGATTGCCATATTTCTCATTATAATCCTTTAAAAAATCTTGCTTCGGAAGAAATACCATTTTTGGATGGGTATGGGGTATGTTGGCCGCTTCTGCCAATTGGGAGGCCAAAAGTGCGCCAAAAGGATGTTGGGCAGCAATTCCATCTACCACTATATTTTTCAAACCTAAGGTATAGGCAATATCAGGAATCAATGGTGTGGGATCTTTATTGACGCTTCGTAAACTATATTCAATGCCGTTAGGGCCTTCCAATTTTAGAGAGTGGGTTTGATTGCCTCCACCCTCTTCAAGTATCTTTACGCCACCACCAAATAAAGTATCTAAAAACAGGATTTGAACTGCAACCGGCTCAGACCACGCTTTGCGATACTGTTCCCCTTGCATTAGGTTTTTCACGAGATTGCTGTTGTAATTGGTGCTCGCAGCAATCAAGACAGAGTCGTATAATTTAAAATTGACCGTTTCACTATTTTTCGGACTTAAAATCTTGCTTCTGCCGAAGGTTTTGCTCGTACTGGAAACCGACCAATACAGCAATGCCACGAAAAGTAAAATTAAAACGATTAGAGCTTTAAAAACGGTTTTCAAAATACAAATGGATTGGTTGATAATAGCTGAATTAAGATCTTAGCAACAACCCAAAATCAAAGATTCGAAATCAAATTAGTAATGATTTCAGTAAATGCGATGAATATAAGGCTGTTGCATATTTGCACGAAACAAAATTCAGATTGAAAGTTATTATAAAAATAAGACGCAATGCAATAGATACGCAACATTTTTTAGCGCATTTGATTTTAAACCGTCAAATTCTTAACGATTTCCTTGACCGGTAAAATAGCATTGGTATGGGAGATGCTAGGCCCCGCGACCCAAACGGTTTTGTAGGTGGCTTGTGTTGCAGCTTTTTCGGTTGCTCGCATCCCAATGGCGAAACGAATCATCTTGACCCATTTTTTTAAGGTCTTGCTCTTATTGAGTAAAGTTTCCAACCAGGTGGCCTTGGTTCCAATTTTCTGAACATAAGGCGTATTGATCACTGTGCACGGCGTACCCGAAATGCGTTGTGTCATCACAATATCTTCAGCGCCATAATCCACGCAGGCCTGCTTATACTCTTTGGTCACTTCAGCCTCTTCGGAAGCGATAAAGGGGCTCCCTATTGAGACACCTTCCGCACCATAACTCAGCATCAAATCAAGATCTGCTTTAGTGCCGACACCTCCCGCAGAAATCACCGGAATTGAAATGTTTGCCGTGAGCTGTTGAATCAGATCCTTGGGAGAGAGATTGCCTCTATGGCCGCCAGCCTCGTTATTCACAGCTATGGCTGCATCTGCCCCCAGACTTTCCACTTTTTTGGCGAAGTGCAAATCGGTAACATCGCAAAATACTTTGATGCCAGCAGCGTGAGCTTTTTTGATGGTCTCTTCCGGACTTCCCAATGAGGTAATTATAAAATCACAACCTTCCTCACAAATTACGGTTAACTGATCTTTATATTTTAGGTTTGATTTGTTCACAATTAAATTGAAGCCGAAGGCACCCTGCCCCACTTTATTGGCTTTCAGGGATTTTGCGGCCGCTCTCAGTTCTTCCAAAGTACGGTAATTCAATGCCGGAATACAGCCAGCGATCCCACTATTCATGGCTTCTGTGACCATGGCCACGTTGGAAACCAAAAACATAGGGGCTTGGATGATTGGATATTTGATTTGAAGGAGTTGGGTCAATTTTGTGCTCATGAACGTCGTTTTTCTAAAAACAAATATAGTTTTTTTTATTATGCGTGCATAGGAAGACGAAGATGAAGATGAAGATGAAGATGAAGGTGAAGATGAAGACGAAGATGAAAGTGAACTTGAACTTGAACTTGAACTTGAACTTGAACTTGAATTTGAATTTGAATACTGAGAACTCTTCTATCTCGCAAACCTGCCTGCCGGTAGGCTGGGGCGCAGAGCTCACTCTAATTTCAAGGTCTTTATTTGGTGTTTGATATTTTCTGAATCTTTTATTAGTAATTCTGAATACTGGGACTGGGACTGGGACTGCAGACTGAAAACTGCCAACTGAAGACTGAAAACTGAGATCTGAGAACTAAAACCGATAATACCCACATTTCAAATACGCGCCTTCTTCAAAACCGATGGGGTGATCGACGTCATGTTGCGTTTTTTGTTCTACTTTAAATGGGCGATCCGCTTTTTTTAAGGTCTGCTCATTGATATCGTAAAAGGCTTTTGTTGACATTCTTGAGGAACAGGAAGCCAGCACCAGCAATCCGTTTTGGGCGGTAAGCTTTGCTCCCAACGCCGCCAATTGCGCATATTTTTTTTTAGCAAGTTGGATCTCACTTTGTTGCTTGGCAAAACTTGGCGGATCTATGATTACCACATCAAAAGTTTGGTGGTCCTTAATGAGCTGTTCTAAAATCTTGAAGGCATCGCCAGCAAGGATGTGGTGTTGACCAGAATAATCATTGAGACTTCCATTATGAAGTGCTATTTCCAGCGCTTGGGCACTGATATCGACACTAGTCACGTCAGTCGCTCCGTTGGCAAGTGCATGTACTGAAAATCCGCCAGCGTATGAAAACACATCTAAGACCGTTTTGCCTTTACTCAACTCGCCCACTTGCCTCCTATTCTCACGATGGTCTAAAAAATACCCGGTCTTATGCCCTTTGATCACGTTTGCTGAAAAATTCACCCCATGCTCTACAAATTGCACAACCTCAGCTTTCAAATTTCCATAAACCACATCGCCGTCTTTAAAATGGTGCGAATCTGATTGTTGCAGACTTCTACTCAAACGCAGCACAACGGTTTCAGTATTGGAAACCTGAATCAGGCTTTCCAGAATGGTTTCCAGGTACGGCAGCCAGATTTCAGAGTACAGTTTCAGCACCAAGACCTGTTCGTATACATCGGCAATAAGTGATGGAAATCCGTCGTTTTCGCCAAAAATGAGTCTGTAACTTGTCGTATTTGTTTTTAAAAGCGGCTCCCGTTTTTGATAGGCGCTATTAATTTTCTGAAGAAAGAAATCGGAATTGATCTGAATTGGTTTCGATGCATTATAAATCATTTTAATGCGAATCGGGGAATCGGCATCATAAAGTCCAATCCCAATCATGGCATTTTTGCGCTTTCCGAAGATAATCGCCAAATCACCGGTTTTTGCGTCATCGTTGATTTTTACAATACTATCGGAAAACACCCAGGGATGCCCTTGCTGCACGTAGTTTTCGCCTTTGGCAGTGAGTTTTGTGGCTAAGGTTTTGGCATTAGCACTTTCAGATTGAGCTTTGGGAAATTTAAGGTTCATGTGCGTAACTCAGAATAAGGATGAAATGCGTCTAAATTATTTTTCTAGAGTTTACAAACTTAAAAATAAAAAACGTGACCCCCTTTAAAAGGAGATCACGCTTTTTCAATTTAGAGCAAATTTAAAAGTTAAGCATTGTGTGTTTGTGTTACCTGCATTTTAGTTGCCAAAGCATAGATAACCAATCCAAATCCAATCTTGTTGATGGCATCTGCAATGTTATACACCACATCCACACTTCCAGTACCTATAAGGCTAGTGTACCATCCGTCGGTGCCAAGCATGTATCCTAATGGATAAATGGCCCAACCTACGAGCACGAACCAGCATAGTATTTTGTGAGCGGTAAGGATATTGCCTCCAGCGGCAACAGCCAATTTTTTAGCACTCCCAAGCCATATTTCATAAACAATGTAGAAATAAGCTAATCCGGAGACACCACCCCAAAATGCTGCTTGATCCATGTAAACTGCTTCACCAAAATACCCAGTGACCAACATAACTACCGATGCGGCAATCAATTTCCACATCAACGATGTTTTCGCACCAGCTACTTTGAGTATCAAGTAAAACTCAACACACATCAATGGTACAGTCAAGAGCCAATCTACGTACCTGAAAAAGGTTGGTGATTCGACATTGGCAAACCAGTAATCTCTCATGTAAAAATAATGTACTGCTGCAATAAAAGTGATTAGGCCAGATACCAAAATGGAAGTTCTCCACTTGCGATCAAATTGGCTAAGCGATAGAAAGAAAAAAGCAGAAGCAGCCATCATAGCCATACTGCCCACGAAAAAGGTAAATCCTACATAATCTGTTGGATCTAGTTTTGTGCTGACTTCAGCAAATAAAAACATTGTTTTCATAAGATTTGTTTTAATTAATAGATTGTTTAGTTAATTTTCAATAAAGTTAAACAAAACTAATCATATATTACCATAAAAAATATTCTATTTTTACAAAAAACTTAATCTATGACCGTTAAGACTAGGAATATCTCAATTGTATCCAGTTTTGTATGTTTATGGCTGGCCTCATTGTTAGCGAGTGATTTGGAGACGGTGTGCGGATTCATACTGATATTTTCCTTCGGAATCCTGCATGGAGCAAATGATTTGTTGCTTTTTGACAAAATGGCCTTGCGCAAAGGAAAAAGCACGCATTTTATAATTCTGGCCATTTATATAGGTTTGGTAATCTTGGTATTCTCACTGTTTTTAGTGATTCCCTTGTGGGCACTTAGTGTATTTATTGTTTTTAGTGCCTATCATTTTGGTGAACAACATTGGGAGCGTTCCACTCTAAACAGCCCTGTATGGATTAAGAAACTGTTCTTCGGAATTTACGGCCTATTTGTACTGGCTTTGTTATTTGTATTGAATGCTACGGAAGTGCTCCAAATTGTTTACAGCATTTCAAGCTACCAATTCTCGCCGAAAATTTTGGAATATGGCTTTATAATCATAAGTCTGATGTTTTTGGCCATTACCGGCTATCTAGCGTTTAAGCAGAAGAATTTTCGTAAAAACGGAATTGAAGAACTACTCTATCTACTTGTGTTTTCGATCATTTTTAAGATCTCATCGCTAATTTGGGGTTTTGCCATCTATTTTATTTTTTGGCACAGCCTCCCTTCACTTTACGATCAAATTACTTTTGTTTATAAGGATTTCAATACAAAGAATGCACTGGCTTATACAAAAGCAGCGTTCCCCTATTGGTTGATTTCGGTCGTTGCCATGGTGGCTTTCTATTTTGTATTTAAATCCATGGATATTTTTTATGCCTTGTTCTTTTCGTTTTTAGCAGCGGTTACTTTTCCACATACTTTTGCGATTCACACGATGTTTAAACGTATCCGGAAAGGCAATTCTTAAAGCCAAACATCAAAAGATTTCCACGAGATTACCTTAGACTAGCCTGAACACTTTGAAGTGGTAAACAAAAAAAACGCAACCATTTTTTTAAAATGATTGCGTTCTTTAAAAATTAGTTGCGAAGCGTTTGCTTTTATGCCCACCTGCGCAGGCCTAAGCGATTCGCACAATTTTCGCTTTTGGCGAAAATTGGCTCTCTGGGATGCCCACCTGCGTGGGCATAAGCGATTCGCACAATTTTCACTTTTGGCGAAAATTGGCTCTCTGGGATGCCCACCTGCGTGGGCATAAGCGATTCGCACAATTTTCGCTTTTGGCGAAAATTGGCTCTCTGCTTACTTCACTTCTTCAAAATCAACGTCTTCCACGTCGCTATCTGCTTTTCCGTCTTCGTTTGCACCTGCATCATCTGCTGGCTCATCTCCGCCGTTTTGGGCATCACTTGCTTGTGCTTTGTACATTTCTTCTGAAGCTACTTTCCATGCTTCGTTGATTTTCTCCAAGGCTGGATCAATCACTGCAATGTCTTTAGTTGCATAAGCTTCCTTCAACTCTTTGAGCGCTTCTTCAATTGGCGTTTTCTTATCGTCTGATAATTTATCACCAAATTCCTTCAGCTGACTTTCGGTTTGGAAAATCATGGCATCGGCTTGGTTCAATTTATCTGCGGTTTCCTTCGCTTTGGCATCGGCATCAGCATTTGCTTCTGCATCTTGCTTCATCTTATTGATTTCCTCTTCAGTTAAACCAGAAGACGCTTCAATTCTAATATCCTGTGTTTTATTAGTCGCTTTATCCGTAGCCGACACTTTAATGATCCCATTGGCATCAATATCAAAGGTCACTTCAATTTGAGGTGTGCCTCTTTGTGCTGGTGGCAATCCGTCTAAATGGAAACGACCAATTGTTTTATTGTCTGCTGCCATTGGACGCTCGCCTTGCAAAACGTGGATTTCCACGGAAGGCTGATTGTCGGCTGCTGTTGAGAATACTTGTGATTTCTTGGTAGGAATCGTTGTATTTGCCTCAATCAATTTGGTCATTACATTACCCATGGTTTCAATACCTAAAGACAATGGCGTCACGTCTAATAAAAGAACGTCTTTCACATCACCTGTCAATACACCACCTTGGATCCCTGCACCTAGAGATACCACTTCATCTGGATTAACCCCTTTACTTGGTGCTTTTCCGAAGAATTTCTCTACTGCTTGCTGTACTGCTGGAATACGTGTAGATCCACCCACCAAGATCACTTGGTCAATATCACTTTTAGTAAGACCTGCAGCTTTCAATGCTTTTTGGCAAGGCTCAATGGTTCTTTTTACCAAATCATCAATCAATTGCTCAAATTTTGAACGGGTCAAGGTACGCACCAAGTGTTTTGGTCCGCTCGCCGTTGCAGTGACATAAGGCAGGTTGATTTCGGTTTGTGCGGAAGATGATAATTCAATCTTCGCTTTTTCTGAAGCTTCTTTTAAACGTTGCAATGCCATTGGGTCTTTACGCAAATCAATATCTTCATCTGCTTTAAACTCATCGGCCAACCAGTCAATGATTTTCTCATCCACATCATCACCACCCAAATGGGTATCACCATCTGTAGCTAATACTTCAAATACACCATCGCCCAATTCTAATATGGATACATCATGTGTACCACCACCAAAATCAAATACTGCGATTTTTTGATCGATTCCTTTTTTGTCCATCCCGTAAGCCAAAGCTGCTGCTGTAGGCTCGTTGATGATACGACGTACTTTTAATCCTGCGATCTCACCAGCTTCTTTTGTGGCTTGACGTTGAGAATCATTGAAGTAAGCCGGTACGGTAATTACCGCTTCAGTCACTTCATGTCCCAAATAATCTTCAGCAGTTTTCTTCATTTTCTGAAGAATCATGGCCGATAATTCCTGAGGTGTGTACAAACGACCGTCAATATCAACTCTTGGCGTATCATTATCACCTTTCACTACTTTGTAAGGTACGCGTTCTGCTTCTTTTTTGGATTCAGAATATTTGTTACCCATAAAACGCTTGATCGAATAGACCGTGTTTATGGGATTGGTTACCGCTTGACGTTTTGCTGGATCACCCACTTTGATTTCACCGCCTTCAACAAAAGCGATTACTGATGGCGTGGTGCGCTTACCTTCTGCATTGGGAATTACAACCGGCTCATTACCTTCCATTACGGAAACACATGAGTTGGTTGTCCCTAAATCAATTCCAATTATTTTACTCATAATTTTATGTTTAATTATTATCTGTCTCCGATTTCTACGGAAACGTGATGTTCATGATTAATTTCGGTTAGCTTATGTCAATCTTTGTGCCAGTCAAAACAATCTGACACCTTGTCAGATTCATCTGAAAAACTTCGGCATGATTATGGCTGTTCTTGAAAACGAATCGTAATTTTACCCTAAACAAAAAAAAATCATCATGAAGAAGATCTTATCCTTAGTAGCTATTACTGCTCTTTTATTTACAGCCTGTGAAGGCGATCAAGGCCCTCCAGGACCTCCAGGTTTTAATGGAATAAATGCAGATGAATATGCTGCTTTATCATTTGAAACACCACCTATTAATTTTCAGTACTTCAATGATTCTGGTTTACAAGAAGTTGAAGTTTCTCTACCTTATGACATACTTGACAGTGATGTTGTATTAGTATATCGATTAGATGAAGTTGTTACTATTGACGGACAAGCTACTGATGCTTGGTCACCATTACCCCAAAACTTTTTTCTTAATGATAACGATGTTATTCAATATGTTTTTAACCATACTTTTGCCGATGTTAAATTATTGATAGATGGCAATTTTGATCTTTCAACTTTGGATGCTGACTTTACTCAAAATCAAATTTTTAGAATAGTGATATTACCAGCAGATGCTATTAATGGTCTAGACACCTCAAATATTGATAATGTTATGGAAGCTGTGAATATTACAGAATTTAAAACGCTCTAAAAAAAATTAAATAATACACGCAAAAGTCCGAAAAAGTTAATTTTCGGACTTTTTTCATTTAAACCATGGCCGAAAATTTCTTCGGTTTAATCGATCCATAATTGGAGCTCTGTCGTCAAACCAAATTTTAATGCAGGAAGGCTATTTTGAAATTTTGCACTAATAAAGCATCTAATAAAACTTGATGCACTCAAATTGAATCTGAAAAATTTCAGACCAGAATTTTTATTTCTGCTAGTCCATGCAATACACTTAAAAACATTTTTTCTGCTGATTTTTTTTCGCTAACTTAAATCGCTATTAATCAGTTTTTTAATTTATAAATTATGGGGAAAGACGTTTTTAAATCCGTTATGACTTTAGTGTGTCTGGTGTTTATGAGTTTAAGTTATGCTCAAGAATTTACCGCAGAAAATAATGCAATCGCTTGTGCTGATGGCATTGATAATGATGGCGATGGGCGCATTGATTGCATTGATGAGGATTGCTTGGGATTCTCAGGTCAAGCCTGCCAAATATGCACCGAAGGCATCACGTTTGCCGATGAGCTTATCGAATTTCAATCTGGCTGTGCTTTTGTGGATCCAGAACCAGAAGGCGCCTTAGGTATGAGTGATTACGATGGCAGTACCAATGATTCTCCTACTTTTGTCGCTTTGGGTCAAGGGGGATTTATAAAATTGGGCTTCACAAATAACCTATTGGCCAACTCTGGCAATAGTGGTATTGATGTTTGGGTCTTTGAAGTGGGGCCTTCGGTTGAAGCCAGCGATATTGCATTGAGACCTGCAGACGATTATACCGAAACCCAATTGATCAACAGTGGTGTTCCCGATGTTGATTCAGACGGGTTTTATGAATTCGGTGCTATAGGTGGCGCAACAAATGGCATTGACATAGACGATGTGTTGATGGGTTTTGAAGCAGGCACTTTGCGATTTGATGCCATTGAGATTAAAGATATACCAGACGGATCTTGCGGTGGCACCACGCCTGGAGCAGATATTGACGCGGTTTGTGCCTTATCTTCAGTGACATTATCAACTGGCAATAAGGATTTGAACACCTCTTCAATCACGGTTTATCCTAATCCATTTTCCAGCAAAATCAAACTGCAACACAATCGATCTTCAAATACGCCAATGGCATACAAGATCTATAACATGCAAGGCCAACTGCTATTGAATGGATTGGTAAACAACAATCAAGAACTGGCACTAAATAATTTACAGTCGGGCTTGTATTACTTAACATTAAACATCGATTCTAAAACAGTTTCCAAGAAGATCTTGAAAATATAATTTCAATTTCAGCAAAGATTTGGCAAAGACGGCGAATGGCTTTTTTCTTAAGGTCTAAACTGTATCTTTGTTGGCTCACTTAAACGATTGCGCAAATGGAATGTATTTCGGTTTTTGATATGCTTAAAATTGGAGTTGGTCCGTCCAGCTCACATACACTCGGTCCTTGGCGGGCTGCAGAACGTTGGATCAAGAAACTTAAAGAGACCAAACGTTTTGATAAGTTGGAACACATCCAGGTCGATCTTTACGGTTCCCTGTCCCTTACCGGGAAAGGGCATGCCACCGATCTTGCGGTCATGCTGGGCCTTAGTGGTGCCGATCCCGAACACATTCCTGTAGATACCATTGATGTCATTATTTCTTCCATAAAGAACAGTAACTCGCTAATGCTCAATAATGAGCGGAAGGTCGCCTTCGACGCCAAAGCCGATATTGTTTTCAATAAAAAATTCCTCCCCTTTCATTCTAATGGAATGATTTTTACCGCAACCATTAATGGACGACACTACAAGGAAACCTATTATTCCATTGGGGGCGGCTTCGTAGTGCAGGAAGAGCGGAAGATCTCTAAAATGAATAAAATCATTTTCTATTGCACCTTCCCCTACCCTGTTGAAAATGGCGTGAAATTGTTGGAGTTCTGCAAGCAGTTGAACTTGCCCGTTTCGGGTGTGGTTTTGGAAAACGAGAAATCCATTCGGGATGAAGCGACTATTGATTTTGAACTTGAGCGCATCTGGAACACCATGTTGGAATGTATGTACGTGGGCTGCCATACCGAAGGCCATCTTCCTGGCGGACTTAATGTGCGTCGTCGTGCTTTTGATATGCATAAGAATTTAATAAACAACGATGTCCCTTATGAAACGCCTTTGGAATGGTTGGAAAGCATCAGAAACAATGAAGTCAAATTCAGACAAATCCTAAAATGGGTTAGCTGTTTTGCTTTGTCGGTCAACGAAGTGAACGCCTCTTTGGGTCGCGTGGTCACAGCCCCCACCAACGGAAGTGCCGGTGTGATTCCTGCGGTATTGATGTATTATATGACCATTGAAAACCATGAAGCCACTTTTGAGCATGTCAAAAAATTCCTATTGGTGGCTGGCGAGATTGGGAGCATCTTTAAAAAAGGGGCTACGATTTCGGCGGCCATGGGTGGTTGTCAAGCTGAAATTGGCGTTTCCTCTGCCATGGCTGCTGCTGCGCTTACCGAATTGCTGGGCGGTACGCCAGAACAGGTTTTGGTCGCTGCAGAAATTGCTATGGAACACCACCTTGGCCTTACCTGCGACCCCATTGGTGGCCTAGTGCAAATCCCGTGTATTGAACGCAACTCCATGGGCGCCATCAAAGCCATAAATGCTGCCGAATTGGCGTTAGACACCGACCCAAAAAACGTAAAAGTGCCTTTGGACAAAGTGGTGCAAACCATGTGGGAAACCGCAAAAGACATGAGCTCTAAATATAAGGAAACCAGTGAAGGTGGCTTGGCCGTTGGGGTGCATTTATCCGATTGTTAATTTTAAGTCAAAGCGTTGAATTCTCGCAAACCTGCCGGCAGGCAGGGGCGCAAAGGCGCGGAGATTCACTCACATGGATGTTTGTTAGTATTTCGAACTAAACCACTAAGGATTATAGTGCCATAGGTTTTCT
Organism: Subsaximicrobium wynnwilliamsii; assembly: GCF_007997225.1. Classification (GTDB taxonomy): domain Bacteria; phylum Bacteroidota; class Bacteroidia; order Flavobacteriales; family Flavobacteriaceae; genus Psychroserpens; species Psychroserpens wynnwilliamsii. The sequence continues at coordinate 188,084 of NZ_VORM01000005.1, forward strand.
TAAACAGACTGAAAGTCTGTTGAATTCGTGAAATTTTTGGTGACCAATTTACGCATGCAATTTCAGGGAGCGAGTGAACCAACCTACTGGTCATACAGGTTCGTGAAAACCAACCTACCGGGCCTACAGGTTCGTGAAATTCGTGGCAAAACCTTGAACCTTGAATATTGAACCTTGAATTCATTAAAAACACTGTATTTTTACAATTCATATAAAAACAACACATGTCAACCGCAAAAAAAGACTATAAGAGAATTACCGTGAAATCCTTGGTGGAGATGAAACAAAACCACGAAAAAATTTCCATGCTCACTGCTTACGATTATACCATGGCCAAAATTGTGGATGGCGCTGGTGTGGACGTGATTTTGGTGGGCGATTCAGCAAGCAACGTGATGGCTGGCCATGAAACCACTTTGCCCATTACCTTAGACCAAATGATTTATCATGCCTCCTCGGTGGTAAGAGCTACAGAACGAGCGCTGGTAGTGGTTGATCTCCCCTTCGGAAGTTACCAAAGTGACCCCAAAGAAGCCTTGCGTTCTGCCATTAGAATCATGAAGGAATCTGGCGGACATGCGGTTAAGATGGAAGGCGGCAAGGAAGTCAAGGAATCCATCAAGCGTATTCTGAATGCTGGCATTCCCGTGATGGGCCATTTGGGCTTAACGCCGCAATCCATCTATAAATTTGGGACTTACACCGTTCGTGCCAAAGAAGAGGAAGAAGCACAACGCCTTAAGGATGATGCGCTCATGCTGGAAAAAGCGGGTTGCTTCGCGCTTGTTCTGGAGAAAATTCCTGCAAAATTGGCAGAAGAAGTGGCCAAAAGTGTCTCTATCCCAGTCATTGGCATTGGCGCTGGCAATGGTGTTGACGGACAAGTACTGGTTCTACACGATATGATTGGCATGACTTACGAGTTCCAACCGCGATTTTTGCGACGCTACATGAATCTCTACGACGATATGACCACTGCCATTTCCCAATACGTGGATGATGTGAAAACGGTGGATTTTCCCAGTGATTCGGAGCAATACTGAAGACGAAGACGAAGACGAAGATGAAGATGAAGATGAAGATGAAATTGAAATTGAACTTGAACTTGAACTTGAACTGAAGATGAAGATGAAGACGAAGATGAACTTGAACTGAAGACGAAGACGAAGACGAAGATGAAGATGAAGATGAAGATGAAGATGAAGATGAAGATGAAGATGAAATTGAAATTGAACTTGAACTTGAACTTGAACTGAAGATGAAATTGAAGATGAAGATGAACTTGAACTGAAGACGAAGACGAAGATGAAGATGAAGATGAAGATGAACTTGAACTTGAACTGAAGATGAAGGTGAAGATGAAGATGAAGACTGTTTAGTAAATTACAACCTATTCATTCCTTCTTAGCATTTGAAACTTAAGATAACAACGGATAACATATTCGTGTTAACCAACCTGAAAAACGGTAACCAGATTCGTTATAATTCGTTTCAACCTACCTGAAAAACGGTAGGCAGGTTCGTTTTAATTAGTGATAATTAGTGAAATTCGTGTCTAAATTCGTGGTTAAACATTCAGATAAAAATAATTTACAAGTCCTTTACGAAGACAACCACATCATCATCGTGAATAAGCGCGCTGGGGATATTGTGCAGGGCGACAAGACTGGCGATAAACCTTTGAGCGAAGTCGTTAAAAGTTATATTAAGGATAAGTACAACAAACCCGGCAAGGTCTATTTGGGCGTGGTGCACCGTTTGGACCGCCCAACCACAGGCATCGTGATGTTTGCCAAGACCAGTAAAGCCTTACCACGACTCAATAAGCTCTTTGCTGAAAAAAAAACGAACAAGACCTATTGGGCCATTGTCAAAAATCCGCCAGTGAAAACGGAAGACACCTTGCTGCATTGGCTGAAAAAGAATCCCAAGAACAATAAATCGGCGGCACATCACAAGGAAATTTCCGACGGGAAAAAAGCCATTCTGCATTATACCACCCTAAAAACCTTAGACAATTATACCTTGCTGGAAGTCACTTTGGAAACTGGGCGTCATCATCAAATACGCGTGCAACTGGCCAGCATCGGGTCGCCCATCAAAGGGGATTTGAAATATGGCTTCAACCGAAGCAATCCCGATGGCAGCATCAGTTTACACGCCAGGCGTTTGCAGTTCGTGCATCCAGTTTCTAATGAAGCCATTGATATTGAGGCGCCTTTGCCCGAAGATGCCGTTTGGAATGCTTGTCTCTAAGGCCATTGAGAGCCTGTATAGTCAAGTCATTGTGAGCCTGCCTATCGCAAGATTTGGTGCATTTAGGCGACGAAGCAATCTCAGGAACCGTGTACAGTCATGGCGAGCCCGCCTATCGCAAGATTTGGAGCTTTTGGGCGACGAAGCAATCTCATGATAGCATCTAGATTCTGATTCAGCAGATTGCCGCGGTCGTACCTCCCCTGCCTATGCCGGCAGGCAGGCTCGCAATGACGAACCAAGAGGCCTCGCAATCACAACTATTCCAAAGCATACGCGATCACAAGCAGCACCCCTTCATTCGGTTTCGATTTCAAATCAAATTGCGCCCCAATCAGTTGCGCTCGATGTTCCATGTTGATGAGCCCCGAGCCTTTTTCCGCGGAAGCGATATCAAATCCAACGCCATTGTCGCTGGCAGTAATTAGAAGCTGTGTTTCTTGATAATCCAAAATGACCTTAATTCCGTCAGCTTCGGAATATTTCATGCTGTTGGAAAAGAATTCCTGTAAAATGCGGAATAAAACAAGTTCATGAGGTCGGTTGGGCAATGCTGTTTGATCACCTTTAATAATCAATTCCGCAGAAGAAAACACCAAACGTTTTAAGCGGTCCAACTCATTCTGAAGGCTTTCAACCAAACTAGTATTGAGCAGCACCTCACTATTAAGGGATTTAGATAACGCGCGCACCTCTTCAAGACTATCGCTCACCATTTGTGAGGTCTCCTGAAAGCTGGCCGATAAACTAGTATCTACCTTGGCGTTGAGCATGCCCAACTGCATTTTGGCCAAGACCAGCATCTGCCCGACATTATCGTGCAATTCCCTGCCAACGTACATTAAGGTCTGCTCTTGGATTTCAGACTGGGTGCGGGCAATTTCAACGTCATAGGCTTTTTGTTGCGCGATTTGATCTAACAACAGTTTGTTTTTTCGTTTTTGAAAGGTCACAAAGAAAATAATAACCATGGCAGATAAGAGCAGCACTACAATGGTCATATAACCAATGAGCGCTATTTCTTCCTCTTTGATTACTTGTTCTTGTAAAGCGAATAGATAAAACCGAATGAAAAACATGAATAGGTCAAGATATTAATAATGAGTAATAATAAAACTCTGAATTGAATGAAATCTGTATTTACAGCTCTATAATAACTACCAAATATAAAAAGAGGTGCAACACACAGATACCAAAATAACAATGCCACACTAATATAGAAAGATGGCAGTTTGTAAAATTTAAGCAAAACCTCACTCCTGATTAATTCCAAAAAGTACAAAACCACAAAAACACAAATAATCATTGTTCCCAGCAACATATTGTAGGGTAAACTCATAACGAAGAATGCATTTGTTTGAAGGAAAAATACAATTGTAAATAGACTATAAGCCACTATCGAACCTCGAATGATGATTTTAAACTTTTTAGAGCTTAGTAGGCCCGAGTAAAAAATACCAATCAGTCCAATTGCTAAAAAAGAGTAAATATTATAAAGCCAAGTATTTGGGCAAAACACAGAATTTTTTAAAGCAATATACCACTCATAATCATAGTTGTTTTGCAAAATTTGAGTATAAACACCTAAAGTTTCCACAACCACAGTTAGCCATAAGTAATAAACAAATATTCTTATGGTTTTATGCTTTGTTTTATTTAAATAAATACTACCAGATACGGCAGCAGCTAATTCAAAAAACTTAGTAAAAAATTCATCGTTATTGATGAGAAAATCCTGCACCTTGCAATTTTATTGAGGATAATTAGCACCTGGAGGCTTCCCCTCTGAACCGTGGTTCAATCCACCAACGCCAGGAATATCGCCATCATCACCTCTTTTTAAACTTAGCCCTAACAAGTTGCCTTCAGATTTGTTCTGGTTGGCACTATACCCCGTTGGCATCATAAACATGGTGGTGTAGCCTTGGCCTTCGTTAGATTCTGGATAAGCACCTAAATAAATGCGAATGCCATTCATGGTATAGTTGTTTTTCTTGGCCTGGTCTTCAGCATAATCCAAAAACGTTCTTACTTCTTCCAAAGCATACCAAGACGAGCGGTTATCGCCACCTTCACGGGTTACGATGGAGTCGCTAATTAATTTGTAGCGCGGGTCGTAAGCGCGATCAAGTGTTTTGGCTTCTTCAGCGGTAATCAAGCCTTTTGGCTCGGTTGGGTCCACACCCTCAAGGTCTGAACTGTTTTGTTGCACATAAAAATACATGGCAATGGCACCGATGATGATGCCCAAAATAAGTAATCCGAAATTTTTCATTATTGGTTGGTTTGATTAATTGCGCGACTAAAGTATTAAAATTTTAAGAGTTTTCTTATGAAATGAAGTAAAAATTGACTTAGGACGTAGGACTAAAAAATGACATAAGACGTAAGACTAAATTGACTTAGGACGCTTTGACTAATGACGTAGGACTAAAATTTACTTGCTCAAGGCTCAAAACTCACCACTCACAACTCAAAGCTCAAGACTCAAAGCTCAAGGCTCAAAACTCAAAGCTCAAGACTCAAGGCTCAAAACTCAAAGCTCAAGACTCAAAGCTCAAAACTCAAACCGAAGCTCAGCCCCAATATTCTTTTGCGCCAGTCGGTCGATGGCTTGCTCGCTAAGCTGAAGTACTCTGGGATAACCGCCCGTGGTTTGGCAGTCGCGCATCAAAATCACCAATTGCCCAGATGGCGTTAATTGCACGCTGCCCGGTAAGACCAGAGAAGTGAATATGGGTTCCAATTCATTTTCAAAGTGCTCGTTTAATTGATAAGCCATGCGGTTGCTGTCTTTTGACACTGTAAAGGTTTTGGAAGTAAGCGCACGTTGCTGGGTTTCGCTTAAGGCATCATATTCCGGGCCTTTGAAGACCTCGATGAGCTTCGTGTCAAAATGTGCAGTCGGTGTTTTTACCGAAGCTTTTTGCAATTGTTTGGGCAAGGTCTGTTCCTTAATAGGCAAACGCGTTCCTTTTTTTAATCTGAATTCGGCTGTAATATTGGCATACTGACTCCTACTGCCCATGACCAATTCGGTTTGGAAGCCTCCCAAAACCGCGAGATACCCTCTACAGCCCTTCTGCGCAGCACCAAATGTCAAGGTATCGCCAGCTTGAATGCGCAAGGCCATATTTTGTTTGACAGCGTGTTTATTAATTTTCAAATCGCTAACCGCGCCAGTAACACAAATCAAAGCATTGCTATGGCATTTTAAGTTTGGCCCCAAGAGCGTCCACTCCAAAACCGCAGCATCATGGTGGTTTCCTAAAATCAAATTGGCGAGTTTTGCCGAGTACTGATCCATCGCACCAGAATATGGCACACCAAATTGCTGCAGGCTAAAGCGCCCTAAATCTTGTATGCTGTCGTATAAACCTGCTTTTAAGAGCTCAATCATCACTATTTTCGAATTCTAGGTTATAGCTTCCATTTTTTATGGCTTCGGAAATTTTAGCGTGTTCATCCAGATCTGTTGGATAAAACCGTACTTGGTCGCCAGCTCTTGCAAAACAAGGTGGCTCCTTATTAACATCAAATAGTTCCAACGGACAATTGCCAATCACATTCCAACCTGCCGGACTCGCATTGGGATAAATCCCAGTTTGAGAACCGCCAATCGCCACCGCACCTTTTTCGATGCGTTGTCTTGGTTTTGATTTCCGCGGCACATGAAGCTGTTCCTCCAATCCGCCCAAGTATAAAAAGCCGGGTAAAAACCCAATAAAATAAACCGTATAAATCGCTTCGGAATGTCGCTTGATAATATCCGCAATGGATAGCTTTTTCAACTCGGAAATTTCAGCCAAATCCAATCCGAAGTGTTCGTGATAACACACGGGGATGTTCCATAGTTTTGTATCTCCTTTTTCAGTAGAGACACAAGCCTCATAAATCTGTTTTAGGGCTGAAACTTCAGTATTGAGGTTGTCAATAGTGACATGGTAAGTAATTAATATCGAATTATATGCGTTAGCTACTTGAAGTATTTGTTTAGCATTGTTTTTAAGCAGTTCATTTTTGAAGTTTAGCACATCTTCGAGAATAATGCGATTGATTTTTGGAGGCCATTGCACCAAAATAGAGCGCTCAGTAAAGCGTTTATAAATCAGTTTAAAATCAGTTTTTTCCATCAAGACATAGTTATGTGATGTGCCATTAATTTAGTTCGCAAATGCTCAAGATTTTCCACAACATTTTTGCCATCGCCATGCACGCAAAACGTATCGGCTTTCATGCTCACCTCTACCCCATCGCGGGTTCTTACTTTTCCCTCAGAGACCATGCGATACACCTGGGCAAACATCTCGTCCGGATTATGGATGAGCGCCTGTTCGTGAGTTCTGGCCACCAAAGATAAGTCTGCATTATAATGCCTATCGGCAAAAGCCTCGAACATGACTGGAACACCCTGCGCCTTGGCAACTTTGGCAATGACCGATTGATAAGGCGCATAAAGGATGAAATTTCCGCCAAAACCTTTGACCACCTCCACCACTACTTTCGCTGTTGCCTCGTCTTTTGCTGCCAAATTGTATAAAGCGCCATGAGGCTTGACGTGGTGCAGGTTTCCGTTTTTCTGTTTTAGAATCGTCATCAAACTTTCGATTTGAAAGGTCAAACTCTTCCGCAGTTCTTCCGCAGGAATTTGCATGACTTTGCGCCCAAAATTAGCTTTATCTGGAAATGAGGGATGCGCTCCAATCTTGACCTGATGCCTTTGCGCCAAATCCACCACAGTTTCCATAGTTGCAAGATCGCCCGCATGAGCGCCACAGGCAATGTTGCAGGACGAAATCAAGGGCATGATGCTAGCTTCGTTGCCCATGCCTTCACCTAAATCACAATTGATGTCAATGCTACTATTCATGCCTTCTAGATCAATTCAAATACCTTTAAAATACTTTTCGCCCCCAAAAAGAGCGCTATCGCTAAGATAAGAATTCCAAACACATTTTGAATCGCTGTGTTTTTATACTTACCCAAAACAGCCGACTTGTTCATGATCCACAATAAAAATCCAGCGATGATTGGTAGTAACAATCCGTTGGCGACTTGGGCAAACTGGATGATTTCGATCGATTTAAAACCTATTGAAGAAAATAGCACGCCCAAAACCAAAATGAACATCCAAACCGCTTTGAAACCTTTGGAGGTCATTTGAGAATCCCAGCCCAAACACCCCGTCGCCACATAAGCTGCAGCCAAAGGCGCTGTAATGGCACTGGTAATGCCTGCTGCAAAGAGACCAACGGATAAAAAGTATGAGGCGTAATTGCCAAAAAATGGCTCTAAGCCTTTGGCCAGGTCTGCGGCATTGTCAACCTGAGCATCTTTTATTGCTGCAGCAGAAATGATAATGCACATTGACACAACCCCTCCCAAAACCACTGCGATTATGGTGTCTTTTCGAGCGAATTTCAAATCAGAGGTTTGAGTCCATTTTTCCTTAACCAGTGAGGCATGCAAGAATAAGTTATAAGGTACAACCGTAGTGCCAACCAGCGCAATAATGGTTAAAATGCTCTCACTGGACACCTTGGGAACAAATAAGCCTTCAAGCACCAAACCTAAATCTGGCTTGGTCAAGATCGCAGTGACCAAAAACGCGACACTCATCACTATGACCAGTGAAATGAGTGCCCTTTCAAGTATTTTATAATTTCCCAAATAGAGTATTACGAAAGCGATGACGCCAATACTGAGGCTCAATGCATTCAGTTTTAAAGCGCCGATCTGCAATGTGGGATTTCCTATTAAAGTCTCCAAACCCAACACGCTACCACTGATGTTTCCTGCTTCGTAAGCGGCGTTTCCTACGACAATGGCAGCTAAAATGAGAAGAATGGCTAAGGTTCTTAGAATTGGGTTTGAGATTTCGGTTCTTATGACTTCCGACAATCCTTTTTGCGACACAATGCCCAGACGTGCCGACATTTCCTGCAGCACCACCGTTGCCAGAATAGATAGCAACATTGCCCAAAGCAAGGCAAAGCCAAAATTAACGCCTGCCAAGGTGCATACTGTAACCGTTCCTGGACCAATAAACGCAGCAGCAACCAAGGGTCCTGGGCCAATATTTTTAAACCAGTTTCTAATCACGCGCTACCGAATTTAGCGCATAAAGTGCAAAACTGCCCAACCAGTGACCGCCTTCATAACTATCGCCCACAATGCTGGGCAATGAGTAGTTGATATGTTGATTGGCGATATTTTGAAGATGTGCATACTCCGGCAAATCCCTCGAAATTTCGTTTAGGCTCCAGGCCCTTGAGAAATTCACGCCATCGAGATGCACCAGTTTTCCATCGGTTCTATCACTTACTTTTCCAGTATCTAGTGTAAATTTTTCATCTTTTAACTGCGGAAGGAAATCGGACAACCAATTTTTAAATTCATCCATCGGAAGCACCCGCTTCATCAAGGCAGCTTCCTCAAAGCAGGGCGACAAGAAATCGAATCCGCTTGGCTCCCAACTTAAGGGACAGGCAGCATCTTTGAGATAAAAATCCTTTGCACGTTGCTCTATGAGTGATTTTAATTGTGAATTCCCAACAGTGGTTGCATAATCGTGGGCGAATGAGAGTCCGAAGGCTGTATTGGGATGCTCTCCAACACGAATTGGGTAGTTCAGCTTCGGAAGGAATGCTTCATAGTTTGCAACCATTAGCTCTGTAAGTGGCTGTAGATTTTGCTCCAACTGTCTCGCCAGTGGGTCGTCCCAGGTATGCAGCTCTTCCGCAAGTTTAAGCAGCCAGGCCCAACCGTAAGTGCGCTCGTAAGTTGCATTGTGCTTTCCGTAGAAATAATCGACTTCGGCTTTGATGTTGGCTTCAGACATAGTTTCCAAAAGCATTTTCTCAATCGCTGCTCGATTTTCCAATTCTGGAAACTGCTTCAAAAGGTTAACCAAACTCCAATGTCCATGCACGGAAGAATGCCAATCAAAACAACCATAAAACGCAGGATGCAAGGTTTTGGGCGATTGTAAATCGGCCTCACTCCCGATGGTTTGATTGAGCTTGTTTGGGTATTCGGTTTGGATGCAATTGAGTGGTAACTGCGCTAAGCGATTTGCTTGTTCTAAATTGATTATAGGCGTTTTGGCGACTTCCATTTGAAGTTTTTGTTGATTAGCTGTTGTTTGCTTTTCTTCGGAAGTATTGCAGTTGAAAAGTGTAAGTGTTAGAAGGATAAGAAGCAATTGTTTTTTCATTTTTGAATTTTAGTTAGGCTGTCTGGATAATCATCTTGAGCGCATTCCGTTTTGATTGGTGTTGTGGATTAAACCTTTCAGGTTTTGAAAACCTGACTGGTTTGGCACGAAATGTCGTAAAGCTAATGAAATTAAAAACTAAATAAATTATGTGTTGTCGGTTTTTGGTTGCTGAATAAACCTCATTCGTTATGGCGAACTGATTGTTCTGTAACGAAGCATGAAATGAATGGAATTGTCATTTTAGACTGATTAATTGGGCTTGGTTTGCTGTGAACTGGGATTTTTTGAGTGATGAGGGTTTCTGAATTCGCTGCGTAAAGTATCGAATTGCGAAATCGTTCAATGGGATTCTCGCTTAGACCTAACAGGTTTTGAAAACCTGTTAGGTCTGAATTTGAGTTGACTAATTCCATTTTTTACTGATGATGGTTTCTGAATTATCACCGTAAAGTTCGGGAATTCAGGGGTTCATCATGAGACTCCTGCCCCTACCTATCGGTAGGCGGGTGCGCAGGAATTTTAGCCCAGCCAGCCTTCCCGATCCATGCTTCTGTATTGAATGGCCTCACTAATGTGCGATCCGTTGATATCGTTTGCAGCTTCCAAATCGGCAATGGTTCTTGAGACTTTTAAAATACGGTCATAAGCCCTTGCGGAAAGGTTTAATCGTTCCATAGCGGTTTTTAGCAGTTGCATGGAGGCGTCATCGAGTTTGCAATGTTTTCTAATTTGCTTGGTGTTCATTTGGGCGTTGTAATGCACGGTTTCAGAATCTTCAAAGCGAAGGGTCTGAAGCTCACGGGCGGCAGTCACTCGTTTTCTGATGTCCACTGAAGACTCGCCCTTACGCTCATCTGCCAATTTCTCAAACGGAACCGGCGTGACTTCAATATGGATATCGATACGGTCCAATAAAGGGCCAGAAATCTTGCTGAGATAACGCTGCATTTCGGCTGGCGACGAGGTAACAGGAGACCCCGGATCGTTGAAATACCCACTCGGACTCGGGTTCATACTCGCCACCAACATAAAGGACGAGGGATAAGTGACCGTGAACTTTGCTCTGGAAATGGTTACCTCCCTATCCTCCAAAGGTTGCCGCATCACTTCCAGCACCTCACGTTTGAATTCTGGCAATTCATCCAAAAACAGAACCCCATTGTGTGATAAGGAAATTTCTCCCGGTTGCGGGTAACTGCCGCCGCCAACCAGGGCGACGTTCGAAATTGTGTGATGTGGACTCCTAAACGGCCGCTGCGCCATCAATCCCGTATGTGCCTTAACCCGCCCAACGACGGAATGAATTTTTGTGGTTTCCAAAGCTTCGTGCAAGGTCATGGGTGGCAAAATGCTTGGCAACCGTTTTGCCAGCATGGTTTTTCCCGCGCCCGGCGGCCCGATAAGAATGATGTTATGTCCGCCAGCGGCTGCAATTTCCATGCAACGTTTGATACTTTCCTGACCCTTGACATCACTAAAATCGTGTTCGGGAAAATCGAGATTTTTGTAGAATTCTTCGCGGGTGTTGATGATGGTTTGTTCCATTGGTTCGTTTCTATCGAAAAAACCGATGACTTCAGAAATGTTTTCGACGCCATATACTTCCAATCCGTCAACAATAGCGGCTTCCTTGGCGTTTTGCTTCGGAAGGATAAATCCCTTAAAACCCTCCTCCTTAGCTTTCACAGCAATGGGAAGCGCACCTCTAATGGGTTGTAGGTTTCCGTCGAGCGCCAACTCGCCCATGATAAGGTATTTTTCCAGTTCTTCCGCCTTGATTTGATCGGTGGCCACGAGGATGCCAATGGCCAAAGTGAGGTCGTAGGCAGAACCTTCCTTACGCAAATCGGCAGGAGACATGTTGATGATGATTTTCTTTCCGGGAATTTTATAACCGTTGTTCTGCAAAGCTGCAGCGATACGGAAACTGCTTTCTTTTATGGCGTTATCTGGAAGTCCCACCAAATGGTAACCAATTCCAGAATCTACATTGACTTCCACAGTAATTGTTGTGGCTTCAACGCCAAACACCGCACTCCCAAATACTTTTTTCAGCATAATCTGTTGGTTTGCTTAAATGTACGTAAATAATTAGGATGGGATTAAATTGGGTAAAAAAATTGTATGGTTTAATTTTAATTTGATTTTTCCAAAAATATCTAAAATCACTTGAACTTAGTATTGTCAAAAAAATACAGCAGTCTAAGTAGCTTTTGTTTGACCCCCTAATGCTGAACACATACCTAGTCAAGCAGTTAAACCTTATTTTTAGTTAACACTTAATAGATATCATTTTCTAAAAAATAGTTCAAAATGATCAAGTTTACTTACTTTTGGCGTTAGTAACATAAAACGATATGATTACATCCTTTGGTTCAAAAAATACCCAGAACATTTGGAACGGGGTTAAAATCAAGACACTGCCAATTGACATCCAAAACACAGGACGAAGAAAATTGAGAATGCTGAACAATTCCCAGGATATTGCAGATTTAAGAATTCCGCCATCAAACCGGCTTGAAAAATTGAGTGGAAAATTAAGTGATTTTTACAGTATCTGGATTACTAAATCACTATGGCCTTTAAGTTCATAGGTTTTTTGAAACAGACTGAAAGTCTGTTGAATTCGTGAAATGAATAGTATCTCACTGTGAACGCGTTTAGATAACAAGCGGTTTCGTGAAAACCTACCTACCTACCTACCTACCTACCTACCTACCTACCTACCTACCGGCCAGGCAGGTTCGTGAAATTCGTGGCAAAGCATTTTTAGAAGCTAAAGCGAAATGCACTAAAATACATAGTTTTAACTCTATTTGAGACCAATAAACAATGACGAATTATTTTCATTTGGGAAAAAGGAAATGCAAGTCAAGTAGAAATAATCGATTACCATTAAGACACAAAAACATGGAAAAATTAGCAAATATACATCCTGGCAAAATATTAAATCAAGAATTTCTTGAGCCTTTAGAGATTACCGCTTATCGACTCTCAAAAGATTTGAGCATCCCGCAGACGCGCATATCGGAAATTATAAAAGGAAAACGCCGAATTACTTCAGACACCGCTTTACGATTGAGCAAGTATTTTGGAAATTCAGCCAAATTCTGGCTCGGTCTCCAAAATGATTTTGACATCGAAGAAGGACAGCAATCAAAAGCATCGGAATTGAATCAAATCAAACATTACAGCGATAAAAACGTCGCATAATTATGCTTCACTTGGCGTACGTCAATCTTTTGTCCAATGCATGTTCAAATTGGCGTTTAGTTGTTAATTTAAGTCTTCTTAAGCCAAAACCGCATCAATCACAGCCTCTAAATTCTGGTGCGTCGAAAGCCCTTCTAACCATTTAGAAGTGGTTTCATGGTCTAGAAATGTGTTTAAGCCCCCGTGAGATTGTGTTTTTGAACTGTTGCAATTGTTTAACGACTGCTTCCAAATTATGCAACAATACTATCGGCGACACTTTATCTTCCGTAAACTTAAAGGCGATTTTGCCGGTAAGGTCTAAGCATTTGAGATAGTTGGTCTTGGTGCTAATGGCGTATCGATCTCCAATCTGCCAAAGTCGTCATTGACGAAATTTTAGTGTTTTTACTAAAAGCGGAACAGCCACGATAATGTACGAACATTACTGGCGCCAAATAAAATCTTCTAGTCTGTGGTTAATTTTAATACCTTAGTCTGTTTAAAAAGCCATCCATGACTCTTACCAAACGCATCGGCCTCCTATTGGGTCCGCTTTTATTCGTTTTGATTATACTGTTCTTCAAACCGGAAGGCCTTTCAGCCGAAGCCAATGCCGTATTGGCATCCACCGCCTGGATTGCGGTTTGGTGGATTACCGAGGCCATCCCCATTGCCATTACTGCCCTATTGCCCATTGTGCTGTTTCCTTTGACTGGCGGATTGGAGCTCTCCACTACCACCAGCGCTTTTGGGCATAAATATGTATTTTTATATCTAGGCGGGTTCATTATTGCCATCACCATCGAAAAATGGAATCTCCACCGCCGTATCGCACTCAATATCATAAAGATCATAGGTAGCGATGTGCGCAAGATCATCTTGGGTTTTATGGTGGCGACCGCTTTTTTATCGATGTGGATTAGTAATACCGCAACCTCTGTGATGATGCTGCCCATTGGTATCGCCATCATTAAACAACTAAAGGACAACCCTGATACTGCCGAAGATGAAAACGAGATTTTTGGCAAAGCGCTTATGTTGGCCATTGCTTACAGTGCCTCCATTGGTGGCATTGCGACACTCATTGGCACTCCTCCCAATTTGGTTTTGGCCGGCGTTGTGCATGATATTTACAACTATGAAATCACTTTTTTGCAATGGTTTATATTCGGGTTTCCCATTTCTATGTTGCTGCTTTTTATCTGTTGGAAATACCTTACCAGTGTCGCCTTTACATTTAAACAGAAAACTTTTCCCGGCGGAACACAGGAAATCAATCGGCTTCTAAAAGCCCTCGGGAATATTAGTTATGAAGAGAAATTGGTGTCTATCATTTTTGCGCTAACCGCCTTTTGTTGGATTACACGTTCCTTCTTGTTGCAAGGCTTTTTGCCTGCTTTAGATGATACCATCATTGCGGTCTTTTTCGCAATTGTACTGTTCCTGATTCCGTCTAAGGACAAAAAGGAGCGTTTGATCAATTGGGACGAAGCCGTAAAATTACCTTGGGGCATCATTTTGTTATTTGGTGGCGGCATGGCCTTGGCCCAAGGTTTTGAGAGCAGCGGACTCGCAGCTTGGATTGGCAGCCAGATGACCTTATTCGCTGGTGTGACCACGATCTTATTGATTTTCCTGTTGATTGCCGCAGTCAACTTTTTAACTGAAATCACCTCCAACTTAGCCACAACTGCCATGTTATTGCCCGTTTTGGCACCCATGGCAATCACTGTTGACATACACCCATTTATCTTAATGGTTGGTGCAGCGGTTGCAGCATCCTGTGCATTTATGCTACCTGTGGCGACGCCTCCCAATGCGGTGGTCTTTGGTTCGGGCTATTTGCGCATTCCAGATATGGTAAGCAAAGGGATTGTGATGAATGTGATTTCCATCATTGTGTTGACTTTATTCGTGTATTTTGTGTTGCCAGAGCTTTGGGGTATTGTGGTTGAGGGGTTTCCGGCAGAATTAAGGCAATGAGAAAAAAGAATATAGATCCTACCGGCAGGCAGGCGCTGCGCTCTTAAAATCAAGAACTAAGACCTGAATGTTTAACGATGTCATAGTCGAAATAGTCGTTAGGTTAGTGCGAAAACTTTGTCAATTCAAGCTTAATGCGACTTGTTAAAATTCAGATCCTTCCAAAGTAAACCCAAAAACCGTTCTGTTCTCATACGTTTCACTTGGCAGTAAAAGGCTCGAAGGGAAATGAATGTTGTTGGGCGCATCGGGATAATTCTGGGCTTCGAAGCAAATCGCCGGATAGTCTGTATAGGTCAAACCTTCCTTAAACGATAAATTACTGAAGGCTTTTGGTGTGAAAATAACAAGCACCGGTTGGTTGGTGCCCACGGTCATTTTAATACCAGTCTCCTCGGAAATGAGTGTGGTGGAAGCTTCTTCAGCAGTCAAAATAAAAGTATCGTCATAACCTGAAAAATCGTCACGCCCCAATTTGGAAAGTTCCATACGACTTCTGTTCGTTTCCAAGGAATACAACTCTTTACCAGTGGGAATTGTGTGTTCATCCACTTCCAAATAACGATCACTTTGCACCTGAAGCTGATGCTCAAGTACCGATCCTTCTCCGTTGAGGTTAAAATAAGCGTGGCTGGTCAAATTGACATGCGTCGGCTGGTCTGTGGTTGCTTTGTAGGTAATGATGAGCGCATTGGTTTCAGTAAGTTGGTAGGACACACTGACCTGCAAATTTCCCGGATACCCCTCTTCGCCATCCTCACTATGGTAAGTCAAGGTCATCATAGGATTTTCATCCCGAATCACTTCCTCAAAATGCCAATAGCGTTTGTCAAATCCTTTGAAACCGCCGTGCAAATGATGTCCGTTACGTTGTGAAAGCTCATAAAAGGTGTCGTCAATGGTGAATCCACCCTTTGAAATCCGTCCCGCATATCTACCAATAGAACTCCCCAAACATCGGTTCTGCTCCAAATAGTCTTCCTTAAGATAATCCAATGGCGAAGACAGGCCAACAACCACTTCGGTTAGGCCATCGTTTTTGTTGGGTACCTTCAAACTCAAAATGCTTGCCCCAAAATTGGAGACATGGAGTTCCATGCCATTTCTGTTGGTTATAATAGCCGTTTTTAGTGTTGACATTTTTGTGAATTATCAGATGACAGAATTAACAAATTCCAAAGCGCGTTTCTCATTGTAATATACATTGTTCTTTAAAATAAACCCAACATGTCCGCCATATTTTGGCATTTCCAAATAGACATTATCATTCTTTTTGGCGACTTTTATTGGGTAGCATTCCGAAGATAAAAACGAATCATTCAAGGCATTGATGATGAGCGTTGGCACGATGATATTTTTTAGAAACTGGAGACTGCTGCATTGCGTGTAATAGTCCATCGCATCTTTGAAACCGTGTGCTTTTGAGCTGTAAAACTCATCAAACTCTCTTAATGTTTTGATTTGATCCAGGTCTTCATCTTTCAGTCTATCAGGGAATTGCTTTTGTTTGATTCGCAATTTATCAAGCAAGTGTTTTCTAAACCGAATTGCAAAGGCTCTATTCTTCATTTTATGCAACTCGGTAGCAGAACCGTCTAAATGCATTGGTACCGAAATGGCTATGGCCGCTTTGATTTGCTTCGGAAGCATTCGGTCTTCACCCAAATATTTTAGAATCACATTGCCGCCGAGACTGACGCCTTTTAAAATGATTTTCGAATAGTTTTTCTGCTGAAGGCAATGCTTGACCACGTCATCCAGATCATCGGTTGCGCCAGAATGATAACTCCTATAAAAGCGATTGTCCTCACCGCTACAGCCTCTAAAATTCATGCAAACCGCATCCATCCCATTTTGGTTGAACAACTTCGCAGCACCGGTCACATAGGGACGCTGGGCATGACCTTCAAGACCGTGCAAAAGAATAATCAAGGTATCTGAAGAGCTTTCAGCATAACTCCAATCCAAATCCAAAAAATCACCATCCCGAGTATCCATGCGCTCGCGTTGCTGCTCAAGTGGCACTTTACGAACCAAACCAGAATATATGGTGGCTAGAAATCCGTTTTTGAATTGAAAAGGTGGTTTGTAGGTAGAATCTAATATTGGCATTTTTTTTAATCAGTTATCGGTTATCGGTTATCGGTTGTGTGTTGTGTGTTGCCCGTTATCTGTTGTCTGTTGTCTGTTGTCTGTTGTGTACTGCGAAAAGTAAGAACTTCTCGAGGTAATCATTATCTATTATTTTCATTTAAACTTCATAACAATTCCCAACACATTGCAAATTAAATTTTACAGTAAGCTAGTTTGAGAGAGACTTCACTTCATTGCCATTAACCAGGAATCAGGATTCAAATATATCTCTGTGCTCACTCCGCGTATCTCAGCGAAACAACCTTGATTACTTCGCCATAAAACAATAAGCTCCGACTTAAAATAGGTCTCTGCGACTTATGCTCGCCGATGAAAGCCAAGCCAAGCCAACACAATTAAACTAGAATCAGAACTCAATAAAATCTCTGCGCAGCTCTGTGCTCACTCCGCGTATCTCAGCGAAACAACCTTGATTACTTCGCCATAAAACAATAAGCTGCGACTCCAAATAGGTCTCTGCGACTTATGCTCGCCGATGAAAGCCAAGCCAAGCCAACACAATTAAACTAGAATCAGAACTCAATAAAATCTCTGCGCCGCTCTGTGCTCACTCCGCGTATCTCAGCGAAACAACCTTGATTACTTCGCCATAAAACAATAAGCTGCGACTCCAAATAGGTCTCTGCGACTTATGCTCGCCGATGAAAGCCAAGCCAAGCCAACACAATTAAACTAGAATCAGAACTCAATAAAATCTCTGCGCAGCTCTGTGCTCACTCTGCGTATCTCAGCGAAACAGCCACTACTCCAACACCATAAATTCAATAGCCGAATCATTATAAACCTTATGGGTTTGTTTCTTAAAGTCGGCTTCTGTTGCTTCAAATATATTATCGACATAGGTTTGCGGATTCACATCTATATAAGGAAACATCGTGCTTTGAACCTGTACTTGTATCTTATGCCCCTTCTTAAACGTATGGAATACATCCTGTAATTTCAAAGGCACCGCCGTTTTTTGATTTGGTACAAAGGGTTCGGGCTGGCTCATGCTATTTCTAAATCGGCCTCGTATCACTTCACTGCGCAGCATCATGTGATAATTGCTCAGTTTTAAGTGGTCTTGAACATCGCTGGTGTTTTTGGTATCTGCAGGAAACACATCTATTACCTTTACAACCCAATCGGCTGCTGTGCCTGTTGTTGAGACGTTAAGCGTCGTTAAAATAGCGCCTGCAAGCGTGATGTCTTTTTCCAATACTTCAGTTTCAAAAACCAAAACATCAGGACGTCTGGCAGCAAAACGCTGATCGTCGGTCATGAACTTTCTTGGTGTGAACACCACTTTAATAGCTTCGGAATAAGGTACTGGCTTTTTGGGATCGCTTACAAAATCGGAAGTCGCAAACATGCGATTGGCCTGTTGGGTCAATTGTTCGTAAGGCTGCATAAAGTAGGTTTGTTTTTTGACGTTCTTTGGCGGCCAGCTGTCAAAAGACTCCCATTCTTTGGTGCCTGTATTGAACATTCTGGCTTCTGGTAATGCACTTGTTTCGACGCCCTTCAAATATTTGTTGAAAAATTTGGTCTCAATCTCCTTTTGAAAATAATCGGATAGACCGTCCCCAAAATCAATATTTCCTATAACCTGTCGGTCTGAGCCTCTCGCCCAATCCCCATGGCTCCAAGGTCCAAAAACAACGGTGTTTTCGTTAGTGCTGTTTTCTTCAATGGTTTTGTAAGTGGTAAACGGACCGTATAAATCTTCAGCGTCAAAAAGTCCGCCCACAATCAATGTCGCAGGTTTTATGTTTTTTAAATGCTGAATGATGCCTCTGCTCTGCCAAAATTCGTCATAGTTGGGATGTGCTTGAATTTGATTCCAAAATACATTTTCATCGCCATAGTATTGGTCTAGATTACTCAAAGGCCCAGCATCTAAAAAGAATTGATACTGATCTTCGGTTCCTATTTCGGGAAACTTATACCAAGCTTCTTTGGTTGGCTGATCTTTCATGTACCCAAAAACCGAAGTCGCTCTCCAATAGCTCAACAAAAATGCACCATTGTGAATAAAATCATCAAAAAAGAAATCGGCGATACAGGCTTGAGGTGAAGCAGCCTTCAAGGCGGGATGTCCCGATAATAAAGAGTAAGTCGCATAAAACCCAGGATAGGAGATACCCCAAGTGCCCACATTGCCATTATTGTTTTCAACGTTGTTGATCAGCCATTCAATCGTGTCATAGGTATCACTGGCTTCATCCACTTCATTGCCGGTTTTATTGGGAATATAAGCCCGCATGTTATCATAAACACCCTCGCTATTCCAGCGCCCACGAACGTCTTGGTAAACCATGATGTTACCTTCTTTCATAAGGTACTCATTGGGTCCAATCTTTTTACGAAATGTAGTTTCACCGTAAGGCTGGCTGCTGTAGGGCGTTCGCATCATAAGCATTGGGTAGCTTTGAGCCTTGTCCTTAGGCGTGTAAATGCTGGTGTGCAAATGGATGCCATCGCGCATCTCAATCATGACCTCTTGCTTGTTGTAATGGTCTTCAACCTGATAGGTTTGAGTACTTTTTGATAAGGTTTCCTGAGAAAAAACGGAAGATGTCGTGACCAAAAACGCCACAACCAGACATTGTATAAATTTCATAGATGTTTTTTAGACCCTAAAGATATGTAAAATTATTACTTCTATTTTCCTGAAACCGTATCAAATCGTCGCACATCTTGGGGATTACCAAACGGCACAAATCAGAAACCATCATAAATAACCATTTTTGTGGGCACAGAAAAAATCAATCCACCTCAAGTGAGACAAACTCAAAAGCTTTGCCGTCAAACAAGCCCTTATCGCTTAGCTTTAAGGACGGAATTACCAACAAAGCCATAAACGACAATGTCATGTAAGGCGCATTCAAACTGCTTCCCAACTGTTTCGCCATACGATCCAAATCGGCGTATTGCCTTCCAATGGTCGCGCCGTCTTTATCACTCATGATGCCTGCCACTGGCAGCGGTACAATTTTTTCCATCTTCTCGGCAGACAGGTCTTCGGAAGAGTTCACGGCACAAATCCCACCTTTGTTTTTGATGATGAGATTGACTGCTTTGCACAGCATCTCGTCAGAAACGCCAACGGCAACGATATTATGTGAGTCATGACCTACAGATGAGGCGATAGCACCTTCCTTCAAACCAAAATTCTTGATAAACCCCAAGGCTGGCGCATCATCATTATAACGGTTTACCACTGCCATCTTTAAAACATCGGTTGCGGTGTTTGAAATGAGGTTTCCGTTTTTGATAGTGGTCTTTTCAATAAGCTGGTTGGTTACCAATTGCCCTTCCATAGCTTCGATAACGCGAATGTGTTTGGCTTCGGAAGGCAACCTAAACGCTGAAACTTCTTTTTCTGAAGTATTGAAATTATTGAGATTTTCAAAAGGCAGGGATTTCAATTTAGAAACCCCATGTTCACTTACCAAATGGCCATCAATATAAGTTTCAAGCACTTTAAAATCGGTTAGATTCTCGACAACGATGAAATCTGCTGCATCGCCAATTTCCAATTGACCAAGCTCTAGATTATAATGCTTTACTGGATTCACACAGGCTGCCTGCAATACCTGAAACACATCCATACCCTTAGCAACGGCTCTAGCGCACAAGGTATTGATATGACCAATCATCAAATCATCGGGATGTTTGTCGTCACTGCAGAACATGATATTTTCAAAATGCTCGGGCAACAAATCAATCAAAGCCTCAAAATTCTTGGCTGCACTCCCCTCACGAATCAGGATTTTCATGCCTTTGTTCAACTTTTCCAGACCTTCTTCATAGGTAAAACACTCGTGATCTGTAGAAATGCCGGCATTGATGTATTTTGTAATGTCATCTCCCAAAACTCCAGGCGCATGGCCATCAACCGGTTTTTGATAGTGTTTGGCCCAGGCGATTTTTTTAAGCACTTCGGGATCATCAAATAAAACGCCAGGATAATTCATGAGCTCGGCAAGGTATTTTATGTCGGGATTTGCCATCAATTCTTTGATCCCTTCGGAATCGATTACAGCACCTGCCGACTCAAAAGTGGTCGCAGGCACGCAGGAAGGCGCACCAAAGTTGAACTTAAACGGACTTTGTTTCCCGTTTTCAATCATGAAATTTACGCCTTCAATGCCGAGCACATTAGCGATCTCATGAGGATCGGAAACGGTTGCCACCGTACCGTGAGTTACTGCTATTCGAGCAAATTCGCTGGGCACGAGCATTGAACTTTCAATATGAATGTGTGCATCGATAAAGCCCGGCATGATATAGTTTTCCACATCATGGTCTTGCGCTTGGATGGCTGTGATTTTACCTTCAATAATACTTACTTCTCCTTTATAGATGCGCCTGTTTTTAATATCGACAATGTTTCCTTTGATCTTCATGGATTCAATCTTTTGGCGTTCCAAACTCCTTGGAAGGTACAGCCAGTTCAATTTTTAAAATATGTTTCGTTTGTTCTGTCACTTTAAACCGCTCATCGGCTCGCATTCCAATTACCCAGACGATTTTGTCTTGAGAACACAAGAGCCAAACCTGTTCCTTCTCAATGAGCGATAGTTTTTCGTCCTTGAAAAATTTACTGAGCTTCTTTTTGCCAGTCATACCGAAGGGATGAAAAGCATCCCCAGTTCCCCATTTGCGCAGTTTCAACGGATATTTCAGGCGGTCTTTATCAACAAAAATAGTGTTGTTAGTAAGCGCCGAAATTTCAGCATTTTTCTCAAAAGTGACTGTTCCTGCAGGTGTTTGGAGGGTTTCAGTTTGAGCTGAGATTAGAATTTCTTTATGCTGGCCCTTTTCAGAAATTTCTGTTAAGATCAAATAATCCCTATCCTTCAATAAACAATGTGTTGCTGAAAACACTTGTTTCCCAGATTGTGCATCGAGTAAATCGCTAACATCCTCCCAGGCTTTGAACCCGTAATCTTTCAACAGTTCGTAAAGATATGCCTTGGGGTTTTTCAACGTTTTCAATTCGGAAATACGGTATTTTGAAATTGCGTTTTCAGAAGAATCAATGGCACGCTTTGAGAGCGCCTTGATGCTATCATCGATGATTTCGGAAGCAGCGTTGAGGTGTTCTAAGGTTGTTTTAAAATTTTTATGCAATTCAGGATTGATGTCCTTTAAGATAGGAATCACTTCGTGTCGCAATTTATTGCGAAGGTATTTGTTGGTCGCGTTGCTGCTATCCTCCTGCCATCGTATCTTGTGTTCATGCGCATAATGTTCTAAAGCCTCACGAGAAAAAGGAAGCAACGGCCTTACGATGTTGCCATTCACTTCAGGAATCCCTGTCAAGCCTTTTAAGCCAGTGCCCCTACTTAGATTGATTAAAACCGTTTCGAGGTTATCACCGGCGTGATGCGCGGTTAGGATGTAGTCAAAACCCAGACTGCTTGATACTTCAGAAAACCAGTTATAACGTAGTTCTCGTGCTGCCATTTGTATGGAAAGTTTCTGGTTTTTGGCATAAGCTTCGGTGTCAAAACTTTCTATAAAAATTTCAAGGTCTAGGTTTTCAGCCAATTCCAAAACGAAATCCTCATCGCTGTCGCTCTCCATTCCGCGGAGATTGAAATTACAATGCGCCAAAGCAAAACTGAGGCCCAACTTATGGCACAAATGTGTCAATACCACACTGTCCAAGCCGCCAGAAATGGCTATGAGCAGTCTGCTTTCCATGAGGAAACTGAGGTTTTGGCGGATATGTGAGTCGAATGCTGTTTGCACGTTTCAAAATTATTATACAGGAATTACGGCGAATTTATATGAATTATTACGAATTGCCACGTTTTTGAACCAGATTACACGAATCACAGTTGAAACCTAAATACTACTGAATATCTAAGTAGGCCACCACAGCACACTGAAACTGCGACTAGATAATCAAGACTCGAGCACCTCGCGCATCGCCTTGGCTTTGAGCATACATTCCTCATATTCCTTGAGCGGCTCGCTTTTAGAAGTGATCGCGCTGCCAACAGAATAAGATACGTATTGCTTGGTTTCATTATATAAAATACTGCGGATGACCACGTTGAAATCAAAATCATTCTCTGGAGAAAAATAGCCAACCGCTCCAGAATAGAGTCCGCGTTTGCTGGCCTCGAACTCCTCAATGAGCTGCATGGCAGAGATTTTTGGTGCTCCGGTCATGCTGCCCATCGGGAAGGTGGTTTTGAGAATATCTACAGGGTGCACGCTGGCTTTTACCGTTGACGTGACCGTGGAAATCATTTGGTGTACCTGCTCAAACGAATGGATTTTACAAAGTTCTACGACGTTTACACTTCCTTTTTTGGCCGTTTTGGAAAGGTCATTGCGCACCAAATCGACAATCATGATGTTTTCACTGCGTTCCTTTTGGTCTTCAGAAAGTTTTTGTTTTAGCAGTTCATCTTCCGAAGGGTTCGAGGCACGTTTGGCGGTGCCTTTTATGGGTTGGGAAATGATGCGATCGCCTTCCTTTTTGAGATAGCGCTCTGGCGAGGCCGACAACAAGAATTGATCGTGATTTTTGAGATAACAGGCAAATGGCGGTTTTGAAATCGCGTTGAGTTTCTTGAAGATTTCGAAGGCTTGAATTTTAGAACCTTCCGCATAAAACTCCTGACAAAAATTAGCTTCGTAAATATTGCCACGATGAATGTGGGTAAGCATTTGAGTTGCCTTTTCAAGATAGGCGTCTTTTGAAATACGCGGTTTAATGGTGATTGGTAGGACTTCGGAAGGCATTTCCGTTTTATCAAAACTCTGACTTTCCATAGCTAAAATCTGCTCAAGATCCTGAGTGATTTCATCGCTTACCAAATTGAGATACTGAATTTCCAAAGCATTCCCTTTAAGCAAAAACAGTTTTTTTGGCTGAAAAAAGAAAAGTTCGGGGAATGTTAGTCCGTCGTGATTTTGAGAGGACAAGCGCTCCACATCATTCTTCAAATCGTAAGACAGGTAGCCAAAAATCCAATCTTTGGTCAATGTTTGGTAGTCCTTCAACTGCTCAAAAGCATTGTGGGAATCGGTTTGAAGCACCGTAAAGGCTTCTGCCGCCAAAACCGCATCGTAACTGGGATAGCTGTGCTTATAATCATTGCTATCCAACCAAAGCAGCTCGTCAAATTGCTGGCTCCATTGCAAGAGCTTGTTCTTGAATTGTTCCGGGTTGGCGATATGCTCAAAATGTGTTTTTCTCAAGGCTGAAAATTGAAAAACAAAGAACCGAATTAATGCGATGAATAACAAGCCCAATATTCCGAAGTAAAATTTATCTTTGCAGCATGGAAGCAACGACCACTTTTCACGATTTGAACCTCAATACGCCATTGTACAATGCCTTGGGCGATTTGGGTTTTGAAATTCCCACACCCATCCAAGCACAGGCCTTTAATGTAGTCGCATCTGGCAAAGATGTGGTTGGCATTGCACAAACAGGTACAGGAAAGACCTTTGCCTACATGTTGCCCATTTTGAGACATCTCAAATACTCGCAGCAAGAAAATCCACGTATTTTGGTTTTAGTACCAACACGTGAGCTTGTGGTTCAGGTAGTGGATGAAATTGGAAAACTCGCGGCCTATACCAATGTTAGGGTTTTAGGCGTTTACGGCGGCACCAATATCAATACCCAAAAACAGGCGATTGCGCAAGGACAGGACATTATTGTCGCCACACCTGGCCGACTTTTTGATTTGGCGCTAAGTCATGTGCTGCATTTAAAATCCATACAAAAACTAGTGATTGATGAAGTGGATGTGATGCTCGATTTGGGCTTTAGACACCAACTGCTCAATATTTTTGACATCTTGCCAGAGCGCCGACAAAACATTATGTTCTCTGCCACGATGACCGAGGATGTGGATGCACTTATCAATGAATTCTTTACCAAACCCGAATGGGTCACGGTTGCAGTTTCGGGCACACCATTGCATAATATTGAGCAGCAGCGCTATGAAGTGGCCAATTTTTACACGAAGGTCAATCTCTTGGAGCATTTGCTTCAAGATAAAGATGCGTTTCATCGCGTGCTTATCTTTGTGGCCTATAAGAAAATGGCCGACAAGCTTTTTGAAGCATTGGAAGCCCATTTTCCCGATACGGTTTGCGTGATACATTCCAACAAGACCCAAAATTATCGGTTGCGAAGTATTGAGCAATTTCGCGCAGGCGAAAACCGCATCCTTATTGCCACAGATGTGATGGCCAGAGGTCTCGATATTGAAAACATTAGCCATGTCATCAATTTTGACACGCCAAAATATCCCGAGAATTACATGCATCGCATCGGTAGAACCGGTCGTGCCGAATTAGAAGGCCATGCGCTTACTTTTTCTACGGAAAGCGAACAGGAATACATTGAGAGCATCGAAGAATACATGGAAAAAAGCATTGCATTGCTGGAGTTGCCTGAAGCTGTGGAAATTTCAAAAGAATTGATTGCAGAAGAACGTCCGCAAATCAAGGAGCACAACAATCCCTTCAAAAGAATTGATGACGATAGCGTGGGCCCTGCCTATCACGATAAAATAGATAAAAACAAGAAAGAGAATCTTGGTGGCTCCTATAAATTTAAGATTGCCGCGAAATACAAAAAACCCAAAACCAGAGGCGATAAGAATTACAATAAACGGAATAAGAAGTAGTCTTCAGTTTGCAGTCTTCAGTCTTCGGTCTTCGGTCTTCAGTCTTCGGTCTTCGGTCTTCAGTCTTCAGTCTTCGGTCTTCGGTCTTCGGTCTTCTAAGAAATACAAAAACATTTAAAATACAACTCAATGAAATCCAGTTTTTTTGCTCTATTATTTACCATTTCAATACTTACAACTTATGCAAACACCCAACCCACTTGGGGCAGAACGGGGCATCGCGTGGTTGGAGCTATAGCCGATAACTATTTAAACAACAGCACCAAACGGAAAATTGAAAAAATTCTCAACCATGAGTCTTTGGCTTTGGTATCCACTTTCCCCGATGAAATTAAATACGATGAGCGTTATGACCAATTCAAGACTTGGCATTATGTGAATATGAGCCTGGACGAGACCTATGGCACTTCAGAAAAAAATCCTGAAGGAGACATGGTGACCGGGATTGAATTTTGCAAACAAGTCTTGACCAATGAGAATTCCACTGCCGCGGATAAGGCGTTTTATCTTAAGATGCTCATTCATTTGATTGGCGATTTGCACCAACCTATGCACTTGGGGCTTAAGGAAGACCGTGGTGGTAACGATTTTGATGTGCAATGGTTCTACAAAGATTCCAACCTGCACAAAGTTTGGGATTCACAGATGGTTGAGGGCTATGACATGAGTTATTCTGAACTCGTCACGAATTCGCCATACCTTAGCAAAGATGAGATTGAGGCCATTGAAAGAGGAAGCCTTTCAGACTGGGTTACTGAAACCCACAAATTGACCAAGATTGTTTACGCTTCTGCGGAAAAGGGCGACAACCTTCGGAACGAATATGCTTTTAAATATCTAGGCTTAGCTAGGGAACAAATGCAGAAAGCCGGAATACGGTTGGCTGTGGTTTTGAACGATATTTTATGATGCTGTGATTGGATAAATGTTTAAGGCCATGCCATAGCTTCTTCTTATTCTGCAAAACAGCAAATGCCACTTTTACGAGATTCGTAGCAGTGGCATTTGTCTTTTACTGGAGTTAATTCATCTATACTTTTACTTCCAGTTCAGACTTTTGTTTGAGCATTGCCCTTAAGATGAGTATCCCCAGTCGCGACAGCAAAAACACAAAGGCGCCAAAAAGTACCGTTAAAAAAGACACCTTTAAGCCGCTGGCCATCATTCCTGTACTAATATCGCCAAGCATTTCGATGGAATCAAAGGCGGAGATCATCCCTAAAATTGATCCTAAAAAGCCTAGCACCAAACCTAAAAGACTGGCATCGCTGGCCAATTCGCGCATTTTATGGGCAAGCATTGGATTCTTTTTGGCATTCAAAAAGCCTCTGACAAGGAAAAAAAGCGCAATCAATAAACAGATCAAGATGAGCGACATCATAATTGGTCCGCCATCATTAAAAATATTGACGATTAGAAAATGAGATTGTAAACTTGTGATTGACATTGAGATTGACATTGAGATTGACATTGAGATTGTGTTCATGATATTGAATTTAGTTAAACATCCCCAAACTTAAAAATTAAACACATTCTAATTTTTCTTTTGCGACCAGCAGCCAAATTAGAACGCGTTATAACAATCTTGCAGAATCCACCGCTAAATCCGTTATTCGTCTCACAAGCTTTTAGAGCCTTCAGAATTATAGTATCATTGTGGTACATTAAAAAAAGAATCCAGACCGTCCCGATCGCTATCAGGACTGCTAGAATCAAAAAACACAGATTTGATTTGAACTCACTAAGAACGCGTCTTGGGTTTTAGGTGATGATATTTCAGCATTACTTTATAATTATAAACCAACGAGAAACGGTGTACAGCAAAGAATTTCTTCTTAAAAAATTTGGCCAATTATTGCTACATGTGCTATTCTGGGCAGGCGTGCTATTTTTCTATACCTATTTTTTCAGTTTCGGCACTAAGGCTGTTTCTTATGTGCTTTCGTTTTCATTGTTTTTGATGCCTATTACGATGGCAACCACTTATGTGAGCATTTATAAACTCATTCCCGATTATCTTATTACAAAACGCTATTTGCAATTTGGGGTGTATAGCCTTTATACGCTCATTATTTCAATCTATTTGATTGTAATTTCCATTTTCTTCGGCTTGGTTTATCTTTCCAATTTTGAGTCGCACAAGATGGCGCCCATCAGTAAAAACCTGTTGTTCGTGGCCATTGCCGTTTACTTGATTGTTATTGTGGTAAGCGCCTTCAAGATTCTCAAAATCAACTTGAACATCGCCAAGAAAACCAAGGCATTGGAAACCAAAATCCTAGAAACCCAATTACAACTCAAGGCGCAGCAGTTGGCCTATCTCAAAATGCAAATCCATCCGCATTTTTTGTTCAATACGCTCAATACCTTATATGCCTTCAGCTTAAAACAATCGAAGCAAGCGCCAGATATGATCTTGAAATTATCAAATCTCTTGGATTACTTACTCTATCAAAGTGACAAGCCATTGGTGCCCATAGAGGAAGAAGTGCAACATATCAAAGATTATATCGCTTTAGAAAAAATGCGTTTTAATGAGACGCTGCTTATCGATTTTGAAATGCAGCCACCCCATGAACTCCTAGCCATACCACCCATGCTCCTACTCCCTTTTGTGGAAAATAGTTTTAAACATGGTGCCATAATCCATGGTAAACTTCACATTGCCATTTTAATTGAAACAACCCCCAACAGCCTTGTTTTCAGTATCAAAAACTCCGCTCGTGTTGAGAGCATTACTTCGGAAGGTATTGGTTTGGAGAACATCAAAAAACGCTTGGAGTTGCTGTACCCTAAGCATCATGATTTAAAAATTGAAACCAATAAAGACGAATTCAAAATAACCTTGAAATTATTTCTGAATGAGCACTCAAACTAAACCCATCGCCTGCCTAATTGTTGACGATGAGCCTGCTGCCAGGGACATCATCGCGATGCATCTCTCTCAAATCGAAAACATACGGGTGATTGCCCAATGCGAATCGGCGGTGGAAGCATTTCAACACATACAGCGGCAAAACATAGATTTGATTTTTTTGGATATCAATATGCCCGAGGTTTCGGGAATAGCATTCGCAAAATCCATCAATTCGAGCATCCAAGTTATTTTTACAACCGCTTACAGAGATTATGCCGTGGAAGGATTTGAATTGAAAGCGGTGGACTACTTACTGAAGCCCATTTCATTTGAGCGTTTAAAAAAGGCAGTGCAGCGCTATTTTGAAATTCAGGAGCAAGCCAGTCCGAAAATACAAGAGTCTGAAAATGCTTCAGAATTCATGTTTGTGCGCGCCGACCGAAAAATGCTTAAAATAGATTTTGAAGCCATTTTTTACATTGAAAGTATTGGGGATTATTTGAAAATCCATTTGGCTTCAAAAACCATAGTAACACGGGAGACCATGACCGTTGTGGAGGCCAAATTGCCGAATGCACATTTTATGCGCATTCATCGCTCATTTATAATCAATATTCCAAAGCTGCAGTCGTTTACCAGTGAACACATCACTATTTTAAATAGCGCTTTGCCCATTAGCCGAAGTTATAAAAAGAGTGTGCTCAACTACTTGGAAAAATTCTAAACCGCTTTCATTTTTTAAAGAATAATTAAGTTGAGCTAATAATTCCTATTTTTGTGTAAACCTGCTTTTATGAAAAATGCCCTGCTCAATAGTATCCCTAACCTAAAACCCTTCAACCACGACTTGCACTTAAATTCGGTTTTTATAGGTAAACACTGGGTTTTAGTCAATGGACTGAGTGAGAAAAAGTCGGTTTATGTATTTGAAGATGATAATATCCTTAAAATTTCAGAGGCAGAATCGGTTAGCAAAACCTCTTGGAACATAGACATCAAAGACGTCTTTTCGATCGAGACTGAAGATGGACTCATCACCGTAAAAGCGTATTTTAAGGATGATGATGTTTTGGTGTTGGACCATCAAGACAAACCCGACTTTGCGCTTTTTATCAACGAAAGCAATTACGAGGAAGAGTTGAACACGGTAGGCGATGTTCGGAAATTCTTACGTGATAAGTACAAACAAAAAGTGACCAGGCTCATCTATGCCCACAAATTCTATTATATCGAAAACTTCAAGGAATTTGGTCCGTTTACGGTTGAAGAGCTCTCTGAAAAAGTAAAGGCAGAAGACATAAGTGCCTATTGTTTTGTGCGCGATATCAATGAAGCTGATTACAGTAACCGACTGCGTATTTGGGATTTGATCAAGGAGTTGGGGTAATAGTTTTGAGTTGTGGGTTGTGGGTTGTGGGTCGGGGGTCGTGGGTTTTGGGCTGTGGGTTATGGGTTGTGAAATTGCAGAATATTGGTGTTTCTAGATAGTTTTGGTTGAAAAGTTGCAATTTGTTTGTTTAATAGGGTTTGGTGCCTAAGGCAAAAAAATCCGTTAACACAACAAAAATCCATAACTTTGGAAAATGGAATATTGGGAAGTAATAAATAACAAACTATAACCTTGGATTGACACTGAATTGAATAAAACAGTGCTTGACCTTTTTGCAGGTTGCGGTGGACTTTCCCTTGGTTTCGAAGCTAATGGTTTTAAGACTATAGGCTATGAAATGGATGAGCAAGCCTCTAATACTTATAATGAAAATTTAATCGGAGAGTGTGTCAACGAAAAATTAACAATTGAATCTAAATACCAGAAAGCTGATATAGTAATTGGTGGCCCACCTTGTCAACCTTTTAGTGTGGGTGGAAAACAATTGGGATTAAAGGATTCTAGAGATGGTTTTCCTATATTTTTATCTGCGATTAAACAACTTGAACCAGAAGTTCTTCTTTTTGAAAATGTTAGAGGAATGCTCTACAAAAACAAATGGTATTTAAAAGAAGTTATTGAAGAACTTGAAAGTTTAGGATATTACATTAATTATGGCCTTTTAAATGCAAAAAATTACGAAGTTCCTCAAAATAGAGAGAGAGTAATCGTAATTGGCTCGAAGCAAAAAATTAATCTTCCAAAAAAATTAATAAACAAGTAACCGCAGGTCAAGCTTTAGGAGAACTTGCGTTTCAATTTGACGAAAAATCCAAGTTTTTTACGGAATCTATGGACAGATATGTTGCTAAATATGAAACAGCATCAAAATGCATTAATCCGAGAGATTTGTATTTAGATAGACCAGCAAGAACTCTGACTTGCAGAAATTTGGCAGGTGCAACAGGAGATATGCACCGAGTTAGATTGAAAGATGGTCGCAGAAGAAGGATTACAGTTCGAGAAGCCGCTAGACTTCAAAGTTTTCCCGATTGGTTTGACTTTTCAGGAACAGAAACAAACCAATATAACCAAATTGGAAATGCTGTAGCACCAAATTTTGCATATAATTTAGCTTTAAACATCAAAAATTATTTAATGTGCGATAATGACTATCCTTATATTCTAGCAGAAAATGAACAATTAAAATTATTTGAGAATGAAGCAATATATCAGTCCCGATGAATCAAAAACTTTTAGAAAAAAAACACCACAGGTTCAGCAACTGATAAATACAACACTTTATATCCTTGAAACTTTTGGAATTCCTTTAGATACTACACCGAGAAGACTAGAAAGAATGGCAATTGCATTTCTAGCTAGTGCTGATGTAAAGAAAACAGCAGATTTTAAAAAGGCAAAAGACTTAAATAATGGATATGCTCATAAAACAAGAGATATAATAATTTACGTCAATAATCATTTTGGAGAAAGTATAAGTTCAGGTTCTTATGACGACATTCGTAGAAAAGACTTGAAATTACTAACAGTGGCAGAAGTGATTTTGCAATCAAGTCCAAACTCTGCGACAAACGACTCAACACGAGGTTATTCAATTAATCCAACTTATGCTGAACTCGTTAGAGATTTTGGCTCAAAAAATTGGGAGAAAAAAGTTTCCGAAAAGTTGAAGAATATTGAGCCATTAAGTAAAAAACTAAAAAAAGAGAGAGAGAAATTGTTAAAGTGAATGTTACCCTTCCTTCAGGTGGCGAACTGACATTTTCAGCAGGAGAACACAATGATTTACAAAAAGCGATTATTGAAGATTTTTTACCAAAATATGGGCACGGTGCAGAAATCTTTTATGTTGGAGATACCTCTGACAAATACCTCTATTTGGAAAAAGAAAAGCTTGAAGAACTAAACTTCTTTAAAATATCACACGAAGAATTACCTGATGTTATCGCTTATTCAAAGAAAAAAAATTGGCTCTATTTAATAGAAGCAGTTCACTACCCGGGTCCGATTAGCGAATTGAGACCAATCCAACTTCAAAAACTAACAAAAGACTGTGAAGCTGACATAGTGTATGTCACAGCATTTTTGAACAGACCAAAGTTCAGACAGTTTATGACTGATGTTGCTTGGGAAACGGAAGTATGGATTGCTGATAATCCAGACCATTTAATACATTTTAATGGAGACAAATTTCTCGGACCATACAAACCGGAATAAAAAGCACTAGGCACAACAAAGTCGCGTATAATTAATTGCTTGGGCTTGTCATGCTCATGAAAATCCTCGCGGAATTCCAAGTTCGTTTTTATTTGCTAAATTTACTGCTTGGGACACGCAACTTTCCTCACACATAAACCTTGGCAGCAAGGTAAAATTTACAAGTATGGATACAGACGACTTATCGACAGAAGCGTACAAGGGAATAATAATAGAATCAGAAAAATTCAATCGTGATTTGACACTTCAGTTCGGAGTTTTAGCATCAGCCTGCAAAGACGAAGAAGACTACTTAAACAAATCCGAACAGCTGATTTCTGAGCTTCGATCATGCGATAAAGAAGATTTGATTTATATTTTTTTCGGGAATCTTCCCGACATCAAATCTTTAAATTTGACACTTGATCGCATTACTGAAAATATAGACAGCGTGAGAAAAACACCTAAAGAACAAAGACATTATGAATTTTAGTCGCGCTTTTTCCGCCCTACTATATTTACCTACTATATCTATACGAATACGCTATCCATAATACCGATTTCCCCTAAACTATTCTGAAAACGGAATGAACTTTGATTCCTTTAATCAAACCATTTTCATGAAAAAACCAACCCTAGTTTTACTTTTAGTGATTTTTAGCTTTAGTAAATCTCTCAAGATTTAGTTTGTTTGAACTACAAACTTTACAATGCTGATTACGATGTAACTGAGATAACTGATAAGAAATCAAAGGATCCGGCATCTTTTAAAACTAGTTCAAAATCAAACGCAATAGACTTGACCGTTTTTAAAGATTCTTTGGTTGAATCCTCGAAATCTTCCTATAATAGCATAAAACGTCTTTTTGTTGGATTTACAGCAATTCTAACTAACTCTTCCAGGAATGAAGTAAGTCTATCGAATAAGGATGGAAGAATCACAATTGTTCGGCAAGCGCTCTACAAAAACAAATGGGAAAACGTAAAATCTTTCAATAAGACTCCAAGTCGCGTATGTGGAAATAGTTATATGAGCAAAAGAACTATCAATGCCAATAGCTCCTTAATATTTGTTATACCGTGTTTAGATGGTAATGTAGAAACAACATTTAGACTCGTTCTATATCAAAAAAACAGAAAAGTCATATACTCGAATGAATTTCAAGGATTCGTATCAAGTGAGCTCTTAGAATAAGTACTATGGCTAAGGTGTAAAGTAAATTGCTGGTTCTGCGTACTCGGAAATTCTTTCAGATTTCCCTCTGTTTCGTTTTCATTTACTAATTTAGTTCCTAAGCCAACAACTAATCTTATACATGACCATTGATTCTAAACACGTGTTAACATAAAACTATTTGCACGTATTTGGAAATTATTTTTGAATTTGTAAACAGCCACTCATAATCTCATTGTTATGAATACAAAGTTGACCTTAGCAATAGACAAGGAAATAATTAAAAACGGTGCCTTTGTTCTCATTCAATTGTCAAAGGATTTAGAGAATAGAATTCCAGAGCTTATGCATCAAAAGAAAACCAAGGATGAAGTAATGACTTTTCTATAAGGCTATTTTCAACTTTTGATAATCCTCTCAATTTATTCAGTTCAGTTTATCCGTCAATTTCTAATTTTAGAATTGCCGAACTCATATAAAAAAAAGAACCTCCACTAACTTTTCGATAGTATGGAGGTTCGTTATCATAGTATTGGATTCCTGCCTCTGCCAATCGGCAGAAAGGTTCGCAGGAATATTAGACGTGAAGCGCTCTATCTTCAGTAGCCGCCAATGCTGCTTCCTTTACAGCTTCGGCATAGGTTGGATGTGCATGCGACATTCTCGCGATATCCTCGGCACTGGCTTTGTACTCCATTGCGACGACTGCTTCAGCAATCAAATCGGCACAACGTGCGCCAATCATGTGTACTCCCAAAATCTCATCGGTTTTCTTGTCGGCAAGGATTTTTACGAATCCGTCGGTGTCCATACTGGCGCGACTTCGGCCTAAAGCTCGCATTGGGAATTGTCCTGTTTTGTATTCGGTGCCAGCTTCTTTCAATTCTTCCTCGGTTTTTCCGACAGAAGCGACTTCTGGCCAAGTATAAACCACACCTGGAATAAGGTTATAATCAATATGCGGTTTTTGACCTGCTAAAACTTCAGCAACAAAAACGCCTTCTTCCTCGGCTTTATGTGCCAGCATCGCACCTTTGATAACATCACCAATGGCATAGATGTTCTTCACATTCGTTTGTAAATGGCCGTTGACTTCCACTTGGCCTCTATCGTTGATGTTCACGCCAGCAGCTTCAGCATTGAGCCCATCGGTATATGGTCGTCGCCCTACTGAAACCAAGCAATAATCGCCTTTAAACTCTACTTCCTCGCCTTTTTTGTTATCGGCCTTGACGATGACTTCATCACCTTTGCGTTCAACCGATTTTACTTTATGTGAAACATTGATGTTGAATTTTGCCTTTTTAAAGACCTTGTTGAGCTCTTTGGAGAGGCCAGCATCCATCGAAGGAATGATGCGGTCCATATACTCCACAACCGTGACTTCCGCACCCAAACGTTTGTAAACTTGGCCCAATTCCAACCCAATCACACCGCCACCAATGATGATCATGTGTTTAGGGATTTCTTTGAGTTTTAGGGCTTCAGTCGAAGTGATGATTCGCTCCTTGTCCAATTTGATAAATGGTAAATTAGCCGGTTTGGAACCTGTGGCGATAATGATGTTTTTAGCCTCAATTTCCAAAGATTCCTTCCCTTCTATTTTAATATGTGTGGCATCTTTAAAACTACCCATACCTTCATAGACATCTATCTTATTTTTTTTCATCAAGAAATCAATCCCACTGGTGGTTTGATCTACCACAGCTTGTTTACGCGAGATCATTTGTTTTAGATTAACCTTGATCTCACCTGGAATATCGATGCCATGCTCCTCAAAATGTTTGATGGCATCATCATAGTGATGGGACGAGTCCAATAGCGCCTTACTCGGGATGCAGCCCACATTGAGGCAAGTGCCGCCAAGGGTTGAATATTTTTCGATTATTGCGGTTTTCATACCCAATTGTGCGCAACGTATGGCTGCAACATAACCTCCAGGTCCAGAACCGATAATTGCGACGTCGTAAGATTTCATAAGAAAATATTTATTAGATTTTATAGTGCGATTCCCTCCCAATAGTTCTTGGGATGTTGAGAACTGCGGTGCAAAAATACGACTTTGATTAAAGATTTGCGAATTTTTAAAACCTATAATTAGCAGCATTATTGATTCCCTTTTTTGCTTCAATATCTTTTAAAACCCATTCTAACTCTGGATCAATATGGTTGAGCCTATCTTGGTAAGTTGGGATAATCTCAACATCTGGTTTTACACCATAACCATCTGTATCTACTTTTTGCTTTGTGTCTATTTTCATCAAGCCTATTCTTACTTCCACCTTTGTGTTAGGCAATTCGTAGATTTTAAATAATCCCGCTACTGTACCATTATAAGCACCTCCTGTTTCTTCTCCTACAAAAGTAGCTCTATTGGTTCCATGCAATTGTGATGCAAGTACCGATGAGGCTGAAAATGAATTTCCATTGATTAACACATAAACTTTCCCGTTAAAATTCAATGGTTTTGGTTCTTGCTCTTGAGCCGATTTAAATTTACGGTAAAGCTGACCATCTTTTTTACTTACCCGAAGCACATCTGCCATAGCCAAACCAGGTGATAACAGGCCAGCAAACATCTTAAGACCTAACGAATTTGAATTACTCATCAAACTTTTTAGAATGGGAAATCTAGTATTGGTTTCACTTTTATTTAAAAATGTATAATTTTCATCTGTGAGATACCCGTACAAATACTCGATTTCATTTAAACGTCCTCCAAAATTATTCCTCAAGTCTAAGATAAGTATTTCGGTTTTGAGTGAATCCAATACTGTAAAGGTGTCATCGTAAAACCCCTTATAATTTCCATTTTGAAATCCTTTGATCTTAATCATTGCCACTGTGCTGTCCTTACCTACAAAGTTTAAGTTTCTAGTGTAGTTTTTCACGTTTGGCATGTTTGGTGTTGGCACAAAACCATATTTGCTATTATATTTTCGTTTGGCTTTATTCTCTAATTTTTTTGCTTTTCGTTCAGCTTTAGTCAGTTTTGGCTTTGTCTTATTTGCCAGTTTAATAGAATCTCTTTTGATGGAATCGTTCTTTATTTGAAGTTGGTCTCTCAAAGGTCTTCTCTTATAATTTTTAACAAATGTAGAATCTGCATTTCTTAAGGTTAATGAAATACTATCAAAACGTCCTTTATCACTTGCATAATAGCGTAAAAAACGATTGCCAACTACACGGTTATGAAATGTGGTATTGTAGCCATCCGAAGCAATCAAATCTTTATACTTTCTAATCAAATCTTGAGATGATTCGTCTTCAATTTTTAAAATTTCAGCATTGATTAAAACAGAATCCTTACCCACAGCATCAGTGATAAATAGCTTACCGTCCAAATACTCAAAACTTAGATAACTAATATCAAAACGAGTCTTTAGGAGTTCCTTTCGTTGATCCCTAGATAATTTTGTACTAGGAGGTGAAATTGACGTGTGACCTTGACCAATATGTTTAGTAACCATTGCTAATTGCTTATAAAACGTACGACCATCCATGGGTTCATTGATCGCCTTTTTTAGGCTGTCAAACTTAAAATCCAACGTTTCTTTAGGGACATATTGATATAATCGTGGGTGATGACGTTGGAGTTGCGTGTATGCTTTATCAATATCTTCATGCACATCTTTAACGGGATGAAGTTGTGTAACTTGTAAGTTGTACTTTTCTATACTTCCACAAGAGACCAAAACGATGAGCGTACAAAGCGTTAATACTATTTTTTTAATCATGTTGACTATATGTAATTAAGGATTGTGATACTGGTTTGTACTTTATAGACGCAAAAAAATGGATAATGGTTGCTTTGACATTTTTTTTATACTGAAATAGTTACGACGGAAACCCAAGCATGTCACCCATCCCTACCGTAAACAACCAGCACCCATAAATGGCGTGTTCTAAAGAAACCAATAGCGTTGATTTTGTTTTTTTATAAGTTAAGGCGAACAATAGTCCACCAACGAAGGTCAGGACCATGACCAGCACATTGCCGAAGAACAGATGCGCCAAAGAAAATAAAGCAGCATTTAAAAGTATGAAGCCCATTTCATTTTTAACCAATGATTGATACCGCTTAAAAAACAAGGTTCTATAAATGAGCTCCTGAGGATACACCGAAAAAAGACTGTAAAAAAACAGAATGGCGAGCCACAATAAAGGTTTATTAAGTACGACCATATAAAGATTTTGGCGATCTACAAACCACATATACAAGGTGGTGAGCACAGCAATGATTACCAATTGGCTGAAAGTACGTTGCAAAAATGACCTCCAATTAATTTGTGCTGCGATTTCAAACTTGATCTTTTCAACGCGCATCAACACAAACAAGACGTATAAAAACCCGATCGTCCCAATCGTCATTTTTAACCAAATTGCATAATCAATGGCGAAACTTACCGGTATAAAAATAAAAATTATAAATAATTCGGAAATTTTATAAACGTAGGATTGCATTTTCTAAAGTTATAAATTTAAACGACACTAATTGCAGTGGTATGTTTGACTTCGCTAATCATAAAAGCGCTGTGGGTACTCCCAATATGACTAATGCTGGTCAACTTCTCAACCATGAATTTCCGAAACTCCTCCATGTCGCCAACCAGCACTTTCAACAAGTAATCGTAATCACCACTGGTATGGTAACACTCTAAAACCTCCTTGAGTTTAATGACTTCCTTTTCAAATTGCCTCACATGATCCTGGGTATGTTGCGTCAATTTAATGCTACAAAAGCTCACAAAACTTTTGTTGACCTTGCTTTTATCTACCAAGGCCACGTATTTGGAAATGACCTGGGCACGCTCCAATTTTTTGATGCGCTCATAAACCGCGGTCACGGAAAGATTAAGTTGCAGTGCCAGTTGTTTGTTGGTTTGTTTGCTGTCGTTCTGCAATATCTTCAGCAGCATTTTATCTATGGGATCTAAGTTTGTCATTTTTGAAAGATTTTCGGGATTGGGTTTTGCATCTCAACAAAATAACAATTAAAATCTATAACAATCCGTTTAATTAGTTTTATATGCTGAATAATGAGTCTTCCATTGATAAATCATCTAATAGTTCGCATATTTGGTGTCTAACTATAAATTTATTAGCAATGGCATTTAAACCCGCAAATAATATCCAGGATTTACAATATTTTGGCGAATTTGGAGGCGTCAATCCTTCAATTTCCGATTCTTCCACCTATACATTTTTGTCTGCAAAGACCATGTTTGATACCTTTGAGGGCAATGCCGACGGGTGTTATCTCTACTCACGGCACTCCTCGCCTTCCAATTTGTATTTAGGCGAAGCCTTAGCAGCTATGGAAGGCACCGAAACAGCAAATGTCTCGGCCTCTGGCATGGGCGCCATCTCTCCGGTATTGATGCAATTATGTGGGGCTGGCGAACATATTGTTTCTAGCCGAACGATTTACGGAGGCACCTATGCCTTTCTAAAAAACTTTATCCCTCGATTTAAGGTAAGCACCTCATTTGTGGATATTACCAATTTGGAAGCCGTTGAGGCTGCCATCAACAAAAACACCAAAGTCTTGTATTGCGAATCGGTAAGCAATCCCCTATTGGAAGTTGCAGATATTAAAGGTCTGGCAGAAATCGCTAAACGTCACCATTTGCAATTAGTGGTCGATAATACGTTTTCGCCGCTATCCATTTCACCCGCGCAATTGGGCGCTGATATTGTAATTCACAGTTTGACCAAGTTCATCAATGGCTCCAGTGACACTGTAGGTGGTGTGGTTTGTGGCACTCAGGAATTCATCAACGAATTGCGAAGCGTAAACGATGGCGCTTCTATGCTGTTGGGTTCTACAATGGACAGCTTGCGCGCGGCTTCGGTTTTAAAAAACTTGAGAACGCTGCACATTCGCATGCAACAGCACAGTCACAACGCCAATTATTTGGCTGAAAAATTTGAACACGACGGACTCAAAACCGTTTATCCAGGTTTAGCTTCCCATCCATCGCACCAATTATTCAAATCGATGATGAACGAAAAATATGGATATGGCGGTATGCTTACCATTGATGTTGGCAGTTTGGATAAGGCCAATGCGCTCATGGAGATGATGCAAAACGAAAATCTGGGGTATTTGGCAGTAAGCCTTGGGTTTTACAAAACCTTGTTCTCTGCTCCAAGCAGCTCTACATCTTCTGAAATTTCTGAAGAAGAGCAGGCTGAAATGGGCTTAAGCGACGGCCTCATTCGATTTTCAATTGGCTTGGATGCCGATATTGAGCGTACCTATCAAGTGATGCGTTCTTGTATGGAAAAATTGGATATTTTATAAATCAAAAAACAAGACTTTTTACTTTAAATGGGCTCATTGTGAGTTGGCTTCAAACATTACAGCAAAAGGACAGAAAACATAAATTGGCTACTTACTCGCTTTAGGGTTTCTGTCATAAGTCCTTAATAAAACCTAGCAACTAACAGACTCATAACTCGAGTCTGTTTTTTATTAAAACATAGCCTCTAAAATAACAACCTAAAACTCCAATTTACTTGATTTTTATATTCGTTAGGATTTAGAACACAATGTCGCAATTTGCAGAATAGCCAACATTATTGTAACATTACGAGACCAAAAACTAAATCTTATTTATGGAAGACGATAAAAATAGTTCAGAATTCGAAGCAGGTGGACAGCATATCGTTGAAAATAGGGAACTTAATCTTTTTGAGGCGCTCATTCCGGTTGTGATTTTGATGGGAATGCTGGCCTATAATATTTTTTTCGTTGAAGGCCAAGAATGGTTTGGCACTTATACCAATCAAATTATCCTGTTATTGGGTGGTGGAGTTGCCGCCGTGGTTGGATTTTTCAATAAAGTCCGATTTAAAAGGATGCTAAAGGAAATCTGGGAAAATCTCCAAAGTGTTTTTGTACCCATCATGATTCTGTTCCTCGTAGGTGCTTTGGCAGGCACCTGGCTTATTAGTGGCGTCATCCCTGCCATGGTCTATTACGGTCTCCAAGTCTTGAGTCCGGCGATATTTTTGCCGGCTTCCGTAGTGATTGCGGCGGTCATTTCCATAGCCACTGGAAGTTCCTGGACCACATCGGCCACCGTTGGCATTGCCTTAGTTGGCATTGGCACAGCTTTGGGCATCAATCCTGGGATGATTGCTGGAGCAGTGATTTCCGGCGCTTATTTTGGAGATAAAATGTCCCCTTTGAGTGACACAACCAATTTGGCACCTGCCATGGCGGGAACCGATTTGTTCACCCACATAAAATACATGGCATTTACCACCGTGCCAACAATTTTGATTACGCTAATTGTCTTCGGAATCATTAGCGCTTCCTTGCAAACCACCGGTAATGCTGATATCTCGCAAATTCTCGAAACCATAGCTGCAACCTTCAACATCACACCTTGGCTTTTTTTAGTGCCAATTGCAGTGGTGGGTTTGATTCTTTTAAAAACCAAACCACTTATCGCACTGGGGACTGGCGTGGTATTAGCCGGCATCTTTGCGTTCGTTTTTCAACCAGAGGTTCTTGAAAATGTGACGGGTTCAAAAACCGAAACCATAGTAAAAGCGGTACTTACCGATACTAATATCCCAATTGATGACAAATCTTACACGGCTAACCTCAATGAACAAGATCGTGAGGCCATAGCCAACAATGCCGATCTCGCTCCTTTATTTAAAGAGGGTGGTATCGAAAAAAACTTTAGCGATGAAGAATTGGCAAAACTCTTTTCTGAAACCACTTATGACCAAGCCACCTTGGATGAAAAAGTGGATAGCATTAGTAAATTATTGACCATCGATAAACTGAAACAACTTTTTGGTTCCGGCGGCATGGAAGGCATGATTTGGACGATACTATTGATTTGCTGTGCCATGGTTTTTGGTGGTATTATGGATGCTATTGGCGCACTTGCACGCGTTACAAAGGCGCTGCTCTCGGTGGCTTCGTCTATTTTCGGATTGTTCGCCAGTACCGTTGCCAGTTGTATTGGCTTAAACATAGTGGCTTCAGACCAATACCTAGCCATCGTTATCCCTGGCAAGATGTTCAAAAAAGCCTTTGAGGACCGCGATTTGGCGCCTGAGAACTTGAGTCGTACCTTGGAAGATTCTGGGACGGTAACTTCAGTACTTATTCCATGGAATACCTGTGGCGCCTATCAATCTGGTGTTTTGGGTGTTGGTGTTGGTGAGTACTTTTTCTATGCAATATTCAATTGGTTGAGTCCGTTTATGACCTTAACTTTTGCAGCTTTGTCAATTAAGATACGAATGCGCTCAAAGACTAATTCCTAAATTCTCAATAAACAAAAGCCATTATTCGTGTTTTCGAATATTCCGACCTCTAAAATCATGAATTTAGCACAAACTGCCATACTTTCACTTAACTATTAACTTTTGCTATTCGATTATAATTTTTCATAATCAATTCCTATGGAAACAGCCTCCTTTGTTGTCTATCTTTGTCGTAGTTAAAACAAACATAAATAACAAAAAATTTAAGATAATGGCATTAGTAGGAAAACAGTTCCCAGACATCAATGTAAACGCAATGAATGATATGGGAGACACGTTTAAATTAAACGTTCTAGAAGAAGCAGTAAACAATAAGAAAAAAGTGGTTTTATTTTGGTATCCAAAGGATTTTACCTTCGTGTGCCCAACAGAACTTCACGCTTTTCAATCTGCTATCAAAGAATTTGAAAAAAGAAATACGCTAGTAATTGGCGCCTCTTGTGACACTCCAGAAGTACATTTCGCATGGTTGAGCACTGCCAAAGATAACGGTGGTATTGAAGGTGTAACTTATCCAATCCTTGCAGATTCAAACAGAAATCTTTCAAGTGTTCTAGGTATCTTGGATATCCAAAACGAAGTTTACGACGAAAAAACAGATAGTATGCAAGTTGAAGGTGACAATGTCACTTATAGAGCAACTTATATTATCGATGAAGAAGGTAAGATTGTACATGAAAGTGTTAATGATATGCCACTTGGTCGTAATGTAAATGAATATTTACGCTTGATTGATGCTTACACACACGTTCAAGAAAAAGGTGAAGTATGTCCTGCAAATTGGGAAGATGGCCAAGCAGCCATGCAACCAAATGCAAATAGCACAAAAGAATATTTAAAAGCTCAATTGAACTAAGCTTTGATAGCTTAAATCATTTTTCAAATCCCAAATTAATTTAGTTTGGGATTTGACTTTTAACAACTAAAAACAAGACACATGGTACAGGAATTAGAAAAAGATAATTTAAAGGAAATCATTTCAGAAAATGATATTGTAATGGTACAATATTCAGCGACGTGGTGCGGCAATTGCAAAATCATGAAGCCTAAGTTCAAAAAACTGGCAACAGAACACGAGAATGCGAGTTTTGTAATCGCTGATGCTGAAAAGTTTCCAGAAAGTAGAACTTTGGCAAAAGTGGACAATCTTCCAACCTTTGCTTTGTTCAAGAATGGCGAATTGGTAAATCAAGTACAAACCAACAAATTTGACGTACTGAAGGAGTTGGTGGCTGAAATGAATTGAGGGCGAAATAGACGGAAGACGGAAGATTGAAGACGGAAGACGGAAGATTGAAGACGGAAGACGGAAGACGGAAGACGGAAGATTGAAGGCGGAAGACTGAAGACTGAAGACTGAAGACTGAAGACTTAAGACTTAAGACTTAAGACGGAAGATAAGTGCAATTAAAAAAATGAGCTCCAATTGGTCTTAAGTCATAAGCTTATTCGTCCTGAGTACTTATTTAAATCTATTGACATAACTTTTAAACCACCCGATTTACTTCGGAAGAACTATTATGAAACTACCAGTAATAAAACACCTTACCGATTTTATAGAAGCCAACGATGAGGACTTTATCAATGAAACCATTGAAACCTTGGAGGCTTTGACGGAAGTACCTTCTTTAAAGGACGAAGAGCTCGATGTGATTGGTGAATTAATCTCCAACATGTATGGTGCACTTGAAGTTCATAAAATGATCAAGGATGGCACACCGCGAAAAGAAGCGCTCAATGCGTTTATGAAACGGGTTTTGGGCTCCATTGATAAGTAGGTATGAGCTGTGAGGAATTTGGGATTAGGAATTAGGAATGTAGTAATTTTAGATTCGTCAAATCCTAAACTTTGTACTTCAAAAACGAAAAAAAATCCACTTTACATTAATTTGTAAAGTGGATTTTTTTCGGTTTATTCCAATACTGTTATCTCAAATCGAAACGGTCTAGATTCATAACCTTGCTCCAGGCTGCGACAAAGTCCTTCACAAATTTTGCTTCAGAATCTACGCTGCCATAGGCTTCAGAAACCGCTCTCAGTTCAGAATTGGATCCAAAAATCAAATCGGCTCGAGTGCCTGTGTATTTCATTGTGCCCGATTTACGGTCGCGACCTATAAAAGCTTTGTCTTCAGAAGTCGCTGCTTTCCAGGTCAAAGAAAGATCTAAGAGATTCTTAAAGAAATCATTGCTCAATGTGCCAACACGCTCAGTGAACACGCCATAGTTGGTACCGCTATGATTAGCGCCCAATACGCGTAAACCACCCACCAAAACAGCGAGTTCTGGCACGGTAAGGGTTAATAATTGAGCACGATCAACAAGCGCCTCTTCTGGAGCCAACTTTTGATGCTCGTTCATGAAATTTCTAAAGCCATCGGCTTTGGGCTCTAAATAGCCGAAGGAATCGATATCCGTTTGCTCTTGAGTAGCATCGGTTCGTCCTGCATGAAAAGGCACTTCGATTTCGTGACCAGCAGCTTTAGCAGATTTCTCAACTCCGGCGCAACCTGCCAACACGATCAAATCTGCCATTGAGATTTTTTTGTTGCCCAATTGGCTTCCGTTGAAATCGGCTTGAACACGTTTCAATGCTGTCAATACCTTATCCAATTGTTCTGGGTTGTTGACCTCCCAATTTTTCTGCGGAAGCAAACAAATTCGAGCCCCATTGGCACCACCTCGTTTATCGGAATCTCTATAGGTAGAAGCGGAAGCCCAAGCTGTGGTCACTAATTCTGAAACCGACAAACCTGAATCCAACACCAATTGCTTCAAATGTTTGATATCGCTAGCGTCTACAAGATCATGATCCACTTTAGGGATGGGATCTTGCCATAATAGTTCTTCTTGCGGCACATCAGGACCTAAATAACGTGAAACGGGTCCCATATCACGGTGGGTTAATTTATACCAGGCTTTTGCAAAAGCATCTTCAAAGGCTTTATGATCTTTATGGAAACGTTTTGAAATCTCCAAATATTTAGGATCCACTTTGAAACCAATATCGGCCGTGGTCATCATCAATTGCTGTTTCTTGGAAGCATCGCCGGCCATGGGTGCCATTCTAGCCTGAGAAGCTTCAGTTGGTCGCCATTGGTGTGCGCCAGCAGGACTTTTGGTCAATTCCCAATCATAATTCAACAAGACCTCAAAATAATCGTGATCCCATTGAATTGGGTTTGGCGTCCACGCCCCTTCCAGTCCACTGGTAATGGCGTCATCCAAAACTCCAGATTTATAGGAATTTCTCCAACCCATACTCAT
Source organism: Subsaximicrobium wynnwilliamsii (assembly GCF_007997225.1). Lineage (GTDB taxonomy): Bacteria > Bacteroidota > Bacteroidia > Flavobacteriales > Flavobacteriaceae > Psychroserpens > Psychroserpens wynnwilliamsii. Next base: position 232,721 of record NZ_VORM01000005.1, read on the forward strand.
TTCCTCAATCCCTGCCGAGGCGGGTTCCACATCCACATATACTGATGGATCTGCTGCACCGTGCGCTTTTCCGAAGGTATGTCCGCCAGCAGATAAAGCCAAGGTTTCTTCATCATTCATGGCCATCCTGCCAAAGGTTTCCCTAACATTTGCCGCTGAGCCCATCGGGTCTGGATTGCCATTTGGCCCCTCAGGGTTCACATAGATCCAACCCATTAAAGTTGCAGAGAGTGGTGCTTCCAATTCACCATCAGCATAGCGCTCGTCATTGGCACCCCATTCGGTCTCACTTCCCCAATAGATATCCTGCTCTGGCTCCCAAACATCCTCGCGCCCTCCTGCAAATCCGAAGGGTTTGAAACCCATAGATTCCAAAGCACAATTACCTGCCAAGATCATCAAATCGGCCCAAGATATTTTTCTGCCGTATTTTTGTTTTATCGGCCATAGCAACAAGCGCGCCTTATCTAAATTACCATTATCTGGCCAGCTATTAATTGGTGCAAAACGTTGATTTCCCGCTGAAGCTCCTCCTCTTCCATCTCCAATACGATAGGTGCCGGCGCTGTGCCAAGCCATTCTAATCATGAGTCCGCCATAATGACCATAATCTGCAGGCCACCACTCTTGGGAATCGGTCATTAAATCAATCACGTCCTGCTTCAATGCTGAAAAATCCAAACTGTTGAATTCCTTTTTATAGTCAAAATCATCTCCCATAGGATTTGATTTGTTGCTGTGCTGCCTTAATATATTCAGTTTAAGTTCATTTGGCCACCAATCGCGGTTCGTTGTGCCACCACCTGCAGTTTTTTGATGCGGACTCCCCATAAACGGACATTGAGGCGCTTGCTCATTGATATCGAAATTTTTTCCTTGGGGAGCAGCGTTGCTTTCTGATTTATTTTCCATAATTGAAGGTTATTTTTGAGATTATTTTTAACTAAATTAGATAAAAACACTCAAAATGCTAATTAATTTGTCATATTATTATATTATTCGCAGATTGAGGAAATGAATAAAGGGGGTTTTAGGCGCAACTATCGCCATCCATTAAACAAAAAAATCCCGCCAAATAATGACGGGATTTTAATGAAATATATACTAATCTCAATGAAAGTCTTATGCTTTTGGCAAAACAACAGCATCCACAACGTGAATTACACCATTGGATTGGTTAACATCTGCGATAGTCACTTCAGCAGAATTTCCGTTTTCATCGGTAATATAGACTTTTCCGTTTTTTGCAGTGGCGATTAAATTTCCACCAGCAACGGTTGCTAATTTAGCTTCCCCGTTGTTGTCCGCTATCAATTTTCCAATTGATGCTGCCGAATAGTTTCCAGCAACGACGTGATATTTAAGAATGCTTTGCAATTGATCTTTATTTTCTGGCTTTAATAAAGTCGCCACTGTTCCTTCTGGTAAAGCTTCAAATGCTTCGTTAGTTGGCGCAAAGACCGTAAATGGACCTTCACTTGTTAAAGTCTCTACCAAGTCTGCTGCTTTTACTGCTGCTACCAATGTGGTATGATCTTTAGAATTAATGGCGTTCTCCACAATATTACGGGTTGGAAACATTTTAGCGCCTCCAACAGTTTTGACCTCTGCGTCTGGCATCATTGTTTTTTCAACAGACATCTTTTTATCCATTTTCTTTTCCACCTTATTGGCCATTTCCTTTTTGGTTTCTTTTTTCTCTTGGGCTGTACCGTTAAATCCTACAAACATGGTGGCAGAAAGTAATGCAATTCCGACTAATTTTTTTGAAGTTTTCATAATGCGTTTTTGATTTAATTAATTGTTGTTTGCCTTATCTACGCATCAATTAAAGTCATGGTTCCATTCAAGTACGATATTAACAGTTTATTAACCTAAGCTTGGGAAATTGTCATAATTGCAATAAATCCCCTAAATATTCGAAAAAGATTCAATAGTATTGCCATTTAAGTTAGAATTAAGCATTATTTATTTTAACTAGGTATACTTATTTTTTCGTAACTTGATTATTAATCAATAAAACTAAACATCATGTCTGAAACAGATTATACAAAGATTTTTGAAGGCAACTTCATCATCGTTCAACTCGCTATGGATAGACTTCACAGTGCTGGAATACAGGCCATTCTAAAAGACGAATCTGAATCTGGGCGACTCGCAGGTTTTGGATCTTCCATCCAAGGCTATCAAGAATTGTTTGTAAATAATGATGAGCTGGATCAAGCCAGACCTATCATAAGCGCGGTAAAAGAAGAATTGGAATCACGAGATATGGAGGGTTGATCCATATCCCCTTTATTGTTGCCTTTGATTTGAAGCAACAATTTAATAATCGTTTTTCAATTTAAAAGTATTGAGGAAATAGGACCTAGGCGTTTCTGGTGCTTTGCAGGACATGGCTCAACAGTTGACCCTAAGAGCTTCAAAGGAAACTAAGCTGTGACCGCATACATTTTATCGCGATGTTCCTTGATTTTCTTATCGTCCATATAGTCATCAAAAGTCATGAAGCGATCAATAACCCCATTTGGAGTCAACTCAATAACCCGGGTGGCCAAGGTTTGAGCAAATTCATGATCATGGGTGGTAAACATGATGGTGCCCTTAAAGTTTTTTAGGGAATTGTTAAAAGCGGTAATACTCTCCAAATCCAAATGGTTGGTGGGTTCATCCAACATCAAAACATTGGCTCTAACCATCATCATTCGGCTAAGCATACAGCGTACTTTTTCTCCACCAGACAATACATTGGAAGTTTTCAGGGCTTCCTCACCACTAAAAATCATTTTGCCCAAGAAGCCACGAATGTACACTTCTTCGCGCTCCTCTTCAGTCGTTGCCCACTGACGCAACCAATCGACTAAGCTTAAATTATTATCAAAAAACGAGCTGTTATCCAATGGCAAATAGGATTGTGAAGTGGTCACACCCCAAGAATATTTGCCAGAATCTGCTTTCTCTTTATTATTGATTATTTGGTAAAAAGCGCTTGTGGCGCGAGAATCTCTGGAGTAAACCACCACCTTGTCGCCTTTGTTCAAATTGATATCAATGTTATGGAATAGAACCTCACCGTCAAGCGAGGCCGATAAATTTTCAACACTTAGAATTTGGTCTCCTGCCTCACGATCGCGATCAAAAATGATTGCGGGATAACGTCTACTGGACGGTCTGATGTCTGAAATATTCAATTTATCAATCATCTTCTTTCTACTGGTCGCCTGTTTCGATTTGGCGACATTTGCAGAAAAACGTCTAATAAACTCTTCCAGTTCCTTTTTCTTCTCCTCGGCTTTCTTGTTTTGTTGTGAACGCTGTCTGGCGGCCAACTGCGAAGACTCATACCAAAACGAGTAGTTTCCTGAGAAATGATTGATTTTTCCGAAGTCAATGTCGGAGATATGCGTACAGACCGAATCTAAAAAGTGCCTGTCGTGAGAGACAACAATCACACAGTTTTCATAATTGGCAAGAAAGTGCTCCAACCAAGAGATGGTTTCATAATCCAAATCATTTGTAGGCTCATCCATGATCAAAACGTCTGGGTTTCCAAAAAGAGCCTGAGCCAAAAGCACGCGCACTTTTTGTTTACCATCCAAATCCTTCATCAAAGTATAATGATTCTCTTCTTTAATGCCAAGGTTAGACAACATTGCAGCTGCGTCACTGTCGGCATTCCAACCATTCATTTCTTCAAACTCGACTTGAAGCTCCCCAATTTTTTCAGCATTGTCATCGGTATAATTGGCATAGAGTGCATCAATTTCCGATTTCAGTTTGAATAAGGGCTTGTTACCAATCAAAACGGTCTCCAAAACGGAATGTTCATCATAAAGATTGTGGTCTTGCTCTAAAACCGACATGCGTTTGCTTGGCTCCAAATGCACATGACCAGAGGTTGGATCCTGCTTCCCTGCCAATATTTTTAAAAAAGTGGATTTCCCAGCACCATTGGCGCCAATGATTCCGTAGCAATTGCCATTGTGAAAAGTTGTGCTCACTTCGTCAAAAAGCACACGTTTACCAAATTGAACCGATAAGTTTGAAACTGATAGCATATCTAAAATTTTTAAAATTCAACTTTGACAACGCTCCTTATTCCGAAGAAAAAACTTCAAAGTTTGATTTTGCAAAAGTAAAAAATCCATTCCATTGTAAGAAACTTAAAGCGGTATTTTTACTACACAAAATGGACTATAAACACAGTCTATACAACATTTAACAACGTATTAACAAGACTTTTTAAAGCATACTCTATTTTTGTTAGATTCAAACTAATCTGACCATCGGTACTCCTGTGAAATTTTACGTAGTTGCTTTTTTGACGGCCTCACTTCTACTTAGTTGTGATGGTAAGTCAAAGGATAAAAACATTGTTTATTTGGGCGGCCAAATTGTAAACCCGAACAATAACTACATAACACTCAGCAATCCCAATACAGAAAAGGACACCATTTTTCTAGATCAAAACAATAGATTTTCTTACCAAATCAAGGATTTAACCCCTGGCCTGTACACCTTTACTCATGGTGGTGAGATGCAAACAGTGCTTTTAGAGCCTAGAGACAGCTTGCTTTTTAGATTAAATACCAACGATTTTGACGAATCCCTGGTTTATACTGGAAAGGGGTCCAAAAAGAACAATTTCTTGATCCAGGCATTTTTAAGAGACGAAATTGAAAATAAGGCGTTTAAAAACAGTCATCAACTAGAACCAGAAGCATTTGAGAAACACCTCGACAGTTTAAAAAGCTTGAAGCAAAAAAATCTAGATCGATTTTATGCAAGTTATGAAACCTCTGAGCTCTTCTATAAAATTGCCGATGCTGGGATTGCCTATAATTATTACGCTTACAAAGAAATGTACCCCTTTGGTTACTATGGGAATAACAAATTGATACACGTCAAAGATTTACCAGATGGCTTTTATGACTATCGATCCAATGTAAACTTCAACGATATCAATTTGACGGGTGTCTATGCCTACAATAATTTTTTGAATTGGTATTTTCACAATACAGCGCTCAAAAAATATTATCACAATGGTCAACACCTAGCCTTCAATAGACAGGCCTTAGATTACAACCTCGAGAAATTGAGACTAATTGATAGCGTAATTGAAAATGAGACCATTCAAAACTACGTGCTCAAATATGCCACACGTGAATTTATCTTCAATAGCTCAAGTGCAAATGAATCTTTAGCAATGCTAGACTCTTATATTGAAAAGAGCACCGATTTGAATGATAAGACCTATTTAACCAATCTGGCGTCATCAACCATTAAGTTGTATCCTGGCAACAAGTTACCAGAGATAGACGTGGTAGATTATAATAGCAACACGCGTAAATTAAGTGCTTTGATAAAACGCCCTACGGTAATTTACTGTTGGTCTTCCAATTTCAAAATGCATTACCGCAACAGTCATTATATGATGCGGTCCCTGAAGGCAAGGTATCCTGAAATGGACTATATCGCCATCAATATCAATGACATGAATTCCAGCTCTTGGAAAAAAACCTTGGAACAACTGGAGTATCCTACAGAGAACGAATATCTCTTCAAAAATCCCAATGAAGCCGTGCAAACCTTCGCAATTGCCTATTCCCACAAGGTAATCTTGGTGGATGCCGATGGAATACTCATAGAATCAAATGCCAACTTATTTAGCCCAAACATTGCAGAAAGTATTGAGAAGCTTATCAAAGAATAAAAGTCTCCAACAAAGCATTGGGATAAGCCATCAAAGGCTGTGGTTCTCAAATAAAAAATCCACCCAATGGTAAGTATTGACCAGATTGGGTGGATTTTGAATTACAGATCTAATGAGATCTGTTGAGCGATTTCGTGTTAATTTCCTTTGTTATAGTCTTCCAGAAATTTAGCCAAGCCATTATCGGTTAGAGGATGTTTCAATAAACCTGTAATCGAGCTCAAAGGGCCTGTCATCACATCTGCGCCTAACTTGGCACAATCAATCACATGCATGGTATGGCGCACCGAAGCTGCCAAAATCTCAGTTTCAAAACCGTAGTTATCGTAGATTAATCTAATTTCGGCAATCAGGTTGAGACCATCTGTTGAAATATCGTCCAAACGGCCAATAAATGGCGAAACGTAAGTAGCTCCTGCTTTAGCTGCCAAAAGGGCCTGCCCCGGAGAAAACACCAAGGTCATGTTGGTTTTTATTCCTTTATCAGAAAAATACTTACAAGCCTTAATGCCATCCTTGATCATGGGAAGTTTCACAACGATTTGACCATGTAGATCGGCAAGCGCCTCTCCTTCTCTTACCATGCCTTCATAATCGGTGGCAATCACTTCTGCAGAAACATCGCCATCCACAATATTGCAGATACTGATATAATGTTTCATAATGTTGTCATGACCGGTAATACCTTCCTTGGCCATCAACGACGGATTGGTGGTTACACCATCTAAAATCCCCATGTCCTGGGCTTCTTTGATTTGCTCTATGTTAGCTGTATCGATAAAAAATTTCATAATAATTGTGTTTTAATGCAGTCACGCTTTCGCGGAAACTGTTAGCTAGTTTTATGGTTTATAATCGGCTACGAATTTACGATATTATGTAGGGAACTAAAGAAAATGTTGGGAAATAAAAAAGTTCAAAGCTCAAAGCTCAAAGCTCAAAGCTCAATATTAAAAGTTAGGAGCAATTAAACTCGATGCTGCACGCATGCGTTGCTTTCTTATTTTTTTACCAAGATCAAGTAATTCTACTGAAACCGTTCTTTTGGACATTTTTCCAAGCTCCAACTTCTAGCTTCTAACTGTCGTTCACAACTCAAAATGCTTCATCAGCATTTTTTCATAGATTTTATCGGGAAGTGTTCGCTTTAGGACGATAGAAAATTTCTGCATAAAGTTTCCAATCTTATAATGGATTTTTGGATGCCTTGTTTGAATGATTTGATACACTGCTCTCGCCATGAGTTCAGGATTTTCGCCTTGATCCACATGGGCATTCATGAGTTCCAGCGCATTGCCATAGGATTTTTGATAAGGCGACCCTTCTGTAACTGGCGCATGATAACGCCCTGCGGCAATATTAGTGGCAAAATCCCCTGGCGCCACATTACACATGTGAATGTTGAACGATTTGATTTCCATGCGGAAGGCTTCCGTGATCAATTCCAACGCGCCCTTGCTGGCACTATATACGCCACGATAAGGCAAGCCCATGTATCCCGCAATGGAAGTCACGTTGATGATCATCCCGTTATTTTGGCTTCGCATGTGTGGCAATACCGCTTTGATGACCTTAATTGGCCCAAAAAGATTGGTCTCAAAATTTCGCTTGATCTCCGCTTCGGGTATTTCTTCAATGGGTCCAGTAATCCCGGCACCGGCATTATTGATGAGCACGTCTAAGCGACCTTCGGTTTCAAGAATATGATTTACCGATTGTGAAATGGAATCGGTATTGGACAGGTCTAACTTTACCAGTTTGAATTTGGAATCTGCATAGCGCTCTGGGTTTCTACTCGTGCCATAGACTACAAAACCCTTATCGGATAAAAACTCACCAATGGATTTTCCAATTCCAGAGGACCCTCCTGTGATTAAAACTACTTTAGACATACCGTATAAATTTACGAGTTACAAATTACAAATTCCATCCATAACCAGAATTAAGACAAGGTTTTTTTAAGAGGCGAAGCAACAAAAAATAATGGTGAGGTGGTTATTTCAAAACTGAAAACCAGTAAATAATGGAAGATTGAAAGCTGGAGACTGAGCTCTGGAGACTTTGAAATTGGGCACAAAAAAAAGGCAAGTTACCTACATCACACCGCTACGACCATTTACCTTTGCTTCGTTCCCGACCTGGAGGATTCAACAGGAGCTGGTTGTGTAGGACTTGCCAGCAGCAAAGATACAATCTTTTAATACTTATGCAATGATTTTTTAAACTGAATTTTATTAAATAACTTGCGTCAAAATTATCTAAAAAATGATCTCATTTAAAAGTTTCATTCTCATAAGCTTAAGCCTGCTTTTTATTAATTGTGGCAATCAAGTCGCCAATAAAAGCCGCTTCGAAATCAAGACCAACGCCAAGGAAGACGTGATTTCTTTGGGCGAAACCTTGAACTTATCACTCAAAAACCCGAAAAATGTGGAGATTAGTGCCGTCTCTTATCAGCTAAACGGAAAGTCGGTTGGGGAATCCATTACCTTGGCCAACGAAAAATTGGGCCAACAAACACTCACTGCCATTATAAATACAGGAGATTCCGAAGAAAAAATCAATACCCAAATCACGATTCTCAATAACAAAACTCCTGAAATTTATGGTTTTAAAATTATAAACGAGTATCCGCATGACATCACTTCTTACACCCAGGGCTTGGAGTTTCACAAAGGCGAACTTTATGAAAGCACGGGCCAATATAAAGAGTCCAAATTGCGTAAAGTGGATTACAAAACCGGCGAGGTCTTAAAAAACATCGATCTGGCCGATCAATATTTCGCGGAAGGCATTACAATTTTAGATCATAAAATCTACCAACTAACCTGGCAGGAAAATACAGGTTTTGTATATGATGTGGAGACTTTTGAAAAGATAAATAGTTTCAAATACGGAAAAAGCGAGGAAGGCTGGGGACTTTGCCAAGATGGTAAGGTCATTTACAAATCTGATGGCACCGAGGATATTTGGACACTAGACCCAGAAACTTTGGAAGAAATCTCCAAAACGCAAGTCTACACCAACAAAGGCAAAATCGTTGGCATCAACGAAATGGAATGGATCAACGGAAAAATCTATGCCAACCGCTATCAAAAAAATGGGGTCGCGATCATAAATCCGGTAAATGGTGCGGTTGAAGCCGTGATTGATTTCTCACCGCTCCATAACATGGTAACTCAACATAAAGATCTAGATGTACTCAATGGGATTGCCTATAACCCAGAGACCAAAACCATCTTTGTGACTGGAAAACGTTGGGATAAATTATTTGAGGTGGAGGTTTTTAAGAAGTGAGTTTTTGTGAATTCATCATTTTTTGAATTTTAACAACCCAGCTTCCGCGGTACCCTAATTAAAAAAACGCCAACACTAGCAATGTGCTTCAAAAACAACCTAAATTTTGAATCTTGTGGCTCAGCCTTCCGCAGTAAAAACGAGGGATAAATAAGTACTATAGTTTTCAAAAAAGCTAATTAATCTATAATTTTAGGATATTAAAATCGAAAATCATGCAAACGTACGAGAAACATATTGTTGTAGCCCAAGAAGATATTGACATTCGCAGTCATGTGAACAATGTGCGTTACGTGGAGTGGGTGCAGGATATCGCACAAGAACATTGGGATTCTAAAATCACTGAAAAGCTAAAAAAGACCTATTATTGGATCATGTTGAGCCATTTCATCGAATACAAGGCAGAAGCTATTTTGGGAGACGTGCTGCGTTTGGAAACCTTTGTGACCAAGGCAGATGGTGTGCGTTCTACCCGCCAAGTGCGCATTTACGATAAAAACACCAATAAGCTGCTCACAAGCTCTGAGACCATGTGGTGTTTCATGTCTCATAAAACCAATCGGCCTACACGCATCACTGAAGAAATTCAATCCCTTTTTAGTTAAAAGAACACTAAATGCCTTGTTAAATTCTCTTAAAGCTGAATTTTCCGTAAGAACAAATGACTTTATTTACAGATAGCCAATCATTTTAGTTGAATCTATGAGGATAATTCTACTTGTTTCATTTTTTATCCTGTCTACCATGGTTAGCGCCCAAACCGTTTCTGGGATTGTCTATGATTCAGAAAACACCGTTAAAGGCGCTCGCCTTTACAATGAAGCCCAAAACAAGCTCAATTACACAAAAGACGATGGCCGTTTTGAATTAGAAGCAACCTTGGGAGATGTGCTCATCATCTACAGTTTGTTCCATCAAAAATTAAGAGTGACCGTTACGCCCGAGTTTTACGAGGATGTGGTGGTTTTTGAACTCAAGCAAATCACCAATGCTTTGGACGAGGTGGAAGTTCATAAAGTGATTGAGCGAAAATATGATTCCACCGCCTTTCAAAATGATTTGAGTATTCCCGCAAGAGCGCCCAAAACACCAGTGCTTCGAAGCGGTTCCAATTATGAGCCCACCCTAAATCTAATAAGTCTGGCGAGCGCTATTGGCCGGCTTTTTAAAAGGAAAAAAATCGACGTGCCAACAATCAAAGCAGCGGATTTTGAGAAACTATTTAAGACCGATTCATTTTTTACCATTGATTTTCTTCGGAAGGATCTCCAGATCGAAGAAAAAAAGGAGTATCTGTTTTTTGAATACTGTGCCAATCAAAAACTCGCTCCTGCCCTACTCAACAATCAATTGTTAATGGTGGAGGCACTTTTAAAATGCAGTGCCAATTTTAGAATTGCCAAAGAGTCTCCCAATACAAATTGAATCCCCTATGAAAACACCGCCACTTGAAACCATTCTACGTTCTCCTGCTTATATTTTGTCCATTTTCATTGATGGCGCAAAGCATTACAGGAATCATTTACGATGCAGAAACCACTATTAAGGGCGTGAAAATTTTTAATGACACCCAAAACAAAGTCGATTTTAGTGATGCCAGGGGAAATTTCAAAATCGAAGCTTCCGTTGGGGACCAATTATCTGTCATCAGTTTGTTTCATGAACCGCTGGTCGTCACAGTTCAATCTTCATTTTTTGATGCTCCTGTGGTGTTTGAACTAAAAAAAGTTACCAATGAACTCGATGAAGTACAGCTCATGAATGTGGTCGAAAAAAAAATTTGACAGCGTACAGATCAATACTGAGGTGCAGCTACAATTAAATCCCTCCAGAGGGTTTTATTCCCCGAGGCTTGCCTAGAAACACAAGGGACATCTTTCAATTTATACCTTGTGGGCTTGCCCCGATGTTATTGATTTATGATATCAAAAACAGACCTTGGCTCTATGAACCCGTTCCTAGTGGTAACTCGGATTTCAATAAAATTGGCGCACTCATCGCCAGCCTTTTTAAAAGGAAGCAGTATTCATCTGAAATTATTTATGTGAAACCAGAGGATCTTCAGAGCTTGTTCGCTTCGAATTCATTCTTTACCAAGAAAATGATTTCTAAAGAATTGAACATTATTGAAGACTACCAATTTCTGTTTTTCGAGTTTTGCAGCGCACAGCAAATCGATATGCAACTGATATCAGAAAAGAAATCCTTGGAATTATTGGAATTGCTTATGGCTTATAGCAGAGATTTTAAAAGTTTCCTGCTTGAAAATCCAAAAGATGGAGTCGTAATTTTTAACGGGCAATACTAGATGTTGCATTCAAAAGTTATATTTTTATCCCAACTTATGATTCGACTTAATGAAACGCATTTTATACTTTCTGTTTACTGGCTTTATTATCCTTTTTTGGAGTTCCTGCAGAAACGATTTCGATTTTTCTCCAAGCACCGGAGGCCTTGAATTCTCAAAGGATACCATTTACTTGGATACGGTTTTTAGCAACATTGGCTCCAGCACCTACAATCTTAAGGTTTACAACCGAAGCAACGAAGATATTTCCATACCAACCGTTCGTCTAGGCGAAGGCCAAGGCTCAAGATACCGTCTCAATGTAGACGGAATTGCAGGAAAAGAATTTAATGACGTCGAACTTCTGGCCAAAGATAGCCTGTATATCTTCGTTGAAACCACCGCAGATATTCAGAGCCTGTCACAAAACAGTTTGCAGTTTTTATATACAGATGTCATAGCGTTTGATTCTGGAACAAATTTCCAAAAGGTAGAGTTAGTGACCTTGGTCAAAGATGCCAATTTTATTTATCCCAATAAAAACGCGGCCACAGGCATTATTGAAACCTTGAGCTTTGACGTGGACGGCGATGGCGAAATTGATCAAACCAATTTACAGGGCCGTTTTCTCGAGGCCGATGAACTCACGTTCACCAATGAAAAACCGTATGTGATTTACGGATTTGCTGCAGTGAATGCTGGTGATGTGCTCACTATAGATGCTGGTGCGCGCGTGCATTTTCATGCGAATTCAGGCTTATTGGTTACTAATAATGCCTCGTTAAAAGTCAATGGTGAGTTAAGCATCGATCAAGAGCTCTTGGAAAATGAGGTTATTTTTGAAAGTGACCGTTTAGAACCTGGCTTTGCAAATGTTCCCGGCCAATGGTCTACCATTTATTTATTTAATGGAAGTGTTGCCAATGAGATCAATTATGCCACAATAAAAAACGCAACGGTGGGTATTTTAACGGAAGGCAATCAAGACGCACCAAACCCAAAACTAAGCATTCGCAACTCACAGATTTATAACTCAAGTGCGTTTGGGATTTTGGCCACCGCAAGCTCAATCACTGCGAAAAACCTTGTCCTCAACAATTCTGGGCAATCCTCATTTGCAGGCACAGGTGGCGGTCGCTATAACTTTACGCATTGCAGCATTGCCAATTACTGGAACACTGGTTTTAGGCAGTTCCCATCTTTATTTCTAACCAATTATGTGACCGGTAGTGATGGCAATGATGTGGGCAACAATCTCGCAGAAGCAAATTTCAACAACTGCATCATCTATGGTAACGACAATCCGGAACTCACTTTTGATGAACTGAATGGTTTTGATCTCAATTTCAAATTCACAAATTGTTTGATTCGTTTTCAGGATACCAATGGAAATTTCATTGGTGAGAATTATAATTTCAGTAATACTGACCGCTACGAAAATTGTATCCTAAATGGCGAACCTGATTTTAAAGCCCCTTTTGAAAACGAACTCATGATTGGTAACGCTTCGGCCGCCAATGGCCAAGGCAATAGCGATTTTGCCAATCAAGTGCCATTTGACATTTTAAATACAGGAAGAACAGCTTCTCCAGATTTGGGCGCTTATCAACACCTTACTTTTGAGGACGAGGATTGAGAATCTGGTTTCATGCCCTAAAAACAACGGCAATAGACAAACGCCCCCTAAAGTATCGCAGCACATTACTACACAAAAACAAGACTCCTGTTACACATTCAAGTCGTAAATCAAAAATCGCAAATAGGTTTGAATCACTGCGCAAATAAATTTCAAAAATGGTAATTATTTAACACATTTTAATCAAGATCCTTGTGGTTACATGGATTTTATTAGTAAAAAATAACTATTTTTGTTTAACTTCTTGACAAAAAAAATGAACAATATAAAAAGCAGCTTTAGCATAAAAGATCTTGAAAACCTAACCGGGATCAAAGCACATACCATCCGAATTTGGGAGAAGCGGTATAAATTGATTGAGCCAGATCGCACCGATACCAACATTCGTCTGTATAGTCTAGAAAACCTGCAGTTGTTGCTCAACATAAGTTATCTCAAAGCCAATGGATACAAAATATCAAAAATTGCAGAACTTGAGATTAATGCCATTCCAGAATTAGTAAAAGAAATTGCCAAGAAAGATTCAACGCATAACCATGCCATGAGCACTTTCAAGTTGGCCATGCTAAATTTTGACCAAAAATTGTTTTATGAAACCTACGCTAGCCTTGAAAAAGAAAAAGGGTTCTTACAACTTTTCCATGAAGATCTCGTGCCATTCATGGGAGAAATTGGCTTATTATGGCAAACCGATACGATAACGCCTGCCCATGAACATTTTCTAATGAATCTCATTAGGCAGAAACTCTTGGTTAGTACTGAAGAATTACAATCACGCAATCAAATCGATCATAAACAGATATTTGTACTGTTTCTCCCAGATAACGAAGTACATGAGTTGGGTTTGATGTTAGTCAATTATGAAGTCATCTCCAAAGGCTACCAAGCCATTTACCTTGGTCAAAGCGTGCCCATTGACAGTCTTAAGGATTTGCTCAATTATTATGATGAAATCACATTTATATCTTATTTCACGGTAAAGCCAGAAAAGGCTCATATCAACGATTACATTAAGGAATTTGAGCAAAAGCTTTTGATGAGCAAAAAAATAAACTTATGGCTGCTTGGTCGTATGGTAAAAGAAATTGATCTTAGTAAATTAAATAAGCAGATCGTATCCTTCAAATCCATTGAAGAATTAGTTAAAAAACTTTAAAAAAAAATGCGTAAAAGCTAACCTTGTTTAGCATTTATGTACTTTTGTTGAACAATGAAAACATCCATCGGTATCATCGGTTCTGGCTTCTCTGCCTTATCTGCAGCCTGCTATCTTGCAAAAGCGGGTAATCACGTAAGCATGTATGAAAAAAATGACACGCTTGGCGGGCGTTGCAGACAATTTAAAAAAGAAGGTTTTACCTTTGATATTGGCCCCAGTTGGTATTGGATGCCAGATATTTTTGAAAAATTCTTCAACGACTTCGGAAAGAAGGTTTCAGATTATTATGAATTGGATAAATTGGATCCAGCTTACAAGATTTTTTTTGATGACGATACCATAACTATTGGAGATACACTTGAAAAGATTTCTGCAGAATTTGAACGTATAGAATCCGGAAGTTCCGTAGCACTCAACAAATTTATTGCTAAAGCAGCTTCCAATTATGACATTGCCATCAATAAAGTGGTTTTAAAGCCCGGCATCTCCCCTTTTGAGTTGGTCACTAAAGACACGATCACAAGGGTAGACCAGTTTTTCAAGACCATCTCTTCGGAGGTGCGCAAGAATTTTAAGAACCCCAAGTTGATCTCCACCTTAGAGTTTCCAGTGTTATTTCTAGGCGCAAAACCAGGCAATACTCCCGCTTTTTATAGTTTTATGAATTATGCCGACTTTGGCCTCGGCACTTGGCATCCTAAGGGTGGCATGTACGAGATCGTTAAAGCCATGACCGCTTTGGCGAAAAGTTTGGGAGTTGAGATTCATACAGAAAGTCCCGTTTCACAAATCAACGTGAGCGATAAAAAAGCGACTTCTGTAGTTGTGAATGGCAAGACACTTCAATTTGATGTGGTGCTGAGTGGTGCCGATTATCACCACTCTGAAACTTTACTTGAAGAACAACATCGCCAGTATAGCGAAGCCTATTGGAGCAAAAAGACCTTCGCCCCTTCATCACTCTTGTTTTACGTGGGCTATGATAAGAAATTAAAAAATATTGAGCATCACAATCTTTTTTTCGATACGAGTTTCGAGACCCACGCCGAAGCCATTTACGATGATCCTAAATGGCCAGAAGCGCCGTTGTTCTATGCTAATTTTCCATCAAAAACTGATGCGTCAATGGCACCAGAAGGCTGTGAAACAGGCTTCTTCTTGATACCCATCGCTCCTGATTTAGAAGACACACCAGAACTTAGGGAAACTTACTTTAAAAAGATTATGGAACGTTTTGAGCGATTAACTGGACAAAGCATTGAAAAAAATATTATATTTAAAGAGTCCTTTTGTGTAAAGGATTTTATTAGCGAATACAACTCGTATAAAGGAAATGCCTATGGGATGGCAAATACGCTCTCTCAGACTGCTTTTCTAAGACCCAAATTAAAAAGTAAGAAAATAAAAAATCTCTATTTCACAGGACAATTAACGGTTCCAGGCCCAGGAGTTCCTCCGGCACTGATTTCCGGTAAGTTGGTGTCCGAACTCATAAAAAAACATCACAACTTGTAATATGAAATCAATTTTTGATAGCGTTTCCCATAAGTGTTCTAAGGTTGTCACCAACTCTTACAGCACCTCATTTTCCTTGGCCACAAAAATGTTGTCTGACTCCATACGTCAAGACATCTATAACATCTATGGTTTCGTGAGGTTTGCAGATGAAATTGTAGACTCCTTTCACGATTACGATAAGGAAATGCTCTTTGCCGAATTCAATAGAGCGCTTGAAATGGCTTTGGAACATAAGATTAGTCTTAATCCAATTTTGAATTCCTTTCAGGAAACCTATCATAAATACAGTATCGATAAGCATTTGGTTGATTCCTTTATGAAAAGCATGAGAACCGATTTACATAAGAACACCTACCTTACCGATGCGGAGTATAAACAATACATCTATGGCTCTGCCGACGTGGTTGGGTTAATGTGTTTAAAAGTTTTTGTGAAAGGCAATCAAGAGAAATACGACGAACTAAAAGAATCTGCCATGAGTTTGGGCTCGGCGTTTCAAAAGGTAAATTTTCTTAGGGATCTAAAAGCAGATTTTGAGGATTTGAGTAGAACTTATTTTCCAAACACCGACCTCAATCATTTGGATGAGGCCTCAAAACAGGCGATTATCACTGATATAGAAAATGATTTTTATAAAGGACTTCAGGGCATCAAGAATTTGCCCATTGAAGCAAAATTTGGGGTGTTTATGGCCTATCGCTATTACAGCCAATTACTTAAAAGGCTCAAAAAAACACCAGCATTGGAAATAAAATCCACTCGTATTAGAGTCCCAAACTACAAAAAATTTGAACTTCTCACTAGAAGCTACGTCAAGTATCAACTTAATTTAATGTAATTATTATGCATACCCTATATTGGATCCTTATATTTCTAGGCGTTTTTAGCACCATGGAATTTATGGCTTGGTTCACACATAAATACATCATGCATGGTTTTTTATGGAGTCTCCACAAAGACCACCATCACAAAGACCATAAAAACTGGTTTGAGCGCAATGATGCCTTTTTTATTTTTTACGCCGTGGTAAGCATGATTTGCTTTTATCTGTGGAGCTATGAAAATGTGTGGTACTTTTTGCCAATCGCTTTTGGTATCATGGGTTATGGTGCAGCGTACTTTTTGGTACACGATATATTCATACACCAACGCTTTAAGGTTTTTAGAAACGCCAATAATTGGTATGCCAAAGGTGTGAGACGTGCGCATAAAATTCACCATAAACATCTGGGTAAAGGGGATGGCGAATGCTTCGGAATGCTCTTAGTGCCATTTAAATATTTCAAAAGATAGTTTTTTCTGTCTTTGCGTATTTACCTCGCCAAGGCGCAGCGCACGTCGCTGTTAGGCATAAGATCAAAGACTTGAATCCAATTAACTAATAACAATTGTTAGTTCTTATTTTTCTACTGAAATGAGTTCTTTTGTTTAATATCGTAGAAAAAAAACAGCAGCTGCCTTCAATCTTAAATGTCTCCCATGACCAAAACTTCCAAGCATTATGACTATGTGATTATAGGTAATGGCTTATCTGGTTTACAGTTAGCTTTAAAAATGGCTAAAGACGTTTATTTCAATTCTATGCGTATTGCACTTATTGACCCTTCGGAAAAGGACGAGAACGACAGATCTTGGTCATTTTGGGAAATTGGCAAAGGGCAGTGGGATGCCATTATTCACAAAAGCTGGGATCATGCTATTTTTCAGTCTTCACAACAGAAGGCACTATTGGATTTGGCGCCGTATCATTATAAAACAATCCGTTCCATCGACTTTTATGAACATGCTAAAACGAAACTTTCAGCAAAAGCCAATTTCAACTTTATTTTAGAAAAAGTGCTTTCCGTGGTAGAAAGCGAGACCTCCCTCATCACAACCGATAAAAACCAATATACGGCCAATCATATTTTTGATAGCAGGATGCCGGAGGCTTATTTTTCTACGGAAGCCAATAAAAGCATAAAAATCCTACAGCATTTTAAGGGTTTAGTAATCAAAACAGAACGTCCTAAATTTGAGACTTCAGCGATTACAATGATGGATTATCGTTTGAAAGATGGTGAGCAGACTACTTTTACCTATGTCCTACCTTTTTCTGAAACAGAAGCGCTCGTGGAGTTTACCTATTTTACTGCGGAAACGGTTCCCGAAAGCACTTATGACAAGTATTTGGAACACTACATTTCAGAATATTTGAAAATTGAAGACTATCAAATCTTAGAAGTTGAAACAGGCGTGATCCCAATGACCAATTTTCCGTTTGACAGCTATTCCACAAAACACCTCACTAAAATTGGCACTGCTGGTGGATGGGTTAAAGGTTCTACGGGATATTCCTTCAAACTTACTGAAAAAAAAGTCACTCGAATAATTGAGAATATCAAAGCTAGCCGGAATCCTTCCGAAGGCTTATTCCGAAATAAATATAAGGTTTACGATAAAATATTTCTGAAAGTCCTTTCCGAGGAAAATGAAAAGGGCGAATGGATTTTTGAGCGCTTTTACACCAAAAATAAAGTACAGACTATGTTTAGGTTTTTGGATGAGGAATCCACATTTGCTGAAGAATTGAGCATCATGTCCTCTTTATTTTCTTGGAGTTTTATAAAGGCGTTTTTTAAGACACTTTAGTATCTCTGGTTTTGAATGGTCTCAAATGGCCTTCAAACTATGGCCTTTAGCACATCTCGCTTTCTTATAATCACTTCTGATTCAAAAGTTTTGCCACGAATCTCGCGAATACAACTTTCACTCTGTATAAAAAAACGCATGTCACTTTTAGTCCATAGTGAATTTGTTTTCAATCAATCCGTCCAAAATACGCCGCATTTTATCGCTATCCCAGTCTGCAACACCACTTTTGTCCAATACGATTTTACCCGCGGTATCAATCACAAAAGTTCTGGGTATGGAACTCACATTGAAATTAGAAGGTGGCTGTGTGCTTGGCTGATAGGACTTAAAACTATAGCCTTTCTCTTCCAAAAAGTTCGCAGTGACGCTTTGCTTCTCATTGGAGACAAACCAAAATTCAATGGCATCATTATCTTTATAATCTTGATATAGGGTTTCGAAATCGGGCATTTCAGCAATACACGGTGGGCACCAAGTGGCCCAAAAGTTGATGATGATGACTTTGCCTTCCGCAGACTTAAAATTCACGGTTTCCCCTTGATCATTTTTGAGTTTCCAGTTAAATGTAGACAGGGAAGCCCTTTCTGAGTTTTCGATAGCAGAGGGCTTGACCACTTTCGCCATTCCCTTTTGCAAGAAAATTTGAATAGGCTTGCGGGTTTGTGGGATGATCAATAGTAAAAGAACTACCACAAATAGTATGGTAGACCATTTCATTTTTCTTGGCTTAGCCATGGGGATTTATTTTTTAATCAAAAAAAAGCTCTTGATAGGTTCAAGAGCTTTTCTTCAAAATTATATAGTATTAGGCAGCATTCTCTTTTTTAATCAAGTTCAATGCAGAGCCTTCATTAAACCAATCAATCTGTGCTTGGTTGTAAGTATGGTTCACTTTAAATGTGTCCTTACTACCGTCACTGTGCACAATCTCAATGGCCAATTGCTTATCTGGTGCAAATTGGTCTAAATCCAAAAAGTTGAAGGTATCATCCTCTTGAATCAAATCATAGTCATTTTCATTCGCAAACGTTAGACCCAACATCCCTTGTTTTTTGAGGTTGGTCTCATGAATACGTGCAAAGGATTTTACAATTACCGCAACAACCCCCAAATGTCTTGGTTCCATAGCTGCATGCTCCCGTGAAGATCCCTCGCCATAGTTGTGGTCACCCACTACGATGGATTTTACACCTTCAGCCTTATAGGCTCTCGCAACATCTGGCACACCTCCATATTCGCCAGTCAATTGATTTTTGACAAAATTGGTTTTCTTACCAAAGGCATTGATAGCGCCAATGAGCATGTTGTTTGAAATATTATCCAAATGTCCTCTAAAACGTAACCAAGGTCCAGCCATAGAAATATGATCTGTGGTGCATTTGCCAAAAGCTTTGATCAGCAATTTTGCATCTTTAATTTGATTCCCAATGGGTTCAAAAGGTGCTAATAATTGTAAACGTTCAGAATCCTTGCTAACAGAAATATCAACCTCGCTACCATCAGCAACAGGGGCTACATAACCAGACTCTTCTACCGCAAAACCTTTTGGTGGTAATTCAATACCTCTTGGTTCTTCCAATTTCACTTCCTCGCCATCTTCGTTGATCAAAGTGTCGTTCATAGGGTCAAAATCCAATCGTCCTGAAATTGCAATGGCTGCAACCATTTCTGGAGAGCCTACAAAGGCGTGCGTATTTGGATTCCCATCTGCTCGTTTTGAGAAGTTACGGTTGAAAGAATGCACAATTGTGTTTTTTTCATCACCTTTTCTGTCGCTTCTATCCCATTGACCAATGCAAGGGCCACAAGCATTTGTAAAAATGGTAGCTTGAAGGTCCTCAAATATTTTTAGGATGCCATCGCGTTCTGCAGTAAATCGAATTTGCTCAGAACCTGGATTGATCCCGAAATCTGATTTAGGCTTGATCTTTTTATCAACCGCTTGCTGTGCAATAGAGGACGCTCGTGTTAAATCTTCATAAGACGAGTTGGTACAAGACCCAATAAGACCCCAATCTACTTTGATTGGCCACCCATTTTCTCTTGCTTTCTTACCAAGTTCACCAACAGGAGTTGCCAAATCTGGTGTAAATGGACCGTTGAGATGTGGACGCAATTCATCTAAATTAATTTCAATGACTTGATCGAAGTAGGCTTCAGGGTTGGCATAAACTTCGTCGTCACCTGTAAGATATTCTCTAATTTTGTTGGCTTCATCGGCAATTTCAGCTCTATCGGTTGCTCTTAGATAACGCTCCATAGAGTCATCGTAACCAAAGGTTGATGTAGTTGCCCCAATTTCAGCACCCATATTACAAATGGTGCCTTTTCCTGTACACGATAGATTCTTGGCTCCAGGGCCGAAATATTCTACAATGGAATCGGTTCCTCCTTTAACAGTCAAAATTCCAGCAACCTTTAGAATCACATCTTTTGAAGATGTCCATCCATTGATGTTTCCGGTTAATTTAACACCAATCAGCTTAGGGAATTTAAGTTCCCACGCCATACCAGCCATAACATCAACAGCATCTGCGCCGCCAACCCCAATAGCTACCATTCCTAATCCACCAGCATTAACGGTATGTGAATCGGTACCAATCATCATTCCGCCCGGAAAGGCGTAATTTTCCAAGACCACTTGATGAATGATCCCTGCACCAGGCTTCCAAAAACCGATACCATATTTTTTAGATACAGAAGCCAAGAAATCAAAAACTTCGTGACTGTTTTCATTTGCACGTTTCAAATCGGGAACAGCCCCTTGTTTAGCTTGGATCAAGTGATCACAATGCACCGTGGTTGGCACAGCTACGTTTGGTTTACCTGCCTGCATAAATTGCAATAAGGCCATTTGAGCAGTTGCATCTTGGCAGGCAATACGATCGGGTGCGAAATCTACATAGTCTTTTCCTCGTGTGAACGCCTTATCCGTTTTGCCATCCCAAAGATGAGCATAAAGAATTTTTTCTGAAAGTGTTAACGGTTTACCCACTATGTTTCGAGCTGCATCTACGCGCTCTGGCATTTTGGAGTAAACGTCTTTGATCATGTCGATATCAAAAGCCATAAATATATTTTAAATTGTTAGTTGAAATTTCTTCCTTAAGATAATCTTTTTGAGAGACTATTCTCTTAAAAAAAGTATAACAATATTACGGATTTTTAAAGAATTTCTGAAATTTAGAATGGATACTTCATTCGAATCAAAATAATTCAATAAACACCAAAGAATTTTATATTATTTTCACAAATACCCAATAATGCGAAGTTGTATCTAGGAAATCAATAATGCCAAAATCATTTAAAATAACTTTTGATTCGCCTGCTATCACGTAAATCTGTCATTGGTTTCTCATAATAGCGATACAGGAGCTGGGCAAACACAAAAGACAGCACCCAATAAACTGCTAGAATCACAAAATTAAAACCTATTGAGGTTGTCATGGATTTGAGCCACAATTGTAACGGCAATAGGATAAGCGAAAGGTTAACGAGATAGAGCCCATAAGAAAGTATGCTAATTTTTGTGATTTGCTTTTCAAAAATTGTTCGATCCCGCCAACTGGAACACAGCGGAAACAATAGTAGTATGCTCACAGAAACCAACGGCAAATAAAAAACGGTGTAGAAAAGATTTGCGTGTTGCGGCTGAATTTGGAATAACAAAATACATGCGTGCACCGTAATAAAAAGTAAGGCGCCAGTGAAGAACAATTTGATTCTATGCGTTTCCCAGAAAGATTTAAACGTGTAGGCCACATAAGCTCCAATAAACCCATAGTAGATACTATCTATTCTGAAAATGACCACTTTTCTAATATGCTGGCTCCAATCGCTATAATCCACATAATCATGGCTTAGACCAAAACGATAGCGTGCCATGCTCACTCCAACGATGATAAGCAGCGTCGTGACCAGAAAAAGCCGGAATTTATTGACTTTACTAAATATCAAGACCAATAGAAATAGCAACAAGGGGCCAATCAAATAGGCATATTCTTCTATGGAAAGACTCCAAGCTTCGGTAAAGAAATTGGGATGTGGGGCGGAAAAATTCTGGATAAAAAGTAAGAAATCGCCAATTTGATCAATAATGATTCCGAATAGCAGGTAAATCATTAAAATATTAAGCAACAAAATCAAAAAGTAATTGGGCAGCGTTCTAAACCAGCGTCGAATCCAAAAATAAAACACATCCTTGAATCGGACTTTTTGCTGCTCAATCTGTCGCAACAACAAACCACCAATCAAAAAGCCGCTCAGCACAAAAAACAAATCCACGCCAATGGCACCAAAAAATTGAAATATCGAAATAATGGGATGCCCCCCATTGGGAAAAATCAAAAAAGTAGAGTGCGACAACATGACCAAAAGAATGGCCACTGCTCTAACCACATCCAATCCATAAATACGCTTACTATAGTCTATAGGCATCCTGAAGTTTTCAATGCCTGCAATTTAAAATAAACTTTCGATGATTTGCTGATCACTCACACCTTCTGCCTCGGCTTTATAGTTTTTAATGATTCTATGGCGAAGAATACCTTGGGCCACCGCTTGTACGTTTTCGATATCTGGAGAAAATTTACCATTGATAGCGGCATGAGTCTTTGCTGCTAAAATAAGGTTTTGAGAGGCTCTTGGGCCTGCTCCCCAATCTACAAACTCGGTCACAAGATCTGATGCATATGACGTATTAGGTCTTGTTTTACTTACCATGGTTACGGCGTACTCAATCACATTATCGGCCACTGGAATGCGCCGAATCACATTTTGAAAATCTATGATTTCCTGAGCTGTGAACAAAGCATTCACCGTTTGTGTAACATCTGTTGTGGTGGTTTTAACTACTTGAACTTCCTCCTGAAAAGAGGGATACTCCAAATTGATAGCGAACATAAACCGGTCTAATTGCGCTTCGGGTAAGGGATAAGTTCCCTCCTGCTCTATTGGGTTTTGCGTGGCCAACACAAAATAGGGTAAACTTAATTGATACTGATGACCAGAAACAGTCACAGCACGTTCTTGCATGGCCTCCAATAAAGCTGCTTGGGTTTTTGGTGGGGTACGGTTAATTTCATCTGCCAAAACAATATTGGCAAAAATAGGCCCTTTTAAAAATTTGAAATGTCTGTTTTCGTCAAGGATCTCACTTCCTAAAATATCACTGGGCATTAGATCGGGCGTAAACTGAATGCGTTTAAAATCCAATCCCAACGCTTGAGCAATGGTATTGACCATTAGGGTTTTTGCCAAACCAGGCACTCCAATCAAGAGGGAGTGTCCCCCAGAAAAAATGGAAATCAGGATTTGATTGACCACTTCATCCTGGCCTACGATCACTTTAGCAACTTCAGACTTTAGGGCGTTATACTTTTTTACAAAATTTTCAATAGCAGCAACGTCAGACATATTATTCCTTATCAAGTTTTAACCAGTTTCCATCGAATTTACAAGATCTATAATCTTCACTGATTTTTACGTAGGTATCATTGATTTTTTCGTCTTGCCATTTTTTAATGGTTTCGTACTGTTTTTCTTGTTCGGTTAAATTTTTGATCTTAAGGTAATCTTTAGCAAAATCTGCTTTGTGATCGTTGATTCTATCGGTAACGCTCATGATTTTGAATTTGATGCGGTTCACACGATCTTGATCTTGCAACACTAGGCTTACCTCCCCATCTTTTAAATCCTGGATTTGCCCGTATAATTCGGGATCCATATTGGTCAACTCAAAATTGAAATCCTGAGTCATTGGGTTTGTCAACTGGCCACCGTCGTTTTTAGTTTCCGTTTCATCACTAAACTCGCGGGCAGCAGCGTTAAAAGTCAAATCTCCTGAAACTATGCGTTCCCTAATTTTATTGATTTCGTCTTTAGCTTCAATAATCGCTTCGTCTGATAATTCAGGGCGTAATAAAATATGGCGCACATCATATTCCTGACCTCTAATTTTTTCCAAGAGAACGATATGATATCCAAAATCACTCTCAAAAGGCTCTGAAATTTCACCTTCTTGTAATGAAAAAGCAACATCTCTAAACTCCTTTACCATTTGTGGGCGCTTTTTGTTCAAAGTGTAAAGTCCTCCTTTGCTACGTGCAGCCACATCATCTGAGTAAAAAACGGCTTTGGTTGTGAAACTCGCGCCATTCTCAATGACATCAGCCTTAAAATCCTTTAATTTGCGGATGACTGCTTTTTTAGCTTCTTCAGAAACCTCTGGGATAATGACAATCTGTGCCACTTTTAATTCAGTTCCAAACGTCGGGAGTGAATCTTTTGGGATGTCATTAAAATACTCCCTTACTTCTTCTGGGGTCACCTCTAAATCTGCAACGATCTTACGCTGCATGTCTGCCACCAACTTGCCATTCTTGTTGATCTCGAACATTTCCTCTCTAAGGCTTTGCTCATTGTCTTTACTGTAAAACTCCAAAAGTTCTGCCATAGAGCCACCTTTCTGCTCTAAAATGGAGTTGATTTGCTGTTCTACCATTGATCGAACCTCCAATTCATTTACCGTGATACTGTCTTGAATGGCATGATGTGCGTATAATTTATCCTCTAAGAGCTTTCCGAAGAGTTCACACCTAGTGAATCTTGCGATAGAGACCCCTCTGGCTTGCAGTTGCATGTATTCCTTATCAATATCGGAATCCAAAATCACGAAGTCGCCCACTACTGCCGCCACCCCATCAACCTTTTGACGTGCTGCGGTTTGTGTAGAATCTAATACTTTACCACTATTGTCAGTTTCATCCTCAATGATTTCTTGAGCATAGGTATGAACTGAGAATGCGCTAATTAGCGCAGTCAAAACCATGGTTTTAATTGTAAATCTCAAATCGTTTGTTTTTAATAGCATCCTTGGTAATATCTTTTTCAAAGGTTTTAATGAGTTCCAGTTTTCTTTTATTCACAACAATTTGCTTTATAGTAGGTCTTACGTACTCTAAAGGCGCTAAATCGTTCTGGGACAACACATCCTTTATTTGCATCAAATATAGGTTTAATGAATCTTTGAGCTGTATATAATTAGTTTTTTTTAACAGTTCACTTTTGTTTTCAGCATTGAGTACCGGAATGCGATCCACCATTTGGGTTTTTTTGACCCACAATGAATCCTTCAGCCAATAATCCTTGAATTGTATGGATATGGAATCTAGATAGTTTTTGTCTTCTGCATCAAAACGTTTGAAACGTTCTTCAATTTCGTCATTGTTACTGGCTTTTTCGTTGAGCACTAAGTACCGAAATTTTACCAAATCCTCATTGAGCTTAAATGTGGCCAGATTGGTTTCATAAACCAACTGTGCTTCGGCGTCATTGATTACCGTATCTACGCTTCTATTTACCAAAGCCTCCAAATAGGATTTGCTGTACAAATCACTTTTATACTGTTTTACCAGCTTGTCGAATTCAATTTGTCTGGCTTCAGGAAGGTTTCGCTCTGCGCCATCCAAAAGTAAGAGTTGGGTCGCCCATTTGGTAATGAAATTGTTAACGATCACGGTGCTGTCATCTTTAGAGGTGCCTTCTTTCACCAAACCTTCCAAATCTCTCTTATACAAATAGGCTTCATTCACTCTTGCTATTGGCTGATCATCTGTGGGGTCTTTAAAAAAGTCACAGGAACTGTTCAAGAGCACAATTGAAACAACTAATAAAATCCTATTTTTAATCAAACTATTTCTGAAGTTTTAATTTAACTTGTTGCAATGCTGCCTTGTTGATTTCTACAGTATAACGCTCATGAAGATTTGTTAACCAATCTTTCTCTAGCTGGTTTTGGTAGTCACTAACTACTCTACCACGTGCCTCTTTTAAGGTTTTGGCACCCGCAGGCAGGATTTCATTGGTAATCAAGATATGATAAGCATCATTATGCTCAAAAATTTCTGAGATACCATTTTTAAAATTATAAGTTTCCGGCAAGGCCTGATCCCCTTGTTCAAACACTTGGTTGGTGGCTAAGATATTAGAGGCATTGTTTTTATTTCTTTCAGTCAAGACCGCTTCAATTGAATCGCCTTTTTTCAAGGCCTTTCTCGCTTTTGAAATTTCTTTTTCTGAAGCGGAAGTGAGCAAGCTGCCATCAGCTCTATCCTTCCAGACATAATCAGACTGGTGCGTGTCAAAAAAGGCTTGCAACCCTAAGCTGTCTTTTGTAGCCTTATTCCATATTTCTTGTTCCATCAAGTCAAATAAAAGGAGTCCGTCTCTATACTCCTGAAGCACATGGGCAAAATCTTCATTTTCTTCTTCTAAATGCGCTTCTTGATATTGCAGCAATTTGCGCTCTAAAAAAGCCTCATATTCTTTATTGACAACCACTTCTGGCTTTAAAGGTTTGTTGCTGTAATTGCGTTGGGCCGACATTAAATAATCTGCAAAATCGCGGTAAGTGTAGCTGTCGTCCTTTATTTTTAATATGATTTTGTCGCTTTCAATTTGTTCTGGAATGTTCCAAGTACGTTTGAAGAAATCCTCGTTGATAGTGCCGGCAAAATAGGTCAATGCCTCTGGATGATCCTTGATTTGATACTTTTCCTTAAGTTTTTTAACCATGGCCGAGTTTATCAATTGCGATCTGGAGTCTCTTTTGACTCGGCTTTCCAACTCGCTCTGCATGTCCTCAAAAGATTGCATCTCTTTTTTATCGATCAATTTGATGATATGCCATCCATATTCACTTTGGAAGGGTTTTGAAATATCATTCTTATTCTCTAAACTAAAAGCCACATCCTCAAAAGCTTTAGAGCTCAATTGCCCGCCGGAAAAAGGTGCCAACTCCCCTCCTTTTGATGAAGAGCTATTATCATCTGAAAATTGCTTCGCCAAGGATTCAAATTTTTCGCCTTGCTCTATTTTTCCATAGATTTGTTGAATGCGCGTCTCGGGATCTATCGTACTGTCTTGTTGCTGTTTTGCAATCATGATATGTGCTACGGCAACTTCTCCCAAAGATTTGCGCTTATCCCAAACCTTCACAATATGAAAACCAAATTTTGAACGGAATGGCATGGAAACCTCTCCTAATTTGGTATTGTAAGCTTCAGTTTCAAATGGATACACCATTTTAAAACCAGAAAACCAGCCTAAATCCTCTGCAAAAACAGTTTCTCTATCGTGAACTTCTTTTTGAACTGGCGCAAAGCCTTCGTCTAAAACACGTTGTCTCAACTCTAGAAGTCGGTTGTAAACTTGGGTTGTATCGGTTTCATTTTCATCGAGCATAATCAAGATGTGTGAGGCTTTCACCTCATTTGAGATGCGATCATAGGCTTCTTTCACCAATTTATCTGTGACCTTATTGTCGGTCATGTAATTTTTGCTGAGCTGATTTTTGTAATTGTTGAACTCCTTAACATATTGGGCATCCTTATCCAATCCCAAACGCTTGGCGTCCTTTACCTTTAGTTTATAATTGACAAAAAGTTCCAGATAGGCATCGATATCCTTTTGGGACTCATCTTTGACTAAATCAAGATTTTTATTGTAAACCCTTTGAAACTCAGAGGTCATGACTGGCTCACCATCAACAGTAAACAGAACATCTTTTTTGTCTTCTTGTGCGTATATCAACACAGAGAAACTAAGGCAAATAGCGGTAATTAATAACTTCATTTTGATAGGATATGAATTAATGGAAACAAATTCTTGGCCGTAAAAGTAATATAATTCAAACAGTAAACCAATGCCTTATTTGAAACGTGTACAAAGCTGTTTTTATTATTTTGACTCAACAGGATTCATCAAATGCCTAAAGCAGCCCATAAGGTAAAAATGAATTGGATTCACTTTCAAAAGTGTCACTCATCAATTAAATATGCAGTACAGTGCGCTTAATACCTGCGACCATAAAATTCTTTTATCTTTACAATCATTACCTATTAAAATACCAAGATAGCTGATCACAGCAATAGTAAAAAATGATATACAATACAGAGATCAAGATTTGCTTACCTATTGAACAAGTCATCAAAAAAATAGACAATGTTGAGAATTTGAAACATTGGCAACGCGGTTTGGTGTCGGCAGAGCACATCATTGGAGCGCCCGGGGCATTGGGTTCTAAAATGAAATTCAATTATAGATTTGGAAATCGATCCATGCAAGTTGTGGAAACCATCACCAAACGCAATCTTCCCAACGAGTTCCATGCGTCTTATGACACGAAAGGCATACACAGCATTCAAGAAAATTATTTTGAGAAAACACCAGAAGGTTTTACTAAATGGGTTATTAAATGCGAGTTCTTACCTTTGAATTTTTTCATGAGGGTAATGATTTTAGTATCACCAAATATGTTTAGAAAACAATCTGAAAAATATATGAAAGATTTTAAGAACTTTGTTGAAAACGAAATTTCAGTCGCCAATGTCTAAATTAAAATTAATATGGGACTTTAGAGGTCCAGATGCACTAAAAATTGCAGAGCATCACGTGAAGCACTTAAACGAATACATCGCTATTCAAAAAACAGATTTAAATATCACAGATTTTCAGCAAGTCCATGAGATGCACAGTATTGCTTATATGGTGGTTACTCAAGAGGAGATGAAACCCATTCGCGACGCACTCAAACCACATCGCGGAGAAATTTACAATGACTAATTTTATGAAATCACAAATTTCGCTACTTGCGATATTACTTTTAAGCTTAAGTTGCCAGACTGAGCAAAAACCAGAAAAAACAGTGACAAAATACGTCGAAGAACCGCACTCCTACGCCCAACCTAATGATGCAGTGATCACCCATTTGGATTTGGACATCAAGGTAGATTTTGAAAGTAAGACCATTGCAGGCGTTGCGACTTATGACATTGACACCAACGATGCCTCGGAAATTATTCTGGACTCAAAATATTTGGATATTGAAAAAGTAGAAGCAAATGGAAATGCCACAACATTTTCTATGGGCGATTTCAATGAAGATTTAGGTCAAGCCTTGAAAATCGCAATTACGGAAGACACGAATAAAATAAGCGTTTTTTATAAAACCACTTCCCAAACCGAAGCCGTGCAATGGTTGGCCCCTCAACAAACTTTAGATAAAGAGCAGCCATTTTTATTCACTCAAGGCCAAGCGATCTTAACGCGCTCTTGGATCCCGATTCAAGACAGTCCGCAAATTAGGATTACCTACGATGCCACAGTGAAAGTGCCCAACAATTTGATGGCTGTGATGAGTGCCGAGAATCCGAAACAAAAAACCGAAGATGGCGTGTATCAGTTTAAGATGAAACAGCCCATTCCTCCCTATCTCATTGCGCTCGCAGTTGGCGATTTGGAATATAAGCCCATTAGCGATCGCACAGGGGTTTATGCCGAAAAATCAATGGTAGATAAAGCCCAGGAAGAATTTAGTGATATGGAAAAAATGGTTGCCGCAGCCGAAAAACTTTATGGCGATTATGCCTGGGAACAATTTGACGTGATTGTCTTACCACCCAGCTTTCCTTTTGGAGGGATGGAAAATCCGCGTTTGACCTTTGCCACTCCAACCGTAATTGCTGGCGATAAAAGCTTAACCTCTTTGGTGGCTCACGAATTGGCACATTCTTGGTCTGGCAATTTGGTGACCAACGCCACTTGGGACGACTTTTGGCTCAATGAAGGGTTTACAGTGTACTTTGAAAATCGCATCATGGAAGCCCTCTACGGAAAAGATCGCGCCAATATGATTGCGCTCATTGGTAGACAGGATCTGGCAGATGAGATCGAAAACTTTAAGGATGCGCCAGAAATGACACGTCTGAAATTGGATCTTGAAGGCAAAAATCCAGATGATGGTATGAACAGTATTGCTTATGACAAAGGCTTTCTGTTTTTGCGCACCTTGGAAGAAAAGGTAGGCCGCGATAAATTGGATTCGTTCTTAAAAGCGTATTTCAGTAAAAACGCCTTCAAAACCATGACGACTGAAAAGTTCGTGGATTATCTCAATCTGAATCTTTTAGAGCCCAATAATATCGATTTCAATGTTGAGGAATGGATTTATGAACCAGGTATCCCAGACAACCAAGTGGTCATTGTTTCCGATAAGTTTGAGCAAACGGAAACGGTCTTGAACACTTTTCTAGACAGCAAATCCATAGACGCCTCCAAAACCAAAGATTGGACAACAGATGAATGGGTGCATTTTATACGAAACTTTCCTGAAAGCATTTCAACCGAAGATTTACAGCGATTGGACAATGCTTTTGACTTTACCAATGCGAGCAATTCACACATCGCCATGGTTTGGTATGAGCAGGCCATCAATCACGATTATCACGGTAATGATGTGGATGCGAAAATCGAGGATTTTCTAACCCATGTGGGAAGACGTTGGTATGTTGCCACACTTTATAAAGCGTTTGAGCGCAATGATAAAACCGAAGCAGCTCTAGCGATCTATAAAAAAGCAAGACCTAATTATCATTCGGTAACTGCAAATACCATTGATGATCTATTGGGGTTTGAGGCCGAAGAGTTTGAGTGAAAAACTTTGCTCGCAAATCATGGCACAAACCCATTTGTCTTTGAGATTTAATTCAAGGAGTTATCGGAAATACTTGAATGGAAATTAAACGATGTACTTAGGTTTGATTAGTTTTCAGCATACTTGAACTTTTCAAATTTCAATGGCAGTTCATTCGTGACTTCTAATTTATTGGAAGCAATATTCGGCTTTACTCTTATCACTTTAGTGCTATCACTAACTTGAACTTCATGGTCGCTTCTCATGTTAACTACATCTTTATGTAGCAATTTAAACTGATGGTTCCCATTTTTCAAATTGATGATCACATATTCGCTTGGCTTGATTTGACCCATTGGTTTCTCATCGATCCAAACATTCAATCGCGCAGTATTATCGATTTTATGGAGCATGTCGGCAGCATTGTAGATTAGGACAGTCCCATTACCGAGGCCTTCTAAATCGACAGTTCCCATATCTGTTTTGATAAAAGAGTATTCCGAAGCAATTGGTTTTAAACCGCAAGAGGTCAAAAAACAAATTGCTAAAAAGGCCAGTAAAAATTCAGTATTTTTCATTATTAGATCGATAATAGGTGGTTAGAGAAGATTGATTTCATTTTTGATGCTTAAGCCGCTAAAATAGTTAATTGCTTTGTTTAATATCGAAGTAAAATTTCTGATTTTACCTATCTGAAAACGCATAGAATTTCCAATAGCTAAGAAAAATTTGAATAATTTGACAGAACCATTGATTCCATTCCATCTTTCGTCAAACCTAAATAATCCAGCTGGATTCCATTTTCTAAAAATATACAGACTTATAAAAATAGTGTCTTTTGCATTGTACATTTGAAATATTTCATACATTTAAAATGAAAATCAATAATAAAAAACTAAATGATCCATCCACATACCGAAGTCAAATTCATCAATAAAACCGTGGGTTATGGCCTAGTTGCCACCCAATTAATTCCTGCGGGAACCATTACTTGGGCCTTAGATGATTTAGATCGTGAATTTTCTCCAGAACAATTCGAGTCCATGGCTGCAGTGTATCAGGATATTTTGGAAACCTACACATATCGCAACAATAAGGGTAATTTGGTGCTGTGTTGGGACAATGGAAAATTTGTAAATCACAGCTTCGATTCCAATTGCTTGACCACCGCCTACGACTTTGAAATCGCGGTTAGGGATATACAGCCCGGAGAACAATTGACCGATGATTATGGCTATTTAAATATTTCTGAACCCTTTGAAGGTATAGACGAAGGTACTTATCGCAAAATCGTTTATCCCGATGATCTTTTGAATTACCATCATATTTGGGACGAACAGCTCAAAAAGGTCTTTCATCACATTTTGAAAGTTGAGCAGCCATTAAGGACATTTATTTCTCATGCGCTTTGGGACAAAGTACAACGAGTTTCAACAAACAAAGAGGAAATGACTTCTATCGTGAAAAATTATTTTCCGCAATAGAGTGAATTACGATTTGCGATATCCGATTTTGGATTTAGGATTTGATTCATGAACAGCTTTAAGCTCCAAACTAACCTCCTGAACGTCATGGCGAGGCACGAAGCGATTTTCCTGAATGTTTGAATATTTGAATGTTTGAATATAAAAAATTCAAGCCCGTTAAATATCAGTTTGGCCCAACCTGCAAGGTTTATTTTCAACCTTGTAGGTTTGCTTGTAGGTTTGAATGCATAACAGCCTGTAAGGTTTAAAAATGTTCAAGACCATCTAAAAGCAGAGCATGGTGTTTGCCACCAGTCTCTTGTTGTTATTTTACGATTTTTAAGATATACTCCTTTTGTTTTTGAACCAAAAGACTTTCCTACTCAAGGTATTTCTTACTGGACTGAGCGTTTTCAACTCCTGAACACTCTTGCGCATAAATTAATTCAACGAGAAAAATTTTTCCTTCGATTCATGAGATACCTGCTTTCGCAGGTACATGTCAACGGGAATAGTTAGGCGATTCTTTGGTAATTGTGACATCGTGGGGATGACTTTCATTAATGCCAGAACTGGTAATTTTCACAAAGCGTCCTGTATTTTGCAAAGTCGCCACATCTTTAGCACCACAGTAACCCATTCCTGCCCGTAAACCGCCTATGAATTGGTGGATGCTTTCCACTAAATCACCTTTATAAGGCACACGACCAACGATGCCTTCTGGCACCAGTTTTTTGATATCGTCTTCCACATCTTGAAAATAACGATCCTTGCTGCCTTGTTTCATGGCCTCTACTGAGCCCATGCCTCGATAGGATTTGAATTTTCTCCCCTCATAAATAATGGTCTCTCCCGGACTCTCCTTCGTGCCAGCCAAGAGGGAACCCAGCATCACACAATCGGCACCTGCTGCGATGGCTTTAGGGATATCGCCGGTGTAGCGAATACCGCCATCGGCAATTACGGGAACTCCAGAACCTTTGATGGCAGCTGCAACTTCCAACACTGCAGAAAACTGAGGAAATCCAACTCCAGCGACTATTCTAGTGGTACAGATAGAACCCGGGCCAATCCCAACTTTAACCGCATCGGCACCAGCATCAACCAAATATTTGGCAGCTTCTGCAGTGGCGATGTTTCCCACAATAACTTCCAGTTCAGGAAATTTCTTTTTTATGTCTTTCAAAACCAACACCACACCTTTGGTATGGCCGTGGGCGGTATCAATAATCACAGCGTCCACCCCAGCATGCACCAATGCTGAAGCGCGTTCCACCGCATCTGGCGTGACACCAATGGCGGCTGCAACGCGCAACCTTCCGAAGGAATCCTTATTGGCATTTGGCTTTTGGATGACCTTTGTAATGTCTCTAAACGTGATGAGACCTACAAGCTTGTAATTGTCGTCAACAATCAAGAGTTTTTCAATTTTGTTCTGCTGAAGAATTTTTTCAGCACCTTTTAATGAAGTGCCAACAGCCGCAGTGATCAGATTTTCTGAGGTCATTACTTCCACAATTGGCCTATCGTTGGCATGCTCAAAACGAAGATCGCGATTGGTCACAATCCCTTTCAACCTGCCGTTTTCATCAACAATTGGAATACCTCCAATGCCATGTTCGGCCATGTTTTGTTTGGCATCAATTACCCTTGCAGTCATGGGCAAAGTAACTGGATCGATGATCATGCCACTTTCAGCACGTTTTACACGACGCACTTTTTCTGCCTGTTGCTCTATGCTCATGTTTTTATGAAGCACACCAATGCCACCTTCTTGCGCCATGGCAATGGCCATCTTGCTTTCGGTCACCGTATCCATCGCTGCGGAAACGATAGGGATATTAATGGTAATGTTGCGTGTGAATTTGGTTTGTATGTTGACCTCTCTTGGTAAGACTTCCGAATAGGCCGGAACTAAAAGTACGTCGTCGTAGGTAAGCCCTTCGCCAACGATTTTGTTTTCGTGTGCTGTCATGTTGCAATTACGGTTTAATTGCGTGCAAAATTACGGCTTTTCAGTCAAGTTCTTGGCTTATTGTTAGATTTTACACAATATTTTATCGAAAACTTTAAACTTCAGAACTGTTTGAACATAAAAAAGGCCAGCGAATTGCCGACCTTCTATAGTTTAAGAATTTACTATATCATGCTTGTGCACTTTGAGGTGCCCATTGAGAGCACAGCATCCCTGGTGCCGCTTTTTGTGGATTGGCACAACTATCGGTTTCATATCGTACACAGGACACACAATTTGGATCATTCTTTAAGGCTGCTCTCATTTCAAAACTATCACAGGTGTAACTGGTTGAAACTTTTACGCCATGAACCTTGCATAGCTCATTTGCGCCAAGATTTGCGCAATTGATGCAACTATTTCCTATTCGTATTGACATATATTTAAGTGTTTATTGATTCACTACTAAAATAGGATAAAGAACACTTAGAACAAATATAAATAATTGAGATCCAATTATTTATATTTAGACTGTTTTAAAACAAGCCCTAAAAGGAAATTTCAGCCCGAGCGCTATCGGGACCGGAAACAAAACAACGCTGAGCTTCAGATAATTTTATCCAGAAAACATAAGCACAATCATTTCCGAAGAAAAAGGCTTAGTTACAGCTTGATCTGCAAGGTCGCATACCAATTACGGGGCGCTGAAGGAATGATGCCTGGGCCAGGATAACCTGTGGCGCGTCGTGTAAAATAGCTGTTATCTAAAAAATTGTTGACGCCTGTTTCCAATTTAAAGCGTTTGTAAGTATAAGATAATGAAAAATCCAAAATATCATACTGCGGGATGGCACCTATCACACCACTCAAATTGGCGACTTCGCTATTGGTAGCATCTGTAAATTGCTTGCTCAAATAGGTATATTGCACATTTGCCATGAGATTGAGATAGCCAAATCTCAGGCCTGATTTAATATTGGCATCTGGCACAAATTCTACTTTTTTTCCAACGACACCAGATTCTTTTGAGTCTGTATATTCGGAATTGATAAAGGAGGCATTCACAAAATAGTTAAAGCTAAAATCATTGGTCATCCCTAAGATTTGCTTCAGGTTGAAATCCACCAATGATTCCACGCCAAACATTCTGGCATCTCCCACATTGCCACGTTCACTAATGGTGCGGCCATCATCGCGCACTTTCTGCACAAAACCAATTCTTCCGTTATAATACAGCCCAAAAACATCCAAATCGTAGGATATCGCGTTTTTATAATTTCCGCGGATACCCAAGTCGGCCGTAAATCCGTCCTCGTCGGTAATGTTGGGATCGACCGCAAAGGCAGGATTAGTAATATTGATATCGGAATAGGTTACCGATCGGTAATTCTGCGAGATGTTCCCGTAGATTTCCAAAGCAGTACTAGGTTTATAACTCAAGCCCAAGCCCAGCAAGACAAAGTTTCGCTCGAAATCGCGATTGTCGTCCAAGGTTTCCTCAAAGATGACATTGCCTGCAGCGTCGGTATTGATGCGTTTGTAGAAGCCCTCACTTTCGGTCTTGATGTACTCAAAACGAAAACCGGGTGTGACCGAAAATTTGTCGTTCACATAAAAAATATTCTCACCAAATACTGCAACATTCAAATTGGGAAACTCAAATCGGGATTGATCGGGATAATTAGGGTATTCGTTGTCGTAAAAATCGAAATCAGGACCAAAACCATCAGACCCCGGCCCTTGTTGTTCTTTATTATCTGCTTTGTAAAATTTGGATCCGATGAGGAAGGTGGCCTTTTTCCCGAAGATATCGTACTTGCTCAACAATCGGGCTTCTGCCCCATAATTTCTAAACTCGCCTTTAATAAGGTCTCGTTCCTCATTGGGGTCAATCAAATCCACACGATTGGACCGAAAGCCCAAAGCATCGCGGGAGGCGTTCAAACCAAAGGCATTGAACGTAAAATTGGTGTCTTCGGAGAATTTATGCTTCAATTTAAAATTATACAACAACCAATTGACTTTAAACCAATTGCGCTCCCGATTGCTTTGGAAGGCATCTTCATTGAATTGCCTGTCGGTTAAACCACCACCTTGCTGGGCGAGATAATATAAATGGGTAAATTCTGCGGAAACAGAAGTCTTCTCATCAAACTTGTAACCCAAATGTGCAAACACGTTCTTGGATTCAAATTCTGAATTTGGCCGAAACCCATCCCCTGTCTTGTAATTGAAATAGGTATAGTAACTGAATTTACCCTTGGTGCCACTCAAACTCGTGAAATTGGTATAAAGTCCGAAACTTCCCAAGGTATTTCTAGTAATCAACTCAATGGGCTTATTGGGATTTGGGTCTTTGGTCTTGAAGT
This sequence comes from Subsaximicrobium wynnwilliamsii, assembly GCF_007997225.1. GTDB lineage: Bacteria > Bacteroidota > Bacteroidia > Flavobacteriales > Flavobacteriaceae > Psychroserpens > Psychroserpens wynnwilliamsii. The sequence continues at coordinate 269,226 of NZ_VORM01000005.1, forward strand.
TTATGAGTCCGCCAAACTGAGTCCCGTATTGCAGGGAGGCTGCACCACGAATCACTTGGATTTCCTTTAGACCCTCAGTGGCTGGCGTGTAATAACTTTCGGGATAGCCCAAAACATCGGCACTGATATCGTAGCCATTTTGACGGGTGTTGAAGTTGGCGGTTCTATTGGGGTCTAAACCTCTACCGCCAATATTCAATTGTAAACCGGCGTCGTCATTTTGGTAAATATTGAGTCCCGCAACCTGGCTGAACACCTGTCTGGCATTATTGGTAGCGAGATTTGCCAAGGATTGCTCCACCAAAACCACTTCGGTCTTTTTACCGGCATAAATGGCGGTGCCTTCTACGTCTTTGAGTCTATTCAATTCAAAAACCTTGGCTTTTCTGGCATTGATGACGATTTCTGAAAGTTCCCGTTGTAAAGGTTGCAAGATGATGTTTAGGGTTTGGCTTCCGTCAAGCGAGAATTCTTGTTCCCAAATTTCAAATTCGGACTTATAAAACACTAGGGTAAGTTCATTTTTTTCCGAAGAAAATTCGTAATACCCCTTGCTATCGGTGCTGGTTAACAAGCCAGAAATTTTATCGTAAACTTCCACATTAGCCACCACGCTATTGTCGTTTTGGTTGGTAACATAACCAGAGAGCTTGTTCTGGGCCAGCATTGGAAAAGCCGTTAATACTGTGGCAATTAATAATTTAAAGTCCTTTAATCTCATCTTTGAATGGTAAAATCCAATTTTTGCGTTTAAATGATTCTTTTTCTTGGTACAAGTCTACTTCTGGGTTCACGTATTGCTGACTCAACCGCCCGTTGAGTGCCACATAACTTTCTACAAAAACCTGTATGTTTTTATGCCCTTGTTCCTTAAAATGGTCGCCGAGATAATGTGCGTATTCCAATATGAAGTCAGGCTGAAAGCTCATTTGCTTTACTTGAAAATTGGTCAAGAAATCGCTGTTATCGACATAGAAATAATCGCCGGTTTTGGCATCGACAATCTTGAAAGTGGTCAGGCCCATTTTTTCCATGAGCATCACGCGCCACGAGAGACGGAAGCCTTCTTCTGTCCAAAACAATTCATCTTTATAAAAGGCGTAACGAAACGGAAATAGCATTTGAAATGCCAGAAACACTGTGAGCACTGGTAAAATCCATTTTTGATTAGCGATTGAATAGTTCGAAACTAGCTTCGGTTCAGAAAAATGGCTTCGGAAGGGTTTAAGCAAACGCTTGATAAAGGCAATGATCTTCTCATGTACGCTGGCATCAAAAAACACCAACGTGGCGACAATCATGATGTACGGAAACATCCCGATTGGGAACAAAACCCGCGTAAATATGTGAAAGAACACCACCAAAGCAAAAGCGAATAGTCGGGTGCGCTTATAGAGCAATAAAAACGGAATCGTAAGGTCGTAAAACATGCCAGACCAACTCATGGCAAAATGAAACCATTCTTGCTGCATGAGTGAATTACCGATAAAAGGCAAATCATATTTAGAAGGCAACCAAATTTTTAAAGGCATGGCGCGAAACAGCCAGTCACTATTGATTTTTGCCAAACCAGCATAAAAATAAACCATGGCCAATAACAGCTTGATACTGTCGATGCACCAACGCGGAATGGTATCGTAGCTTTTTTTCCGCAATAAATTATCTATGGAAAATTTAGCGTTTGCTGGCAAGAACAGCATCAAAAAACTAAGCACCGTAATAAAGTAATAGTGGTTGAGATAGGTGGTTTTATCGATGAGCTCGATGTAGGTAAAACTTAGAAAAAATGCGAGCATCGCCCAGCGGTACTTGAAACCCAAGGCAATAAAGAGTGCTGAGAGGCCGCAAATAAAAAACAGCACATAATTATAGGCGCCCAAAGAGCTTACCCAATCAAACCCGTAATATTTAAAATGAAATGTAGGCTGAATGTAAATGGTCTCAATCCAACCATGCCACCAAAACCGAATGATGCTGACCAACATCATGAGACCAAACCCAATACGAAACACTGCCAATGGTGCGGCATTGGTAGTTTTAGAAAAGTATGTTTTAAGATTGAATTTCATAATAAAAAAAGATTCTTTAGTGAAATGCCTCACCGAAGAATCTTTTAAGAATTGGTTTAAAATGTGTTAATCGCCATCACTATCTGCATAGTCCAGTCTAATACTCATGGCCTGTACCATATCGATTTTCAACAAAACGACCACTTTTTGCAAGGCATCAAAAGCTTCGGTCATTTGGGTATTGTCAGTTTCCACTTGTTGTACAAAATTGTTATCCAAGCTTTCAATTTTGGTTCTTGCGGCATTGAATTGTGAGTTGATGAGCGCGCTGACATCCTCGCCATTATTTATGGTGTTGAGATACTCCAAATAGGCTTTAAAGCTCCCAGATGTTGCATTGGAGTTATAAGCCTTTCCGTTAAAAAAATCTTGAACGGCATTTAAACCTTCTAAAGCCAATGTTTTTGAGATTTCTTCATTGTAAAACGCCTCCACTTTAGAACTCAGGGGCGCGGCAGAAAAAACTCCTGCTGGAATACCTATTTTATTGGCACGAAGTCCTTTTTCATAATAAAAGATAAAATCGTTGGTCATTTTATTGGTCGCACTCGTTGCCGTATTACCAGTGCTATTTACAAAAGCATCGCGATAGGTACCAGTCCAATCGTTTAAAACGGTGGCGGTCAAAGATTGCATTTGGTTGACCACATCTGAAAGATAGGTTTTGTTTGCTTCTGCTTTTGTGTTACTTGTATAAGCATTGAGGATTTGCGCATCCGTTTCGGCTAAACCAAACAACAGATAATCCAATGCAGGAAAACCAACGGCATCGTTATTATTGGGATTGGAAAGGTCGTAATTACCAGAAGCGATATTGGCTTCAATATCATCCACATTGGTAGGATACACATTCATTTGGAAGACATAATTTGTCTCTTCGGCCTTGCCACTAGTAAACATCTCCAAATACTGCCAAGTTTTATAAGCGCTCAACCAAGAGGCTCTAAGCGTTTCTAAATTGGCTTGATTTGGCGAGTTGACAAATGCTTCTTTTTGAGCGGACAAGTCCATTAAATCTGCATTCAAATCTTGATATGCAGGAATGATGATATTGTCTGCCCAATTGCTCAGCATGACTTGACGGTCAAAACCATCATTTTGCGAGCCAGAATCGCCTTCGTCGGAAGAACTACAGCCCAATAGTAAACTTAAGGTAAAAAACGCTAAAAGGGATTTTCTAATCATGGCAATTGATTTTTTATAAATGTGAAAGAATCGAGGCTCCCATTTATTTGAGCCTCGGTTCTCAAAAGGTTTTAATTACTCGCGGCTTCAATACTAAAGTTGAAACGCGTGGCAATGCTTTGTGATATATCGTCTAAGGTTTCTGGGGTCACATCCCATAAGCCATTGCCTTCGCTAAGTTGGCCAGTCATGCCCATAACTTCGTCATGTGAAAAGTAAGCCGCGTCACTGTTAGGCTGTCTTGTAAATTGTAAGCTGTAGATAAACCCGTAGCCTTCAGACAACCCGTGGAAAGCACTTGCAAAATCGGCACTTGCCAATTGGCTCTTAGCGCCCTGTAAATAATACACAGCTCTTATGGCAATAACTTTTGAAATATGTTCTTTGATGATGTTTGCTTGAGCATCGCGTAGTTCATAATCATTAGCCACAATCGCAGCACGACCTAGTTTGAAGGCATCGAAAATTGTTTGTGCAATGCCGGTAAAATCAGCATCAGCTTCAACGCGATCTAAATATTCGTTTAAAAATTCATCTACACCCAATACCGGGTTGCTTGGGTCTGCCTCGGTACCATATAGATATCCAAAGGCCTCATCCCATTTGTGCTCCATGGTAGTATAGGGTTTCCCTTCTTCCAAGACATTGTTTGTATTGTTGTCTCTGTTGGCGCCTACATCCAAAACTGCTGGACTCAAATAATTATTAAGTATTTGGTCTGTCATCAATGCGCCCAATAGGCCTTTAGCAACCAATTGATTGTACTCAAAACCTTTGCCGTTGATGTACCGAATCGTTCCGCCACCAGTTTGCTGCAATTGACCGGCAGTTCCTGCACTGGCAACGTTATTCCAATTAGGAAAAACGGTGTTGGCTTGCTCTGAAATCCACAAATCAAAATCGGACTTGATAACACTTGATAAAGTGGTATTTGCTGAAAAATAATCTTGGGACGCTGCCACTTTAGAGCGTACGTTTTTTCCTGATGCGTTTAGATTGGCGTCAGAAAAATCATTGGCTCCTTCAACATGCGCGAACATGGCGTCTAATTGGGCTTCTGTTTTTGTGTTGTCCATCAAACCATTGAGTAATTCCTCGGCCATAAGGATGCGTGTCGTTTGTCCGTCAAAACTAACGCTGGATTCCGCATTTCTCTCAAAGCTGTAGCTTGCAGGAGTTTCGATTTGCACTGGGATTGTATTGTTATAGTCATCACTCGAGCAGGAGAAACATAATCCTGCAACGATGAGAAGACTTAGAGTTGATTTTATCATTTTTAGCGTTTTATTATTCTTATTTAGTCTTGATATAAATAATTTGAAGCTTCGAATGCAAAAATAAAGGTCATAATTCAAACTTCAAAGTTTATTTAGATTAAATTTAAATAAAAAGTGATCGCTTAGATTTGACGGGGCCTAACAGACTAATTTTCAACTATAAACCATTTCAAATGGTTTTCGATTATTAATTCGGTCACAGTAGCTGAAATTTTAATCTCGAAATCTTATATCAGGTTTCCAAAACGCGATTCTGCATGATAACGCAATCGCAATTCATAAAGACACCTCTCTTATTTAGAGAGTTTGGCGATGAAATTGGCTTATCAATAATCAAATCTTGCACATACAGGTTTTACTTAGCTTCTTTTGACCAAGCCATGTTGATGCTTAAGCCTTCCTTTTTGAACAAAGGCCTAATACATCACATCTTGGTACATTTCAAAAGTTCCCTTCGTACCTCTACCCTAAAATAAATGGATCTTTGTTTTTTGATCATGCCTTAAATATTTCAACGCAGAAGTTGAAAATAGCAAGCGCTTGTTTTTAAAGGAGGACTTGTTGATTGGTTTCTAATAAGGTATGACCTACGCAGTTTAGTGCGTAGCACTTTTTATGAATGGCTCGTTCCCTGAGATCATTAGCATAAATCTTTCGCTGAAAATCGCACGAATGCAACAGACTCGCAGTCTGTTTTGAGAAACTTATGGCACTTTAGTGCGCAGTGATTTGGTTAATGATAAGCAGTAAAAACCTTCGTAGCCTCATTATAAGCGCTTTCAAAGCTAAGTGCATTGAGCTCATTTTTATGATGTGTAGTAAAATAGGACAATAATTTTTCAGTAGGCATATTGCCGGTCAATTCATCCTTTGCCATTGGGCAGCCTCCAAAACCTTGAATGGCACCATCAAACCTTAGACAACCTGCTTTATGGGCTGCATCTACCTTTTCGTGCCAAGTGGTTGGCGTGGTATGCAAATGCGCACCAAATTCTATCGCAGGATATTTTGGGATGAGATTGGAGAACAGATAAGCGATACTCTCAGGTTCTGAACTGCCAATGGTATCGCTCAAGGATAGGATTTTAACTCCCATATTACTCAAGGTCTCAGTCCATTTGCCCACAACGTCCACATTCCAAGGGTCGCCATAAGGATTGCCAAACCCCATGGAAATATAAACCACCACTTCTTTATTGTGTTTGTTGGCAAGTTCAAGGATTTCGCCCAAAGTGACCACCGATTCTGCGATGGTTTTATGGGTGTTACGCATTTGAAAGTTTTCTGAAATTGAAAAAGGATAGCCTAAATAATCGATTTCAGGATGTTGACAGGCATCGGCTGCACCTCTGGTATTGGCGATAATGGCCAAGAGTTTACTTGAGGTTTTGCTCAAATCCAGTTGTGCCAAGACTTCAGCGGTATCAACCATTTGCGGGATTGCCTTGGGCGAAACAAAACTTCCGAAGTCGATCGTGTCAAAACCAACCCGCAAAAGGGACTGGATGTACTGCACCTTTTTTTCCGTGGGAATAAAAGCCTTGATCCCTTGCATGGCGTCACGCGGACATTCGATTATTTTGACTGGTTGATTCATCTTTGCCAAAGATAATAATTCAGATGGTTTTAGACCTGCTATTTTTCCGAAGTAAATATCAAAACAGCAATCCCAACAAACACCACAATCTGCAACCACTTCAAGTACAAACCAATGCGTTTATGTCCCTTGATATATGAGGAAATCGAACCCGCCAAAAGTGCTATGCTGCTAAAAATAATTAGAGACACCAGCATAAAAAGTAAGCCTAAAATATAAAATTGAGCCACAGTGCCCATGGTATCACTAAATAAGAATCCAGGAAAAAATGCCAAAAAGAAAATAGAGACCTTCGGGTTAAGCACGTTCATGATGACACCTTGTTTGAAAAGTTGGCTGAGGCTCTTCTTCTTAATTTGATTCGAGCCCAGATCCAAAGCGGCATCCGATTTATACACTTGATAGGCCAAATAGAGCAAGTAAACTGCTCCAAATAATTTAAGCAGAAAGAACAGGGTATCGTTGGCCTTTATAAGTGCCGAAACGCCAAAAGCCACTAAGCTGGTATGCACCAAACAGCCCGAAATCAAGCCTGCAACAGTGGCGAGTCCAGACTTTTTTCCATTCACAAGGCTTTGCATCAGCACATAAATATTGTCAGGTCCAGGTGAAATGGCCAGTGCGGAAGTTGCTAGCATAAAGGAAATCAATAGGTCGTAATGCAAACTGAAGGATTTTCAGTAAAAATACTATTTAATATGATTGGGCGACTATAATGAATCCAGAGCATCTCAAAATCCAAGACTGCTGGATCTAATTCTGAAGCGTGAGGAAAGACTTAAGATTTGAGACGCAGTATTTAGGACCTAAGACCTAAGACTTAAGACTTATTAAATACAGATTTTGCAAGCTACCCCAGCACTCAATCTCGTGGATTGTTACAGTCGCCACAATATGAACGTACAAGCATTCAGTTTCTAAAAAATAGAAAACCTTTTTTTAAAAATTGACGAGTCAGCTGAATTTTTATTGGAACACGATACAATTAAATTCTAAAAGCTGTCGTTTATCGATTTTTTCGGAAGGATTCAGACTCAAAAAATACCGAATGGGCTTCAAAATCAGGCTTCAGGATTGATAGATACAAATTAGTTTTATGCTAGTTGTAGGAATAAACTTATTAAAATTATCGATTGTAAATTATACATAATTTTAAACGACTGTAAATCAGTGGTATTAATATTTGTAAGAAAAATTTGTCGATATTATTCATGTATTTTGACGAATTATTTACCCTTTTATCGATATTAATTTTATATTTGCCTCATAACTTAACCTAGAATTCATGTTAAAGAAACTACTACACTCAGTCCCAAAAATGAGCGTATTTGTGATGATCATGTGTTGCGTATCACTAATGAGCGCACAAGATGAAGCACAATGCGGTACACTCGAAACGCCAGAATCTGAAACCATATTTCAGGATATGTTGCCACGACTCAGAAACATTGAGAGCAATTACATGCAGAGTTCAATGTCACGAACTCCAAGCAGCAAAAGTTTTGTGCCCATCAAAGCTCATATCCTTAGAAGAAGTGACGGTACTGGTGGCTTGACCCAATCACAACTTGATGATGCCATTGCAGAAATGAATGTGTTTTATGCAAATGCCTCAATGGAGTTTTTTATCTGTGATGCCATCAACTATATTGATGATACCGATTTTTATGATTTTGAACCCTCAGAGGAATATAGCCTGACCAATTCGCGTGATGTTGACAACGTCGTGAATATTTATTTCGCAAATAGCGTTGCCTCCAATACGGGTAACAGTTTATGTGGTTATGCCTATTATCCTGGTGGCCCAGAGCGAATTTTGATGAAAAATTCATGCACCACCAATGGCAGTACCCTAGCACACGAGATGGGTCATTTCTTCTCATTGAGACATACACATGGCGCTGGCACCAGCACAAATGAACTGGTCAATGGATCTAACTGTAGCGCCAGCGGTGACTATATTTGTGATACCGCAGCCGATCCGCGATTGGGATATAGCAACGTAAGCAGTTCTTGTGTTTATACAGGCACTTCAACAGATGCCAACAACGACACTTATGCCCCAGACCCAAATAACGTTATGTCTTATTCCCGCAAACAGTGTAGAACATTGTTTACACAACAACAATATGCGAGAATCCAAGCCACCTATCAAACCTCAAGAAGTAATTTGACCTGCCCTAGTTTCAACATCGCTTTTGACAGTGATTTGAGTATGGATTGTAGCAACTCCCTTACCGTTAACTTTAGCGATGACGGTGTTGGCGCCACGGCTTGGGAATGGGATGTGAATGGTGATGGTACCATAGATTACACGACCCAAAATCCAGAGCATACTTATGATGCAGCAGGTAAATACGATGTGGCTTTGACCATTTCCAACGAGCAGTCCACAACAATTACCATGACCAAACCTGAGTTTATCAATGTTGGCGTTAACCAATTTGAGACCTCGAGTATTGAACTGAGCTTGACAACCGATAATTTTCCTGAAGAAACCACTTGGAATTTCAAAGACGGCGATGGCAACATCCTATACTCTGGAGGGCCATATATTGAAGGTCAAGACGAGAATACCATCTTTACCCAGGTAATGAACATCAATGGTTCTGGCTGTTATAGCTTTGAAATTGAAGATAGCTTTGGTGATGGTATTTGCTGTTCTGAAGGCAGTGGTAGTTATGAGTTGAAAGATACTACTGGCAATGTTATCATTTCTGGCGCCGATTATGGCTCCGGTGAAGTGACGCTTTTGTCCAATGCCGTTTTATCTACGCAAAGCTTCTTTACCACGAACCATATTGCGGTATTTCCAAATCCCGCGAGTTCTGTTTTGAATGTAAAACTTTCAGATCAGACCGAATTGCCAGATGCTTTCAAAATCTATAATATCTTAGGTCAAACCGTATTGCAAAAAGCCGTGCGATCCAATGCTGATCTAAAGATCGATATATCCTCATTGTCTAATGGCATGTATTTTATCAAATTATCGCAAAGCGACCGCTTGATATCCATCCCATTTGTGAAAGCATAAAAAGTAGAGTTTTTAAGTGTTTTTAAGTGTTTTTTATTGAAGCGAATCAGGCCTTGTCCTGGTTCGCTTTTTTTATGATGGCTTTGTTGATGTCTTTGATCAATTGCGGACCTTCATAAATAAAACCGGTATAGAGCTGCAGTAAATCGGCTCCAGCTTCCAATTTCTCCATGGCATCTGCAGCGCTATGAATGCCACCCACACCTATGATTGGGAATGCTTTATTGCTTTTTTCAGCCAAAAACCGAATCACTTCCGTAGCGCGATTTGTCAAAGGTTTGCCACTTAAACCTCCCATTTCGGCTTTGTGCTCACTCTGCAAATTTTGACGTGCAATGGTAGTGTTTGTCGCAATTACGCCATCTATTTTTGTGTCGGCAACAATGTCTATGATGTCCATCAATTGTGAGTCGGTCAAATCTGGTGCGATTTTTAGCAAGATGGGTTTTTGCCTTTCCTGCTTAGCGTTCTCAACTTGAAGTTCGTTTAAAAGTGCTGTCAAGGGCGCTTTATCTTGCAAAGCCCTCAAATTGGGCGTATTTGGTGAGCTCACATTGACCACAAAATAATCCACGTATTTAAAAAGCGCATTGAAACAGATTCGGTAATCTTCAACCGCATCTTCATTGGCAGTGACTTTATTCTTACCTATATTACCTCCAATCAAGACATTTTTATTCTTTTTCAAACGTTCAACCGCTTCGGCAACACCAGCATTATTAAATCCCATACGGTTGATGATGGCTTGGTCTTCCTTCAATCTAAACAAACGCTGTTTGGGATTTCCCGCTTGGGCTTTTGGTGTGAGTGTCCCAATTTCAATAAAGCCGAAACCTAAGCTGGACAGTTCGTTATACAACTTGGCATCTTTATCAAAACCTGCGGCAAGACCTACGGGGTTTTTGAATTTCAGGCCAAAAAGTTCGCGTTCTAAAGATTTATGCTCAATAAGGTAATTGCTTCGGAAGAAAGATTGTGCTCCAGGAATCTTGAATACCTTCTGAAGCATCGAAAATGTAAAATAATGCACCTTTTCAGGATCAAAACGGAATAATAAGGGACGGATTACAGATTTGTACATGATTACAGTATTATTCCGCAAAAATAGCATTCATAAGCATAGCATCCGCTTAATCATTTTGGAAATTTATGGTACTTTTGATAAACACATACAAATCCTCAAAATTCAAAGCATCAAATGATTTCTAAAGAACATATCATCAAACGTTTTATAAGTTACGTAACCGTCGATACCGAATCGGATCCTGAAAGCACAAGCACCCCAAGTACGGCCAATCAATGGGATTTGGCCAACGCGCTCGCTAAGGAGCTTATTTCCATTGGCATGAAAGACGTTACAATAGATACCAACGCCTACATTATGGCAACTTTGCCAAGCAATGTTGAACATGAAGTGCCCACCATTGGTTTCGTCTCACATTTTGACACCTCGCCAGATTTTACCGGTGCTAATGTCAAACCACGGGTCATAGAAAATTACGACGGTAAGGACATCACGCTCAATGCAGAGCAAAACGTGATCTTATCTCCAGATTATTTTGAGGATCTGCTGCTCTATAAAGGTCAGACCTTGATTGTGACCGATGGCACTACGCTATTGGGAGCAGATGATAAGGCTGGCATTACCGAAATTGTCTCTGCCATGGAATATCTCATTCAAAATCCAGACATCAAGCACGGGAAAATCCGCGTGGGTTTTACGCCAGACGAGGAAATTGGCCGTGGCGCCCATAAATTTGATGTCGACAAGTTTGGTGCAGCATACGCTTACACCATGGATGGCAGCCAAATTGGCGAACTCGAGTATGAGAACTTCAATGCTGCTGGCGCCAAAGTGACCATTAAAGGTAAAATAGTGCATCCTGGCTATGCCAAGGGTAAAATGGTAAACTCCATGTACATTGCCACCGATTTCATAAACGCCCTGCCCCGCATGGAGACGCCAGAACATACTGAAGATTACCAAGGGTTTTTCCATCTTCAGGATATGGATGGCAGTGTTGATGAAACTGTTTTGAAGTACATCATTAGAGATCACGATAAAGACCATTTTGAAGCGCGAAAAGAAGTGATGCAAAAACTGACCGAAGATTTCAATGCCAAATACGAGCGTGAAGTGGTTGGTATCGAAATCAAGGACCAATACTTTAACATGCGCGAGAAAATTGAACCGGTCATGCATATTGTGGATATTGCAGAAGAAGCGATGAAGCAATTACATATTAAACCACTTATAAAACCAATTCGAGGGGGCACCGATGGTTCACAGTTGAGCTATATGGGCTTGCCCTGCCCCAATATTTTTGCAGGTGGTCATAATTTTCACGGCCGTTACGAGTATGTGCCTGTTGAAAGTATGATTAGGGCTACGGAAGTGATTTGTAAGATTGCGGAGTTGACTGCGGAAAAACATCGATGAAGATGAGGATGGAGATGAAGATGAAGATGAAGTCGAGGATGTCTATAAAATAGAATTTCTCGCAAAGGCGCAAAGGCGCAGAGTTGTGAGGGCGCAACGACGCAGAACTGTGAAGACGCAATGGCGCAAAGACGCAGAGTTGTGAAGGCGCAAAGGTGCAGAGTTGCGAAGACGCAAACGCGCAAAGGCGCAGAGTTGTGAGGGCGCAACGACGCAGAACTGTGAAGACGCAATGGCGCAATGGCGCAAAGACGCAAAGCTGTGAAGACGCAAAGGCGCAAAGACGCAGAGTTCTGAAGGCGCAAAGGTGCAACGACGCAAAGCTGTGACGACGCAAAGGTGCAAAGGTGCAGAGTTGTGAAGACGCAAAGGCGCAAAGACGCAGAGTTGCAAAGGCACAAAGCTGTGAAGACGCAAAGACGCAGAGTTGCGAAGACCTAGAAGCTGAACAAATTATAAAATGAATAAGAATCGAAGTCAATGGCTTGATAACTTCTGAAAATTGATTTGGGATATCCCAGCTATTTCCCTGTAAATTGTTTAACTTTACACGATAAACATTAAACAGTTTTGAGTAAGATTCAGTAGATAGGTAAATGATTTTTCTGCGGAAAGATTTGAGAGCTATTTTAGAATTTAAAACTGTTGTACAACGGAAGCTCATGAACCCTATGAAACTATTTTTTCAGACCTTATTTAAAAATCCGAAAACCGAAACCAAGATGGCAGTCGATTCTATTTACGATATCAAAATCAAGAGTTTGCAAGATCAAGCCTTAGACTTATCCCAGTATAAGGGTAAATACTTACTTTTTGTCAACGTGGCTTCCAAATGTGGCTTTACGCCACAATATAAAGAGTTGCAAGAATTATATGATGCACATAAAGAACACCTCGTAGTGATTGGTGTGCCTTGCAATCAGTTTGGCAGTCAGGAACCTGGATCGTCTGAGACCATTGCTGAATTCTGTGAGGTCAATTATGGGGTCAGTTTTCCAATCACGGAAAAAATTGATGTCAAGGGATCGCAGCAGCATCCGCTTTACCAATGGCTTACCCAAAAGATCAACAATGGGCAGATGGATTCTTCCGTGAAATGGAATTTTCAAAAATACCTCATCGACCCCAAAGGCGATTATGTAGATTATTACCTGTCTACAACAAGCCCTGCGAGCTCAAAGATTACTAAACATTTAAAAAACTAAAATCATGTTCAATTTATTCAAAAAGACTTCCGAAGCAGATAAACTTCAGAAAAAATACGAAAAACTCATGAAAGAGTGGCATGCACTTTCCACCACCAACAGAGGCGAAAGCGATAAAAAATATGCCGAGGCGCAGGAGGTCCAAGATCAAATCGTAGCTTTACAAGACAAATAAACAGTCTCAAGGCAACATCCTTTAGCTTGCAAAAGCTCAAATATGAAAAGGAGGTTTCATTTCAAAGGCTTCCGTTCGGAAAATCAGATGAACTTAAGTAGATTTGTGAATCACTAAACTCAACTAGAAGGGATCATATGAAATTCTGGAAAGCATTTATAGTATTTCTCATTCTTAATTTTGCTGCTTTAGGCCTAGGCGCTTGGCTTATGGGCGATGGCGCACAATCCCAGTGGTATTTGGCTTTGAATAAAGCACCTTGGACGCCACCTGGCTGGGTGTTTGGCGCTGCTTGGACCAGCATCATGATCTTGTTTTCCATTTACATGGCGTTTTTAATCAATGCGCGAACCACCAAGAAAGTCATTATCCTATTTTTTGTGCAGTTTCTGCTCAACATTAGTTGGAATTTGGTGTTTTTCAACCAGCAACTCATTGCTATCGGTTTGGCGGTTATTACAGCGCTGACTCTCATTGTAGCTGCATTTTTTGTGACCTATCTAAACGATCTCAAGTGGAAATCACTGTTGATCCTCCCCTACCTCATTTGGTTGGGCATCGCAACCTCGCTCAATCTATACGTCTTCATTTACAACTAATTAAAGAGCCCCGTAAGGGCGGAACAACACATGAAAATATACACGCTACACAAATCCCAAAAACTTCCGATTTCTTTGGAAACCGCATGGGATTTTCTTTCAGATCCAAAAAATCTCAAAACCATAACTCCTGAATATATGGGCTTCAACATCATTTCTGGAGCCGATAGACCCATGTATGCTGGGCAGCTTATTCAATACATTGTAACCCCTATTTTAGGCATCAAGACCAAATGGGTCACCGAAATCACGCATAGTGTCAAAAACGAATATTTTGTGGACGAACAACGTTATGGACCCTATGCTCTATGGCATCACAAACATTTTATCAAGGAAATTGAGGGAGGCGTTGAAATGGAAGATATTATTGATTACAAAGTCCCTTTTGGTTTTTTAGGACAGTTGGTGCATCCTTTTTTGGTCAAACCCAAATTGGAAGAGATTTTCAACTACCGAACCACCAAACTTGAAGAGATGTTTGGAACCTATGGGAAATAAAATTCCTAACATTGAACATTGAACCTTGAATTGAAAATCCCACATGAAACAACCCTTAAACATATTCTGGTTTAGACGCGATTTAAGATTAGATGACAACCTTGGTTTTTTTGAAGCGCTCAAAAGCGATCATCCGGTGTTACCTATTTTCATCTTCGATTCTGAAATATTGGACAAACTTCCTAAAGATGACGCAAGGCTTACGTTTATCTTTAACACGCTACAGAAGATGCGCTCAGAGCTACAAGAAAAGCACGACAGTAGTTTAGCGATGTACCATGGTAAACCGAAAGCTATTTTTGAGCAATTGCTGAAAGATTACGAGATCAATACCGTCTTTACCAATCGCGATTACGAACCTTACGCCACCGAGCGCGACGAAACCATAGAAAAATTGCTTTTAGAAGCAGATGTCAAGTTCAATACCTTTAAAGATCAAGTCATCTTCGAAAAGGATGAAGTGGTCAAGAAAGATGGCGATCCTTATGTGGTCTATACGCCTTATATGAAGGTATGGAAAGAAAATTTCAAAGGGCATGATCTTAAAATTTATTACACGAATGAGCATCTGGACAATTTGGTCAAAAACACGCGTTTGCCAAATTTAAGCCTTTCCGATATGGGTTTCGAATCCTCTAAACAGGCCATTGCGGATTATGAAGTGACCCCTACACTCATTCAAAACTACGAAGATACCAGGAACTTTCCGGCATTGGATGCCACCTCTAGATTAGGCCCGCACTTGAGATTTGGAACTGTAAGCATAAGGAAAATGATCAAAAAAGCCATTGCTGAAAAAAACGAGATCTTTTGGCAAGAGTTGATTTGGCGCGAATTTTTTATGCAAATCCTTTGGCACTTTCCAAGAACGGCTGATGAAAGTTTTAAGACCAAGTACGATCGTATTGAATGGCGTAACAACGAAGCCGAATTCAAATTGTGGTGTGAGGGCCAAACAGGGTATCCGCTAGTCGACGCGGCGATGCGACAGCTCAACGAAACCGGATTCATGCACAACCGTGTGCGTATGTTGGTGGGCAGTTTCCTTTGTAAACATCTTTTGATTGATTGGCGCTGGGGAGAGGCTTATTTTGCTGAAAAATTGCACGATTACGAAATGTCAAGCAATGTGGGCAACTGGCAATGGGTAGCAGGATCTGGCGTTGACGCAGCACCTTATTTTAGGATTTTCAATCCCAGCACCCAAATCGACAAATTTGACAAAGACCGAAAGTTTATCAAAAAATACGTCCCAGAATTTGAAACTGCTAATTATCCCGATAAAATGGTAGATCATAAGGAAGCACGTGAACGTTGTTTGAAAGTGTATAAAGAAGCCGTTAGTAATTAAGATTAAGTTGAAACAGTATCTGCGTGACGACTACCAAGAAGACCAAAATCAATGCATTATGAAAAAGTATATAATTTTGGTTGTTTTCGTCCTCTTACAAATCGGCCTTTACGCACAATCACAAGATAAAACTTATCTCAGGCAAGGGTATAGCCATGATGGCAATGGCTATAATGTGTGTGAGCTCATTATACACTCAGATTCTAGCTATACGTTCAAAAAATATAAGCTCGAGAACCGGAAAAGCAGAACAGAATACAGAAATTATGAGCCAGAAACAGCTTACGGAATCATAGAGAAGGTCGGCGATTTCTATGAGCATACAAAAATTGTAAATGACAGCATTCCCGATAAGCAATGGATCTCACAAATTACCAATAAAAAAGTGATCCTTTTCACTGAAAAAGCCAATGGCTCTTTAAAACGTTTGGAAGCCTATAAACGCATTTAATACTGGCATTCGTGTTTCCCTGCTTCAGATTAAGCATTAAAAAAAGCCTCAGTGAACGAGGCTTTTTTTAATTGTTTGCTTTCCGAAGAAAAATCAATTTCCTTCTACCCTAGTGATTTTGGCACCAATGGCTCGAAGCCGTTCGTCTATATTCTCATAACCGCGATCAATTTGCTCGATGTTATGAATGGTTGATGTGCCTTTTGCAGATAAGGCTGCAATGAGTAGCGCAACCCCAGCTCTAATATCTGGCGAGGTCATGGTGGTCGCTTTCAATTTAGATTTAAAATCGTGACCAATAACGGTTGCTCTGTGGGGATCACAAAGAATGATCTTAGCGCCCATATCAATCAATTTGTCAACAAAGAACAATCGGCTCTCAAACATTTTTTGGTGCACCAAGGCGCTTCCTCGAGCCTGGGTCAAAACCACGAGCACAATGCTCAACAAATCTGGAGTAAACCCTGGCCATGGCGCATCGCTAAACGTTAAAATAGAGCCATCGATATAGCTTTGTACTTCATAGCCATTAGTATGGGCGGGAATGTAAATATCATCACCACGACGCTCTACGGTAATACCGATTTTTCTAAAAACGTCTGGTATTTGTCCCAAATCGTCCCAACTCACATTGGTAATGGTCAATTCACTTTGGGTCATTGCTGCCAAACCAATCCAGCTACCAATTTCAATCATGTCTGGTAACATGCGGTGGCTTGTTCCGCCCAAGGTATCAACACCTTCAATGATAAGCATGTTAGAACCAACGCCGCTTATTTTGGCGCCCATTCTATTGAGCATTTTACAGAGTTGCTGCAAATAAGGTTCACAAGCTGCATTATAAAGTGTGGTTGTACCTTCAGCCAAAACCGCAGCCATCAAGATGTTCGCGGTGCCGGTTACAGAAGCTTCATCTAAAAGCATGAATGTGCCTTTAAGCTTATCGGCTTCCACACCATAAAAATAATCTTCTTTATTGTATCTAAACTTGGCACCTAATTTAATAAAACCTTCAAAGTGGGTATCCAATCTGCGACGACCAATTTTGTCACCTCCAGGTTTCGGGATATACCCTTTACCAAAGCGTGCCAACAAAGGACCTACGATCATTATGGAACCTCTAAGGCCTTTGCCATCCTCTTTAAATTCTGCAGACTCCAAATACTTTAAGTTGAGATCATCGGCTTTAAAGGTATAGGACCCTTGACCGATTTTATTGATCTTAACGCCCAGTTTTTTGAGCAGCGCAATGAGTTTATTGACATCGATGATGTCTGGAATGTTGTCTATCTTAATTTCCTGATCAGTTAGTAGCACTGCACACAGGATTTGTAGCGCTTCGTTTTTGGCGCCTTGCGGTTGGATCTTTCCTTTTAATTGATGTCCACCTTCAATTATAAATGTTGACATGAAGTAAGTTTAGTAGCGTTTTCGGCTTCGGTTGGAGGTGTTTTTCTTGTGATGTGCCTTTTTGGAGCTGGTCTTGGTGTTGGTATATTTGGTGTTGCCACGCATAAGACTAGAAGCATCAGATAAATCTTCTTCTTCCTTGTTCAAGTTGATCTTGCCATCAGAAAGTTCGTAAAGATGCTTAAAAATCACATCATCCTCAACCGTATCCTTGTTCCAATTTAAAAAGCATTTTTTCATATGGTTGGCAATGGTATAGATCAAGGCTTCCTTGAGTTCGCCATCTTCCCAGGTATTGGCCACATCAATCATGGTCTTGATATTGTTACCGTAGAAACGATATTTGGGAAAATTTTGCGGATATTCCAAAGGTTCAGGCCTTGCGTACACTTCCTCGCGCGTCGGTTTTGGGAAATCCAGATCAACGTCCAAGTCAAAATCGGCCATCATAAAGAGTTGATCCCAAAGTTTATGCTGAAAATCTGGCACATCACGCAAATGCGGTTGTAAATTGCCCATGACCGAAATGATTGCATTTGCAACTTTAAGTCGTTCTTCCTTGGTTGGTTGTTCTTTTGCGTAATTGATCATTTTTTGAAGATGTCGTCCATATTCTGGAATGATCAAATGCTCACGCTCTGTATTGTATTCTAAATTGTCTGTTAACATGTAATGTGGTGTAGTGTTTGTAATGCGTGTACGAAGTAGTTCTGTACGTGTGCAAAATACAAAAAATTTATTAGCAAGCTCAAGATTTACAAAGAAATTACGCCATCTATCTTATCGCCCACCTCTTTATATTTTTTGATGACCGCATCTGGATCGGCCATGGTTACATTCACAGAGACGCTGGTATAGGTACCCTTTTTGGATTCCTTAGTAGAAATGACTGCGCCTAAATTATTGAAAAGATTTTCAATTTGATCAATTTTAGAAAGATCGGATGGCACAATAAACTTATAAAGATACTCAGCTGGCCAGCTGGATGTGTCGTATAATTGTGATCTTAATTTGTTATAAAAGGCTTCGGTTTTTTTTTCTGTACTCATAATGCTTCATTAATTCATTAGCAAAGATAGCGATTACCCTGCTCAAGTTTTCTCATTGGTTGAAATCGAAACTTAAATTTGAGGCTGTAGTACCATCCGTTTCCAAAATGCATTAAAACACTTGAGTGTTTGACCGCGCCATGGCGTTAAAACAAAAAACAGCGCAAAATTTTCTACAGGAATGATTTAAGGCCCTAATTTCGGGTTTCGCTTGGTATTCACTAAATTTACAGCCAAAACCTTGCCAAATTGAATACAAAGCAAATTGTCATAACCGGAGGCCCAGGTACTGGAAAATCCTCAATCATTAATGAACTTTTAAAGCGCGGCTACCCTTGTATGGAAGAGGTTTCCAGACAAGTCACTCTAGAAGCCAGAGAAAACGGCATAGAACAACTCTTCTTAACTGAGCCACTACGTTTTAGCGAACTATTACTAGAGGCTCGCCTAAAGCAATTTCACGACTCGCAAAACGCAGAGATTCCTTATATATTTATCGATCGAGGGATGCCAGACGTTTTGGCATATATGGACTATGCCAGTGCCAATTATCCCGATCATTTTACAAGCACCTGTGAAGCCCATCGCTATCACAGCGTATTTAACCTTGCCCCTTGGGAAACTATTTTTGTTTCGGATAGCGAGCGCTACGAAGATTTTGATCAAGCGGTGCAAATACATGAGCAATTGGTAAAAACCTACGAACGTTTTGGCTACCATTTGATTGATGTCCCTTTTGAGAGCATTGAAAAACGTGCCGATTTCATCTTGAACTTTGTCAGCCCATAAATATGTCACATCCCATAAACATATTAGAGCGCTATTGGCAGCACACTTCATTTAGACCCTTGCAAGAGGAGATCATTACCGCAGTGTTGAACAATGAAGACACCTTTGTACTATTACCAACTGGCGGCGGCAAATCGGTATGTTTTCAAGTTCCCGCACTTGTAAAGGATGGTATTTGCATTGTGATTTCACCATTGATTGCCTTGATGAAAGACCAAGTGAATGCGTTGAAGCTGAAAGGCATCAAAGCCATGGCCTTGACCAGTGGCATTAGCTATCAAGACTTGGATACGCTTTTAGACAATTGCATCTACGGAAATTACAAATTTTTGTATCTCTCGCCCGAGCGTTTGCAACAGGATATCGTGCAGCAGCGCATCGCACAAATGAACGTAAACCTAATTGCGGTTGATGAGGCGCATTGCATAAGTCAGTGGGGAAATGATTTTAGACCTGCCTACTTAAATATAGCGCTCTTGCGCGAATTGCTACCCAGCGTGAACGTAATTGCGCTTACAGCAACCGCGAAACCAAACGTGATTGAAGAAACCATGAGCGCATTGGATTTTATCGCTCCCAAAGTCTTTAGAGCCTCTTTTGAAAGGCCTAATATTGCTTATAAGGTCTTTTACAGTGAGGATAAACTTTACGACCTCGAGCAAGTTCTTAAAAAATACCCAGGTGCGTCCATAATTTATGTACGCAGCAGAAAGGCTTCCGTGGAAATTCATGACCAATTGACCAAACTCGGCTTTGATGCCACCTTTTTTCACGGAGGCATCCCCAACAAGGAAAAGCAGGAACGTTTAGACCATTGGATGAACAATCGCAAACGCATCATGGTGGCCACCACTGCTTTTGGGATGGGCATTGATAAACCCGATGTCAAAACCGTGGTGCACATGAATTTGCCCGAAAGTCTGGAGAGTTATTATCAAGAAGCTGGTCGTGCCGGACGAAACAACGAGAAGGCCCATGCCATTTTACTCTACAATGCTTCAGATGAAATATTACTGAAAAATCAATTCATTAGAAGCTTGCCTTCTATTGACGCGATTAAGTTGGTTTATCGAAAATTGTGCAACTATTTTCAAATCCCTTTTGGTGAGGGAGAAACATCGATGCATCAGTTTGATTTCAATGATTTTTGCAAAACCTATGATTTCAATCCCTTGCAAACCTACGCGATACTTCAGTTATTGGATCGTAACAGCATTATTAAATTATCGCAACAGTTCAATTATAAAACCAGGCTTCAGTTTATTTTAAGCAATGCCGCAGTATTTCATTATCTCGAGCGTCACCAAAGTTTCCAAACCATTGTGAAATCGATTTTGAGAACCTATGGCGGTATTTTCGAGCACGAGCTTGCCATCAATCTCCATTTGATCGCCACTAAGGCGTCCACTTCGGAAAAGGAAATCATTGCAGTTCTCAATACGCTTAAGCGCGATGGTGTGGCAGAGTTTATGTTTTCCAACACCGATTCTGAAATTGTTTTCATCCAGCCCAGGGAAGACGACATGACCATTAACCGAATTGCCAAAACGGTTGAGCAACAAATGGCACTCAAAACGATGCAGGTCAATTCCGTTTTGGAGTATATCAAAAATGATGATGTTTGCAGAAGTGTGCAATTATTGAGCTATTTTGGGGAAGAAACAGGTAAACCTTGCGGAATATGTTCGGTATGCACTGCAAAGGGGGCTAAAAAAACAGCATTAGTACACAGTGAAAAACAGCTAGAGCAAACGCTTGTACAAATTCTAAGCACAAGGGCTTGCAACTCCAGACAATTAACCGAGCAATGCAAAGCCCCTAAAGAACAGGTCTTAAAAGCCATCAAAAATCTTCTGGAACTTCAAAAGATTGAATGTACCGAAGCCAACACCTATAGATTAAAAAACTTATGAAACGAGCATGTTCAAAATTTTATCACACAACGAAATGATTAATGGCGAACAGCACCGGCCTGCCGGCAGGCAGCTGTGACCATAAAAAAACAATAGATTTATACACATGAAAACAGACGCCTTACGAATTGTATTTATGGGCACTCCAGATTTTGCGGTAGCCAATTTGAAAGCCTTAGTAGAAGCCAAGCACGAAGTTGTTGGTGTGATCACTGCGCCCGACAAACCTGCAGGCCGTGGCAGAAAGCTGCAGCAATCTGCAGTGAAAACCTACGCCCAATCCCAAGGTTTAAAGCTCTTGCAGCCCACCAATCTCAAAGACGAAGCCTTTCTTTCAGAATTAAAAGCGCTGCATGCCAATTTACAGGTCATTGTGGCCTTTAGAATGTTGCCCAAAGCGGTTTGGGATATGCCAAAATATGGCACTTTCAATCTGCATGCATCCTTGTTGCCCCAATATAGAGGAGCGGCACCCATACATTGGGCCATCATCAATGGCGAAACCAAAACTGGGGTCAGTACTTTTTTTATCGATGATAAGATTGATACCGGTGCCATTATTGCCCAAACTGAAATAGGTATCGAACCTACCGAGACCGTGGGGCAGCTTCATGATCGCTTGATGCACTTGGGCAGTCACTTAGTGCTTGAAACGGTCGATAAGATCGCGCAAGGTGAGGTAAAGACCTATATCCAGCCTGAAAACGAAGATCTAAAAACAGCATACAAGCTCAACAAAGACAATTGCAAGATAGATTGGACAAAAGATGTGGCGACGGTTTATGATAAGATTCGTGGCTTAAACCCTTTTCCTTCCGCATGGAGCTTTCTTGAAAATGGCGAAGAGCAACAGTCTGTGAAATTTTTTGACATTACTAAGGAAGCTGTTTCCCACAAATATGACTTCGGAAAAATCATAAACTCCAAAACAGCATTAAAGGTGGCCGTAAAAAATGGCTTCATACATATTAAAGAACTCCAACTTCCTGGAAAACGCAAAATGGATATCAATTCACTTTTGAACGGTTACGAATTTGAGGAAAATGCTAAAATGCTTTAAACCCTCATGTTTACTGACAATTTTAAAAATTGCGTAAAAAACACCGTCGTTATCAACAAATGGGCAAAGTTATCAACAAATACTTGCATTTCCCTTGCTGTTACTTGTGTAGGTGGAATTTACGTATAAATTTGTAAGAGGATTTAACATAACGTTTAACCCAACTATTTTTTAATAATTTAAATTTTAATTTTATGAACAAAACAGATTTAATCAATGGCATGGCAGAAAACGCTGGTATCACAAAGGCAGCTGCTAAAAAAGCATTAGATTCTTTATTATCTGACGTAGAAGGAGCTTTGAAAAAAGGAAACAGAGTTTCTTTGGTAGGTTTCGGATCATGGTCGGTATCTAAAAGATCGGCTAGAGAAGGTAGAAATCCACAAACTGGAAAAACGATTCAAATCAAAGCGAAAAACGTAGTGAAGTTTAAAGCTGGTTCTGATTTGAGCAACGCAGTAAACTAATATTTCTCTGAGATAAATTATAGAAAGCCTACTTTTTGAGTAGGCTTTTTTTTGTCAAATTTAGTTCAAAAGCTATAAATTAGTTAGAACGGTTAGCCCTTTACGGGCTTATTTATGTTAAAAAAAATTGCATAGTATAAAAATATGTTTTAGTTTTAAAACAAATCATGATGAATATGATTATAACACAACCCAAAAAAGGCACCCTATTAATTGCAGAACCCTCCATAACTGGTGATATATCTTTTAATAGATCTGTGATTCTTTTGGCCGATTATAACAAAGAGGGCTCCGTTGGTTTTATACTGAATAAACCCTTGAGTTTTGAATTAAGAGACCTGATTCCCCAAACCAACTCTGATTTTAAAGTCCATAATGGCGGCCCGGTAGAACAGGACAATCTCTATTTTATTCATCAGGTGCCGCATTTGATCCCTGAAAGTGTAGAAATCTCGAACGGTGTGTTTTGGGGCGGCAATTTTGAATCGGTATTAGAACTTTTGGCCGCTGGCAGTCTGGAAAGTAGTGACATTCGTTTTTTCTTAGGCTATTCTGGTTGGGGTTCAGACCAATTGGAGAACGAACTTCAATCCCGGGCCTGGATTGTATTGGAAAACATCTATAAAAGTGACCTTATTGAAAAGTGTCAAGAGACCTTCTGGAAAGAAAAAATGATAGAGCTTGGTGGCGATTATTCATTATGGTCCAATTCACCCGCAGATCCCAGTTACAATTGAGCCAAACGCAATTTGGTGTTGAGTCGTTTTAGAATATCGGCTGTAAGCGATGTTGAAAATTCTTTTTTTCGATAGGTTAGGATAGGCTGTATCCCCACGATCACATTCGTAATGAACAGCTCGTCTGCTTTTTGAAGTTCAAAAGGCGAAATGGATGCTTCTTCCACCATATAGTCCCCCGAGTTTGCAATCACTTCAATAATTTGTTTCCGCATGATGCCCTTAAGACATCCATCCTCCAAAGGTGGTGTTTTAATGTGTTCGCCTTTGACCAAAAATATGTTTCCATTTAAGGCTTCCACCACATTTTTGTTGGTATTGAGCAATAGGCAGTTGTCAAAATCATTTTCTTCCGCATAAATGCTTCCCAAAACATTGATGGCCTTATTGTTTGTCTTTAAGGTAGACAAAAGTCCAGGCGCCACATAGAAGTCTTTATAAAGGTCTACAAGGTAAGGCTTGGCTGTTGAAAGTTCATAAAAACTCGAAGGCAGTGCTTCAGCAACCATGGTATAGGAAATGGTTTTGGAGATTGGGCGGTACTTCCCTCCTTCTCCACGATCTACATTGATTCGAACGCGAGCCGATGATTTTGCCAAACCATTGGTATTGATGGTTTTTAGAACCTCGGCCTCAAGAAATTCCATGGTAAAATCCATTGGGATTTCCATTCTCATGATGCGCATGGAAGCCATAAGCCTAAAATAATGATCTTCCCAAAAGAAAATTTTTCCGTGGACTACTTTTAGGGTTTCAAAGATAGCATCTCCATATTTGTAGCCTCTATTCTCTAAACTGATCACATTGGTTTCAGCAACTAATTTTCCGTTGAAATTTATCATAAAAAAAGTCTCGATTTACCGATTGTTATTCGGGTCGAGACAAAGATAAAATATATATTTTTGGTTTAATTAAGCAGAGCCCAAAACTTGTTTTAAATCTGAAATTTGATTATCCCAAAGCATCTTGGCTTCCTCCACTTCATCTTCCTCCACATGGTCTGTAACGATTATTGAAACATCTTTTGTGATTTCATCCACTTGGATTCTAATCTCGAAGTAATAAGCATCGCCTTCCTCTTCATCAACCATCCATCTAAAACGGATGCGCTCACCACTTTTCTTGCTCAATAGCTTTGCTTTTTCCTCACTGCCGTCCCAAATAAAGGTAAAGAACTCACCTCGAGAATTCACGTTATCTGCGAACCACTCCGATAAGCCTGAAGGTGTTGATATATATTGATATAGAAGTTGTGGTGACGCGTGCACGACAAACTCCATTTCTATCTTGACTTTTTCTTCCATAGTTTTCATGTTATGTGCTCAATATATACATTAATTGTTAAGTTTAAAACTAATTGCCCAAATAAATAATTTGCACATTTTATGTTTGCGCACAATAATATTGTTTTTATATTTGCACCCTTATAATGGCGAGGTAGCTCAGCTGGTTAGAGCGTCGGATTCATAACTCGGAGGTCGGGGGATCGTGCCCCCCTCTCGCTACTTAATACAAAGACAGTTACGTTGGTTCGTAACTGTCTTTTTTATTTTGGGTACATTATCAATTGCGTATATCATTACCTATTTGTTAAATTCTAATTAGGTTAATTATCACAAAACCAATATATTATATATAAATTATGTCTTAAAGCTAGCAAATTTGCTCATTGTTTGCTGCGTATACGCACGCTGATAAAAATTAAGTCGTTGGCTTCCTCTTCTCAGTCTGTAAGATTTTCGGTTTATAGATATCCTATAGAACGAATAGTTTGATTAGAGACGCAGCCCCTTCAATTTAATTATTTGAAAATTGTGATAATCAGGCACGAGGGGTTTTAGGTTAAAACTTTACCCAATTGGAATAACATCGTTTGCATAATAGCTTCATCTTTAGCGCATGATTCATAAACACGAGATAATTAAATATGGTGGAATTGCTCTAATTGCGGGGAGTATACTTGCGCTAGTAGCCGATGTAGTAGGTATTTTGGTAGTTGAAGACCACAACCCCATACGACAAACCGTGAGTCAATTGGCGCATGGTAAATATGCCTATATACAAGATATAGGCCTCGCTCTTTTTGGTGTGGGCATTTTAATTGCTGGCGCGACACTTTATCTTTGGAAATCAGATGCCTTTAAATGTGAATGGGGAGCAACGCTTCTATCAATTATGGGTATTTGTATCGTAGTGCTAGCCGAGTTTAATGAATTTGCCGGAACACCCGGCACGACAGTTCACATTGTTCTTGCAGTGTTTATAGGGGTTTTATTTATGCTCTGTACTTTTCTCATTGGTCTTGCTTTCAAGAAAATCAATAAAAATTGGTACTATGCCAGTATTGGTATGGGTATACTATTTCTTGTTTCCTGCTCTGGCTTTCTGGTCATTTCTCAAGCGTATCAAGGCGCTTATGAACGGGGAGTGATACAAATAGTCTTGATATGGTTTTGTGCGATGGGCTATCAAATGATAAAATATCCTGAAAAAACTATGGATTTCGAAACGTTTAAATAAGTCTCTCTTGAAACTAATTCTTCATAACGATAATTCAATAGTATAAGCAGAACGCCATTTCTTAGTCGCTGCAACATAAAAAAACCCGAATCGCAACATCCGGGTTTTATTACGATCTATGTGACTCTAAAATTATTTTCCACCAAACGCCTCGCTCTGGTAAAATTTATCGTCTTTAGGATAAGCCTTGGCTTCATCGCTTCGTACATAAGAATCGAGAACAACTACCTCATAATCTCTATCAATGGCCGTTCCTTTTTTGATTCGTTTCGTTTCTGCAAAGGTTTTATGGTTAATGTTTTCTGTAGAAACAAGTTCACTTTCTAAATGGAGTTGCGCTAAACCTACGGGAAGAATTAGATGATTTTCGCCATCTTTGTTGAGGAAGCCATGCACGCCATCTTTCTCTCTGATATTATAGGGTTTGTGATTTGCTTCAATAATGGAAGCATCAACCTCAATATCCAAATATACCACACGCTCCGTACTTTTGTTTACGAGTAAATTATCCACTGTGCCTATTACTCTCTCGTCTTTATCTTTCACTTCCCAGCCACGAACATCCATGTCGCTGTCGGCTACCTTATAATCTGACAGTTCTTCTAAATAATATAAATTTCTTTCTTTATCTGTACCCATAATCTTATTTGTTTTTCATGTTAGTCAATAATTCTCCCGCTTGGTCAAAGAAGTTTTTGACAGCAGCTTTTTGCTCAAGGGTTTGAGTGCCAGGAGCAATGGCCATAACCGAGTTTTGAAGTTCGGTGCAGCTTTCATCCAAATTTGGGAATCTCTGCATCTGTATTTTTTTCAAGACCTTAACAATGGTGTTTCCGGCATTTTTGATATTGTCTGCATGGTCCACTGCATAAGTATCGTCTTCAACAGAACCTGCAATACTACGTGCGGTTTCCAAATCGGCCGCTATATCCACATTCAGGGTGTTTGCCACGGCTTGGGTAGCATCTATAAGTTTGTCTAGTGCAGCATGTGAATATTCATGCTCAAGACCCATTTCAGCTCCTTCGGCGATATGGGTTTTAAACTCCGCGATTTTTGAGATTGCCGTTTCAGAAAATACATTTTTAGCGTCGTTTGCTGTATTATCTACATCGTCTGTTACCATTTCTATGTCATTGTCTGACACGTCGTCTGCTTCTGCATCATCGTCGCTATAAATGAATACGAAATATAGAATTGCGAGAATTGCGAGAATCGCTACAATCCAAGGCCATATGGATGTCTTTTTTTTAATTTTAATTTCTGCCATAATTTTGTTCTTTAGTTTTTGGAATTATCAATGGCATCAAGGTATCATCAAATACGACAACATCTTGATGCAAAAAGCCCAATTTTTGTCCTGAAAATAATCATCACCCATAAAATTTGGGGCTAGCCGTTTAATTTTGAACAACTTACTTAATTTGTAAAGAAGAATTATAGGGCTTCTTCCCTAGTCAGTAAAATGAAGAATCAATGTTGAAAGAAACCATTCGTGGCGAAAAGCTCCCGCTAAAGGCTATATAGGTACAATGGTAGCAGCGAAATTACCTCAAAGCAGTGCGACCATAGTCAAAACATAAAATTCAAAATCAGTAACCTCGGGGCAAGCCCTCAAGCTATGCATTGAAAGATGTGCTTTGTATTGCGAGAAAGCCTCGAGAAATAAATCCCTCTAGAGGGATTTTAAAAAGACCTAAAGTGGTAAAAAGAATTTATATTAGGTGCTAATCGCATTGGAATTTAATTGGTTCAACCACTTTGGATATCTTTATTCCTTATGAATTTAGCGTCGTATTCATGTTCCAATAAATTATTCATGTTGGATAACACGGTTTCAAATCTTGAAATATCCTTATCCAAAACCCTTTTGATTTTAGCTTTCATTTCGGTCATTTCCTTATAGGCTGAAACTATTTCATTCGCAAGGATATTCACTTCATTTGCGCTTTTGCTGAACTCAATAAATGGCAAACTATCTTGAGCCAACTCTTTGATTTGGTCGTACACAAAAACTTGCCTGCGTTCGACCCTTGCAGGATCTGCTTGGTCAATAAATTCAAAATCAGATAGGTCTAGATTAAAATTTGCCACCCAGTTTAAGTAATATTCTTTATACGCTCTACTGTCACTTTCGTTGGCAATTGTAGAAAAAAATTGATTTGAACGTAAAAGTTGCCATTGGGAATAGGTGCTTTTCTTTTTTAAATAATTACTTCTGAAATAATTGATTTCTTTAGTTATATAAGAGTGATAATTACCAAAAAAGTTGGAATCGATCAACAACTGTTTAAAATTTGAAAGTTTGTTTTTTCTATTGTTGCGGTAAAACCGATTTAAATGCACCAAACTTATTTTGCTCAAAAATTTATCATTCAATGCTGCAGATAAAATTGGGTTGACGAAATTATCCAGATCAAGGGATTGATTGAATTCTTTGAGATCAACAGCAGCTTTCTCTATGGATTGCTTTAATTCTGGCAATGAGGACTGAAAAAATTCAAACGCGTCTTTGGCATTATCGCTGCGTTGTTTTTTATATAGAAAAAAGGCGATCATGACTCCAAAGATCGCCAATAACATGGCAACAGAATCAATTAACATAGACCATTGATTTGGGTCCATACTCCACGATTCAAAGATCAGATAGTAGTTTTCAGTGTCTTGCTGCATGCGATTAATTTTTGCCGATGATTATTAAAGGCGGTTTAGTTCAAACTGAATATCTGTTTGATCTAACTAAGTTACACAATAAATTAGAGAAAAAACGGCCCACTGTTTTAGCATGTATGCCTGAGATTTTTAAAATACCAGAATGAAATCTGGAATTGATTTAGTCAACATCAAGAGAACATGGCTTTTCAATCGGACTTATTTTTAAAGTAAAAGTTATTTTTTTTAAATCAAAATACACTCAAAATAAATCGTATTTTAAGTAAAATTTAAAAACATGAATGTACAAGCTTATTTAGCCTTTAACGGCAATTGTCAAGAAGCGCTCAATTTTTACAGTAAAATTTTCAGCGCAGAAATCAAAAATCGTCAAACCTATGAAGATCGTAAAATAGATGTGCCGTCCTCATTCCGTCAAAAACTGCAACATGCAGAATTGAAAGGAAAAGGATTGCATTTTATGGCTTACGATGCGGCACCCGACACTCCCATAAATCACGGTAACCAGATTCATATGAGCGTTGACCTGAAAAATACCGAAGAGGCTGAAGACATGTTCAACCAACTTTCGAACGGAGGTCAAGTTCATCATAATTTCAGAGAAAGGGAATGGGGGCATTTTGGAAGATGCTCAGATAAATTTGGTATTAACTGGATGGTCAATTGCGATACTTAATCCCCAACTCGCATCAACAATAAGCATGCAACACGGTGCAATGGATAAAGAATTCAATGCGTAGCCCAATCACTGGACTCACATTCTTGTATTAGTTTACTTCTTTATACCCTTTGAATAGTAAGCCTAGCTTGGAAAACAAACACTAAAGCTTTCAGGTTTTATTTACCAAAGTTTTATGAGTCAAGAACTAGACAAACGAATCGTTTTTTTTACGCTAAAAGAAGAATCAATTGTGCTAAGACCTCATGCAAGGTATGGCTAATTTTAAACCATTAACTCAAAAACACTTTACTATGTTAAAATGGCTCGTTATCTGCATTGTGATTTCAATTATTGCTGGTATTTTTGGTTTTGCCGGAATCGCTGATGCTGCAGCAGGAATCGCAAAAATAATATTCGTGATTTTCATTATCATTAGCATTATTGTCTTTCTGGCATTCAAAAAGATTTTTTGACCTTCCGCCAAATCGCAATTAGAGTGAGGGCTGATTACACATTTAGAAAAAATTCAAATTCCTTGGTGCACTTGATGCATTTGATGCTTGCTGTTATGATTTGCCCAAAATTAGATTAGACCTTCGGCAGAAACCGCATGTGCCAAAGATATGGCAAGCAATTATTAAAAGTTTTAAGCTGTCTGTAACGAAATAGGCATTGAGATACTTACTCCACATTAGCGTGCGGAACGAGAAGGAACTAACACAAGTATTCCTACAAACCATCTACCTAAAGATTATAAAGCGCCAAGTTTCAATCTTAAAATGGAAAAATATGAATAACACTCATGTTCAATCTGAAAAGGAAAAAATGAGATATCCTAATTAAGATTATCCCATCAAGTGTGTAAGAAGTATGCAGTGTGACATTCTTTTTTGTTACTAAAAATAGAGACGCCAAACGGCATTTGTTGTGATACCCAGCGAAAATCTTGAAAATTTAATGGGATCGTTGTTGTCGTTAACGCGATAAAAATTGTTTATCGGATTTTCTCTATTCGATAGGTTCCAAACCGAAGCGCCTATTTCAGACCTAAAACTATTGCTGATCTTAAATTTGTATAAGGCAGAGACATCAATTCTCATGTAGTCCTGCAATCGACTGCTATTCGCTGTATCAAAATTTACGGCATCATCTATCACTTCATTGCCTAATAAAGGAATCGATGTAGGCTGGCCTGTCCGGTAATTGAGGCCTGCTGAAATATTCCAATGGGTATTGCTAAAGGTACTTCCCATTGTAAAAGCATGCGTAATGTCAAAATTACTTGGAAACTCCTTGTCTTCAAGTGTTTCAAAAGTGTAGGTATTATTTATATAAGAATAACTCAACCAGCTATTTAGATGTTTAAATTTTTTTCTAAACAAGACTTCAACTCCATAAGCGTCATAGCTGCCTTTCTCTTTTTCAAGCTCATATTTGGTTGTGAAACTTTGACTTTGGGTTGTGATACCAGCAACAGTTTTAAAGTAGCCTTTAACATCAACCAACCAGCCTTTATTTTTGTAAAGGATTCCTAATGAAGCTTGTTTGCTTTTTAGGATAGGGATGCTATCATTGTCTGTTTGTTGCCATCGTCTTTTTTCAATGCCTAAAAAATCATTTTGAAAATTGACGATTTGTGATACATTTTGGTGCTTAAATTCACCTAAAGCTTCAATTTCGAAATGATTTCCCAGTGCCTTACGGATGTTTAATCGCGGTTCGATTATAAGTTCATTAAATTCATCAATATAGTTAAGTCTCACACCAGATCTTACTGAAAAATCTTTAGCCTCATTCTCGTAGTAAGTCTGCCCAAAAACGGCATGTTCCCTCAAGACTTCTGAATCACGTCTAACAAACCTTGGCAAATCAATATCATTTAGATTGACCACTTCAGACTCGACAAAATTATATCCCAGCATAAATTTCCATAGATTTTGATGGTATAAAGCTTCAAGTTTTATGGCAGTTTCTGAAACGGAATTTTCTTGTAAGAAGCGCTGGCCAGCCAAAATATTGGCATTAATGGCCTGTAACTTATAATCGGTATTATAAATATTCAAGGTTGTACTTAAATTGCTATTCCATTCCCTTTTATAATTTAAGCCTGCAGCCATACTGTTTTGAGACACGCTACTTTCTCTTGTCTCTAATGCACCATTCAGGGTTGCGGTCTCATCAAAGCTTAAATTATTATTTATTAGGATGAAATTCAATCTGATGATATCCTTATCAGTTGGTTGATACAGCCATCTTAGGGACGTATCATAAAAATCAAATCCCTGATTTGAATTACTCACTTCAGAACTATTGTTTTGTGCTTCAGTCTCTTGGGTCACTCTGTCAAAATAGGTGTCATAGGTTGGGGTTCTCAAAAGGTCGTCAGTAGATTTTCTTGCTGCAATTTGGACAGAAGATTTTTCGCCTAATGGAACGTCTGCAAAGAGATCGGCATTTAAAAGATTGATACCAAACGACCCTTCGAACTTCGATTGTAATTTCTTGTCAGATTCCATAAAAATGGAGCCAGAAACACCATCGCTATATGAGGCATCTGTTCCGTTATTGATGACCGTCGCCGTTTGTGTGATTTGCGGATTGAAGCTTGAAATAAGTCCGAAGAAATGTCCAGATTGATACATTTTAATATCATCCCAAAGCATTAAATTTTGGTCATGTGAACCACCTCTAATATTAATGTTGGAAACCGTCTCGTCAACACTAATGATACCTGGTAGCGCTTGAACGGTTTGGAGCACGTCAGATTCAATGAGCCCTGGCAATAAGGTGAATTTACTGTAATCAATTAACGTGCTTCCATCTTGTCTTTTATCAATACCTTGAACAAGGTATCCGTTAAGAACTACTGGGCTGATCACTTGCTCTTCTTCCAACATGGATATGATTTCACAGCTATTTAAATTGAAAAACTGGGCTTTGCGTTCAATCGTCTTAAAACCCATAAACCGAATTGTTATGATGTCGCTCAATGAGGCTACTTCAATTTCAAAATACCCATCGTCCTTGCTAATAGCATAAGCAGTTGCCCCTTTAATAGTTGCACCAGAAAGCACTTTTTGCGAGGTGTCACGAATATATGCGCAAATCGTAATGGCTTCTGTGATGCTGATGACAACATCGCTAATCTTTGAGAAGATCAGATTTGTTTGTTTCTCTAGATTTTTAATCTTATTTGTTAAACTCAAATTTTTAGGTAGAGGAATTACTGTGATGTTTTCCAGAAGCCGACTTTCATAATTAAACGTCACATTATGAGTCGCAGTTATCTCGTCAAGTATATTAATTATAGGTATTTTTTGAGTATTATTTTGTCCTATTACCCAAAAGGTATTGAGAACAAAAAATGAAAAAAGTATGTAATGCTTAATCTTTAACATTCCTTATAATGACCTCCTTATTATTGATGATTTCATAGGTCAAATTAAGGGGCTGCGTAATTGACTTTAAAGCATTCTCAAGGTTGTTGTGTTCAAATGCGCCAGTAAACATGACATCTTTTTCGTCAAATTCTTTCAGAATGCCAATGTCGAACTGTGTTTCAATTTCTTTGATTACCGCATTGATGGAGGCATTCTCAAAAACACTCATATTTTTAAGCCAATATGGTTCGGTTATGGCGATTTCTGTTGTTTTGGCATTTCCCGATTTTAATACAAATTCAGTACCTGCCGGAAGTTTAATGGAATCAGTTCCATAACTTACTTGCACAAGTCCTTCATAGCAAGAGACTTTAAAAATACTATCTCTCGACAGAACATTAAATTCAGTCCCGAGGACACTTACCTTGCCAAATTGAGTGGTAACATCAAAACGTTGGCCTTTTTCTACATTAAAAAGTGCCTCTCCCTTGAGTACTACGATTCTGTTTTTATCCCAGTTTGATGCATTATATTCAAGGTGGGATAGCTGATTTAATTTTACAATAGAATTATCAGGAAGTGTAATCGTCTCACTTTGTGCATAATTTGTATCAAACATGTTGATTTTATCTTTGTCCAACAGCATAAATACAGCGATGCCTAAAACAAAAACAGCGGCAATTCCAGAGGCGATTTTTAGCCAATGTCTTGCGGGCACATCTTTAGTGTATAGTTTACTTTCTATAGTTTCAAATGGCTTGACTTTAGCATGTTGCTCACCACCAAACCGTTGTGCTTCTTGAATGATTTCTTTATAAAAATCCGCATCCTCCAAAGCTTTGAACGCTTGGGTCTCTGCTTCGGATAACTCATTATCCAACCACTTTTTTATTAAGTATTCTTTGTCCATAACTACGTGCTATACTTATAAAACAACTAACTTCTATATTGTCCCAACTTATTTTCCTTTAAGTTCTTCCAATTGGTCTTTCAGTTTATTAAAGGCGGCATATATTCGATGTTCTGCTACTTTTTTTGTGATATCCAATAACTCGGCAATTTCGTTATGCGTCTTTCCATCGACCTTACTCAAAAGAAAGGCAACTCGTTCCTCTTCTTTTAGATTTGACAAAGCAGTTTCATAGCGAATTAAAAATTCTTTTTTGCGCAACACAAATTCTGGAGTCTCATTGGTATAATCTTTAGGCTTTATTTGTTGGTGTTTAAGTACTTCTTTTTGGTGCTTGACCTCGTTTAGCATCATATTGTTTGTCACCGTGTAAACATAGGACTTCGCTGCTTCTGGTGCTACTTTAGCACAATTCTCCCATAATTTAATAAAGGCATCCTGCACTTTATCTGAAGGATTCAATAATTCACCATATTTATAATAAAAGATATTGCTCAAACTTTGGGCATATTTTTCATATAGTTTTGAAAACCGTAATTTATCACAGATATTTTGATGCAATGATTTGGCCAATTATGAGTTTTTTAAATTCAGAATAGAAAGGTATATAAAAAAAAACATAATTTTCTTGGGACATTGTTTTATTGAGTTGTTTTAATATTAAAGGAGATAATTTATTTTCTAATTAGAACGAATGAAATTCAGAATTGTCATCCAAAATGTTAACCAAAAACAAATTAATTATGAAAACATTTAAGCCCATCTTGCTCTTAGCATTAGGTCTATTGCTCACTACTACGTCTTGTAGAACCGAAGACGATTTAAGCATTGATCCACCACAAGAAACCACCTTGGCGGCTAATTCAGCTTTGGCAAGTCAGATGCAACGCATTGCAATGAATGATGGTTCTGTTGATAATATCGTTTACAACGCGAATTGTTTTACCATTCAACTTCCAATAACGGTCACCATTAATAGTGTTGTAATTACGATTAATGACATTGGCAATTATGATGATATTGAAGATCTCCTTGACGAATTTGATGATGATGACGATACTGTGGACATTGATTTTCCGATCAGCATTATCCTTGCAGACTATACCGAAATTGAAATCAACAGTTTAGATGAGTTAGAAGATTATGCTGATGACTGCAATGATGAAAATGAAGATGATGATGACATAGAATGCATCGATTTTGTGTATCCAATTACAGCTTCTGTTTTTAATTCAAATAACGAAGTTATTGCAACTGTTACATTTAATAGTGATTCTGATCTTTATGGGTTTATCGACGATATCGAGGACGACGATTTTGTAGGCTTTAATTTTCCTGTAAGTATTGTGATTTCTGATGGCAGCGTGCTTGTTATCAATAACTTCAATGAACTTGAAGACGCGATTGATATTTATGAAGATGATTGTGATGATGATGATGATTACGATTATAATGATGATGACTGTAATAATTGTACCCCAGATCAATTAGAGTCCGTTTTGACGGCTTGCTCTGATTGGTACATTGACGAATTGGAACGAAATGACCAAGATTTAGAAGACAACTATAGCGGTTATCTGTTTAATTTCTTTGCAGACAATACCATAACAGTTTCTTGGGATGGCAATACAGCCGATGGTACTTGGTCTGCGAGTGGTACAGGAAATAATATTACAGTAACTTTTAATATTCCTGGATTTGAGGATATCAATGATACTTGGAATTTATATGAAATTGAGAATGACGATGATGAAGTAGAAGTAAAGTTTGAAATTGGTGACGATGACGAATTGGACTTTAAAAATGATAATTGTAACTAAAAAATAACGATTATGAAAAACTTTAAATACAAATTTATTATTCTGACTATTATTTCATTAGCTTTTTTAGCTATAAGTTGTAGTAATGATGATGACAATAACAATGTATCAGCTAATGTAACTTTAACAGAAGGCATTGATGGAGATATAGGTGGTGATTTTACAGGAAACGGTGGCAGTACTTCTGAAACTTTCAATTGGCAAAACGGCCTTTCCACCGCTGACTATAATGCTGATATTACAGCGTCTTCAACTGGATTATTTCAAATGATAATTAAAGATTCAGAAGGAACTACGGTGCTAGATAGGTCCTTGAATGGCAATGTCGAGCCAGATTCGTTTTCTGGAGTAACCTCTGCGGGACAGGCGGGAATGTGGACCGTAACAATTACTGTGTCTAATTTTAATGGAGATGGAAGTTTTTCTTTAAGTGCGGGAGATTAGAATAATAAATAGGGAATAACCAATAACACTTTAACTAAAAAATATAAAAATCATGAAAAACACACATTTAATAACCTATACCGTTATATACGCTTTATTGATTGGCCTTCTGATCACATCTTGTAGTTCTGATGACGATGCAAGCCCAAATGATAATAGCCAGCAAATTGCACTAATTGAGACAACTGCTGTGTCTGGCTCATGGAGAATTACCAATCTCAATGATTCTGGTCAAGATGAAACATCAGACTTCGCTGGTTATGAGTTCACTTTCAATTCTGATGGTTCTCTTGTCGCTATCAACGGCACTATTACAATGACTGGTACATGGTCTATTACAGATGATACTAATAGTGATGATGACAGTAGTAACGATGATGGTATTGAATTCAATATTTTCTTTCCTGTACCAGATACCAATGACTTTGAAGACCTAAATGATGATTGGGATATTTTATCAACGTCATCAACCAAAATCGAACTTATTGATATAAGTGGTGGAAATGGTGGCACAGATTTGCTGACTTTTGAGAAAAATTAAGTGAAAAAGAGAACTGAAATCTAATCAAACACCCCTTTCTATCAGCCTCATAATGTTTGATTACTAGAGAACCAACCGTGATTATTTTCATGGTTGGTTTTTTAGTTTTGAAAGTCGGTTTTAGCTGAATCTAAATGAAATACAATTACAAGTTGACAGCATTTCTTTTGAGCGTCAAATTTTTATTACCACTCTGTTTTAGAGGTATCTCTGAAGCCGCAGCAGGAATCGCAAAAATAATCTTCGTGATTTTCATTATGATTAGCATCATTGTCTTTCCGGCATTCAAAAAAATTTATTGCTCTTTCGCCTAAATCTCAATTAGATTGAAGGGCTTATTACGCATTTAGGAAAGCTTTAAATTTCTTGATGCACTTCGTATTGTCTGTTATGAATTGAAACAAATTAGATTAGACCTTCCGCAGAAACCTCTTAGTCATCCCAAAGGAATCTGCCATTTCATTTATAAGACTTCCCGATTTTTAGATCCCATTCAAATACAAAAGCTGTTGCCGTTTTTTGATAGATATTTTAAAAGTTTATGTGGTAAAGAATCTGTCAAGTAACTATAAATTGGTCTAACCACCCTATCACGTATTGCATTTTTTTTGGGCTAAAAACTCGTTGTATAGTGATAAGCGCTCGTTGTAATAAGAGATAATTTGCGTCTTATCAATAACTAAAAACACATTATAATGGATAACACCAAAGAAATATCAAAAAAAGTAAATGCACTTATCGAGAAAAACAACGATGCCGATAAAGGATATCAAAAAGCAGCTAAAAATGCAGAACATAAGGATTTGGTAACTTTTCTGTCGCACCAAGCGAATGAGCGAAAAACCTTTGCACTTGAGCTGACTTCGGGCTTGAAGTCTTATAACCCAGAGTTTGATGTGGATACCGATGGCAGCGCCACTGGAGCCATGCATAGAACCTGGATGGATGTCAAAGCAGCACTTTCCATGGATGATGATGAATCACTTTTAGAGGAATGCATTCGTGGCGACAAGGCCAGCAAAGAGGAATATGAAGAATTTTTAGAGGATTATCCCGCGCTTTCGGCCGATTTAAGATCAACTGTTCAAAACCAATTGACCAAAATCAACGCCACGCTCAACCGTGTGAAACGTTTAGAGGATTTGAATTAATACCAGTTTTTTTTCAAAAATTTTAGCCGATGGAACATAACCATCGGTTTTTTTGTTTTCAAAATCTAATGCTTCGTCTCTGCATATGCCCTTCCGAAAATACACTCCTTTAGATGCTTGAAATCTGAAATTTTAAATAAAAGTCTAGATATCTTTTCCAGTCTGAAATCAAAAAACAAGCATCAATTCTGTAAGAACTTACTTAATTAAACCTCAGATTCGGAAACTAAAGCACATAAAATTTGAATAATTAGAATTTATGCTGTTACTTGCGAGTCCCCCCAAATCTAAAAAAAATGAAAAATTATTACCTTATCCTATGTTCGGTGGCGATTTGTCTTAGCGCTAATGCCCAAGAACTTTCAACAACCATGACGGTTAAACCAGGATCTACAGTTTATGTATCCTCAGGCACAACACTCGCTCCTTCTAATTTAAATCTCAAATCCAGATCCAATAGTTATGCGATTTTATTATTGAAAGGAGACTTAGGTGCCTCCACGATTGTAAATTATGACCGCCATGTCAATAAGGTTGGTCAATCTGGCGTGAATGGTGGCAACGACTTAATTTCAATGCCGGTTAAAGTGGCTGGAGATGCTACTTTTGTTGAGTTCTTGGACTATTCAAATGGTTCAGACATAAATTCAGATGTGCTGGCAAATTCTACGACGCTTTATGCCTTTGGACCTTATAACAACAGCAACCAATCTTACACCAACTACGATGCTGTTGCAAATGCAGCCGCTTTGCTGGAAAGAGGAGTTGGTTACAGAGCTGCTGCTACTAATAGCGGACAAACACTAAGATTTACAGGTACGGTATCAACCGTTACAGAAACTGTTGAGATCTCCACAAGCAACAATTACTGGAACGGTGTAGGTAATCCGTATCCAACATTTATTGATTCTCAAAAATTCTTAACCGAAAATTCAATAGCCTTAGATCCTAATGCCACAGCAGTCTACGGTTATAATAGTGGTACTAATCCTGAAGTAGGCTCTGGAACCTTTGGCAACTTTACGGTTATTAATAATTTAACCAATACAGATGTCAACATTGCGCCCGGACAAGGATTTTTGGTTGCGAATGCTCCCGACAATGCCACCCATCAGATAAACTTCACAACCGCCATGCAGACTTCTGCCGGAACAGATGATTTTATTTTGGGTAGAACGGATAACGAAGTTCAGAAATTACGATTGCGAGCGCAACATGCCACTGGTGATTTTGCCACTGAGATTTACTTTAATGGCAATTCCACTTTAGGTTTAGATCCTGGCTATGACGCTGCTCTCTTTAACGGTGTTGGT
Source organism: Subsaximicrobium wynnwilliamsii (assembly GCF_007997225.1). Classification (GTDB taxonomy): domain Bacteria; phylum Bacteroidota; class Bacteroidia; order Flavobacteriales; family Flavobacteriaceae; genus Psychroserpens; species Psychroserpens wynnwilliamsii. Next base: position 307,945 of record NZ_VORM01000005.1, read on the forward strand.
GGTGATTTCTTCTTATATTCCCAATTGGTGGAAAATAACCAAGGCCGCAATATGGCCATCCAAAGCCTTGGATCTAATGATCTAAATGACATCACGATTCCCTTAGGCTTAAAAACCGCTCAAGGAAAACAAGTCACTTTCAGCATTGAGACCTCTACCCTGCCGGAAACTATTGATGTGTATTTGGAAGACAATCAAACCAACACCTTTACCTTATTGAATGCCTCTGAGTACACCTTTACCGCTAACAGCAACATTTCTGGAACTGGCAGGTTTTTCCTTAGGATTGGAAACAGTACACTATCAAACATTGTCCCTGAAAACGGAAGCTTACAAATCTTTGCAAGCAAGCAAACACTTTTTGTCAACGGGCCACTTTTGTCCGAAACGAAGGTCTCCATTTACGATATTCAAGGCCGTTTGGTCATGACTTCCTTCTTGGATGAAGCATCGGACCTAAACAAAATAGACGCTTCGGCTCTCAACACCGGCATCTATGTTGTGAAGTTGAATAACGAAGCACAACAGCAAACGAAGAAAGTGATCTTCAAATAAATCTAATTTTTTTTGATGTAAAAGACTGCTTTTTTAAGCAGTCTTTTTTTGTTTGTAGTGTTTGAACCTTTCGCTTTCCATGTGCACTCATAAAAGCGCTTCAGAAATTCTTGGGAGTAATTAAGACTTAGCATTGCGGAAGTACCGCCGTGAATTACCATAACATCAAAATGCTGTAGAAGGATCACAAATTCTGCTGCTGAATGCTTCGGATTTAAAGTCTGATGTTTTGTTTCATTACACCGGCAGTATTTTGAACTCCAATAAAGAAAAAAGTCTGCGCCAATCTGCGACATCTGCGGGACACCTTAACACCTTTTCATTTCCCGCTGATTTCGCAGATTTTCGCAGCATAAAGCGCCAGTATTTTTAGATGCAATTTAGCCTGTTTCCAAAATGAGACCATTTAAGCTTTGGAAATTTAACAGAAGTAATAGATCGGCTAAGATGCGGCATTGGCTACAAACCAAAGTTTTAAGATTGCCTGTAAGAGTATTCACATATTTTATGATACTATTAATTTCATTTAGTTAAAATAAATGGATTTTATGGTATTTATAGGTTATAATACTTGTTTATTGGCTGAATGGTATACATTTGTACTAAAATAATTTTTAACCTCAAAATCCCCAAATTTATGAGACCTATTAAATTACTCTTTTTAAGTGTATTATTAACCGGATTTTCCCATGCCCAAGTTGGCATCGGAACTGAAGAACCAGATGCATCTGCGTTGTTAGAATTAAAATCTGAGTCTCAAGGCTTGTTAGCCCCACGCATGACCACTTTACAACGTGAGGATATAGAAAGTCCTGCCGAGAGTTTGTTGGTATTTGATACCGATGAAGATACGTTTTACTTCTACAATGCCACAACGACTTCTTGGTCGGCATTGGCCAATGATACTTCAGACAAACGCAGTAATTATAAACTCGTAAAATCTGCTGCCGATTTAACTGTAGAATTAGCTGCGGGTGGAGGGTCTTCTTATAAATTGGACACCAATACATTTTATGAAATAAACGGAACAATCGCATTATCGAGCCCAATTGATTTAAACAACGCTTACGTTGCTGGAATGGATCCCAATGAAGATGTACTCTCCTCCTCTGGAGTCGTTTTCAAAGGAAGCACCGGAGGAAGCATTAGAAATGTGACTTTGATTGGCACTAAAGCTTTTGAGATTGCAGGGCCTGGAATTGCGACAAACTCCTCCCTTTTGATACAAAACACAATTATCGATGGGATGAACAGTGTTGGAAGCATCTCAGGTTTTGGATTATACTTTGGTAACATCGTTCAGTTTTTGAATAATACCAACGGGATTACCTATTCCAATATTGGGAATTTACTACTGAATAATCAAGCATGGCCAAATTCGAATAACGGGACTTTTGAAACATTTTCCGATAACTTCGGTTTAATCGAAAAAGTCAGTGGTTTTAGCTCAGTCAATGGATCAGATGTCGCGTTAGACGTTAGTAGCAATCCTAATGTAGCAACGGGTGTTTTGCAAGGCACGGTTTTTACAGGTACTACTAGTGCGTCTTCTGGATACGTTAAAGCCTATACCTCTGGCTCTTACACAGGTTATAACTTTAGTAATGCCTGGACAGTGAGTGCTCCTGGCATCCCGAGGGAAAGCGACGATGTGGCTACTGGCGATATTAATTTTTCGGCAAATGTTGGTAATGGCGAGTTAACTACATTCAGTGGTACAGGATCAGGGTTTAGGAAAAAAGTCACTGGGACTACCGCTTCAGGTGAATTATTTAGGTTTGAAAAAAGCGGGAATAACAGAATTATTTATAAAGGAAATAAAACAAGATTTTTCGGAGCTAATGCCTCTATTTCTTTTCAGGCTAGGGACTTGACATCTAATACAGACGGCACAATTCCGACAATTTATATTCTATACATTGCCAAAGGGAAAGGCACAGGTTCAGCTTCAGTAATTACTCAAACTAAGGTTTATGGAAGAGCTTCAGATGAAAGTGATATTATAGCACTTCCTATAATAGGCACTATAGAATTAGATACAGACGATTATATTGAAGTTTGGGCTGAGCGATTTACAGGAGGCGGAGACATGCTTACCGTATCCCTAAATGTTACGCTTCAGTAATAATCATATATTTAAAATTACCCTATTTATTTTTTACAATACCCCAAAACCTTCGGCTTCAAACACCGAAGGTTTTTTTTGTTTTAAAGAGTCTTTACAAACCAAAATAGTGCCGAGCTATAACTTCAAAACGCCTACTAAAGACTTCCTCCAAACCCAAAAACCCATAATTTCAAGTTTCCAATTCAGTCTCTTATGATTCCGTTTTTGTCTAGAGACTTTCAAAAAGTATCCCGTTTCATCTAATTTCAGCTCCAAAACAATAAATGATTGACTCAAAAAAATACGGTCCATTTTGTGAGGATAAATTGCTTAGCTTTAATAAAAAAATCTCCAAATGAAACTACGTTCAAGCGAACCTTTTTGGTTAGAAAAAAATGGCATCCTTCACTCCTACCCGTCTTTGCGAAAAAACGTGAAGGCAGATATTTTAATTGTTGGAGGCGGCATCACGGGAAGTCTCATTGCACACCAATGCATCAAAGATGGCTACAAGACTGTTTTAATAGATAAACGCGAAATCGCTCACGGGAGCACCTCGGTAACCACCTCGATGCTTCAGTATGAAATTGATGTGCCTTTGTTTGAATTGATCGAAAAAATTGGGACTGAAGCTGCGGTGGCGAATTACAGAGGATGTTCCGAAGCCATTGATACCCTAGGAAAGATCTCAAAACAGGTCAAGTCTGGCTGTGGCTTTGAAAAGAAAGACTCGCTCTATTTCGCTGCTTTTAAAAAAGACGTCCCGAAACTCAAAAAAGAGTTTGAGGCCAGAAAAACGCACGGCTTTCCCGTAGTGTGGTTGGAAGCGGAAGAGATCACAAAACGCTTTGGCCTGCAAAATACCCATGGTGGGATTCTCTCCAAACAGGGCGGCAGCATTGATGCTTTCCGTTTGGCACACGATATTCTGGCTTACAATCATAAAAAAGGGCTGGACATATTTGATAAAACAGTCATTGAAAAAGTAAGCTATAAAAAAAATGGCGTGACCACAATCACTAAAAACGGATGCAGCATCACTTCCAAAAAAATTCTCTATTGCAACGGCTTTGAAAGTACAAGCATCATCAAAGAAAAATTTGTCAAGCTACTCAGCACCTTTGCCATGGTAGGGGAACAGCTGGAAGACAACCAAGACCAGTTGGCAGGCACGCTCTTCTGGAACACCGCCGATCCCTACATGTACATGAGAACCACCGATGATGGCCGACTTTTGATTGGCGGGGAAGATGAGGATTACGTCAATCCTGAAAAGAGAAACAAAAACATAGGTAAGAAAGCCGAAAAGCTCCAGAACTATCTCAAAAAAATACTACCCGATTATGATTTTGTCAATGATTTTGCCTGGGCAGGCACCTTTGGCGAAACCGAAGATGGGCTTCCCTATATTGGCAAGCACAAGGATTTTGAAAGCACTTATTTTGTATTGGGTTTTGGCGGTAATGGCATCACGTTTTCGGTAATTGGGATGGACATCATCTCACAGCTTTTAAAAGGTAAAAAGCATCCGTTGACCAAATATTATCAATTCGGCCGCTAATAATTCGAATAAACCAGCGCTTTCAAAATGCTTTGATGCGTTTGTACTTTGAGCGATTTTCCGTGGAGTTAGAAACTAAGCATCATTCCGAAGCCTTGTTTGATGTTGAGGTCTTGTTTTATAAATTCAGAAAAAATCTGCAGAAAATTTAAGAACCAACAAGCTGCTGTTTTCAGCACAAGACATTCCGTGTTGTACGGCTTCCGTTTTTGCTCTTTCATCAAAAACCAATGCCAGTGCTTGCGAAATATTTTTTCCGAAGCAAACCAACTTCAGCAATCCCTAGGAAAAGTCCATCCCAAAGGAAAGGTCGATGCTATTGGGTTTTGAAATGTCCCTGGGTTTTATCAAGCTGTAAGGATTTATGAGTTGCTCTGTGAGTTGATTTGGCAATTCCTCCAAAAAGTATTTGGAACTGAACCCGGCGTTTTTCGTTTTATTGACGGTGTTTATGGAATTGGTATCCCGCGTGATGTAAAGCTCATTTTTAGCCCGGGTCAAAGCCACGTAAAGCACACGCCTATCCTCTTCCACTTTTTCCTCACTATCCAAATTCCATGCACTCGGATAAACTTTTGGCGACACGTTGAGCACGTAGCACACGTCTGCCTCCAAACCTTTGGCCGAATGTACGGTTGAAATAACCACATGATCCTTGATTTCGCTGTCACTGATTTGAGAGCCTTCCAAGACGGGATTTCCATTCAACTGTTTCGCGTTTTCCAAAATGCCTTCAGAAATCATCTGCCCAATAGAGGCATAATTATCGCCCAACATCTCGAGCACCGGGAAATCTGATTTGCGTTTTTCCTCCCAATCCTTACGGTATTTGAAGGCCAGAGCCTGCTCCATTTTAGAATAGGTTTCTTGAAGCGCCTGCTTGACGTTACCAGCATTGCGGTAAATGGTATTGTAGATATCGGCAATGGTCTCACCTTCCTGGCCACCAATAACATCGGCCAGGTTTTGAGCACATCCCAGAGGATCTTCAAAGGCCACGAGCTGCGAGATGTACTTGCCAGCCTTTATTTCGCCAATCCCATCCCAAAAGGTCAAAAAACGCATCCAGCCAATTTCATCAAAATGATTATTGACCACCCTCAAGGCTGAGATCACATCCTTGATGTGTGCCGCTTCCATGAATTTTCTTCCGCCATAAGTCACGTAAGGTATTTTCTTCTGAATGAAAACCGCCTGCAGGGGTTTGGTATAATAAGTGGATTTTGACAGTATGAGATGATCTGCAAACTGCTTGTTGTTTTCTGTAAAATTCTCCAGAATGTTTTCTGCAATAAAATTGGCTTCCTCCCATTGGCTCGCAACATTGACCAATTTTGGGGTCATGCCAGATCCACGTGAGGCCTGCAACTCCTTATCGTAGTCCAACGGCGATTGGGCAATGAGCCAATTGGAAACATCCAAGATCTCCTGCGTGGATCTGTAGTTTTTATCCAAGATTAGGATTTCAGACTCGGGTACCCGCTGTTTGAACAGGTGCACATTTTTGTAATCGGCACCTCTAAAGGAGTAAATGGATTGGGCATCGTCGCCCACACAATAGAATTTTGCGATCTCTAAAAAGGGCTCCAACAAATACCATTGCAAGGGATTTGTATCCTGAAACTCATCAATCAATAAATGCTTGAGTTGATGGCTCAAAATGTCCCGTGCTTCAGCATCGTTTCTAAGCCGATTGGCCACCACCAACAACAAATCATCATAATCAATGTATCGGCCCTCCCCTTTTTTGGTTTGATAAGCCTTCAGCAGCACTTCAACCCGCGACCGAATGATATCAATCTCATCGGTGGTTTCTGCATCGGTTTTGCCTTTATAGACCTTTTCCCGAATGGCATTACTAAGGTTTTGACGCGTATTCCTTCCGTAGGAATAAATATCAATCAACTGCTGTGGCTTGATCCTAATCCCCTTATACTCGATGATTTGATCGCCACACACCATTTTCATGACGCTCAATTGGTCGTCGGGATCAATAACCGTGTAGCCAGCCGCTCCAAAAAGATTGGGATAGCGCACAATCAATTGATTGCACCAAGAGTGAAACGTGGACCCATTTAAACTCTGCGCCTGGTTATTGGTGAGCGAGGCTTTGACACGCTCAACGATTTCACTGGCAGATCGTTTGGTAAAGGTTAGGATTTGTATTTTTTCTGGCGCGATGCCCTGCTCAATAAGATAGGCCGCCCTGCCTACGATGCAGCGTGTTTTTCCTGTGCCCGCACCAGCAAGAACAAGCAAGTGCTTGCCTTCATAGCCAACCGCTTTTTTCTGTTTTTCGTTAAGTTTATGATTCTCCAAAATGCCCTTTTTTGTAAAGATATTGATTTATTGTGCCTTTAAGAATGTTTTGAATAGCCTGAATAATTCTTATTTTTGCTCTAATGACATCCATCTACATTCAAACCCTAAGTACCGGTAAAAAAGCGGAAATCCCTTACCGCATAAGCCTTAAAAATGACGAGCATCCGCAGGCTGTGCGGTCTTTTGATTTTAGACCGGAAGTGTCCGTTCCCAAACGCATTTATGAACAACATAATCTGGATCGCATGGCCCTTTTGGCAGCACCTCCATTTTGCGATATTGCCGATGAGCTCATAGAATTGCTGCAAGAGCAAGCGCTTGTTTTTTCTGAAGTGCGGCAGTTCAAACTTCTCAAATCCCAATTCAAGGCCATTGGTTATAATTTCAATGTTCGCCCCAAATTTGTTTGGCACCGTGCGGATAAGGATACCGAAAATGCGGTGGAACTCGTTTTGAGAGATGCTCGAAACCTTTGTGCCCAAAGTTTGGAATATGCCGAAGCTTTTCTGGAGGTGATGCAGCAGTTTCTATGCAATCGGAATATGGATAGCCCAGCGCCAAAACCCACAGCAGCTCTCACAAACCGTTTGGACCTTTCCAGATACAAAATGGCAGCCGGCGTGTATTATTTTCTGAATCCCTTTGAAGATGTCATCTACGTTGGCAAGGCTAAGAACATTAGGAAGCGTTTGCAAAGTCATTTTTCCACAGCAAGCTTGAGCAATATCAATTATGCTGAAGTGAACGCCATCAACGTGGACTATTCGGGTAACGATCTCATGGCGCAACTTATGGAATCGGCGAACATAAAAGCCTTGAAACCCATCTACAATACGCAACAAGTGAAAGATCCTGCGCCTTACATCATCAATAAAGGCAAAACAGCTTCGGGCATAAATAAACTTCAAATTACCCGAAAGGAGATCGTCAACAACATGCCCGAGCGGTATTTTAACAGAACATCGGTAAAGCAATCCTTGGAGCAATTTTGTGCGGAACACCAGTTATGCCGAAAGCATTGCGCCCTTGAACGCGTCAAAGGCCCTTGTAGCAATCATACCAAAAAACATCAGGCTTGTGTGTGTGCCGGTACCGAATCGACCGAAGATTACAACACACGATTTGAACGCGCCTTTGAACAGTTTCAAAACAGAAAATCCCGTGTGATCTATAAGCTGAAGGGCAGGCACACTGAAGAAGACGCCTTTATTTATATGGTCAATGGCATTTATGAAGGTTACGGATTTATTGACAAAACCGAAATCATCGCGAATGAAAACGATATTCTTGGGCATTTGACCCCCCAAACCAATAATTACGATACCTCGCGGATTTTGAGTGATTTGTCACGAAAGGTCAAGGCAGAACACATTTTTTCATTACCCTGAAAAAAAGCTGCGGAAATTAATCTCATTCTCATGGAATTATCAGAAGCGGACTCGAACTTTAGCCCGCAGATCTCGCGGATTGACGCAGAGAAAAGGGCTGCGTTTTTGTGCTGAAGCAAAAACCACAATGCAGATTTTCTGGATCAATCAAATTTGGTTGTAATGACGCGTAAAGATATATGCCGAAGCTTCGGAAATTAATCTCATTCGTATGGAATTATCAGAAGCGAACACGAACTTTAGCCCGCAGATATCGCAGATTGCCGCAGAAAAAAAAAAGCTGATTTTTTTTCCGAAGCAAAAAACCACAATGCAGATTTTCTGGATCAATCAAATTTGGTTGTAATGACGCGTAAAGATATATGCCGAAGCTGCGGTAATTAATCTCATTTTCATGGAATTATCAGAAGCGAACACGAACTTTAGCCCGCAGATCTCGCAGATTGACGCAGAGAAAAGAGCTGCGTTTTCGTGCTGAAGCAAAAACCAAAATGCACATTTTCTGGATCAATCAAACTTGGTTGTAATGACGCGATAAGATATATGCTGAAGCTGCGGAAATTAATCTCATTTTCATGGAATTATCAGAAGCGAACACGAACTTTAGCCCGCAGATCTCGCAGATTGACGCAGAGAAAAGAGCTGCGTTTTCGTGCTGAAGCAAAAACCACAATGCACATTTTCTGGATCAATCAAATTTGGTTGATTGACGCATAAAGATATATGCCGAAGCTGCGGAAATTAATCTCATTCGCATGGAATTATCAGAAGCGAACACGAACTTTAGCCCGCAGATATCGCGGATTGACGCAGAGAAAAGAGCTGCGTTTTCTTGCTGAAGCAAAAACCAAAATGCACATTTTCTGGATCAATCAAATTTGGTTGTAATGACGCGTAAAGATATATGCCGAAGCTGCGGAAATTAATCTCATTTTCATGGAATTATCAGAAGCGAACACGAACTTTAGCCAGCAGATCTCGCAGATTGACGCAGAAAAAAAAAGCTGATTTTTTTTCCGAAGCAAAAACCAAAATGCAGATTTTCTGGATCAATCAAATTTGGTTGCAATGACGCATAAAGATATAGGCCGAAACTTCTTTGTGATGGATGTGCTTAGGCCTTGCTTTTGGAACTTGCGCTTTCATGGATCCATTTCAATACCACCGGGTAGATTTCCTTTTCTGAATTCCTTGAAAGTATGATCCTACTGTGGCTGTAATCTTCTAAATTCCCGTTTTCCAAGGCAAAATAGATGAGTTTGTTTTGTGGATTTTCGAAGGCTTCCAAATACTGTTGACAGCCTTCTTTGGGCGCTATGAAATGATCGCCTTTGGCACAGATGGACAGTATGGGGATTTGGATGCTTTTCATTTTTTCACGATAGTCGAATCCGTCCTCGCCCACAAAATTTTTCTTCAGGTTCCAATCGAACCACTGTTTCAAGGTGTGATAGCTTTCGCTATTTTCGATGGAGCCCGCTGGTTTTGAAGGCACCTTCCCCAGCATTGCAGAGACGTACTTTCCCGCAAAAATCTTCATCCGGTTCTTTAACTTAGATCCGGCACCAAACGCCTGCACCCCAAACATGGAAATGCTTTTTATGCTAGCGCGGTAACTTGGATTTTTGATTAAAAACATAGTCAGCACCAAGCCACCACCGCTATGCGTGATGCAATCGAAGCTTTTCAAACCCTGTTTGTTTACTAGAAAATTTAAGGTAGCGCTCAAATCGAACTCCGCTACAGTTTCGAGATTGAATTTACTTGGACTGTGTTCACTTTCCCCGTGATTTCTCCACTCCATGCTCCAACAGGTAAAGCCGTTTTGGGTCAATGCGCCAACAATACCATTGAATATTTGCCGATTGGAAAACGCGCCATGGGTTAGAAAAACAACTTTGCCATTGCTTTGCTTTGGATTCGATTTCCAAACTGCGATGCTTACATCATCTTTGGTTTGTACGTGAATGGGTTGTTCTTGCATCTGTTTTTTTAAGAAAGATTCGAGTATGGCAAGTTAGTCCTTTAACTTCAATTTTACAGGAAGTTGTGAATCGCTTGTTCATGATTCGTTTTCATTATGAATTTTCAACTATGACGATTTACTCCTGTCGTTTCTATTTTACGGGAAGTCGTGAATCGCTTGTTCATGATTTCGTTTTCATTATGAATTTTCAACTATGGCGATTTACTCCTGTCGTTTCTATTTTACGGGAAGTCGTGAATCGCTTGTTCATGATTTCGTTTTCATTATGAATTTTCAACTATGGCGATTTACTCCTGTCGTTTCCATTGCAGGGGAACTCGTGAATCGCTTGTTCATGATTTCGTTTTCATTATGAATTTTCAACTAAAGCGATTTACTCCTGTCGTTTCCATTGCAGGGGAAGTCGTGAATAGCTTGTCCATGATTTCGTTTTCATTATGAATTTTCAACTATGGCGATTTACTCCTGTCGTTTCTATTGCAGGGGAAGTCGTGAATCGCTTGTTCATGATTTCGTTTTCATTATGAGCCTTCAACTAAAGCGATTTACTCCTGTCGTTTCTATTTTACGGGAAACAGCGTGTATAAATCAGTTTTGAGTTTTGCATATTTGGAAATTTGATTTCTTTTTAAAATTTGTTTGAAAAAATCAAATTCGAGTTCCACTGTTTGTCCCAACATTCCTGAATAAAATAATCCTCGATTTCCATTGTCCTTTAAAAGTTTACAGTGAAAAATTTATCACCTCCACTAGCGATACCCTGAAATATCCTACTAAATACATCCTCAACTCGTTAAGGTTGTTCTTTTAATTTTTCAATCACATGCAAGACTTCTTCACTTTGTAAATCCCAGTTTTCTGCATTTAATGTATCATATTTCATAGAGTCCCAAACAAAAGGCTCAAATAAATTTTCTGGTTTAAGTTTTTGAATTGAATTTTTTCTTTTCGACTTTTAGTTAAGTCGATAATGCAGTTGTATGTGGAAGCTTCTGAAAATATAATTTCCGAACCAAAATGAATTAAATTTTTAACCGCAGTTTTTTCCTTAAAAAACTGTCTGATACCTGCTCCAAAATCTGATACCAAAAATTTATGTGGTAAAATAAACGAAACAATTCCTTTTCTATTTATCAAATCATAACATCTTTCCATAAACAATGCATAGATGTCATAATTTGCCGTGGCAGATTTATATCGCTTTTCATAAAAGACACAAGTTTCAGGATAATGTTCCATAAGTCCTTGTTTCCTCACATAAGGCGGGTTACCAATAACCACATCAAAGCCACCAGTGATTTCCGTTTTAAAGGCATCGGCTTTAGAGGTGAGCATGCCATCTATCACAGTTTGGAGTTGGGCACTGTGTTCTGGCAATTCGTGTTTGCTTCTGTTTTTCTGTATGTAATTTAGGGTATTGTCCAATTGCTGCGTGCTGGTGATCTCTTTTGGCACACTGTACTTTTGTCCCCATAAGGGCTTTTTTGCTTTTTCTTTCGCCAAGGGAGCATGCTCCCTTTTTTTCCCTGTTTCTTCTGCCAAGGGAGCATGCTCCCTTGTTCCTTCCTCTTCTGCCAAGGGAGCATGCTCCCTTGTTCTTTCCTCTTCTGCCAAGGGAGCATGCTCCCTTGTTTCCCCTTCCTCTTCTGCCAAGGGAGCATGCTCCCTTGTTCCTTCCTCTTCTGCCAAGGGAGCGTGCTCCCTTGTTTTCCCTTCCTCTTCTGCCAAGGGAGCGTGCTCCCTTGTCTCCCGCCCCGTTTCCTCTGCCAAGGGAGCGTGCTCCCTTGTCCCCTGTGCCTGTGTTTTCTCCCGCGTTAGGATCTTAGAAGTTACCGATTTTATTTTCTGCATGATGCGTGGGATATCCGCAATATCGCAAACCAAGAGTAAATGGATGTGGTCTCCGCAAATGTTATAGGCCAAAAGCCTTAGTCCATCTTCCTTTACAATCTGGGCAATGGTTTGACTTATGATTAGATCATCGGCATCTGTAAAATAGACCACGTTTGGATACGGGTTTGTGCCCAGGTCCCGTTTCTTTCTTACCTCGTATTTTACCATCCGGTCCGAAGTTCTGCTGTCGTGCACGGCTGTCGTGATGTGATAGGCCTTTAGATCTTTGGTTTTAAATACCTGCGGAAATTCCTCGGACCAGTTAAAAGCTTTATTACCCGCAACGGTCTTACTGTCTATGAGACTGTTGCCACATTTGATATTGTTACTCAAATCGTTGAGTTTACGTCGGGGTTTTGCGGTTCGCAACCAAAGGGAAAGTTTTGTGATTTCAACACTTTCCTCATTGAAATCCACCCCATAGATATTATTCTCGAGAATGGTGTTTTCAATATCTGGAAACTGCAGCCCGCCAACCAAAACCTTCGTTTTAAGCTCATCAATGTATTGATGTTCTTTGATTAAAAAATCGAGTGCCTGGTTCAAAAATGCGCCCGAGCTACAAGCAGGATCACAAATAGTAAGCTGCAGTAGCCATTCGCGGTAGGCGTCAAGCGTTTCTAAAAGTTGCATTTTGGTGCTTTGGTGAGTGCCTTTTTTGACCTCAAAATAATCGGCTTCCTTAAAGCCAATGGCTATCTTTTTTTCCACACAGAGTTTACCTACCGTGTTTTCAACAATGTATTTGGTAATGTATTTTGGCGTATAAAACACAGCATCCTTTTTGCGCTTAATCGTTTGCTGGTCAAAATCACCACCTTCAATCTCGGCGTTTACACTTTCGATTTCGTTGAGTGCGTTTTCAAAAATATGTCTGAGGATATTGGCATCCACCTCACTTTCAAAATCATAATTTGATAATTTGCTGGTATGCTTAAACAACAAGTCGTTGTTGATTTCCAGGGCATCGAGAATGGCATCCGGTTTAAATAGACCGCCATTGTAGGCATATATTTCGGCACGACTTGGGGTGCTTTTTCGGCCTTGATCCAAATACAGAAAGTATTGCTTGAACAAACTATATAAAGGGCGTTCGTCGCCAAAATCCCAGTCGTGTTTCCATTTGTTTAATATTTGTTTGGTGGAGTTGGAAGGCAATAAGGTTCTATCTTCAGCAAAAAAGATAAACAAGAAGCGGTCAATGAGCTTTTGTGATTTTTTGAATAAGGTCAGTTTTACATTTTTCTCAAGTTGAACGATATCGTTCTGGTCTTCGGCACGCTCCTGTTCAATCAATTTGGCCTTGACCGTTTTGGCATTGTTTTTTACCAAATCCCGATACAATTCCCTTTTGAATACCGAATAATCCTTATAAAAAGCCTTGGTGATTTCTTCCTCCTCAACAATGGAAGCCTCCTTGATTTTAAGCGCTGTATTGTTAAGAAGTTTGTCTATATGCAAGCACAGATACAACAATTTAAATCTGTTTTGCGAGAGCGTGAACAAATCGAACTCCTCAAATTCTGTGGCATCATTGATGTAAAAACGCAGTTTCTCAAAATTGGAGGTGATCACATACACGCAGCCTTTTTGGTTGGCCTTATAATCAAAGGCTTGTAGGCGAATGCTTTCAAGGTCCTTGGTAATGGTGCCTTTTAGCTCGATAACGCCAATGGCCACGCCATCTTTCAATATGGCAGCATCGGCCTTTCGCGAATTTTTCTCGTTCTTAAACTCAGTGGTTAAATTAGAATCTGGGTTTGGAAACAGCGTATAGCCCAAGATGTTCACAAATAACTCGTGCAGAAATGAGGCTTGGTACTGCTCCTCTTTGGCACTTTTTATATTGTCCTGAATGTTGGCGTTCCAAAAGTAGTTTTGATATTTTTTGTAAGCCCTATCAACAGCAGATTGATCCAACAAAGCGAGATGTGATTTAAGAACGGAAGCTTGAAATAATGCCATAAGTCATACAGGAATCGTTAGTTGGTTGCACGATCAAGGAGGATGAAGATATTGATATTTTAACAATTGGCCGCTTTAATTGATTTGAAAAGTAGCGCGACATTTTTTTTTGCTGAAGGCGTCCAACTCCAAACCAGAGCTAAAGGTTTTTTTGATTGGTAAAAACACCTACACCAAAGCATTTCTAAAATCCTGGTTTCACAGAATAACACCAAAAGAATCAGCCTTCGGACTTCTTGAGCAGCCATTTTTTAGGTTGTGGCTTACTGCCCATCAAAACCGTTTCAAAGTGTTGGTTAGACGTGAATTTGGTTTCCTTTAAGATGCGTTCTTCTACAGATAATTCAAATTCCGTGGCACTAAAAATCCATGGCGTGATGGTCAACACGCCGTTTTCGGTTTTTTTGATGAAGTAGGTCTCCCCATTGATGGAAGTATTGATTTCTAAAAGCCGCTCGGCTTCAGGTGCTTGATCCTTACATAAAATGAGCGACAGCCTATCGCAAAATCGCAAAACCTCGTAGTAGGTTCGCCCCGTTTTATCTGAAACCTTAAACTGTTCCAAAATGTGCCCACGTGCTTTTTCTTCTTCAGTAAAAAAACGGCTTATTCGTTTGCTGTCTGCTTTCATGTGGGCATAGATGAATTCCAAATGATAGGAAATGAGCAGCTTGACCCATGATGATTTGTCGCCAGCAGCCTTCAAGACCCGCTGCATCCTAGTCATTACCTCATGAACGGAAGACCGTTCTTCATTAAAATCCATCGGGACGCCCATATCAGACAAATAATCCTTCTCCTTGAAATTGAGCTGCCGGTCATCATGCTCACAAATGGCAATGAGTGTTTCGAACCAGTGCCTTGGTCTAAATTCCGGTTTGATTTCATTGGCAATTTTTCCCGCCAATAAGCCGTGCGCTTCATGAGAAATGATGTGTATACCTACTACCGATTTATTGACAATCATTTTAAATCTAAATTTAAAGTTGAATTTTAAGGCATAAAATCCTTCTGCCCCACTCTTTATACAAATATAATCCACATTTTAGTTAAGGTTCAATTAAAAGATATGAAAAAAGTTGACCTATGTTCATCTCCTAAGTTCTAGCCTTTTTTCTAGGGTAAATTTTTACTTTTTTTTCAATACCTTGCAAACCTCAATGAGAAGATATACTTAACTATGCACGCTTGGATTGCCATTTGTAGCTGACCCAAAAATTCTTTAAATAAAATATAAAAGTGAACTATTTAGAAATCATAACGCTTGTTTTTAATATCCTTATTTGTATTCCTACCTTAGCTTCGATCACAAAATTTGATCATTGGTTGGTACGGGATTTCGATTTTCCCAGAATACAGATTTCTTTTTTGCTGTGTGTAAATCTCATAGCGGCTGGGCTTGTGTATTCGTTTCAGCAGCCTTGGCACTTTATCATTGTATGCGCGCTGGTTATTTGTTTAATTTATCAATGCTGGCTCATTTTCCCATATACTTATCTTGCCAAAAAACAAACCTTGAAATTTGATGGCAAGACTGAAAAAGCACCAATAAGCATACTGGTTAGCAATGTTTTAATGACCAATCGGGATTACAGCCGCCTTATTGATTTGATAAAACTCAAAGATCCCGATGTTTTTCTGACTTTAGAGTCTGATAAAAAATGGGAAGAAGCGCTAGAACCGTTCGAAGATGACTATACCCACTCCATAAAAGTGCCTCTCGATAATTTATACGGAATGCACCTCTACTCTAAACTGCCTTTAGAAGGCATGCAGGTCAAGTATTTGATCAAAGACGATATCCCATCCATTCATGGCTATATCAAGTTAGACAACGGGAAGAAAGTCAGGATTCATTGCTTGCATCCCAGACCTCCAAGTCCTACGGAAAGCAAGACCTCCACAGGTCGCGATGCCGAATTGATGTTGATAGGAAAACAGATAGAAGCCGATCCCAGCCTCACTTTGGTTTTTGGGGATTTGAACGATGTCGCCTGGTCCCGAACCACTAAAATTTTTCAAAAAGTAAGCGGCTTGTTGGACCCGAGACGCGGACGTGGATTTTTCAACACTTACAGTACCGAACATTTTTTCATGCGTTGGCCTTTAGACCATGTGTTTCACAGTGATGACTTTACGCTCATTGATATATCCCGAGAAAAGAATATTGGATCAGATCACTTCCCCATGTATATCAAACTCAATTACACACCCGAAAAAACTGAGGAACAAGACAAATTGGAAGTTAATCAAGACGAGGAAGACTGGGCATCTAAAAAAGTCAAGGATGGTAAGGAAGAAGATTCCTGAATTTTCAAATGCATCAATTGTATTTATACAGACGCCAAGCTGTAAATGGTTGCATTAAAGGGCGATTTTCAGTTTATCGAAAAAATAATAGCAGGTGTTTTTTTCTGCGTCAACCTGCGATATCTGCGGGAGAATTATTCATGCGCTTCAGTTTATTTCCCATGCGTTTCGGTTTGTTTCCCGCGGATTGCGCAGATCTTCACAGATTTGTTCTTTCTGACACATCACGAATGTACAATTGAATAGCTCAATTGCGTGTCGTCTCAACAGCTTTCATGCCTTTTTAGCGCAGCATCTAGCGCCGTTTTTTATTCATTATAATGATAAGCAGGATAAGTAGGTGTTTTTTCTGCGTCAATCTGCGACATCTGCGGGAGCATTATTCATGCGCTTCAGTTGGTTTCCCTTAGATTGCGCAGATCTTCGCAGATTTTTGCTTTCTGATAAAATAAGCAGGTGTACTTTTCTGCGCCAATCTGCGATATCTGCGGGAGCTATTTCCCATGCGTTTCGGTTTGTTTCCCGCGGATTGCGCAGATCTTCACAGATTTGTTCTTTCTGACACATCACGAATGTACAATTGAATAGCTCAATTGCGTGTCGTCTCAACAGCTTTCATGCCTTTTTAGCGCAGCATCTAGCACCGTTTTTTATTCATTATAATGATAAGCAGGATAAGTAGGTGTTTTTTCTGACACATCACGAATGTACAATTGAATAGCTCAATTGCGTGTCGTCTCAACAGCTTTCATGCCTTTTTAGCGCAGCATCTAGCGCCGTTTTTTATTCCTTATAATGATAAGCAGGATAAGTAGGTGTTTTTTCTGCGTCAATCTGCGACATCTGCGGGGGCATTATTCATGCGCTTCAGTTGGTTTCCCTTAGATTGCGCAGATCTTCGCAGATTTTTGCTTTCTGATAAA
>NZ_VORM01000060.1 GCF_007997225.1 Subsaximicrobium wynnwilliamsii
GATTGTTCAATTCTATTCGACCATATGGAATTCAGAATTTCATCGCTCAATTCGGCAATCTCTTTCTTTAATGATTTTTGGAATATTTTAATCAACTCTTGGTTTTTTTTTAAATGTGCCACAACGTTGTTGTGTATGGACCGTTGCGTGTCTCACACACGAACCATTAAAGATACAAAACTACGCTGGAAAATTCCCAAGAATTTTCCAGATGAGCACAGACCCAGCAATGGTTTATACACGGTGTTAGCAACTGGCATTTTCTCCTGTATTTTAATATTTCAGTTCAATTAATATTTCCAATTCTTTTTTGGTCAAGGTCATAAAACTATGTGCTTTTTCAGAAGTTATTGTTTTTACTTTATCGACAACTTTTACTCCATCAGATTCTACACTATTTAAGTCCGCTGTTTCCATTAATTCTCGAATTTCGGTAAGAGTCAGGTCAGATAAATCCGTTGTTGTTTCGTTTTTGTAAATCGTAAAAACATAGGCAGTTCCAATTATCTTCTTTTTTTCAATGTCCATTTCAATTGATACCAGTTCAACTTTGTCTCCAAAATCAGCATCGTTAATCATTTCTGATGCTTTGATTATTTCGTCGAGTGCATTTTTGTCAACATAAGTTATTTTATTTCCTTCCATATATCCATTATGTAGAGCAAAAATATTTTCCGTCAGTTTGTAAATTTTGCAATATCCAGCGTTAGAAGAAAATATTTTCATTGAATTGTCCAATTTGACTTTATTTTCCTCTGTCTTTTTTATAAGTTTTTGTCCATTGGCAAAGGAACTTATCAAGAGCAGTAAAACTAAAATTTTTCTCATTATAACTTTATTTCGATTTTTGGGTTTTGCTTGTTGCTAACGTTTAGTATATGAAAAGTAGGCGATTACGAAGCACGAAACTTTCGGTTAAGCACAAGCTTTGACATGAGCCAAAAGTCTTGAATTTATTACTGTTTCGCCTATTTTTTATATACATTGTTACCACACGTTTTTTATTTATTCAATATCCACAGATTATAAGTCCAAATAATGTCGTAGCCTAACCAAATTACATACGGAAGCAAAATCCAAGCAGTCCTCTGTTGAAATTTCCATAGTCTAACAAATAACACCACAACTATTAGAGTAAAGGGTATTAGTCCAATGAATCCCGCATAAGTACTTTCAAGTCCAAAAAAAAGATAGTTCCAAAATTCATTGCCTGCTATCATAGCAATAGTCAAACAAATCGCTAATCTTCTTTGAAGTCCATCTTTTGCAATTAAGAGTCGATAAAGAATTGCAATAGCCATTATGTAATATAGTCCGCCTACTATATACCAACCTATCATAGGAAGAGAGAACCAAGGGTGTTTGATTTCAGTAAACCAATTCTCAAGTGAATTTCCAACCAATAATCCTCCAATTATTGCAAATACAACGCAAATTCCAGTTGATAGCAGGAGGTATATCAAATTCCCTTTCTTCATTTTTTCAAATTGTTGGCAACAGTTTTCATTTATTGCTAATATGTTTTACTACGTAATCTAACTGGCTATCTGTTCCTTTAATTAAGTCCTCAACAGTTAAGATTACTTCTTTATCGGGCAATATTCCACTTCCTTTTGGAACTGATTTATCAGATACGTATTTATCTATTTTTACAAAAGGTACGCGAACCATTATTTTTGAATTTGGTAATTCGTATAACGCAGAATATTGAGCCGTATGGAAATAGTATCCACCACCCGTTTCTTCCCCAACAAGAGTTATATTTTTGTCGTTTTTAGCGCTTAAAGCAAAAGCACTGGCGGCAGAAAACGTATTGCCTCCGATTAAAACATACATATTTCCATTAAATGTTTTTTTATACGGAACCATTTCTGCCTGAGCGTGGTCTTCTGTTAACATCCACCGTCCATCCTCTTTTTTGGCTGAAGTAAAATACATTCCAAAAAAATCAGTGTAATTAGATATTGTATGAACAACGTATTTTTCATGAGGAAGCACATTTGTTATAGCACTTTCTAATATTCTTTGTTTAAAAGGTTCATTCGTTAAAAAAGAGTACAAGTTTATGGCGTTGATTCTGTATCCGCCAATGTTTTGTCTTATGTCTATTATTAGGCTTTTAGCTTTCTTCTTCTTAATTTCTTTAAATAAATCAATCAGCTTTGATTTAAATTCTTGAGGGTCTAAACCAAACGAATTTACAGTAAGTACAGCAGTATTTAGAGAATCTATATAATAGACGAATGGCCATTCTTCTGCTATTCTATTTTTAAAATACTCTACTCGATTTACATTTTGATGATATGATGCAAAATGAGAATTTCTGTTAGGGTATCGGTTACCTATGCTTTCAAATGATTTTGGAGAAATTTCAATTGTTTTAACTTTACCTTCGGGAGTCGTGTATTTTACAGAATAACTTTCTTTAACTCCATATTCGTAATAGTGAAGTATGCCAAACTCCTTTTCTATTTGGAGGTATTTTTTAGTCAGGTTGAAACCATCTGATGGCGCATACTTCAACATGTCTTTTAGAATAGTGTGAGTGGACTTGCTATCAATAGACATTATTTCAGAACCTACAGTAATTCCAAAATCATCCGTGTCGGTATAAAGTTTTCCACCTATAAACTTTATCAGTATTGGAAACATAGTAGGTAAGGTGTCGATTTTTGGATGAAGAATGTTTAAGTGACCATCTTTTACATTTTCAGCTATGGAAGAAATAGATTTGAATAAGTCGTTCGGTGTTTTTACTCCTTTAATTTCTTTTTGCTCAAACGAACTAAAAATACTATCCCACGCAACCTGTGAAGTATATTCATAAAAACTTGGGTGTCCAACTGTCAAGATTTCTTTGAAAATAGTGTAATCTTCTAAAATCTGTTCGTTTGACAACTCCTTTTGACCGAAAACTGAAAGCGGGAGAAGTAAAATGATTGTTATGATACTGCGTATTTTCATAATGTGTGGTAACGTTTAGTATATGAAAAGTAGGCGATTACGAAGTACGAAACTTTCGATTAAGTACAAAGTTTGATACGAGCAAAACCCTTGAATTTAGCACTAATTCGCCTATTTTTTATATACATTGTTATCGCCTTTTTTCATTTGGCATTATTCCTATTTATTCATTCACTTGTCGTATTCCGTAAATTAATAAATATCCAATCATCCAAAATTCTCCTATTGTCGCAGGAATAGTTAAATAATCAATTACAGGGCTTTTAATTCCTACATAATTAGCTACCGTGCTAAGCAGGTAGCCAATACCACCAATGATTAGGGTTCGTCCTAGCCAAACAGGCATCTTTTTTGAGCTCGTTATTATGTACCCTAAAGGTATAAGCCAAAGTCCAAAGAAAAGACCACCGACACCCCAAGAATTGGTGATTAAACTACTTAAAAGTTCAATTAATATTAACTTGTCCTCTACGTTTTGGGAAGAACTTGCAATTTCAATAGCGGAACCCATTGAAATTGCACTAATCATAATTGCTATGGAATTAATCATTCCCCAAATACCAACTGTCCACGCTGCCCATTCGTTTATGTGTCTAAACAATTTATAAAACCATACTGCAGTAATAGCTTGAGAAACAACAATTGCAAATTCAAAAAGAAGTCGGGTTCTAGCAAGAGATTCAAGGTCAATCAGTTTTGTTAGTGTTTTCTGTGAGTCTTCTGAATCAAATACTTGAGGGTGGAATATCAGAAATCCCAAAATGCCTGATACTGCCATAGCCAAATACAAAACTCCCGCAGTTCTAGCCGTGGCTACTAACTCTCTATGTTTTTCATTAATAGTCATAGTTTTTATCTGTTTGTTCTTTCAAATTGGCGATAACGGTTAGTATATGAAAAGTAGGCGATTACGAAGCACGAAACTTTCGGTTAAGCACAAATTTTGATAAGAGCCAAAAGTCTTGGATTTATTACTATCTCGCCTATTTTTTATATACTTTGTTGTGCTTAGTTTTACGAGTTTTGAAATGTTAAAACCGTATTATCAAATTCTCTATTTTTTAAATCTTGTTTTCTTATTCCAAAATATCCCATTGAATCAATATAGAAATTATCCCAAAATTCAGGAATTGAGTTCTCAGCAGAAAATTGAAGTATATTGATAAAATCATTTCTTAGATTATCAATTTTTTCTTGATTTTGTTCAAAAGACTTGAATGATACTTCAACACCTAAAATTCTACAAGCCCATTCAAGATTAACATCTCCTTGTACTGGATATGTATGTCCCAGAATTTGATTGTTTTCATATGTAAAGAAATCTTCATCTAATTCTAATAACTCAAAAGTAGATTCTTTGTCGTTTTCGCTTAAGGATTCTATTTCTAAAGTTTCTCCTGAAGGGAAAGTATAAATATTTTCAAAAAGCATTTTCAATTGACTAAATCGACAATCTTTATTTAACCCTTTAGGAAAATCTCTTCTGCTTATTTCGTTGTCGACCGAATATATTACCTTATGTTCTAAACTAAATTCAGATGGATTTGCTATAAAGAAATATAAAATTCCCGATTTTGGTAGGATATTCTCTAAATCAAATTCACTAATTTGTTGCAAATTAATTTGAGCTAAAAATGTCATTGGTTCATTATCGCAAATTGGCCAATCAGTTTTTGCTGGTAAGTCAGGATTCCCACCAAACTTAGATGACCCAATATTACTTTCTGATTGACTTTCCTCTACTTTAATATCGATTGCAGGAATGAGATAGGATTCAATTTCTTTTCCTTTTTCCCATTTTATTTTATTTAAAAATTCTAAATATTCTTGTTTAGTTCTCATTTTCTTAAATTAAGCACAACGTGATGTGTATGGTTAGTTGCGTTGGTTAAGCAACTAATTTAATAAACAAATACGAACCAGAGAAAATTCCGAAGGAATTTTCCAGATGAGCACTGACCAAAGCAATTAATTATACACCGTGTTGAACGAATCCTCCCTACCGGTCGGAAGCCCGCCTGAACCGTTCCGATTGGATGTTCTTGCTGTAAATGTAATAGATTTATTAATTTGTAGCTAAATTTTAAATCCAATACCATGTTTAAAAAA
>NZ_VORM01000061.1 GCF_007997225.1 Subsaximicrobium wynnwilliamsii
TATTTTTAGCCTGTATAGCAACATTTGCCAATCACAATAGAAAAATTAAAATGGCACTCGCAGTTTAAAACAAAATCTGTAATTTGGTTCTACTAACAAAAATCAAGGCAGGTTATTAGACGGACTGGCGTTGGCAACAAGCTAAAAAAAATGGAACTGCGAAAGAATATTTTGAAAATTGAAAGAGAATTCGGGGAATTTGACAAAGTTAAATTCACATTCCGATATCTTGGCGTGAATGAAAAAGAACGGATTTTTATCCAAAAAGAATTAGCGGATTTAGAATTAAAAACGAATAAAATAGAAAATGAAGTTTATGTTATTAACTTCCCTCTAACTGACGAAATTGAATCAGAGCGAGTAAAAACTATAAACGAAAAACTGGAATTGCCTCTAACAAAATTCGGAATATCTGTCTCATTTACGACCAATTATGACCACGCAGGATTTCGACTGCCGAAAAAAATTAGAGAATTTTATCAAATTGTCGGTGGAGAATTTGATT
Organism: Subsaximicrobium wynnwilliamsii; assembly: GCF_007997225.1. GTDB lineage: Bacteria > Bacteroidota > Bacteroidia > Flavobacteriales > Flavobacteriaceae > Psychroserpens > Psychroserpens wynnwilliamsii. The sequence goes on from NZ_VORM01000061.1 coordinate 506, forward strand.
GCTCAATAATTATGATAGAAGAAAACGTTTGAAATTATCATTAACCGAAATAAAAACAAAAAAATCGAAACTGAAAAAATAATCGTGAATAAAAGCCAGTTGCCAACACGGTGTATAATTAATTGCTTGGGCAAGTGCTTATCTGGAAAATTCCTTCGGAATTTTCCCTAGTCCGTATTTGTTTACTAAATTAGTTGCTTAATCACGCAACTAACCATACACATCACGTTACCAATAATATAAAAAACTTATGAAATTAAAAACACTATCACTTATTGCATTTATAATTTTCTCTAATGCATTCGCTCAATTAGATTTAGACAATCTCAACATAATTAATGACAATTATAAGATTTATGACTATGTCCTTTCTGATATCGACAATAATGGGTTTAAGGATTTGGTTTCTTCTGGCTTTATTTGCGATAGAGTCGGATCATCACAAACAATTATAGTATGGCAGGCAAATGATAATTATGGAAATTTTGGCATTAGGAATATTCTTTATACAGGTCAAGCAGGTGAAATTGATTCTAAAGATATAGATAATGATGGTGACAATGATATTGTTTTTGCAAGTGGCAATGTTATTAATGTAATTAAAAACAATAATAATGGTACATTTAGTAATGTAGAGAGCTTCCCATTATCTACAAATGGTATTAGTGATTTTTATTTGATGGATATGGATAACGATAGTTATGTTGATATAGTATACAGAGATTATTGGGGAGTAATTAAAATAAAATGGAATTTAACAAACGGACAATTTGGTAATTCTAATAATACTTATGGCTCTAGCGATCTTGGATATAAGATAATTGATATAAATAATGATGATTTACCTGACTTCGTTTTTAATAACAATACTTATTTCAGGTTTAAGCTTAACCAAGGAAACAGAATATTTAATATAGGAGAAAGTTTTTATATTAGTTATGGTAATGCTTTTGATTTAGGGGATTTTAATAATGATAATCAAAAAGATTTAATAGTTTCCTCTGGAGGGACTTTAAAAATATACTATAATCAAGCAATAGCTTCTCCAAATAATATGTTTGACTCTAATAATAATATTGAAATATTTTCTGATGGCAACATAAATTTTACAGGAATTGAGTTAGCTGATTTTAATAATGACACATTTCTAGATATTGCATTTAATTCTTCTGGTTCTTCAGCGAGCGGTAATAATCTGATTTTAGAAAATAATAATAATATTGATTTTCTTAATCAGTATCAATTTGAAGGGCCATCAAACACTCCCGAAGCGTCTGATTTAAATAATGATGGCTTGTTAGATCTTTTTGTTTTTAACCCTTCCTTTTTCTATGGTAATTCTGGACACTATAGTACCTTTTCTATTAACAATGGTAATTTTGATTTTCAATTTCAAAATTATTCAAACTCTACTTTAAAATCAACACATACGATAGCAGATATCAATAATGATAATTTAAAAGATATTATTTCGTTTAGTTATGAAGATGGATATGGATATGAAATTCAATATTTAATCAATCAAGGACAAGATAAATTTTCAAGAAGAGCAATAGCACTTGAGACTCCAAATATATCAATTCGCACAAATGTTAAGCCTTTAATATTTGATATGGATAACGATAATTTAAAAGACATTATACTAATTGGTAATGATAATGATTCTGTAGATAAAATATTATGGATTAAAAACTTAGGGAATGATAGTTTTGCTTCAGTATTTAGCCTTTCAGAAACTGGTTTTTATATAATTGACCCTGATAAAACTAAAATGTTTTATGGTGATTTTGACAATGATAATGATAATGACCTTTTTCTATCATATCAATTCTATGAAAATGTTAATGGTGTATTTCAAAATGCAACATCTTTTAACACAGATGGATCTCATAGTGCTCAACATATTTTTAATTCAGATAATAATAGTACCATTAATATAATAGCTACTAAAATAACAATAGTAGGTATTGATAAATATATGTCTGTAAAGTGGTTCAAATATGACTCTCAAGGCAATCTTACATCAACAAATAATGTTGGTTATTACGACATTGGAGATTATTTTAGTTCTGCTAGTTCTAATCCAAATATTAATAACTTCACTTTTATTGACTTTGATAATGACGGAGATAAAGATATAATATATAGTCTGTCTTGTGAAAGTCTATTATGTGCTCCAGAATTTTATATTTTAAAAAATAATGGGAATGATAGCTTTGATAACCCAGATACTTTAATACCAAGGACGAGTTTTATTGACGAAGGAAGAAGTACGGATATTGAGATCGTAGATATAGATAACGACAATGATGTTGATATTATAGAAACATCATACAAAGAGAACACTAGTTATGACACTACAAGATCTAAAATTCATTTTAACGATAATGGCAGTTTTAACCGTACCGAAACTCTCTTTAGTTATGCTGTACAAAATAAATGTGAGGAATTGAAAATTGAAATTTCAATTGAAGATATGGATAATGATGGTGTCTTAGATTTGTTGAAATGTAATCCTTATGAATATTTGATAGCAGGTTTAGACATCTACGATAGTTCTCTGAGTATTGAAGAAAATGAATTTGAAAGTCAATTTAATATTTACCCAAATCCTACAAGTGATTATATACATATTGAATCAAAATTTAACATTGCATTATTAACTGTTTATAATCAAAAAGGACAATTAATTCTAGAAAATAAAAATGAGAACAAAATAAATATATCAAAGCTTAATGAAGGGTTATATTTTCTAAAAATAATTGATAAAAATGGCTACATCCAAACTAAAAAGATAATTAAAAACTAAATACTATTGGTTACACCGTGTAAAAATAATTGCTTGGTTCTTGCCTACTTGGAAAATCCTTCGGACTTTCCTCTGGTTCGTTCCATTTTTAGCAAGTTAGTTACTTAAACACGCAACTATCCTTACACATAAACGTTACCCACAAGCAAACCAAAAATGAGAAAAATATTCATATTAAAAGGAAAATCAGAAACTGGAAAAACTACCAAAATAAATCAAATTGCAGAATGGATTATAAATAATTATGGATGTGCAAATACTATAGGACTTAATACAACTAATTACCTGAAAGATACTCACGGAATTCTAACCGTTAATAAATTGACAATTGGAATTAATTCTTCAGGAGACAATGAATGGGAAGTGAAAAAGATCGATAATTTGAGTTTACCTAATGACGAAAGACCAGATATAATTTTATGTACTTGCAGAACAAAAGGGAAAGGCAGAAAACATATTAGAGATAACTACAATCGGACTAATGGTTGGTTAAGTGTATTTATTGGTGTTGAAGAATTTCCTATACTTGACATCAAAAATCAGACTACAAGAGACACAAGAGTTATTGAAGAATTGAAAACTTGGTTGACTGGTCTTGAGAAATTATAATCTTATAAAAATGTGTGAATGAGATTATCAGACTTAACAATTGAAAGCATCAAAGAATTTATTTCTGGAGATAATCAATTAACACCAAGTCTTTCTGGACCAAATATTTTGAAACTTTTTAATAAGGTAGGATTTAAAGATGTTTATAAATGGGACGACGGAGGAATGCCTAATTCTTTAAGTAGAAATGGATATGTAATTGAAAAATTATATGAAATAAATGGGACTAAAAATTTAATAAAACTATTAGAAATAATCTTTGACCCACGACATTTTGCGAATGACCAAGAAAAAAATATTAAAATAGCCGTAGAAAAAATAAATCCTCTTTTACAACAAGATGGCTATAGATTAGAGGAATTTGAAGCTCGTTATAAAATTATAGGTTCTGATTTACCAGACGAAATTGCAATCGAAATACACTTTGAGGAAATTCAATCTCAAATTATTGAGCAAATTAGAAGCGCAAAATTTTCTATTTGGTTAGCGGTAGCTTGGTTAACAGACAAAGTACTTATAAGAGAATTATATAATAAAAAAAGAGAAGGTTTAAGTGTAAGAATTGTAGTTTTAGATGATGATATTAACCAGAAATATGGAATTGACTATGAGAAGTTTTTCGAGGCAAAGAGATTTAAGCCTACAGGAATCTACAAAAATATAATGCATCATAAGTTTTGCGTAATTGATTTAAAAACAATTATTCACGGCTCATACAACTGGACGAATAAAGCAAGGTGGAATAAAGAAACAGTATCGATTGACCACAGTCGAGAATTAGCAGAGAAATTTTCTACTGAATTTATAGAATTAGTAAAGTAAGTGAAATGCCAGTGGGTAACACCGTATAAAATTAATTGCTGGTTTTAGCCTACTTACGAAAGTCCAAACAGTCTTTCTTGGTTGGTGTTTTATTTGCTAAATTTAGTGCTTAAAACACGCAACTAATCTTATACATAAACGTTAGCTTTAATGCTAAAAAAATCCGTCTTCTTAAGAAATATTTCATTCTAAAAGGAATAGAATTGTAACTAATTCGTTACATTTGCAATATGAGAGATATCGATATTACAGAAGAATGTTTGGAATTTATCGACAAACAAA
>NZ_VORM01000062.1 GCF_007997225.1 Subsaximicrobium wynnwilliamsii
TTGTAATTCCGTTTTTCATTTATGGGACTGGTTAGAAATCGAAGAAAATTCCGCGACCGTAAAAAGAAAAGCTTTTTTGGGTTTCGATTGTCTAGTTATGAGTGAATTCCGCCATTTTTTACAACGCCCTTGAGTATGATTAGTTGCGCGTCTCAAGCGCTAATTTAGCAAATAAAATTGGAACTCCATGACTTCGAGATTATTCCAAAGAAGCATTGCCCCAAGCAATTAATTATACGCGATGTTGTAAACAGTTTTTAATTGAATTTATAACCAACAGATAACTGTATAATAGTATTATTCAATTTAAACTCATCTGAATTCGGTGTGTTCTCAACTACTACTAAAGAAGCAAAACCTTGCTGAACATTTAACTCCGTAAATAAATTCTTGAAATTATAACCAATACCTAAATTAATACCGTAATCGATTTTACTTTCGATATCTCCAAAATCCAAATTGTACCTTTCCTCATATAGAACAAATCCAGCATAAGGTCCTGCCAAAATATAAGGTTGTCTAAAAATTTTAAATTGCATAGGGAAATTCAAATAGTTTAGTTTATACTGAAAATAAACTGCTGTAACAAAATCGTCAACATCATTAACATCTTCAGCTCTCGATTTTGTGGTTCCTTGCTGAGAATAAACAATCCGTGGACTGAAAATGACTTTCTCTGATATTTCTATGTCATAACTCAAACCAAAATTCAAGCCGATTCCATTTGAAGAACCTTGAGTAGGGAAATTATTAGCATCCGTTAAATTAATATGATTTATGCCAGCAAAAACACCAAAGTTTTTTTGAGCATTTGATGTGTAAAAGCACAAAAATGAGATTGTGTAAAATAAAAGTCTTTTCATTTAATTTTTTTTAGTTGATTTTCTCATATTCAAATAGTCTTATGTATTCATCTTCTATATTTCCACTTTCATCAAATTCCTGAATAGTAGCTTTGAGAGCGAGATTCATACTATTATTTGAGAAATTTGTATCATCAAATTCTAAATTGAGATTGAATGAATCTGCATCTGTATAAATGACTGTTCCAGAAATTTTGTAGTTTCCGTTTGCTAATAATTCCCATTGACCATTGTTTACAGTTTGTATAATATTAACACAATCTCCATTTGATTCTTCAATGAATGAAGTCCAATTATAAGCTCCATTTAAACTAAATGTTTCTCGGCTTTCCTGTAAACAATCAGAAGGTGTTTGCTGAAAGCTTTGGTTGCCATTCAAGTCGAAATATGTTTCGTTAATAATTTTCCATTGACCAACGATCGGGTCATTTTCAGAATGGTTGTTGTTATCATCTTCTGATGAACAAGAAAAAAATAAAATTCCGATTACAATTCCAATAAATAGATTCAGTTTTTTCATTCGTAAATTTGATTTTAATTGTTTACAACGTCTCGGCTATGGTTAGTACGGGAATTAAAAGTAGTGAACTTTCGATTAAGCACTTAGCCAAAACTTTTTTATTTTGTTTTATCTTTTTATTTCTAAAGCCAAATCAAAAAGATTTGGCGGATTTCCTTAAAAACTCTAAACTTTGGGTTAAGCACCAAAACCCGTATTAATTATAGCCATTGTTGTAAACTGTGCTTTCTCAATCGTTTGTTATAGCACTAAAATCATTTTCGGACAAAATCCTTATTCCAATTCCTTTATTTATTAATTCCTCCGCTTTTCTGTGCTTTGAACTTTTTGCATATCCAGCAAGTTTTGTCGTGTCTTGAATTCCGACAACTAACATTGTTGTTTTTTTGGTAATTGAATTCGAAACATTACAACCTAATTCAGATGCAATTTTCCCAGCTTCGGCTCTTGGTATCATCAAAGCTCCCGTAAAAACAATATTCTCTCCGTAAAGTAGTCCTTCTGGATTACCGTCTAATTTTATTGTCGTTGAACCATTTGCATAAATGTTAATTGGTCTTTTTACTCTACCAAACCAATCTTCTAAAGTCATTTCGCTTTTCTCAAATGCCTTTAACATCACTTTTCCAGTTGCGATTGCATCTTGAAGAGCATTATGATGTTCAAATTCAATATCCAAATGGTCAGCAATATTGGCAAGTCCAAAACCTTTGTAAGCAAACTCTTCCCAAGTCCGTCTGACAATTTTAGCCGAGTCAAGCCAATTAATTTCTATTAAATCCAATTCGGCAAGTTCACACGCTCGATTGATAGCAATTCTGTCAAAAGGCATATGATGTCCCACTATTTTATTTTCCAAAATGTTTTTTAACTTTGGATAGATTTCTTCGAAAGTCGGTGAGCCTTTGACCATTTTTTCCGTAATTCCATGAATGGAAATGTTCATTCCGTCAAAGTAATCATCTGGGTCGATTAGCGATTCCCATTTTTCGGTCAGTTCTCCGTTTTCAAATTTTGCAAGTCCGATTTGGCAAATACTTGAATAGTCCGCATTCGCTGTCTCAACATCTAAAACGTAAAATTCATTCATTGGTTCGTAGTTTTTTTTGCATTGTTTACAACGATTATGTGTATGATTAGTGGCGTGTTTAAGCACCTAATTTAGTAAATATAAACTGAATAGAAAATCTGCGAGGATTTTCGTAAGTAGGCGAGAACCAAGCAATTAATTATACACGGTGTTGCCCACAGTACTTTCATTTAGTTTCTCATTTCCGATATTAGTTGTCTAGTCGCATTTCGTGTAAACTCAATTAATTTATCTTCTTCAACAGCTTCGTAAGATTCAATTGTTCTTTCATCAAGTTCTCTTTTCGTAAGTCGCTTTGCAGGTCGAGTTTCGCAACCATCGACACACGGAACATAATTAAATTTATAAATCCCAGCAAATTCGTTAGTCTCAATCATAATTACTTTGAACTCAATTGTAGCACCATAAAAGATTTTAGTAGCCAACATTGAGGAAGTTTTCTCTTTACCGTTTTCGTCGGAATAAGTATTTGTCTGATAAATAATACTTCTATCCAAGTTTGTCAATTCAATGATTAAATCGGTATCGGATTTTTGTTTTAAGTTTTCATAATTAGTATTGTTATCAGAATTCGTAACAATCTTTTCAAATAATTGTCTGTCTCTAACTATAAAACCACTTTTTAAAAGTTCGCTTTCGATTGTATTATACAAGTAATTATTTTGCTCTTTTTCAGTTACGTTATCACTATTTAGTCTTGCGCTTGTTCGCAAAACAATTTTCGGTTTCGGATTAGTTGAAAGATATTCTTTTAAAGAAGGTGTTGTTGTGATTTCGTCATTTTTTGGACTGAACTTTACAGTTCTAACAGTAGAAAGTGGTGTTCCGCAAGCGAATGTTAAAAGTGCAATTCCAATTCCGATAAGTAATGTTTTTCTCATTGTTTGTTTTTATGGTTGATGATTTTCTCGTATTGTGGGCAACGTTTATGTGTATGGACCGTTGCGTGTCTCACACACGAACCAATCCAAATATAGACAAACTTTTGAGCATTCCCATAATATTCCAAAAAAAGCACAGACCCAGCAATGGTCTATACACGGTGTTAGCGGTAGTTTTTATTCACGATTAATGCTTTTTTTTCCCCGTCTTTTTGTAATATTATCAAATCTAATTTTTCATTATTTTTAAAAATATTTTTTTCAGTTATTAGGTCGCAAAAATCAGAATTCAAAAGGCTTCTTCCATTAATCTCTAAAATTTGGTCGCCAAATTTAATCTTATCTTTTAAATCGTCAGCCCAAACTAAACCTATTACAAATTTATCATCTATAATTGTTGGAATAAATCCAAATGTTTTTTCTCTTAAATCTACAATATTTTCGAATGGTTCGTAATAAAAGCGTTTATTCAAAAAATCAATTGTTACGTTGCCATAGAGCAAAATTTCTGAACCTATCCTTGAATTATTGTCACTTGTTGTTACTACTGTTATTTCATTAAATATAGCTTTGTTTATTTCTATTTTTGGTACAATTAGTTGATAATATGTATTTTCATTTTCTGAACCAAAAAGTCCTGTTCCTTGACTACCTTTTGTTTCGGCATCAATTTTGAAAATATCATCTTTTTGAAAAATTTCTAAATGACCATTTGCCATAGTATAAAAACCGCTCATACCTGTGTCAACATAAACTTGGTCGTTTGCTATTCCATTTGAATTTAATTCTATCCAAACGTAAGGCGTACTTTGTATATCAGGAAATTCAATCTCTGTAGAGTTTTTTCTTTTTAACGATAGTTTTTTCTTGTCATCAGTTAGCTTAATCAACTTTTCTTTTGGCAAAATTTGAATAATGGAATTTCGGAGTAAATTACTACCAATTAATCCATCAATCTTAAAACAATCAAATATAAGGTTTGTTTCGGTTTTGCTAACTAATGAAGGAATGTTGAAATAAGAAATACCACTAATTTTAATAAGCGGGATAGTAACTAAATCTAAACTATCCTTTTTGTTGTTGGCATCAGTTATTGGAATCGTTTGTTTAAAGTTTGTAGTTATTTTTTTGTTGAGATTTGTTGTAATTAAGTTTGGCGCACCTGTGTCTAACAAAAATCTATAAATCTGACCTTCAATTTCAACAGGAATTATAATTTTTTCGTTTATCCATTCGTACCTAAATTCAGTATAAAAGTCTTTTTGGTTTGTTCCAGAATTGAATTCTTGTCCAAAACCTAAATAGGATATGAAGATAATTAAATTGTATATCCGTTTAGTGTCCATTAGCTGTAATGCTTGCTATTACTAGTCTATCAAAGATTCGCTCACCAAAATATCTTCGATTTAACTTGTAAACAAACTCGTTTAGATAAAGTTGCAGATATTTTTTCTTGATTTTATGGTACGTTCCTGTAAAATTCCGTTTAGCATTA
>NZ_VORM01000063.1 GCF_007997225.1 Subsaximicrobium wynnwilliamsii
TTCAATGAAGTCTCTTCGAAAACCAAGTTTTTCCAGATCAAGCTGTTCTACAAATTGGTCAATGGCTCTCACACTGTTAAATTGGTCAATGGAATCTTCCAGGGAAACGGGGAAGAGGCAGGTCTGTCTTCTGTCTTTGCCAGATATGTATTTCATACTATTAAGATACAAAAAAGCTAAAAAATGACCTTGGGTCTTTCTTGAAAAGTATGAACAAGTTATTAGACAGTCTGACGTCTCAGTGTATGGCTTGTTGCGGTTTAAATAAGCTATTAATTTCGATATAGCAAGAGCAAGTACAGCGGTTTTATCCTTATAAAATATCTGGTTGATAAACCTGATAACAAAAATTATAAAACTAAACTGCTGTACTTGCGGTACTTTTGCAAATAAAAACTGTACTACGTGTTAGCCTTTAACCGCAATGAGCTATACACTTTGTTAGGCACAGTGCTTTGTTTTTTTAATTTCCACCAACAGGTGTCAGTACACCTCCACCATTTCCATTGCCTCCTGAAACATTGAACATTCTGTATTTCCATTCGCCATTTCCGCAGTCACAAACAGCTCTAACCCCAATGTTCAATTGTCCACTGTTGTTTGGTCTAACGTCTTTATATGCAGTATCAGGATAATTCCTAATGGCACTGTAAGGTATTTGCCATTCAAAAGTTACATTCAAAGGGTCGTTTGCTGGATAAAGCAAAGGAATGTAATTTGCTTTTAATTTGGTCCACTGACCAACAGCTAAATCATAACTGCCTATTTTCTGAATGGTTAAACCATCGTTGCTTGGCACACCAACCCAAACACCTTTTTCAATCACAAAACTACTATTTGGCAAGTTTGCAGTAATCAAGCCTGCATATTGGTCGTTAAATGGATTATTTGTAACTGTTATACTAGTCGCATTTTGGGAAACAATAGTTAGATTTGGCGATACTGACCAGTTAACAGAAGTTACGCAAGGATGGTTAAAACCACTAATATTATAAGTGTAATATTGTGAACCACAAATTGAAGAGTTTCCTGTTAAATTCGCATTATCGAAATGGTAGGAAACTATACCAATTTCAATATCTTTTCTTACAACAATACCATTAATATTAGCTTCAATCCAGCCAGTTGTATTATTAACATTAATTGCAGAAACGTTAACTGAAGAATTCGTTGAGTTATTAATCTGAAAATTAGATGAAACTGTCCAGTTTACAATATCATTCGCAGTTAAATCATTTATTGAATAAGAGTAATTATTTGAATCACAAATTATGTCTGAACCAGTAATACTTCTGTCTTTTGGATAAAGTTGTGTTATTCCTAAAATATCATCAGTACCTAAGAACCTTTGCGAACCACTATAAAAAGCATTCATTATCGCTCCCGGAACATTTGAGTGTCTAAGACCTAATGAATGACCTAGTTCGTGAAGCGCTACTGTAACTAAATCAATTGGTTGACTGGAAGTAGTTTGAATAGCAGTACTCCATGTTTCATCATCACCAAAAATCCATATCGCCTGCAAGAGAACCACTATTTGGTGGTGGAAAAAATGCATGAGCTAATACACCACCAGTAGTATCAAAATTGCTGCCATCGCCATGATTTCCTGTTGCCCATCTAATAACAATATCAGCGTTAGAAGCATTATTGACTTCTGTAAATGTTATTTCTGATGAGGTTTCCCAAATTGCCATAGCTTGTTCAACCGCAATATGTTCGTCATTATTAGTAATGTCAGTAGTTCCATTTTCAAAGAAGTATGTTAGGTTTGTATGGTCCCAATTTCTTCCATCTAAAGTAAAGTTATTTGGGTCATCTATTGCACCATTGTCATATAATATTTGTGCAGAAATACTATTTGTAAGTATAAATGCTAGTAGTAAAAATATAATTTTTTTCATATTAAAAGTTTAGTTTTTGAATTTGTTCAATTTTTGTAAAATAAAAGTTTTCGCCACCAACTGATGGATTAAAATTTTCGTTAGAATTAAAAAAGTATAGTTCGCCCGTAAATTTCACTGCATCATCGATTGAAATTCCTTCAGGTTGAATGCAAAGTACACTGTAGGTAACTTCATCAATAGTAGGGAAGTTAGGGTAAAACCTTAGTGCATATTTATTTTTTGAATCTAAATAAATTAGTTCAGCTGTTATATTTTCAATATTTTCATTTAATACTCTTTCTTTTTCGCAAAATGAATTACCATCATTGCTATCGTCGTCGCTCCTGCATGAATTAATGAATAAAAAAGTTAAAAATAATATACCAATAATTTTCATATTTTTCATAATTGAATTTGTTTGATTAATATTCTATTAAATTATTAAAATTTGTTTAGGTGGACTATTTATTCTCAATAATTTTTGTTTTCTGTGTTTCATTTTTACCGTTATTTTTGTGAGCATTGTGCCTAACGGTCTCGGCTATGAGTAGTTGAGTGGTTTAGTACCCAACTTTGCAAGTACACACCAAGTTGGAAATTCCGCAGGAATTTCCCAAGTAGGCGAGAACAAGCAATTACTTATAGCCTTTGTTAGGCACAGTGCTTTGTTTTTTTAATTTCCACCAACAGGTGTCAGTACACCTCCACCATTTCCATTGCCTCCTGAAACATTGAACATTCTGTATTTCCATTCGCCATTTCCGCAGTCACAAACAGCTCTAACCCCAATGTTCAATTGTCCACTGTTGTTTGGTCTAACGTCTTTATATGCAGTATCAGGATAATTCCTAATGGCACTGTAAGGTATTTGCCATTCAAAAGTTACATTCAAAGGGTCGTTTGCTGGATAAAGCAAAGGAATGTAATTTGCTTTTAATTTGGTCCACTGACCAACAGCTAAATCATAACTGCCTATTTTCTGAATGGTTAAACCATCGTTGCTTGGCACACCAACCCAAACACCTTTTTCAATCACAAAACTACTATTAGGCAAGTTTGCAGTAATTAAGCCTGCATATTGGTCGTTAAATGGATTATTGGTAACCGTTACACTATTCGCATTTTGGGAAACAATAGTTAGATTTGGTGAAACTGTCCAATTAATTGAGGTTACACAAGGATGGCTAAAGCCACTAATATTATAAGTGTAATATTGCGAACCACATATAGAAGTTGCACCAGTTAGAGAAGCATTGTTTAAGTTATCAGGCAATATACCTACTTCAATGTCTTTTGTAGCAGTTACAAAACCACATCGTTGATTACCATATATAACGTTGAGTGTAACAATCCCAAAATTATTTGGATTTAGTTGGTTTAGCGTAATTTCATTACCATTTGTGTTAAAAGACACTAAATTATCTGGGTCTATGACAGTCCAATTAACAGTAGTCGCTAAATCTGTAACAGAATAAATACCTGTGGTACACAGAACATCATCGCCTGTAATTTCTGTATTTGTACAAAAAGGTGTGCAATTAAACAAATCAATATTTGCATCAGCATCCAATTCTTCGGCTAACCAATCTCCATTTCTTCTATTGAATGATATATGTTCTGCATTCAAATTATTGTTTTGGTTGGATGATGTAGCAAAGTTAACAAATGGAATTGACCTGTCTCCTGTTGGTGGGTTTGCGGACGTGTATTGTCTAAAATAATCATTATCATCTAAGTTAGTATTGCCACTGCCAACATCGAGTGCGCTTGTTACTGGAATAAAATCGAAATTCAGATTAATGTTAATATTATAGTCGTAATTGTAAAACCAATTATCTTCATCATCACTTTCAGCTATTGCTAAACCGTTCGGTGTAACACCTCCAGGGTAATTATCAATAAACTTATCTCCACTTTCTGAGTTCTTAGATTTATTGAATATGGTTCTTGTTATAGGAATTAACCAAAGAAATCTTTTTTCGTAAGTTAAGCGTCCTTTATAAATACGAGCAGTACCAGAAGAAGGAAATGCATTAGCTCTAAACTCTAAATCTAAATTACTATTGCCAGGTAAAAAGCCTAATAGAGTTGCAGAAGTATCATTTAAAGCAATGCCTATTAATGGGTCAAAATTAATGAAAAGTAACTCAATAATACTAGTTAAAACAGATGTACCACCTTCTCCGGTAACAGTAACCAATTCTTCATTAGAAGCTAAACCTTGACCACTTGCACAATGACTCGCATTACTTAATGCTATATTACGTGTTTGTTGAGGATAACCCATTGTTTGCAGTTCACTTTGCCATGTATTGTGAGCTGTATTTGTTCTGTTACCATTAGTATCTACATTGTTAATAAGTATTTGGTTAACCGCAGGTGCATCTAATAAATCGTCTATAGTAGCTAAACCATAACTACCTGCTCCATTAATTGGAATGCTAATATTACCTAAAGGCGTTTGTATAAATTCATTAACAACATGTCTTCCCATATGTAAAATACCTAATGGCAGGTGTGCGCCTTGATGTGGTGCATCATGGCTGATATATAAATTAGTATCGTGGTCTAAATTAGAGTCGTTTTCCATATCCTTTAATGCATAACGTGCAATTTGGAGTGTCTACATTTGCTGTGACGAATTTATCTAGTCCGAAAACTATAACTTTGTATTATGAGAAGAAATTTCGACAATGAATTTAAAACAACTGTGGTAGAATTGCTGCAGGCAGGTAAAAGTGT
>NZ_VORM01000064.1 GCF_007997225.1 Subsaximicrobium wynnwilliamsii
CCATATAATCACTAAACAAACCAAACTACGAGCTAGCGCAGATGTTGGCTTTATCTTTATAGCATATAATCTCACGAGAATTTGGAACATAATAAAACAAGACAATACGACGGGCTTTGACATGATTAAGACACTAGAAACCGCCATAAACCTATTTTTAGCCTGTATAGCAACATTTGCCAATCACAATAGGAAAATTAAAATGGCACTCGCGGTTTAAAACAAAATCTGTAATTTGTTTCTACTAACAAAAATCAAGGCAGGTTATTAGACGGATTGACGTTGCCAGTAATTTGGACTCAGCGAAAACTGATATAATAACAAAAATGGCAATTAGAAAATAATGTGTAATTTAAACCAACTAAATTATGAAACAAAAACTATTTTTCTTAGCACTGACATTGTTTATAATCTCAAATATTAAATTATTTGGACAAGAACTCTGTCAAACACCTTCTCAAACCAATAATGAATTTTTAAACAAGAGTGCTCTTTTAAGAACTTCGAGTAACGATAACAGCTATTGTTTAAAAGTATATTTTCATGTTATAAGGAGAAGTAATGGAACTGGTGGTCAATCTGTATCTGCTGTTAATCAAGCTTTTCAGATTTTAAATCAAGATTTTAACTCACATAATATCTCTTTTTCTTGGGATAATATAATTGACTACATAGACAATACATCTTACTATGACAGTCCAGGAGCAACAATTTATAGTATTAATAGTCACCAAGACGGCATAGATATTTATTTGTTTGACGACGATACAGATTCTAGTGGTGGCGCTGCAAATGGTGTTGGAAGCTCTTCTGAATTTTATGTTACAGGTAGTTTTAATCAACCACCTTTTCAGTCATTGTCAACTTCAAGAGTAGTATCACATGAAATGGGTCATGTGTTATTTCTGTGGCACACATTTCGTGGTACGAACTTTCCGCAATTTGAAGATGGTGATTTCTGTCCCGAACTCGTCGATGGTTCTAACTCAGATATATGTGGCGATTATGTAGAAGACACGCCAGCTGACCCAAATATGGCATTTAATATTGATTCTTCTTGCCAGTGGTTAGGTAGTGGAACTGGTGCCAATGGTGATAGTTATAATCCTGATGAACAGAATATAATGGCATATACCAATGTATGTCTTATTTTACGCATCTTCAAGGTTTACGAATGCGAAATGCCATAGCGACATTACCATTCTTACAACAAACCTTAGAGAGTTGTTGCGACGAGCCTTTAGATTTATATATCAAAGATAGTCCAGATGATAATGGAACAGAACCAAATACGGTCACTCAAAATATGTGGACGAGTCAGGATATTTGGGTAAGGAACAGTGAAGATGGCGGATTGGAACACCAAAATCCCGAATATACTACTTCAGATCCATTTTCATCGCCAAATTATATTTATGTACGAGTAATCAATAATAGTTGTTCAACTTCGTCGGGTAATGAAACATTAACAGTCAATTGGGCAAAAGCTAACACTGCACTTGCTTGGCCACAAAATTGGAATGGTGATTTAACAGATAACGATGATAATAATTTCGACCCAACTGATGGTGGTGGTGACCCATTAGGTGGTGTCTTACCTATTGTAACTATACCTTTATTACAGGGAGGAGAAGAAACCATTGTATCAATACCTTGGGTCGTTCCTAATCCTAACGATTATTCAGACAACGATAATCCTTGGCACTTTTGCTTAATTGCAAGAATTGACTCTACTGATGACCCAATGGGTACTTACACAAGTAATCCTAATGTTATGGTAAGAAACAATAACAATCAAGCGTGGAAAAATATTACAGTCGTCGATTTAGTTTCCGATGAAAGAAGCGGGTCGGTATTGGTCGCCAATCCATCAAATACACCAAGAACTTTTTTCTTAGAACTTCAAAAAGAAACAAACGAAGGTGGTAAACCTATTTTTGATGAAGCCGAAGTAACAATAAAAATGGATGACGTTTTGTTTAATGCATGGGAAAGAGGTGGCAAACTGGCAGAAGAGTTAGACCCTACTCTAGAAGAGAAGAAAAAGTTAGTTAAAGGGAACAATGTTATATTGGATAATATAGCATTTGAGGCTAATGAAATGGGGTTGCTTACTTTGTATTTTAACTTTTTAACAGAGGAACTAACTGATAAAACAGAATATACCTATCACGTTATACAAAAAGATGCTAACACTGGTGAAGTTATTGGTGGAGAAACATATGTTATAAAAAAAGAGGATAGGTCTACATTTATTGCTGATGCAGGTGGAGATAAAGAAGTTGATTTTAATGAGACCATTATCATAAGTGCAGAGGATATTAACGAACCTGCCGCATATAATTGGTATGATAACGATGGCAACCTAGTCTATCAAGGTAAAGATTTAACCGTTACTGCTGATGTTGTTAAGAAATATAAACTCGAAGTCGTAGCAACAACTGATGGTTTTAAAGATTATGTTGATGTAGAAGTAAAATTTAAACCTAGTTTAATTGAAAGTATCTCACCAAATCCTACATCTGATAATGCCACGATTAACTATAAGATAAATGATACAAACTCTGCATATTTAATGGTTATTGGCTATTATGGCAGTAACACATCTAATAATTATATTCTAGATACAAACACACAGCAAACACAAATTGATACAAGCAACTATTCATTAGGCTACTACACTGTTGCCTTAGTTTGTGATGGTGAGATAGTTGACGCTAAAACCTTAATAAAACAATAAATTTAGAGAGCAAGGGTGAATTTGCCCTTGCTTATTTTGTTAAACTTAAATTTTAATAGAAATGAAAACATTAATCTTCTTTTTCAGTATTTTACTTTTTACCTCATGCAACAATGACGATGACAATTCAACAGAACCAGAACAAGACCAACATGAAACCATAGGAGAATGGCATTTAATCACTTATGAGTGTTGTTTATTCGAATCTTACGAGTATACTGATGAAATTACTTGGGTTATTAATCCCGATAATACAATTGATATCGCAATAGATTATGGCACTTATGTAAGTTCAAATATGCCTTTTAATTCTAGTGGTAATTACACTTACAACATCAATGAAAATGAAGACAGGGATGAAATAATAATTGATGGCACAACTTACTATTATTTAATGAGTAATACAGGTACACAATTAATAATAGAAGATGAGATAGGCTTTTCGGCGGATGGCTTATTATTGCTTTTTGAGAAAATAGAATAAAGTCGAGTAGGTAAAGGGGAATTACACCCCTAAACCTCTCACAGAACCGTATGTGAACCTCTCGATTCATACGGCTCTTCATAGTCCAAAGTATTACTACTCCTAACTTATTATCCAAAATCATCTTCGCATTTAGCAAATTGTAATACAATAATAAATTACACTATGTGAAGTCCTTCGCTCGTAGAATGATTACTCCTACTCTCTTTAGGCTTTTCGCTACTACGACTTCATCCGCCCCAAAACAGAACATTGCTACTTTCAAGCTTTTCCCTAAGGGATTCTCGCTCTTTTGAATTAACATTCCTGTCTTGGTTCTCCTGTTCCTTTACAGAGCCCATATATGGTTCTTGCCCTCTTAATAACGCATATCTCATAGCCAGTAAGCAGTTGATCCGCTATGTCTCTAACCGCTAGGATAGCTTGTCTCCCAGGGCCGCTCTACCCTTTGATTTTGATATGATAAAAGTTATTTTCGACACGTCATCGATAGGTTCGCTTACGCTCAACTCCCATATAAACACCATACAACCAATAGCCATCCCGATAGCTATCGGGACGACTTTGGTGCTTTAACCTTAACGCTCAATACCTTTGCTCTTAACAAAAGCACCTTAAGGCGGTTTGGAAAAGTGTACTACAACACTTATCCGATAGTCCAATTCTCTACAAATACTCCTAGCGTGAGTCCTCTGAGATTACCAAAATTATTTGGTCTCAACTCGTTTCCGTTTCTATTGCAGAGCCTATCATCTCTGTAAAAGTTATGTTTCCAGTTTCAAAAAACTTATTTTATCTTCGTACCCTGTGGAAACGCAGGACACACAACTACTGGCAACACCGTTTATAATTAATTGCTTGGTTCTCGATTACTTACGAAAGTCCTCGCGGACTTTCTATCTGTGATTTATTTGCTAACTTTAGTGCTTGAAACGACGCAACTAATCATACACAATCACGTTGGCGGTAATGTAAAACAATTAAATATTCTATAAAAACTGTTTGTAATCGAGTAGACGGGTGACGGTTTTATAACCGCCACTGCGCCTCTCACACCACCGTACATACGGGTCTCGTACCTGCCTGCCGGCAGGCAGGTACGGCGGTTCGATAATGAAACTTATCGCTTGTAGTATTCAATTAAACTAACATAACCTTTCATCTTTAACCGTTTTATGGTAATGGTAGTCCGTAAAA
>NZ_VORM01000065.1 GCF_007997225.1 Subsaximicrobium wynnwilliamsii
TTTCAGATAGTGATTCCATAAACCTACTAAAAATCCGCAGAAATTTGTTTCCGCATGATGTCACGAATTAGCTCCTAATAAGTCTGGATTATGAATTTACTTGCTAATTCTGCTATTTTAGCCAACGGTTTTGTATATGGCTCGTAGCGTGCAAACTAGAAAATTATTTTCGGATTGAGCACAAGCCAGATTTTTAAATTTTACTATTTATCTTTTTTATTGGAAATCGTCAAATTTAAAAATTTGGCGACTTTCCATATATACCTTAACTTTGATTAAGCAACTGATTAGCTATGAGCTATATACGTTGTTGTAGCCAGTTATTTTTATTCGCTTTATTGAATTTCTGTTTGTAATTCCATGTTCTAGAGTCAAATTTGCCAAGACCATTTTTCAGTAAAAGAGATATATACTATCATTACTTATCATCTTTCTTAATTATTTCTGAAGCAGTTACTTTATCAGTATATAAGATATGTGTACATCGATTTTGTTCTTCAAGAAGTTTCTTATATAAAAATATTTCATAAGATAAGGTAGTATTATAAATATTTTCCTCTCTTTCAATAGTTCTCATTTTTAATCCGGTAAGGTCGTTATTTAACATATTTCCCTCACTAAACACATGATTAATGGACATGATTTTTTTAGAATCAAAATTAACAGTATCCTTTAACAGGTATCCTCCGATTCTCTCTTTGTTGAAAAGAGGTATAAAAGAATTATGTGTATTGCCAGTTAGAGTAACTATTTTAGTGTTTGGATGTTTATTATGGATGTTGCGTATTTCCCTGTACATGGATGAGTCTCTAGTTGAAGATGGGTAAGGATTATCAATGAATTTTAAAATAATTCCATCATTTTTAATACCCTTGTATACTAAATCAAGCCATGCTATACCATTTCTACCGTCAAAATTTTTTCCACGAAAGAAATCCAATTCTTTTAACTCGGAAATTGACATCTCGTCTGACAAGTTATTCATAAGTGAAGCACGAATTTCCATAGCCATTATCACGCTGCCTTCGTGTTTAGCAATCAGTTCACATAGTCCATAAGCAAATTCAGCAGGCTCATTTGTTCCATGCATTTCTCCAATCATTATTATTTCATAATTTGCGATTTCATCGTATATCTTGTCGCTCAGTTTGGATAAGTTTTGAATGGGTATCGCATTCTTTTTTAAATCCTTTTGCTCTTCTGTCAATTCTACAGAATTATCAATAGAATTTAGTGTTTCATCAGATGCTGTTTGTTTTTTTGTATTTTCTTTACAAGAAGTTAATCCAATCATAACAATTAATAGAGGTAAGAATTTTTTCATAATACAATGTATTTAATATAGAGATTTTATTTTATTTCTACAAATGTAGAATATAATTTATGAATCTTGATTTTCTAATTGGCTACAACGTTGTTGTGTATGAGCCGTTGCGTGTGATTTCCCGAAACTCGCCAAGTAAGAAACTCCGCTGAAAAATTCCCGAGAATTTTCCAGAGTAGGACAGGCCCAGCAATGGCTTATACACGGTGTTGGCAAACGTTTTTTTACTTTTTCTTCGTTATGTTTTTCACGTCTGATTTGATTCCTCCGTTTTACTTTTAAAGTTCTAATTTAATAATTTCCGCTAAATTTCTTTGCTAATTTTCTATTTTAATTTCGGCTTCCTGTCAAGCTTTTGGGCGGGAAACAGTTTTTCTTTTGTTTTTATTTGGTCGGTCGACATTGCTTTTCAATTTTGCTCTTAAAAAACCAAAAAAAATTTCGATTCCTTTCCGCCATTTTTTTTCCGCCAGAGTGGATTTCTGCGTTGTGTTATTTCCGTCAGAGTAGATTTCGGCGTTGTTTTTTCGGTTCCGCTTAATTTCCGCATTGTTTTTCACAATTATATTCCGTTTTCATTTTCTAAAATTCGTTGCATTGTTTTTTCGTATTCTGTTCGGTTTGTCAATTCCGCATTTTATTCATTGCGTTTTTTTCTTTTCCAGCTTATTTATTGCGTTTTCAGTTTCAGCCGAATTTTTGTTCAAATGTTTGCCAACGTTGATGTGTATGAGCCGTTGCGTGTCTCACACACGAACCATTAAAGGTACAAAACTCCGCTGGAAAATTCCCAAGAATTTTCCAGATTGGCACAGACCCAGCAATGGCTTATACATGGTGTTGGCAAACGTTTTTTTACTTTTTCTTCGTTATGTTTTTCACGTCAGATTTGATTCCTCCGTTTTACTTTTAAAGTTCTAATTTAATAATTTCCGCTAAATTTCTTTGGGAATTTCTATTTTAATTTCGGCTTCCTGTCAAGCTTTTGGGCGGGAAACAGTTTTTCTTTTGTTTTTATTTGGTCGGTCGACATTGCTTTTCAATTTTGCTCTTAAAAAACCAAAAAAAATTTCGATTCCTTTCCGCCATTTTTTTTCCGCCAGAGTGGATTTCTGCGTTGTGTTATTTCCGTCAGAGTAGATTTCGGCGTTGTTTTTTCGGTTCCGCCTAATTTCCGCATTGTTTTTCACAATTATATTCCGTTTTCATTTTCTAAAATTCGTTGCATTGTTTTTTCGGATTCTGTTCGGTTTGTCAATTCCGCATTTTATTCATTGCGTTTTTTTCTTTTCCAGCTTATTTATTGCGTTTTCAGTTTCAGCCGAATTTTTGTTCAAATGTTTGCCAACGTTGTTGTGTATGATTAGTGGCGTGTTTAAACACCTAATTTAGTAAATAAAAACTGAATAGAAAATCTGCGAGGATTTTCGTAAGTAGGCGATAACCAAGCCATTAATTATACACGGTGTTGGCAACAGTTATTTTAATGTTATTTTTTCAGCGATAGTTTTATATTCGTTCAGATAGCTTGAATCTTCAGTAAAGTCAAAACCAACGAACTGTATAATTCCGTTTGGCGTTTGTTTTATGTATTGAAACATCTTTGATTTCTTACCTTGAATTGTACCTATCATATCAACTTTGATTATTTTATTTTTTTCTTCTTTATATTCTTTTTCAGAGATTATGTCAATTTCAATTCGTTTTTCCTCGAATGTGTTATTTTCATATTTTTTAATCAAATTGTCGCTATATTTTTTTAAATCAAAATCATTAGTATATGGCAAAGTTGCAATTAGAAAACTATTTATAAATAAATTTTCATCCTTTATTTGCTGACCGTTTAAGGTATATGTTCCTAATGTTCCATTTACAGTACTTAATTTGAAGTCTGAATTATCTAAATTGACTTTGTGAAATAAATTGTCATCTAGATTGGGCTTAAGGTCTTTATCAAAATATGAGCTTAATATCAAATCTGTTATTTCTTTTCTCTCTTTTTCATCATTTGGAAAAATTCCCATTACTAATACCGAAAAAGAATTATCTCCAAAGGCTAGAATAACTTGTTCAGAAACATTTCCTTGAGGTGCTAGTGCAAAAAAAGCGTTGTAATCTCCTAATTTAAATTCTTTTTTTACACGTATTTCTCCTCCTTGGCTTTCTAATTGGGCTATTTTATTTATGACATTTGGGGCAGTTTGGTTATAGTCCTGATTCGGAATTTCTACAAATTGAAAATAATTATCAGAATTTTTTTGAAACCTTTTAAGTTCGTCTATGTATGTGTAATTTTCAGGTTTATCGATTAGTATTCTTGTTCCTTTAATATTTATTTTCTTGTCTAATTCAGTCGTTTCAATTTTATCCGCTAAAACGAATGATTGTGCTTTACTCTCACAACTATAGAATAAAATTGTCAGTATAAAGATTGTTAAATATTTCATTAAATTATTATTGTTTAGTTGTAGGTTCGTCATAATTGTTGCCAACGCTCTTGAGTATGATTAGTTGCGTGTCCCAAGCGCTAATTTAGCAAATAAAAACGAACTTGGGCATCCACGAGTATTTTCGGAAGAAGAACAGGCCAAGCAATTAATTATACGCGATGTTGCAAGTAGTAATCACGGCTGTTTCTAGTTTAGTTACAATTTGGATTTGAATTGCGTTCTGCTAGGAATTCGTGAGTTCAGTTTTCCGCAACCGAGCTAATTC
>NZ_VORM01000066.1 GCF_007997225.1 Subsaximicrobium wynnwilliamsii
ATAATCTCACGAGAATTTGGAACATAATAAAACAAGACAATACGACGGGCTTTGACATGATTGAGACACTAGAAACCGCCATAAACCTATTTTTAGCCTGTATAGCAACATTTGCCAATCACAATAGGAAAATTAAAATGGCACTCGCGGTTTAAAACAAAATCTGTAATTTGTTTCTACTAACAAAAATCAAGGCAGGTTATTAGACGGACTGGCGTTGCCCACAATATGAAAAAACTGCTTGCAATAATATTTTTACTTATTTCTAACTTCGGTTTTAGTCAAATAAAAGCAGTGATATTTGACAAGGAAACTAAAGAAAAAATATCATATGTTAACATTTGGATAGAAAATGAAAATATCGGAACTACCTCAAATGAAAATGGAGAGTTTGTTATTGACAGTTCTAAAGGAGAAATTTTGATTCTCTCAAGTTTAGGATATGAAACGATGAAAATCAATTTAAAAAAAATCCCTTCTAAAATATTCTTGCTTCCAAAATCGTATGAATTAGATGAAGTAATTGTTTCAACGAAAAAAGAAAATAAGGAAAAAGTAATTGGAGCATTTAAAGATTCTGAAATTGGATTTTTCTACGCTACAGAAAAAAATCCTGAAATTAAAGCTAGATTATTTGATTTTGATTCAACTTATTTAGAAACACCTTTTCTAAAAAGTATAAAATTAAGAATCTATAGCGATGTAAAAAATTCTAAATTCAATATCAGATTTTATTCAGTTGGAGAAAACGGGCAACCTGATAAACCTATTTATGAAAAAAATATAATTGGAATTTCTAAAAAAGGAACAAAAAACTTGGAAATTGATTTATCGGATTTAAATATTTCCTTTCCAAGTGATGGACTCTTTGTAAGTTACGAATGGCTAATACTCGAAGAAAATGAATTTAAGGTTTCATTTCTAATCAAAGATTCTAAAAAAAGAATTGAAAAAACTCTTTATGAACCAAAAGTTGGACTTTTACCTACAACACAAAATACAAATAGTTGGTTATATAAAAATGGGAAATGGGAAAAATCAGAAAGATTTAAAGGAAATAGCCCAAAGCCATATTTAGATAATTATGAAATTTTAGCAATTGAATTAAAGCTGACTAATTAAAAAATACTGTGGGCAAAGCCGTGTATAATTAATTGCTTGGTTTTAGACTACTTACGAAAATCCTCGCGGATTTTCTATTCGGTTTTTATTTGTTAAATTCCGTGTTTAACCACGCAACTAATCATACACAAAACCGTTAGGCACAATGCCGACAAAAATAACGGTAAAAATGAAACACCTAAAACAAAAGCTTTTACGAAATCATAGCCCACCAAATGCTTATATTTGGGATACAATTATCAATTTTTAAAACAATTTAACAATATGAAAACATTATTTTTCTTTTTAGTGTTAGCGACATCTTTAAGCCTAAATGCACAAATCACAAAAGGCAATTGGCTTGTTGGTGGAGATGCAAGTTTTAATAGTTCAACGGTTAATGATAGTGACGGAAATGAAGTTGGTAAATCTAGCGGAATAAGAATTTTTCCTAATATTGGACATTTCTTTTTTGACAAATTCGCAGTTGGTTTAACGCCAAGTTTCTTCTACAGTAAAACCAAAAATGGTCCTTCTAGTGTAGGGTATGGCATTGGTCCTTTTGCTAGATATTACTTTTTAAAACCTGAAAATCGCATTAATTTGTTTGCCGATGCAAATTTTATTTATTTCTCTTCTAAAACAAAAGGATTTTCTTCAACAAGTAACTCATCTTACAGAATAAAAGCAGGTCCGGTTTTGTATTTTAATAGTAGCGTAGCTTTAGAATTTACTATCGGTTATAACTCTGCTAACTTCAGCACTACAACTAATACTGTTGAATTAGGCTTTGGCTTTCAAATACATTTAGAAAAATAATATTTTATCAAAATAACAAAATTATGAAATCAAAAATACAACTCTTAATAATTCTAATTACATTTTGTACTTATAATACATATGGACAAATTACAACAGAAATAATCGATGTTCTTGTAAATAATCAAACAACTGTAAGTAATTGTAGTTTGATAGATCTAGAAGACAACAGCAACATTAGTTTAACAATTTATTTTAAACTTACAAAACCAAGTAATCAAGCTCTTGGGACAACAAATGTAAAAGCGTTGTTAAAATATTCGAATTCTTCTAGTGGAGATGACAAAGGTAATTATACTGTTCAATCAAATAGTTGGGGTAATAATGACACAGAGTTCTATGGACAAATACCGATTAGTGTTTCTGAAAACGAAATCCAAGTAAATAGCAGTAGTATTTTTATTAAATCCATAACTGATAGTGGTGTTGAATCTAATAGTTGTGAATATTCTCTTGAAAAAGACGAAGTGCCGTCATTTAGTCTTTCACCAACAAGTACAACGGTTTCTTGTGGTAATTCATCACCAAAAACTTTTACGGTAACACCATCAAATATTCCTAGTGGAGCAAGTGTTGAATATCAATGGAATGTTGGTAATGGTTGGCAGGACACCAGTGGTAATAATGTGTCAAATTTCACAACAACTACAAGCAGTGTTACGCTTGTACCATTTGCTTATCCACCAAACAATGTAAGAGTTACACCAGTTTTAGATGGAGATAATTATCCACAACTAACAAGTACAGTTAGTTTAGGTAATTTTAATCCTAGTTTTCTTGAAATTACAGGAAATGATAATGTATGCGATAGTGAAATTTATAGTATTGTTAACCTACCAAATAATGTTTCTATTTTAGGTCACGGTTCATCTAACAATAGTATTGCTACTGCAACTTTGGATACTTCTAGTGGAGAAATTACAGTAAATAAGGTGTCTGACGGTATAATTACGCTTACAGTAATTTTACAAAACAGTTGTTCGCAAAATTTTACATTAACAAAGGAAATAGAAATTGGTATACCTACTTCTGTGTTCAACGCTAGTATAGCAGGTAATTCTTCTGTTTGTCAAGGACAATCTTATACTTATACATTAAATAGTGCTAATCATCCTTGTGCAGGCTCTATTGTTTGGAGTGTATCATCTAATTTAAATATCGTTTCGCAAAATTCTAATAGTGTAACGATAACTAAAAACCCTTTTAGCACTGAATATGCAGGAGAAATAACCGCTAGCTTTTCTGGTAGTACAATAGAAATTAAAAAGGGTGTTTGGGTCGGTGTGCCAAGTAATGACGGTTTAACAATTCAGAAAATAGGTAGTTATAACTTATATGCTGGTCAATGGTCAAAACTTAGAGCTAGATATATTCCGCTAACTTATGAGTCAAACGACCTCTTGAATATAACTTTTGAATGGCAAATACCAAATAGTATGATTAGAAATTACGCTGATACAGCTTATAAAGATGTAAAACCAAGAAGTTCAGGGCAACTTAATATTGGTGTTAGAGTAAATTGCGAATGTGGAAATGGAGAATGGAGATATAGACTATTTGATGTCGATGGCGGAAATGGAAATGGTGGAGGAGTATTAATACCTGTTGGTGGAAATTAGAAAATAAAGCACTGTGCCTAACAATGTATATAAAAAATAGCAGTTTAGAGCTAAACCAAAGGTTTGGTTCTTTTCTGCTATTATTGTTTATAATCTGAAAAAAAACAGCATATTTATCTGCTACTTTTCATATACGAGAACGTCAGACTGTCTAATAACTTGTTCATGCTTTTCAAGAAAGACCCAAGGTCATTTTTTAGCTTTTTTGTATCTTAATAGTATGAAATACATATCTGGCAAAGACAGAAGACAGACCTGCCTCTTCCCCGTTTCCCTGGAAGATTCCATTGACCAATTTAACAGTGTGAGAGCCATTGACCAATTTGTAGAACAGCTTGATCTGGAAAAACTTGGTTTTCGAAGAGACTTCATTGAA
>NZ_VORM01000067.1 GCF_007997225.1 Subsaximicrobium wynnwilliamsii
TAAAAATACGAAAACTCTTTTAGGAATTACCGCATTGCGAACTCTAAGGCTCCTCAGAAAGGATTGTTCCCAATAAATTTCAACTCAGCGAGAAGATGTTGGTGGAAAACACCAACATCGGCAGCTCAACCACGAACGAAACCAGCACGCAGGTTTAAGGTTTCAAAGCAAGCCGTTTCGAGAATAAACAAGCTCGTTTTAAGCGAGATTCTGATTCCAGCAAAGCCATTGTTGGTGTTTTCCACCAACAATCCCAACCGAGTGAGACCAAGGATGACTTAAATCGAAATTATCTATTTATTTGAAGGAAGTTAAATGACAGGTTTCACTGAACCACTATAATTCAAACAGATTTTTGCAAACCATTTTATCCCTTGCATGATCCACAATCCCAGTCAACGAGAAGATGTTGGTGGAAAACACCAACATCGGCAGCTCAACCACGAAAAAAACAGTACGCAGATTTACGTTTTTAAAACATACTGTTTAGAGAATAAACAAGCTTTTTTTAATCGAGATTCACGTTTCAGCACAGCCATTGTTGGTGTTTTCCACCAACAATCACAGCAGAGTGATACTAAGGTTGACTTAAATCTAAATTACCTTTTTATTTGAAGGAAGTTGAATGACAGGTTTCACTGAACCACTATAATTCAAACAGATTTTTGCAAACCATTTTATCCTATGCATGATCCACAATCCCCGTCAACGAGAAGATGTTGGTGGAAAACACCAACATCGGCAGCTCGACCACGAACAAAACAGTACGCAGGTTTACGGTTTCAAAGCAAGCCGTTTCGAGAATAAACAAGCTCGTTTTAATCGAGATACTGGTTCCAGCGAAGCCATTGTTGGTGTTTTCCACCAACAATCCCAACCGAGTGAGACCAAGGATAACTTAAATCGAAATCATGAATTCAGCGAAGCCATTGTTGGTGTTTTCCACCAACAATCCCAACCGAGTAAGACGAAAGCTCACATAAATTACCAAATGCAAATATAAACCGCAAAGCCATTGTTGGTGTTTTCCACCAACAATCCCAGCAGAGTAAGACCAGGGTTAACTTAAATCGAAATTATCTATTTATTTGAAGGAAGTTAAATGACAGGTTTCACTGAACCACTATAATTCAAACAGATTTTTGCAAACCATTTTATCCCTTGCATGATCCACAATCCCAGTCAACGAGAAGATGTTGGTGGAAAACACCAACATCGGCAGCTCGACCACGAAAAAAACAGTCCGCAGGTTTACGTTTTTAAAACATACTGTTTAGAGAATAAACAAGCTTTTTTTAATCGAGATTCACGTTTCAGCACAGCCATTGTTGGTGTTTTCCACCAACAATCACAACCGAGTGAGACCAAGGATGACTTAAATCGAAATTATCTATTTATTTGAAGGAAGTTAAATGACAGGTTTCACTGAACCACTATAATTCAAACAGATTTTTGCAAACCATTTTATCCTTTGCATGATCCACAATCCCAGTGAACGAGAAGATGTTGGTGGAAAACACCAACATCGGCAACTCGACCATAAACAAAACCAGCACGCAGGTTTACGGCTTTGAGACATACTGTTTAGAGAATAACAGGTTTTTTTCAATTCGAAATTCCATATCCAGCGAAGCCATTGTTGGTGTTTTCCACCAACAATCACAGCAGAGTGAGACCAAGGATGACTTAAATCAAAATTATCTATTTATTTGAAGGAAGTTATATGACAGGTTTCACTGAAACACTATAATTCGAACAGATTTTTGGAAACCATTTTATCCTTTGCAAGATCCACAATCCCGGTCAACGAGAAGATGTTGGTGGAAAACACCAACATCGGCAGCTCAACCACGAACGAAACCAGCACGCAGGTTTACGGTTTCAAAGCAAGCCGTTTCGAGAATAAACAAGCTCGTTTTAAGCGAGATTCTGATTCCAGCAAAGCCATTGTTGGTGTTTTCCACCAACAATCCCAGCAGAGTGAGACCAAGGATGACTTAAATCGAAATTATCTATTTATTTGAAGGAAGTTATATGACAGGTTTCACTGAACCACTATAATTCAAACAGATTTTTGCAAACCATTTTATCCCTTGCATGATCCACAATCCCAGTCAACGAGAAGATGTTGGTGGAAAACACCAACATCGGCAGCTCAACCACGAACAAAACAGTACGCAGGTTTACGGTTTCAAAGCAAGCCGTTTCGAGAATAAACAAGCTCGTTTTAAGCGAGATTCTGATTCCAGCAAAGCCATTGTTGGTGTTTTCCACCAACAATCCCAACCCAGTAAGACGAAAGCTCACATAAATTACCAAATGCAAATATAAACCGCAATGCCATTGTTGGTGTTTTCCACCAACAATCACAGCAGAGTGAGACCAAGGATGACTTAAATCGAAATTATCTATTTATTTGAAGGAAGTTATATGACAGGTTTCACTGAACCACTATAATTCAAACAGATTTTTGCAAACCATTTTATCCTTTGCATGATCCACAATCCCAGTGAACGAGAAGATGTTGGTGGAAAACACCTACATCGGCAGCTCAACCACGAACGAAACCAGCACGCAGGTTTACGGTTTCAAAGCAAGCCGTTTCGAGAATAAACAAGCTCGTTTTAAGCGAGATACTGGTTCCAGCGAAGCCATTGTTGGTGTTTTCCACCAACAATCCCAGCAGAGTAAGACCAGGGTTAACTTAAATCGAAATTATCTATTTATTTGAAGGAAGTTGAATGACAGGTTTCACTGAACCACTATAATTCAAACAGATTTTTGCAAACCATTTTATCCTTTGCATGATCCATAATCCCGGTCAGCGAGAAGATGTTGGTGGAAAACACCAACATCGGCAGCTCAACCACGAACAAATCAGCACGCAGGTTTACGGTTTTAAAACATACTGTTTAGAGAATAAATAAGCTTTTTTTAATTCGAAATTCCGGTTCCAGCAAAGACATTGTTGGTGTTTTCCGCCAACAATCACAGCAGAGTGAGACCAAGGTTAACTTAAATCGAAATTATCTATTTATTTGAAGGAAGTTGAATGACAGGTTTCACTGAACCACTATAATTCAAACAGTTTTTTGCAAACCATTTTATCCTTTGCATGATCCACAATCCCAGTGAACGAGAAGATGTTGGTGGAAAACACCAACATCGGCAGCTCGACCATAAACAAAACCAGCACGCAGGTTTACGGTTTCAAAACATACTGTGTAGAGAATAAATAAGCTTTTTTTAATTCGAAATTCCGGTTCCAGCAAAGCCATTGTTGGTGTTTTCCACCAACAATCACAGCAGAGTAAGACCAAGGATGACTTAAATCGAAATTATCTATTTATTTGAAGGAAGTTAAATGACAGGTTTCACTGAAACACTATAATTCAAACAGATTTTTGGAAACCATTTTATCCTTTGCATGATCCACAATCCCGGTCAACGAGAAGATGTTGGTGGAAAACACCAACATCGGCAGCTCAACCACGAACAAATCAGCACGCAGGTTTACGGTTTTAAAACATACTGTTTAGAGAATAAATAAGCTTTTTTTAATTCGAAATTCCGGTTC
The DNA here is from genome assembly GCF_007997225.1 of Subsaximicrobium wynnwilliamsii. Classification (GTDB taxonomy): domain Bacteria; phylum Bacteroidota; class Bacteroidia; order Flavobacteriales; family Flavobacteriaceae; genus Psychroserpens; species Psychroserpens wynnwilliamsii. Next base: position 3,578 of record NZ_VORM01000067.1, read on the forward strand.
CAGCAAAGACATTGTTGGTGTTTTCCGCCAACAATCACAGCAGAGTGAGACGAATGCTCACATAAAAAGCCAAAACCTCGCAATCCAAATTTCAGTTATCCTTGTCTAAAATCTGTCAAAAACTCAAATTCATCCCCAAGTTCCCTATAAAATTTTTCAGATGAAAAACGATAGAAATTACCATCGCTACCCATACCTGCTTTCAACGGAT
>NZ_VORM01000068.1 GCF_007997225.1 Subsaximicrobium wynnwilliamsii
TGTGTACGGCAGCTCTTTTCGTCTGTGAAATGAACTCCAAAATCAAATATATTCATAATCAACTGTTTTAATATCAAGTGAATATAAGATAATTATTTCATTTTAGGGCTGTTTGCGGATATACAATAATATTTATGTAAAACAATTTATTAATTTAAATTTAACATATCAATTAAAATTATCGGCGAAGTTTATTTAAAATCGCTAAAACACATTATTTAACTTTACTTTATTCTAAAAAATTCAAGTAATAAATCTGAAAATAAATAGTGCTAAAATTATATATGTCGAACCGCTATTCTTTAGTAAACGTATCCATCACAGCATCACTTACACCCATATTACTAAAGCCTCCATCATTAAACAAATTCTGAAGGGTGACACGTTTTGTCAAATCACTAAATAGAGTAATCGTATAGTTCGCGCAATCCAAAGCGGTTGCATTTCCCAACGGTGACATTTTATCTGCATAAGCAATAAATCCATCAAACCCATTCACGCCCTGACCTGCGGCTGTAGGTGTTGGGGATTGGGAAATGGTATTCACTCTTACTTTTTTATCCTTCCCGAAGAAGTACCCGAAGCTACGCTGAACAAATCGCGTTAACCTTCAGCTAAATGTGCAATTTGGCAAGTTACCTGCCTTCCCAATATCATGAAACTTAGAGGCTCTCGGTTGGTCTAACTCGTTTTTTGATAAGTCAATGATTGCAACATCCCACCAATAAGTCTCAGTGGCCTTTCCAAAACCTAGACAAATATGAAAATACGCTACAAAAAAAAGCGACTCAATTATTACCTGATTTTTGGAGTTCTGTGGACAGTTCTTGGCAGCCTGTCAATTATATCTCATTCGAACATTATATTAAATTACGGGTCTCTTATTTTGGGGGTTTTATTTTTCGGAAAGTATTATTTCATGACTAACAGACAGTATCTTACAATAGAAAACGGAATTATTTCTAAAAATCAACTGATTCCGAAGAAAATAAATCTGAATGAAGTAAAGGTAATTAAGAAGCTTTCGGGAGATTACATACTGCAAACAGATTCGGCTGAATTGGAAATCGACACGGAATTGATTGAAGAAAACTCGCTTTCAGTATTAAATGCGCTGCTGAAAAATTTAAATTTAGAAACGAAATAAAAAAGTCTGGCATCAACGTTTATGATTTATGGCCTGCTCTAGCCTTCTTTAGGGGTTCCGAAGCTTTAGGACTTGCTCCCCTTAATGCTGATTGACAGGCGGCCGTGTATTCTATCATTTCTGCAAGGGCTACATATACAAGTTCGTTAAAACCTCGCATTTGAACCAATTAAAAAGGCCGTGCTTATCAACATATATTGTTGATTATCAAAATTTCAGATGCTGATAAATTGAGAATCAGCAAACCCAAATTACAATCTGAACACATTTTTGAAATGCCTGTGAGGTGGATTTAACTTGGCCTTTTGTATAAAAAAAAATTATGCAATGGATAAAATATATAAATGAAAATATATGATAAGTTGATTGCATCTTTGCACTACAAAACAAAGAATTAATAGATGCGAAAAATCACGGTAGCAAAAGGAGATGGAATTGGTCCAGAAATAATGGACGCAACCCTAGAAATTTTATTCGCCGCAGGTGCTAAAATTGAAATTGAAGAAATTGAAGTTGGAGAAAAAGTTTATTTAGCTGGCAATACAGCAGGTATTGCTTCTGAATCTTGGGATACAATAAGACGAAACAAAATCTTTTTAAAAGCACCTATTACAACGCCACAAGGAGGCGGTTATAAAAGTTTGAACGTAACCACCCGGAAATTCCTTGGGTTGTACTCAAACGTGAGACCTTGCATGAGTTTGCACCCATTCGTAAAAACGAAGCACCCAGTGATGGATCTTGTAATAATAAGGGAAAACGAAGAGGATTTGTATGCTGGAATAGAACATCAGCAAACCGATGAGGTAGTGCAATGCTTGAAACTAATTAGCCGTCCAGGTTGCGAAAAAATTGTGAGATATGCATTTGAATATGCTAAACAACAAAACCGCAAAAAGGTAACCTGCTTTACCAAAGACAATATCATGAAGCAAACAGACGGTTTGTTTCATCAAGTATTTGATGAGATTGCTGAAGAGTATCCCGAAATTGAAAACGAACATTGGATTATAGACATTGGAGCAGCAAAAATGGCAGATACACCAGAGGCTTTTGATGTGATCGTGATGCCAAATTTATATGGAGATGTTCTTAGCGATGTGGCCGCCCAAATAACTGGATCGGTAGGTTTGGCTGGGTCAGCAAACATTGGAGAAGAATGCGCTATGTTTGAAGCAATACATGGTTCGGCTCCTAGAAGAGCAGGACAAAATTTGGCCAATCCTTCAGGTTTGTTGCAAGGCGCCGTGATGATGCTCAATCACATAGGGGAAACAGAGGCGGCAGAAAAAATTCAGAATGCATGGCTAAAAACGCTTGAAGATGGCATTCATACCTATGATATTTTTGAGGAAGGATCCAGCAAGCAAAAAGTTGGAACTAAAGAGTTTGCACAAGCAGTAATTGCAAATCTGGGTCAGAAGCCTTCGATTTTAAAGCCTGTTTCGTACGCTAATAATTCGGCTCTAAATCTGCCTAAATACAAAAAAAGACCTGCGGCCAACAAGAAGCTGGTAGGTGTTGATATTTTTGTTCATTGGAATGGCGTTAATCCAGATGAAATTGCTGAAAACTTGAAAAAAATTGGCGAAAACGGAATCGAACTTACCATGATCACAAATAGAGGGATTAAAGTGTGGCCCGATGGATTCAGTGAAACATTTTGTACGGACCATTGGAGGTGCCGATTTAAGCCTAATAATGGTGCCATTTTCACTAAACAAAACATCAATGAGCTGTTGAAGAATGCAATTGATGAGAACATTGACACCATAAAGACTGAGAACCTATATGAGTTTGACGGCGTTCGAGGCTATTCACTAGGGCAAGGACAATAATGAGTTAAATTTAAAAAAATGCAAACACATCACATTAGGTTTATCGATAACTCTTACGACCTTGAAATTGCCGAGCAGCTTTTGAGTAGAATTATTTCTCAAAAGATCGCTTTCTTAGAAGATCGAATCAAGGAAACAGATCCCGATGACGAGGATGAACTCAATCAATTGAAGTTAAGAATAAGCGACCTGAATGCTGAATGCAGATCTCTTGACTTGCTAATTAAAGAGCACGATGGAGAATATGTTGAGATGGAAATAGGCTGCACGATTGTAATGTCTATTAAGAAAATCGAAACAACATAGATTATCGAATGGCTAGTCCTAAATAGCCGGCAGGTTTTAGATTTAATAGATTGATAATTATACCATAGAGAAAGCGCTTTCTCTATGGTTTTTCTTTTTTTATGTTTTTCTGGTGTTCGCGTTTGCACTTTTTCCTGTTTTCGTCGCTGGGACACCCAAGTTAGAAATCGAATAATTTCGCTAAATTTTGTTGCTGCTCGGAGTTGATTATGGTGGTGTAAGTTATTTCCTTGGTAACAGGGTGTTTTACTTTTACGGCA
>NZ_VORM01000069.1 GCF_007997225.1 Subsaximicrobium wynnwilliamsii
AGCCAGCGGAATAAAAACTACTGGCAACACCGTGTATAATTAATGGCTGGTTCTCGCCTACTTACGAAAATCCTCGCGGATTTTCTATTCAGTTTTTATTTACTAAATTCCGTGCTTAGAACACGCCACTAATCATACACAAAACCGTTGTAAAAAATGGCGGAATTCACTCATAACTAGACAAACGAAACTCAAAAAAGCTTTTCTTTTTACGGTCGCGGAATTTTTTTCGATTTCTAACCAGTCCCATAAATGAAAAACGGAATTACAAAATCAGAAAAGTTTGCGGAATCTTGAATTGTTCAAATCCACTCTGAATAAAATCGAGTTGCGAAATTACTCACTCACACGGAATTTTCCACTCGAACGGAATCTAGTAGTTCGCGGATTTTGAGAACGGCGAAACTCACTCAATCGCACTATCTCAGGGAAAGCAACAACAAAATACAATAATTCCAGGCCACTTTTCACAACATCGCGTATAATTAATTGCTTGGCTTGTTCTTCTTCCGAAAACCCTCGCGGATGCCCAAGTTCGTTTTTATTTGCTAAATTAGCGCTTGAGACACGCAACTAATCATACTCAAGAGCGTTGTAAAAAATGGCGGAATTCACTCAGAACTAGACAAGCGGAATTCAAAAAACTATTCCTTTCACGGTCGCGGAATTTTTATTTCGGATTTCTAAACCAGTCCCATAAATGAAAAACGGAATTACAAAATCAGAAAAGTTTACGGAATCTTGAATTGATCAAATCCACTCTGAATAAAATCGTCTTGCGGAATTGCTCACTCATACGGAATTTCCCACTCGAGAGGAATCAAGTAGTTCGAGGATTTTGGGAACGGCGGAACTCACTCAATCGCACTATCTCAGGGAAAGCAACAACAAAACACCATAATTCCAGGCCACTTTTCACAACATCGCGTATAATTAATTGCTGGGTCTGTTCTTCTTCCGAAAACCCTCGTGGATGCCAAAGTTCGTTTTTATTTGCTAAATTAGCGCTTGAGACACGCAACTAATCATACTCAAGAGCGTTAGGCACAATGCCGACAAAAATAACCGTTGAAATGAAACACAGAAAACAAATATTATTACGTAACCATAGCCCACCAAATAACTATCTTTGGAATACAATTACGAATTTAAAAAAAAACAATTTAACAATATGAAAACATTATTTTTCTTTTTAGTATTAGCTACATCCTTAAGTTTGAATGCACAAATAACAAAAGGCAATTGGCTTGTTGGTGGTAATTTTAGGTTTTACAGTGAAAATTCTGAAAACACTAGCAATGATTTTACCACAACCCAAAAAGGGTTCGGTTTTAATTTATCCTCTAATTTAGGTTATTTCTTAAAAGACAGACTTGCTATAGGTCTTGTACCAACATTTGGCTATGGAAACCCAGAGGGTTCTGGAAATAGTGGATATGGTTTTGGAATAGGTCCTTTTGCTCGTTACTATTTTTTGGAAACTGATAAAAGAATAAACATTTTCTCACATTTAGAATACCAATTTGGGAATGGATATAGTAATGGAGATAAAGTTACCGAAAACCGAAACTTTAATATTAAAGCAGGTCCTTCTATCTTTTTCAATAGTAGTGTCGCTATAGAAATAACATTAGAATATGCTTATGGAAAAGTTACTTCTTTATCGGGAATTGGTAGTGAATCAAAAATTAATAATTTTAATATTGGAATAGGTTTTCAAATCCATTTAGAAAAATAATATTTTCATTAAAAAAACAAGATTATGAAATCAAAAATACATCTCTTAACAATTTTAATTACATTTTGTATTTACAATACATATGGACAAATTACAACTACCCTTGATGAAGTCTATGTTAATGGGCAGACAAGTGTTACGAACTGTGGTACTATAGATTTTGAAACCACTGAAAACAATACATTAACATTCTATTATACTTTAACGAAAACATCATCTTCAACTGGAGAAGGCTTTTTGAAAATAAAGTTAAAATATAATTCTTCAAGTAATGGAGCGGAAAGAGGTAATCAATATATTACTTCCAACTTATGGAATAGTAATCAATATGTGCATACTATTGCAACTAATATTGATGCTTCAGAAGTACAAGTTAATGGTAGCTCTATATATTTAGAGTTCACGGAAGTTTCTTCCCCTTTTGACTATTATAATAGTTGTGAGCATTCAATAATAAAAACACCTGTCCCATCATTTAGTCTAACACCAACTAATACAACGGTTTCTTGCGAAAGTACATCAGTAAAGAATTTTACGGTAACACCATCTAATATTCCAAATGGTGCAACGGTGAGCTATCAATGGAATGTTGGCAATGGTTGGGAAGACACAAATGGCAACCCTATTTCAAACTTTACAACCACATCCACTTTTGTCCAGTTGAGACCTTATCAATATCCACCAAATAATGTAAGTGTAACACCAATATTAAATGGTGTAAGTTATCCGCAATTAACATCTACGGTTAGCCTTGGGACATTTAATCCATTTATCAATATTGTTGGTGATGATTATGTTTGCAGTTCTGGTGTTTACACTCTTGACAATATATCAAGTTTCAATAATGTTACAGTTCAGTCTGTTAATTCGTCCAATACCAGTATCGCAACAGCAAGTTATAATGCAACTACTGGAGAAATTACAGTTACAAAAGTTTCAGATGGTATAATTACGCTTTCAGCGGTATTACAGAACTCTTGTAATCAAACAGTAACGAAAACAAAAGAGAACATTCAAATTGGTATTCCTTCTACTGTTTTTAATGCCACAATTACAGGTAATGATTCGGTTTGTCAAGGTCAGAATTACACTTACGCACTAAGTGGTGCAAACCACCCTTGTGTTAATGGTATTGTTTGGAGTGTAACGTCAAACTTGAATATAGTTTCACAATCTTCTAATACTATTATTGTAAGTAAAAATCCTTTCAGTACCGAATATGCTGGAGAAATAACAGCAAGTATTCTAGGAAGTACAGTAGAAGTTAACAAGGGTGTTTGGGTTGGCACGCCTAGTAATGATGGCTTAGTAATTCAGAAAATAGGCAGTTATGATTTATATGCTGGTCAATGGTCTAAACTAAGAGCTAGATACATACCACTAACGTATGTGTCAAACGACCCTTTAAATATTACTTTTGAATGGCAAATACCAAATAGTATGATTAGAAATTATGCTGACACCGCTTATAAAGATGTAAAACCAAGAAGCTCTGGACAACTTAATATTGGTGTTAGAGTAAATTGCGAATGTGGAAATGGAGAATGGGAATATAGATTATTTGATGTCGCTGGTGGAAATGGAAATGGCGGAGGTGTATTGACACCTGTTGGTGGAAATTAGAAAACTAAGCACTGTGCCTAATAACTAAGTATTCGGCTCGCCGATAGGCCAGAGCTGAATACTGTGTTGACGAATCCGGTTGATTTGCCGTCTATGGGTAAAACGATGAATTTAAAGAAGGATGGCTGGAGTTTGCGCTGTTATTG
>NZ_VORM01000006.1 GCF_007997225.1 Subsaximicrobium wynnwilliamsii
TAATGCTAAACGGAATTTTACAGGAACGTACCATAAAATCAAGAAAAAATATCTGCAACTTTATCTAAACGAGTTTGTTTACAAGTTAAATCGAAGATATTTTGGTGAGCGAATCTTTGATAGACTAGTAATAGCAAGCATTACAGCTAATGGACACTAAACGGATATACAAAAATTTATTTTAAATCTCGGCCGCTTCGAGCATTAAATAGTGAAGATCCGTGTTTTTTACAAATGGTTTCAAAAGAGAACTTCCAGGGCCGTACATGGCTAATTCCACGTAATCTGCAGAATGTTGCATACTAATCCATCCTACAGAATTGTGCTGTTGCTGCATTTTAGCCAAATCCTGAAATGGGAGGTGCCGCGGATTGTAAAGACCATCCTCTGTCTGCAGGTCAGTATAATATCTTAACAATTGATGGGATTCTTCATCGGTAAGCGCAAAATTGTTGGCATAATAAACCCTTTCTTTTATTTGGGATATGGAAGTTTCTTTTCCTATGCCATTTAAAATCCATTCATTGGTATGTTTATATTCTTGAATGGAGTCAAAATTTACATTTGCTTCATTTCCATAAATAATTCCTGGATTGGCGTTGCCATGATCTGTAGTAATTATGACCAGTGTTTCCCCATCTTGTTCTGCAAAGTCCATGGCTACTTGTATGGCTTCGTCATGAGCTACTTGATCATAAATTAGGGCTGCTATATCATTACCATGTGCCGCCCAGTCCACTTTTCCTGCTTCGACCTGTAATACAAAACCATTGGGATGATTGCTCATGGCATTGATCGCTTTTTGGGTCATTTCAGCAAGCGTGGGTACTTTTTGGAGTAATTCCTTGTTGTTTTGCCTATCCATCGAATACGGGAGGCCATCTGCATCAAATACCCCTAAAATGGGCTTACCATTAGATGCAGAAAACATTTCGGCTCTTGTCTTTACCACTTCATACCCTTGGGATGCAAATGCTTGGTACATATCCTTTTTATCTTCTCTCTTTTCAGGAGAAAAGTAATTGTCCCCACCACCCATCATAAGGTCAAATTTTTGTTCAAGATACTTCTCTGCAATTTCTTCTTGAGCATTTCTAGATTTGGAATTTATACAAAACCCAGCTGGGGTAGCATGTGTAATAGGAACGGTGGTAACGCAACCCGCCTTTTTGCCTACTTGTTTAAATTTTTGCCAAAGAGGCATGTATTCTTCTCCATTTTCACTTACATTCAATGAACCATTATTAGTACGCACACCTCCTCCCCACGAAGCGCTTGCAGCTGCAGAATCTGTGACTATGGAACTAGCGGAAGCCATATCCATTAAGGCTCTGTTCACTTTATTTTCTTTGTATAATTGTAACCAGTTAGAACATTTACCTGTTTTTCTTGAGAGATAGAGATCGGTCATGTTCAGGGTTCCAATACTCATTCCGTCACTAACAATTATTATAATGTTCTTTGCTTTTTTGTTTCTGGTGCCTTCTTTATATGGAATAGTATTAGCAATACTGCTGAAAGGATGTAATAAGGTGGTTCCTAATGTGAGTATTGATCCGTTTTTGAAAAATTTTCTTCTGTTCATTTTAATAGGGTCGTATTACAAGTATGATTAATTAATAATTTGTCCTTTACAATCCGTAAGGATGTAATTAAAATGCTCCACATCATCGGCATTTAGCTTTAATGTTCCTGTAATTGTCACAATGTCATCGGTTTTGAAGTGCTGCTTGGAGATAAATTGCAGTTCTATGGCAGTTTCAGGGCCACCAACTCCACAGAAAAAACATGACGACATTGGTCCTTTGGACAGGATAAATAATTTGCCTTGAGGATCTATATTTAAAAAATAACCAGTGATGACGACCTGTTTTCCTTCTAAATCCTTAACAGAGGGCAAAAATTTTGGGTATAGAAAATACTCTCCAAAGGCAGGAAAAAATTTCTCCGAAAATTCTACCTGAGCAAGATCATGCCAAGTTATTTTTTTCTGACTAAAGCATGTACAGCAAATCAAAAGGGAAATGATAATCAAAATTTTATTTTTCATGGCTCAAAATAGTTGATATATTCATTTTTATTATTGGATAGATGGCTAATGAAATAGATATTAATATCATTATTGAAACCAATGCTCCTGTTTGTAAGAATTGCTGATATGGTAATTCTTGAAGCATGTTTTGCTTATATTGAGTTTCTACCATTTTGAAAAGAAAGTACAGTCCTGCTTTCGATAGAAGAAGCCCCAACATGAAAGCGAGAAATCCAATTGTCAATCCTTCATAAGCGACCATTCGTATCAATTGAAAGTTGCTGGCGCCATAAGTCCGTAAAAGAGCCAGATCAAAGGCACGTTCTTTTACCATTTTGTATAGGCTGATAAAAATCGACAGACAAGAAATAACAAGTATCATATATGCAATCCAAGAAATTGTTTTGAAGCCAATACCAGTATATTGGTATAATTTTTCTAACTCATATTTTGGTAATGCGGCCTGCATGTTGGTATGTTCATTGATCCTTTTAGGAAGTGTTAAAAGGGCTAAAGGGCTTCTAAAAGAAACCAATAAAGAGCTTATTTCCTCTCCTTCATCAAGGTTTTCATGATGTTGTAAATGATCTTCCTCTTTTTTATCTTCCTCATTATTATTATGATGATGGTGAACTTCCCATACACTTTTTAAGTTGGTAACGATTAGGCGATCTATAACCTTCTTTGTAGGTTGATATATTCCAACTACGGTTAGGTGTTCAGAATGCAGATCTATATCATTTTCCACCAATCCATGAGAGCTTAACAAAGTGTCTCCAATTTTAAGGTTTTCTTGTTCTGCCACAGTATGTCCAAGTATGACTTCCATGGCTTTTTTCGGTTCACGTCCTTTTTTTAGTTTCCCATGGTAGAGCGCTGCAAATTCATCGGTAGTTCCTACAATCCTGTAGCCCTTATAGTTATCACCGTAAGCAATTGGTACGGCAGTCTTAATCAAAGGATTTTTGCTAATTTTTTTTGCATCTTCATATAAGATATTCCCTGTTGGGTTATCTATATGAAGAACGGAAGAAAGCACCAATTGTAAAGGGCTTCCCTTTGCCCCAATGACCAGATCAATAGCTCCCAAGTTATTTTCCATTTGATATTTAAGGGAAGTTTCCAATTGTTGGATTCCAAAAAGAAGCGCTATACTCAAGGCTAAAATGAATACACTTAAAAACGTATATAATGGTTTTGCCTTCATGTTTTGTTGGCTTATCTTCCAAATATTCATAATGAGATTGAATTTGAAAATAATGGTTTGATCCTATGATCATGGGTAATAACGATGAGATTGGCCTTGGTTTGTTTGGCTTGTTTGATAAGCAGGTTAATGACCATTTCACAATTCTCATCATCTAAACTAGAGGTAGGTTCATCGGCGAGAATAACTTTTGGGCCGTGTATAACCGCCATAGCAATCCCTAAACGCTGTAGTTGCCCTTCGCTGAGCTCATTTGCCTTACTCTTTTTACAGTCCTTTAGGCCTAGCTGTTCCAAGAAAAAATCAATTGTCTTATTGTTGACGGATTTTCCACTAAAAAAAAGGCGAGCCTGTAAATTCTCAACAATGTTTAAAGATTGAACAGCATAGTTTTTTTGAAATATCAGCCCAATATGCTGTCCCCTAAATTTATCTAACCCCCAGTGAGAAAGTGTATTAATAGCTACGCCTTCAATCATTACCTCTCCACTTACAGGATTTAATAAGCCTGCCAAAAGATGTAAAAGGGTCGTTTTTCCTATTCCAGACTTACCCAAAATGAGCAAATTTTCCTGCTCATTTAAAGTTATGTCAGGGAATTTAAATATATGATTCTCCTTTTTTTTATAATGAAATATAAGATTATCTGTTTGCACCATTTTCAACTATTTATTAAGCTCCCACTTTAGTATTTTTTAGAATGACGTAACCAATTTTCAATTGCATTTTTCCCTCTAATTAAGGAAGTGTTCACTGGCTCTTTACCGCGCCTTTGCCCCATTCTTCTAGGGCTTTCTTTACTTCTTTTTTTGTTATCATTGTTTTGAAATTTAAGTGTTGAATATTAATTTTTAAAACTTTATGCCGTTATCAAAAGACCATACTTATGGCCACTTCGGTAAGGTTCTTTTGTCTAGATCCTTTTCTTTCGATTCTTCTTCTGGTGTGAAAGGAAGCTCTTCAACCATCCATTTTTTTGGCGTCATTGCCCTTTAAATAATGGTCAAAGAATTCCTTTAGTCTTCTTTCCAAATTACTTATCGTTAGTGAAAATAGCATTGTATTCCAGATATCTTAATTTATCGACTTCAACGTTATTCCAGATATCGAAAACCATTGTTTCAAGTCGATTGTCCACGCTTTTTTGAATCTCATTTCTATATGATTCGTAATCTTCATAATGGGTACTCGTAAGTTTATTGAGTTTATTTTGAAAGTAGGTCACAGGATTAAACCAATACGTAGTTTCAACAAGTTTGTTTTTAGCGTAGTTGTCTGCTTCAATGCCTTTGGTTGCATTTTTCATTTCAATATTAACCAAAGCATCCGTTGAATAGCCTCTGTCATTTTTAACAATGGTAGTATCTCTAAACGTTTTGGTTTCTTTTAAATCAGGGTATAACTCGAAAAGTTGAGCATCGATCAATTCCTTTGATTGCTCATATATTTCGCTCGTTTTTTCTCGTTTTACATCAATAAGGTCAACCATTAAATTTGTTGGCTTTTCGATAGCGATCCATTGCTGTATGGTGGCTGGAATAATTATTGCCAAAAGCAACCACACGCCAATCATTTGCAAGGTGTTTGATACGGTATTATTTCCATAATACAAGATTAAAAAATAGATGACCAGCCAAAAGAAAAGAGAGATGGTTACCCAAAGGAAGATTTTCCAAAAATCATTTTTCGTCTCGAAAACATCGGTAAGAGTAGCTCCGTAGAGCATTAAACCAAATAGTACCAATAGCAATAGAATGGCGTAAAAGGCTGTTCTTGATAAAATCCACCAGTTTTTTGAGCCCGCCTGAACAATAACGAGCGGTAAAAAACCGCGTTCTGCTTCGAGCCCTTTAATGTTGTAGAGTAAAACCAATAACAAAAGCGGCAAAAGAAATAGAACTGCAAATGAGAAGTCCAAATTGCCAGACTGAATGCGCTCTGGGTTAGAGATTTCCTGCGTCATATCAGCATCGTAAGGGTTGCTCCAAGTAGTTATCCTTTTATAAAACCCGTATTGTTCGGTTTGTCCAATAGCATAAACAATAGTAGGTGATGGGGTTTTGAATTGATAGGTTGGTGCGTTATAGATGGCCCAAAACGGTTCATTATTGTCAACCCAAGGTTGTTCATCAGGCCCTTTTTTGCCAGTATCATAATAAGATAGCGTGTTTTTTATTTCGGCTTCTGTTTCTTGATTGAGCCGTTCAATCTCATTTTTTTGTTTTTCAAATAAATCTGCTCCATTGTGTAAACCGTAAATGCTTGCTACGGTGAACAAAAAAAGCGCTATGATTTTGAAAGGACTCCGCGTAAAATGTTTCCATTCGTTTACAAATATGCTTAAACTTCTCATACGATTTTTATTTTTTTAGTTCCGAAAAAGATAAGTGCAATTACAACAATCGACCACAAGATGAGCAATGACACATCCATAATATAGTTAGACAAAACAACAGAAATTTGAGTTGGTCGATGCTCAAAATCTGGAACAGACTTAAAAAAGGCATTGTCTATTTTCCATCCCCAATTACCTGTTTTAGACCCACCAAAAGTTTGCTTGTCGTTTAGCATTTTTATAAAAACCCGTCTGTAGTTTTCCACTTGCAACAAAAAATCCTGATGATGCAAATTGTCACTTGCCATAAAGCCCATACTTGTATTTTGCAGGGCAATAAAAGGATTGATGATACCGCCTAATTGAAAGCTTTTTTTCTGTTGGTGCAATATATTGCGATTGCTACCGTAGTGCTTGTCCCAAACGCTATTCCCGTACTCCTCATCGGCTTGCATACGCATCCCATCAAAATTAATTGGTAATTGCGACAAGCTATCGACGCCATACTCCTTTAGAACCTTTTCTTCTAATGCTATGCCTCTTTCGTCGGAAGGATTGTGCCCATCCAAACCTTTTGAGCGGTCTTCAGTCATTGCCGATTGAAATTCATTTCTGCTAGGAAGTGGATACCATTTTTCTGCTGAACTCATAAGAATATTGGGTAAAAAAATCGTCCAAAGTATCCAAATACCGAGCATTGATGTTAAAGCAAGGGTTGCGTTTTGCCAACGTGCAGATAAAAAAACGGTAAGTCCGCTGATGATAAAATAGTATAAGGCATAGGACAAAAAGAACAGTCCTGTTCTGGTTAAAATTTCAGCAGTTAAATTTTGAAAATTTAGAATACCATAAACGACAACTACAAAAATCAATAGCAATACCCCATACAACCAAACAGATAGTGTTTTGGACAGAATAATCTCTAACGGTTTTGCGCCTTGTAAAACCAATAGCTTTAACCTACCACTTTGTTTTTCGCTACTGATGGTGTTAAAGGCCAAAAAAATCAACAATAAAGGAACGATATACTGAAGCAATAACGCCGACTTTAGTTTGCCAAATCTTGAAACCGCTTGCATTTGTGAAGCTTCGGAATGCACGATTTCGTTTTGTACGTGACCTTCAACTCGAAGCACGTTTCCGGTAACGCTATTGACCCCTTCATCGAGATTGCTCAATAAATTAGCAGGTTTAAATACGTATGTGCCATAATGTGCGGCACTGTGGGGATTCATTGCGTCAATGCTTACCCATTGCTGGCGTAGGTGTTCTGTGGCTTTTTGATAGGTTTGCTCTTGCTTTTGTGTTTGATAATTCCCTAAAAAAATAGATAGTAACAGAATGGAAACAAACGCAATGCTTATTGCTATTAATAGGCGACTACGAACTAAAAATCGCCATTCGTTTTTAATGATTTGAAACATAATTCTCGTGTTAGTTTTGCATAAATTTTAGATACAAGGTCTCCAGTTCGTTGGCGCTTACGTCTTTGGCATATAACTCTTTTACCAAAATCCCGCTTTTGAGGATGCCGATACGATTGCAAACTTCGCGCACCCTAAAAATATCGTGGGACGCCATTAAAATGGTTGCGCCTTCGGAAGCCAATTTTTTGAGAAGTATGGAAAGTTCCTTGCTTGCCAAAGGGTCTAATCCGCTTGCAGGTTCGTCTAAAAGATAGACTTTAGCTTTTTTGGCATAAGCTATGGCAATACCCACTTTTTGTCGCATTCCTTTAGAATAAGCAGATACTTTTTGGTCATTTGCCTCGCTTTGAAGACCACAGCTCGCTAAAAAATCCTGCAATTCTGTTTTTGAATACTTCAACCCAGCCAAGCGACAGAAATAGTCTAAATTTTCAACTCCCGATAAATAGGGATAGAGGTTGACGTTTTCTGGAATATAGCCAATTATCTTTCGTGCATCTTTGGCGTTTTTAGTAGCATCTATATCATTGATTTGTACTTTTCCGGAATCGGGATTTAAAAAGCCCAACAGCATATTTATTGCCGTAGATTTTCCTGCACCGTTAGCACCTAAAAGTCCAAAGATTTCCCCTTCTTTTATGGAGAGGTTCAGTTTGTCAAGTGCGGTAAAATCGCCGTACTTTTTAGTTAATTCTATTGTTTGTATCATTTTTAGCTGTTTTAGTATTTTGTATATTCAAGAGTTTCTATCGGCCAATGGTCTGTCAATTGTAATTTGTGTTTTTTCCAAAGGTTTTGTTCTGCCTCTGTCAAGAGACATTGCTCCAACAAGCCGGTAAGTTTTTCTCGGTCTAAATTTTGGGCAATGAATACCAATTCGTTTTTGCGGTCGCCAAACTCGGGATGCCAGTCACTTTCAATGGAACCTTGGTTATCTACAAACGCTTCATTATTGATACGTTCCGAAAATGGCATTGATGCCCACCATACGCCGGCGGGATCGGTCTTTAGAGATCCGCCCGCTGAACTCCATATCAACGCTTGGTCTGGACGGGAGGACAACCAAAATAGTCCTTTGCTTCGGAGTATGTTTCCTGGAAATCCCGCAGTAGCAAAATCCCAAAAGCGTTCTGGGTGGAAGGGTTTTTTACTTCGGAATACCATTGAGCCAATGCCGTATTCTTCGGTTTCTGGGATGTGTTCGTTCTCCAGTTCCTGTATCCAACCAGCTGAATTTTCAGCTTCTTCAAAATTGAATAGGTTGGTACCAATGATTTCCGTTAAGGGTATTTGGGAATTGATGGCTGGGACAATCCGCGCCTTCGGATTCAACTTTTGAAGGATGCCGTACAATTGTTTGAGCTTAACTTCGGTGATAAGGTCTGTTTTATTGAGGACGATGACGTTGGCAAACTCTACTTGGTCTGTAAGCAAGTTGACAATAGTGCGCGTATCGTTTTCGATATCCGTTAAGTTTCGAGAAGTAAGGTAGTCCGGACTGGAAAAATCCTTCAGGAAATTGAAACCATCCACCACCGTGACCATCGTATCAATATAGCTGAAACGGCTCAAATCAATACTGCCGTCCTCACTTTCAAAACTAAAGGTCTGCGCCACGGGAATAGGTTCTGAAATACCCGTGCTTTCAATTAACAGATAGTCAAACCTGTTTTCTTTTGCCAATTTTTCCACCTCAATCATCAAGTCTTCGCGAAGGGTACAGCAGATACAGCCGTTGGACATTTCAACAAGTCTTTCTTCGGTTCTTGAAAGGGTATTTTCGTTTTGTACAAGTTGGGCATCTATGTTTACCTCACTCATATCGTTGACGATTACGGCGACCTTAAGGCCTTCCTTATTATGTAATATATGATTGAGCAGCGTGGTCTTGCCCGCGCCCAAGAAACCGCTGAGTACGGTTACAGGTAATTTTTTCATTATCTATATGTAAAGATTGAATAAAGGCTATTTTAGGAAATGAAGATTTCCCAATCGATAAACAAAGGATAGTAACGGATGGATTAATAAATATATGGCTCAAAGCTAAATGACAGCATATACTAAAAGTATTATCCTAATCAAGATTTTGACTGTAATTTATCTAAAGTAATCTACTAATGAAAAGCCGTAATTATCCCAATGAAGGATTTGGTGGCGGCTTATTATGGAAGTAATCTGAATGCAACACCTTTTGCTGAGGGGCGACATACAAAGTGTATGCATTGCTATGCTCTGCAAAATCAAAGGGGTTTACAAATGAAATGCTTTCTTGGGGTGTTGCTACATTTAAGGGTGTTGTCTGACCCGCTTGAGCTATAAACGCACATTGTTCACAATGCTCTGTATCTTTATCTGAAGTAATATGGGAAACCTCGTGCAGGTTTGCAACCTTGAGCAACAGAAACGTCGTCAGGAAAAAAAAGGAAATACTATTTTTTAAATAGGTACTCATAATGGTGCAAATATATAATAAAATACATTATTGTCCGGGAAAAGATTTAAAACCGCTTTGCTTCTGAAGAACATAGACTAAATTCATAAAGGTTTCGAAATTTGTATTTTAAATTGTGCTTGAAGGCTAATAACATTCTGAACTTACAATCCATCTAAGAAATCATTTTACTCTATATGGGATATAGTGCCTTCCAATTTTTTTGATAGTGTCTTTATATTATAGCACATAAGTCTTTTTTTAGTAACAATCCATCTTCAACTGTCCATTATGCTGAAGTTCATCCAAGCCAATCTTGGTATATTCAGAGCGTAAATTTTCTAACATATCAAGAACATCGTGTTGCATCGCAAGCGAACCACAAATCATAACCACACCACCTTCCTGAACCGTTTTAAGAACAATATCCTTTTGTTGTATTATCAGATTTTGAACATACTCTTTACTTCCTTCTCTTGAAAAAGATTTATGGATTGTGTTATTTTGATTTTTTGAAATAATCCCATTAAGAATGTCATCATAAATAGCTGAAGAAGCTACTGTCCTACTACCCCAAAACAAGTTGATTGTTGTGTTGCAATTCTGTGCTATCATCCCCAAGAATGGGGCTATTCCAGTTCCATTTGCTATCAATACTGCGGAAGCTGATTTTTTAGAGAAGTGGAAATGAGGGTTGATGTCTATAAACGCCTGAATAGTATCGCCCTTATTCAAGTTATGCAAATACGAAGAGCCTTTACCAAATTCGTGTTTCTTTACACTTAATAGAATATTATTGCCCATTCTAGCAATGGAATATTGACGAGGGATATCAGTTCCCTCTGGGAAAACGGACAATAAATCGCCAGAAGTAAAACTTGTTTTTTTCTTTGGTTTCAGTCTGATTAGGAACGTGTCATCTACATTTAATTCTGTGCGCTCAACTACCTTAAATGTGTTTTTTTTATAGTTCCGTTTCTTGACCTTTGGTTTTTCAACAGAAAGTGAAATATGTAATAGTTTGCTCAATTGTTCGACCCATCTTTCAAAATCAGCAAAGTCTGCATTGTTGATTTTATAAAGCGGCATCAAGGCTTGAAAGTCTCGATGTATTTGTAAAAGTGAATCTACTTGTATCGCAAACTTGCAATAGTCCGGGTAATCCAATGAACCGAAACCTACTATTGAATATCTAATTTTATTGGGTTGCTTGATGGTCGGGAAAATGGTTTCAAATTTTCTGGCGTTGGTAGGTGGTTCGCCTTCGCCATAGGTGGCAGTAAGGATGATGATGTGTTTCGCTTTCGCGAAAGTGGAATAATTATTCAATTCAGTCATATAGACTTTTTTGCCAGCAGCATTCAAACTATTATAAAGTCGCCTTGCAAAATCGAACGTTGTTCCCGTTTCCGAACCTACCAAAATGACGAATTCACAGTCGTCTTTATCGGGCATTATGGAAATAGCTTTCACTTTTTTTCTACGCTTCAAGGTCATCGCAAAACCTGAATACATAAAGAATAAAATAGACGCACTGGCGAGTAGCAAAATAACAGACCAAAAAACACTTCCTTCGCCTGTATGCAGCAGCCAACTCAAACGGGATGCCAATGCTACAAAGGGATAATCGGCTTCACTTACAATCTGTCCTGTTTGTTGATTGACCCTAATTTCTTTGTCCTTTAAAGCAATCTGAAAGTATTCCTCTGGGTCTTCGGAAAATGGGAATTCCACTTTTCGGATTTGGTCAAGCGTGGTTTCCTTGAAAAATGGAACATCGTTAATATGCTCAAAACGTTCTGCGGTATCTGTATTAGTAATTTCTTGATGCGTTATCGTAGCATCGGGAAGCAATTCGAATTTTTCTGCGGAAAGATATACCCCTGTAAGAGCAAGAATAACAATAGGAATAAAGAACCATCGGCTTAAAATAACGTGGTACCGCAGTTCAAAATAATCTTTTTGAACTTTTGAAAATAGGCGTTTAAAACCGCCTTGCCTTTTGGCAAGTAATAAAAGTCCTGTAAACGCAATCAAAAAAAGTAGTAGCGAAATCAAGCCAACAAAAAACCGTCCAATGCTTTTAAGAAAAAGAGAACGATGCAGATTGGTGGCAAAACTATAAATGAAGGGTTGCTCTTGTACCTCGCCCAATTGTAAGCCTGTGTTTGGGTCAATGTAGATATCGAGCGTTTCCATTTCTATGGTAAGAACGGATGCCTTTACAAAACCAGACGATTCTAATTCGAGTGCAAATACGTCGTCGTAATTACTTTTTAGAGCATCAATTGTTGTGGCTAATGACACTTCGTCCAAATCTTGAACTGCATACCCTTTCGCTTGATGCGCAATGGGCTCAACGGCCAAAATCACACCTGTAACCGAGGCAATGAGTAAAAACAAAGATGAAGTAAGGGCAAGTACGAAATGACTGTATCGCCAAATAGAAATGGTCATAGGCAATGTTTACTGCGGAAGCATTCTTATATAGCGAATAAACCCTTTTCCCTCTTTTTTGGCTTTAAGATTTTCTGTGGTCAACTCAAATTGAATATCAGCTGCATAATAGTCTTGGTCTTCTACCGAAGTTTCAAAACGTAGGCTATATCCTTTATCAATTTTATCTTCAGGTATCTGCAATACAGTAACGGTACGTTCGCCACCGCTTATCGTCGCACCTGAAATAGCATCGATGTTAGGGCGATATTTCCCGTAGAATTTCCACCATTCTGGGATTTCACTATACCATTCACTGTCTTTGCCTTGCACGTAAAGTGTTTCTTCATAATCTCCAGATGGATTCAATAAAGAAACAATCACATAAGCACCTTCGCCTGTATAATTGGTCATTTGGATAAGGCATTTTACAGCTTTGTTTTCAGTTGTTGTAAATGCTGTGAGCAAAAAACCTGTGAGTAAAATGGCAGGAATAATTTTAAATATTGTTTTCATCAAGCTAAATTTTTAATGCCCATTATGTGCTTCATACTATTTTAAAAAATTCAAAGGGGTGTTTTGTTTTTTTAAGAGTTCGTTTTCGCTTGCCAAGTCATAAACCGATTCTTCAAAATCAGTTTTGATTTTAGTATCAGCACCTTTTGAGATTAGGTATTTCATCATCTCTTCATTTTCAGCTTTCATTGCTGCGAGGTGCAAGGCAGTTAATCCTTCATCATTTTTTGAATTGACATCAATATTAAATGCTGAAAGACGTTTCAACAATTCTAAATCATTGTTCTTGGCGGCAAGATGATTTAGCGTGTTTCCTTCGGCTTGCTTCGTGTTCATTTGTAATCCTTTTTCTTGAAGCAGTTTCAATTTGCTCTCAAATTCATCGGATTTTCTGCTATCAAAAGAGGCTACTAAATAATAGGCAAGAGTATTACCTTTAGCATCTTTCGCGAAAGCGTTACCACCTTTTTCCATAAAAAATTCAATCACTTCAGGACTGTTACGCTGTAAGGCAAGCATTAAAGCCGACTGTCCGTCAATATTTGTATCATTGAAGTCTTTTACGTTTTTGGAAAGTAGTTTTACCATTGCCAGTTCATTGTGGGAAGCTGCATTGAGAAATGGCGTGTTGCCTTCCGCATCTTTTTGGTTAACATCTGCACCGGCAGTCAGGAACAGCTTAAAAATCTCTGGGTCGGTATTGTTATAAGCCAATCGGTGTAATGGCGTGTAACCATCGTTGGTCACGATGTTGGGTTCAAGTCCGAGACTTTTCAAGTACTCATAAATCGCCAACGGATTGCTATAACCACGTCCGCCTTGTGTCGCAAATAAAAAGGCATTGCCACCTTCTTGGTTTAACGATTTGTAATCCACATCTTTTTTGATAAGCAATTTCAGGAAATCAATAGTTCCTTTTTTGGTAGCATAATTGAAAATACCATCGCCATCGTTATCTGTGCTATTCAGTTTGAAACCTTTGCTTGTAAAGTAAGTCAACTCTTTTTCAGTAGATAATGAAGGCGCAACCAATAATAACAGATTTGCACCATTTTCATTTTTCTCATCTGTAAGGCTCACACCGTGTTTTTCAAAAGCATTATATAAAACTTCGTTCTTCTGACCAGCATTTGCTGCAAAGGCAAGTGGTGTATATCCGTGACTGTCCAATTCCGTAACAGAAGAACCCTTATCAAGTAAATACTTGACCATTTCCGTTTGCCCAGCATAGGCCGCCCAATGTAAGTAGATACGGCTGTCGTGGGTTTTTTTATCAACCGGATTCCCTTCAAAAGACAAAAGGTGCTTTACGATAGCATCATCTGCCTTTTCAAGTAACGCATAAATTACGGCATCAAACGCATTCTCATTCAATGCGTTTGCATCATTGCCTTCGGCGATTTTTTGCTTTACAGTTTTCAAGTCTGGATTGCCTTTCCAGAAGGAACGGTCAAGAAGAACATTATTTTCTAGTTGCGCGAACGAAGCGAAACTTACCAAAAAGATTGAAAGTGTAAATAGCTTTTTCATCGTCTTCAAATTTTTATTTAAGGTGGGTTAATTTTGATTCCCCACTTTGGGGTTAGGGCGCTTATTTTTTTACAAAAGATTCAATGACTTCGTCAATTTGAGCCTCTTTTTCGTAACCTTCTTCTTCAAATAAAAACTTATAGAGCGGCTTATTGTCCACTTTTTCTTCAAGAACAAGATCTTTATTACGGCCATAAACTTCATCCCATTTGGTACGCACCAAAGCCCATTTCTGGTCATTGTCCTTCCACCATTGTGAGGCAGCAGCACATATGCTGTCATCTACTTTTACATAGGTGTTATATCCTTTTTCCTTGGCCAATACGATATCTTCCTTGCCAGTCTCACGGATAATTTTGGTGTTATCCTGGTCGTGTAACCAACCATAGTCCGTAATTTCCTGACGGTTGCCGCGCATCAATAGGTTGTAATCGCTTCTGGTAGTATATTCCCGTCTTGCCAATGGTGCGGGAGTGGTATTTTCCCAATAACTTTTGCCATCTACGTGTACCCAAGAGGCAGACCCTTCATAACGTGGGCTGTCATCTACTTGATATACTTTCTGTGTCCATTGTCCTATGACTTCAGGGGCAGGTAATTTTTCAAAAGTCCATTCATTGTCCGCATTGTAGGTGTATAAATCTCTGTTCTCAAATAACCAATCTTGTCGCCAATGTTTCACAACTTGTGGCTCAGCTGGGTTTCCCACTTGAAGCAAGTGCTGAATAGAAATTTTATCATCTTCATCGGTTACTAATTGCGCCCATTCTAATGCTTTGTCCACTTTCGTTTTTGAGGGTTTGTAAAGCGAATCGTTGCTGTAATTAAAAGTTTCTGCAAAATTAAAAGTGACCTCATAACAACCACACATATTCTTGATGGCTTCACGGTCTTCTTGTTTTTTT
Source organism: Subsaximicrobium wynnwilliamsii (assembly GCF_007997225.1). Classification (GTDB taxonomy): domain Bacteria; phylum Bacteroidota; class Bacteroidia; order Flavobacteriales; family Flavobacteriaceae; genus Psychroserpens; species Psychroserpens wynnwilliamsii. The sequence goes on from NZ_VORM01000006.1 coordinate 14,820, forward strand.
GATGTTTGAGAAATTGCACTTATTGAAAATAATAGTGCCAATAGGGTGTACAAAGGTGTTTTCATTGCTATTGATTTATTGATTTTTAAATTCATTGCCAAAAATAGTTATTTTTATTAAATCTAAATAACAATAATTTATATATTTGCACCCTATCAAGATTGATTCTAAATAAAATGAAGTATAAATGCTTAATTATAAACACATTGACAATTTTATCCTTTTTAAATGTAGTTTCCCAAGAAGTCGTTGGTAGCACCCAAGTCAATAAGTTAGAGGAAGTTATCCTTACCGCTACACGCACGGAAAGACAACTTTCATCCTTGCCATTGCCTGTAACTTTAATCTCAAAAAAGAAAATTTTACAATCGGGCACTATTCGCTTGGACGAAATATTAAGCGAGCAAACAGGAATTATAACCGTTGCCGATGAAAGTGGTTTTGAAGGCGTACAAATCCAAGGTATCGCATCAGATTATATTTTGATTCTTATTGATGGCGTTCCGCTTGTGGGCAGAAGTGCCGGGAATTTTGATTTGAGCAGGATAACCATTGGAAATATTAAACAGATTGAAGTAGTAAAAGGCCCATCGAGCAGTCTTTATGGTTCTGAAGCTTTGGGCGGTGTCATCAATATTATTACTGAAAAACCAAAATCTGAAGAGCTAAATGGAAACGTTTCCTATCGCATCGGCAGTTTTACGCAACAGGACATCAATCTTGATATTAAACAACGGTATAAGAAGTTGCGCTATGGCTTTTTTGCCAATCGTTTTTCCAGCGAAGGCTATGACCTAAATCCTGATGTAGAAGGGCAGACGGTAAATCCATTTGAAAATTATACGGTTAATGGGCGTGTCTATTATGACTTTAATGACAAGCTAGCTTTATTCACATCTACACGATTTTATGACCAAATACAGGATGCTGGCTTTACCTTCAACGATGTTCAGTTTGAAGGCGATAGCAAAGAACGGGAATGGAATGCCCACGCAAGGCTCGACCAAAAATGGAACGAAAAACTTACTACCTCTTACGAATTTTATTATACTAATTACACAGCCAATGAGCGACTTGCCGACCCAATTTCTGATGATGTGTTGAGCGATAGTGATTTTGACCAAAAATTAGTACGCCCTGAAATCCGTGGAAGTTACGCTTTCGCGCCTGCTGACCGAAGTGGTAACGCAGGTTGGAAAGCGGGAACATTAACAGCAGGATTGGGTTTTCAGTATGATGAGTTGGACAGAACTTTTTTTGATGAACCCGTTAGTTTCAACTCGCAATATGTCTATGCGCAATATGATATCAATCCTATAGAACGACTTAATGTTATTGCTGGAGCTCGATTTGACAATCATTCAGAATATAGTAATCAATTTAGTCCTAAACTGGCGATGCGTTATAAGTTGACCGATGCATTCGCAGTAAAAGGTTCGGTAGGGTATGGTTTTAAAGCACCAGATTTTAGACAGTTGTATTTTGACTTTACAAATTCGGCAGTTGGTTATACGGTTCTGGGATATAATGTGGCTTTGGAAAAATTACAAGAGCTTCAAGAACAAGGACAAATTCTTGATGTGGTGGTTTCGGATGATGACTTAAATAATCCATTGGAAGCTGAAAGTTCTGTTGGTTATAATTTAGGATTGACCTTTAAAGAAGGCAAATGGAACAGCGAGTTAAATTTCTTTAGAAACGATATCAAGAACCTTATTGACACACGCATTATTGCCCGTAAAACCAATGGTCAAAATGTTTTTAGCTATGTTAATTTTGATGAAATCTACACCACAGGATTTGAAATCAACACAGGCTATAAAATCAATGATGCAATCAATTTAAGCGCAGGTTATCAGCTATTGTACGCATACGATAAAAAGAAACAACAAGATGTAGAAGATGGTCAAGTATTTGCCCGTGACCCAGCGACAAATCAGACCGTGGCGGTCACGCAGTCCGATTATTTTGGACTCGTGAACCGCTCACGGCACAACGCCAACTTCAAGGTGTTTTATGATATCGCTTCCGCGAAAGCGAACATCAATCTACGACTGCTATATCGAAGCAAATATGCTCAATTCGACACTAATGGAAATGGGCTTATCGATTCTTATGACACCAGTTTTATCGATGGTTTTTTAACGGCAAATGTAGCAGCCAGCAAAACCTTTTATGAAGATTTCACTTTACAGGTAGGTGCCAATAACCTTTTGGACTATACCGATAACAATATCCCGACGTTGCCGGGAATTCAAGGATACGTAAAACTCAATTATCAATTTTAATTTTAAATACAAACAAAATGACAACAATGAAAACATTACAAACACTAACATTAGCAGTATTATTTATAGGATTTACGTCGTGCACCAGCGACGATGATAATACGCCAACACCAGATCCAGTTCAAGCAGAATTAGTAAGCAATCTTTTTGCACCTCAAACCGGTGGTCAAGGTACTGGACAAGATGAAGGTGGGCCATTTACAAAATTCGATTTTAAAACTGGCGCAGAAACTACCAGCGATACAGAGTGGGACATTGCCTTTAGAGGCACGACTATTGCCGTAAATGGTGGAACTACTACAGGCACAAATGATGAACCTACAAGAAATGGCGATGCTGGTGCGAGCATTGTAACTGGAACTTTTGACAGCATTAATACTGCCGATGGATTGACATTTGCTCAGGATACCGCTTCAGGATTTGCAATCCCAACAGGAAGCGATAATGGATGGTATAATTACGACTTTATGAATAATATAATTATGCCTATTCCTGGTAAGATGTTAGTATTTAGAACTCGTGATGGTAATTATGCAAAGGTTGAAATTTTAAGTTATTATAAAGACCAAGACAATTCTACTCCTGCAAATGGGCGTCATTACACCTTTAATTACGTGTACAATCCAAATGCGGGCGAGACCTCTTTTGAATAGGACGATTTTAAGTTTGAGTTAGTTTGCTAATGAAGCTCATCTGTAATGGATGGGCTTTGTTTATATATCAGTAGGTTTAGCGCAATGGAAATTTGGGATGGTGTCCAAGGCAATCGTAGAAAACTCTTTTTCCAAAATATAATTTTTTCGCAAGATGCAGGGGAATGGGCTGAATGGATTTAGTTATCAATTCAATCTTAAATCAATATTTAGGTTTCCACTTCCAATTACATTTAGGGGCGAATAATTCTGGGTCGAAATAGATATCGCTGATTAAGTCAAGAAACTTATTGCTCCTCAATAGTCCACCACAATGCTCGGGTTCTGTAGCAATGGTAATTCCCTTTAGTCGTTCAAATACCCAATGAATTAATGGATTATCCTTGTCCAACATTTTTCTTATTTCCTCTTCTTGTAGATAGGAAAATATAAAAGAATCATCACTCAAACCATTCTTTACTGAAAAGAAGTCTAGGTCAATATCAAAAAATACAGATGTTTCTGAAGAACTTAATAGTGCATTTTGTAAGTCCTTGTAGGTTTTGAATATCTTAATAGTATGCACATTCCCTAATTTATCTATCAATTCTTCGTCTTTCCACGAGTCTGGAAATGGTTCTTGTCTACAATGCACGTATATATCTCCAATAATATTTAGGTATGCAGCGCATAGAATATGACCATCATTATTTCCTGCAAGTTTCGTCCAAGAGAAAATAGAAACGTCCCCATCACTGAATAAATCTAAATCATGCAACCACTCTTTTTCTACTTCACAGGGATAACATAAATCCTGATGCCAATCTAAAGAAACTAAACAGGGTGGATTAGCACCTTCATTTTTCCGCATCCATTTGTTCCAATAGAAGAATGCGTAACGATGCTCTTGAAATACTGCGAGTTCAATAGCTTCGGTTTCATTAATTGGGTGCGATAGAATTTGTCGCGAAACACCTGGCGGTTCTATGTGGTATAGGTTTCTGAATTCAACTATTTTTGTTTTAACCGTTCTTCTTTTTTCATATTAATAATAATTCTACCGCCTTATACCAATAATAAAATATGGACTTATCCGGCTGGCGTTTCAATTTGTTCAAGTATACCCATTCTTCATTTTCAATAGTAAGTTCGCTTATGTCCTGTCCTTCATAATATTCAATTTCGCTAACTTTTGGCTGCAATAGTATTGCACTCAAATAAGCGACTCTGGCAGAAGCTGCCATTGCTTCTTCTATCCTAAAATGTCCCGTCATTAGAAATGCACTACCAAAACTGCGAATACCACGGTTTAAATCCTCAAATTTCTTTTTTGTTTCAGCGGTGGAATTTCGTTCCCTTTTGGAATTTATAGCGCAAGTATTTATGGAATCCAACAGCACTTCTGTTTCTGTAATATTTCTTTTGTTGAAATCTTCATCAGAACTTCTATAGGATAGTTCTGCTTTTGCAAAAGCTGAAAAGCTTTTCTTTACTATTGCTATATCGGTAATATTTTCAAACAGTTTTCTCAAATCGAATAACTGCTTACAAATTTCCATTGCAAAAAGCTGGTCTTGTTTGTAATATGGAATGCCGATAGTTTCTGGTGCAAAGGCAGTAAGTTTGTCGCCACAAATGGAATTTACTGATGGTGTCGAAATCGTCGTTGTAGTTCCATCGACCGAAAGCCAAGACACTTCTATGGCAGATTCTATAAGTTCAGGATAATGCGGACTGTCAAAAAGAATGTCCAGCAGAATGGTTCCAGGAACATTTGGATTGTAAACCGAATCAAACTCAAAAGTGTAATGTGCCTTTGGCACACCTTCCTTGTAGCTTCTGCGTTCGTTCAAAACGTGTCTTTTGAAATGTGAGTTTGCAACAACAACTTCTAAAATTTCTTCTAATTTTTCACGTTCAACGCTCGAAATAATATCAATGTCAATTGAAAATCGATTGCCTTCTTTAAGCAAAAGCACAAGCGATGTTACACCTTTAAACACAAAGTCAAGTTCTGCAATTTTTAAATGTTCCAATAAAGAAAGAGCGTGAACCATTTTTTCCAGAATGGTCACGTTAATGGATTTGTGCTCTTTTTTTGCCCGGAAACTATCCAACCATTCTTTTTTGAAACTTTTGTTATCAATCATATTGGATTCCTTCTAAAAAATTCGGAATGTGTTTGCTTATAAATTGTTTGATTTCTTGTTCTTTTTTACGTCTTTTTGCGTAGCCGAAGAGCTTTGTAAGATTAATACTGTAGCGGTCTAGTATCCTTTCAAAAATGTATATGAGTTCAGAACCTTGATAAAAATGGAACAAATTATCATCTGCAAATAGGTCTACCATTATTTTTTCAAGTGTCGCAATGGGAACAACTGTTTTTTTGTCTTTTAGTTTACTTATTGGGGCTCTTGTAACTAGTCGTTTTATAACGACTGGCACAGTACTTTCAGAAATATAGAACTCGATTTCCTTTTCACCTGGATTCAAGAAAAAATCCATTCGTAGTGAATCGTTTAGAAAATAGTAAAGTGATTCTGTAAATTCCTTTTCCACTTCCACGACTATCATTTGATTGGATGTTTGGTGTCGGGTAAACTCGTTTAGCCATTGGCTTTCCCAAATGCAGTATGTAATATCCTCGAATCTCTTGGTAGTTTTACGAGCTATTTTCAGTACATTTTCCGTTAGAACAGGTTTGTACTTGGGTTTAGCGGATATAACATACAATCCTCGCCCAATGGTTTTGATAATGTCTTTTTTCTTAAGGTCATAAATTCGCCAACTAAAAGTGCTTTCTTTCAAGTCTGGTTCAAAGTCCAGATAAAAGTGATATAGCTCATCCCTATCAAAGGAACTTCGCTCCTTAAACACTTCTATAATCTTATTTTCTATAATCTTTGGCATACTACTTATATCAAAACTTTGTCAAAAATAAGAAAAAGTGGCGAATATTTGAAAACAAATTATTACCACTATGTTGATAAAGTGGTAATTATTTGAAATGGTTATTGACTTAGAATCAATAGTTATTTAATTATTAAAAGATTTCACTATCTTTATTTGATGACAAAAACAGATTTTAGGAGCGTATCTGACCAAGAAAGAGGCATCATTCGAAGAGATGCCATAAAAATGATAAAACGAGGAGATAAGAAAAAGGAAATAGCCTTGTTTTATGGTGTTCATGTTAATACTGTTAGAGATTGGTGGAAACTGTATCAAAAAGAAGGGAATACCTCTTTATCCTATCAAAAGCGAGGTGCTAAATCGGAAAACAAAAAGCTACTCAATTTATATCAAGAAAAAGAAATACAAGAAATGATTACCGATGTGATGCCAGATCAATTAAAGTTAGATTACGCTTTATGGACAACAAGAGCAGTAAGGGATCTCATAGAAAGAGAGTTTCAAATTGTAATAGGAAGAAGAGCTGTTGGTAATTATCTCAATGCCTGGGGTTTTACACCTCAAAAGCCAAAAAAGAGAGCTTATGAACAATGCTCGAAGAAGGTACAAAAGTGGCTAGATGAAGAATATCCAGCTATAAAAGAGAAAGCAAAACAAGAAAAAGCAACCATTCATTGGGGAGATGAAACAGGTGTGAAAAATAGTAATCATCACAGACGCTCATGCGCCCCCAAAGGCAGAACCCCTGTCAAAAAGCATTTGTCAAAGCGATTTTCAATCAACATGGTTTCGACAGTTACCAATCAAGGCTTGGTTCAATTTATGATTTGTAAAGAAAATATGAATTCCGATATTTTAATTCAATTTTTAAAGCAGCTCATCAAATATCAAGAAAATAAAGTGTTTTTAATCCTTGATAACTTAAGGGTTCATCATAGTAAAATTGTAAAAAAATGGGTGACAGAGCATATCGAAAAAATAGAATTGTTCTACTTGCCATCCTACTCTCCTGAGAGAAACCCTGATGAATATCTAAACTGCGATTTAAAATATGGACTCTCTGACAAACCAGCTCCTAAAACACAGGACGAAATGAAAGAAAATTTGAAAAACCACATGAATATGCTTCGAAATGATAGCGCTAGGGTGGCAAAATATTTTAAACATGAAAGCATTAAATATGCTGCATAAAATTAAAACTATATTGATGCGAGGTTAATAACAAAACCTCAATGAACACCAATAGAATTCGACTCCTACATACTTTATAATTGGTGCTTATTCGATAGGAATGACAATAATAAAAGATTTCTTTCTCGATTTTTCCTTTAAGTACTGACCACTGTCATTTCAAGGGTTGTAGAGGAATCCTAAATTTCAAAACATCTTAAATATAGCGCAATGGACAAGAGAATATTATTACTTACAGATTTTTCAGAGAACGCCTTCAATGCCGTTCGTTATGCATTGAAGCTTTATTCAGACCGTAAGTGCAATTTTGATTTTCTACACGCCTACCAATTAGAGGGTTATTCTATGCACAATCCGCCCTATAATCCAGAGGCGTTTCAGGAATCCCATGAAATTGAAAAACGGAAATCAGAAAAAGAGTTTGAAAAACTGATGAAGATGATTCGCTTGCATCCCGATAATCCAAAAACATACCTATAATACCATTATTACTAACGATAATTTACTAAAAGCTGTTAAAGATGTAATCGCACAAAAAGACATTGATATCATAATTATGGGCAATAAGGGTACAACCAGTTCAAGAACCGTAGTTTTTGGAATGAAGACCATAAATATCATGGAAAACATATTGGCATGTCCAGTGCTGGCAATACCTGAAGACATCAGCTATACAACACCTAAAAAAATTGTATTTCCAACGAATTATAAAATATCTTTTAAACGAAGGGAACTCAAATATCTTATTGATATCGCTCAATTACATAATTCTTCTATACAAATATTACACATTAAGGAATCGAGAAAATTGAACGAGGCACAACAAGGAAACAAAGCGTTTTTAGAAACCCTTTTTAAAGATGTTGATCATAGTTTTCATGAAATGGAAGGTATGAGTGTCCATACAGGAATTAATGCATTTATCGACCTCCGTAAGTGCGATATGGTTGCTTTTGTAAACCCAAATCATAGCTTTTTTCGCAGTTTGTTTTCTACGCTCTTGGTAGAGGAACTTGGATATCATTCCAAAGTGCCTGTACTTGTACTGAAAGATCGCAATTTAAAACCGAAAAAAATGCAAAATAAACCCAGCGTTCTCGACCGAGAAATAGAAAAACTGCATTGGCACATTCAGCGTTGGAAAGCTGATTTACAGTTTACAGAACATGAAATCAACTTTATGGAACAGTTGCTTAATGCGGACATTTATGAGCAGAATATTCCTGATATGTTTGAACGCATTCAGCAGTATTTACAACAATTAAAGAACCATAAAATTCGCACGGAAAAGTTAAAGCAGCTTGTAGGGAACCATGAAAACCTACTCGGTACAGTGATGAAATCAGATATAGATACCATTATTAGCGATTTCGATTTCAAACACGCTAATGTTGAAAGCGAAGTGGAAGAAAGTAAAAATGATTTTCAGCACTTCAAATCAGAAATTTTCAATTTTATTGGAGGTACTTTGAAAAAGAATGCTGCTCACTTAAAATGATCAATTTTACGGATTTTTCAATCCCATTTCATCGACGAAGTTAATTTAGGCCTATTTGTACTTAATGAAAACAACCATTGCAATTGTACTCAGACCAGATGAATTTCTTGTTGACTGCGCCTGATTGCACTATCTTGTTTCACATCTGAATACAAAAATCCCCAAGTAGGCAAAAAAAAACCATAGTTAGATATGACAATCCCACACCAACGATTGTGTCTAAAATTCGATTTTGGAAAAAGCTTAATACATCAAGTGGTTAATGGCTTAGATGAAAATACTGCTCAGGGTAATTGAGGCTGCCGAAAATAAGATGCCCAATATTATGTTGCTCATTGCCAACGACGTCGCTGGATGAAAGGCAAAAAGCACCGAAACAAAAAAGCCGACTCGTTAAAGTCGGCTTATCCTTTTGTGCGGGCGAGAGGACTCGAACCTCCACACCTTGCGGCACTAGATCCTAAGTCTCGCGTGTCTACCAATTCCACCACGCCCGCATTTTAAAAACAACTAGACTTTTATTAGGTTAAGCACTAAAAATGATTTTACCTATTATACACAAAGTGTTTCTTTTTTTAAATTTCAGTGTCGGAACGAATTGACCAAAAATGAAATAGGTTTGGTCAATCAATGGTTTCATTTACTTCCCATAGAGCCGTCGCTGTTACACTTTCGATGTGAACCACATAAAATTTAAATGAGTAAAGACTTTTAAAAAGAGTGAGGCACGAGCCCTATTATGCTGTCTGTCTCCTTTAAATTTTAAATCTTTGGAAGAAAAGGGAGCTGCAACTGACTATTCTTTAGCGGCCTCAACCACAAAAATTATGCGGTGTATGATTTTACTATTAATAGATTTAATTTTTGAGGTTGCGTCCAAGACTAGGTAATGAAACTCTTTTCCTGTAATGAAGCTTTTCGCAAAATGAAAGGGAATGTGCTGATTGATTTCTATTGAATTCCAAGAAAACTTATTATATTTGTTCACACTTTAATTATGTTCACGAATAATGAACGTTTAAAAATAATGAACAAAATAGATTTTGGCAATGACTAATTTCGATATTTTCAATAATGCAATTCATAATTTAGAAAAAGATATCCCAATGACTTGGGACTGGAAACCTATTGTTGACGTTATAGATATGGTTATAGATGGAGAATTGAAGATGACTTTAAATAACAAGACCACCTTATATTTAGTTGAGATTAAAAAAGACGTAAAGAATCATCAATTGCAAAATATACTTCATTACAACAAAGAATTCCAAAATTTCTTATTGGTTGCCGAAAAACTATTTCCAAAAGTAAAGGAAGAACTTCGTGAGAATAACGTGAATTATATAGAAGGCAATGGGAATGTTTATATCAATCACAATGACGTATTTCTATATATAGACACCAATAAGACCATTAAAACTAAAAAAGATAAAGGTAACAGAGCATTTACCAAAACCGGACTTAAAGTCATATTTCATTTTTTATTGAATCCGCAATTAATCAATGATACACAAAGAGACATTGCAGCAATTACAAACGTGGCGTTGGGAAATATTCCATTAATTATACATGGACTACTCAAAACAAACTTTATCTTAAGATTGAATAAGAATGAATACATCATAAATGATTATGAGGCACTTCTTAATAAATGGATTACTGAATTTGAACAAACATTAAAACCTACGCTTTTCAAACAACGCTTTCGCTTTCAGAATGAAATTCAAGATTGGAGAGCCATCCAATTAAATCAAGAAAAAACAGTCTGGGGAGGCGAACCAGCTGGGGATATACTAACCAACCATTTACGCCCAGAAAAATTTATTCTATACACCAAAGAGACTGTCAAAGACTTAATGCTCAACTACAGATTAATCCCAGATGATAATGGAAATATATGGGCCTATGACCTTTTCTGGAACGGACAATTTAATGAGACTACAGCACCCAAAGAACTAGTTTATGCCGAACTAATGATTGGTAATGATAAAAGAAGCAAAGAAACCGCAAACATAATTTTGAATGAGCGCATCAAACCAAACCTATAAGGAATTAGCAATACCTTACTTCAAAGAAGTTTTTGATTGTATAGATACAGTAATGATAAAACTAAATGTGCCTTATTATTTAATTGCGCAAGTGCAGTAGCTTTAGAATTATTGAAAGGCGGCATTAAACCAAGTAGAGGAACAAAAGACATTGATTTTGCGATCATGGTATCCTCTATTCAAGAATTTGAATCCATTGTAAAGGAATTAAGCAACTATGGATTTAACAAAGTAGAAGCTCCTTGGACGCTCTACAATGACAAATTCAACATTGTAATTGATTTAATGCCATTTGGCGAAATTGAAGAAAAGTTTACAGTAAACTTTAATGAACGCTATACGGATTTGCATGTTCTAGGTTTTAGTGAAGTATTAGAAAAACCGGAAACAGTTCAAATAGAAGAAAAGTCCCTACAAATTCCATCGCTGGCAGGAATGGTCATTTTAAAACTTATTGCTTGGAGCGACAGACCAGAAGACAGAGATAACGACCTCTATGATGTTTTGAGAATTATAGAGCATTACTTCGACCTAAATTACGACAACATCTTGGAGCATCATAATGACACATTCACGGAAGTAGAAATTTTCGACCAACTAAAAATATCTGCAAGAGTTTTAGGAAGAAATTCCAGTGAATTCTTAAATGTTTCTGAAGCTATAAAAGAACGAATCCTAAACACCATAAATGATAATGTAGATGATGCAGAAAACTCCGCAATTGCAAAAGAATGGGTAAAAAATAAAGATTGGGATTTAGAGTATGCAGTGCAATTGCTTAAAGAATTTCGGGCAGGATTGATGGATAATCTAAAATAGTATAGTATTCTTCTTTCTATTTACATTTATGCCTACTGTGACACAATGTCATTACAAGCCTTGCTTTAAGTTACTTTCTATTTAATTAAGATGTCATCTTAGACCTTGTAAAACAAATTATAGATAATTTCCCAGAAGCTATTAAGCAGATAAAATCTAGAAGAAAAGGTAAAGATGCCTTCCAATTTAAAGATGAATATGATGTTCAGGACGTCTTATACGTAATGTTAAAACCAGTATTTCCTAATATGAAAGCTGAAGACCCAGTACCAAAAGTAGGTGCAACTTCCACAAAAATAGATTTAATTCTTCGCCAAGAAAAAATCTTAATTGAAGTAAAAATGATAAAAGAGAGCGACAATGATGAAAGTAAATTCATTAAACAATTGAAGGAAGACATTCAATCTTATCATGTTTGCCAATGGATGTAATATCTAGCCTGTTTTATTCATGACCCACAAGACAAAACAAAAGACAGAACTAACTTTTATGATTTAAACGGCAATCAAACAATCAAAAATAAAACATTTGATGTAGCCGTGATCGTCTTAAAATAAACATATTTGTTTTACCTACTTTATAACCCACCCATTAAAAAATCCTCACATTTCTGCAAAGGCTCCATTTTACTTGTAGCCGGAACTGGAATCAAACCAGTGCCTTCTAATTATCAGATTATCTTTTACCTTAGACAAAAATTTATAGGATGCCATTTGGTATTAATTGACATGAAATGAAAAGGAACTTTCAAAAACAGCAAAATGTTGCACCTCTGTTGCACCAAAACAAAAAAGCCGACTCGTTAAAGTCGGCTTATCCTTTTGTGCGGGCGAGAGGACTCGAACCTCCACACCTTGCGGCACTAGATCCTAAGTCTAGCGTGTCTACCAATTCCACCACGCCCGCAGACTCTTAGTGAAAACAAACTTCAAAACTAATTTTGAAGATTAGACAGCCCAAGCGCAAGTCGCTTAAGCGGATGCAAATATAAACAAGATTTATAATTTAAAACAATATCTTTTCAGAAAATTGAATAATCTCTTAAATGTAAGTTAAACCCTTTCCATATCCTTTCATAACTCACTTTGTTTCCGCGCTGTTTTGTACCTTGAGGGCTCTACAAAATATGAAACATGAAAAGTGCAAAACCCTATATTGAAGAAAATAAACAGCGTTTTATAGACGAATTGATAGATCTGTTGAAAATACCATCTATAAGTGCCGACTCTGCCTATAATGAAGATGTCAAGAACGCCGCCCAAGTTGTAAAGGAGCAATTGGAAAAAGCAGGTTGCGACAGCGTTGAAATTTGCGAAACCCCTGGGCATCCCATTGTGTATGGCGAAAAAATGATCGATCCAAAATTACCCACAATCTTGGTTTACGGGCATTATGATGTGCAACCACCAGATCCGTTGGATTTATGGAATAGCCCACCCTTTGACCCTATCATCAAAAAAACAGAACTACATCCCGAAGGCGCCATCTTTGCCCGCGGAAGCTGTGACGACAAAGGTCAAATGTACATGCACGTCAAGGCCATGGAATATATGACAAAGACCAACCAACTGCCCTGCAACGTGAAATTCATGATTGAAGGCGAAGAGGAAGTGGGTAGTGTCAACCTGGCCAACTTTGTGAAAAATAACCACGCGAAACTCAAGAACGATGTGATTCTCATTTCAGATACTGGAATGATCGCCAAAGATGTGCCTTCAATTACCACCGGTTTGCGTGGCTTGAGTTATGTGGAAGTAGAGGTTACCGGTCCCAATAGGGATTTACATTCCGGATTGTACGGCGGTGCGGTGGCAAACCCAATCAACATCATCAGCAAGATGATTGCCTCTTTGCACGATGAAAACAACCATATAAGCATTCCTGGATTTTATGATAAAGTGGAAGTGCTTACCGAAGCAGAACGCGCAGAAATGGCCAAAGCACCATTCAATCTTGAAGCCTACCAAAAATCAATAGGCATCAACTCCGTGTCTGGCGAAAAAGGCTATACCACCAACGAGCGCAACTCCATTAGACCCACCTTAGATGTCAACGGGATTTGGGGTGGCTATACTGGCGAGGGTGCAAAAACAGTTATCCCGAGCCAAGCTTTTGCGAAAATTTCCATGCGTTTGGTGCCTCATCAGGATTGGGAAGAGATTACCCAACTCTTTAAAAAACACTTTGAAAGCATCGCTCCTGCTGGTGTAACCGTAAAAGTAAGACCTCATCATGGTGGTCAAGGTTACGTCACACCTATTGATGGGATTGGCTACCAGGCAGCCTCTAAGGCCTATTTTGATAGTTTTGGTAAAACGCCAATTCCGCAACGCGGTGGCGGCAGTATCCCAATTGTGTCTTTATTTGAACAAGAGCTGCAAAGCAAAACCATTTTGATGGGCTTTGGTTTTGACAGTGACGCCATACACTCACCCAACGAACATTTCGGACTTTGGAATTATTTCAAGGGTATTGAAACCATTCCTCTGTTTTACAAGTATTTCACTGAGCTGAGCAAGTAATGATTGTCTAAAATAAAAACCATGCTTCAAGAACATCTTCGTTTTAAAAGCATGGTTTTTTTTTCTTCGGAAGGCAGGCTTACTCTTTTATGATCTTAAAGATTCCAGATTTTTCTGAAGCAACCACCTTGAGAAAATAAATGCCTTTAGGCAAGCTCTTGATGCTTAATCGGGACTTTGAATTTGATAGTGTCTCTTCTTTGACCAATTTGCCTGAAACATCATATAACTTCAGCTTGAGTGATTCAAAGTTTTCGGAATAACTTAGACGAATCTCATCATTCACAGGGTTTGGATACACACGAATGTCTTCCGTAGAAAGCGTATTGACGCCCAAATTATCAACAACGATTGGCTCACTTTGTTCCGTGCAACTGCCCAAAGAAATTTCTACTGCATAGATGCCGTTGGCTAAGGGTGTGAAACTTTGATTGGTTTCTCCCAAAATTGGTGTATTGGTTTCCACGTTGATCCATTGATAATTAGAGGCGTTTTGAGTTGCTGTCAATAAACCATTCATTGAGGTTACCCCGTTTTCAAACGCAACGAGTTCAGCTTTGGTTACCATGTAGCCCAAAACCAATTTGACCATTTCATGAAAATAAGGCAGATCCAGCGTCGCCACCCTATCGGCAGACGAATGGTAAAAAGGCGTTTGGTCATTGGTCTCCCAAGACTCACCCACTAAAAGTGCAGAATAGCCCTGATCCCAAAAACTAGAATGGTCGCTGGAATAGGTGCCTGGATTGACCTCCACGACCTTTAAATCAAAGGTATAGGTATTCAAAACCGAAATAATATCGTTTTTCATAGCTGTAGAACCAGCGATATCACGGTAGTCAATATCAAACTGATTGTCACCGGGTGTACCTACGGCATCCCCATCATAGCCCATCATGTCTATATTTAAAACCCCCAAAATAGCATCGGCATTGGCAGCAGCCTGAGCGGCATAGTACGCCGAGCCCAACAAACCAATTTCCTCTTCGTCCCAAAGTGCATATACAATGGTGTTCTCTAAACATTGGGTAGAAAGAATCCTGGCGATCTCCAAGACTGCGGCGACTCCTGTGGCATTATCATCGGCACAATAATTGGCCGTACTATCATAATGGGCGCAGACGATGTAAACAGACTCGGGATTCACAGTTCCCACTTGGGTCGCGATGATATTGCGCCCGTTGGTGTTGAAGGCCTGGTCTGTGATGCTCAGCTTTTCCATGGCCGATAAACGTTCGACTAAATAATCGGCAGCAAGCTCGTTATTTGCCTGTTGCCGGTTTAAAATCGTGACGGTATTGCCATTGACGCTACTGGATTGCTCACCTGAGAACTCATTGAGTATGGTCTCTAATTTTTCAATATTCACTTGGTCTATAAGATCCTGTATGCTTTGTGCAGATACCGTTAAGCTCCCTAAAAAAAGAAGGAGAACTAGATGTAATAAAATTTTCATTTGGAGTTTATTTTGCAATTATGCTGTCCAAATATACTGCATTTGGATAAAAATTTTTGGGTCAATGCAAATAAATCCGATTTTTTGTTCTACATTTGTAGAGTTAATTCTAAAAACGTAGAGCAATGCAATTATCAAAGACCGAAGAACAGCTCATGCAGTACCTCTGGAAAAGGGAGCGGGCTTTCATGAAAGATCTTCTGGATGCGTATCCCAATCCAAAACCTGCCACCACTACCGTTGCCACACTCTTGAAACGCATGATTGGTAAGGGTTTTGTTGCCTATAAGCTCTACGGTAAGTCACGGGAATATTACCCTTTGGTCCAAAAGAAAGACTATTTTTCTAAATACGTCAATGCCATGATCAAAACCTTCTTTAACGATAGCGCTTCTCAATTCGCTTCCTTTTTTACCAAAGAAACCGATTTGTCAAAAGAAGAACTTGAAGATTTGAAACGATTGATCGATTCTGAAATCAAAAACAAATGATCATGCTCATCTATCTCTTAAAATCCAGTGCTTGTCTCGCGGTCTTTATGCTGTTCTACAAACTTTTTTTAGAAGGCAGCAGCATACATCACTTCAAACGTTTTTATTTATTGGCCACATTGCTATTGGCTTTCGTGATCCCTAAAATCACGTTCGTGGAGCTTGTGGAGCCGATGGTTTATAACTTTGAAGGCCTTACAACTACCACTCAGGCCTCTTTTACTGAAGCGCTTCCGCAAGCGCAGTCTTCAAATTTACTTCCTATTCTTTTATGGACGCTTTATGCTGCGGGTCTTCTCGTTTTTCTTGTCAAGTTTTGTCTCAATCTTTTCAGAATATACGCTCGAGTGCGACATAATCCCACGTATAAGTCGAAAGGTTTTATTCAGGTTTTAATTGAAAACCTCATCATCCCCCATACCTTTTTCAATTATATCTTTCTCAACAAATCAAAGTTTGAGACTGATCAAATTCCGAAGGAAGTTTTATTACACGAACAAACGCACGCTAAACAGAAGCATAGCATTGACGTGGTGCTGTTAGAGCTGTTCCAAATCGTGTTTTGGTTCAACCCTTTAATTTACATCTTAAAGAATGACATCAAACTCAACCATGAGTTCTTAGCCGATGCCGCTGTGCTCAAACATGGCATCAAAACATCTACCTATCAAAGCATTTTATTGGCCTTCTCATCAAAGGCGTCTCATCAACAGTTGGCAAATGCCATTAATTATTCATCAATCAAAAAACGATTCACAGTTATGAAAACACAATCCACACCCAGAAGCATTTGGCTTAGAAGCCTATTGATTTTGCCATTGCTGGCCTTTCTCTTGTTCGGTTTTGCACAACGCGAGCAGTTGGTCAAGAAAAATGCTGATTCAACGACAAATGCCATGGACACTGTTTACGAGTCCGTGACTACTCAAAATACCCAGTTACAAAAAGGCGCAACAAAAGCCCAGCTTGCAGCATATAATAAATTAGCGAAACATTATAATGCCCGAGCCAATGATAATCGTGTCATCAAACTGAAGGATATGAAACGATTATATGATATTTACGCACTTATGGATGCGCAGCAAAAAGCAAATGCTGAACCTTATCCCAATTTCCCACCTCCACCACCGCCACCCGCTGTAGGTGAAACCAGTGTGATAAAAAAATTACCGCCACCACCGCCGATTCCCCCAAATGCCTCCGCAAAACAGAAGAGCGTTTATAAAAAAGCATTGAAGAATTACGAACAACAAGTGCAAGCTTACACTTATGCTCATAAAAATAAAGATGGAGAAAATATAACCGTAACCGTTATACCCGACGGTGATGACCTCACACCGCCTCCAATTCCAAATCAGAAAGGCGTAATTGAAGTGCCCATGAATGCACAAGCACCTCCTGAGCGTGTAACCAACAAACGTTATAAGAAGCCTATTGAAATCGTGGAAATGCCTACGGAAGATCCGTTTGATGTAAGCACGAAATTCATAAACATCGAGGGATTGTTAATCTATGCGGTAAGCATTGACGGCAAAACCAAATATTACAACGCTCAAGGCTTCGAGGTTAATGATATAGGCCAGAAAATTAGCAAAACGCAAGTCAATGCAAGTGATGTGATTCCTGGGCAATACATCACTTCAATATACAAGAACAGTAAGGTAATGGTGGTATTCAACGATAATATGCCAGGCCAAATAGAAACCATTTACGAAACACCTACACCACCAATACCTCCAAAACCGCTTTCTCCATTAGAACTCGTTAAAAGCATGGCAGAGAAGAATGCAGAATTTTACTATGAAAGCAAGTCCGTTTCTTCAGAAAAAGCAATAGAGCTGCTAAAGAAAAAGGAGGATTTGAACATTCAAGTGAAATCGATCAACAGCCAAACACCTTTGGTTTACATTACCAAAGCACCAATTGGTTCTGAATGATTGCGCTTATAGGAGCATGCTAAGAAAAGACCTTTTATTTGAAACAGAATAAAAGGTCTTTTGCGTTCCATGTAAATCGGAAGCATCCAACCTCCTGAGCTCCATTTCACTTTGCGACGCTTTTTTTGAATAGTAACCCGTTGGGGTTTTATAAATTA
This sequence comes from Subsaximicrobium wynnwilliamsii, assembly GCF_007997225.1. Classification (GTDB taxonomy): domain Bacteria; phylum Bacteroidota; class Bacteroidia; order Flavobacteriales; family Flavobacteriaceae; genus Psychroserpens; species Psychroserpens wynnwilliamsii. Next base: position 32,773 of record NZ_VORM01000006.1, read on the forward strand.
ACGTAGTTTTAGTTCCAAATCTTTCTTATGAAAAGCACATTAAAAATTTTGATGATCGTTCTCATTGTCTTTCAGACCTTTGCACAATCGAATGAAGTTGTAAAACCTTCCGAAGCTAAACCCATTGAAACCGCAAAGTTGGAGATTAAAAAAGTACTTCAGGCTCAGGAAATTGCCTGGAACCAACATGACCTTGAAGGCTATATGGCTGGGTATTGGAAAAACGACTCGCTCAAATTCTTTGGTAGCCGCGGTCTCACTTATGGTTGGGACAGCACTTTGGCGAATTACAAAAAAAGCTACCCTAGCAAAGCAGAAACAGGGACTTTGACGTTCAGCATTCAAGACATTTCAAAAATAGAAGACGATAATTATTGGGTCATGGGTAAATACCATTTAACACGCGAAGCTGGCGATGCCAACGGCCTGTTCATGATTATCTTTAGAAAGATTGATGGCGAATGGAAAATCATTGCCGATATGTCCTGTTAGCACACAATTCCATTGACAGATTAACTCTGAGCTCAAAACACCTTTTAAACGTTCTAAGCTACTTTCTCAGCCGCTTTAAAAGAACTGTAAACCTTATTATTGCCCAAACCAATAACCGAGAGTCGTTTATTGTTGGCCAAAGCTTGGTTTTGCAATTCGGAAATGGCTTTGACACCATGACGATCAATACCCACTAAGTCCTCAATATTAAGTGTGATCGTGTTGAAGGTTTCGAATACGGCGTCGATTTCTGCCTTAAAAAAAGCAAGATTTCGCTTGTTGAGAATGCCTTTTAATTTGAAGTAATTATTGTCGTTTCTAATTTCTAGTGTCATGGCCAATGGATTTAGGGTTAATCTTTAATAGTATCAATTTTTTTACGATTGACTTTCATAAAGGTCATCAAAATTTTTGCATTACACTAAAAATTTCGACCAAGTGCAGCATTGATTAGACGTAAGCTACCAAAGGCTTAAATAGGACGATAAATAGCAGTGGGATAAGAATTTAAGTGTGCTTTTTCAAGCTTAAAAACATGTCTTTTTAAGCTTGTTATGCCGTTTCTATCTTTTACAAAATAGACCCTGTTTTTTTGGATAAAGCTCAAGGGAATTGAAGTAATGATTTTTTAATTTTGCAAGATGAAACGCTCCTATCAATATATTCTTTACGGCATCTTGGCATTGATTGGCATTTACGGCATCATGAGCGGGAAATTCCTGTTTTTATTTCTCATGATTCCTATAGGTTTTGGGTTTTTTCGAAATAAAAAGGATGATTCTCATTGAAGATTTATTCAAAAGCATCTGCTAGCTTTCTAAAGCTTGACAGGTGCTTTTGAGCGGTGTCATAAAATTATGTGATTTCAAAAAGAAAATCAATAACCTCGGGGCAAGCCCACGAGCCATGAATTGAAAGATGTTCTTCATATTTCGAGGTAAGCCTCGGGAAATGAAACCCTCTGGAGGGATTTAAAGCTTCTTGACGTATTGGGTAATGAGCACGATTTGTTGATTATCAACTTTGCCTTCAATGTACTCGGCATTATCACGATCCAAACGAATGTTTCTTACCGCAGTGCCTTGTTTGGCCACCATACTTGAGCCTTTTACTTTTAGATCTTTAACCAGCACCACGGAATCTCCATGTTCTAAAATTACGCCATTGGCATCGCGATGAATGATCTTGTTCGCTTCCTCCTCATGCTCTCCCGTTTCTCTCGCCAATGCTAAAGCCTCATCATCGAGGTACATCATGTCCAATAAATCTTTTGGCCAACCTTCATTACGTAAACGTTGCAACATGCGCCATGCCATGATTTGTACGGCCACATGCTCGCTCCACATGCTGTCGTTTAAACAACGCCAATGGTTGGGATCCATTGCTGTGTTCACTTCGATTTGATCGCGACAGGTTTTACAGACCAATAGGTCATTGGCCACATTTTCATTCAATGATGGTGGAATGGTATATTGCGATAAATTTTCTTTGGAAGCACAAAGCTCACAAGCGTTGTTGCTTCGGTCTTGAAGGGTTTGGAGAACTGACATAAGGATTGTTGATTTTGGATTGACGATTTTCGATTGTTGAACTTTCAATGTTTGAAAGCAAACCTACGGCTTTTAATCAGACCTACAAGGAGAATGCTTCTCCCGAAAAATACCGGAATCGCAATGACACCTTGCAAGACAGACAGAAAGATTTATCGGGTTTTGAAAACCTGACAAGTCTAAAAGATAACTACAATAAAGAATCCCGCATCTTTTTAGTCATGCCTTTAACCACCATGTCGTAGGAATGGTCGATAAGTTGCGAAAGAAATTTTGGGGAAATTTCACTACCTGTTAAGTCAACGGTGTTCCAATGTTTTTTGTTCATGTGGTAGCCTGGTTTTATGGCAGCATATTCCGAACGCAATTCTTCAGCATAATCGGGATCACATTTTAGATTGATGGCTTTTTGGCCTGCTTCCCATTTTTCCAGACCTATCAAGGCGAATACTTTTCCCAAAACCTTAAAAACAAGGGTATCGGCATCAAATGGAAATTCTTCCGTAGTGGCTTTTTTTGAGATGCAATAGTTTTGAAGTTGTTCGATATTCATAAAAAAACAGGTTCAAATTTAAAGTGTGAACCTGTTTAAAAATAAGACTTTTTTGCTGAAACTAAAAGACTCGAAACAAGATTCCAGAACAGAATCGATAGCAGCTAATTACAGCGCCCGAGATCACTGAATACTCCAATTTAATCACAGTCAAGCGCATTGACTTCAGCCCTGTATTGATCTAGCTCAGCATTAAATCCTTGTACATTGGCTGTTGGCACACAATCAATAGCGCCTTCTAGGGCATCTATATAATTTAGTCCCGCAGATTTAAAATTTTGACAATTAGCTGGGCTGGGATCATCAGCATAGGCTTGCGATGCTTGGGAGTAGAGATTTGCCTGAGACAAGAACAGATCTGACCAATTGCCACAATTTGTATTTATATCATCACTGTCGTCTGAACTACTGCAGCCCATTAATCCCATAAATGGTATTGACAAGCATACAGAGAACAGGGTTGCGCGGGTAAGGTTTTTTAGATTTTTCATTTGATTACATGGTTTAAATGGTTAGTACTGCAGTGATTTTCTAAAGTAGTAAGTAGCTTCCACTGGAATGGAAGGCACAACGGTATGTTTGTGCTTTTTATATCTCGATCGGTCTTCTTCTGGAGCATTTGGGAATTCATACTTGCCAATCACTTCAGTTTTTACCAGATTCCATCCGGTTTTAAAACTCAAGTCATAGACCACATTGGTTTCAACTATTAAGGGCGTACCAGTATTACTCAAATCGCCTTTCCAGTGTTCATTGGCTTTAATTGCACAGTCTTTTTCCACGTAAGCCCAGGACAGCATATAGCCTTCATCGCCGTAATACAAATCTCCAGAAGTCAATAGATTTAGGGTTACTTTTTCAGAGTTTCCAATAGTTAGAACGCCTATTTTTTGGTTGTTTTGGTAAACCAATACGTACGAGTTGAGCTTAAAGCCCGTAGCTTCGTTTGTGAATTGGTAAGAAGCTGGATCGTGAATATCGAAAAAGACATTGCTGTTTTTGAAATTACTCAGTGGTTTCAAATCTGGCACTTTGGATGTTGGGTTCAATGCAATGGTTCCATCTGCTTTTATAGTGCCAACTTTGACCGAATTCAATTTATCATTTCTTGAATCGTAGGAATAGTTGAAGACCAAATCGGCTGCTCCAAGGTTCCAATTTGTCAACTTATTATTGTGAATGCTTACTAGTGTGTTTTTCCAGTATTTATCTTCAGTTTTTATGGCTTTTGGGATAGGGCTGGTTTTTACATTAGATTTCTGTTTTTTCTCCAGCTCATTGGCCTGCTTCATCATCGCTTTCATTTCTGGAGTATTCATGATGCTATCGCGCATTCGTTCAGCTTTAACCATCATTTCTTGTTGTTCAGGGGTTTGGGCGAAGTTAGAGAAGCAAATAAGCAAGAGCAGCGTTGACAAAAATGGTCTCAATGATTTCATAGGTATCGTTTTAAAAATATTTGCCAATCCACTTTGTGTTTGGAAGTGTTGATTGTGAAGAAGTAATACTTATTTTTGTGGGTTTGTCGATTTTTTCAAATACATTTTCCTCATACATGCTTGGTATCTCAAATTCCTCGACGCTTTCAATTTTATATTCAATAAAGTTGAACCCGGCTTTTAAATTCAAATCGTAGGTATATTGGGTTTCGATGATTTCTTTTTCGGTGCTAGAAGCGTTGGATGTGCATTCACCTTGGTAACTAAAATCTGATTCCATGTAGACTACTTCAAAATAAGACCCTAGAATAGCATCTACATCACCATAGGATTCTATCCAGGGCACCATGTTTTCATCGGTAACCATAAAAAGCAAACCCGAATAAGGATTCTCCTTAGTACTTAATGAAATATACCCTCCTTTAGCTGCTTTAACGTTTTCAGCTTCTGAAAGCATATCATTACTACCAACACAATTAGAAAATAAGATAAAAGCCGTGTCTGACATGAAATTTGATTTGGCCTCTTCAGAAATAAAATCCAAGTCTTGTGCAAGATTTATATTGAGTTCTCCCGAATTTGAGAGGGTTCCGATGGGTATTGGTTGCTCCATTCCAAAGGAGAACAAGACTAAATCCGTTGCTTTTGATGGAGGATTCTCTACCGTGGCAGCGGATTGTGCCACAAGAATTTGAACGGATAGCAATATTAAAAGTAAAAGTGATTTTTTCATGATAATAAGGTTTTATGAGTTAGTGTATATTTTGTATTCGCCGTTGTTCTTGCAGGTTATGCTGTTGTTGATTTTAAAAATCACTTATTGGTTATAATCTTTAAAACGGGTCAAGTCATCCATGTTTATAGCACCCCAAAGCTCATCTACTTGCATCTGTTTGCCTTCTAATGTGATATAGAATCTATTGTCGTAGAGCAATCGCAATTCAGATTGATAATCTGCCTTGGTATCTTCATCGCGATCAGTTCCAAAGATCAATAGAGCATTGCGCTCTTTTTTTGAATATCTTATGGTATTATTAGACTCTGAAGTGACCTTGTTGAGCTGTAACATTTTCAAAGGAATGATAGCCCCATACGCATTTTTGCCGGCGGCATCTAAAATCTCCATTCTGACTTTGTTATCTCCAAAACTCCCTACAACCGTCTCACTTGAAGTAATTCTAGTCTCATTGCTCCCCTTTCCTGATGCATCTAAACTTAAATTGCCTAATTTTTCAGGAAAAGCTTTTAGTAACTGGGCATTGGTTAGTGGCGTTATCTTATTCAATTCCTTTAATAGATGGTCGTATTTTTGGTTTACATCTTCATTATTACCAATTGCTTCGTTCACCGCACCCTCCATAGTCTTGGCTTGGTTGGCGTCTTTACAAGCAATCAAAAGCATTGCAACAAGTGTTAATCTTAGCATGTTTTTCATTTTAATCTGATTTAATTTCTATTTTAATTTTGCATCTATAATTTGCTTTGCCAAGGCAATGGTTTTTTCTTTATCAAGCGTGTCGTCATTGGAAATATCAACCTCTAGCCTAAAGGAAATTCCGTTATAATACACCTCTAAATACTTCTTATTAGAATTCCAATAAGCACTTTCGCCAACACCATTGACCTTTATTAACTCTGGATGTTTTTCAGGATCAATGAAATATAAAAAAGAGTCCATATCGGCTTCGTCATCTATCCAGTTTATTTGCACACGATCAACACGCGGCAACGTAGATCCTTCTATTTCTACTTTCCTGTCATTTTCCCAGTAATAACGCAGTGTTTCGGTCATCATTCCCTTCATGGCATGCGTTTTAATTGCGTTCGAGGCGTCAAAACCAGTGATTTGCGATGCCATTTGCAATGTCAATAAATCGTTGTAATCGCCGCTAAACACAAAATTGCTGGCTGGAATGGACCTATTATTTTTTGACAGTGAATCAGTTGCCTGTCCATTGCTATTGCAGGAAAAAAGAAGAGAAACAAATAGAGATAAATACATATATTTTTTCATGAGTTTTGGTTTTAATTATTAAACTTCAATCTATCGAGCTTCACAAAATCAATATTAGATCACAGCACTGGTTGTGTTTTCGTGTAAATCTTCATAACTGCTTTTTTTCTTTATGACTTTGATGATTTGCATTCGCCATTTTTCAGCAGTACTACCCATTAACCTCTGGGCAAGCCACCAAGGTATGAATTGAGAGATGTTCTTTGTATTTCGAGGCAAGCCTCGGGAATAAAACCCTCTGGAGGGATTTAAAAAACAGAGCCCTAAAGTTAGATTTGACACATTTAAACCAATCGAAGCGTAATCTTGATTTTGTTCTAAAACAACTTGAAGATAGGTGCCCATAAAGAGCAGGAACACATCTTGCTGAAAAACCGCCAGACACCCATAAAAAAACAAGACACTTAATATAATAATGGCTGGTACAAGGCCATCTTTTCTGCCGGGTTCTAAAACAGCTTGTTTTGGGTTGTTGGGATTATAAAACACATCTACAATTTGATTTTGTGCATATTTCTTTTCAAACATACTAGCGCTTTGGTTTTGGGTAGCATTGAAGTTTGTGTAACATAATTTTCGACTTTTATAAGTGTTTCTGTTAACGTTGTATTCATAGAGCAAACTGCTTTTTTTCCCAAAATCGGAAACCGCTTTGATAGTGCCACTTACTTTCATCCATTGCTTTGAGGCGTTAGTTAAATACAAATTGCGAACGGACTTTATTAAAAAAGGCGTTGAAACCAATAAAGCTATTAGTCCCGAAATTTGAATTTGTGTTAAGCTTGAAAGCATTGCTCAGTATTCTCTTATGTGAAATTTATCCATTTCATTAGGCAAATCAGTAGTCAATTTTGGCTCATCATGCACAGGCCGTTAAACGTCTCAAAACAACTATTAAAATTAGTGGCTTCATGATGTTGCGTTTATAAATTCTTAAACCATTCCAAATACATAGTCCCTAGAATTGGCACTGGTTTTTCTTGGCCATTGATGGCATTTACCAAGCCCATGATCCACATGAACAGCAGCACAAAAATGCCAAGGATATTAATTAGCCATCCTAATATGGGAATCAATCCAATAATTCCTAATGCCAATCCGGTTAAGGCTAAACCCAACGATTGTTTAATGTGATAGCTCGCAAAACTGTTTTTCTTATCGCTATTCATCACAAAGGCAATAATTAATCCTATAACAGTGATATAGGCTATAATGGCGATGTTCTTGCCTTCGCTTTCAGATGTTACTGTGTTTTTTTCAATTGATTCCATCGTGTTTTATTTTAATAGTTATCTAATTTTTTTAAATCTTCTTCTTTTATATAAGACCATAGTTTATCTGGCTGTTCAGTTCCTTCCAAAACGATACTAAAGCGTTGCCTATATATAAACAGAATTTCATTGCGGTTTTCCTCTGGCTGTAAAAAAGCAATGGTTTTATAACCATCACGTTCTTTATAAATATATTCTGTATCTCCTTCCCCTTTATTCTGGTATTTATAGGATATTTCAAAATCTTTAATTACTGAAGAACCTTTCTTATTACCATCTTCTAAATTGTACACGATGTTATTTTTTATATTATCGCCTTTCAAATAAAATGCACTCGTAATTGTGCGAGATAGCACTGTAGCTTCAGAAACCTCTATAAGTTTATACTCTCCAAGTTCTTTAGGAAAAAAATCACTAAACTGTTGTTGGGTTTTAGAGGTGTCCATGTCGTTATTTTGAGACGTATCCTCTCTTTCTAAAGTAGCAACAATATTATTATCTTCCTTCTTATTGGATTGACAAGAAGCGATTAACACAAAAACAGTTACTATTTTTAAATAGGTTTTCATAGTTATGGTTTTTAATTTTTAATGAATTTGATGGTTTGGGTTTTGCCATTTTGCAAAATGGATTCCAACACGTAAATTCTAGACTTTAATTACTCCATGAATCTGCATTTTTCTTCCAAAAAAACCCAGATATTCTTACAGTCTCACCGTTAGTATCTGTAACTCCAGCAGTAACCTCTCCTATAATATCATAACTATCAGTTTCAATTATCTTAATCTTTCCGTAAGCATTTACGCTCTCATCAAAACCATCCCCTCTAATCCATAATTCTGGGCGTAATGGTATTTCGGTCGAATTTTGAAGGTATAATCTAGCCCCGTCTAACTCTAGTTCTAGGCCAATAATTGAATCTTTTGGGGTGCCTTTAGGAATATTGATCCGTACTACAAATCCTCTTTCTGAACTGCCACCCATTACCTGCTTCCAATAATTATCCCCTAATAATTGACCTTTGCCCCAACCAAATACAGCATCTCCATTTATATATTCTTTTGATTCATCAGGATAGGTTAATACCAAATTATTGCCTTGATCAGATTGAGGTTGAAAACTGGTTTGGTCGATATTTGGTTCATTGTCTTTATCGCAGGCCACTATACTTAACAATAGAATTACAATTACTCCTACTTTTATTGTAGTTTTTAATTGTTTTGAAATGTGTTTTAAGTTTTTCATAATTATTTATTTAAGATTATTATTTGATTCGTTCTTCAACAATCAGATTTGCCAATTCAATGGTTTTCTCTTTATTCAGATCAGCATCAAAAGAAACAATGACTGGAAGCATAAATGAAACCCCATTATAATACATCTGCAAATTTTGATTTTTGGAATTCCAATACGCACTTTCCCCAACATCATTTACTTTTGACAATTCTGGATGTTTATCAAGACCTATGAAAAACAAAAAAGACTCCATATCTGCTTCGCTGTCCACCCACATTAATTTGGCAAAATCTACACGTGAATGGGTCTTTCTTTTGCGATTTGAAGCAGATTTTTCTATGACTATTTCCCTGCCATTTTCCCAATAGTACATTAGGCTTTCACTAAGCATGCCTTGCATAGGGTGCATTTTGATTGCTTTTGAGGCCTCAAAACCTGTGACTCTTGATGGCAATTCCAATGTCAGCAGATTGTTGTAATCCTCGCTGTACACAACACCAACTTCAGCATTGGGTTGGTTGTTTTTTACGTCTTGCGAGATGGAGTTCATTGTATTATTTTTAGATTGTTTAGTTGCTTCAAGTCTTTTATCGCGTGCTTCGATTTGTTTCAGCATGTCTTTAAGCGTTATACATTCTGCAATACTATCTTGTGTTGTGGGTGGTTTATCTGTTGGTTTTTGTGTGGGATATTGGGCAAAATTGAAAGACCCAGAAACTATCAGAAGAATCGCTAATAAGTGTTTAAATGGTTTCATATTTTCTATTTATTTAATTTTTTCATCGTGAAATTTTATGACTTTTTATTATCTGTAGTTAAAAGCAAACCATCATAAAAGTTTATTTGGTAAATGGTTTTTTTATAAATTCTTAAACCATTCCAAATACATAGTCCCTAGAATTGGCACTGGTTTTTCTTGGCCATTGATGGCATTTACCAAGCCCATGATCCATATGAACAGCAGCACAAAAATGCCAATGAGGTTGATGATCCATCCTAGAATCGGGATCATTCCTATAATACCTAAGGCCAATCCTGTTAAAGCCAATCCAAGAGATTGCTTTATGTGGTAAGACGCAAAATCGCTTTTCTTGTCACTATTCATCACAAAAGCAATGATTAGCCCAATAATAGTGATGTAGGCTATGATTGCGGTGTTTTTTCCTTCGTTTGTTGTTACTGTGTTGTTTTTAATGGAGTCCATAGGTTTTGGTATTAATAGTTATCTAATTTTTTTAAATCTTCTTCTTTTATATAAGACCATAGTTTATCTGGCTGTTCAGTTCCTTCCAAAACGATACTAAAGCGTTGCCTATATATAAACAGAATTTCATTGCGGTTTTCCTCTGGCTGTAAAAAAGCAATGGTTTTATAACCATCACGTTCTTTATAAATATATTCTGTATCTCCTTCCCCTTTATTCTGGTATTTATAGGATATTTCAAAATCTTTAAGTACTGAAGAACCTTTCTTATTACCATCTTCTAAATTGTACACAATGTTATTTTTTATATTATCGCCTTTCAAATAAAATGCACTCGTAATTGTGCGAGATAGCACTGTAGCTTCAGAAACCTCTATAAGTTTATACTCTCCAAGTTCTTTAGGAAAAAAATCACTAAACTGTTGTTGGGTTTTAGAGGTGTCCATGTCGTTATTTTGAGACGTATCCTCTCTTTCTAAAGTAGCAACAATATTAATATCTTCCTTCTTATTGGATTGACAGGAAGCGATTAACACAAAAACAGTTACTATTTTTAAATAGGTTTTCATAGTTATGGTTTTTAATTTTTAATGAATTTGATGGTTTGGGTTTTGCCATTTTGCAAAATGGACTCCAACACATAAATTCCAGACTTTAATTGGGACACATCCAGTTGGTGTTCCTCTTGGAAATTTAAGTTTGATTGCAGTTTCTGGCCTAACAGATTATAAACATTCACTTTAAAGAAGGCTTTTTGCTTTGTTGTTATCGTTACAAAACGATCCACAGGATTGGGCCATAATTTTATGGCTTTGCCTTCATTTCTAAATGCCTCTACGTTAAGGGTAACTTGCACATATTTATTTTGGGTCAAATTGGTTATTATTGGTGGGTTCTGATCAAAATAAATGGCTGCTCTATTTTCCATAATGTCATTCAACTCAACATCTTCTTTGGCTTTAATAATGTATTTGAGATAGCCCTGGCTCGCTACTTCGTCATTTGCGGTATAATCCAAATAGATATCATTGAAACTAAAAATCACTATATTTTGCTCATTTGATTTAAGCGTTTCAATGGTTAATGGATGTGAACTTTCTAACATCGTCAACGAGTACCTGTCAAACTTTTGGTCCAAAGAATCCACCACAATGACGTCTTTTGCTGAAAAATTGCCCTCATTTTGAAATCGGATGGTATAGGTCAACCATTTTTCGTTTAAAGGAATTTCGTTCAAAGCATCTGGCACTCCTGGATTGACGAGTTTATCATTGGGATCATAAGATGATCTAATAGGTGTGTCATAGGGTCCATCAGCATAGACATCCTTTCTTGGCCGGTATGGTGGCTCTCCATAAATCTCTTCTGGTGTACTAAAGGGGCCTGACAATTCGGGAAATCCCTGACCGTCAACTGGATTTCTTGGGATGAGCTCCACAACGTTCATTTCTGGCACCCCATCTCCATAATCCTCACTTGAGGTCTTGGCAACACCATAAGAGATTACTGTACCATTGGAGGAAGGTGTGAACAACTGCGTTTCTACCTCGAGAATATAAGTGTCCAAAGGACTGATCACTGGCAAGGTAAACGACACTTTTGTGGTATCGGTTAGCGTTGTGATGGTTGGCGTCAAACTTAATATGGTTGAGGTGTAACTATCAGGGTTCACATTGGTGTTCCACTTATGGCTTCTTGGCTCAATGGTGAGCTTATGAATGATATGAAATGGCTGCACTGGCTGTAAACGTGAAACCTTTACGTTTTCAACTGCTGGCAGGGAGTTATTGGAGCCCGCAGTTTTGTTGAAAAACACATAGTCCATGGTTACATTATTAAAGGTTTTTGAAAAAGAGATATTCCCAATGGCGGTGGTAAATGTGTTTTCAAAATTAGAGCGTGTAAAACCCCAAGCCCCTTGTTTTGAGGATGATTTCACCAACAGGGATTCGATGTCTTTTGGTTGCAATTTTATGTCATTCACATTTGTGTCGGCATCCAAATTAGCGACATTTAGGATATGTTGACGTTCTGGAGCCACCACGTAAGGGCTCAAAACAGGAAGTATAATCTCATAAGTGCCAAGCCCTTCAAAATAGGGAAAGTAATAACTGCCATCAGGTTTTGTATATAATTCAAAGATGGCCCCAGAACTTGTTTTTAAAGTCAACTTCTGGTTTGGATAACCTTCATTGGCATCAAATTGATTGTTTTCGTTGACGTCCACATATACACTTCCAGTAATACCAAAAGTGATCCCTTCATTTAAAAATTGTGCAACTGTATTATCGGTTGTTATCTTAAACCATTTTATTGAAGCATGCGACCAAAATGCGCCATTGGCATCAATAGCTAATGTTGTAGGACCATAAAATGCATTATAAGGTACCAAACCTGAAGTCCCAGACACTTGAATGGTCGAAAAAATTGGTGTTGGAGCCTCTGGGTTTTCTATACCAATTAATTTTCCGCTTGTGGATAGCAAGTAAATTTTTCCATTGAGATCTGAAATGCCAGTAGCCACATTAAATAAGTCGGCATACATACTGCTTCCAATGGCAGATAAACCAGTACCATCAAATAAGAAGATGCCACTACTACAAATAACCGCAACGTTACCATTTGGTAATGGGATCATTTGCTTGATATTTCCTAAATATGTGGAGTTTATATAGGATGTTGTGGTTTGTGTATTAGTGTCAAATTTTCTTAACTCCAGTTCATTACCACCTAAACGTTTAGCAAAAAAAGCATTTCCGTAAATATCAGGCGTAAAATCATACCATGTATTATACGTGGTGTCATCTAAATTAAATGTTTGTATCAACTGATTGTGCTTAAAGACGAAAATTTTTCTGGTAGTGTTACTAAACACCCAAATCTGGTCTTTGTATTTGTGAAATTGCGTAATGGCATTCGTGCCTATACTAGGCAAATCTGCCACATAAGGCATGTAAATTTTTTGCATTCTAGTATATGGACTGCCTCCATTTATTATTGGGTTTCCATCATAATCCAAAGTAAAGGATTCTGAATTTCCTAAACTATACTGTTTCTTAAACTCGTCTGTATTAGAAATATGGCTCATAATTCCTCCATCATTGTCATTAAACCACCACACTCCATTGGCATCTGGATAGGCGAAATAGTACCTGTTCAACATTTTATTTGAAAGGTTGTTGGGCTCATCATCGCTTACACCACTCCAAACACCATTATCATTGATGATTGCTTCATAATTAACATCTTGAGAGGACGAGCTATTGTTTGTAACCATGATGTAAATCTTGTTATTAAACTTGTTCACTTCTAATGGTGAATAGGTCATATTAAATCCTAAATCTCGTATATCGTCCAGAGATCTGACAGTCCAAGTAGGATTGTTTTCTGTTGGCTCCAATTCAGCAAAACCAGATAAATTATTAGCTGTTGCCCAAACCGTTCCATTATTATCAATGTCCAAATTATTAAAAGAGTAGTTGGTGGTTGTGTTTCTTGCCAGTTGAAAAGTGGTAATCACTTCATTGCTCATATTTAATTTATAGATGGCTCCATCATTATTATTTTGATTTGCCAACCAAAGATTTCCTGCTGTATCTTCCGCAATATCTTTCACATTCGAAATAAAAGCTGATGCATCTGTGACATAAGATGCTTCGAGTGCTATGCTTGTTTTATTCAGTTTGTATAAACCCGTTGTAGTACCAAAATAAAGAGCGTCATTGGCGAAAATTAGTTTGCTAGAACTGTTTTCCCCTGTAACTTCTACGGGAAGATTTCCTAAAAAACTCAAGGTATTACTTTCAAATTTATAGACTTTGAAGCCCGAATTTCCACCAGATTGTACCATAATGTAAGTCACATCACCTTCCTCATCATAAGCAAAGGAATGTGTGAAATTACCATTGCTACCTCCCGTCGATGTGGCATAGGATACTGTGCTGTATGTTTTTGTGTTTAGATCCAGATAATGCAAGCCCCAATTACTGCCATGATAAAAAAACATATACCCTTGATTATTGACGATAACCTCCCTCATTTGGGGCGAATTGCCGTAGGGATTTGTTCTTGGTGCTGTAAATTCCGGAATATTATCCCAAGAGCCATCGGTTTTCCGAATGGAAACTCCCGCTTCTGTTACAAATACTTCATCCGTATTATAATAATTAGGTGCCATTTGACTAATCCCTCTATAATTTAAGCCATAACTCGTTTCTACAACACCCAAATTATTCTGGCTATCACAAAAGGATAATTTGCCTTGGGCTTCAGGAATGGTATTACCACATTGGTTGGGATAATAGGTCACTTTTGTACCTACTAGATAAGTTTCTACTTTTTGCACTTGGGCTTCTATTGCTTGAAAACCAAAGAAAAGTAAGAGGATGAGATATAATTTTGTTTTCATGACTCTCATTTTTAATTTTTAATGAATTTTATGGTCTTTGAGTTTCCATTTTCAGAATCAATATTTAAAAAATAAAGTCCTTTTGACAGGTTGGTGACATCCAATGACATTGATGGCAATTCGCCTTTTTTAGTTGAAACCACTTGTCCTAAAGCATTACTCAATCTTAAACTATAAGATTCTGATGCTGGCGATTTGACAAACAATATGTTAGAAACTGGGTTTGGATACACTTTAAAACCAGTGTTTTCAAATTGAGATACAGATAATGTAGAATCTGTCGAAATCCCAAATTCAGAGGTATTCCCATTTGCATCCGTGGCAGTTGCAACAAGGGTAAGATAATCATTTGAGTCAAAACCAGCTGGAAGATTTATGGTCACGGTCTTACTTCCTGGTGCAGCATACGTGTCTGACTCAATAAAAAATTTACCCTGGCCATTGATGGCTCCAAAAAATTCAATTGTCAAAGGATAGGCAGAATTAGTTACAGCACTTGGAACGGCATAGGTGATTTCAACGGCAGTTCCTCCCAAAAAATTAATAGTGCTTATTTCTGGTGTATTTTGAAGATTATTGACGCCTGCATCAGCATCATCAGCATCGTTTGCCGTGGTTCCTATCAAATCAATTCCTAAATTAGAATTGTTATAGATGCTGTTTTCTGAAATAGTCACTTGAGTCGGAATGCCCGCAGCAGGATCTAAAACCAGCCCTTGTTGGTTGTTGGCAATTGTGTTATTCACAATCGTATTTCCTGTATTTGAACCAATAATTAAAATTCCGATTGCCCCATTTCCGATATCCGAAACACCGTCTAATCCCAAACCTATATTGTTGTGGCTAAATGTATTATTACTAGAGGTAACAGCCATTAGCACACCACTTAAATTATGGTTTCCTATGATATTTCCTTCAATCTCAGAAACACCTCCAATATTATTATTACTGGAAGTAGCCAATACTACACCATTACCAATATTCGTGACAGCAGTATTTCCATCTGGAAGTGTCCCTACCTTATTACTGAAAAAGTGCGCGCCGTTTGCTGAATTAAACTCAACATTCCTTGCTGATGATGACACTGTACCATTACCCGAAATTGTATTCTCTGAAATCTGTGTATTTGTTAAGGTTCCAAAGAGTCTCATTCCAATATTATTATTTTTTATAACCGCAGTTCCAGCAGAGTTCAATCCTATATAATTATTTTGAATGGTGTGTGACGTTCCCGAAACAAATATCCCAAAATTGCTGTTTCCCGAAATAATATTTCTATCCAAAGCAGTTGCGCCTCCAATCGTAGTATTTGTTGCGGTTGAAACAAATGAAATCCCAGCAGCATTTGGTATGGCTGAAGTTCCCGACGGATTCAGTCCTATGTAATTATTCTTGATGCTGTGAAAAGACCCTTCGCCAAAAATCCCGAAGCTGTTGCCAGAAATAATATTTCTATCCAAAACATTTGTACCACCGATCACACTATTGGTAGAAGTTAATAACAACCAGATGCCTCTTGTGTTTGGTATCGCTGCAGTTCCTAAAGCATTCAAACCGATGTAATTCCCTTTGACCACAGTTGCAATGGTGGCGTTTTCTCCAATTTCTAACCCTGTATCATTGCCAGAAATGATATTTCTTGAAGCAGCACCCTGTCCACCAATACTAGTATTGCCACCTTTCACACTAATACCGATAGTATTAGTAATTGCAGTAGTTCCTGAAGCATCGGTGCCAATATAATTACCAATTATTTGGTTATTGTTTCCGTTGGTTATGGCAATCCCCGCATTGGTATTGCCTGAAATAACGTTTTTAGAATTAGGCGTTGTACCACCAACAGTATTATTGTTGTTTACTCCAAAAATCATCGCAATGCCTAGGCTATTTGGCAATGGCGCATTCCCTGTGGCATCAACACCTATGTAATTTCCTTTGATACTATTGGAATCGACAGGATCTATCTCAACATCACCTTGTAGATACACACCATATTGTCCGTTTCCGGAAATCACATTTCCTTCGCCGGCAATATCAGTTCCTATATCGTTATTATTTGCGCCAAATAAAATCAAAACACCACCTCTTACATTCGATATGGATTGTGTTCCAGTGATATCTGTCCCAATGTAGTTTCCAATAACTTTGTTTCCATAAGATGCAGGCCCTTCAATAGCTAGTCCAGTCCCTACCGTGGCGTCAATTGTAGATTTAGCTCCAGAAATGATATTACGAGCTGCTGGAGTATTTCCGCCTATAGTATTGTTATAAGAATCAACGATTTGGAGGTTGAATCTATTTCCTCGATTTAAGGTACCCGTGGCATCAGTCCCGAATAAATTACCTTGAATGACGTTATTGAACGATTGATATGAATTTATTATTGACCCACCAATATTGAGCCCAAAAGAAGGATTGCCTGAAATGACATTACCCTGGAAGGGTTCTATGCCACCAATGAGATGTCCCCCAAGGTTGACTAAAGACACACCGCCACCTGTATTGCCGCCTAATGTTGTGCCATCGGCTCTCAATCCTATATAATTTGATTGTATAATATGATTTGCCGTATTACTGATTATACCACAACCAAAATTGAATGGAAAACTAGTCATTCTCGCAAAATTAACTACACAAAGGCCATATAATTCACTTCCTGTAGAGTTCCCGTAAAGCTTAATTCCGTCTGAATATTGTAGGAATTCGTTTAATATTTCTATCACTGGCGTGTTATTAATTGCATATTGAGCTTGTGTACGACCATCTATTATTATGGGTTGTGTGATATTAGGTAGTATATCAAAGTTTATTGCAATTGTAATAGGTGCTGACCCCGAAATATTGAACTCAATAGTATCTTTATTACTTGTTTTATTGGCGTTTTGAAGTGCCGCCCTGAACGTGCAATTACCATTGGCATCTGCGCAAACAGTATCGTTGATGTTGATATCTGGCAAATCATCTGTAGTATTTACCGTATAGGTTGATTGTGAAAATGCGGTAAGTGCAAGCGTCATGGACACAATAAAAAGTAGCAATTTTTTCATGATTTCGTTATTTAGAATATTAGTAATTGTTGGTTATGAATCACATAAATTTATAGTCTGATTTGTTGACGGTCTTACTCACTTTTTCTAAGCCAACACATTCCATTTTAGCACTCTGCTTTTCGTTTTTTAGATCTTTCATGTCCATGGATATCATGAGCACTTTATCATCGGGATCAAAATAATCTTTGAGCTCAACCGGGATTTTGGTCTTGCTGTTTTTGAAGATATCGTCAAAACTCACTTTTGTTTCATTCGTGAAATACATGAGCATTTCATAGTCCTCACTAGTTGCTTTGACGCCTTTACAGCGGTACCCATTAATGGTTTTTTCAGGTAAGGTTTCGAAGGTGAATTTTGCCGATTCAGCATCGGCTTCCTCAAGATCCAAAACATCGGGCATTTGAGTCACCATGCCCGTGCTATTGCCTTCAGAGGCCATAAACATGACCATTATGTTATGATCGTTATCCATGACCGTAAACATATTATCCATAGTTGCAGATGTAAACCCGAAGTAAGACGCACCAGGGTTTAGGAAATAATCAAATACGATCTCGCCATCTTTGGTGCTCATTTTAAGCGAATATTTCCAGGTAAAATCATAGGAATTGGCCACCAGGGATGGATCCGCCTTTTCCTTACCTGCGCCGCCACCAAACGGATTGATGTCAAAAGCCTTATCCATTGATTTTGTAGCTTTTTCTGCAGCTTTATTAGCCGTTTTTTCGATGACTGCATTCTCCACCTTTTGCTCCACTCGCTTTTTGAGCTTTTTGAGGAATTGAGCTTCTGCCGATTGAAACATCAAGAAAAACACGATGATTGCTGTAAGTAAATGTTTTGTTTTCATAGCTAAAATTGTTTAAGATTTCGTGGCTTCCTTGGTAATCAAAGCAACGCTGAAACAAAATTATACTCGAAACTTGTAAAGGGATATTAGATATGTAACAACATATAGAACAATTGTAACATTTGCCTTAAACTGAAGATAATTGGCTAGTTATTAGTGTACTCTGCCGGTGTTTGCCTGTACATTTCCTTAAAACATTTAATAAAATAGGATGGTGTGCTAAACCCCACCATGTAGGCTACTTCATTAATAGTAAATTGAGAAGATTTTAAAATGGAAGTGGCTTGTTTTAAGCGTTGGGACCTTATAAAATTTGAAGTGGAGAGTCCCGTATAGGCCAACATTTTTCGGTGTAATTGCATTCTGCTCATACCAACATGTTTGCTAAAAACTTCGGAAGTGAATTCGGGGTTTGATAAATGTTGGTCTAATATGGTTTGAACTTTTTCCAAAAAAACCTGATCTGCAGAGGTAACAGCAATTTCTTTTGGACTGAAAAGATTATCCTGCTTGTAACGTTGGTGCAGTTTATTTTTGTTTTGTATGATATTGCCAACTTTAATTTGGAGCGTTTTAGGGTTAAATGGTTTAGTAATGTAGTCATCGGCACCGGTATTCAACCCAACGATTTCATCTTTTTCATCGGTTTTACCTGTAAGTATGATGATAGGTATGTGTGAGGTTTTTTCGTCATGTTTTAGAATTTCACAAAGTTCGATACCAGTTTTTAACGGCATTACTAGATCAGAAATAATAATATCTGGGATGGTCTTAAAGGCTTTTTCAATGCCTTCAAATCCGTCTTTTGCCTCTATAACTCTAAAATTTTCGACTAATAGGGATTTAATGAACGCTCTAATATCTTGATTGTCATCCACAACCAAAGCAATTGGTTTTTTAGTGTTTTCAGCGGTATTACTACTTGCCATTTCAGTTTGAGATGCCCTACTTTGAAAGCCCGTAGCAGTGTCTATTTCATTTGGCAAAAAAGCATTTTTTGTAATCGGTAAATTGACAACAAACTTCATTTTTGAAGCATCCACATAAGACGCTTCAATAGTTCCATGACACAGGGAAGTAAGCTCTTTAACCAAGGAAAGCCCAATTCCCGAGCCTTCAGAATCCTCATTGATTTGATAAAAGCGATTGAATATTTTATATATGTCCTTTTCTATAATACCATCTATATCATTGATAAAAGTCATCCGAATTTCATTGTCGTCAGTTCTCTTTGCGCTAAAAGCAATAACACCGCCCTTAGACGTATATTTTATCGCATTTGAAAACAGGTTGTTGACGATGCGTTCAATGCTATCGGCGTCAAACCAAGCCTCTTCAATGTCTGGGATTTTTGCGCTTAGTTTGAGCCCATGTTGTTCAGCTAAAAATTGAAATGATTCTGTAAGCACTTTTAAATACAAGCCTAAATCGTTTTGTTTGACTTTCAATGTCATTTTGCCCGATTCCAGCTTTGACAACTCCAATAACTGATCCACCAAACTCAACATTTGATCTATGTTACGCTCTACCAATTGTAAATCGTTTTTTGAATCTGGTTTTAAATCGCTGGTCAACAATTGCTTTTTTATGGGCCCAGAAATGAGTGTTAAAGGCGTTCTAAATTCATGTGATAAATTGGTATAGAGCTTTGTTTTGTATTCATCAAGCCGTTTTAATCGTCCTGACTCTTGCTTTTCTTGCTTTAAGTTAAAGGTCATTTTCCATTTCCATTTGAAATAGTAATAAGTAAGAACACTAATCAATAAAGTAAGCAGCGCATAAACAAAAAACATCCAACTGCTCAAATACCATGGCTTTAATATGCTAAATGAAAAACTGACTGGTTTTTCGTTCCAAACACCATCATAATTACTTGATTTCACTAAAAACGTGTAAGACCCAAAAGGCAAATTGGTATATCTTACTGTTTTAGAATTTTTTGATTCGATCCAATTTTCATCATAATTTTCTAATTTATAGCTGTATTTATTTTTCTTCGGAAGTGAAAACTGCAAACTTGAAAATGTAAATGACACAGTGTTCTGCTTATATTTTAATTCCGTATTGTTAACCAACGGAAAACTGGTGTTGAACACTTCAAAATCTGTTATCACTGTTTTTGGTAAGACTTGATTTTTTTGTATGTCCTCAGGATTAAACCAGTAATACCCCTCCAATCCTCCAAAATAAAATACATTGTTTTTACTTTTGAAATAAGCACCTGTATTAAACTCAGTTGCCAAACCATCATAATTGTCATAATTAGCAATTACAGGTTTATTATTAAGGTCTTGCGGAGCTGTGATCATTGTGATGCCTCTATTAGAACTTAACCATAAGTTGTTATTTGCATCGGGCAGAATCGCATAAATGACATTATTTGGCAACCCATCATCTATGGTGTAATTGTGAAAAGTTTTGTTTTTAAAATTAAATACACTCAGCCCATAGCCATTGGTGCCAACCCATAACAATCCTTCTTGATCATAATAAAGCGATTTTACTTTTTTCACGTAATTTTCATCCTCGATATTGAAATCTTTTTGAAAATCTATAAAAGTTTCTGTTTTGGGATCTATTAAAAGAACACCATTTTCTTCCGTTCCAACCCAAAGTTTCTGGTCTTCTCCTTGAATAATGACTCGTACATTATTGCTTGGTAATCCATTTGATGTATCGTAGGTTTTGAGAACACCTTTATTCTTATCAAATTGAATCATGCCATGATCTCTAGTGGCCAACCAAGTAGCATTGGAGCTGTCCTCAAAAATATCCCAAATGGTCTCGGTAGGCAATGCAACTGTTGAATTTTTGTTATAGTATCTTGTTTCTCCATTGGTTTGCATGATATTCAAACCACCACCCTGCGTACCAATCCACAAGTCTTGATCGTCATCAATAAGTAGACTGACAATTCTATTAGAGCTTAGGCTTCCTGCTTTTTCGGTATAAGTTTTCCATAAGTTTGTTTTTGGTGTATATCTTGAAAGTCCTTTGCCACTGGTGCCAATCCAAACATCATCATTTTTATCAACTTGTATCGCCCTCACTAAGTCAATATTGACTTCTTCAGGGATTTGGCTGTTATTGATGACGTTGAATTTTTCAAGATACTCATCATAAAAACTAACGCCAGCGCCATCCGTTCCAAACCATAAGGTGCCTGTATAATCTTCATAAATGCAAAGAATATCGTTATAATGTAAAGCTCGCGGATTGTGTTTTTTAACTTCAAAATGTGTTACTTCAAAAGTATTGAGACTCATTTTATAAAGTCCGTCGCCAAATGTGCCAATCCATAGCCTGTTTTTTTTATCGATGTGCATGGATAAAATATTCAAATTATCTGGAAGTTCAATTTCTTCTTGCAACAAGGTATCAACCCTTCCAAAAAGTGGTGATTTGGAATCTTTAAACCACAACCCATTTCCATAAGAACCAATCCAAATAGCCGCTGAAGCATCGAACAAAATGGCAGCATAATTTATGGTAGAATTTTTATTGCCATCTGGGAAATGAGGTGTTATGGTATTGTCTTCGCTATTTACGCTCACTATTTTGCCTTGGCTAGCGAGCCAAATAGTACCATTGCTATCTTCTGAAATTGAATAAATGGATCCTATGTCTTCCGGCGGAATAATTAAAGTTTCTTTTTGGGTAAGCCCATCCATCTTAAACACCCCGAAGTTATAGGTGCCAAACCAATAATTTTTCTTACGGTCTTGATAGACCGCACTCACATCTTTTAATGTTGAAAACGGGCTGAAGCTGTCCTCCTTTTTATTGTAAATTTGAGGTTTTTTTGAAATGGGAATGCTAATGATATTGCCCTCACGATCTGTATAAACTTTTCCCAAATGGCTGTAAGTAGGTTTGGTCACATCTATAAAAAACGCATTGTAGATTTGAAATTTGTTGCCGTCAAACTTATTGAGCCCATCCTGTGTTGCAAGCCATAAGTAGCCAATGCTATCTTGTGTGACGGAAACAACGCTGTTTTGAGAAAGCCCGTCGTTTACAGATAATTGCCTAAAGGATACTTGCGATTGGCTGTTGGATTCAATTACAAATAAAGCGCCAATAAGAAAACAGGCCATTTTCATAATCCCCAATTTAGTTTTTTTGTGCTTACCCTATTTATCATAATCTGTATCTGTAACACGTTTATATAGAAAGCTGTTTTGACGGCTAGCTTCATTACATTTTACCAAATAGCACAGGTTTATGTACACTCGCTTTTTTTCACTTAACGAATTGGCAAGTACTGTTAGGAAATCTTTAGGGTAGATGGTTTGGGATTAACCATGGCAAACGAAGAACGCACAAACAAATATAGAAGATGCATTTCGAACCATAGGTTATGTCTCTAAATTTAAGACATTTAACCCTAGCTTTACAAATTTTTATTAAATAGAAGTTGATTAAGGAAGTTGACCAACTAGGTTTGACCAATTGGCAGCATATCAAGGTCACAATTGGGCTAAAGAAGATTGGTTTGTTTAATGGATTTTTATTCTGAAATGTGAGCAGTTTCATTGTGGATTCATAGTACAAATCTCCATCCTCCCATCAATCTATTCGGAAACATACTTTCTTCTGAAGCAGGCCTGGAATCCATTATACTTCTATGGCAATGCTCCTATTTCAATAATTTTTGCGTTTCTGAGCCAATCTCCAAAGCGGAATAATCCAGTTTCCAGCCAATGGTTTCAACGATGCCTTCAATGAGTAAAACCGATTCCAAGGCTTCTTTTTTGGCAATGTTGAAGAGTCCGCTTTCGGGTACCTTATTCATGATGTGCAGTTTGGCTTCGTTGTGCAACTCGGTTAAATCTGAAGCCACAAAACGATTGAACATGCCATCTTTTTTATCGTAATAATTCAAATCGGTTTCGATGCTCAAGACTTCGGGCTCAGGGAAATGATGCAGTTTTACGGTTTTGGTCTTGACATCGGCATCCATTTTTATCTTGGACAAATCAAAGCCAACATGCGCTTTTGCTTTGATAACCACCAGTGCCTTTTTTCGGCTGGACACCAATTTCAAGAAACGTGATTTGACATCTTCATAGTGGTAGATTTCAGCAAAATCGCCTTCCACCGTAATAAATTTGCAGACTTTCTTGATCTTATCCAACAAAATAACCGATTGGGTATTGCTGCGCCTCTTGATGCTCAGTTGACTCAATAAGGTCACAGCACCTAAGGTGAGCAACACACTTATAATGATGATAAAGAATGTTTCCAATAGTTATAGCTTTAGTTCCTATAAGGTTTTAAACCTGCCGGATCTGCATAAGTTAGTCTATTATTTTGTATAAAATAGGTTTACTCGGTGTGGCATCATTTTCAAAAGGTGCAATTTGCAAGTTCAAAAAGTAGGTCCCATCTTCGATAGAATTAGGCACGTAAATAAGCTCGGTAATTGTACAATCCTTCCGCAGTTTACCCTCAAAGTTCCAAAAGGCCTTGTGACTTTTCAATTCGCCGCCATCTTCCTCACGATCCACACTGGGTTGATCTATCAATAAATGTTTAATCCCTTTTTGAACCAAGTAGGCCACAGCATCTTCTTGCAAATAGGGCCAATTGGTATGGGAATATTGTTTTGACTTCTTTTCTATCATGTTAGGAATGGTCCTAATCACAATGGCGTCCCTTTTTTTATTGCCCAAAGCAAATTTTATCTGCGCTTTTGAGATCATGGTGTCGTTCATGTAGCGCTCGGGCGCAACGGTTACAACTTCCGCCAAAAAGAAAAACTGCTTCAGGTTTTGATTGACGGAATGCACTTTTTCAGTAATATGCCCAACACACTCGGTATGCGTACCGTGCGCATGCGGATTGAAATTAATGCTATTGAAATTGATCGAAGCGCCATCAACCACAGCGGCTTTCCACTCATCAATCACTACAGGTTCAATTTTTGGGGCATCAATATACCAAGCGTTTACATTGTCTTTGGAGGCACGCATAGGTATGGAAATGTCCAAAGGTTTTGTGAGGTCAATTTTTCGTGTTCTGGATTGGTAATTTATGCTGGCAATCATGGTTGAATAATCTGTGATGCGTTTTCAAAATCTCAATAAGATAGTTATAAAGCTAACACTTGCAAATCATAAAATTAAACTATTCTCAATAAATAGTTAAGTTATTTAGAATGGATGGACATGTATGCCTTCAATTTTGGAAACGTTTTTTTGGCCATATCCAATAACTGAAAGCTGTGATGTGCAATTGCATCACTTTAAATGGATACTCACACCAATGAAGGCAGACTTCAAACTAAATTCAACATAAACAAATCGGAGGCGATCCCATCACTCAAAAACTTGCCTTTTTTGGTCACTTTGAGTGTTTCATCATCAAGAAACAACAAATGCTGTTCAAGAAATACTTCCGATTGCTTCAAAAGATAAGTTTTATACAATGCTCCAAAATCGTTACTTACCTTTTCCAGAGACACGCCCCACATGGTTCTCAGTCCGGTCATGATGTATTCGTTGTATTTATCGGTTAGCGTTAAGGTCTCGGTTTCCATGGGGAGTTGGCTCAATGCTAATGCCTCGATGTATTTGGAGTTATTCCGCACATTCCAAGACCGCTGGGTGCCGTTGAAGGAATGTGCCGAGGGACCAATCCCGATATAAGCTTTGCCTTGCCAATAAGCAGTATTGTTTCTGCTGAAAAACCCGGCTTTTCCAAAATTGGAAAGCTCATAATGTATAAATCCCTTGTCTTCGAGCGTATCTGCCAATAACTGAAATTGCTCCTGTGCCACATCATCATCCACATCGTCAATAATTCCCTTTTTGATGAAACTTTGCAGTGCCGTTTTGGGTTCTACCGTGAGCGCATAACTCGAAATGTGCGGAATATCAAAGGTCAAGGCCGTTTGGATATTTTGCAGCCAACGCGCGTTGCTCAAACCGGGAATACCATAAATCAAATCGACGGAAATGTTATCAAAAAGACGTGTTGCTTCTTCTAAACAGGTTTTGGCTTCCTCGGCGTTGTGCGCGCGATTCATCAGTTTTAAATCCTGCTCAAAAAAGGATTGAATCCCAATGGACAATCGGTTGATTGGCGAATTTGCAAAGCTGTTGAGTAGTTGCGTAGTTAAATCGTCTGGATTGGCTTCCAAAGTGATTTCTGGATGGGCAACAACTTCGTAATATTTATAAACCGTTTCAATCAAAAATCGCAACTCATCAATCGTCAATAAACTGGGAGTGCCGCCGCCAAAATAGATGGTTTCAACCTGTTGCTTAGCAAATTCGTTTCTACGCAATGTAATTTCTTTGGCCAGAGCTTCAATCATGTCATCGCGTTTCTTGAGAGACGTCGAGAAATGAAAATCACAGTAATGACAGGCTTGTTTGCAAAAAGGAATATGAATGTAGATACCAGACATTGAATAACGAATAACGAATAACGAATAACGAATAACGAATAACGAATAACGAATAACGAATAACGAATAACGAATAACGAATAACGAATAACGAATAACGAAAGTAAAAAAGCTACTTCACAAAGTAACACAAAGAAGCTCGAACTTACACAAAGTTATCACTAAATCGAAGCACTGAAAACTACAACTGAGACTGAAAACTCATTTCTTTTTACGCAAGTCAACAATAGGATTGTTTTTCACTCCCCCTTTGGTGGCTGTGGGGCTCTTACTATTCTGTTTTACAAAAGCATCCCAACCCGAATAGCTCTTACCAATTTCAATACGCCCCTGATTATAAAAATGACACACTGCAGCCGCCAGCCCATCAGTAGCATCGAGGTTTTTAGGAAGGGTTTTAAGGCCTAAAAGGCTTTGCAGCATTTTGGCCACTTGTTCTTTACTGGCATTTCCGTTACCCGTAATGGCCATCTTTATTTTTTTGGGCGAATACTCAGTTATAGGCACTTCCCGGGACAAGCCTGCTGCCATGGCCACGCCTTGTGCTCTTCCTAACTTGAGCATACTCTGCACATTTTTTCCGAAGAAAGGCGCCTCAATGGCAATTTCATCGGGATGGTGTGTGTCAATAAGCTCTATGGTGCGCTCAAAAATGAGCTTTAATTTGAGATAATGATCACTGTATTTTTTGAGGTCGAGTTCATTGAGTTGGAGAAATTCCATCTTTTTGCCCACGACTTTTATGAGTCCAAAACCCATAATGGTCGTGCCTGGGTCAATTCCCAATATGATTTTTTCGTTTACCATTAATCGCAGTATCTACAGCCACTCAAGGAAAATGTCAATCCAAAAGTCACAGTTAATAAATCGCCATTGAAAGCACCAAAGCCTTCAGCAACGGGATCAAAATCATTCGCAAAGCCCATAATGTAGGACACATCGGTGTAAACGGACAAAGTTTGCGACAATCCATAATGAAACTCAACACCTGCCATCGCATTCAAAAATGACAAGTCATTGTTGCTGTAATTACCCAAAGGCTTAATTATGGAATATCCAGGACCAGCGTGCGCTACAATACCGATGCGTTGTGGCAAAAAAACCAGCGCTTCGGTAGGATCATAAACGAGCTGTGCATTGATGCGTGTATAATTGGTTTTAAATTCCAGCGAAGCCTCGCCACTGGAAAACCGATTGAAGCCAAAGTCCAACTTAGCGCCCAACTGTTTTTTGAACATGTGCTGAATGCCAAGATTTACCGTCGGAAAATTTAGCGATTTCGATTCAAAACCGGCAACAAACCCCGATGATGACGCATTGTTGACACCAAGTGCCAACTGTGCTTTCCACTCATTGGTTGGGCGCTGCGCAAATGACAAGGTAGTAATCAAAGCGCATACCACAGCAAAGATTAGAGGTCTATAATTTGGGGTCATATCATTTTTATGATTTAATTTGCGCCATCATGCTTGTACGCCTTTCCCACAAAACTAAACAATTCTTTTTTGTACTTATTAAATTAAGTGTTGTTGTTGCTGCATTTTATATCATCTCTCATAAATTGACCAGCAACGATGCTTTAGAAATAAGCTCTTTTTTAAAGGTTTTGCAAGAAAACGAGCTATTCTCCATTGAAAACGTCTTTCTTTTACTGCTTTTGACCGTTTTTAATTGGTTTTTTGAAATCCTTAAATGGCAACTCCTTCTAAAACCAATAAGCCCTATTTCATTTAAAATCGCTGCAGCACAAAGTCTGGGCGCATTGACCGCGTCGTTGCTTACACCCAACCGGCTTGGTGAGTATGCAGCTAAAGTAATGTACTTTAAAAAGCCAAAACGAAAGGCTGTGGTTTTACTCAATCTGCTGGGGCACCTGCTGCAAATGAGCGTTACCGTTATTTTTGGGGTCATCGGTCTTTGGCTATTTCAATCGCAACAGGATTTGGGGATCGATTACATCAAGATTTCACTGGTCATTTTTGTAATTGTAGGTTTAATAATACTTGTGCTTTTTCTTCTGAATAAAATCAAGATGCGAATCAAAGGATATTCCGTAGAAAAACTGAAACACTTTTTTCAAAAACTTCCGAAGCAAACATTCGTTTACGTGTTTTTGTGCTCAGTGGTACGTTATCTTATCTTTTCATTCCAGTTTTTTTTATTGCTGAAATTATTCAAGGTCAACATCTCTTATTTTGATGCCATGACTGTGATATCCTCGGTGTATCTTTTGGCTTCCATAATCCCATCGCTTTTGATTTTTGATGTGCTTATCAAAGGAAGTGTTGCGGTTTATTTATTTGGTTTGATTGCTGTGAATGGTTTAACAGTGCTTAGTGTGGTAACTTTGATGTGGCTGTTAAATTTTATGCTTCCAAGTGTTTTTGGAAGCTATTATGTGCTTAATTTTAAACTTCCTAAATCTACTGCCTAATGCTACTTATCATCATTTTGATCATAACCCTTTTATATGTAGCGCTCATTGGCAGCTTTGTGATTGGTTTTGACCGTGTTGAAATCTTCAAACTCACAGACAAGACCCCAAAAACCGGTTTCACAATTGTGATCCCTTTTAGAAATGAAGCGCAGCACTTGCCAATCCTTCTAAAATCTCTATTAAAACTTCGTTATACCAAACAGCTTTTTGAGATCATTTTGGTAGATGACGACTCTTCAGATGCTTCCGTAGCGATCATTGAAAAACAGTTGCCGCGATTCAAAAATGTATCTATCACTATATTGAAGAACACTAGAAAAACAGATGCTCCAAAAAAAGACGCCATTACCGAAGCCATTATAAACGCCAAGCACGATTGGATTGTGACCACAGATGCCGATTGCCAAGTCCCAATATTTTGGCTGAATTGTTTGGACGCTTTCATACAGCAACGGGATAGCAACTGCATTGTTTTACCCGTGGCTTACGTGGCGCAAAATTCTCTATTGTCCCGTTTTCAAATCTTGGACATGCTCAGTTTACAGGCTTCCACCATTGGAGGTTTTGGCATCAACAAACCCTTTATGTGCAATGGCGCAAATCTGGCTTATAGAAAAACAGCATACCACGAGGTTGAAGGTTTTGAGGGCAACTCGCATATCGCAAGTGGCGATGATGTTTTTTTGCTGGAAAAAATGCTTAAAAAAGCGGCTCACAAGGTCAATTACCTTAGAAGCAGTAAGGCCATAGTGCTTACAAAATCACAGCAATCCTTGCGCCACCTCATTTCGCAACGAGTGCGTTGGGCTGCCAAGACCTCTAATTATAAGAATAAATTCGGAAAAATCACAGGGATCATCGTACTCTTGATGAACGCGCTTCTGCTTGTGTTTCCATTTTTGTTGCTGCTAGGCATTATCAGTTTAAAACTCT
Source organism: Subsaximicrobium wynnwilliamsii (assembly GCF_007997225.1). Taxonomy (GTDB): domain Bacteria; phylum Bacteroidota; class Bacteroidia; order Flavobacteriales; family Flavobacteriaceae; genus Psychroserpens; species Psychroserpens wynnwilliamsii. The sequence goes on from NZ_VORM01000006.1 coordinate 61,624, forward strand.
TTATCTACATCTTGATCATAAAATTTTGCCTTGATTTTTTATTGCTATTTAAAAGTGCCCGTTTTTTTGAACAGGAATCCGCATTGAGCAGCTATATGTGGAGTTGTTTTATATATCCCTTTTTCAGTGTTTATGTGGCAATTCTCTCGGTTTTTAATGGCTATAACTGGAAAGGTCGCGCTTACCTAAAATAATTTGGCTTTCAATTATTTTCGTTAGATTTACCCAAACTTTAATCCCTCTTTTCAGATGAAAAAATTAGCGTTCTTTTTCTGCTTCATTGTTTGCAGTATAAGCCTCCAAGCTCAAGAAACCCATCTGGTTGATGGGGAATCGGTAGAATTGGAGATCGAAGCCAACGGGAAATTGGATTTACTCTGGAAGATTATCAATCGCGAGTATCGGTATTTTGTAAAAACGGAATCCAATGAACTCATTGAGTTGAAAAACACCGAGTCCAACGACGGGGACTTTCAATATGAATACAGGACAACGCTCAACCAACTTACCCAAGATGAAACGCTCGATACAGGCGCTGTGAATTTCACACTTTCTAGTTTAAAAGCATTTGTGGATGCCTACAATGCAGCATCAGACAACAGCTATCAATCTGTACCCACCGAAAAGCGCATCACCACAAGGCTGGGTGTTTTTGGCGGCATCACCAATAGCCCTTTCATCTCAAATCCAGACAACCTAAAGTCGGGACTGTTTGGTGCAGAACTTGAGGTTTTAGACGCTAGGGGACTTATGCGCTCGGCACTGTTCATGCAAGTTAGACATGTACTAGAACATGATGACCTCGCTTATTCAACCACCGAAATCGCTTTAGGCTATCGCTTTCGAGTCGTCAATAAAAGAGCCTTCAACCTTTATGTGCAAACTAAATTTGCCACTTTGAATTTTTCTGATGCCACAATTGTTAGTACTGATGAAAACGACATCCTCACTCAAAATAATATAAAGGAGACTTCTTTTGATATACCGCTTATCTTTGGCATAGGTGTAGATATAAGAGTCAGCGAAAACAGTTTCATCACTTTAGGCTATGATCAATTATTTGCTATATTGATTGATAATCAAGGTAATTTCTCAACCGATTTCACACTTGGGTACAAGTTCAATCTTTGATCAAGTTTTCTTGACACGCCGTTTTGGAAAACAGTTTGCATCCTAATGCTTACTACCAATTTAGCTTCCTAATTTTAAATTATTTTTTGATGAAATCAATCCTTTCCATTCTTCTTTTACTTCCCTTTCTCAATTTTGCCCAACACAGTGTAAGCGGAACATTTTTACCTGCCGAAAATTACACCTATGCGCTCCTATACCAGTCGAAACCTTCTGGCACAGAATATCTGGATCGCTCGAAAATAGGAGAAGCAGGGGATTTCAAAATCGAAATGGATTCTAGCTACACGCCTGGCATGTATAAAATAGTGTATGCCTTACCTGCTGAAGAATATAATTTCAGCTTCATTTATGACGGAAAGGAAAATATTGCCATCACATTAAGTGAAGATCAAGGCTTGGCATTTACAGAGAGTAGCGAAAACAAGTTGTGGTCTTCCTATACCAACAGCATCAATTTGGTAAACCGAAGCATCAATAATTTCTACACACAACAAAGTAGTGATCAAAAGGCACTCACGGCCATTTTTAAGACCTTAGGCAATACCCAAGACTCTTTTGAACAGGCCGCCAATGGCATGTTGGTTTCTGTGTTTATAAAAGCCAATAGGCCCTATGCCCCCAAGGAATACCAAAATTTAAGCAGCTATTCCCAAAACGTGAAACGCAGCTATTTGGATGCAGTGGATTTTGGTGATCCGCTTTTGCAAAGTTCAGATTTTTTGATGGATCGGGTGATTACCTATATTTTTGGATCTTCGGAAGCAAACAGTACGGCGCAATTTAAAACCGATGTCGCTACCCTTGTGGCCAAAATAGGAACGAATAACCCAATCATAAAAACCATCTTGTTGGAAACCATCTGGCGAAAATTTAAGCTTATGGATTCGGTTGAAATGGCCAATTATGTAAGTGACACCTATTTGATGGCGCTGGCCAAAAACGCCAATTACACGGCATTGATAGAAGAATTGAAGGTAGATAAAAGCACAGCTCTAGGTTCTATGGCGCCCAATTTTGACATCGAGTATCTTAAGGATGGCAAAGCAGTGAAAACGAATCTCTACGATTTGGCTGGTGCCGAAAATTACTTACTCATTTTTTGGAGCAGCACATGCGGGCATTGTCAAGAGGAATTACCGAAAATCAAGGAACTCCTATCTAATAAACCAAACGTGAACGTTATTGCCATTGGATTGGAAGATGACGACGTAATTTGGAAAAATGCCATTAAACAATTCCCGGAGTTTATTCAAGTGTTGGGCTTAGGCCGTTGGGACAACCCCATTTCTAACGATTATGGGATAGCATCCACGCCGACTTATTTTCTGCTGAACCATAAGAAAGAAATTATTGCTAAGCCTTATGATGTTGAAGCTTTAAAAGCTGAACTGGAATGAGACTCTTCGCGAAGTATACCGTAGTCTTGAACCAATACCCTTTCCTAAATTTCATCAACAGGTTAACAATCGCATAATCCAATGCCAGCGGCATTGTAGGTTTGTAGAAAAGCCAAGCCAGCTGCAATCCCGACTCCAACGGAGTCGCACAACCGCACTGATGCGCAGGTCAATGACGCAAAATTTATTGATTTCTGAAACAAAAAAAACCCTTTTCGATCCCGATAGTTATCGGGAGAAAAGGGTTTGGATATTATTTGATTTCCTTACCATCTTTATCAAAAAAGTGGTATTCAAGATATGTGTAAGCATCTCTGGGTAAAACCTTTACCCATTTTTTGTGCTCCAAAAACCATTTGGAACGTACTGATGGAAAACCTCTAGTAATAAAGGCTGCTATAAAAGGATGTGTGTTTAAGGTTATCTTTTTAAAGTCTTTTTTTAAGAGTCTCTCGAGGTCTTGGGTAATGCGTTGAATCACTTTTATTGGTGCTTCAATCTCACTGCCTGCAACTCCGTTAGGATCTTCTTCTTTTGTTTTAATGTTGCGTTCTGGACGCACTCTTTGTCTGGTAATTTGTATCAAACCAAACTTACTAGGTGGCAAAATCTTGTGTTTTGCCTTATCATCGTTCATTTCGTCACGAAGATGATGGTACAATTTTTTTCGATTCTCTGCTTTATTCATGTCAATGAAATCGACAACGATAATGCCGCCCATATCACGCAAGCGTAATTGTCTGGCTATTTCTGTTGCTGAAATCATATTGACTTCTAGAGCAGTATCCTCTTGATTTTTTTCCTTATTGGATCGGTTTCCACTATTCACGTCAATAACGTGCATAGCTTCGGTATGTTCAATAACTAAATAGGCACCTTTTGCCATAGAGACTGTTCGACCAAATGAGGTCTTTATTTGACGCTCAATACCAAACTTTTCATAAAGTGGTACGCCATTTTTATACAGTTTGACTATAGATTCTTTGTTCGGTGCTATCTCGTGAACATAATCCTTAATTTGTCCGTAAAGCGTTTCATCATCAATAGTAATCGATGAGAATGAGTCGTCAAAGATATCTCTTAAGATAGAGGAAGCTTTGTTCATTTCACTCAACACCTTACTCGGGTGATGCGCTTTGTTCAATTTTTTACACATTGCTGTCCATCGTTCCAGCAAATTCTGTAAATCTTTGTCGATTTCGGCAACTTTCTTGCCTTCTGCGACGGTACGGATGATCACGCCAAAACCTTTAGGGGTTATGCTTTTTACCAAACGTTTCAAACGTTCTTTTTCATCCTTCGATTCAATTTTTTGTGAAATTGAAATACGGTCTGAAAATGGTACTAAGACAATATAACGCCCCGCAATGGATAGCTCACTGCTTATGCGAGGTCCTTTGGTTGAGATTGGCTCTTTTACAATCTGTACTAATAGAGATTGATTTGACTTTATAGCGTTAGCGATGCTTCCGTTTTTGTCAATATCTTTCTCAAACTGAAAATTTTTCAGTAAAAAATCGGTATGTCTACCTGTGCTTACACGCTTGACGAATTTTAAAAGGGAAGGTAATTTTGGGCCTAAATCATGATAGTGCAAAAATGCATCTTTCTCATAACCCACATTTACAAATGCAGCATTTAAACCGGGAACAGCTTTTCTAACTTTGGCGATAAACACATCACCAACTTGAAAGTTGTTATCCTCTTCCTCCTTGTGCAATTCAACAAGTCTTCCATCTTTTAGTAAGGCAAAATCAACAATATCAGAACTAGATCTAATAATCAATTCTTTTTCCATGTTGTTAATTTTAGTCCGTTTTGATTCATTTCAAAACAGATGGATTTACTATAATTTGACACAGGAATCCCGATATGTATCGGGAAAATCCAGCAAATTCATGAAATGCGAAGGTAAATACGCAAATTTAACCATGAATTTTATATCAAAGAACGTTTGTTAAAAACTGAAAAAGTAGTTAAAAAACTACTTTTTCAATTTATTTCTTTTTGTGACGATTAGCGCGTCTACGTTTCTTACGCTTATGCGTCGCTACCTTGTGTCTTTTTCTTTTTTTACCACTTGGCATAAATTATGTTTTTAAATTAATTTTTATTTTAAATTCTTAGTTGACTTCAACGTTGGTCTTAACACCTTCTACAAATACTTTTGCAGGTTTAAATGCAGGAATGTTGTGAGCAGGAATCTTAATTGTAGTGTTTTTAGAAATGTTACGTCCTGTTTTTTCTGCTCTAGTTTTAACGATAAAACTTCCAAAACCTCTCAGGTAAACGTTATCTCCACCTTCTAATGAAGATTTTACTTCTTCCATAAAAGTTTCAACCGTTGCTTGAACATCACCTTTTTCCATTCCTAGTCTGTCAGAAATCTTAGCTACTATATCAGCTTTTGTCATTGTTATTAATTTTTAGGGTTAATCTATTAATTATAAGGGACTGCAAATATAGTATTTTTAATTTCAATATTTCTAGTGTAATTAATTAAAATTTAACCTTATAAAGATTTATTTTTGTGGCAGTTACAACAATTTTATGCATTTTAAGACAAGATTAACTAATTGGTACTCAATTCATAAACGCAGTTTACCCTGGCGACAAACTAAAAACCCCTATTACATATGGCTTTCTGAAATTATCATGCAACAAACCCAAGTGAAGCAAGGTTCACCCTATTATGAAGCTTTTGTTTCAAGGTTCCCTACGGTTTTTGACCTTGCCGATGCACATGAAGAAGAGGTGTTGAAACTGTGGCAAGGTTTGGGCTATTACTCTAGGGCTCGTAATTTACATGCTTCGGCAAAACACATTGCCTCCAATTTAAATGGGATCTTTCCAAAAACCTATTCTGAGATCATTAAATTGAAAGGTGTTGGCGATTACACCGCAAGTGCCATTGCCTCTATATGTTTTGATGAACCCACTGCAGTTGTAGACGGCAATGTCTACCGTGTATTGTCTCGCTATTTTGGCATTGACACCCCTATTAATTCTACGGAAGGCGTCAAGGAATTCAAAAAACTAGCCACTACATTGATTGACCATGAACACCCAGGTGATTACAACCAGGCGCTCATGGAGTTTGGCGCCACGCAATGTAAGCCCAAAAACCCTTATTGTTTGCATTGCCCTTTCAATGCGAGCTGCGAAGCCTTGCAAAAAGGAAGGATTGACCAATTACCAGTAAAACTTGGCAAAACAAAAGTGAGCAAAAAGCATTTCAACTTTTTAGTGCTCATTTCTCCAGATAGAACGACACTTTTTGAAAAACGAACCAAAAAAGGGATTTGGCGGAACCTCTATCAGTTTCCGCTCATAGAGACTAAAACAGAATTGGCCGCAGAAGATTTCAAACAGCACCCAAAAATTAAGGCCTATTTTGAAGACCTTCCGTTTGAGCACAGTCTATATAACACTAAAGAATTAATCCATAAACTCTCCCATCAACATCTTCATACCCGGTTTTGGATCATTGAACTTGAAGCGTTGCCTGAGCAAGGCATGCCAATTTCCGAAGTAAAGAATTTACCCGCCCCAATTTTAATTGGCAATTTCATTGAGGCATTTGATTTCACATCTTAAAAACAACATTTTAATAACCCAATTTAGAGGCCTACTACAAACAATAGCATTCCAAACAAATTCCTAAAATGGGTTCTCGGTGCTCTCAAAATGTTTAATTTTGTAACTTAAAATGAAGAGATTATGTCTGGAACCTTAAATAAAGTGATGCTCATTGGGCATTTGGGAGATGAAGTGAAAATGCACTACTTTGAAGGCGGCAATTGCATAGGCAGATTTCCGTTGGCCACCAATGAGACCTACACCAGTAAGCAAACCAATGAACGTGTCACGAATACGGAGTGGCACAATATTGTAGTGCGCAATAAGGCTGCTGAAATATGCGAAAAATACTTATCCAAAGGCGATAAGGTCTATATTGAAGGACGCATCAAAACCAAAAAATGGCAAGATGATAAAGGCATGGACCGTTACTCTACCGAAATACAGTGCACTGAATTCACGTTTTTGAGCACCAAAAATGAGGGACAAACTGGCACGACTCCGCCACAAGCCAACCAGCAAAGTAACGAGCAAACCCAACATCAAACCTCAAACCAAACAACTGAAAAGCCCAAGGAAGAGGATCATGATGACCTACCCTTTTAATTAACTAAATTAGTCTTTGATCTTGGACCCTGAACCCATAAGTTCGTTTTTATTACCACTTCTAAATATAGATTTGGCTCTAATTTTTGGACTCGTTTTACTTGTTGTGCTTTTGCTATGCTCTGCCCTGATTTCTGGCGCTGAAGTGGCTTTGTTTTCCTTGACCAAATCTGATTTGGACACAGGGCTATCAGAACAAAGCAAAGCCTTTGATATTATTGTTAGATTGTTGGAACGTCCCAAGAAACTTTTGGCCACGATATTGGTTGCCAATAATTTTATCAATATTGGCATCGTCATCCTCTTTGCCTATTTGAGCGAAACAATATTCCAATCTGTAACTATTGGTTGGGTGCGGTTTTTATTGGAAGTGGTTGTGATTACCTTCTTGATTTTATTGATTGGTGAGATTGTACCAAAAATTTATGCGAGCAGAAACCGCAATAAGTTTTCGATGTTTATGGCCATACCTTTAAGGGTGTTAGATGTTGTATTCTCACCAGTGAGTTTGCCCATGCGCCAAATTACCATTGCCATTCACAATAAACTGGGCAAACAGAAATCCAATTTGAGCATTGATCAATTGTCACAGGCCTTAGAACTAACCAATAATAGTGACACCTCAGTGGAGGAGCATAAAATCCTTCAGGGCATTGTATCTTTTGGCAATACAGACACCAAACAAGTGATGCGTCCCAGGGTAGACATATTCGCCATTAATGAAGATCAAAAATATGCCGACATACTTCCCGAGATCGTAAAGAACGGGTATTCCAGGATTCCTGCGTATAAAGATAATATTGACAATGTCACGGGCATCCTATATGTGAAAGACCTGTTGCCTTATGTAGATAGAAAACAATTTGATTGGACCACACTTTTGCGCGAACCTTTTTTCGTGCCAGAGAACAAGAAACTTGACGATTTGATGGCCGAATTCCAAGACAAAAAAGTGCATCTTGCAGTTGTTGTAGATGAATATGGCGGCACCTCAGGGCTGATCTCTTTAGAAGATGTGATTGAGGAAATCGTTGGCGATATTAGTGATGAGTTTGACGATGAAGACATAAACTTTGTCAAAATTGATGCCAAGAACTATTCTTTTGATGGGAAAACAACCTTAAAACAATTCTATAAAATCATTGATCAAAACGTAGAGGAGGTTTTTGAAAATCACAAAGGTGAAGCGGAAACGATTGCAGGCTTTATTTTGGAAATTTCAGGAATTTTCCCAAAACGCCTGAGTAAGATCAATTTCAAGAATTTTGTGTTTACCATAGAAGCACTGGATAAAAAACGCATCAAACAGGTTAAGTTTACGATTTTGGATTGATGCCACTGACTTCAATATTCAAAAGTCGCCAACTTTCAATACAGGAACGATTTTTCAATTGACATGCGTTTTAAAAGCTTCAGTAGGAGACAATTCTCAAGAGTCGTATTATATTTTGTAGTTTGCGCACTAATTTCAGCCTAAAAAAATCCTAAGAGCAATGACCATTAAAAAGTTCATCATTCCCATATTGGCTTCTGTATGTATTTCCTGCGGAAGCGATCCCCTGCCTAAACCTAAAGCCATGTTGCGATTGGAATATCCACAACCCAAATACGTCAAGGTGGACGTGCCATTGCCATTTACTTTTGAAAAAAATGTTTTGGCAGATGATATTTCTAGCATCAAATTGGACGGGGTAAATAACCTCGTTGGTGTGGATGTTACCTACCCTAGTTTGAAGGGCACCGTTTATTTAACCTATAAAAAGGTAGAGGATGGCAATCTCACTAAACTCTTGACCGATGCACAAGAGCTTACCCAAAAGCATAGCATCAAAGCCGATGAAATTGAGGGCGTCTTATACGAGAATCCAAACAATAAGGTATTTGGGATGTTCTATGAAGTTGGCGGTAACGCTGCGTCACAGTCGCAATTTTATGTGACCGATAGTACCAATCATTTTTTAACCGGTTCGCTCTATTTTTATGCGAAGCCCAATTATGATTCCATCCTGCCTGCTGCGGAATATTTAAAGAAAGACATCAAACACATTATGGAAACGATTGAATGGAAAGAGTAAAGGCTTGATATTTCCAAATTCCATATAAAAAAAAATGCCCTTCAGTTTTGAAGGGCATTTTTGGTAATTGAAGTTATGGTTTAGAAGCTATATCTCAAACCAACTTGCATTTGCCATCTTGAAGAAGACAAACCAGAATCATCAACGATGTTAACGGTATCGGCTGCTCTTGGATCATAAGAGAATAATGGCGTTGTACCATCGGCTGCAAAACGTTCAAAATCCAACAACTGTACTTGATTGAAACCTGCGAATGTTCTCACACCCCACTCTTTATTCAATAAGTTTGTAAAGTTGAAGATATCTGCTGTTAACTCAAGTGAATGAATTTTTTCTCCAAATTTAACTCCAAATTCTTGAGCGAACTTTAAGTCAACAATATGTATCCAATCAGAGCGATCGGCATTACGTTCAGCAAACTGACCTCTTCTACTGCTCAAATAGTCATCGCCTTCAATAAAAGCATTCAACAGAGCATATTGTTGAGAAGCCGTTAGATCATCGGTATCTACCAATTGCGCTTCACTTTCGTCTCTTGGCACATAAATCAAAGCGGAGTCAGAACCAGTGTCCGACAATAAATTATTTCCATTGTAGACATAACTAAAAGGAGAACCTTCAGCCCCATCATAAAATAAACCAATGCGAGTCTTGATTGTTTCTGACCATTTGAATTCAAAACTCGAGTTGGCCAACACGCGGTGTCCTGGTGAAAAATCTGAGGTGGAAAGCACAGGTCTGTTTGAGCCATTGACGGTTTCCAAGTTTCTCCACTGTGAACTGTTTTGTGAGCTTGTAGCATCCAAAAGTACATCAGCATCACCATAAGTATAGGTAACAGCACTTCTTATATCCAATCGATCTGTAATATAATTATTTGACAAGGTCATATTTGCATTGTAAGAGCTGCCTGCCCCGGTATTGGATCCTAAGTAAATATCGCTATAGGTGTCATCAATCAATCTAAAACCATAGTTTGGTCGAGACCCTGCTCCTGTAGTGTTGAACTGAGGGCCTTGTAAATTGATGTTTTCATAAACAACCGCATTGATATTATCATTCCAAATGAATTCTGCAGACAAGACGAATCCAGCGCCCAATTTTTGGTCAACTGCAATATTGGTCTTGAATACCTGAGGTAGCTTAAAATCTTTTGCAAATAAATCCACTTGCCCACCAATAGCACCACTTCCTGGCTCAGGATCTGCAAATTGGGTGTTGGGATTTGGGTTGAAATCGGGGGTGTTGCCACCTGTCAATTGAATGAACCCTGCAGTTAAACCGTTATTATTGTAAGCGCCACCTGGCCAAACCAAAGGCAATCTAGAGGTGAAGATACCAACACCACCGCGAACTTGGGTCATATTCCTGTTGTTCACATCCCAGTTAAATCCAACTCTAGGAGAGATATGTACGTTTGCGTTAATCCCCTGACCTACTCTGGCCTCTTGCAAATCTTTTCCGTTAGCTTCCAATAGTGGAATTGTTCTATTATTAAAATCGTCATTCACAAGACCATCTTCCCAATAAGGGATATCTACTCTCACACCTGCAGTTAACTTAAAGCTATCTGAAAAGCTAACTTCATCTTGAACATAAAGACCTAATTGGAACAAATCAAATTCGGCAGCGCCTTGTGAATTATCACCAGTCCCACCCAATAAGGAATAACCGTAACGGTATCTATTAGGTTTTGCACCGCCCAAGAAATCTTGAAGATTATTGAATCTATAATCTCCAAAATTTTGTCTAAAGAAGACGTTCTTTGCAGAGGAAAATTCATTATTTGTACCAATGGTAATGGTATGCTTTCCTGAATAGATCTCAAAGTTATTGGTAAATGTCAACACACGTTGCTCCAATAAGTTTGCAGTTGAAAACGGCTCAGAACCAAAAAATATGGAGGTTCCAGCTGCATCTCTAATTTCTACCGAAGGGAAAGGACTACCATTTGGATCCCTGTTGTCATCTACTGAGGTATACCCGATAACCAAGTTGTTTGCGAATTTGTTTCCAAAAGTAGAACTCAGCTCCAAAGCTGTGGAATTTGTAGTGGATTCAAAGTTAACGGCTCTATTTAAAAAATTGATCCTTCCAGAGTTTGAACTTGGCGCATCCAACTGGATTGCTTTTACATAACTGTGCTTAAGCGATAATTTATGATTTTGGTTTATGTTCCAATCTATTTTAGCAATAAGTTTATCACTTTCTAAAGAGGAGGTATTGTTGGCATAACCTCCAGCATTGTAACCATAATTACTCTGTAAAAAATCTGATAGATTATTTAAATCGGCCGCTGTGACATCACCACGGTAGTTTTCGATATCAAAAGGCTGTGGTGTTTCATTATCCTGTCTTTCATAATTGATAAAGAAAAACAATTTGTCCTCGATAATTGGACCGCCCAATCTTACACCATAAGTCAAGGCCGTAAAATCATCTAATTTTTCACGTTCACCATCCTCACCCGCTAAGTCAAACGGCGTCTTGCCAGCTAAGGATTGATCCCTGTAAAAAGAATACGCAGACCCCTCAAAGGTGTTGGTTCCTGATTTTGTGATGGCATTGATACTACCACCTGCAAATCCAGATTGTCTCACATCAAAAGGTGCTACATTGATTTGAAATGATTCAATCGCATCCAATGAGATTGGGCTTACCCCTGTTTGGCCACCATTAGTACCATTAGGAGCTAAACCAAAAACATCATTATTTACTGCACCGTCAATATAAATAGCATTGTATCTATTATTTTGACCTGCAATAGAAATGACATCATCACCTGTAACTTTTGCTTGTGGTGTCAATCTCACAAAATCTGCAATGCCACGGGAAAGCGTTGGTAAGCTTGTAACTTGTTGATTAGAGATAGTAGTCTCTGCACCCGTTTTACCGGAGTCAAAGAGACTGTTGGTTTGGGCGGTAATTACAACTTCGTCCAAAGCGCTGGCATCTTCGGTCAACTTTACCGAGATTTGCTGGGAGTCTCCCAGTTGCAGATAAATATCTTGTTTCAAGAATTCTTGGTAACCTACATAGGTAATGGTCAATTTGTAGGGGCCACCAACTCTCATGTTCGACATCCTGTAATAGCCGTCAAAATCTGCTGCTACACCATAAGTAGAACCAGATGGTGTGTGAACAGCCACCACGTTTGCACCTGGCAATGGCTCATTGTTAGCGTCGGTTATTTGACCGTTGATGGACGCGGTTGTCACACCTTGACCAAATGAAGCGGCTGAAATTAACAGCACAACAGCCAGACATAAAATTTGATTCATTTTTTTCATCAGTAAAAGAGTTTAATTTTTGGCAAAAATACGCAGGTTATCATTATAATACATTAACAAAATGTTAAGAATCATTAACGTTTCAAATTACGTAAAATATTGTCATAACCCAGTTCTAAATCACTGACTGCTAATGCGTTTATTAACAGGTATTAGCGTTGCACTCTGTAGCGCCCAATGCTGTTTTGTGAAAATGTATCTCAATTGTTGATAACATTTGCATTCACAAACTCTTTAATTATTCAATTTAATAACCATTTAACCAATTCAGCACCAAATTGGTCATCACTAAAAATGTTTCAAATAATACTTTGGCCGAAATCTTTTGCTCATACCTAACAATCAGTGGCTCTAAGCTATATTTCGATTAAGAAGCTGCTGGTTGGCTTTTTGCCTTAAGAAAGCCTAGAAGGCCTAATGCTTTGATTTTTCTTCGGAAGATACTTTGTGAAACCGGCAAAATGCTCAGGAATTAATTTACCGCCTTGATGAAGGAACTGAAAAAAGGATGTTGCGCATTGGCGCCCGATTCGCCCCAAATGTTCGTTCCGGTGTGATAGTTTATTTATGAAGTAGATGACTACGCTGAGTCACAATCGCAATTTTATTTGAGGTATAGCAGCGGTCTTTTATTTTACTGCTTCGCTATAGTTCTAAGTGAAGCCCAATTACGATTCCTGCCTGCTTCGGAATACTTGAAAAAGCCATCAAACTCATTATAGAAACGATTGAATGAAAGGAATGAATTTTTGGTCATTTTAAGATTTCAGAATAAAAAAAATGCCCTTCAAATTGAAGAGCATTTTTTTATAGATTGAATTCTAGTAACTAGTCCACATTAGGAACCCATACACCACCGGTTTTGATGTATTTTAATTCCTCTGTTCCGCTACTGCCATCATAGATATCAAAAGTCAACACATATTTTTGACCTTCTTCAGCATTCGGCGCTAAGAAGTTAGTTAGCAAATCTGTAAATACAGTGTTCAACATTTCTACACTCCAAAAGGCCGCATTACTTGACCTTCTATCAAAATTACCAAAGTTGGCCATACTAGATACTGCTGCGCTAAAGCCATCAGCACTTGCATAGTTGGTAGCGATATAATCAATATCAGCTTGAGCAATTATGTATCTAATTGTATTATCTGGAACCCATTGCCCCTCGTCAAATCCAAATTTGAGTGAGGTCTCAATTGTAGATTCATGAGCCATCCATTGACCGCTAGTAAAAGTGTATTCATTACCTCTTATCCCTGCACCACTATTACTCGAGAAGTACTTATAAATAACAATGATTTTATTCTCTTCTTGGGCAAAAGGATATTTCAAATCTAAAAATGTTGGAAGGTAACTATCTGCCGGCGTGGAACTGCTAAAGTTGTTGAATGCGCCAGGTTGTCCAGAACTTTCTCCCATAGAATCGTAATCGGCGTTACTCAAATAGTACACATTCTCAGCATCATTCCAAGAGCCACCTTCGTACACAAAATATTCTCCTTTAGAATCGGTGTTGCCAGTTACACCTAAAGTTTTGATGTTGAAGTAATCGATTCTCCATAAAGGCGCAACTGTTGAAGTAGAGTTGTATCTAAAGGCCACATGGATCACGGTATCGTCATAAGCCGAAAAATCATAATCCTCAGAAAGTATAAATTCGGAAGTATTTCCAGACGGCACAGTAGTCAAAGTAATTACATCCCATGTTGCAGCGATTGGGTCGCCACCTGTAGTATAATTGGTTGACACCAAAATATTCACAAAATCGGCAGCTTCGTTCCCATTCAAAAAACTGATTCTTTGATTGATTTGAAACTTAAGATCAGTCTCTCCACTAAGATCAATTTCAGGAGAAACCAACCAATCTTCACCAGCGATTTCACTGCCATTGACAAAGGCCGATGCATTGGCGTGTGCAGCGCCTTCAGACCAACCGATACCGTCCATATCGACATCGACATTTTCGAATGTAGGGTAGATATCAGGAAAATTACCACCACCAACAATAGCCAAACCTACATCTGGAGTTTCAGTATATTGCTTGTAAGTCACCAAAGCGATTTGACCTTCAACCGGTGCAGCAATTTGCGCATCCAATACATCAGGAATCAATGCTGTGGGATCTACGTTTGGATAAAATCCAAAGGCATCACTACCAGTTAATGCGTAATCATCATTTGATAGGGGATAAGTTTCAGCACTTGTGTAAGCACTAACGCCTTCCGCAGCACCTACAAAAAGCTTGTAGTTTACCAAAACCGAAGATCCTTGTCCATATAAAGGATAGAGATCCGAAAGCAATTGAGGAATGGAATCTTTGGCTTGATCTTGAGAATTAAAACTTCCGAAGCCCAAATCGAATGCACTGTAATCTGCATCGGTTAACGTATATTCAAACTCACCAATATTTGGCTGCTCTGGGAGGGCATCAACTTGGTCGTTAAGATCATCTAAAGGGTTACATCCTACAAAGGCTGCAGCCATGACTAATAAATAAATTACTTTTTTCATTTTCTTTTTTTTAAAAATTAAGTTTTGCACCTAAACTAAACGTTCTTCCAAAACCGTAGAACACTCGAGTTGTGAATACATCAGACTCGGCACCATCACGTGCATCGGCAATAAACTCAGTATCGAAAATATTATTGATACGGCCTGTAAGTTCGGCATCAAGAGAACCGAATTTGAAACCATGTCTAATCGCTGAATCAAAGAGTCCGAAATCTGGAAGTTTAAAAGCATCTGGTCTTTTTGTAGTTCGATTGCTGGGATCATAATCGGCATAGATATCACCATTATAAAGGTAATCAATTGTAAACGTAGTTTTTGGAGTCAATTTATAAATGGTACCTAAGCCAAAAGTTGTTTGTGCAGCATTACCAACGTGCAGGTCTTCGATAAAAAGGTTAATTGGGTCACCGACTGCATTATTTTCTTCATCAAAAATTATAACATCCTCTACATTATTTTGCCATCTCCAATCGCCTATAGAAGCCATTCCCGTTACAGAAAAAGTTGAAGATACACGATAATTAAAATCGAGTTCCACACCCATATGCAACGCATTAACACCTAAAATATTGGCGAAATTTCTTGTCCCATCTTGGGCTTGAAAACTGGCAAACTCTGTTCTGTCTTTCCAAGTGGTATGGTACAGGTTAATGTTTGCAGATAATTTCTCAGCTCTATGACCGTATCCAACTTCAAAACTGGTAATCCTTTGGTTTGGAGCATCTCCATTAACATCAGTGTTGTTACGGTTAGCGAAAATAGAGTTAAAAAATGGGGCTCTTTCAAAGTATCCCAAATTAAAAAACACATTGTTTCTATCGTCAAGACGGTAGTTCGCACCACCTTTTGCGCCGTAAGCAAAGAAGTTGTACACATCTGACTCTTGTAGTGGATCACTATCCAAATATAAGAAACGATCTACTCTTTGATAAGATGTGTTGGAAGCAGAAACCGAGACAAAAGCATTGAAATTCTCTTGAATGTCATATTCCGCTTGGACAAAACCGCCCAACCAGCCTACTTTACCATCATTGTCATAAAGGATTTTGTCACCTACTTGAGCTTGATTGTTTGGATTGTTAACATCGGAAGCATCTGAAAAATATTGGCCACCCAATAAATCGGTCACCTCGGTAAAGTGAAAGCCTTCATAGCCTCTAAGATCTAAACCTGTTAATAGTACAAGATCATCTGTAAGGTCTGTTTTAAAGGTAGAAAGCACCCCGTACCATATGTGATCATTTCTAGAAGCTCTCAAAATACTTTCAGAACCTTCAACGCCTGCAGTTTCATTTTCTGAAACAATCTTGTCAAAATCAACTGTGCCTAGGTTACCGATTCTATATTCGTCATCATCAAAACGGAATTTGTTGACACCGCTAAAACCGCCGCCACCTCCAGAACCAACAGACACATAAGCAGCTGTAGACAAACTTGAAGCCTGGCTGATGTTCCAATAGTGGTTTAAGGAAATTTGTGGTTTGTGGTAGAAGTTATCCTCCACACTGGTAAATTGACCGTCTTTATAACCCCAATCTGAATTGTACTTTCTACCGCTTTCGCTTTCTCTAAACGTTTCAACTAAATATGGGTTTTGTCTTTGACCGTGCGTTTGTTTTGCACCAAAGGCTGTTAAGGCAATTTTATGTTTATCGTTGATTTCCTTCGAAACATTCAAAAAATAAGAAATGGCATTAAATGGTGTGCCATCTACATAGCCATCACCATCGGTTTTAGAACCAGAAACAGTTACTGCAAGGCCATTATCCATTAAACCCGTAGAGTAAGTGACGCCAAATTTCTTGAAGCCATCGTTGCCTAAGGTTGTGTAGAAGTTACCACCTTCTTCAACATCTGTAGTTTTGGAGATGATATTGATGGTACCACCAATAGAAGGTACTGCTACCTTAGAGGCACCAAGGCCACGTTGTACTTGCATAGAACTAGTCACATCGCCTAGACCCGCCCAGTTGCTCCAATAGACACGGCCATTTTCCATGTCGTTCACTGGCACACCGTTGATCATAACCGCAACGTTTTCAGAGTTAAACCCACGAAGTCTAATCTCTCCATCTCCAAAACCACCACCTGTTTTGGTAACATAAACACCTGGAGTTGATTTAAGGATTTCTGGAAATTCTTGACTCCCTAATTTCAATTCAATTTCTGAAGCTCTAATGGTAGATA
Organism: Subsaximicrobium wynnwilliamsii; assembly: GCF_007997225.1. Classification (GTDB taxonomy): domain Bacteria; phylum Bacteroidota; class Bacteroidia; order Flavobacteriales; family Flavobacteriaceae; genus Psychroserpens; species Psychroserpens wynnwilliamsii. The sequence goes on from NZ_VORM01000006.1 coordinate 78,403, forward strand.
CCGCCACTGGGGTTTTTCTATCGACTGCTACAGAAGCAATGATTTGCACCTCTTGGAGACCTACCTCACTAGGATCCATCATGATTTTACCAAGATCCATATCTCCAGAGAAAGCGATAGTCTTTGAAGTATAACCAACAAAAGAAAGCACTAACTCACCTGTTGCAGACTTTGTATTAATAATAAACTGACCGTCAAAATTGGTTGCCGAGCCATTAGAGGTTCCTTTTTCGATAACGTTAACGCCTGGAAGAGGCTGGTTCATGTCTGAACCTATTATCGTTCCCGACACCGTACTTTGCGCAAATGCAAAGGAACAGAACATTGTAAGAACCAATATGGTTAAGCACTGTGATACTTTTTTCATCATTTTAAGAATTGTTTAAGTAGTTTTAATTTTTGACAAACATACGGTCATCATTGTAATTACACATTAACTAACTGTTAAGAATTATTAACGTTTCTAATTACAAAAAAATTTGTTAAAACTTATTTACAAACAACTTAAGATGAGATAATTTCGAAGTGAACTCTAGCGATGGGTTTTATAACGATTGATCAGGTTTTGGGTAGAAATATCGTGATTGTTGATAACATTTTTATCTTCAATCTCTTTCAAAATGGTATTGGCCAACTCCTTGCCCAGTTCAACACCAAATTGATCGTAACTAAAAATGTTCCAGATAATGCCTTGAACAAAGATCTTATGCTCATACATGGCAATCAATTTCCCTAGGCTTTCTGGAGTCAATTTATCGATTAAGAAAGTGGTGGTTGGCTTATTGCCTTCAAAGACCTTATAAGGACTAAGTTCTTTGATTTTTTCTTCGGAAAGCCCTTGTGCTTTCAATTCCTCTATTACGGTATCCTTGGACTTGCCGTTCCATAAAGCTTCGGTTTGGGCGAAGAAGTTGGACATCAATTTATCATGATGATCTTGATTGCCGTAGAGCGACTTTGTGAAGCCAATAAATTCCGCAGGAATTAATTTGCTGCCTTGATGCATCAACTGAAAAAAGGCATGTTGCGCATTGGTGCCCGGTTCGCCCCAAATGATGGTGCCGGTTTGGTAGTTTATTTTATCGCCGTTTCTATCCACACTTTTTCCGTTGCTCTCCATGATACCCTGTTGCAAATAGGTTGCAAATTGATTGAGATATTGGGAATAAGGAATGACCGCCTCACTTTCAGCCTTGAAAAAATTATTGTACCAAACGCTTAAAAGCGCCGTAATTACCGGAATATTTTTATCAAAGTCTTCCGTACGGAAATGTTGGTCCATTTTATGAGCTCCAGTCAATAGCTTATCAAAATTATCAAAGCCCGTTGCCAAACTAATGGTTAAACCCACAGCGCTCCAAAGCGAAAACCGACCGCCAACCCAATTCCACATCGGGAAAATATTTTTTTCATCAATCCCAAACGCCTTGACCTTTTCTATGTTGGTTGACACTGCCACAAAATGCTTTGATACCGCATGTTGAGGCGCCGATTTTAAAAACCATGCTCTAATGGTATTTGCATTTGATAGCGTTTCTTGGGTAGTAAAGGTTTTGGAGACAATAACGAATAAAGTAGTTTCAGGATTTAGGGTTTTGATGACCTCATTCACGTGGTCTCCATCCACATTGCTCACAAAATGGGTTTTTAAATGATTTTTATAATAGCCCAAAGATTCAACAACCATGGCGGGCCCTAAATCTGACCCACCAATGCCAATATTCACTACATCGGTAAACGTTTTACTAGTATAGCCCTTTAGTTTCCCTCCTACAACGGCTTCAGTAAAGCCTTTGATTTTGTTCTTGACCTCATAAATTTCTGGCATCACATTTTCGCCATCAACCATGACTTCTGCCGATTTGGGGTTTCGCAAAGCGGTATGTAAAACCTCGCGACCTTCAGTCTGGTTGATGACCTCGCCACCAAAATACTGGGACATGGCGTCTTTAAGTTTCACTTCTTCCGCCAATTCCAATAGCAAGGCCATGGTTTCAGAAGTAAGGCGGTGTTTAGAATAATCAACATAGAAGTCTTCCCAAACAATACGCATATCATCTGCCCTATGAGGTGCTTCAGCAAAAAATTGCTTGGCGGGCTGGTTCTTTATGGTATCAAAGTGCGCTTGAAGTTTTTTCCAAGCTTTGGTGGTTGTTGGGTTTATTGCTGCTAATGCCATGTATTATTGGGTCTGTAAATTTATATCGTTGCTTGACTGTGCTATTTGATCTTTCAATTCTTCATCCATGGGTATCACATCCAATCGTGTTTTAATTGGTGCTATATAATCAAGGTATTTCAGCTTTAAACTAGCAGAAATAGGCTCTGCTTCTGGTAATTTTTCCCTTAAAGGATCCACTTGTTTGTCGTTTTTCCAAAAACGGTAGCACACGTGCGGGCCTCCGCTATTTCCTGTCATACCAATCCAGCCAATCACATCACCTTGTTTTACGTATTGGCCTTTTTTGACGTTTTGTGCCTTCATGTGCAAATACTGGGTGCTGTAGGTCGCATTGTGCCTAATCTTTACATACTTGCCATTGCCCCCTCTTCTTGTAGATTCAGTCACGGTGCCGTTTGCAGTGGCCATAATGGGCGTGCCTAATGGTGCTGCGAAGTCGGTACCTTTGTGTGGCCTTAATTTATAACCGTAGTAAGCAATACGCCTATTGAGATTGTATCGGGATGAAATCCTGCTAAATTGCACGGGGGCCTTCAAAAATGCACGTCTTAGGTTTTTGGCGTCCTCATTAAAATAGTCTCTGATGCCCTTTATGGAATCGGTTTCAAACTCAAAGGCATAAAAGGGTTCACCGTTGTGTTCAAAATAAGCGGCCTTAATATTGTGCAAACCAACATAGGTTGTATCGTTGATATATTTATCGGTATAGATAACCTTGAAACGGTCTCCTTTTTGAAGCCTTCTAAAATCAATGGTCCAAGCATAGATTTCATCGGCCAATTTAAAGGCCAACCTTGGGCTCAGGCCTTTTTCCTGAAGTGTTTCGGAGATACTGCTTTCAATGACGCCAGTGGCGGTTTTTTCAATATAAGTAATGGGTTTTCTGCTGGTATAGGCATGAATCGAATCTTGAAAATTCACAACTACATACTCCGAAAGGCTGGGTTGATAAATAAAGCAACGTGGCGTTTGCAAGGAATCCTTAGCACATAAAAGGGTGTAGGGTTTACCGGTTTGCAGTTTCCTGATGTCAAAACTGTCCTTAGCTTTTTCAGCAATTTGGTAAATTTTTGGATAGCTAATGTTATTGCGCTGCAAGATCTTTCCGAAGCTATCACCCGCCTTAATGGTGTCCCGCTTTACGATATACTCGTCGAGCACGAAGCCAAACTCTGTGATTGGTTCTGGCTCAATAACCTCAGCTATAGGCTCTAAATCCAATTTTTTAGTATCTTCTTTGCAGGACAAAAAACCCAAACAAATCAAAAGTGCGATAAGTGCCTTATTAAATTTCATAGTATTGTACTTCATTTTAAATCGTCTCCCCAGTTATCAATTTCATTTTCACTCCAAAGTTCAGGAAAAAAAATGCGTTTTTGGTATTTTGGATGCATGTATTTTTTCCAGTCGCTACCTCCTGTCGCCTCGCCATCACCTGTACCACTTTCTATATAGTGTTTGGCTGCATTGTAATGTGCGATGACCCAGGTAATGTTTACCGTATAATCATAATGGCGCATGGCCTTTATCAAGTCGGTATTTTCTTGATCTTTTTTGGGCAATTCCTTAAAGCGCGACCAAAGGTTTTTTGTGTTATAGGTTTGCATAAAACGTATAAAATCGCCTTTGTAACGTTTTTCAAAATTAACCAAAAGTGTTGATTTTTTGCCGGTATTATAATCCTTTCCTGCGGCTTGCCAATATAAATGCTCAAATGCATGCTCAAAAGGAGTGTTACGGTCAATGGTTTTTCTAAAGCGGTAATCTATTAGATTGATCAATTCTGTAGAAGCGAACTCGATCATGCGATATTGTGCGCTTTGAAATCCGCTTGCAGGCGTCAAGGTGTACCTAAATTTCATGTATTGCTCCACATCCATCCCTTCGCGCATGATATTGAAAGAGGTCGTCAACATATCAAAATACCTGCTAATACGCATGAGTTTGTTCTCAAAAAAACTGACCTCCAAATTCTCTTTTTGCGCCAATTGGTCAATTTCCCAAAGGATCATCTTAAAAATAAGCTCATTGATTTGGTGGTAGGCAATAAACACCATTTCATCTGGCAAAGTGGTACGCTGGATTTGAAGATTGAGTAAAGCATCGGTTTGGATGTAATCCCAATAAGTAATGGGCTTGCTATAAAGTAAGCCATGTAAATGATCATCGGTATCTTGATCTATATCTGTAAATTTTTTCTGAAGTTGTTTAACAATGCCGTCAAACTTATGTAAATCATCCATTCTAATTGATTGGTCTAATTGTTAATCAAATTGCACCTTAAAGGAGTGCTTTAATCCTTTAAAGGCTTCGAGGTTTGCCTGCAAGGAGCCAACCGCCAAATCAGCTTTAATCTTAAGCGGAATCTTATTGTCATCTGCGCTTACCCAAAGTGTCAAGCTTTCCTGCTCCTTGAAAACGCGACCCGCCATGACGTAAGGCCTAAACTTAAGCGTTTTTACCCGACCAAATGCGGTGTCTATGGTTTCCCTTCCCAGGTATTTTAATTTGAAAATGTAGTTTTCCTCATCAAAAAACATGTTGAGTTCAACCACTTCGCCGTCCTTAATGCTCTCTGTTTCGTAATTATTACGAAGATAATAAAAAGCAGATACCATGTCCTGAACATCCTGTTCTATAGATACTCTTTTTGTGGTCTTGTGTTTTTTGTTCTCAATGAAAGCTTCCTTTTTGATGTGATCAAAATCAATTTCGAGATCCTTGGTATGGCCGCCTTCATCAATTTTACGGATGAATTTGTATGGCATTCCCGTATCTTTATCGATGTAGCTCTCATAACGATCCTTGACCTTAAAAAACCATTTAATGGCGCCGGTGGTCCATCCCTTACCCACAATGTGATAAACGGGTTTTCCGTTCAAGGTTGTTTCATCCACTTCCAAAGTGGCCGTTCCTGCAGTGAGGAAGTTGCTATAACTCATGTCAAACTTGAACCACTCACCATCTTGGTAGGCAGATTTCTTTTGAGCAGCAACGCTATGCAGCCCAAATATTAAGGTTAGTATAAGTAGGGTCTTTTTCATCATTGTAATTGGTGTAAATGTAACTTAAAACGCCACATTATATTGTTCAATATGTAGAATTACAATTATTGTTCCAAAAGTATTGATTTTATTGAAACGGTTTAGGTTTAGGCTGTTATAGTTATGTTAGAATTTTAGGGCAAAATACCTCAGTTCACGAAAGCGGATTTCGTTTTCAAGTGAACTTGGTTTCTTTTAAATAGTTGAAGTCTATGGCTTCGGAAGGATGACGAATTGGTTGATGTTTTTTTCTGAATTGTTTCAACGGAAGGATTTATTCATGAAAAGAGCATACCGTTTTAAATCCCACCACGTAGGGATTGACTAATCTATTGATTGAGTCAAAACGGAAGCTTCTCAAAAATAAATACCTCACAGGTTTTGAAAACCTGTGAGGTCTGCACTCTTACTTGGTATCTTCTTTTTATTAGGCAACTCGTAATTTTTATCACGTAGGATGTTATGTAAATGATGTGAGCTCGAGAAACCAACCAATCAGCACATTCATAAAGACTTAAAAGGTCTCTGAGACCTTGCAGGTTGATCAAATGAGTAATTTCATGTTTAGAAAACCTGTCAATCCCGAAGACTTTTGGGACTGACAGGTCTAATTTGTTGGTTAAAGGCAGCCTATTCTTGTTTCTTTATTTTCACAAGGTGCCACGCTTTTCTTGTTCTCTTTCAATAGATTCAAAGAGCGCCTTGAAATTGCCTGCTCCAAATCCTTTCGCGCCCATGCGCTGTATGATTTCAAAAAAGAGGGTTGGTCTATCTTCAACAGGTTTTGTGAAAATCTGTAGCAAATAGCCTTCCTCATCGGCGTCGACCATGATGGACAGTTCCTGTAATCTACCGATATCCTCTGTCATCATCTCGCGATGTTCGCCCAATCGCTCGGGAATCATGTCGTAATAAGATTGTGGCGGTGGTGGTAAAAACTCAATCCCTCTTGCTTTCAATTGGGCAACGGTTTTGATAATATCGTCTGTGGCAACTGCAATATGCTGTACGCCAGAATCTTCATAAAAATCCAAATATTCCTCAATCTGTGATTTTTTAGCGGCTTTGGCTGGTTCATTAATTGGGAATTTAATGCGACCGTTACCATTGCTCATAACCTTACTCATAAGTGCAGAGTATTCGGTATGGATTTGCTTGTCGTCAAAAGACAGAAAGTTGACAAAACCCATAACATCCTCATACCATTTTACCCAAACATTCATTTGGCCCCAACCTACATTGCCCACCATGTGATCAATGAATTTAAGCCCAACAGGCTCTGGGTTATAATCAGATTCCCAAGCTCTAAATCCCGGTAAGAATTTGCCTTTGTAATTTTTGCGCTCCACAAACATGTGAACGGTTTCACCATAAGTATAAATCCCAGCACGCACCACTTCGCCATGTTCGTCTTTTTCAACTACAGGTTCCAGATATGATTTGGCACCGCGCTTGGTGGTTTCCTCATAAGATTTTCGCGCATCATCCACCCAAAGGGCAATAACCTTGACACCATCACCATGTTTAACGATATGATCGTTGATAGGGGATTTACTGCTTAAAGGTGTGGTCAACACCAAGCGAATCTTATCTTGCTTAAGCACATAACTAACGGAGTCTTTTGATCCAGTTTCCAAACCCCTATAGGCATAGGACTGAAAACCAAATGCAGTTTTATAGAAATGTGCTGCCTGTTTCGCATTACCCACATAAAACTCAACATAGTCCGTTCCTAAAAGCGGGAGAAAATCCTGAGCCTTGTCGAAAATTTTTTCCAATCCGTATTCTACATTCTTTACTTCTTTTGCCATCGTATTTAAATTTTTAGCTTCCGTTTTGGGAAGCGAATCCAGATCAAATATCGTCTGGATTTTCATTCTTAAATTAAGTATTGTTTGTAGGCCACTTGCTTCCGAAGCCCACTTTTCAATTCAACGTATCTATAGCTTCGTTGTCATCCAGCATCTCAGTTTCGTCGATTATTATTGAATCCATATAAATGCTATCACGCTCCAAATCCCTGTTATAATCTTCATTTAGACTGTCATTTTCCCATTCAAATTGAAAGTCGCCGTTTTCGTTTCTATGTTCATAGGCTTCCTTGATGATTTCAGAAAACACGACACCATAAATTGCAAAATAGGCCACATAGACCAAAGTCATCCCTGCACTGATAATCAAGGCAATGATGTTGAGTATCTTGGCTGTATACACATTGCTCCTACTTTGAGGATTGTATAATTCACTGTTATAGCGATAGGTTTGCAAACTTTTATGGGCCATTACCAAACCGATAATACTTAAAATCAACGGGATGAATGCAAAAAGTCCACAGCAACAGCCAACCAAGGACAAAATGAGCGCAATAACCCCCAGAATCATGGCAGTTGGATCTGCCGGTAAATTTGAATTTCTCATAGAATCCAATTAAGCCTCATGTGGTAACCACGATTTGAAGTAATCTTCATCGGCTATTTTCATGGCTTCCTCAGTAAGCTGAAGCGGTTTAAACGTATCTACCATAACTGCCAATTCTTCGGTCTTGGTTTTGCCAATACTACGCTCGGCAGCTCCAGGGTGCGGCCCATGCGGTATGCCTGCTGGGTGCAGTGAGATATGCCCAACTTCAATATCATTTCTGCTCATAAAATCGCCATCCACATAATACAAAACCTCATCACTGTCTATGTTGCTGTGGTTGTATGGCGCAGGAATACTATCGGGATGGTAGTCGTACAAACGTGGCACAAAACTACACACCACAAAGGCATCGGTCTCAAAGGTTTGGTGCACCGGTGGCGGTTGATGGATACGACCGGTAATGGGCTCAAAATCATGAATTGAAAACGCATAGGGATAATTATAACCATCGTAACCCACCACATCAAAGGGATGAGAGGCGTAGATCATTTCAAAAATGTCGCCTTGCTTTTTGACTTTCATCAAGAAATCCCCAGATTCATTGTTGGTCTCCAACTCGTAAGGGCGTCTTAAATCGCGTTCACAATAGGGCGAATGTTCCAAAAGTTGTCCAAACCAATTGCGGTAGCGTTTTGGTGTGTAAATGGGCCTTCGGGACTCGACAATGAAGAGCCGATTATCTTCGGTATCAAAATCGATTTTATAAATAACCCCTCTAGGAATCACTAAATAATCCCCGTACTTGAAATCGAGATTGCCTAAGTGGGTTCGCAATTTTCCCGTCCCTTTATGGATGAACAAAAGCTCGTCGGCATCGGAATTTTTATAAAAATAATCTTTGGTGGATTGTTGTGGCGCCGCCAAAATAATGCTGCAGTCACTGTTGGTAAGGATGGTTTTTCGGCTTTGCAGATAATCGGCCTCAGGCTTGACCTGGAAGCCTCTTAAGCGATAGGATTGAATGTGATTGGCCTTAGCTATTTTTGGTGCTACGCTGTATTGTTTTCTAATTGCCTTGACCTGGGTTGGACGTTGCTCGTGGTAACTGTTGGTGGACATGCCATCAAAACCGATGGTGCCGAAAAGTTGCTCGGAGTACAAGCTCCCATCTTCCTTGCGGAATTGCGTATGCCGCTTGGGCGGAATCTTTCCTAATTTATGATAAAATGGCATCTTCTTTAGGTTTAAGGTTATCCCCTAAATCCCCAAAGGGGACTTCTGTTCACGATATTATTCGTATTGGGAATTATTTTTTAATTTGTAAATCTTTCCGAATTCAAGGTATAAGTTTCCTAAATCCTTGAAAAGGATATATTTTCAATTCAGCATAAAGATACAAATATGTAGAAGTTATTGAAAGGAAAGTTTGGAGGGATTGATGTTAGCTGATTTTATAAGTCCGGGATAATCTAAATTTTTAAAAATGACTCAAAAGCAGGCGCTGTATCTTAAACAATTGAAGAATCGTAGTTAAAAAACAAGGTTCAAATATGTTTACCTGATAATTTTTTTTTCAAATAATGCAATCCTAATGAGTACTTAGACAATTTCATTTAAACGCTTTAAAAAATTAAGTACTCATTTAAGCAAACCTACAAGGTTTTTGAAACCTTGCAGGTTGAAAACAAGAAAACCCCAATTTGCATTGAGGTTTTCTGGTCTTTTTGTCTTCAGCTTAAAAAGGCAGATCGTCGTGATCCTCCTCATTTAAGTTGGTTGCCGGCTCAAAGGCCTCATTAGGTGCTTTAGGCGCTGCATTATTGCCAGCTGCCTGCCCAGCTTCAATTCTCCAACCTTGGATGGAATTGAAATATTTGGTTTCGCCTTGTGGATTTACCCATTCGCGTCCTCTAAGATTGATGTTGACTTTTACCTCTTGACCTACTTGGTAGTTGTTCAATAAATCGGTTTTATCCTGAACAAACTCAACCATAATGTGCTGTGGGTATTGCTCCTCGGTGGTCACTACCAATTCTCTCTTTCTAAAACCATTGCTTCCAAAGGTTTGCGTCTCGCCGATCATTTTGATTTTTCCCTGTACTTCCATTTTCGTGTTGTATTAACTATTAAATTTTCAGTTTATTTATGAGAGCAGCAATTTCCATGCGCTCTCCACATCGCCATAGCTCAAATAATTTCGAGCGATCTTGTGTTTTTCACGATGCGTTTTCTCTTTTATATTTGGGTAGCGCTCACCTACGCTATTTATAAATTCATTGATTTCAGTCTCTGTTGGCAAGGCTTCCACATTGCCCAACATCCCCAAGTCATTGCCGGTTAAGACCATACTTTCCCTAACTTCCCTTGGCATGGCATCTACGCCAATACCTAATTTTGACAAGGGCTTGGGAATTTCAAAAAACCCCTTTTTGGCCCGACTGTAATAATTGCCACCAGCCCTAGCGACAAGGTCCATTTTTTCCTGCACAATAATACCATCGTCATCAAGAACCTCATCGGCAATATGGAATTTTACAACCTCACAAATGATTAGGTTTCCTGCGCCACCCTCGGTTCCCAATTCAATAATCTCATTGACCTTACACTCAAATTGTACTGGCGACTCGGCCACGCGATACGGCTTGACCATATCAGACTTAAGCATGGTAAGTCCCGACTTTTCGAATTCGTTGACGCCTTCCGCATAATCTGTGCTGCTCAATGACATTTGATGCACCATATCATAATTGACCACATTAATGACCACTTCCTTGGTAAGCTTGCTGTTTTCCAACGTATGTTTTGTGGTGTTGTCACGCACACGTCGCGCCGGTGAGAACACCAAAATTGGCGGATTGGAACTAAACACATTGAAATAACTAAAAGGCGACAAATTTGGTCGTCCCTCAGCATCCATCGTACTCGCAAAAGCAATTGGCCTAGGCGCCACCGAACTCAGCAAATGGCTGTGTAAGGTTTTGGTGGATATTACTTTAGGATCAAATGATGGCATGTAACAAGTTGTTTATTAGCACTATGATTTTATCTCAAGGCGTCGCGTTGCAAATGTAACATTATTGAATACACTATGAAAATGATTTGCAATAGTCTCAACACAATATTATTAACATATTTGCTTTATATTTAAACTTCGGTTGCGGTTAAGACATAAATCTGCTACGCTCTTAAGTGTGAGAGCCGGCAGGCCAGCAGGCAGCCAGGCAGGTAATTGATTGTTACTAACTAATAAGCTGTAGCGCTTTGATTTGCATCTTCATACTTTTTTCTTTTTCTGAAGGTTTTAATCTTATCAACTGAAAATGGAATAAAATCACAAGACTCAACTAACTGGTATCTATCGTTCTTCTGAACGCTATAATCTTCAAATAAAAATACATTTTAATGAGCATACGCATCAATAGGAACATCACACGCTGGTTAATTATCATTAGCTCCTTTTTCATCATCACGCTCATTCTTTGGAATACGTATATGTTTTTTCAAAATTTCAAGGAAGAGGAGCGCACCAAAATGCAAAACTGGTCTTTTGCGAACGAAACATTGATTGCCACCACCAATGACGATGAAATCAAAATGACATCCAGAATTTTAGAGAGCAATACCACAACACCTATGATTCTGGTAAATGCCGACGACGAAATCACTAGTTTTAGAAATATTGACACCTTAAGAATGAGAGTTCCAAAATTAGCTTTGGAAAAACTTAAAAGTACTTTTGAAAACGAGAACAAACCAATCCCTGTGTATATTGAAGATGAACTTTATAGCACCATCTACTACGGAAACTCACCGCTGCTCAACAAGCTCAAGTATTATCCATTAGCACTATTACTCATCATTTTCCTCTTTGCTGCAGTCGCCTATTTTTTCTATAAAAGTTCCAAAACTGCCGATCAGAACAAACTATGGACCGGCATGGCCAAGGAAACCGCACATCAAATTGGCACACCTTTATCGTCATTAGTGGGCTGGACCGAAATATTGAGAAGTGAGAACGTGGATCCCGATTATTTGATTGAAATTGAAAAAGACATCAGCAGGTTACAAACCATTACCGACCGCTTCAGTAAAATAGGCTCAGTACCCACTTTAAAACAAGCCGATATTGTTCACGAAACCATCGAAACTTTTGACTATTTGAAGGCGCGGTTTTCTAAATTGATAGAATTTAACCTGGTTGCACCTCAAGAGGAAATTCTTGTGGCACTCAACAAACAACTCTACAGTTGGACCATTGAGAACCTCGTGAAAAATGCCATCGACGCCATGAAAGGCAAGGGCACATTGCATTTAACCATGACCCAAGACGACAGCTATGTTAAGATCAAAGTAAGCGATACTGGAAAGGGCATCCCGAAATCTCATTTCAAAACCGTTTTTAGACCAGGCTACACCAGTAAGAAACGCGGCTGGGGCTTGGGATTGTCACTTGCCAAACGCATTATTGAAGATTACCACAAAGGAAAAATAAAAGTATTATCATCGGAACTGGGAAAAGGAACAACCATGCAGATTTCATTAAAAAAAGTATCTTAGTGAAAGCAAACGCCCAGATTTGAAACAGAACCAATATTCCATGAAGACACAATTTTTAACATTAAAGGAAGTCAAGCTACATAACAATTGTCCGGAATGTTTCTCCAACGAGGGATTGCACTTGCGCTTTAAACAGAAATTTGTTCAAAATGCGCTTTATAAATCGGTTACCAGTGATATCCAAAACGAGATGCAGTGCCATACTTGCAACTCCGGCATATCCCCAGGATCATGGACTCGTGAGATAGACCAAGTTGTTGCCTATCAAGAACGCGCAATCAAACCCAAGCCAAAATCCATAAAGCTTACAAAACTCGCTTGGATCATTGTAATTCTGGAAGCGGTATTGATTTTTGGCGTGCTGCTGTTTGCCTTTGGAGTGTTTAGTTGATATCGTTTAACGATTTTAGCTGAACACATTGCGCGCTCTCCGAGATTAGCAAAAGTATTCAGCAGTTAATTTCTAAACAAGCCTAAATCAGAAGGCATCTTACAGAAACGAGGCAATCCGTTTGGCAGTGGCCTCAAATTCCTCTTTATCTAAAGTGACCTTTGTAGTGAATTGTGCATCATCCATACTGTTTAATGGAATCAAGTGCACGTGTACATGAGGCACTTCCAACCCAATTACCGACATGCCGACCCGTTTGCAAGGCACAGCAACTTCTAAAGCCACCGCGATTTGACGGGAAAACTCCATTAAACCATGATAAGTCTTCTCATCCAAGTCAAAAATTTTGTCCACTTCCTTTTTCGGGATGCAGAGTGTATGCCCTTTCGCATTGGGATTTATATCTAAGAAAGCCAAATAATCCTCGGTTTCAGCGATTTTATAAGACGGGACTTCCCCATTGATGATTTTCGTGAAAAGTGATGCCATGATGTTGTGTGTTGTGTGTTGTGTGTTGTGTGTTGTGTGTTGTGTGTTGTGTGTTTAAAAATAGTTTGAAATTGGAAGCATGGGGTTCGAAGCGAATAGATCCAAAATCAATAAGCTCAGGGCAAGCCCATAAGGCACGAATTGAAAGATGATCTTTGTATTTCGAGCCGAGCCTCGGGGAATAAAACCCTCTGTAGGGATGCAACCCTGATTTCAGCAAAATGCTTTCTTGTAAATATAGAAAGATTCCCTTATTTCTTGGGGAATCTTTCTGCATTTTATGGTTTATTTATTTTAATGAAGCGGCTCCATTTGAGCGCATTCCAATTATCTACTAATTTCCAAAATATCAAATTTAATGACGCCATTGGGCACTTGCACCTCTGCAATATCGCCAACCGATTTGCCCAAAAGTCCTTTCCCGATAGGAGAATTTACCGATATTTTACCTGCAGCCAAATCTGCCTCGCCGTCGGCCACCAACGTGTAGGTCATCTCCATCCCGTTGTTTTGATTCTTCAATCTCACTTTAGATAGAACCAAAGCTTTTGTGACGTCCATTTGGGATTCATCAATCAAGCGTGCGCCAGAAAGCTGTGCATCGAGTTTTGAAATCTTCATTTCCAACATGCCCTGGGCTTCTTTGGCAGCATCGTATTCCGCATTTTCACTCAAGTCGCCTTTGTCCCTTGCTTCCGCAATGGCTTGGGATGCTTTGGCGCGTTCCACATCTTTCAAATGACTCAACTCGTCCCTCAGTTTTTTTAAACCTTCCGCAGTATAATAGGATACTTTACTCATAATATTTTCGTTTATCTACTGTAAAACTTGATCGCTATATTTAAAAATATCCCGAAACGTACTTCGACGGTGCGCAGTACATGGTTTCGGGACTAACGAAAAAAATCCCGCTCACACGAGATCTTCATTTCAAAGATACAAAATTTTTATGTCATGGCTCAAATAATTGTAAATTGCCGAAAATATTGAAATGCCCCATGAAAAAGCTCATGCTCCTTTTGTCTTTCTTAATTCTAAATAGCTGTAGCGATGACAATCGCATCAACAACTGCAACTATTTGCAAAACTTGGGCATCAATAGAACCCTGAACCTCAACCTGCCCTCAAACGGCCAATTGCTGTTTCCCTTAAGTCCCGTATATATCCCCAACGAAGGCAATGCAGGTATTTACGTGATTAGAACTGTAAGTGGCCAATATCGCGCTTGGGATGCGGCGGACCCGAACCACCCCCAAGAGAATTGTTCTTTTATGGAGCGAGACGGGATTGTGGTTACCTGTGGTTGTGTGGATGAAAATAAATATGATTTAGTCACAGGGCAATCCCGAAATGAACCGCTGCCATGTGGCCTCAAGGAATACAGGGTTACGGTTTCGGGGAATAATCTATTGGTTAGTAATTGATTAATTAAAAAAATCCCATAAAAAAACCCCTAGATCTCAAAATTTAGGGGTTTTTTTTTGGGATTCATGCTTCTACCGTTCGGTAGAAAAATTCGCAGGAAGGCTTTAGAACTTCAAAGTAACTCCGGCCAAAAAGTTTGTGGTCGCTTGCGGATAAAATCCAGTAAAATATCCCGTAGAAATACCCGTTGAACTTGTGTCGTCCTCAAAATCAAACGATCCAAAATAGCCGTTAGAGACATACTTTTCATTGAAAATATTGTTGACCAAGGCTGAGAAAACCACCGATTTAAAAATCGATTTTGGTATCCATTCATAAGTCACATTCAAATCATTTACAAAATAGCTGTCCAGTTTTGAATCTGGATTCTCAGTGTTGCCCATAAATTGCTCACCCACATATTTACTTAGTAGGGAGATTTGAAATCCGTCTTTAGGTTGATATACAAACGCATTGGCGGCAATCAGCTCTGGAGAAAAGGAAATATCGGTCTTGCCGAGGTCCAATACTTGACCGTTTACCGACTCGAATGTGGAAATGTTTTTGTTACTACTCAAGGTAAAGTTAGGTTGTATTGAAAATGTGTTGCTTATTGCCAATGCAGCATCTACCTCCAGGCCCATACGGTAACTGTCGCCACTATTGGTGCGTATGGGATTGCCCACATTATCAATTTGCCCCGTCAATATCAATTGCTCATTATACCCCATGTAATAGCCATTCACATACAATCGAAACTGTTCGGTATTATGTCTCCAACCCAATTCAAAATCGTTGAGCTGCTCTGGTTTTACGGTCTGGTTGTTTTCAAAATCATCACGATTTGGCTCTCTATTCGCTCTGGCATAAGAGAAGTAAAGATCATTGGCTCTGTTGATTTTATAGGTGATTCCTGCTTTCGGATTGAAAAAATTATAGCGCTCATCCACATTAAACGGAATTCGGTCTGAAGTCAAACCCGTCGTTTCATAGTCCACCACCCGCAATTGCAAATCGCCGTAGAGACTTATTTTATCATTTAAGCGATAGGTCGCTTTGGCGAACGTATTGAAATCGGTCTTGGTGCCATTCCCATCGTAATAATGGTCTTTGGTTTCGCTATTACTGGCAAATCGCGCCCAAATGATTTCTCCAAAATGATCCCCATCGTAATAACTGTATGAACTTCCTAAGGACATATTCCAATTATCATCCTTATAATTGGCATTGGCATTGAGCACATAAAAATCATTGTCCAACCAACGGCGGCGTATCAAATCGGTGGTATTAATGGTTTCGCCACCAATTTCTATAGGTGTCAAATCATAATCTGCAAAATCTTCGTCCTCCTTGTATTGCTCAAAAAAACCGCTTCCTTGGGTATAATTCAAACTTACTGTAGAGGTCCATTGCTTGCTGTAACGCTCATTCCAGTGCAATTGGTAGTGGTCTTGGCGGTAATCATCGACCTCATTGTCGTAGAATTGCGTGTTTCCTTCTTCGTCGGTGTACTGGCCTGAAGGATTAAACCGTCGGTCTTCCGCCAATTGCGTGGCATCTATCCCGTTGTAGGCTTGGTAAGTCAATTCATTTCCGCCGAAAACAACCGCTTTGATAAGCGTATTATCGCCTTTGTAGGCAGCCTGAAGAAAATAAGATTTCAAGTCGGAGGTGGCTCTATCAATATAGCCATCAGATTTGATGTTAGATAATCGGCCGGAAATCTCAAAATGCTCATTAAGCAGTCCTGTCCCGAATTTAACCGTATGTTTTCTGGTATTGAAACTTCCGAAGGAATTGGAGATTTCAGCAAAAGCGACTTCGGAAATATTATCGGTCAACACATTAATACTCGCTCCAAAAGCACCCGCACCATTGGTAGATGTACCCACGCCTCGCTGCAATTGCAAACTTTCAACCGAAGAGGCAAAATCACCAAGATTTACCCAAAATGTGCCCAAGGATTCCGAATCGTTGTAAGGGATCCCGTTGATGGTCACGTTAGTAGATTGGGCGTTGATCCCTCGTACGCGAATACCCGTGTAACCCACACCAGCACCAGCATCGGATGTGGTAACTACCGATGGCAAATAGTTAAGAAGCACCGGTAAGTCCTGACCCAAATTGCGTTTTGCCAAGTCTTCTTTGTCCACATCGCTGTGCGTTATAGGCGAAGTGGCGTCTACACGAATCGCAGTGAGCAGAATCTCCTCGAGTGATTCAGGAGCTTCTTCCAGAGTGATATTCAAAACGAGGTCTTGATCCAAATAAAAGGATTTTTCTACCGAAGATGCGCCAACAAAACTAAATATCAAAATGTTATCACCTTGAGCAAGTTCTAATTTGTACTGGCCATCGACTCCTGTTTGAGCGCCAGATCTTGTGCCTTTGATGAGCACATTCACGCCTGGCAGTGGTTGGTTGTCCATAGTAACCGTTCCGGAAACCACATGACTTTGTTGGGCAAGACTTAAAAAGCTTGCGAAGCAAAAACAAGTAAAAATAAATGCTGTTTTTAATGGTCGCCAATTAAGACAAAGCGACGGTTTTTTGAATAAAATTTTCATTACGACTATAAATTTATAATCGAATAAAAAGAGGTAATTATTCTTGGTTAAATTGATTTTGATAAGGTCTGCATTACTACACTTCGATTATACCAGGATAAAACCTTAGCAATTTATCAAGCATGAAGATGCATAATTATCTAATGGCGATTATCGCCTTTCCTAAACAGCATTACCTGTTCTAGGTTCAATGGGTATGATCTCAGCCCTTGGGATTTTCGATTGTTAGTTTTAGATTTTAGATTTCTGAACGGCTCCGTTCAAAAAATCGTCAATCGTCTATCACAAATCGTCAATCTTTTAAGCACCCCTTTTTTGAGAACGCTGCAAATATAGTGTGGAATTTTGATTATCTGAAAGCTAATTTTTGCTTTTTTTCAATGTATTTGAAATGATGGGATTACAGGTGTTTTTAGTCATTTCAACCTCTGTTTGAGCCTGATTTACGGCTTATAATTACTGGAAGAAACTGTTTTGAAGCTTTCGAAGCGTTAGCAGTCTACTGAAAAACAGCTCCAATAATTTTGAAACTTTGCAGTAAGCCCGATAAAAAATCAGTGTGAATGCGAAAGAAAGATTGCTTTGTGCAATGACGCTCTTTGAGAGGTTTCAAATAATTTGTAAAAATTGGAATTATGAATACTGAATCTGAAGCCCAACCAAGAACCTTGAATCTTGAATCTTGAACTCGAAACCCATTTAAAATTCCGGTGGCTTCCGGTTGGCTTTCTTTTCAGATTTGATACGCTTGTTTTTTAAGCGTCGTCGTTTGGCTCTTTTGGGGGTTTTTGTGGGGATGCGCTCTTTCTCTTCAACTAGATTATCTTTCAGCAAATCTAAAAAACGCTTAATAATGATCGATTTATTTTGATGCTGGCTTCTACTTTCGCCACATTGCATCATCAAGACAATATTGTTTGTGAGACGGGATTGTAAGTTTTTTTTAAGCAGCATTTTTTGATGCTCGCTTAAAAATTGGGAGTTTTCCAAATCAAAAGTCAACTCCACCTTAGAAGCGGTTTTATTAACGTGCTGCCCACCAGCGCCAGAACTTCTAACCGCCTTGAACTGTAACTCGCTTAATATGGCCTGCTCATCAAACATATTATTTGATTTGGTGGGTCGTTTTCAATAAATCGTTGACCGTTTTTACCGGATTAAACGTGATCAAAGGCACTTCCACAAAAATGGTATTCCAATTGGCCATGCTTCCATTCCACAACCCAGGAAGCTCTAAAGCTTTCAAATCTTTACCAGCCGTGGTTTTTTTTGTGATAAAGGCCGTTTTGTGATCCACATATTTTTTGAGCTTGAATTTTTCTCCCTTGTAATCCATAATCCCACAAACCAAATCTACGGGGTTAAAATGGGTTGCAGCTTTGAGGATTTTTTTCTGGATTTTGTTCTTGGCATTGATTTGAGCCGATTCTACGATTTGCAAAGAAACGCTTCCGTTTTCGTCCTTGACCCAAAAGGGGCCGCCACCAGGTTCTCCTTCGTTTTTTACCATCCCGCAAACACGAATGGGACGGTTTAATTTTTCAGCTAAATATTCAACCTGAAACCTTGTTTTGTATTTCTCAAACTCTGAACTGACTTTCACGCTCATCTTAGTTTCCAAAAAGACTCTGATCTCTTGAATTTTTTCTTCGGCCGCTTCGGCAGATAGCTTGGAAAGGGCTTTTGCGTCCAACACTCGCAAGTACTCAAAAGCGCTTTCTTGAACTTCCAGAAGTACTCCAGCCAAGATTTTTTTGTACTTGACCACCTCGTTCTTGTATTTATAGACTACGACATTGTCAATGTTTTTGACGAAGATGATGTCTGCTCTTAAATCGTTGAGATTCTCAATTAGAGCACCGTGACCAGAAGGCCGAAACAGCAAGCTGCCATCATCATTTCTAAAGGGTTTATTCTTGGGCGTCACCGCGATGGTATCGGTTGATTTTTTTTGATAGGAAAAGGAGATGTCAAATTTGGAGCCTGTTTTATGTTCTACCTTATCTTCGATACGCTTAAATTCCTCATCAAATTTGAGTTCGTGCTCTTCTGAAATCGTAAAATGCAATTGTGTGGGTTTTCCTTCTGAAGAATACAAAGCCGATTCAAATAAATGCTCCTCAAAAGCTGTGGAAATGACTTGGTTTTTATATTCGTGAAACGGCAACAAGCCTTTTGGGTAATTGCCATAATCCAATTGATTTTTATCCAACATGGCCCTAACAAACGTTAGAAGCTGCGTATTGATTGGCAATTGGTTAAAATTTGGGTTTTCTTCCTTCAATTGATCTAATACAATGTGATAAAACGGAAACTTCTCCAAGCCAATAAAAAACAAGGACAAATCTGAATCCTTTTTAGAATTGATGTAAGAGTTGATGCTCTCCTCTTTAGGCTCATAATCGTCTAAAAACGTAAAAAGAAACTTAAACATTCGGGTTGCTGCGCCAGAAGCGGGCACAAATTTTAAGATAGAAATCGCATTCTTTTTTTGCTCAAACAAATCAATATAATTGGCCTCTTGTTTTTCACTGAGTTTTGTGATGCCATTTTTTAAAATCGCTGCAGAAACCAAGTTTGAAAATGGCAGTCCGTTCTCAAAAAGTTCCATTTGTTTTTTTACTTTCTTAGCGCTAAGCCCTTTCTGCTCTATTTGCTTTAAATCTTTATCTGAAAAATTCATTTTAACTGCTTTAATAAATCATCAATATACTGAACACAGGTTTGAAATTTACTTTCAAAATCCCCTTTTAGTGTCACATAAGTCTTTTTGTTACTCTGTAATTCACCTTCAAATATATTGAAAAGTTCTTGTCTATTGTTAGGTTGATCCCTAATTCCGTCGGCTTGCCAATTAGTGTCGATATAAGTTAAAAAATACAGGTCATAAACGTTGAGCAAGGCATGCTTTTTAACTGAAGGCGGGCAAAACCCATCGTAATAATATTCCGAATATACTTTGGTTTCAAGCAAATCGGTGTCGCAAATGAGTAAATTCTTCGCGTTTTTGAGCTGTTTGTTTTCAAGTGCCATCTGCCCGATGGCAATGGGTAAAACATCCTCTCGGCTAAGTTGCTGCTGCTTTTGTGCTTTAGCTTCCGCATAAATACGTGAAAATTCTGAAACGAAAACGGTGTTGTAATGTGCAGCCAAGCGCTCACAAAGCACAGATTTGCCTGTGGATTCTGGGCCAAAAAACACCACTTTTATGCAATCTGGCTTGTGGTCTTGTCTAAGCTGTTTCTCCATGCGATATAACCTTGAATGGCCAAAATAGTGAATATTAAATACTGTAAAGACAGAATCCCGAGCCCGCGATAGGCGTACAATGGGATTGTAATAAGGTCGCCAATAATCCAGAGTGTCCAGTTTTCAAGCTTCTTTGTGGCCATATACCACATGGCGGTAAAGAATAAACCAGACGTGAAAATATCAATATAATTGGGGATTTGCAACTCGTAATCGTAAACACGATACACGAGGTAAGTGACCATCATGGTCAACACAAATAAAACGATGCCTATCCATTTTTGTCTTGTGGTGGTTCGTGAAATGGGCAGCACAAATCCACCTTTCTTTTTTCGGGACCAGTTCCACCAGCCATATATACTCATTACCGAATAGTAGAAATTCATCATCATGTCGCCCAAATAACCGGCTTTATAAAGCAAATACACCGTGATTACGGTCGCGACCAATCCCGTGGGATAAACAAGAATATTCTCTTGCTTGGCATAAACCACACTGGCAATACCGAATACAAAGGCCAAGATTTCCAGAACGATGTCTAGGGTTGAGGCACTTCGGTAAGGTTCTAGGAAAAACTCAAAAATGGGGCTCATAATCGTAGCGGTCTGATTTGACGATTTTCATCTGCAATACGCCGCGCTCTATCAACTCAAAAGCCTCTTTGATTTCAACAGTAAGCACTTGCATGACGGCATCATAATCGCCATAGACCTGAGTGCTCAATGGGTTTTCAAGCACTTTGAGTTTAGAAGCTCTTAGTTTTTTTATAAAATGTATGATTGCCGGTTCGTAGTCGTCGTGCAATGGTGTTAAGGTTAATTCTACTGATATGTTCATAGGCCCCTTTTTGTCTCCCCAAAGGGGAGGAACTGTTATGTGTTAAACTAAAAAATTTTTATTAATATAGACGCCTTTATCTAGGTTCTATCTGTCTAGACTCCAGGTTCTTTTTTCAATTTCAAAAAGAAACTCTCATCCTCCTCAAAAGCGGTTCCAATCACCACCAAATCTGCTCCTGCTTCAAAAGCTTCATCCAATTGCTTTTTGGTTTTGATACCACCGCCAACAATAAGCGGAATATTTAAATCCTGCTTTACAAAACTAATGATTTCAGGCGGAACGGGATGCGTTGCGCCACTGCCGGTTTCCAAATAGATCAGGTGCATGCCTAAAAGCTCGCCAGCTTTTGCGGTATCGGCAATGGTTTGGATTTCTTTTCGAGGTAGCGGTTTGGTGCGTGTTACCTTTTCTACGGAAGTAGGTTTCCCATTCTCAACCAAGATGTAGCCTGTTGGAATGATTTCCAGTTTTGAATTGCGGAGTTTAGGAACCGCCTTGACCTGTTGCCCAATCAAATATTCCGGATTATTACCAGAAATCAAGGACAAAAACAGCAAGGCATCTGCCGCGTTCGAAATCTGCCCCACATCACCTGGAAATAAAACGATTGGCAGCTTACTAAAGGCTTTCAAAGCCAAAATTAAAGGCGCTGTGGCATCGGGCGCGACAGTACTGCCACCAACAAAAATATGGGTTGCTATCGTAGATTCGACTTTTTCAACAAAGGCTTCAACCGCACCAACTGCCATTTTATCTGGATCAATCAAAACCGCCAATCCTTTTTTACCTTTGGCCACACGTTCAATTAGATGTTTATACATATTGATTTTTGAGCTCACTAGCTTTAAAAGTCTATGTTCTATACTCTATTTTTTTCTCTCCAACCACCACCACCTCATCACTACCCTCTACCTACTACCTACTACCTACTACCCTAAAGCATAAGCACAAGTAAAGCCTTCAAACTCCAAGAAATAGGTGTCATACTTGTATTTTCTGTCTTGGTAATCAATCCAAGCCACAGTTTCGCCATCTTTCAGCATAAAAGGAATGACCAAAAAATGTTGTCGAAACAACATCCCAGGGGTCGCAAATAATTTATAAAGCGATTCCTTGATGCCCCAAACAACGGTTAATTTTTGAATGTAATCCTTATCCGTTTCCGAAAGATAATTGAACTCATAATCCACAAACTTCTTGGCGATGATTGCGATTTTTTCACGCTGCATCTCGATATCAATACCAACTTCCGAAGCGCTTATTATCACGCCCGAAAACGTAAACGAATGCGTAATCGAGATGTGTTTCCCATCCTTGAGATGTGGTTTTCCATGCGCATCGTAATACAAGTCCTGGTCGGTGTAACCAAATTCTCTAAGGAGATGACGAACGCTTAAGAAGCCGCGTTGGTGAAGTTCACTTTTCATGCCTAATACGCGTTCTAAGCTATCCGGCTTTAAATCTAAAGGCTGCATTAAATCGGTGTAAGATTCTTCAATCTTCCAGATTTTAACAGTAGTTTGTGAATTTGGCTGAATGGTTTTATAAAGTGGCATTTAATAATCTGAAACTTAATGGTTATCTTTGCAGCGCCTAAGGCTGAATTGGCATTTTTAAGCAGGCGAATTTAACCATTTTAAGTGCTAAAGCCAAAGGGCTTGACTAATTAAAAAACAAAGCATAGTTATATGAATACGAAAACCACCACTTACGTTCCTTACAAAGTAAAAGACATGTCTTTGGCCGCTTGGGGAAGAAAAGAAATTGAATTGGCAGAAGCCGAAATGCCAGGCCTAATGAGCCTTCGTGAAGAGTACGGCGCATCACAACCTTTAAAAGGCGCTCGTATTGCAGGCTGTTTGCATATGACCATACAAACTGCGGTTTTGATTGAAACCTTGATTGCACTTGGTGCCGAGGTAACTTGGAGTTCTTGTAATATTTTCTCTACCCAAGATCAAGCGGCGGCGGCAATTGCAGAAGCTGGCATCCCCGTTTACGCATGGAAAGGCATGAACGAGGAGGAATTTGATTGGTGTATTGAACAAACGCTTTTCTTTGGTGAAGACCGCAAGCCTTTAAACATGATTTTGGATGATGGTGGCGATTTGACCAACATGGTTTTTGACCGCTATCCAGAATTGCAGGAAGGCATCAACGGACTCTCAGAAGAGACGACCACTGGTGTTCACCGCTTGTACGAGCGTATGAAAAAGGGAACTTTATCTATGCCGGCCATTAACGTGAACGATTCTGTGACCAAATCCAAGTTTGACAATAAATACGGATGTCGCGAAAGTGCTGTTGATGCGATTCGTCGTGCCACAGATCTCATGCTTGCAGGAAAACGCGTAGTCGTTTGTGGTTATGGCGATGTTGGTAAAGGCACCGCTGCCTCATTTAAAGGTGCGGGAAGCATTGTTACCGTAACCGAAATCGACCCAATTTGCGCGCTTCAAGCCGCAATGGATGGATTTGAAGTCAAAAAATTGGAAAATGTAGTTGGCAAAGCAGATATTGTAATTACCACTACCGGAAATAAAGACATCGTTCAAGGTCATCACTTTGAAGCAATGAAAGACAAGACCGTCGTTTGTAACATCGGGCATTTTGATAATGAAATCGATATGGCTTGGTTGAAGAAAAACCATGGCAAATCTCACGTTGAAATTAAACCTCAAGTTGATAAATACACGCTTGGCGGTAAAGATGTGATTATTTTGGCACAAGGCCGTTTGGTCAACTTAGGTTGCGCCACTGGCCACCCTAGTTTTGTAATGAGTAACTCGTTTACCAACCAAACCTTAGCCCAAATTGAATTGTGGACCAATAGAGATGCTTACGAAAATGAAGTGTACATGTTGCCAAAACACTTAGATGAAAAAGTGGCAAAATTGCACTTAGAGAAAATTGGTGTAGAACTTACCGAACTTCGCAACGACCAAGCAGAATATATTGGCGTAGAAGTGGAAGGCCCATACAAACCAGAATATTACCGTTACTAAAAATAGACCGCTAGCGCTCTTAAAGTTTAGACCGCTTCGCTTATAAATTATAGACTAAACCCCGTACAGTTGCTGTTCGGGGTTTTTTATGTTTACCTCGCTGCAAAGCGCTTTTCGCCAAGCGTTTGTCGTTGCTAGGAATCTTTCGCGATGCAGCAATCTCTTGAATTGAAGTTAAATTGCCAAATCCCAATAGTTGTTAGGACACCTCACTTTAGGAAAATGAAGCAGTTTCTTAAGAGAATCCATCCAATTTATCATTACATTCACGCTTAAAAATTTTAGTACCATGAGCTTAAAAAAGCTGAATTTCGCACTTAACAAATTAGAAAATCATTTAGAGAACCAAAGCGCTTCTAATCCAAAAATATCTAAGAGCAACGTGGCATGGCACATAGACCATAGCCTAAAAGTGATTAATAATGTGTCTATTTCATTGCAAACATCCGATAGTAGTACCTATAAAAACAATTTTAGTTTTTTAGGAAAAGTATTCTTTACAATCGGTTTCTTTCCCAGAGGAAGAGCGAGAGCCCCAAAACATGTTGTACCACCTGAAACTATTTTAGAAGAAGACCTTCTAACACAAATTAAAAAAGCTAAATCCAATATTGAGAGTATAGAAGGCTTAGACAAGAATGCTTACTTCAAACACCCATTTTTTGGCAATATCAATACGCCTAGAATTTATAGATTTTTATTTATGCATACCAATCATCATGTGAAGATCATTAATGATATTATGGCGAAATAAAATATTTTGAGTTTCCATAGCCATCTTGTTTTGGCAAAAAAGCCAAATTCGGCGATTGTTGGTGTTTTCCACCAACAATCCCATGCGAGTGAGCTTGCTAAATTGATTTTTGTGCTATAAAATCAATAAAAAGGCAAAGCTGAAGTTAAGGAAATTTCCTCCTAGAATGCGAGAAGCTGTTAGTCGAAAACAACATCATCGGCTTTACGAACCTGATTAAAAAAAGCCTGACCGGATTATAATCACTTTATCTTCCCTTTCATTCTGGACAAAATATCGGATTTCAAAATCAACCTGAAAATACCTGCGACTCCGCTGGAGTCGAGATTACGGGATCGCTTTCTTTTCGATAAACCTGTGATGCCGCTGGCATCGGTATTTCTTGATAGGAAGTGGAATGCATTAGGTCGGCCATTGTTGGTGTTTTCCACCAACAATCCCATGCGAGTGAGACGGCCGTTTTGTTGATAGTCTATAAATCATAAAAAGTAAAATTAAATTTAAAGAACATGTTCCCAGAATAAGAGAAGATGTTGGTGGAAAACACCAACATCGGCTTTACGAACCTGATTAAAAAACCATTGTGTCTAGCATTGTAATCTCAGTTTTCCAAGCCTTGCAGCACTTCAAAAAATTATCTTTTAAAAAATTGTTGTAGTCAAAAAGAAACCTTTCCATTTTTGGAAAGGTTTCTTCGATACAAAGTAATAGGTCCTTATTTTTTGGGATGTACTAAGGTCATCTCATCAATAAGATGTTTTGCACCAGCATATTTATCGACTATAAACAGCACATAACGCAAATCGACCATAATGTTTCGGCAAATTTCTGGGTCGTAATAAATATCACTCATGGTGCCTTCCCAAACGCGGTCAAAGTTTAAACCTACCAAATTGCCTTCCGCATCTATAGCTGGGCTTCCAGAATTGCCACCTGTGGTATGATTAGTACCCAAAAAACAAATGGGAAGTTTTCCGTTTTCATCGGCATATTGACCGTAATCTTTGGCTTTGTATAAGTCGAGTAGCTTTTCTGGAACATCAAATTCATAATCTCCTGGAATGTATTTTTCAATAACGCCTTCCAAATAAGTCACAGGCTCATATTGCACTGCATCCCGAGGCGCGTAGCCATTCACTTTTCCGTAGGTCACACGAAGTGTCCCGTTGGCATCTGGGAAATAACGCTCTTCGGGCATGACCTCCATTAGGGCTTTCATATATTGGGTTTCCAAAGTATTGATTTGCGTGTTGATGCGTTGAAATTCTGGTTCCAGTGAATTGTAAAATTCGGCAATCATTGGCTTTGCATACTTGTAAGCCACATCATCATTCAGGTTTTTCAGCACAGTGGCCTTGTCGCCTTTTAATAATTTTAAGGCAGAATCCAAATCTGTAAACGCTGATTTTTTATAAATTCCAGAAGGTATATTTTTTGAATATAATGGCATGACTGCCTCGAAAACACCTTGATCTACCTTAGCGCTATAATTTTTGTGAATGCCTTTTAAAGTGTTTTCCATTTGAGATTTTGCGGTCTCGAACTTGTCTGGATCGGCCTGAAGGGCTTGCTCCATTTGATAGGCTCTAAAGGTCATTTGCATTAACTCATTGGTGCGCAAGAACACTTCGATAAAATTATTGCGTCGTACATTTACCGATTCAAATTCACTATACAAACGCTCAAACTCTGGTAATAAATTCCCGTATTGTGCTTCCTTATTTTGTGCTTTTAATGCTTTTGTAAATTCACTTTCAAACTCACGTTTAATGGCCACGGCGCCACTTTTTTCGATCCCAAGATTTTCTCCAATCCATTTTTTCCATGCGTTGGCAATTCGGGCTTGCTTGGAGGCATACTGAATTCTAATTTGATCATCGACTTTCATATTGGCATCAATCACTTTGAGTGCCGCTTCTCTAATAGCGATATTTGACGGATTTACTTTTTGCGTGATCTGCTCAATAGCTACAGCGGGTAAATACTCACTGGTGCGACCCGGAAAGCCGAAAACCATAGTAAAATCGCCTTCTTCAATACCATCCAACGAGATGGGTAAAAAGTGTTTTGGCGTGTAAGGCACATTGTCTTTGCTATAGGTGGCAGGACGATTGTCTTTGTTGGCATAGATTCTAAACATCGAAAAATCGCCGGTATGTCTTGGCCAAACCCAATTATCGGTATCGCTACCAAACTTTCCAATACTGCTTGGTGGCGCTCCAACTAATCGCACATCTTCAAAACGCTCGGTCACGAATAGATAATATTGATTCCCTTGGTAAAAAGGTCTGATTTTAAAGTCTTGCCAGTCTTCTTTGTTTAGCGCCTTGACAACGGCGTTTCTATTGATATCTATTTTAGACTGTCTTTCCCGTGGTTCCAAATCATCGGTCACACCAGCCAACATGGCTTCGGTCACGTCTTCAATGCGCACGATGAATTCAACAAAAAGTCCTTCATTTGGGATTTCCTCTTCCATGGACATGGCCCAAAATCCGTCTTTCAAATAATCATTCTCTAAAGTGGAATGGGATTGGATTTGACTAAAACCGCAATGATGATTGGTCAACAATAAGCCTTTGGGCGAAATCACTTCGCTAGTGCAGCCTCCATTGAAATGCCCAATCGCATCTTTAAGACTGGAATTATTGACGTCATAAATATCTTGCGCGGTCAACTTACTGCCCAAACTTTGCATTTCGTCTTCGTTCATCCCTTGCAGCAAGGATGGAATCCACATGCCACCTTGCTGTGCAGAAACCTGAACAACAATAAAAAAGAAAATTACCTTTAAAAACCTCATCTCAGCGCGTTTTAAATTTTGATGACTGTAAATATAGAAATAACCGTAAACTTTTTTGGCTAATCTTGAATCTTAAAATGCTAAAAAAGACAGATTCAGAAAGTTCAAAGAACGCAATTTTGAAATTTGAATATATCCAACGTATTGCTTGAGATTTAAAATATCAGCCCAAATCTATAAGGAACTAAAGAATGCAAGGCCTATAAAAAATTTGTTAATCTTTAAATGGATTTTTCAGAAAAAGTCAAATAAAGCTTATCTTGGGAGTAATGGCTATTTACGATGAACCCAAAATAATTGTTCCCAAATTCAATGAGGAGTCTGGCTTTTACACCACTAAGAAACGCTCCAAAATCATGGGCAAGATTCGTGGAAAAAACACCAAACCCGAATTGCTGTTTCGCAAAGCACTTTGGAAGAAAGGCATACGCTACCGCATCAATTCCAAGACCATTATTGGAAGACCCGATGTGTCTATCAAAAAGTACAAGCTTGCCATTTTCATCGATGGCGAGTTTTGGCATGGCCACGATTGGGAAACCCGTAAAAACAGAATAAAAAGCAACCGTGGCTTTTGGATCCCAAAGATTGAACGCAACATGCAACGCGATCGTGAAGTCAATATGCGCTTAGAAGATTTGGACTATACCGTGTTTCGGTTTTGGGAGACTGAAATTAGAACCAATCTAAACACCTGCGTGAACGACGTGATGGTCTTTTTAGATACGGGTGGCTTCAACTGAAAATGGAAGCTTCCTAGAAACCTATCTTAAACCGTTCATCGCTATTATGAATTTAAGCCCTTATTCTTCCGCAGAACCGTCCTTTTTCAATATCTTATGTTTTATGAATATTTCAGCGAAATTAAATACCACAGAAGCATCTATCTTTTCGGTCATGAGCAACCTAGCGAATCAGCACGATGCTATAAATCTCTCACAGGGCTTTCCCGATTTTAAGTGTGACCAAAACTTGATTGATGCAGTTTCCTTTGCAATGAACGCAGGTCACAACCAATATGCGCCTATGCCTGGCTTGATGGACCTGCGCGTGGCCATTGCCAAAAAATTTGATTTGCTTTATGGCACAAGTTACCATCCGGAATCGGAAATTACCATAACCTCAGGTGCAACCCAGGCCATTTACACCATCATTTCCACCTTTGTAAAGCAAGACGACGAGGTGTTGATTTTCAAACCTGCCTACGATTGTTACGAGCCAAGTATCAAAATCAATGGCGGCAAACCCATTAGTATGGCGCTTAAAGCACCAGATTATAAGGTGTACTGGGATGAAGTGAAAAAAAGCATCAATCTCAAAACCAAAATGATCATTATCAATACACCGCACAACCCTAGCGGTACATTGATGAGCAAAAGCGATATGTTGAAACTTCAGGAATTGACCAATGGTACCGACATTATTATTTTGAGCGATGAGGTTTATGAGCATATTGTGTTTGATGATGAGCAGCACCAGAGCGTTTGCAGGTTTCCGGAACTTAAAAAACGGAGCTTTATCACGGCCTCCTTCGGCAAGACTTTTCATGTCACAGGTTGGAAAACCGGCTATTGCTGCGCGCCAAAAGCATTGATGCAGGCCTTTAGAAATGTGCACCAATTCAATGTGTTTTCGGTCAACCACCCCATGCAAAAAGGGATCGCAGATTACATGAAAGACCCAAATCGCTATTTGGAACTTCCTGAATTTTACCAGCAAAAACGGGATTTGTTTCTGGAACTCATCAAGGATTCCAGATTTAAGTTCAGCCCTTCAAAAGGCACTTATTACCAACTCTTGGATTTTACAGACATCACTACGGAAAACGATTTGGAATTTGCCAAGCGTCTCACTACGGAAAAAGGCATTGCTTCGATTCCGCTTTCGCCTTTCAACGATAATGCTAGAGATGACAAGGTGTTGCGTTTTTGTTTTGCAAAGACGGAAGATACGCTTAAGAAAGCAGCCGACATCCTAAACCGAATCTAAGGGAATTTATAATTTAGTGATTTCGAATGCATCAAGATTTTTAGGGAATTAATCAGGAAGTTCAGCACTATTGCGCTATATTCAAAACAAAAACCATTATGAAAATACAACACATTTTAATGCCATTTCTAGTAGCACTTTTAGTAGCTTGTGGTAGCTCACAACGCGTTATCACAGCCGATGGAAGTGTCTATCAAGTAAAAGGCAACAAAATCATGAATGCCGGTACTGATGTTTCTGAAACCCTTAGTGAGGACCAGAAAGCCAGTATTAAGACATTGGTGGCCGAGCAAAAAGAAGCAAAAGCTACCGCCGAGAAATTACAGGAAGAGTTAGAGGAAAAACAGGACCGTTTGAACGATGCTATAAAGGAGACCCAGAAAAAGCAGGAAGCCCTTATAGAAAAACAAGAAGCGCTAGATGAAAAATTGGAGGCTAAAGAGGAAGCCACCGCCGATTTTCTAAAAGCTAAAAAACGTCTTGCCGATAAAACCAAAAAGTATCAGCGTTTAAAAGATAAAGGTAAACTCTCGCCAAGAGATGATGAAAAGTGGCAAGAAAAATTGAAGGATTATCAACAAGATATTGACGATGCGCAAGCTAAAATGGATGCCCTGAATAAAGATTAAACCTGATGAAAAAACTTATAGCAATTTTAATGTTGTGTTTTATGGCACTCTCCATAAATGCCCAAACCGTCATTAGCAATGGCAAATCTTACACCGTTAAAAAGAGTAAAATCTTTCTTGACGGAAAAGAGGTTAGCACAACACTTTCCGAAGCAGATAAAATCGATATTTTAGGTCGGGCGAGCACTATTTCAGAAAAAATAGATGCAGATGTCAAAGCCAAACGCGAAGCGAAAGCCTTGGAAAAAGCGAATAAAAAAGCTGAGAAAGCTTTGAAAAAGGCTGAGAAAGCCCAAAAACAAGCTGAAAAGACTTTAAAACAAAATCAAAAAGCACAGGATAAATTGATCAAAGCCTCAAGGAAGCTAAAAAATGCCGAATCAAAATATCAAAAACTGAAAAGAAAAGGTAAGCTTGCTCCTAACGATGACGCCAAATGGTTAAAGAAAATCGAGGGCATCAAAAAAGACATTACCAAAGCGCAACAACAATTAGAACGATCCTGATTTGAAAGATAAACTCAAAGTAGCAATCCTGCAAAGTGACCTGGTCTGGGAAAATGCCGATCAAAATCGCATTAATTTCAGCAATCAAATGACCTCCATTCTCGAGCCGGTTGACCTCATCATACTTCCTGAAATGTTTACAACGGGTTTCAGCATGAACCCCGAATCTATTTATGAAACCATGAATGGCAATACCGTGTCTTGGCTCCAAGAGCTGGCAATCCAGAAGGAAGCAGCCATCACGGGAAGCATCGTAATCAAAGAAAATGAGAACTATTACAACCGATTGTTGTTTGTGACACCAAACGGGCATATTGAACACTACGACAAAAAACACACCTTTACTTTAGCTGGTGAAAACAAGGTCTACTCCGCAGGAAGCAAACTGCTTAGCATAGACTATTTAGGCTGGAAAATTAGACCTTTGGTATGTTACGACCTGCGTTTTCCTGTGTGGTCTCGAAATACCAATGAGTACGACATATTGATTTACGTTGCCAATTGGCCCAAAGTGAGAATTGCTGCATGGGATGCACTGCTAAAAGCACGTGCCATTGAAAATATGAGCTATTGTATTGGAGTGAATCGTGTTGGTTTGGATGGTAACAATCATGAATATTCGGGTCATTCAGCAGTTTATGATGTTATGGGCGAGCGTATTGATTCTATTTCTGAAGAAAAAGAAATTGCTATTGTAACACTTGACAAAGACCATATCGCAACACAACGTGCCAAATTGGGCTTTTTGAAGGATAGAGATTCTTTTACTTTAAGCTAAGCTCAACCACTTCATCAAAATTCGCCCTGGCTTCGTAAGTATAATCAAAATAGATGATTTTTTCTGGTTGAAGATTTTTGAGAAAATTTCCCGTATCGAACTTTCCGTTTTCATTTGCATCCAAAACCACCCGAATAAAATATTTACCAGGATTGATGTTTCTGAAATCTACTTTAGAACCTTCCGTCAAATAGGAGCTTGCATAAACCTCAGCCTTGGCATTGACTATCTGCACAATCATGGGGTAGCTCACATTCCCTTGAATATTTAGCCTGAGGTTTCCATAGTCGGAAAATTTCTTGGTACTTGCCCTGAAATTTAAAGTGTCGTTGACGTTTCCGAAGAAATCCTCAAAGGCATTTGGCAAAATAGTGATGCTGTATTTATCTGCTTCCTGTTTATCAAATGACAGGTTGTAGGTGTTATCAATTTCAGAAAAAGACGTTGTAAAAGGCACGTTGAGGGAGTCCTTATCTAAAATACTGATTTGTTGCTCGTCAAATTTTACAAAGGGGATGGAGCCTCTAATCCCGTAAGCCTCAGTGAAATTCAAAACGCTGGATACACTTGGTGTAATTACCAAGGAATCTTTTTCAAGATCCCTAAACTTATGCGTTAAAGTATCGCGATAGACTTTGTTCCTAATCACAAACAAGGCCGAATCCATCTCAATTTTAGGCTTGTACCAATAAAACAAAGAATCGGCTTTAGGATCTTTGGTAATGCGCTGCTCCAGATCTTTTAAGGAATCCCCCAGAATCTCGATTTCCATAGACTCGTAATCCCCTTCAAAACCAAAGGCAATTTTTTGACCAGCCACCTGTCTTGGGCGGTTGGCATTAAAATCTAAAGTTTCCTTGAACAATTTTATGGTGTAAAACGAATCGGTTGGCACTGTGATAAATCCTTCAGTAAAACCAATCTTATCTGTTTTTTGCTGGTACGTATTATTTGGGGTTTCCTCTTTTAAAGCAATCAATTTGTATTGACCTGCCTTGATGTTATCGATACTAAAAATTGTTAAGCTATCTAAAGTGTTGGTAATATACTTAGGCTTTTGTTTGAAGACCAGAGAATCGGTATAGGTGGAATCGGCCTCATAGAGCATCACAGAGACAAAGGAATCTGGCATTCTATTTTCAGCGTCCAAAATAGTGCCTGAAACATAAAGCGAATCAATATAGTTGCCAGTTGAAAACACGTACCTGTAATAATCATAAGGGTTTTCCTCATTGTTATCTACGATACTCCGGCCAAAATTGAAAGCATAAGTGGTATTATCGTCTAAAGTATCGTTGATGGTAATTTGAATGTATTCACTGGCCGAACCCAATGGGGTTACCGTAGGTTCTGGATCCATTGGAGGTGATACGATCAATTGTTTTTGAAGGTCCTTAACTTTAACGTACTCATCAAAATAGATACGTATTTCTTTCTCTTTAAAATTGGTGGAGTAGTTCTCTGGAGAAGAATTAACGATTTTTGGAGCATCGATATCCTTTGGCCCACCATCTGGTGTCCCTCTACTTGCGCAGTTTATGGAAATAATGGCCATAAGGAGTAGTACAAAAAGTTGTATGACAATCTTGCGCATGGGTGCTCTTAAATTTTAACAAATAAACGACTAATTTGCAGGAATCTCAAAAGAATTAACTTGCTTTTGACAGCTTAAATACAGGTCTCAATCGG
This sequence comes from Subsaximicrobium wynnwilliamsii, assembly GCF_007997225.1. GTDB lineage: Bacteria > Bacteroidota > Bacteroidia > Flavobacteriales > Flavobacteriaceae > Psychroserpens > Psychroserpens wynnwilliamsii. The sequence goes on from NZ_VORM01000006.1 coordinate 111,640, forward strand.
TAATGGCCATTACCGCCAAGCTTAAGCGAACGCCTTTGATCTTTAGCAACTCATTGGCACAGGCTTCAATTGTAGCGCCCGTTGTGATAATATCATCAACCAATAAAATATGTTTTTGCGCCAAGTACTCCTGATTTTGAATCGCAAAATTGGCATCAATCGCGCTGCCTCTTTTGAGTCGATCTTTAAAGACCTGGGTCTTGGTATTTGTGATTTTGATCAAACTTTGATCCTCATAGCCGGCATTCAAAGCCAATGCCAATGCCTTCCCGAATTTTTCGACTTGATTGTACCCGCGCTTTTTTAATTTTGATTTGTGTAAGGGTACAGGGACAACGATTTCAACAGCGCTGTACTCTTTAAGATGTTTTAACTCCTCCCCCAACCATAAACCTAAAATATGGCCAATTTGCTCGTGGCCTCTATATTTTAGATTGTGCATTAATTGTTGTACGATGCCTTTTTTTGAAAAATGAAGTAAGGCCGTGGCGTTTATTAATTTCACACGGCCATAGAGTACTTTATGCACTGCATTTTCATGATCCCCATGAAAATTGGTCAAAGGCAAATCATGCCTACATTGCGTACACATATGCAGCTCATTGTCTGACAAGATGTTACTACAAGCATAGCAAACCTTCGGAAAAAACAAGTTCAACAAATTATTTAACATCTCAACGATTAAAATGAACAGTCCGCAACTTATTATCTAGTTTCGCAACCTATTTCACACCAATTAATAATGATAGTTAACCCTCAATTTTTTAACTACAGATTAATTATTGGTTCTTTAATTATTGCAGTTGCGGTATTGACCGTATTTAGTTTTACGAGTTACCAATCCATTTCAGCGCAACAGCAATTTATAGAACAAGAAAAAAACCTAATTGCAGGCGAATTATCTCAAATGATAGATCGCTACGATGATGTTTCCCTTTCAAATAATCTAATCGCTTCCAATTTGGCACTTGCAAAAGCAAAAGCCAAGACCACATTGGATTCTCTCAAAATGTTGCGCAGCGATTTAAGTACGCTCGCCAACTTTAGACAGCAACTCTCCCATTTAAGATTTAAAAATAAGTCTTTATTTGCCAGTTTAGATTCCGTAGAGCAAAAAAATGAAGAATTAGAAAAAGAAAAGCGACTCGCATACAGCAGCTTAGATCAAAAGAACCATACAATTTCATATTTAAAAAATAAGAATGAAAATTTGAGCAAGGTTTTGGAAAAAGGCGCTTTAATGACCGCAAATTCCTTTAAAGCCAATGGGTTCCAAAACATCTTCGGAAACAGGAAGGTCTCAACCAAAGCGAAACAAGTGAATAGTTTTAACGTTTGTTTTACGCTTGCTGAAAATGCTCTAACCACCAAAGGCTTAAAAAACATCTACATCCAAATCCTGAACCCAAAAAATAATGTCATCGCCGATAAAGGCGTGGTCAAATTCGGCCAGCACTCGCTCATTTACAGCCAAAAAGAAGCCGTTTACTACAACAATAAGGTGTTGGAGCTATGTATTGACGTAGCGGCCGAAAACAATGAGCAACCCCTTTTGGAAGGCACTTACAACATCTCGGTTTTTCAGGACCATCGCAAATTGGGGAACGCACAAGTTGATTTGAAGTAGCGCCATTTGATGCAAAAGCGCGCTTTAGATCCTTAGGGCTCAGAAAGTTTAGCATACATACTTAATCATAAGCGTTTTATCTTTAGTAATCGATAAAAACTTCACGTTTTTGCTTATTCTACCTCATGCGGAATTTGCAATAATTACCAATTTTAGATCCATTTGAGAAAACACAGTAAAAATGAGTAAAAACACATCCATATCGCTTGGGGATTATTTTGACCAATTTGTTCAAAATAGAATAACACAAGGACGGTTTAAAAACGTTAGCGAAGTGATCCGTGCCGGATTACGCCTTTTAGAAGAAGAAGAAAGTAAAGTAATCGCATTGAAAATGGCGATTCAGGAAGGAATTGATAGTGGGGTAGCTCATGATTTCGACCCAAAAAAACATCTCGCATCTCTAAAAGCAAAAAAGCACTCGAATGGCTGAATACAAGTTAACGAATAAAGCTATTGAGGATTTATCAAGAATTTGAGATTATACATTCGAAGTTTGGTCGGAAAAACAAGCTGACCACTATTACAAGGCACTTATCTTATCATGTCAAGACATTGCAGAGCATCCCGATTTAGGAAACAACTATGAGGGAATAACGAAACAATTGCTTGGAATAAAATCAAATCGACCTATCATTTTTTATAGAACAGTGAACGAAAGTTTTGTTGAAGTCACTAGAATCTTACATGAAAGCATGGATTTAAGACTAAGAATATTGGAATAAAACCAGGCATTAACTTTGAAAACACCCATTGCTGTGAGTCCCCTTAAAATTGAAGCTTTTCCAAAAATTACGTTTCACCTATTCGGGTTTTTTTAGGATCATCGCAAATTGAGGAATGCACAAGTTGATTTGAAGTAGGTCCATTTGATGCGGAAGTCCGTTTACATCTTTTGACTCAAAAGATACCGAATTGAGCTAATGCCCATTGAAATCCAGAGTATTTAAAAGCCAAACTTGAGCATGTTGAATAGCTCAATTGGACATCAACATAATTTTATAGTATCCAGATTGATACCCGATTACTGAAAGTGTGTCACGAATAAAATACAAAGGCCATGGAAACTAAAAGTTGGAAAGAAATAAAAGACAGCGTTTACGGAAAAAAAGGAACTGACCGCAGAGATGCGCTTGATAGCGATTTTGAATCACTCAAAATTCGTTCACTTTCAAGAATGATTCCAAAGAAAAAAACCGAAATCAATAAGCTCGGGGCAAACCCACAAGGTATAAATTGAAAGATGTGCTTTGTGTTTCGAGGCAAGCCTCGGGAAATAAAACCCTTTGGAGGGATTCAAGAAGGCCTTAGGGATGTTTGACAAAAACCAAACTATATTTTTGAAGCAAAACATTGGAAGTGGTTTGGCATCGTAGATCGCATTTGATGCCAAGGTTTGCATCTAAACCTAAATTTCAATCAAATCCCTTACAAAAATCGCTTTCAAACGTATTTCTTTTCATTTCACAAACAATAACCAATCGCAACTCCATAATTTCCCCAAAACCGCCGCGTTTATCGAAGCGGTTTTTTATTTTTGCATCATGGCAAACGACGATCAATTCAAAAAAGTAATCTCTCACGCAAAGGAGTATGGTTACGTCTTTCAAAGTAGTGAAATCTACGATGGTTTAAGCGCAGTTTATGATTACGCGCAAAATGGAGCAGAGCTCAAGAAAAACATACGTGACTATTGGTGGAAGGCCATGGTGCAAATGCATGACAATATTGTGGGCATCGATGCCTCTATTTTTATGCACCCCACCACTTGGAAGGCTTCCGGACACGTGGACGCTTTTAACGACCCCTTGATTGACAATAAGGACTCCAAAAAACGCTACCGTGCCGATGTTTTGGTCGAAGACTATTGCGCCAAGATTGAGGCCAAGATTGACAAAGAAGTCGCTAAGGCCGAAAAACGCTTTGGAGATGCCTTCAATAAAGAAGAATTTGTAAGTACCAACCCCAGAGTGCTTCGTTATACTGAAGACATTGAAACTACACTGAAACGTTTGGGCAAATCTTTATCTAATGAAGACCTGACCGATGTAAAAGCGCTCATTGAGGAATTGGAAATTGCCGATCCCATGACCGGCTCTCGCAACTGGACCGATGTGAAACAATTTAACCTCATGTTTGGCACTAAATTGGGAGCTTCCGCAGAACATGCGATGGATCTTTATTTGAGACCGGAAACTGCGCAGGGTATTTTCGTCAATTTTTCCAACGTTCAAAAATCAGGACGTATGAAAATTCCTTTTGGGATTGCCCAAACCGGAAAAGCCTTTAGAAACGAGATTGTCGCAAGACAATTCATTTTTAGAATGCGTGAGTTTGAACAAATGGAAATGCAGTTTTTCATCAAACCAGGCACTCAAATGGAGTGGTTTGAGTATTGGAAGGAACACCGCATGAAGTGGCATTTGTCACTTGGTCTGGGCAAAGAGAATTACCGTTTTCACGCTCACGAAAAATTGGCACATTATGCAGATGCGGCCACCGATATCGAATTCAAATTTCCGTTTGGCTTTAAGGAATTGGAAGGCATTCACTCCCGTACCGATTTCGATTTGAAACAGCATGAAAAACACTCTGGCAAAAAACTACAGTATTTTGACCATGAGGAAAATGCAAGCTACACGCCTTATGTATTGGAAACCTCGATTGGGTTGGATCGTATGTTCTTAGCAATTTTTTCAAACGCTTTGGAAGACGAAACTTTGGAAGATGGCAGCACAAGAACTGTATTGAAATTACCTGCCGTGTTAGCGCCTGTGAAAGCAGCTATTTTACCACTGGTTAAAAAAGATGGTTTGCCAGAAATTGCCAAACAAATCTTTGAAGATCTCAAATGGGATTTCAATGTGGATTATGACGAAAAAGATGCTGTGGGCAGACGCTACCGACGCCAAGACGCCAACGGAACGCCATTTTGCATTACGGTTGACCACGATACTTTAGAAGACAATACAGTGACCATTCGTCATCGGGATTCGATGGAGCAACAACGCGTCAAGATCGAAGATTTGACTGGCATCATTAAAAAAGAAGTGGATGTGAAGCATTGGTTAAAAAAGATGGCATAATCAATTTTTACTGCCGCAGGCATTTTATACAAAAATTAGGAATCCCAAACTAAATTGTTTGGGATTCTTTATTTGTTAGGTTCTAGCACCTATGTCTTGGGGATAACCGCTTCAATATATTCAATAAAAAATAACTATTGATTTAAGCTAAATGTTATCTCGGTAAAATTTAAACATCAGATAAGTAAATCAATTTTCAGGTCACAATATTCATTAATCTTATGTCCTTCCGGCGGCATCTGTTTCAGATTGCCTCCAAAAACGAATAGCAACAGCCTGTACATTACACTTAATCTTAAAAGCGGTAGCCACAATTAAACCCCAACTTTCCGACTAGTTGGTTAACATCCGAATCACTATTATTGATTAAATTTCTACCCAAACCTGCATTAAGTTCAAAGACAAATCCATCTTTTGTAACCCATTTTCCACCAAGACCAAAGCCAAGCGCCACGTTGGTGATATTTTTCTCCTCTATTACAAGCCTTGGGTCAAATTCGCTACCTGTAAAGTAGCGCTGTCTCTCATCATAAGATATTACCATCCCGAAGCCTTCGAGGAAAAAACCTGCAGCGTGCTTTTTTCCGAAGAACATACGGTAATAAGGCGACAAGTAGTAATTTAGGTCTGAATCGAAATTTTCTTGGTCATAGGTAATAAGCATTGAAATCCCAACCGATGAGCTTTCGCTTAAATTTCTTTCATAACTTGGCTCTATAGCCCCAAGTAAAAGAAAAAGCGCATTGATTTTGATTTCATTGTCCTTTTTATAAGGGTCTTGTAAGGAGTCATTTTGAGCGAATGCTAAAGTCACGAGCGCTAAGCTGAGCATGACAGACAAACAGATTTTTTTCATGAATAGGTTAATTGAGTTTGAGTTTTTTTTGGGACAATGACTTTGTCATCATTATAATTGATAAGTACAAAAAGACCAAAAACCAGAGATTAAAAATATCAAAGTGAAGAGAAAAACACTTAGTTATTCTAAAATCTTGGTTCTTGATTGTACAATATTGATGCTCTAAACTAAAATCCTTAAAATCTATAGCCCAAAATCACTCCAAAACGCGCTTCTAAATTATCGATGTATTCGTCATTCACATTGCCAAGATTCCTGGCAATCTCTCCGTTGAGGGTCAAGGTGAATTTATTGTTGAACATCCATTTGTGCCCAAGCCCAAAACCTGCTGAAACACCACTCACATCGTACGTATAGTCTTGTTCATTAAAAGAATCCGTATTATAGTCAAAATAACCATAATCGTCAACAGTTACCTCACCTGTTCTCAATCGCACTTGTGGGTAAAAGAAAAAGCCCGCGTGTTGTTTTTCTTTTGAAAAATAGATGAGATAGGCAGCTTTTAGACTTACCGCTGTGGTTTTTTCTAAATAACCTGCATCGTAATAACCAAAGGTATCAAAGAAGGTAACGCCAACAAAAAGGGATTGGTTTTTTTCGAACAAGCGTTCGTAATTCACATTTAGCGATCCTGCGATTACCAAATCCAAAAGATTGGTTGAGATCTCGCTTTTTTTAATCAATTCGGTGTCGGTTTCCTGAGAGAACGAAACCATTGACGCACAGAGTAACAGCGTTAAACAGAGGTTTTTCATAATATAGCTTAGTTAAGGTTATGTTTAATTTTGGTAAGTCTTTACCTACCTTTTTGAAGATGCAATAATAGCGAAAAGGTTGCTTCAAAAAAATTTTATTTTGAAAATTAGAAATAAGCCTTCAGCTGCACGGTTCCTGTATGGATGGTTTTTGAGGTTTCTGTTTTTCTTCCGAAGTAATTGAGATTCAAATCGAGAAACTGGGTCAGTTTTTTCTGTGCCAACAAGCTCCAAGTAAAATTATTTCCCGGTTGCAAACCCTCAAGAATTTGATAGGATACTGGTGTGTTGGCATTGCCCGTGAATTCGTTTTTAAAGAAATTCACTTCGCCCGTTAGCGCCACTTGGTTGGTGCTGTTGTAGGTAAAAGACATGCCGTAGTTATTTTGCAACAATTGCTCCATCTCGCCAATGCCATTGTCTTTTGAAGTGTATTGGTAAAATATATCAAAGCGCGCATTTTCATTGAAAATATAGGATAATTTGGGCTGTAATCGCAGCTCTTCCAACTCGTAATTTCGGCTGGAGAAATTTTCACTTTCTGAAGTGTTCTTTTCAACGCTCGATTTTAGATTCATCAACCAACTCGTCGCAAACTTATGGTTGAACTGCAATTGGTGGCTTCGCAAATTGTTCTGCTGAAAACCTATAGACAGCACGTTTCTGGTTTTATTGTTCAAAAAGGTATAGGACGTGGTGTAACGTTGCTTCCCACGGTTGTAAAAGAGCACATTACGAATGCTCTTGTTGAGTGCCAATTGGTTGTCATCATTTGAGGAAAAGGGATTCAAATCAAAAGTATTGCCATCGCGCTTATTCTTGCGATCCACCAAAAATGAGGTTTGGTTATAAAAATGGGATAGGGATTTTCGCCATGCATTTTCAGATTCGCTCCATTGCTGTGGATTGAGGGTCAAGGTTTGGCTAAATCTATTTTGGTGAGTTTTCACAAATACCTGATTGGGCAACAAGACCCTTATAAAACTGCCTTGGTCTGCAAATTGGGCGAGTTCAAACTCATTGAGCTCCTGGATGCCATTGTCATTGTAATCAATCCAAGTGTAAGCGCCTTGCCCTGGCTCAACCTCAACATAAGTAAAATCCTGCTGTGCCAAACTTCCAGAATTAGTCTCAAAAATGCTGTTGAAGCTAATGCCATTATTGAAGAGTTGCTGGTTGTAATTAAGCCTGGAGTTGAGGGACCGCTCATCTTCAAAGGCAGGGTCATCACTTTTTAAAGTCCGGTAATTCACGTAAATGCCCAGATTGGTATTTTGATTCTGAATCAATTTGGAGTCCAGATAATAGGTATTTGATTTGTTGACACGCTCCACACGATTTGCCCGCAAACTATCGTTGACACGGTATTTATAGCCCACTTCCACAAAAACGCCAGTGCTATCACCATAACCTGTGAAAGCTTCGTAAGAGTGGAACCGCTGGCTCAAATTGGTCAATAAATCGGTTTCCTTTTCTCGTTGCTCATTGTCCTCCAAAGCGATTTTTGTGCCTACCCATTGTTTGTTGAAGCTATAAGTTACCCGATTGTAGGATCTTAGAAACCTAGTGTTTGAAAGGCTGGTACTGTTGTTCAAAATACTGGAATGGGTATAGATGCTCCAGCGTTTCAAGAACAAATTCGCCAAGAGGTTGTGGCGATTCCCGTTGAAATTTTCAGAATAATTGAGATGTTCAAATTTATAATTCGCGATGCCTTTTTGAGGATGAACCAGTTCCGCTCCAGAGGTAAGCAGCATTTGGTTACCCAAGGGATCCTCAAGGCTCCAATCCCGATCGAATTCTGCGCGATACAAACGCTGGACGGTCTTGAAATTCTCATGGATCACATCTGCATCGGCATAGACGTTGAGATTCCATAAGCTATCGGTTTGAATGATGTTCTGCTTGACGCCAATTTTCCCGGCAAAACCATCGTTATCGGCATCGTCTAGGCTTGAAAACAGATTGATGTCGTTCTTGCTACCCACCAGTTCAAAATAGAGTTCGGTTTTTTCTGAAGGCGCATAGCGTCCGTTCACAACAGCGACCTGTAATTTTTCAGGCGCAATCAATTTAACGATAGGCGCGTAATTTCCCTGCGGAATGCCATCAATTGCTGCCACATACTCATAAATATTTTCCACCGCATTATTGCTTATCAAGATATAATCGCCTTGATTGTCACCCACCAAACTGAATTTCACGCTGAACAATTGGTCTTCCGGATTATTTGAGAACACCAAAGCTTCCGCGCCATTGATGAGTTCCTTTGTATAGAGAATGCGGTTTTCACTAAAAGCCTGTTCCACTGCGGAAGGTGCGACCATCAAAGCTTGGTCATCACCGGCCTCGCTCAAAAGGCCCACTTGTTCCGAAGACAGGTTTTGCTGTAGCGGTTGATTTTTGGCATCGGTTTCCGAATAGACTGAAACACCCAATTTAAATTTTTCAGTCGTATGGCTTCCTCCACCAAAAACAATAAATCGGCTGTAATTGCGCTCACTGTATTGGTAATCTACGGTGATGCGCATTTCTGAAGTGATGGGATACGTGGCGTTGAAAATAATCTCACCCGCATTATAATCAATGATGTAGTCATCATTCTCGCCACGTTCTAAGGCAATGCCATTCACATACACGGTCTCACTACCTGAAACGATGAGCACAAACAATTCGTTATTGGGACCGCGCAATTTGTAAGGCCCTTGGTTGCCTTCCTGAGCAATAAATTGACTGGTGGTAAATTGACCCCGCACCAAGGCACCCGAAGCGAAGATGTTGGTCTTGGCATCTTCGTCGCCCAAGTTCACATTGACCAGCAAACCCTGTACCCGCTTGGTAAAACTGGCGAAATAACTGTCGTTATTTACCAAATCGATATCTCCGGCCCTAATGTTCCAACGGTCGCTGAACAGCTCAATAAAGACTTGATCAAACTCATCCAAACGCTGGGAATAGCCGCTTTCCTGCAAGGGGATGTTGGCATCTTGTATGGAAGCCCGCAAGGACACCTTATCGCTTAGTTTTCCTGAGATCTGTAAATCCAATTCACTGTTGAGTACCGAGTTTTGATTGTTGCCAATGGTCACGCCACGAGAGATGCTTCCGGAGGTACTCAAGCCATCAAAGGGTGTAAAGGCATTTTCAAGATTGGATTGGTTGAGCTTGTACAAACGTTGGAGATCGTTGGTATTATTAACGATGATCTTATCGTCTAGCAAAAAATACTTCCGTGTTAGAAAATCGGGGTAGCGCAGATAAGCGATTTCAACGGAATCGGTTGCCACCGGTTTTTTAAAGGTCAACAGGGCTTTTGAAAAATCAATTTTGTAAAAAGCAGTGTCTATTGAAGAACCATCCTTGCGCTTCAACAAAAACCAGGACGGATTTATACTTACCGAATCCACCCGAATGGAATCACGAGCCGCCATTTTTTGGGTTCTATAATTACTGCTTGGCTCTTGCGCAAATGCAGAGCTAGCCACTATAAAACTCATGAAAAACAACACTAATCTCATTCAATATATAAACTTGTAAAAGCAAGAATTATTTTATCGTTAAAACTGCTTTAAAAATCACGTGTAAAAGTACAGTATTATTTATTTTTGGCTGGGAAAGTTCGAGGTTCAGGCTTATTGCTTAAATCCATAAAGCGGCCTTTTGCTTACGCACTATTTGTGTTGTCAATACCTTTTTCAGAACTAGAGACAATCTTAATACTTTGTCCTATAATACTTAATACCAATTCACATGAAAATCATCTCTTACAATGTCAACGGAATTCGAGCAGCCATGCGCAAAGGCTTGGTTGATTGGTTACAATCTGTCAATGCCGATGTAGTTTGTCTCCAAGAAATCAAGGCCAACGAAGATCAAGTAGAGATCGACGCGATTGAAGCAGCGGGTTACAAATACAATTATTGGTTTAGCGCCCAAAAGAAAGGTTATAGTGGCGTGGCGATTTTGAGTAAAATCAAACCGAATCATGTTGCATATGGCACGGGCATCGCGTCCATGGATTTTGAGGGTCGAAACATTAGAGCAGATTTTGACGGTGTGTCTGTGATGAGTTTGTATTTGCCTTCTGGCACCAATGATGCCCGCTTGGACCATAAATTGGACTATATGGCCTTATTTCAAGACTATATTGATGAGTTGAAAATCGAATTACCCAATTTGCTCATCTGTGGCGATTATAACATTTGCCACGAGGCGATTGACATCCACAACCCTGTGGGACTCAAAAACACCTCTGGATTTCTACCGGTGGAGCGTGAATGGATTGGCAGCTTTTTAGAGAATGGGTTTATAGATTCCTTTAGGCAATTCAACCAAGAACCACATAATTATACTTGGTGGAGCTATAGGGCGAATGCTAGAGCAAATAATAAAGGCTGGCGTTTGGATTATGGATTAGTTACAGAGCCTTTACAAGAAAAACTAAAACGTAGCGTTATCCTATCGGATGCGGTGCATAGTGACCACTGTCCGATTTTGGTGGAACTGGAGATGTAAGAAGGCTTCAGCAATCAGTCGCAGTCGCAGTCACATAATTTTTGAAATAAAAACAAAATTAGCTCTAAATCCTAAACCAGTGAAAATCCGTTTAGATACGTTTAAATACGTTTTGTACAGTCCACTTTGTGGACTTAGAAGCGCGATTTAATGGCTCTATACACAAATCTTAATAACAAACATTACAACATCCAATTATGATAAAAAAACTTTCATTCATCGCACTCACATTACTCTTGACCACATCATGTGTCTCCAAAAAAGTTTATACTGATTTGGAAGATAAATACGCCAATCTCAAAAAGGAAAACAGAGCTTTAGCCGATAAAAACACAAATCTATCGAAGTCCAAAACCACTTTGGAAACCGATTTGACCAAACTCCAAAAAGAGTACGACGAAACCTTAGCTAAGCGCAATCAACTGCAAAGTGATTACGACGCTGCAAAATCCAATCTCGAAAATCTAAAAGCGTCTTATGATGCTTTAGAAGCAAATAGCTCTGCTGCCATTACCAAAAATGCAGACCAAAACCGTGAATTGCTAGCAAAACTGGAAGCTAAGGAACAAGCCTTAGCGGCTGAGGGCAATCGTTTGGAGACCTTAAAGAGAGAACTTGAGGCGCGTTCCCAGCGTGTTGCCGAGTTGGAAAGTGTGATTTCCTCCAAAGATGCCCAAATGACCAAGTTGAAAAATGCACTCTCCAAAGCGCTTACCAATTTTGAGGGAAAAGGCTTGACCGTAGAGCAGCGCAACGGAAAAGTCTATGTCTCCATGGAAAACAAACTGCTTTTTGAATCGGGCAGTTGGGCCGTGGGGAATAAAGGCAAACAAGCGGTCAAGCAATTGGGGGAAGTCTTGGCCGACAATCCAGAAATTGCGATTTTAATTGAGGGCCATACCGATAATGTGCCTTACAACGGCAACACCCAATTGAGTGGAAACTGGGATTTATCTACCAAACGTGCCACAGCCATCGTCACTATATTAAGGGAAAATGGTGGGATTCGTCCAGAAAACCTTACCGCAGCAGGACGCGGGGAATATGCTCCCATTTCAACCAATGACTCTGCGGAAGGCAAAGCAAAAAACAGACGTATTGAAGTGATTTTAACACCAAAATTAGACGAAATTTCTAAGTTATTGAATGAACTCTAAAATTCAAGGTTCAGTGTTTAAAGTTCAATTTTTGAATTAGTTTACCTAACATAAGATGCCCATTTGCAGGGAAATGAAGATGATATATACCAATTTACCAAACACCAATATTAAAGTGAGTAAGCTCTGTTTAGGCACCATGACTTGGGGCAATCAAAACACCCAAGACGATGGTTTTGCCCAAATGGACTTAGCGCTGGATAGAGGTGTTAACTTTTTTGACACTGCGGAATTGTATCCGGTGCCTGCAGGAGCGCGTACTTATGCAGACACTGAGCGGATTATTGGCAATTGGTTTCAAAAAACAGGACAGCGAGACAAAGTGGTATTAGCCAGTAAAATCGCTGGCACAGGCGATTATACTGCGCACATAAGGACTAAGGGGTTTTGCAAGGAAACGCTTGAGGATGCAGTAAACCAGAGCCTGAAACGTCTTAAGACCGATTATATTGACCTCTTTCAATTGCATTGGCCAGAGCGCAATGCCAATTATTTCGGGGTTCGGGATTATAAGATTGATGCGGAAGAGCGCTGGCAAGATAATTTCAACGAGATTTTACAAGTTTTTGATGGCATCATTAAATCTGGGAAAATACGTGAGATAGGAATTTCAAACGAAAAAGCTTGGGGTACGATGCGCTATTTGGAAGAAGCGAAAACACATGGGCTGCCCAAAATGATCACGATTCAAAATCCGTATTCGCTGTTGAACCGCACTTTTGAAGGCGATTTAGCCGAAATTTCCTATCGTGAAAATATAGGGTTGCTGGCTTACTCGCCATTGGCCTGTGGCGTACTTACCGGAAAATACATTCAAGGAAAAGACACGAAAGATTCGCGTCTCAATTTATTTGAACGATTTTCAAGATACAGCAGCCAAAACTGTACGGAAGCGACGAAATGTTATCTCAAAATTGCTGAAGACCACAACCTAAGCATGACGCAAATGGCCTTGGCTTTTGTGAATCAACAAGCCTTTTTGACCAGCAACATTATTGGAGCCACCTCTGCAGCACAATTATCGGAAAACATTGATAGTATCGACATCCATTTGAATGAAGAAATCCTTGGAGCCATCAACGAAGTCCATGAGGCGCAACCCAATCCTGCGACTTAGAGAATCTCAGTTCTTTTTTCAATTCTTCGATTTTCAAAATACCCACAAAAGGCAAACACAGCTTAATGGGATTATTTGCGGAAAACACATCAATACTTGCCAAATACTTCAGGATGAAAAATCAATTTCAAGATGCAACAGCTTCGTTCTGCCATTCTAAATTAGAGTTGTAACACATAGACACATAAATCCTTTCCGCAGCAATAAAGCATATAGTTGTGCGATTTTTGAGGAAATTAAAGGCTGTGCAATTCGCATTCCGAAAATATATTGCAAACTAAAATTCGTGAAACGTTTTGAATTACCAAGCAAAAACCCTTTTTACTTTATAAAACAAAATTTTACGCTTAAAAAAAAGAAAACGTCCAACCCACATAAAGTGAGCTGGACGTTTTTAGAAACTAAATAACCAACCAAAATTTAGTTTCTTGTGCTATGTCTTGGATTTGCTTTTTTAGGCGTTTTTTGTTTGCGTTTTTTCAGAAACACTTCTGTATTTTTATTAGTGGCATCTCCTTTTTCAGCGGTCTCTGCAGCCCTTAGGTATTGGATATAACCTCGACCAGAGAACTCATAAATGGTGCCAGATGTTTGATGAAACAATTCTATGCGCTGATCATTGATAACGCTTAGTTCAAAATATTCATTGTTGAAGTAATCATAATCTAATGTTAATGTTTTTAGAGCGCTGTTGTTGCTAAGATTCCCAACACCGTAAACGCCCATATAATCCCAAAAAATGCTATTTGGATTATTCAAATTGACATCTCGAGAGCTACGGAATTCTGAATCATTCCCACCAGACAAAAACTGCAAATAGGTTTCGTTGTCAAAATCGTTCAATGCTCCAAATTGACTGGTATAAGTTTTTTCCCAAGCTTCATATTCTTGAAGAAAATAATGGATGTTGTCATAAAACACAAAGTCATAGTCAAAGGTATTGCGTTGGTATCCGTTTAGAAAATACGAGGTATCGTTAAACGGGTTGTAAAGTTCAATGGTATTATAATCAATTTGAAAGATGTCAAAGGTTTGATAGCCATCCACATCGTGATTCACATCCAAAATCCCATCAAAGGCATCGTAAGTGCCCACATCAATACCAAATCCGTTGCCCTGGCTACCAAAGCCCACGAGGTTATTATTGGCATAAAGCACCCCATTTCTAAAGGATAAGGTAAAGGCAATCTGCAAAAAGGGTGTTTCTCCAGCACCAAGCGTTTGATTGACATCTACATACCAAAGCTCGTAAGTATTGAGCATTTGATTGACCGAAGTTGGTGGCGTTTCCCCCAAATCATCAACAATAATCTCCTCTTTATAACACGAGGTAAGAAAGACAGCCAGTAGTGCGAAGCCTAAAAGTAGTTTAGTGGTTTTCATGCGTTTCGTTTTAAGAGATTACAAAGTGCTGTTTTTCAAAACCTGTGCCAAAAATGGAACTGAATATCTTTCAGCCTTTATAAACATTATATTTTATGTATTTTTGGAGTAGAAACATCTAGTGAATCATTATGAGTAAACCTTTAAAGTACGCCGTTTTTGGTGCAGGAAGTTGGGCCACCGCGATTGTGAAAATGCTATGTGAGAACTTGGATACTGTGGGCTGGTACATGCGCAGTGTTTATACAAAGGAACACTTATTGAAAGAGCAGCACAATCCCAGCTATTTAAGTTCGGTAGAATTTAAACCCTCCCAACTCAAATTAAGCAACGACATCAACGAAATGGCCAAATGGGCCGATGTATTGGTTTTTGTGATCCCTTCGGCATTCATCCATTCTGAACTGGAGAAACTCACGGTGGATATTTCGAAAAAAACCATAGTTTCAGCAGTCAAGGGTATCATGCCCGAAACCGGTAAATTGGTGGGCGAGCATTTTAATGATGATTATAAGATTCCGTTAGAGCACATCGCAGTGATCGCTGGCCCATGCCATGCCGAGGAGGTGGCTTTAGAGCGTCTTTCCTATCTCACGATTGCCTGCACAGATCAAGAATTGGGTCAAACCATAGCCAACGCGCTATCCAGTGATTACATCAATACTAGGGTTAGCGATGATGTGATTGGGATTGAATATGCCGTCATGCTCAAAAACATTTATGCCATTGCAGCCGGCATCGCACATGGTTTAGGCTATGGCGATAATTTTCAAAGTGTGCTTATGAGTAATGCCATACGCGAGATGAAACGTTTTATCAATAAAATGCACAAAATGAAACGTAATATCAACGATTCGGCTTATTTGGGAGATTTATTGGTAACAGGTTATTCTGCATTTTCACGAAACCGCATGTTTGGCAACATGGTTGGGAAAGGCTACACCGTAAAATCGGCACAAATGGAGATGAATATGGTCGCAGAGGGGTATTACGCGACTAAAAGTGCCAAGCAACTCAACATTAAGAACACAAAAAAAACCAAGTTGCCCATCATAGATGCAGTCTATGCAATTTTATATGAAAACAAGAACCCTAAAAAGGTATTTCAAAAATTGACTGAAAAATTGAATTGATTTTTAGAAGTCCCATTAGCTGTTAGCAGAAAAAATGATAACATTAATCATATCGAAGCTTCAGTGACGAAACATCGAAATCCAAATCATTCCAGCTCTTGAACTCAGGATCTAACCGAAAAATCTTATTTGATTTTAGCACCTGGCCCATCAATAACCCATGGCTCAACCTAATAAGCCAAGGCTATTTCATCAAAACCCCTTTCAATTGCATAAGCGGGATCTTTTGTAAGGCGTTTTCATTGATTGTGTTTTTTTTGAAGGTATAGGTTTTATCAAAAAGTTGATTGCCCTCAAAAAACGAAACCTTAAATTCATTGTTCAAGGCCAATAACCGTTCTTGCATAAATTCAATCTTGGCGTAGCTCCTTGCTGGCAACAGTTTTAGACTGTGCCGCATCACTGGTGTGATCTTGTCTTTAGAAAACCCTTTGGACGCAATTAAGACAGTATCCAAATCAACGTCCTTATTATTGATGATGTAGGCGTTCCAATCCATCGTTTTGTATTCGTGATGCTCTTCTTGCACTATAGCAACGAAGACGTTATCTACTTTTGGGATTATAATATCTTTTTTCATAAATGAATTTTGATGCATTCAAGGCTATTATGAATTGTTGAAAAATCAATTCCGAAGCAAAATACGTTAATTATCATCTTTTACCTCCTTTATAAGATACACATATACTGGAAAGTGATCACTAAACCCATCTGTAAAACCACCATCTGAGAAGCTACGCAATGGATATCCTTTGTAGCGACCACGTTTATTGGTTAAGTATAACTTATTATAAATACCGGCTTTATATAATCTGAAGGATTCGTAATCCTCAGTATCAGTAAGCGGTTTGGTCATTACAATTTGGTCAAACAAACTCCAGGCATCTCTATAAGCTGTGGTGCCAAAGCCATCCTTTACAAACATATCTTCATAAGGGTTGTACAACCCTTTCAAGTCCAAATCTTCCTTATCGCTCTTTGTTTTAAGAACTTCCTTGAGACTGGCATTGGTTGGATCATCATTTAAATCACCCATCATAAAAACTTTAGCGTAGGGGTCTTTAGCTTGCAGCGAATCAATAAGCCTTTTACTTACTTTTGCAGCTGCGACTCGGTTAGGTCTACTTTTAGCCTCACCTCCACTTCTTGAGGGCCAGTGATTGACAATAAGGTGGATGAGTTCTCCATCCAGCATACCGCTTACCAATAATTGGTCTCTAGTATATTTACGTTCTCTAGAATTGCCGTCTTTAAATAGATCAACCTGGTGGCTACTGTGATTACTCGGTTTGAACAGTTTCTTTTGGTATAAAAGAGCCACATCGATTCCCCTAGCGTCTGGAGATTCATAGTGAATGATGCCATAATCCTTACCAAGCAATAAAGGGTCATTGACCAAATCTACTAATACGCTGCGATTTTCCACTTCGCAGACGCCAATTACCGCGGGACTGTTCCCTGAGACTTCTGCGCCAATATCTGCGACAACCCTTGCCATATTATGCACTTTCTTGGCGTAAACCTCTGCTCTATTGGTCTTCATTTCCATTATGGGACTGGCCTCGTCAAATTTTATAGGATCATTGATCGTATCAAACAAGTTTTCGAGATTATAAAAAGCCACGGTGTG
Organism: Subsaximicrobium wynnwilliamsii; assembly: GCF_007997225.1. Taxonomy (GTDB): domain Bacteria; phylum Bacteroidota; class Bacteroidia; order Flavobacteriales; family Flavobacteriaceae; genus Psychroserpens; species Psychroserpens wynnwilliamsii. The sequence goes on from NZ_VORM01000006.1 coordinate 128,902, forward strand.
GATTTTAAAGCGTCTCTCCTTATTAAGGTCTTGAGCGAGGCCATTAAAGCTTATCAAAAGACAGAGCAAGGCTATAGAAAAATGTATGGATTTCAAGTTCATTAATATGAATTTTTCATAAGCATGCAAATGTCACTTCAAAAGTATGTAATTATTAGAAATAATCTTAATTTGCTGACTTTAAATAACTTAATATTCAATAAAAGGAGGTTATTAATCTGAAAGTTTAGGCATGAGGAAAAAATTGTTGATTTTTCTATTCGGAATGCTCTCCATATTTATATCTTTTGCCCAAGACACTGTTGTTAAAGGCAGTGTGTTAGATGGCACGTCTGGTGATCCCATTCCTGATGTAACCATAACCATTGAAGAGACTACACAAAGTACCACCACCGACGCTAAAGGAGAGTTTCAATTTAAGACCATTATTCCCCTTGGCGAACAGATCTTAAAAGTGGAAAAAATAGGTTACAAAACAAAGCGCTACCCCATTGTCGTGAATAAAGGCAAAACCGTGGATATTAGTGGCATTACCTTGGATTACGACCAAAGTGACAAAAAAGACCTGTTTATCATCTCCATATCAGACGATAACCTCAACAGTGAGGATGATGGCTTAACAGATAATGTTTCTGGTTTGCTACAAGCCTCTAGAGATGTTTATCTCAATGCTGCAGCCTTTGATTTTAGCGCGACCTTTTTTAGGCCAAGAGGTCTGGATAATGCAAATGGCAAGGTCTTGATCAACGGCATTGAAATGAACAAACAATTCAATGGCAGACCACAATGGGGCAATTGGGGCGGCCTAAACGATGTGCAGCGCAACCAAGAGTTTACCATGGGAAGTACTGCCAACGATTATACGTTTGGAGATCTAGCTGGCACCAATAATATTGTAATGCGCGCCTCAAAATATAGTGAAGGCGGTCGCTTTTCATACGCTAGCTCTAACAGAAGCTACACAGATCGCGTTATGGCGAGTTACAGTTCTGGTTTGTTAAAAGGAGGCTGGGCCTACACTATATTAGCCTCTCGACGCTCTGGTGAGGAAGGATTTGTAGATGGAAGCTTATATGATTCAAATTCATTTTTTGCAGCTGTCGAAAAACAAATTAACGACAAACACAGCCTTAACTTTACTGCTATTTATGCCCAAAATAGACGGGGCAGATCCACAGCGATCACTCAAGAAGTGTTTGATATTAAAGGCAACACCTACAACCCGTTTTGGGGTGCTCAAGCTGGCGAGATTAGAAATTCCAGAACCAGAGACATCCTAGAGCCAATTTTAATGTTGAACCACTACTGGGATATCAGTTCAAAAACGCAATTAAACACCAACCTTGCCTACCAATTTGGCAAAATTGGAAACACCAGGATTGACAATGGTGGTACACGCTTGAGTAATTTCAATGGCCAACCCTCTTATATAGGAGGTGCAAGAAATCCTGATCCTGCTTATTACCAAAACCTGCCAAGTTATCAATTGCGATTTGACAATTTAACGTCTTACAACTACCAACAAGCTTATTTGGCAGAGCAGAGCTTTAGAAATGATGGACAGTTGGATTGGACTGCGCTATACGGCGCCAATACAAGACTGAGATCTAATGGTACCAGATTGGGTAATTCCACGTACGCCATTCAAGAAGATAGAAATGATGATAAGCAAATAAGCATCAACACTATTTTTGATACCGATTTGACCGATCGCATTCGATTGAACGCCTCATTACGCTTTAGAAAACTCAAATCTGAGAATTTTGCCATGCTAAAAGATTTGCTGGGAGGAACAGGGTTCTTGGATGTTGATTTTTTTGCTGAAGAACTCGGCCCAAACTCCACTTTAGGATTGGAAGACATTGCTCAAAGTGACCGTAACAATCCCAATAGAATCGTACAGGAAGGTGATCGCTACAAATACAATTATGATATCAATGCGAACGTTTTCACTGGTTTTGCACAGCTACAATTTAAATACAATAAGATTGATTTTTATGTAGGAGCCCATATTTCGCAAACCAATTACCAAAGAAATGGTTTATATGAAAATGGCAACTTCATAGGCTCTGGCCCCGAAGGTTCTTTTGGAAAAAGTGATAAACTCAATTTTACAAACTATGGCGTAAAAGCAGGTGGTACTTACAAAATTACAGGTCGTCACTTAATAGATCTCAATGCAAGCTATTTCACCAAGGCACCAACCATTAGAAATTCGTTTAGTAACGCGAGACAGAATAACAAGATTGTAAGTGGGTTGGATAGTGAGCAAATTCAAGCTATTGACTTGAGCTATATTTTTAGATCTCCAATTGTGAAGGCACGTTTGACCGGCTTTTATTCTGGATTTGAAAACGGTACTGATATTGGTTTCTATTATACTGAAGATCTTGCAGGTTTGGGATTGGATACTGGCGATGCCTTTGTTCAAGAAGTGATGACCAATATTGAAATTCGAAATCTTGGTGCAGAGTTAGGTATAGAGGCGCAAGTAACCCCAACTATAAAATTAAAAGCAGCAGCCTCTGCAGGGCAATACATTTACAACAACAATCCCAATCTTTATCTTAGCAGTGACGATTTTCAAGCTGAACTGCGCTTTGGGGATGGCAGCACAAAAATCAAGAACCTTCACGTTGCTGGTGGCCCAGAGATCGCGTATCAACTAGGTTTTGAATATCGAGACCCAGATTATTGGTGGATAGGTGCTACCTCAAACTTTTTCTCAAATGCCTATCTTGACGTCAGTAATTTGTCGAGATCGGCTAATTTTAGTACCGATTATGATGGGCAGCCTATTGCTGATTACGATCCCGAAATCGCTAAAACGCTTCTAAAGCAAGAACAGTTTGACAACTACATGCTTGTTAATATTGTGGGAGGCAAATCATGGAAGATTGATGATTACTTTGTAGGTTTCTTTGCTACGATCAACAATGTTTTTGATAAAACCTATAAAACCGGTGGGTTTGAGCAATCCCGTTTGGCAACTTATGATCGCGTTTTGGAAGACGAGACAAGAGATACCGGCGAAGTATTTGGCTCCCGCTACTTTTTTGGTTTCGGTACCACCTATTATCTTAACTTTTACGTAAGATTCTGAACAAATTACAGCACAAGAAACCGTCCAAACAAATACCCTATCACTAGGAAAAAAAAAAAGGAATACCATGAAAACAATTAATTTAACCCAAGTACTGCTACTGTTTTTAGGGATGGCAGTATTTAATAGCTGCGTGCAGGATGATGATTTTGATACGCCAGATACAAGCATTACGGAGCCTCAATTAGATGGAAACATTGTTTCTATTGCTTCAGTTAAAGGAAATGTAGCGCAATCTGGTGGACTTCATCTCTTTGAATTTGAAAATGGCCCAAGCGATTATATGGAAGGCTACGTGATTTCTTCAGATGAAGGCAGTAACTTTTTTGAAGAACTTGTGCTTCAGGATAAATTGGAAAATCCTACCGTAGGCATCAAAATAATGATCGATAACAGCCCGCTGTTCACAAGGTATGAAGTGGGTCGAAAAGTCTATGTGAAACTTAAGGATTTGAGTGCAGTTGACGATGATGGCGTGCTTACATTAGGCATTATCCCCAATGCCAATAATATTCAAAAAATCCCTGCTTTCTCAGAGACCGAAACACTAAGAAGATCTTCGGAAACTGGCATCTTGGTGCCTATGCCTTTGAGTATTTCTGAATTCTCTGATGACAAAACCAACCTATGGATACGATTGGATAACGTGCAGTTTAATAGAAATCTAGTGATTAATGGAAATCAAACCACTTTTGCGGCAGAAATAGACGATAGCTTTGATGCAGAGCGTAGATTGGAAAGCTGCAATAGCAATGCTTCAACCATTTTCACGACCAGCACTTTTGCAGATTATAAGTCGTTGCACTTACCATCAAACAGTGGGTCAATGAATGCCATCTTAACCAAGAACTTCTTTGGCGATGCTTTCAACGTTACGGTAAACGCGCCTGAAGATATTTTTTTTGATAATGACCAACGCTGCGATCCAAATGTTTTAGATTGCAATGGTGCTTCTGGAGGAGGACAGGATCTCTATTTTGAAAACTTTGAAGGCTTTGGATCCTATACAATCGAAGGCTGGACCAATGTAAACATAAGCGGCACCAATACCAATTGGTTAATCAACGGGTTTGGTGGCAATAATTATTCCCGCATCTCCGCCGCTTTCTCAGGCAATCAGGAAGCCGATGTTTGGTTGGTAACGCCAGTTATTGACCTAAATGTTACCACTGGCGAGCAGTTATCTTTTGATATTCAAGCAAGTTATGATACAGGTACTAACTTAACGGTACTTGTTACTACCAACTATACCGGCGATCCAACAACCACAGAGTGGCAACCTTTGGATGCTATTATCCCAGTTGGCCCAAGTGCTGCTTTTGGTGATTTCGAAACCATTGGTCCAATAAATATTTCTTGTTTAGACGGCAACATCAATGTTGGGTTCTTCTATGAAGGTTCAGATCCTACTGCGACAACAAGATACCATCTTGACAATATCAAAGTGACCGGTAATTAATCTCTAATAAAAATGATAGACATAGAGAAATAAACCAAGGATTATGGTTTCTTTGTCAAATTATAAAACCATCCCACAATGACCTTTTTTGATCAACTTTTTTTTAGTTGCTTTAAGCACTATAAACCAAAATACAAGCAAAAGGCCAATACCATTGCTCTCTTTTACATTTCCAGTTTGCAATGTGCATTATTATTGCTCACAGGTTTGCTGTTGGCTTTTTTCTTAAAACAGATGCACACTACAAGCATGTCTTCAGATAATGCCTGGTTGCTCTTTGTATTGGGTTGTTTCATCATCATTTTTAAAAATTGGATACAATACAGCGGGAAGAAACGAAAAATCATGAATGCCAAAAACCTCAACAATAAAGAGCAGCTCTATAGTGTTTGGATCCTTTGGATTTTGTTGGTAGGTACCATCCTTTTTTCCGCAATCTTGTTACAAGGGCTTTGAGTGACATCTGCTATTTCTGAAAGGATTCTAAACTGATTGATTGATTATAGCTGTTATTGATTAGCAAGTATTAGCGTTCAAAACGCATAGATCTTCGTTTTAGAATTGCCTGCTGAACAGATAGGCACGTTCGAGATTTTTAAGACTTTTCAAAAATTTTACTCCTCTACTTCATTTGAATCTCAATGCAGCGCTTCAAAATGCCTAAGCATCTTTTTATCTTCCCATTATTGCGTATCACAATTTTTCCGAAGTAAAAAAAGGAGTGTTCTAGCAAGGTCACATGGTGCCTAGATGTATCATTTAGGTGAGCTTTAAACGGTGACCCTGTCTTCTGCAAAATAAAATAGCCATTCCAATCTATCCATTGGCCTCTTGCAACCTCATCCTTCCGCAGAACCTCATTTAAACAAAAAGCCTCAATTGACAATGCAATTGAGGCTTTTCTAAAACATTTGGTTGATTATGTCTTTTTAATTTTCACGTTGTATATAAACCCATCCTGTGACGCGCTCGCCATCTTCAAATTGTATGGAATAGAAATACGTGCCAACTGGCAATTCATCTCCATTTTCGGCCTGACCGAACCATTCATCAACGTAGGAACCGGTTTTTTCGTAGACTGAAGACCCATAGCGATTAAAGATCTCCAGGCTAGTGACCCTAAAATTACTTAGGTCAAACCTGTCGTTCTTACCATCATTATTTGGAGAGATGCCTTGTGGAATCACACAACTCTCTAAGGTAATCACTTCGATATCCTGTGAAGCACTACAACCTGTATCATTAAAAGTTACCACAATGGTGTAGATATCTCCTTCTAAAACTGGTAAGGTAAGTCCGCTCTGTCCTGCAATAGGCTCTGGTTGCCCATCTCTGTACCATTGTATGTTTACGTTTGATAATTCATAATTTACAGCAGTCGCAGTAATTATAATTGGGTTAACTGCATCTGGGCAAACTTCATAATCAAAATCTTCTGTGAAGGTTGTTTCGGGTTCAATACCCAAAATCAAATCAAAACTCGTTGTTTCCTCACAGCCAGTAGTGTTGTTGGTCACTAAAGCATAAACCGTTTGTGGGTTTGAAACACTCGTATAAGGGCTTTGCAAGGCATTGTCACCATTTGTAGCCGCTTCTTCACTTAAATGATAAGATATGGTATAATTGGAATTATCATCAACTCCAGCTAAAATTTCCGTATTATTATCTTCCAACGTAAATACTGCAGTACCCGCACCAATGGAACAACCCACTAAACTAGGCGGTGTTTCTGCAATTTGTGGAAGCGGTAGATATTCTATAACAATTTCATCAGACACATTACACTGTGCAGAAAATATAATCTGTACGGTGTAAGTTCCTTCTTCTGTAACAGTCAATACATTAGAGGTCTCTCCAACGATTTCAAAGCCATCCTTATACCAAACGTGATTTACATTGACCGCTGTAGTTTGTATGGTCACGGGTGCCCCATTGCAAGTAGCAGTACCTGCTTCAACAGTGATGTCTGCTCCAAGATCTATTTCACCAATATCAAAACTACCTGCCTTCAAGAATACTCCTGAATCAAAGGCGGTATCACGCGCATCGGCAATTACCAACTTGATATGATAGGTCTCTCCCAAATTCACTTCAGAAAATGCGGTAAATACTGCGGTACGACCATCAAAACTGATTGGTGGCAAGCCGGTCGGGATGTATTCGCCAAAGTACTCTTCGTTCACTGCTGGACAGGATCCATTGTCTGGATGAATATTAGTAACCAAAATTGGAGTGTTAGTACCAGGCAATACCGCAAGGTTGGTGGTATTTCCATCTTCATCTGTTAAAAAGAATGCAAAAGCATCAGAATATTCACACTCAAAAAAACCTTGATCATATTCTTCAGAGGCCATTATGAAATCAAAACTTATCTCGTTGGATAGCGGAACAAAGTCAAATTCCACGATGGTGGCGTTAAAAGTTTCATCTGCTACAATGGCATCTAGATCGGCATCGCCAACCCAATCCCCCTCAAAACCATCACTGAGGTTGTCAAAGTTGGGGCCAGCTGCTCTACTTGCATTTCCAGTAGTCAACACTAGGCCTTCAGTAAAAGGAAAACTACCTTCCTCAGCCTCGAAATAGCCAATACCGTTGGTGCTTCCAAAATTGGTACCTGTTGAGAAGGTTATATTTGTCACTTGTGCACATGGGCTATTGATCAATACATCGGTTACCAGCTGCTCAACAGTATATTCTTCTTGATCTACCGTTACATTTCCAGTGCCTGGTTTTATACATAGATCAAATGTATAATCTGTTGGAAGGTTACCTGCTGAAAAGACTCTAACGAAATAAGTATCACCAACCGTTAATTCTGGCGTGATGCTAGCCTCGCCAGCAGAGCAATATAACTCTACCGGTGCCTCGCAAGAACCGCTATAGACTGCGTGGTCAATATTTTCGAAAAAGCCAGTTGAATCGATATTGAGCATTTGAACGATCTGGAATTCACTTGAAGCGGTAAATTGAAACCAAACATCGTCATTTGGATTACCAGCACAGCTGCCAGATGCAATTCCCGAAGGTGTTGCTTCTAATAAAGTGCCTGAGGCAAACAGGGTACATGAGGCGTCGTCATTAACGGCTACTGTTGTTGCATTACAAGGATTATCGTTTTCTGGCGGACAAGCAGACAATTGAAAAGCTGAGCTATTAACAACACAATTGACATCTTGATCATTACTTAACGTGACAATAACATCTGTCAAAAACGGAAACGGCCCTATTTGATAGATCCCCGCTTCTGTAGCGGTTGTTGTATCTGCATTTACATTATTGGAAATGGTCACAGAGCTAGCATCGCCAATGGTACTCAAATTGACATCAATTAAGAATTGCTCACCATTGTCACAATCATCCACAATTTGATAGGTTGCAGCAGGATTGATACAAGTAGCACAGGAAACCGTATAATTGATACCTTCATCAAAAGTTCCAGATTCACAGCTCACTGAGAAATCGGACTCGATTTGAAAATAAATGGTATCTCCAGTGGATTGAAAGGTCAATCCGGCAAGATCACCGTTATTACCCTCACCGTTGTATAGTTCTGTAACGCCATCAGAATCTAAAATAATAAGAAAATCGAAGGGATCCCCTTCTACTTCACCAGAATTGATAGTTAAGTTCAATGGCGTACCATCGTTGCTTGTATAGGAAAATTGATTGGTGTCATTAGCGATATAGCAATAGGAAACCGTGTAAGGTCCTGCTGAGCAATCAATAAGGGTATCAAAGCAAAATTCTTGGGTAAGTGAATTACTTTCAATAGTGCAGTTGTTATCGTCATCATTAGAAATAGTGATTTCAACCGGTGTATTGTTTGCAAAAGGACCGAAGGTTACAGTACCCGTTTCGGTAACTGGCTGTGGATCGCTACTTTGATTATCAGTAACAGTTAGTGCGCTTGCAGATCCTAGATCTGTGATATCGACATCCACAAAAAATTGAGGTCCGTTAACACAATCGCTTACCACATTATAGGTCGCTGTGGGATTAACACAGGTAGCACAAACTACAGTATAATCGATGCCTTCTGAAAACGAACCTGATTCACAAGAAACCGATGTATCGGAAGTAATCTGGAAATAGATAGTGTCTCCTGAAGATTGAAATACCAATCCAGAGATATCACCATCATTACCTTCTCCATTATATAATTGGGTAACCCCATCAGAATCCAAAATTACTAGAAAATCCCATGGAGCGCCTTCAACTTCGCCAGAGTTGATTGTTAATCTCAAGGACGAACCATCGGTACTGGTATAAGAAAATTGATTGGTATCGCTATTTTGATAACAATAGAAGGCATTTATTGGCCCTGCTGTACAATCAACTATGGTGTCTAAGCAATACTGTTGCGTTAGTCCTGTACTGGTAATGACACAGTTCGCATCATCATTATTTGCAATTGTAATTTCAACTGGTGTATTATTTGGAAATGGCCCGAAGCTCACAATACCCAAAGCGCTCACAGTTTGAGCATCACTGCCTTGATCGTCAGAGATTGTAACAGCACTGGCAGAGCCTAAACTGGTTAAATCAGCTTCAATAAAAAACTGAGGTGCATTATCACAATCACTTAGCACACTAAAAGTAGCTTGAGGATCAACACAGGTATTCTCTGTCAAAGTCAAGGTATAATCTGTAGACTGAGGCGCTGCCCAGGTGGAAATCACAATATAGTAGGTTTGACCATTTGTGACAGCATAGTTATCGATGACCAAATTACCACTGGCAAAACCATTTACTGCGCCGGCATCACATTGGGTGCCAATATTGGCGCAATCGGTATATACAAATATGCCCGCATAATTGGAGTTGAGTGCGGAGAGCGTGATGTCAATAGAGGTATCTGCTGCTGGTGTATAAGAATACACCACATCGTCACCATTCAAATAGCCAAAGCCAGACCCGCAAGCTTCACCTGGACTTCCTGAGTAATCGTCACCATAATCACTGGTGCTATCTGTCGTGGTATAAGGTAATGCAGTGTCTATAAGAATTGGGTTTCCACAAACTTCGCCAACCCCACTAACTCTGTATGCAAAAGGTCCAGCCCAGTTGCTGTTTCCGTCTTCTGCACCACAATTGGCTCTCACATAAAATTCATAATTTGTTCCTAAGGTCAGCCCTGAAACTGTATAGGGATTATTGGAAGTTGCAGTCCCAGTATCTCCCTCGGTAGGCACTGGCCCATCGGCTTCTTGATTGATTAATTCCCATGCTGTTTCCACACCACCTGGCGTCCATGAAAGGTCGGCAGTGGTTTCCGTAATACTCGCAACGGAAAGTGCCGAAGGGAAATTACAAGTGGAGTTATATACTAAAACATCATCAACCATCCAATACCATGCCCAAACATCGCCATCATCATAAATAAATCGCACCTGCATGTTGGCATTGGCGTATTGGGTAATATCGATATGTTGTTCATTTGGTGTTGCAAAACTTCCTACTGTAGCAGTTTGGTTGAGCACTTCTATCCAATTGGTACCATCAAAAATTTCAACTTTGCTAAAATCAGGTCCAATGTTTAAATAATACTGTTTGAAATCGAGAAATAGGGCGCTTGCATCTGAAGCGTCAAATACTGGCGAGGTCAAGGTTTCAATGAGATGCGTATCGGCCCCATTGGCATCACTATTTACAAGTGCTGCGTTAGTACCATCAAAACTATTGGTGCCTGCTTGTTTTCCTGAAATCCAAGAATCCCCTGTGGCTCCTCCTTCATCAGTGACAGTCCAAGTAGCAGGGATAGCAGTATCAAAATTTTCCTGTAAATAAATTTGTGCCTGCATACCAAATATGCTGCAGAACATCAATAATAAGGTAACTTTTTTCATATGATTCAGTTGGGTTATTAAACAGTCATTAGTTTTGAACAGAAACTTGATCCATTTTCAAAAAAAGACAAATAAAGCCCTGTTTGATTACGGCAGAGCTCTATTTTGGTTAGTTGATCATTTTATTTTATTGCTGTTCTTGCGCAGCACCACTTACAATAATAAATTCAGACCTTCTATTCATCTGATACTGTTCTTTAGTGCAGCCAGCGCTACAATCTACTTTAGGTTCTGTTTCTCCTTTTCCTATTCCAGAAATTCGAGAAGCATCAATTCCTTTTGAAATCACATATTGCACTGTGGTTTTAGCTCTTCTTTCTGAAAGGTCCTCATTATAAGTATCAGAACCTCTACTATCTGTATGAGAAGTTGCTTTAATGACCAAATTTGGGTACTTGTTCATGATTTGAACCAATTGATCCAATTCAAAGGCTGCTTTTGATGTGATGTTGGACTTGTCAAAGTCGAAGTAAATGGTCTCAAGATTGATACTGCCAGCAGAAATTAACCTCTCGATAGGTTCTAATTGAATGCTCACTTCCACTTCTTCCTCTTCGGAAGCTTCCACTATCACTTTCTTGCTGTCATAATCTACCATGCTTATTTGCAACTCAGATTCTTGATCACACTCCACAATAAATTCCACCTTACCTTCGGCATTGGTTTGTTTGGTCAACAATTGGTTGCCATCTTTATCTGAAAGTGCTACCGAAGCCCCTTGAATCGGATCTCCCGTAGTATCATCAGTTATAGTTGCGGTAATCAACACGTCACATAATGGCTGCAATTTTTTAATGAGATAAACATCATCACTTCCAACACCACCTTCACGGTTTGAAGACACAAAACCTTCGCCACTTTCCTCATCCAAATAGAAGGCAAAATCATCGGAATTACCACTTATTGGGATTCCTACGTTGCGAATGGGTGCCATCCTCCCGTCAATTTCCCTGGTATAAAACACATCCAAGCCGCCCAAGCCTAAATGACCGTTAGAGGAAAAATACAGCGTTTGGTTGCTACTAACGTATGGGAACATTTCTCGACCAGGGGTATTGACTTTTTGCCCTAAGTTTACGGCTTCCCCTAAAGTACCGTCGTCATTGATGCTTGCTTTATAAATATCGAAAAGACCGAAGCCACCTGGCATGTCTGATGCGAAATAAAGCGTTTTGCCGTCTGGGCTTACCGCTGGATTCTTGACAGAATAATTATTATTGTTCATTTCAAAACCTTGAACATTATTCCAGTTATTACCATCTTTTTTTGCCGTGAACAGCTGTAAGGTGCCGTATTTTACGTTTGAGGTTGAATCCTTTTCAAACTCCTTCTCAAAATAACTCTCCCTTGAGAAATACATGGTATTACCATCTGGGGAAAAGGACACCAGACCCTCGTGGTATTTGGTATTGATTTTATCTTCAACCAATGTAGCTTCTTGAAAAGTACCATCTGTATTTTTTGTGAGTTGGTACATATCCAAAAAAGGCTGTTGGTTCCAGCCATAGGTTTTTCTTGAAGTGTTTCTTGCAGAAGTGATGTACAGCTTTCCATCTTGCAGCGTACCTCCAAAATCTGAATATTCAGTATTGAAGGATGCATTTTGGATATTGAATTTTTTTCCTTTTTCGAGAATTTTCGGTAAATAATTTGGATTTTCAATGAAAGCGATTGCACGTTCATCGCTTGGCCGCATTTGCGCAAATTTTCTCATTTGAACGTTAGACTCTTCGTATTTCCCGTTAGCCTTGAGCATTTGGGAATATTTGATGACCATTTCAGGTTCACTAGAGGTTTCCAAAGCTTTGGCATAGTACATCTCTGCCTCAATAGTTTTGAAAAAATTGTAATACGATTCGGCTAATTGGCTATATACGTAGGCATTTGCATTACCATCATCCACGATTTCTTGATAATCCTCGGCAGCATCAACGAACTCAAATCGATTAAAATGTTTATCTGCTTTTTTAGTATTAGCATCTTGAGCAATTAAGCTAAAACTACTTAACGCTGCGATTGTAATAAGTGTAATTATTTTTTTCATAATGTTTAGCTTAGTTGATTAGAAATATCTAGGTGAGCGTGAAACTTTTTTAGAGAAATTCAAGTCAAATAACAACAAGAATTCGTGAGATGCCGGAGCAAATCGTTTGATATCAGAGGTCACGTTATCATAGGCATAACCCACTCTAATATCTGGGGTAATCGCAAAGTTCACAATACCAGAAAAGGAGTCATCCATGCGGTATGAAGCTCCAAGCTCAAACTTCTCAAAGAATAATGCATTCAAGTTCACATCATATGAGGTTGGTGCCCCAAAAGCCGACTTCACTAAAAACGATGGCTTTAATTTAGTATTCTCGTTTAGCTGAAACACATAACCACCTGTAAGGAAATAATGTCTTTCTTCAGATCCCAGTTTGTTCCCATCGGCATCCAAGTGTACAGAATTCAAGATATTTGGTACCGACGCAGCTAAATAATAATTATCGGTGTAGTAGAAAATTCCAGCACCAATATTTGGGGTTGTAGTACTGATGTTTTGAAAGAATTGATCATCTTGATCTATAAGATCTATCCCTGCAAGACCTATGTCGTGAAACGTGGCACCTGCCTTGATTCCAAAGGCCAAACGATGCTCACCACCCAGTTGCAGTGTATAAGAAAAATCGGCATAAGCGTTGGTTTCTTTGATAGGTCCTATTTCATCTGATATAACAGACAAACCCAATCCTACTTTTTCTCCTACTCGCGTATGACCAAAAAAGGTCGCTGTTTTTGGAGCTCCGTCTATCCCCGCCCACTGGGAGCGGTAAAGAAGTCCAAAAGATAAGCTTTCCTTAGATCCAGCGTAGGCTGGGTTGACCACATTCATATTATACATGTATTGTGTATATTGAGGGTCTTGCTGACCATACACCTGTGTTGCTGCGAGCAATACAATAATGATATAAAGTTTTTTCATCTGTTAATTATTTGATTTAGTTTTTGGTGTGACCTGCTCATGTATTGGAAGGTCGTTATTTATGATTAATTGTGTTGATCCTTAGTTTAACCTTTGTATGTAAACCCATGCGGCACGTTGCTTACCGTTTTGGTATTCCATTGTATAGAAATAGGTGCCCACAGGCAAGTCCTCACCATCATCACTTTGGCCGAACCACTCGTTGGTATAATTACGCTTTTGATACACACGGGTTCCGTTTCTATTGAATATTTCAAGTTTGCTCACATCGTAGCTACTCAAATCAAACGTATCGTTTTTACCATCTCCATTTGGCGAGATGCCTTCAGGAATAACACAGTTTTCCAACTCTATAACTTCTATGGCTGCGCTAGAGGAACACTGTGAGGCATCATTGAAGCTCACTTGAATTTCATAGGTGCCAGCCTCTAAAACTGCTAGGCTCAAATTGGTCTCGCCTGTAATGAGACCTCCATCCCTGTACCATTGTATGGTTACTGCTGAAGCCTCATAATTCCCTGCTGTTGCATTGATCATAATTGGCACAGTAGCATCAGGACAAACCTCGTAATCAAAATCTTCTGCAAACGTAGTATTTGGCAATGGCTTCACGATCAAATCAAATGCGGTTGTAGAATAACAGTCAAAGGATATGTTGCTCTCTACCCTTGCATAAAGCGTTTGGGAGTTTGAGCCATATAAGGTTGAATCGTCAATGGCGTTGGTTCCCGCTTCAGCATCTGCCTCATTCTCATAATAGCTCACGGTAAACTCTTCTTGGCTTTGCCCATCAAGAATGTTAACATCATGTGCAGCTAAATCAAAACTTGCATTGCCTTCAGCTTCGTCGCAAGCCTCAATGTCAACACTTGCAGCTGTTGGTGTAGGTCCAGAGATGACCAAATCGAAACTTGTGGTCGCAAAACAGAAATTGGCATTCGTATCTTCTACCCTTACAAAGATGGTTTGCGGATTTGACACATTGTTATATGGCGATGTTAACGGGTTTGTGCTGGTTTGAGCATCTTGTAAGGTCACATAATAAGTGACATTAAATACCGCTGGATCTTGTTCGCCTAAAATCGTTGCAGTTTGCATTTCCAAATCAAAATTCTCCACCTCATCTCCAGTGGCGTCATCACAGGTCACGATATCTTCAACCGGATTGGCGATGGCCTCTTGACCAAAGGTTATGCTAATCGAATCTTCTGCTTGAGACCCACATTGTTCATCAAAGGCAATAACCGTATAAATATTTGTTTCGGTAACCGTTAAGGTAGCTTCTGTTTCGCCTTCAATCACAAAGCCGTCGGCATACCATACGTATGAATCTGCAAAAGGAGATTCGGCATTCAGTACATAATCTGGAAAACCGCAAAACTCTTGATCAGCACCCAATTCCACCTCTATTTCTGCGGTAATGGTTCCATCGGCAGTACCTCCGTTAGTTTGGGCAATGGAAATCGTACCGGGATCACCTGAGAAATTGGTAACCAAAAGCACATAAATCTCGCCACTCAAGGCATTGTCAATTGTTAAATTTTCAGTGGTTTCAGCAGACCAGCTGCAATCTATAATATTACCAAAAGGATAAAAATCCGGGTTTCCAAAAAAGCCGTTGTTATTAGGGCAATCGTCAGGATCTGGACAACCAGTATCAAGATTGCCACAGGCATTCGCTAAAGAATCAAATGGGCCCCAGAGCGCAAAATCAACATCTAAACCTTCGCCTTGATCGTCGATTTGGTCTATTTGAATTTCGATAAGCCCATCACTTCCTATTTGAATAATATTCCAGGTTGGGTTAGGTGTCGAACTCAAACATGCAATTTCTCCAATACTTGGAACGCCTATTATATTTGAGCTTATCAACGCACCACCATCTTCGGCACAGAAATTTACCGCATTTTCACATATAAGATTGCTGGGTGCTTTCTTAATACAGATGTCAAAGGTGTTTGTTTCAGGATTGCTTCCGCCGGAAAACACTCTCAAATAATAGGTATTCCCTACTACCAATTGCGGACTAACACTTGCATCACCGTTTGTGCAAGCCAATTCAACGAGTCCTTCACAGCTACCTTCATAAAGCCCATGGTCAATATTGAATGTGCCTGTGTTGTTCAAAATTGAAATAACCTGAACCTCATTTTCTGCCACAAACTGAAACCAAACATCATCATCAGGATTACCTTCACAGGAACCATTAGGCACTCCTGAAGGTGTGGCTTCTATTAAGCTGCCAGAAGTTGTAAGATCACATGACGAATCTGTATTAACAGCAACTTCAATGGCATCACAGGGGTTATCGTTATCTGGTGGACAGGCCAAAAGCTGAAACGTCTCGTTCAAAAAACAATTGCTGTCTTGATCATTGTTGATGCTTATGGTCACATCGGTCAAGAAAGGGAAAGGACCAACTTGATAGGTTCCCAGCTCAGTAACTTCGACTGTTGTTGCATTGAAATCGGTTGATATTGTTAAGCTCTCGGCATCACCAAAACTAGTAACATTAACATCTACGAGAAATTGTTCCCCATTTTCACAATCGTTGACCACTTGAAAGCCAGCTGTTGGGTTGATACACGTATTCTCTCTTATGGTTAAAGTATAACCTGTAGATTGTGGCGATGCCCATGTGGAAATGACAATATAATACGTGGTGCCTCCTGTGACAATAAAATCGTCTATAGCCAAATCGTCGGATGAAAATGAATTTAAGGCCCCTGCTTGACAGTTCGTTCCAATGTCGGCGCAATCTGTATACACAAATACACCTGCATAATTATCGGTAAGCTCAGAAAGCTCAATATCAACAGAGGTGTCAACATCTGGCGTGTAAGCATAAACCACATCGTCACCGTTGAGATAGCCAAAGGTGGATCCGCAATTTTCTCCGGCAGAACCGTTGTAATCGTCGAGATAGTTTGCAGTGTCGTCTGAAGTGATATATGGTAAGGGAGTCGTGACGATTATTGGATCTTCGCAAACTTCCCCAGGACCACTAATGCGATATGAAGAAGGGCCAACCCATAAACTAACATCATTGGTGCCGCAAACTGCGCGTACATAAAATTCGTAATTACCGCCTTCTACTAAGCCAGTTGCCTGATAAGGATTATCGGATGTGGCAATACCAGAATCTGATTCAGTTGGGGCAGCGCCTCCTGCATCTTGGTTGATAATTTCCCAAGACGTCTCGCCTGCATTGGCAGTCCAACTGAGATCTGCGGTGGTCTCAGTAATGTTGGCCACTGCTAAATCTGAAGGCTCTTGACAGCTTGGGATATCTCTAACCCTAAAATTGTCTACAAACACATCATTGTCTTCCTCGTCGTTAACCGTGCCTTCAGAACCCAGGATACCGAATTGTACAATCTGCCCAGCATAGGCGCTAAGATCATAAACCACCTGTATGCCCGAAGCGGGAATCACACTATCCTTGTCATAAGTTATAAGCACGGTCCACGTAGCACCATTGTCTGCGCTAATTAAGAGCTGCACGATATCATCAGACCCTAAAGTTCCTGCCGCGCTGCTACTGCCCCATTCCATAATCGCAAAATCAAAGTCGACTTGGTATGGCCCACCGGTTAAATCAAACTGTGGCGACAAGATCCAATCACTCTTGCCAGTAACCCATAAATTAATCTTGTAAGCACCACTAAAACCATTGTTCAAATAGCCATCTGCTCCCCAAGAACCCGCGCCTAATTCCAATGGTCCAGTTGCTGCGGTACCATTATTGGCTTCATCCCAACAATTAGGAATGATCGTTGCAAAATCTTCGGAATAAAAAGGCACAAAAACATCACAGGCAGTAAGAAAGTTTACCGGGCCTTGCCAATTGCTAAAACCATCAGCATCACAGTTAGCTCTCACATACACTTCATAATCGGTCACTGCCGTGAGGCCTGTTGCTGTATAAGGATTGTTGGACGTTGCCTCACCAGAACCGGCTGGCTCCCCTGTTCCTGCTGGCTGCACAGCCACTTCCCATTGGGTTTCAGAACCACCTGCAGCCCAGGCAATGTCTGCCGTAGTCGCGCCAATATTTGAAACGCTAATACCAGAAACAACAGGACAGGTAGGAGGCGTTTCCGAAGTTAGCGTTGGGGATTCAAAACAGAACCCATAATTCCATCCAGAACCGTCAAGATCATCATTATAATAGATTCTATATTTAAATCCAGATAGCTGCGTTGCCGTAAAACTAAAAATATTCAACACTTCGGTGGTGTAAGGCACCCCTGCAACAGAACAAAAATTATCAAAAGGAGCAGCAGTTGTAGTAGTTACAAAAGGAGATCCCCAGTCATTCCAGGTCTCAGCATCGGCATCCCAATATTGGAAAATCAAGAAATCGCTACTCAAAAAACGATGTACGTAATTTCCAGAAACCGTCATCCATGTTTCACCAGCACTGGCTGCTGCGCTAAGATCTATTATTGGTGATGCTGCCGAAACCTCATTATCAGTGCCAGATCCTGCATCATCATCATCATAAGCGAAATTTGCGGTAAGCGTTGGGTCTGCCTCAAAGACATCTGCGTCGTCAAGACCAGTACCCTCGACTAACCAGGCGGTATTTGGCCAATTAGCTGGCTCGTTCACAATTTGAGAATAAGCTCCAGAAACTGCCAATAGCAAAACTAGAACTAAAGTAATTTTTTTCATGTGGGCTATTTTAACTGAATATAATCTAAGATATTGATTAACATTGGTTTAAACTTAATCCTAGGGGCGGAAGATGTTTAATTTTAAAACCAAGACTTGTGTAGGGTTTATCTTTAAATATCCGAAGATAGAAAAAAGTATAATTAACGAACTGTTAACAGTCTTTTAATAGATAAAAAGCAATTATAATCGATAAAAAGAAAAGCGGCCGTCAAGCTAAACTGTTACTAGCTTCAAACGCAAGTACACTGGGAAATGATCACTGAAACCACCCTTGTATTTTGTTCCCACAAAAGTCCCAAACGGCTGCCCTTTGAATTTACCCTCATACGCTTTCAAATACTGAGGATCATAAATATCGGCCTTGTCAAATTTTAGCTGTTTTGACCTGCTTTCGAAAAAATTACTCGTCAACAATATTTGATCGAATAAGTGCCATTTGAACCTGTGTTTGTGACTTCCGCGACTATAGGAGCGCAAAGTTTCCATGGCATTCACAAGCCCAGCTTCGTCTACAAGGTATTTCATGCTGTCGTTATCGGGATCATCGTTGAAGTCTCCCATAACAAGAATCTTGGCTTTTGGGTCATCAAATTGTAGCTGCTCAATAATTTTTAAAACCTTTTTTGCAACAGCCATTCGCTTTATGGCAGAAGATTCCAATCCCTCAAACCGAGATGGCCAGTGATTTACGATAAGATGGATTTTTTCCGAATGCAATTCCCCTGAAACCAAAAGTATATCTCGAGTGAAATACTGAACTCCAGGCTCCTTTTCCAAATAAACCGAAAAGGTTTCAGTATGCATTAGCTCAAACACATCACGATGATAAAGGAGTGCAACGTTAATCCCTCGTTCATCTTGGGAATCAAAATGCACAAAACCATAATTATGATGACGCAGATGTTTGCTTTGGGTCAAATCGTGCAGCACTGTTTCATTTTCAACTTCAGCAAGACCTATGATGGCAGGAAGCATTTCTTCGGAAGGGTCTCCAATCTGAGAAATCACTTGCCCAAGTTTATGAATTTTATCTTCGTAACGCTTTTTGTTCCATCGTCTTTCACTATACGGAATAAAACCGGTATCAAAAACAGCAGAACCTTCCCTGTAATCAAAAAGATTCTCTAAATTGTAGAAAGCTAGGGTATGGGATTTTGAATTGGATGTTTCAGTTTGCACCTTACAAAGGTATCTTTTATAAGGCAATACAAAAGCCTTCGGAATATATAAAAAACCGCTTCCATTTTTTTCCGCGGAAAACAGTCTTTCTTAGTTCAAAAGCAACTATTTCCCATAATTAAGACCTTGCCATCAAAATCATAAAGAATCAAATTTATTCTTTACAGTCAAAGATTGTAAGTTAAAGGAAAAGACTAATAGGCCTAATTGTTTAACTTTGTATCAGATACCACAATATGATAGAGAAAAAAGACATAGAGCTAGAAAAAGCGGTTCTTATTGGTGTAATTACCAAAGATCAAAACGAAGAACAATCCACGGAATATCTTGACGAATTGGAGTTCCTAACCTATACGGCGGGCGGTGAGGTTTTAAAACGTTACACTCAAAAAATAGATGTGCCAAACCCGAAAACCTTTATTGGTACTGGTAAAATGAAAGAGGTGCAGCAATATATCGAGGAGCATGCTGTGGGCACAGCCATTTTTGATGACGAGCTTTCTGCAGCGCAAGAGCGAAATATAAGTAAAATACTCAACTGCAAAGTATTGGATCGTACCAATCTCATTCTGGATATTTTCGCGCAGCGCGCCACAACAAGTTACGCAAGAACCCAAGTGGAACTGGCACAATGTGAATACCTATTGCCAAGACTTAAAGGCATGTGGACTCACTTGGAACGTCAAAAAGGTGGTATTGGGATGCGTGGACCTGGTGAGACTGAAATTGAAACCGATAGACGAATTGTACGTGACAAAATCAGCTTATTGAAAGACAAGATCAAGACGATTGATAAACAAATGGCAGTGCAACGTGGTAACCGTGGTAAAATGGTTAGGGTTGCGCTGGTAGGTTACACCAATGTTGGCAAATCCACTTTGATGAACGTGATTAGCAAAAGTGATGTATTTGCCGAGAATAAATTATTTGCGACATTGGACACGACCGTGAGAAAGGTGGTGATACAGAACCTTCCATTTTTAATGACCGATACCGTTGGATTCATCAGGAAATTACCAACCCAATTGATAGAATCCTTTAAAAGTACATTGGACGAAGTACGCGAAGCAGATTTGCTTTTGCACGTTGTGGATATTTCCCACCCTAATTTTGAGGAACATATAGAATCTGTCAACAAAATTCTGGGAGAAATTGACAGCGCTGATAAACCTATCATTATGGTATTCAACAAAATTGATGCCTACAAAGCAGAGCCTTTGGAGGAGGATGATTTGGTAACGGTTAAAACCGAACAACACTACACCCTAGAGGAATGGAAACGTACCTGGATGAACCGTGTTGGAGATAACGCCTTATTTATTTCTGCCTTGAACAAAGATAATCTCGACAGCTTCAAAAAAAGAATTTATGACGAAGTTAGGGAAATTCACGTGACGCGGTTTCCTTATAATAATTTTCTGTATCCGGATTATTCTGATGAGGAAGAGTAATCAGTTGAATTTGAACTTGAACTTGAACTTGAACTTGAACTTGAACTTGAAAAATAGTGAATCGTCAACCTATAAGTTGAAAGAATGCTGCCTTTTGATGGTTTCTAAATAAAAAAAGGTCATTATCGAAGTTTCGAGAATGACCTTTTTTATTTCAATTTTTACTGGATTAAAACTTGTAGCTCAAACCAACCGTGTAATACGTTTGTAAATCATTATCCACATTATCAAAAGTTAATGGGTCGCCCATATAATCAGCTGGCAATAGACCCAATGCATAACTCAAGGCCTCTTGGTGGTTGCTTCTCAAGGCAAAATCAAATCCTACTCCAATTTTTTTCCAAAGCGTATAGCTAAAAGAGTTGATCCAGGTAAAGTTTGACAAGTCGCTGCTATTATAACTTTGAAAGGTTGCGAAATTAGTCTTGAAATTAATCTTTCCAATTTGTCGCGTATAATCTGCCACAATTTTTGCGCCTAAAGAAGATTCATAAACTGCGCTATTATTTGCAAAGACAAAGTTATAGTTTAAGGGATGAAACACTACGATAAGGTTTTTGGTTGGAGTCCATGTGCCACCAATACCAACATCTAAATATCCGGGATCGTTGAAATTGTCAAGGATTGTGGTTCTATATTCTACCAAAGCAGAGGCCGCTAACTTTTTGCTCAAGTTTCGTCCGTATAAAGAGGAGATGTTAAATACGTCTGTAGTGGGTTCAAAGCTATCATTATCAGTAGGGTCTTCTTTATCATTCAATTTTACCCAGCTCAAATTTGTATTTAAGGAGTTTCTCCAGAAAAATTTATCCTCGATAAAATTCGCATAGGCGTTAACAGTAAACCCAATGTTACCTGAAGAGTTGCTTGGCGTGCCCTGTGCGAACCAATTATTGAAATTAGACAAACTTCCTCCTATGGTACCAAAGGCTCCCAATTTCCAGCCTGGCAAAGCATCTATTTGAGCTTGAAGGGCGTCGGCTTCTTTTTGGGCCGCATCAGCCTCTGCCTGTTTTTCTTTCTTTTGAGTTTGCAACTCTTCCTTGGATTGCGCAAAGCTCAACGCTAGACAAAACATAAAGGCTGCCGTTAAAAACAGTTTTTTAGTCATCTTAATCGTATTTGAATTTCTATGGATTATTTAAGCCTGCAAATATAACAGATGCCTTTTTTGTAACTAAAAATTTGTAGAAAACCAGGAGATGTTTGTCGTGAAAATCAAAGTGGCTGGCCTTACTTTCTTTTAAATAAAGGCACTGAAGAACAGGCTTCCCCGTACATTATGGATTTTGCAACGGGTCTCAATTTGTTGGATAACAAAATATAGGCATTCAGAGGCACCGGTTTGTGGGCACAACCTTTAATGATTAAAGCTTGGTCTTGGTAAGGCAAAACATCCAACCCGTTGATGATGTCTTGATAAATGGATGTTTCCAGAGCCTCCATATTGCCTACACAGATTTTTCTAGCGAAAGGCTGCAGCTCCATTGTAATCAACATAAATGCCCAAGCGGGAATAATAGCGTCACTAGAACAGCTCAGTGCTACAAATTGATTGTCATACTGCGACCAATCATGAGCTTTGACTTGTTGTCTAAACTCCTTTTCGCGCAGCACAAAACCTTCATAAAGCCAGTCTTTAATATCAAAGGGGACACGTTCGCCTTCAGGATAATAATCTTCCAAATCAACCACCATCAACTTACTTAGTGCTACTCTATTTACGATCTCGTCTTGCATGCTGCAAATTTAATGCTTTTTTATTGATAGCCCTTGGCCTGTAGGGTAAAAAGCTCTGAGTATAAAGAATCATTCTCTATGAGTTCTTGATGGGTTCCGAGCTCTAAGACGGTGCCATTTTCCAAGACTAAAATGCGATCTGCTTGCCTTACGGTTGAAAATCGGTGGGAAATGATGATGCTCGTTTTGTTTTTGGTCAGGGCAATAAATCTCTGGAACACATCACTTTCTGCTTTTGCGTCTAATGCGGAAGTGGGCTCGTCAAGAATCATGACTTCTGCATTTTTCATATAAGCTCTTGCCAAGGCCACTTTTTGCCATTGGCCTCCGGAAAGGTCTTGTCCTTTCGCAAAGCGTTTGCCCAATTGCTGGTCGTAGCCTTTTTTTAATTCGGAAATGACCTCGTTGGCCAAGCTTAATTCCGAAGCATTTTCGATTTTTTGCTGATTGTTAAGTTCTTTAATATCGCCAATCGCAATATTCTCTCTTGCGGTAAATTCATATTTGAAAAAATCCTGAAAGATAACCCCGAAGTAGTTTTGGTAATCGGCTTTATTAAAGCGGTTGATATTTATGCCGTCTAAATAAATAGCGCCAGAAGTAGGCTCATAAAACCGAAGCAATAATTTGGTCAAGGTGGTTTTTCCCGCACCATTTTGACCTACAAAAGCCAATTTCTCACCAACCTTCATTTCAAAACTGATGCCCTTCAGAATTTCAGTGTCTGAACCTGGATAGCCAAATCGAACATCTTTAAACTCGAATCCAAGCCTTATGGTCTTAGGTAAGTGTTGGTCTTCCGTAATTTTTGGCTCTATGGAAATATCTATAAACTCGAAATAATCTTTCAGATACAGAGCACTTTCGGTAATTCGAGTGAATTTTGAGAAAAACTCCTGAAGATTCTTCGTAAGCCTATTGAAAGCACCAGATAAAAAGGTCAGTTCTCCCAAGGTAATCACACCAGTTACCACTCTGTAAATAATAAACACATAAGCGCCATAATAACTGAGCGTACCCAAAACATTGAATACAAATCCCAATGCCGAGCGCTTTACCGCCAATTTTTTATTAAGGTCAAAATAATCCTGAGACAAACGCTGAAACCGGTCTACAATAAAATCGGTCAAACCAAAAAGCTTGATTTCTTTGGCGGTTTCGTTATTGGCGCCAATATACCTGAGGTAATCGAGTTCGCGTCTCTCGGCAGTCCAACCCCTAGCCAGCGAATATTGCTGTTGGCTAAACCAAATTTCATTGATGAAAGAGGGGATGATACTTAATACTAAAAGAATGATAAGATAAGGTTCAAAATAAATCAAACCCGCGATGAGTGTCCCAATGGAAATGAGACTTTGGAGCTCGCCCAAAGCATTGCTCATCAAACCTACGCGACCCGTAGTTTGGGTCCTGGCGCGCTCCAGTTTATCGTAAAACTCTGAATCTTCCAACAAGCTCATATCGATCTTGCTGGTTTTTCTCATGATGCTTACCGAGGACTTGATGGAATAGGCATCACCAAGCAGCCCATCGGTTAAGGAAATCGCTCGACTTACCAAATCGGAAACAACAATAAGCCCAAACTCAATACCTACATATAACCATAGTCTGGAAAGATCGGCAGTTTCTACTTGGGCTTGGAGCACAATTTCATCGATGATGATTTTTCCGATCCACAAAATAATGACCGGTAAAATCGCAGCAATAAGTCGGCAAAACGCGGAACCTAAAAAGAGACTTTTGTTGGTTCTCCAGATTTCCTTAAAAAAGCGCGGAATAAAAACCAAAGCACTAAATGAGCCCTTGAAATTTACCTTTTTCTTTTCGGAAAGTGATTGCAGACCTCTTCTAGCCATGCGCTATTGGGGTAATTGGGTAACAGATTGAATGGCGAAGCATTAAAGCATCCCCAGTTCCAACTTGGCTTCCTCACTCATCAATTCCTGCGTCCATGGCGGATCGAAAGTGATTTCCACCTCAGCGGTTTTCACGTCGTTAAGCGAGCGTACTTTTTCCTCTACTTCCGCAGGTAAACTTTCAGCCACTGGGCAATTGGGAGAGGTCAAGGTCATTAAGATTTTAACATCGTAATCCTCATTGACAAAGACGTCATAAATCAATCCCAACTCATAAATATCCACAGGAATTTCTGGATCGTAGATGGTTTTTAGAATTCTTACTATTTTTTCGCCTAAAGCGTTGGTATCTATTTTAGTTTCCATTTTTATCAGTTTAAAGTTTCGGGTTCAAGATTCAAAGTTGTTCCAAACAAACTTTGAATCTTGAATCTTGATTTTCAATTCAGTTGAGTTTGGTAGGCGATGGCATACATTTTTAGTTGCTTGATCATGCTTACCAAACCATTGGCTCTGGTGGGCGACAAATGCTCTTTGAGCCCGATTTTGTCGATAAAATCGGTATTGGCTTCAATAATGGCTTTTGGATGCTGGTCTGAAAACGTACGAATCAAAATAGCGATAATGCCTTTGGTAATGATGGCGTCGCTATCGGCAGTGAACAAGACTTTATCGCCCTCCAAATCGGCATGCACCCATACCCTACTTTGGCAGCCTTTAATGATATTGTCTTCGGTTTTATATTGTTCGGCAATCAATGGTAGGGATTTCCCTAAATCAATCATGTATTGGTAACGTTCTTCCCAATCCTCAAACATATCAAACTCGTCTATAATCTCGTTTTGTATTTCTGTAATCGTCATAAATCTTGTAAATGGGTTTACATTCATTTAAGTGGCAAAGATACAACATCTAAGGCTACTCTTCGACCATCTTAGCTTTGAGCGCCAATAGTTTTTCGACCAGTGCTTTTATGGCTTCAGGCGGATTACCATGGTCAAAGGTTTTAGTTTCGTAGCTGCTTTTTTCAGAAGTGATATTTAGGGTTGCCATGGCTGCGCCATCGTACTGGTGAGCTTTGGAAGGTGCTTCCAACTGCGGCATTGTTTTCAAATCTACGGCATTTAACAAATTTACTAAAGTTGTCTTTTCGTTCTTCGGAAGAATATTGGAAACCACAACCTTGCCATAACGATCATTTGTGAATTTCACGGAATCGCCTTCCACCCAAATTTTTTCGTAAAAACCTCGGGTGTTGGCTTCGTAAGTCATGGTCAAATCCTTCTGAAAAGCTTCAGTTTTGAGAACTTCAGACTTAGTTTCAGCCGAAGCTTCCGCTTTTTTTTGGTTGCATTCCTTTGCTGAAGCAAAAATGACTAAAAAACAAAATAATATTTTCATAAGCCTTCCGCATTAACTAATCAATAACCTTGGGGGCAAGCCCACAAGGTATGAATTGAAAGTGGTTCTTTGTATTTCGAGGCAAGCCTCGGGGAATAAAACCCTCTGGAGGGATTCAACCCAAACGATCGCAAAACTAAATAGTCTATTTTAAGATAGCATCATCTTTGCCTTCTTCACGCCTTCCACCAAGGCATCAACTTCCGCTTTTGTGTTGTAAAATGCGAAAGAAGCTCGTACCGTTCCAGGAATCTTAAAGAAGTCCATAACAGGTTGGGCGCAATGATGGCCTGTTCTTACGGCAATGCCCATTTTATCGAGAATGGTGCCAATGTCATAAGGATGGATGCCTTGGATATTAAAGGAAATCACAGATGTTTTTTCATTCAAATCTTTCGGTCCATAAATTTTTAGACCTTCAATTTGTGATAATTTATCCGTAGCATATTCTAATAGCTCGTGTTCATATTCAGCAATAGCCTCAAAACCGATGGCGTTCATATAATCCAAAGCTGCCCCAAAAGCGATGCCTCCGGAAATATTTGGCGTACCTGCTTCAAATTTATGCGGTAAATCGGCATAGGTGGTTTTTTCAAAAGTAACTTCAGCAATCATTTCGCCACCACCTTGATAAGGTGGTAATTTGTTGAGCCAATCTTGCTTCCCGTAAAGCATACCAACACCGGTTGGGCCACAGATTTTGTGGGCGGAGGTCACGTAGAAATCCACATCCAAAGCTTGAAGGTCTGGTTTGATATGCGGGCAAGACTGCGCGCCATCAATCAAGACCGCTGCGTTGACTTCGTGTGCTTTTTTGATGATCGTTTCAATGGGGTTGATAGTGCCCAAAGCATTAGAGATGTGATTTACGAATACCAATTTAGTACGCTCAGATAGCATGGCTCCAAAATCTGCCATAATCAACTGCCCATTATCATCCATTGGGATGACCCTCAGGGTAGCTCCTGTGCGCTCACATAACATTTGCCAAGGCACAATGTTACTGTGATGCTCCAATGCCGACACTAAAATCTCGTCGCCTTTTTCTATTAAATTCGAAAATCCGCTAGCAACAAGGTTAATGCCGTGTGTGGTGCCAGCGGTCATGATGACCTCATGGCTATGTTTTATATTAAAGTGTTCTTGAATTTTTAGGCGTGCTCCCTCATATAAATCGGTCGCTTCCTGGCTCAAGGTATGCACCCCTCTATGGATATTGGCGTTGTAATTGGAATAGTAATCCACGATTACATCAATAACCTGCTGTGGGGTTTGCGAGGTGGCTGCATTATCGAGATAAACCAAAGGTTTCCCGTTGATTTTTCGGTTGAGAATTGGGAAATCTGTTCTTATTTTTTGTACGTCTAACATGTTCTTAAATTGCTAGAGCAAAGATACAAAGCATTGCGCTTAAAGTAAAACTTATAACAATGCTTTAAGAGGCGCAAAAAAATATTGCATTTATTTAGGATACATTTGTATAAAAATATAGTTCTATGCTAGGTATAGCAAAAAGTTAAGTTTCAAAGGAAACGAAGGTGTAACACTACATCCCGTTCAACGCAACGAATTTGGAAACAATGATAGAACACTATATCGTTTTACCAAAGATGAAAAAAATGTGGTTTCAGTAATGTTGTTGTCTTCCCATGGCACTGTAAAGCATATTGTCTTCAACAAAAAAGAGATTGCCGATTAGCAATCTCTTTTTTGGTTCTAAACGAAAGCTCACAGTTTTCAAATACCTGTGAGCTTTGTTTTAAGATTTATTATAAGTCAAATCCAAGATTCACTCCTAATTTGTTGGCAATGATTTTAGTGATACGTTGCTTGATTTCAGGAATTTTAACCGAATTCATTACGTTATTACTAAATGCAAACATCAATAGCGCTCTGGCTTCTTTTTCTGGAATACCACGGGACTGCATGTAAAACATGGCATCTTCATCTAATTGACCGATGGTACAACCGTGGGAACATTTTACATCATCTGCAAAAATTTCCAATTGCGGTTTGGTATTGATAGACGCTTTGTCAGTCAACAAAATATTATTGTTGGACTGAAAGGCATTTGTTTTCTGCGCTTCCTTGTTCACTAAGACTTTCCCGTTAAAAACACCCGTAGAGCGGTCGCCAAAAATACCTTTATAATCTTGGTGGCTCTCACAATTAGGCTCAATATGATGCACCAAGGTATTATGATCTACGTGCTGCTTATCACCAATAATCGTCACACCTTTCAAGGTAGAATCGATTCGTTCGCCTTCCTGATAAAAGCTGAGATTGTTTCGGGTCAAGTTGCCGCCAAAGGAAAATGTATGCACAGAGGCATGGCTTTCATCCTTCTGTTTAATGAACGTATTATCAATCAATGACGCACTCTGCTTATCGTTTTGAATCTTATAATAATCGACAATGGAGCGTTTGCCAGCAAAAATCTCGGTAACACAATTGGTCAAAACTGGATTCTCGGTCAAACTTTGATGACGCTCAATAATTTGAACGTGCGAATTCTCATCCACAACAATCAAGTTGCGTGGCTGTAACATCAAGGCCGATTCATTCCCTGTTGAAAAATGTACAATTTGGATTGGTTTTTCCACCAATTTATTCTTCGGAATATGAATATAAGCACCTTCTTGGGAAAATGCGGTATTTAGTGAAGAGATGCTATCTTTTGTTGCCGCCTTATTGAAATAATTTTCAATGATAGGCCTATACTTAGGTTTCGCCAATGCTGAAGACATCAAGCACACATCAATCCCCTCGTGGGTAGTTTGAGATAAGTGCGAGGAATATTTACCATCGATAAAAATGATCTTGTAACTATCTATATCGTTAATAAGATATTTTTTGATGTCTCGATATTCCGTATGATTCTCTTGTTTTGGGAATACGCTATAATCGTGTTTCAAAATACTATTCAGCGAGGTGTATTTCCAGTCCTCATTGCGTTTTGAGGGAAAGCCTTCGTCTTCAAATGTCTTGATGGCCTCACTGCGCACATCGTGAATTGGTGACTCAACGTCCACCAAATTCTCAAATGCCATAAATGAGGATACCAGTTTATCTTTTAATTCCATCTTTTTTCAGTCTTCAGTTTTCAGCCGGCAGTCTTCATCTTGCTATTTATATGCAACATCTGACTTTCCTATAAAAACTAATTCAATTTAATGCCTATTATTTGTCTTCGTTTTCAGTCTTGTCTCAAAGCATTTCACTATGGACTTAAGACTGCTAACTGCAACCTTTAATCAAGCTCCACTTCTTCTTTAATCCAATCGTAACCTTTTTCTTCTAGCTTGTGCGCCAATTCTTTAGAACCAGATTTCACGATGCGACCTTCGTGCAGAACGTGCACAAAATCGGGTATAATGTGATCTAACAAGCGTTGGTAGTGTGTAATTACGATTACTGCGTTGTCTTTGGTTTTTAATGCATTCACGCCGTCGGCAACAATGCGCAACGCATCGATATCCAGTCCAGAATCAGTTTCGTCCAAAATCGCCAATTTAGGCTCTAACATGGCCATTTGGAAAATTTCGTTACGTTTTTTCTCGCCTCCAGAAAAGCCTTCGTTTAAAGAACGGGAGAGAAACTTGCGGTCAATCGCCAGCATCTCCGATTTCTCACGAATCATCTTCAACATATCCTTTGCAGGCATATCGTCAAGACCGTTGGCCTTGCGATTTGCGTTGATTGCTGTTTTTATGAAATTAGTGACGGAAACGCCAGGAATCTCGATTGGGTATTGAAAAGACAAGAACACACCCTTGTGGGCACGTTCATCTGCCGACAATTCATCAATATCTTCGCCTTCCAAAAGAATTTGGCCTTTCTCGACCTCGTATTCTTCCTTACCTGCAATCACATTGGCCAAGGTGCTTTTACCAGAGCCATTTGGCCCCATGATAGCGTGTACTTCGCCTGCTTTAACCTCGAGGTTGATACCTCTTAATATTTCTTTTCCTTCAACACTTGCGTGCAAATCTATTATCTTTAACATACTTTTCAGTTCAAAGTTTAGGGTTTCGAATTCAATATTACATCTCTGTTCGGCTTCCCATATTTTTTATTTACTTTCCTTGTTCTCTAATCTAATTACTTCGTTATCTCCTGCTTTTGGAGGGGAG
This sequence comes from Subsaximicrobium wynnwilliamsii, assembly GCF_007997225.1. Lineage (GTDB taxonomy): Bacteria > Bacteroidota > Bacteroidia > Flavobacteriales > Flavobacteriaceae > Psychroserpens > Psychroserpens wynnwilliamsii. Next base: position 158,718 of record NZ_VORM01000006.1, read on the forward strand.
ACTTTCAGGATTTCCTTGATCTCTATGCGGTTTTCCCAGCCTATTTCATTTTCAGGCTTTTTGAATAGTCGGCCTCGAATTGTGACCGGCACCATATCTGTGGACTCTTTTTTATAAGCTTGCACCTTTTTATTCAAGTCCTGCATTTTCTCATTGACCACAACACCTATCATTCCGGATGGTGTTTGCAAAACTGCTGCATCGTCATAATAAACAAATGTACCTTGTACGGTAATCAAACCGTCATTTTGAAGCTCGGTTTTAGCATTTTCACTCATCTGTTCATTGGCTTCGGAAGGTTTTTCTGCTTCCGATTTTGCTTCGTCTTTACAGCTGATGATTGTCAAAATCATGAGCATGATCAACAGGGTTTTTTTCATGTTTCCTTTCCGTGAAAACGGATTTCTTTTTAATTCAACTCCAATTAGAAACCTGGTATAAATTTATGTGATTCCTGCATCTGCAGAAATTGGTTATCCTACGCTACCTTCCAAACTAATCTCCAATAGTTTTTGTGCTTCCACAGCAAATTCCATTGGGAGCTTATTGAGCACTTCCTTGCTAAATCCATTCACGATAAGTGCGATAGCCTTTTCGGTATCGATACCGCGTTGGTTGCAATAAAAGATCTGATCCTCGCCAATTTTGCTCGTGGTTGCCTCATGCTCTACTTTAGCCGATTTGTTTTTGGCTTCAATATAAGGGAAGGTGTGTGCACCACAGGCGTTACCCATCAACAAACTATCGCATTGGGAGAAATTTCTGGCATTATCAGCTCGTGCGCTAATGTGAACCAACCCACGATAGGAGTTTTGAGAATGACCTGCCGAAATCCCTTTAGAGATAATCGTCGATTTTGTATTCTTGCCCAAATGGATCATTTTAGTCCCTGTATCGGCTTGCTGGTAATTATTGGTCACTGCAATGGAATAAAATTCCCCTACAGAGTTATCGCCCTTCAAAATACAACTAGGATATTTCCAAGTAATGGCAGAACCGGTCTCGACCTGGGTCCAAGAGATTTTGGCGTTTTTCTCGCAAATACCTCGTTTGGTTACGAAGTTGTAAACACCGCCTTTACCTTCTGCATTACCAGGATACCAGTTTTGAACGGTAGAATACTTGATTTCGGCATCGTCCAAGGCAATGAGTTCCACCACTGCGGCGTGCAATTGGTTTTCATCACGACTTGGCGCGGTGCAGCCCTCTAGATAACTCACATAACTGCCTTCATCGGCAATAAGCAAGGTTCTCTCAAACTGGCCAGTACCCGCTTGGTTGATTCTGAAATAGGTGGACAATTCCATTGGGCAGCGCACCCCTTTAGGGATGTAGCAAAAACTACCGTCGCTAAAGACCGCACTATTGAGTGCCGCATAGAAATTATCCCGTTGTGGCACTACAGTTCCTAAATATTTTTTGACCAATGCTGGATGCTCCCGGATCGCTTCGGAAATGGAACAGAAAATAATGCCTTTCTCCCCCAAGGATTTTTTGAATGAAGTCGCAACGGAAACTGAATCGACCACGACATCCATCGCAACACCGGCGAGCATTTTCTGCTCATCCAGCGAAATCCCTAATTTTTTGAAAGTGTCCAACAATTCTGGATCCACCTCATCCAAGCTCTCGTATTTCGGCTTTTTATTTGGTGCGGAATAGTAGGAAATTCCCTGAAAATCTGGTTTTTTATAATTTACATTGGCCCATTCTGGCTCAATCATGCTTTCCCAATACCGATAAGCTTCCAATCGCCACTCGGTCATCCATTCCGGCTCCTCCTTTTTCATGGAAATCGCACGCACTACATCTTCATTCAAACCTACAGGAAAGGTGTCCGATTCTATATCTGTATAAAATCCGTACTCATATTCCTTGGTTTTTAACTCCTCGCGTAAATCGTCTTCTGTATATTTCATATTCCGAGTTTAAAATTTAAAATTCAAAGTTGGGCTAATCTGCTTTATATTTGCTTCCCTTTAAATCACTTGATTTCAGATAATTCATAAAACCTCCAATCATTTTTCCCAAAACGATTGTTTGTTCGTAAAGCTTTTTGAACTCTTCATTTTTTAATGCAATTTCTATCCAAAACCCTATACAATTGCGACCTTGTTTCGCCGCATGAAGCTTTTGAAATAGATAGAAACTGGATAAACTTCCTGTTTCCGTTTCGTTCAAAGCCTTCCGCAATATTATCCATTACGGAACCCGAAGAACCATCTATTTGACTGTATAACTTATAATCTGTTCTCAAATCGCTGCTATTGGCTATCTTATTGATGTCATTGCAGAGCATTCGAGATAATTTCCAAATCTCCAAATCCTCAAATTTATTTACCGTTGCCATAACTTTGAATCTTGAACCTTGAACGTTGAACTGCTATAGAGAAAAACTCTCCCCGCAACCACAAGTCCTGTTCGCATTTGGGTTATTAAATACAAACCCAGCACCGTTTAACCCTCCGGAATATTCCAAAGTAGTGCCAATGAGGTAAAGAAAACTCTTTTTATCCACAATGATTTTTACGCCATTGTCTTCAAAGACCTTATCTTCCTCCTGTTTTTCGTGATCAAACTTGAGATCATAAGACAAACCGGAACAGCCACCACTTTTCACGCCAACGCGCACAAAGTCGATAGTACTGTTAAATCCGTCCTCGCTCATAAGCTCAACGACCTTCTTTTTAGCTGTTTCTGATACTTTAATCATTCGTAATATGGGTTATGTCCTAATAGATTGCAAATATACGATATATGTAGGGTTTAACCATAGCAACTAACATTATATTGGCAAATGACGGGATAGGCTTTTACTATGCGCCAACAGCCTAGAAAGCAGAAAAATAAACGCCCTTAAAAGGATCGAGAAGTTTAAAGAAATACCATGAAATTGAACGCAGCGTTTTACAACGATTAACAGCCAACGAAGACCTATTCCTTCCGTAGAAAAAGGAAAAATTTACCGAACTGTGAAATGATTTTATTAAATGGAAAATTGCCTTTCGGAAGACTTTCTCTTGAGCAGAAACAATTGCCTTAATGCATTCGAGATCTTCTCATTTTTATACGGAAGCTCTTGAACTTCGCCATTGGCATCCATATTCACTTTTGTCTTGCAGCTAGTGCAGATAAATTTACGACAGTGATGGGACTTTTCGGAAGTAGTGTAGACAGGTTCGAGGTTGTGCCCAAAAATAGAGCACGATAATTCGTGAGTAGTAGTTTTCATAAGTAGGTTAATCAATTTGGGATGACTAAATTAGCCATTAAATAGCATAAATAGGTTTAAGTACGTATATTTTCGATGAAATGCGTGTTATTAAATTTCCGAAGTAAAGAATTAGTACGGAAAACGTCCAATTAAAAAAACCAAGTTACTTTTGTAGCATGATAGAAGATAAGAATCCACAGCGCACGCCCTTAGAACAGTTGGGCGAATTTGGCCTGATAGACCATTTGACAAAAAATTTCAAGATTAAGAAAAGTTCCTCCATAAAGGGTATTGGAGACGATGCTGCAGTTTTGGACTTTAAAGATAAGCAGGTCGTTGTGACCACCGATCTTTTGGTTGAAAATGTGCATTTTGATCTCAGCTATATGCCTTTAAAACATTTGGGCTATAAAGCAGTCGTGGTCAATTTATCTGATGTGTATGCGATGAATGCCACAGCGACACAAATTACAGTGTCAATTGCGGTTTCAAACAGGTTTCCTTTAGAGGCTCTGGAAGCATTGTATGCAGGCATAGAAACCGCAGCGTCCATTTATGATATCGATGTTGTTGGAGGTGACACAACCTCTTCAACCACGGGTTTGCTAATCTCAGTCACCGCGATTGGCGAGGTCGACAAAGACGATGTGGTGTACCGCAATGGTGCCAAACCCAACGATCTTGTGGTGCTTACAGGTGATATTGGCGCAGCCTATATGGGATTGCAAGTTTTGGAACGTGAAAAGGAAGTATTTAAGGTAAACCCTGAGAATCAGCCCGACTTAGATGCCTATACTTACATTATTGAGCGGCAGTTGAAGCCTGAAGCGCGAAAGGATATTGTAGAATTGCTCAAGGATTTAGAAGTGAAACCAACCGCAATGATGGACGTTAGCGACGGCTTGTCCTCGGAAATAATCCATATTTGTAAACAAAGTAAGGTGGGGGTGGAATTGTATGAGAGTAAAATCCCATTGGATCCGGAGGTTATTTCTGTTTGCGAGGAGTTCAAAATAGACAGCACGACGATCGCCTTGAATGGCGGCGAAGATTACGAATTATTGATGACCATTGCTCAAGAAGATTTTGAGAAAATAAAAGGCAATCCCAATTTAACGGTAATTGGTTTTATTACGGAAGAAGCGCGCGGCATGAACCTCATCACTCGTGGCGAACAAGTGATACCCATCATTGCTAAAGGCTGGAACGCTTTAGGCGACCATTAGGAATAAGCTTTTTGATTTTTTTTCGCCTTTGATATAAAGACTTTAAAACTTTATTTGTTTCCTTGCGCTTAGTGGTAAGTGGTATTAGCTTGCCCTTATCGCTGGTCGTGAATTGTTTTTTGCAATGTATGCATTCATATTCTTTGACTATTTTCGTGACATCGGTTTTTACAACAATTTCATGTTGGAAGAGTTTACAAAATAGGTTTTTCAAATCCTTGATTTTTTTTATTATTATAAGTAAAATGCTGGAATGAAAAAAAAAATTTGTGTTAAAGCTATTTTAAAACAACGTTTTACCCCTGTTTTAAATCAGCAAAAGACCTGCGTCGCTTTCTCCTTAAAAGTTTTTCGTCACTAGCACGCAAATGCGTGTAATGGCCAACTCAATTAGATGTGAGCCTAAGATAAAACGAAGTTCCACATTAATAGGATGCGGATATTGGATTCTGATTTTTCATGTGCATCAAGCGTCTCGAGTAAAAGTCTCCCAAGATATCATTGATTTCCTGATATTTTGGCGTGAGCTCTGTGAGTTCTCCATTTCCATTGGTGGTCAATTGATGTTTACAACACTTACACGTGTACTCTTTAACATGTGGCGTCACTTTCTTTGAGAGCACATACTTGTGGCCAAAAAGAGTGCAAACAATTTTAAACGGACTGGAGGCTTGGGTTGATTTTTTCATAATAGTTAGATTTACAGATGACTAACTTATAAAAAATTTATGAACAAAACGCTGACTTGTCATATTATTCGATAACATGTTTTATAATGTAAGTTAATTCTGTAATGCTCTCAAGATGCATCATGTGCCCGCATCCCAATTCTTTCAACACAATATCCGTTTGGCCAATTCTGTTTTTTAAAGGATCTGCTTTGATCACAGCATCTTTAGTGCCCATCAGCATCCATTTTTTTGCCTTGAGATTTTTGAGCACTTCAAGCTTATCCGATCGCAAGCACATGCCTTCTTGCGCAGCTACATAACCCTGCTTCGATGTTTTCAAAGCTTGATTTAATCCCGCTTCGATTTCATTCAGGTATTTTTTCGCACTTTCCGAAGAAAATAAATTCACATAAGACATGCGCACCAATGCTTCATAGTTGCCCTGCGCCAATTCAATAGATCGTTTTCTAATTTGTTTACGCGCTTCATCATCGGCTTCAAAAGTACTGTTCATTAAGCAAAGGCCCTCAATCGCATTGGGCTGCTGTTCAGCCAGTGCCAAGGCCACATAACCACCCATGGAATGTCCAATGACCGAAAACCGGATAACATTTAGCGTTTTCAAAACTGCTGCAACTGTTTCCGCCATCATTCCCATGGGGTGCACATACCCTAAACACCCGGTTTGACCATGCCCCAACAAATCTACAGAAATCAGTCGACGCGTTTTCAGCAATTCTGGCTTCAGACTGTCCCACATTGTAGAATTTTCCAGGAAACCGTGAAGCAGAAGCAGCACTTTGCCTTTACCTTCATCCTTGTAATGCACCTCAATATTCTTATAATTCAAAATCATAGCCTGCAAAGATAGCCTTTGCATACTTTTCAACACTGTCATATCTCCATATCCATCAAGTAATTATTATCTTTGAGCTTCAATTCTGAAACTTCTAAACTCCTAGTCCATGAATATCAAAAATTATCTCGCCCTTCTCCTCCTCGTAACTTGCATTTCCTTAAACGCGCAGATTGAAGAACAAAAACTGGACACACTTATTGAACAAACGCTAAGCACCTTTGAAGTACCGGGTATTTCCGTAGGCATTTTAAAGGATGGCAAGATCGTCTATGCGAAAGGCAAAGGTGTACGGTCCCTAACCTCCAACAAAGACATGAACGCAACTACCTTGGTAGGCATTGCTTCCAACTCTAAGGGTTTTACCTGCGTTGCATTGGCCATGATGGTAGATGAAGGCAAGCTCAACTGGGACGATACCGTACGCAAATACATTCCAGAATTTCAATTGCATGACGCCTGGGTAACCAAGCATTTTACAATACGCGACCTCGTGACGCATCGCAGTGGTTTAGGGCTTGGCGCTGGCGATCTCATGTTCTTCCCTGAAAACAATAGTTTTTCTACGGAAGACATCCTAGCAAACCTCAAATATTTAGAGCCTGAAAGTTCTTTCCGAAGCGCATTTGAATACAATAATAATATGTACATCGTTGCAGGCGAGGTTTTGAAACGGCTTAGCGGACTCTCATGGGAAGAATTCATTGAGACCAGAATCCTTAAACCGGTTGGCATGAGCAGCAGTAAAGCATCCTATAACCGGGTTACCGATAAATCCAATATCATTGAAGCCCATACCATGGCAGATGGCAAAGTAATCCAGATCCCACACGATTGGAGCGATACCGCAAATCCTGCTGGAGGCATCGTTTCCAATATTCCTGATATGCTTACTTGGGCAAAATTCTTGATGGATGGCGCAGTCACTGCGGAAGGCGAGCGATTACTTAGCGAAAAGCAACTCAATGAGCTTTGGCAATTGCAAATGCCCTTAAAGGTAAGTGCGAATGACAGTTATGGTTCCAACTTCAGGGGGTATGGATTGGGCTGGTTCTTGACCGATGTTAAGGGCGGACATAAACAAGTCTATCACACCGGTGGTTTGTTGGGTACCGTGACCCAATTCACAATGATTCCCGACATGAATCTTGCCATTGTGGTACTTACCAATCAAATGAACGGTTCGGCCTTCAATAGTATTACAAACACGATAAAAGACAGTTATTTAGGCTACGACGATAGGAATTGGCTGAAACGACTGGGAGATTCAAACACCAACTTCATAACCTATAATGACAGCATCAAAACCGCAGTCTATGATGAAGTTAAACTTGCCAAAACCAATAAAGCCTTCCCAAAACCCGAACAAATTGTTGGCACTTATACCGACGATTGGTTTGGCGATATTAGGATTTCACATAACGGGAACAGTTACAGCATCTCCAGCAAACGCTCGAAAACCTTGATTGGAGAATTGCTGCCTTATAATTACAGCAGCTTCATTGCCAAATGGAACAACCGCAGCTACGATGCCGATGTATTTGTCAACTTCACTTTTGACGAAACAGGCAAGGCCATTGGCGCAAGAATGAAACCCATCGCCCCAATAACCGATTTCAGCTTCGATTTTGAAGATTTGGAATTCAAAAGGACAAAATGATACGAAAAAATTGAGCTGATTTGCTTTTAGGTTCAAGACAACATATTGAGTGTGACCAACCTATAGTCATATCCACTTGAGCCTCAATCAAAAAAAGTGCGCCAACCGAAATTTCAGTTGGCGCACTTTTTATGAATAACCGCATCTTGAAATGAATTAAAACGGATAATCAAACTTCCGCTTCCAGTTCAATTTCAATTTCAATTTCAATTTCAATTTCTTCAAGAATTCATAAGTTCCTCAATTTCTTCCGCTTCAATAGGGATATCGCCCATCAAATTAAAAGGTTCGCCTTTCTCTTGAATCACTAAGTCATCTTCCAAACGAATGCCAAAACCTTCCGCAGGAATATAAATTCCAGGTTCTACGGTAAAGACGTTGTTGGCTTGCATAGGCTCGGTCAAAATCCCATAATCGTGGGTATCCAAACCAATGTGATGCGAGGTGCCATGCATGAAGTATTTTTTATAGGCTGGCCAATCCTTATCCTCATTTTGCACATCGGCTTTGTCTAGAAGCCCAAGTCCCAATAATTCTGAAGTCATCATTTTACCAACCTCAACGTGGTAGGATTCCCAAAAAGCACCCGGAACCAATAATTTTGTCGCTTCTTTTTTCACACGGTTCACCGCGTTATAAACCTCTTTTTGACGCTTGGTAAATTTGCCTGACACAGGAATCGTTCGCGTCATATCACTGGAATAATTGGCATATTCAGCGCCAGCATCGATTAAAATCAAATCGCCGGCCTTACATTCTTGATTGTTTTCAACATAGTGCAACACGTTGGCATTATTACCCGAAGCCACAATTGGCGTATAGGAGAAGCCTCTGGAGCGGTTATTTAAAAATTCGTGCATAAACTCTGCTTCTATATTGTATTCCCAAACGCCAGGTTTTACAAAATCCAAGACGCGTTTAAAGCCTTTTTCAGTAATGGTACAGGCTTCTTGCATCAGCTTCAATTCGATGGGATCTTTTACTGAACGTAGACGCTGCAAAATTGGGTTGCTCTTTGCCACGGAGTGTGCAGGATATTTTTCCAAAAGTGTTTTGATAAAACGGGCTTCGCGGGTTTCGGTCTCTATGTTAGCTCTGTAATGCTCATTGGTATTTACGTAGACCGTATCACATTGGGTCATGAGTTCAAACAGGACTTTATCCATGTCTTTAAGCCAATACACTGTTTTGATGCCACTAGTCTCAAAAGCGGCTTCCTTGGTTAGCTTCTCGCCTTCCCAAACTGCAATATGATCGTTGGTTTCCTTTAAAAATAGAATTTCACGATGCTTTTCCTTTGGGCAATCGGGAAACAAGACCAATACACTTTCTTCCTGGTCCACGCCACTCAAATAGAAGATGTCGCGGCTTTGCTGAAACGGCATGGTGCTATCGGCACTAATGGGATAAATATCGTTAGAGTTGAATACCGCCAAACTACTGTCTTTCATTTTCGACATGAAGTTTTTACGGTTCTTTATAAACAGGTCTTTGTTGATTTTATGGTATTTCATGGTTTCGATTTTAAGTGTTCTTCAAAAGTACGAATTTCGAAAGGGCTTATCAAGGATTGCTTAAACAAGGTATCCAAACTAATTAAGTTGCAACTTTGATCTTTCAAATTTCAATGATGGTACTATGCATAATTGCTTCGGAAGGATTTGAGCTGCCAAGACACTTTGAAATTGGAAACACAAGACTTGATTTGCATCGGGAGGAAACCTATACCATCAAATCGCAAACCCTCATTTACCTGAAAAATTGAAAACTTTTTATAAACTTCAAATTTGATTTATCGCTATAATGGCTAGAATTTAGTCAAATTTCACTTTTTATTTCTCAAGGATCAAAATCTAATAAAACTGATTTTTTTATAAAAATTGCCAAAACTATTTAAAAGACCTATATTTAGGTTTAATCCTATTTTGAATAACTAAAAATGGTAAATGAAGGCTCAAAACAAAGCCCTGAATAGGCGCTCGGCCTTCTGAAAATGATGCATTAAAGAGAAATCTTTAGATCTCAAAATAAGCTCATAAAAGCTTCGAATAAAATCGTTTTCCGAAAGAGCAATCCCCAAGTTTATAGGCTCCAAGTTTACGTTTGCTGTGTTCAGTTAAAGTCCTACAAATCATCGTTGCATCCACTAATTAAACTTATTCTAAATAAGCAAAATTAAAACGAAAACTTGTAGACCATTGGCTTAGACCCTATCTTTGTGTACCAATATATAACTACATAACAATGAGCGGAATTTTAAATTCTTCAATTGGAAGAAAGTTTGCCATGGCACTTTCGGCACTCTTCCTTATGATTTTCATTTTACAGCATTTTTCCATCAACATTCTGTCTGTCTTCAGCCCAGACACCTTTAACAATGTTTCCCATTTTATGGGGACGTTCTGGTTGGTACAGTTCGTGTTACAACCCATTTTGATCCTCGGTGTTCTTTTTCATTTTATCATGGGCTTTGTGCTAGAGATTAGAAACAATAGAGCACGTCAAAAAAGCTATATCAAAGACAATGGCAACGCAAAGTCCACTTGGATGAGCCGAAATATGATTTGGAGTGGTGGCTTTATATTGATATTCTTGATCATTCACTTCATTGATTTTTGGATCCCAGAAATCAACACCAAATATATTGTTGGGGATGCTTCAGGACTCCAAGACCCAAATAATATCGACAGTGGTTTTAGATACTACGAAGAACTCGTACATAAGTTTGAACCACTTTGGCGAGTAGCGCTTTATTGCGTTGGATTTATATTCTTGGCGCTGCATTTGCTGCACGGGTTTAGTTCTTCCTTTCAATCCATTGGCGCAAATAACAAATACACTAGAGGTCTAAAAGGCTTCGGAAAGGTCTATGCAGTAGGCATCCCGTTAGGATTTATATTTATTGCAGTGTACCATCATTTATCTCACTAAAAACGCATCTAATATGGCTTTAGATTCCAAAATACCAAAAGGCCCGCTTAAAGATAAGTGGACCAAACATAAAAACGACATCAACCTGGTAAACCCAGCCAACAAGCGTAACATTGACGTTATAGTAGTTGGTACTGGCTTGGCAGGTGGATCTGCCGCAGCGACTTTGGCAGAGCTAGGCTATAACGTCAAGGCGTTCTGTTTTCAAGATTCGCCTAGACGCGCGCACTCTATTGCCGCGCAAGGTGGCATTAATGCAGCAAAAAATTATCAAGGCGATGGTGACTCTGTTTACCGCTTGTTTTACGATACTGTAAAGGGTGGTGACTACCGCTCCCGTGAAGCTAATGTCTATCGCTTGGCAGAAGTCTCTGCAAATATCATTGACCAATGCGTGGCGCAAGGTGTGCCATTTGCCAGAGAATATGGTGGCCTTTTAGACAACCGCTCTTTTGGAGGGGTTTTGGTCTCCAGAACGTTTTATGCTGCGGGGCAAACAGGACAACAATTATTACTGGGCGCCTATTCTGCAATGAACCGCCAGATTGGACGGGGTAAGATTACCATGTATAACCGTCATGAAATGTTGGATGTAGTGGTTGTTGATGGAAAAGCAAGAGGTATCATCGCTAGAGACTTAGTGTCTGGCGAGATCGAAAGACATTCAGCACATGCCGTGGTTTTAGGCTCTGGTGGTTACGGAAACGTATTCTTCCTATCCACAAACGCCATGGGCTCAAATGTGACTGCTGCTTGGAAAGCTTACAAACGTGGTGCTTATTTTGCCAATCCTTGTTATACGCAAATACACCCAACCTGTATTCCAGTATCGGGCGATCATCAGTCAAAACTGACCTTGATGTCGGAATCCTTGCGTAATGATGGCCGCATTTGGGTGCCTGAGAGGAAAGAAGATGTAGAGGCTATTAGAAGTCGTAAAATGAAACCTACGGAAATTCCCGAAGAACATAGAGATTATTATTTAGAGCGTCGATATCCAGCTTTCGGCAATTTGGTGCCACGCGATGTCGCTTCCCGAGCTGCCAAAGAGCGTTGTGATGCTGGTTATGGTGTTAACAAAACTGGTGAAGCGGTATATTTGGATTTTGCTTCTTCATTTATGAGATATGGAAAAGAGCAAGCTCACGTCAAAGGTCTTGATGAAAATGATGAGCAATTGGTCAAGAAATTAGGTCAGGAAATTATCAAGGAAAAATACGGAAACCTCTTCCAAATGTACGAGAAGATTGTTGATGAAAACCCTTACGAAACCCCTATGATGATTTACCCAGCGGTACATTACACCATGGGCGGCCTGTGGGTAGATTATAATTTACAGACCACTGTTAAGGGACTTTACTCCATTGGCGAAGCTAACTTCTCAGATCATGGTGCCAATAGATTGGGTGCTTCCGCATTAATGCAAGGCCTAGCAGATGGCTACTTTGTATTGCCTTACACAATAGGTGATTATTTAGCCCATGATATTAGAACTGGGGAAATCCCAACCAACACAAAGGAGTTTGATGAGGCGGAAAAAGTAGTTAAAGACAATATTGAACACTTGATCAACAATAAGGGAACCCACCCCGTAGATTATTTCCACAAGCGTTTAGGAAAAATAATGTGGAACAAATGCGGAATGGCGAGGAATGCTGAAGATTTGAAATCGGCAATCAAAGAAATTTCAGATTTGAGAGCAGAATTCTGGAAAGATGTTCGTGTGCCAGGTACCGCTAACGAATTCAATGAAGAATTGGCAAAAGCTGGTCGTGTAGCAGATTTCCTGGAACTGGGAGAGCTCTTTGCAAAAGATGCTTTAGAAAGGGAAGAATCTGCCGGAGGTCATTTTAGAGAAGAATATCAAACGGCAGAAGGTGAAGCAACCCGACGTGAGGAGTTTCAATTTGTCTCGGCTTGGGAATATAATGGCGAACCAAAGGATTCTATTTTACATAAAGAAAACCTTGAATATGAAGATATTGAGGTAAAAACCCGTTCCTATAAATAAGTTGAACCAACATAATCAAAACCGATGGGTACCAACACGCTCCGATTGAAGCTTAAAAGAATTGATCCTGTTAAATACGCAACCATCGCAGCTATTTTGACTGCCTTGATCATGCTCATTGTATTTGTACCAATGGCGCTCTTATTTTCCCTAATAGGCGCAGGTGCAGCTTCAGAGTCCTTTGGTGCAGGAGCTGCCATCTTTGGAGGCGGTATTTTCATGGTCGTCTTAATCCCAATTATCTATGCCGTGGTTGCCTTTATCGTGACTTTGATTTCCACTGCGCTTTTGAATTTTATTTTAAGAAAAACAGGAGGTTTGGATATTGATTTTGAAAAATCTGGCTTAGACATAACACAAATTGGTCAAAATTGATTGATCACAACAAAAAAAATAAGGTTATGAATTTAACATTAAAAATATGGCGTCAAAAGAACGCCAAAACTAAAGGAAAAATGGTAGACTACCCCATAAAGGATGTGTCTCCAGATATGTCCTTTTTGGAAATGCTTGACGTCTTAAACGGCCAGTTAATCACCAATGGTGACGAACCAGTTTCTTTTGACCACGACTGTCGTGAAGGGATTTGTGGGTCCTGCTCATTGCAAATCAATGGCGAACCTCACGGCCCAGATAGAGGTGTTACCACCTGCCAATTGCACATGAGAATGTTCAATGATGGTGATACTATATTTATAGAGCCTTTTAGAGCAAAAGCGTTTCCTGTAATCAAAGATTTAATTGTAGATCGCAGTGCTTTTGATCGCATCCAGCAGGCTGGTGGGTTTATCTCGGTTAACACTTCAGGAAACACAATTGATGCAAATACCATTCCTATAAATAAGCACGACGCAGATGATGCCTTTAGTGCAGCAACCTGCATTGGTTGTGGTGCTTGTGTGGCAGCCTGTAAAAATGCCAGTGCCATGCTGTTTGTAGGCGCAAAGGTTTCACAATATGCTTTATTACCTCAAGGCGAAATTGAAGCTACAGACCGTGTGCTGAATATGGTCAAGCAAATGGATGTTGAAGGTTTTGGAAATTGCACCAACACCGGAGCTTGTGAGATTGAATGTCCTAAAGGCATTTCGCTTAAAAACATTGCGCGCTTAAACGTAGAATACCTTAAAGCAAGCTTCTAAGTTTCAACAGCTACAAACCATTAACTTAATAATATATTGTTAAACGGAAATTCCCAAGCACTACTGCTTGGGAATTTTTGTTTCTTTACAGTTTTAAGACAAGATGAAAAATCCCAAAACCTATTACCAGCAACAATTAGAGTTCAACACCCAACAAGCCACAGGATTGAAAAAAAGGCTTTTGGGGCTAAGCACTTTAAGACTTATCGTATTTATGGCTACCGCAATAGCTATTTATTTCGCATGGGGCAATTATGTGATCATGGCAGGTATCGCTTTTGTTGGAATCGCACTTTTTATAGTATTGCTAGTCAATTACAACAAATTCAAATCAAAGAAAATATTACACGAAGCCCTGGCAGATATCAATCAAGAGGAATTGCTGATAATCGAATCAAAATTTCACCATCGGAAGGATGGTATGGCCTATCAAGACACCCAGCATTTTTACAGTTGGGATATTGACCTCTTCGGAAGGGGCTCGTTCTTTCAGTACATGAACCGTACTGCCACGGCCGAAGGTGGCTTGCAACTGGCCCAAGCGCTGAAAGCCAATGACATAAAGAGCATCACAGAACGTCAATTAGCCATCACAGAGCTATCTGAAATGGCTGATTGGTCACAGCTGTATGCAGCCACGGCGAGTTTGGTAAAGACCGAAACCTCAGCCAAGGCAATTATGGACTGGCTAAAAAACCATAAGCCATTCATTCCAAAATTCATGCTTTGGTTTCCTCAAGTATTCTCAGTGTTTTCCATTGTACTCTTTGGCTTGTGCGTCGCTGAACTTATCGATTTCAATTATTTTGGCTATTGGTTGTTTGTAGGCTTGCTCATTACGGGTCGGTTTTTAAAAAATATCAATACCTTGGCCAACAATTCAGATAAAACAAAAAACACCTTTAAACAATATGCTTCGCTATTAGACCAAATAGAGCAGAGGTCCTTCAGCTCACAATTATTGCAAGCAAAGCAAGCACAAATCCAGTCACAAGGCAAAAAAGCATCCGCGATTTTCAAAAGCTTCTCAAAAAAATTAGACGCCTTAGATAACCGCAGTAATTTAATTTCCGCACTCTTTGGTAACGGTTATTTATTGCTGGATATAAAGAATGCTTATCAGGTTGAACGCTGGATTGGTAGCTATGCCCAAACTGTAGAGCATTGGTTTGAGGCGGTAGCGTTTTTTGATGCCTACAACAGTTTAGGCACCTACGCCTATAACCATCAGGACCACGTATTCCCAGAACTAATGCACAACAAATCTGCTATAGAAGCTAAAGGTTTGGGGCATCCGCTCTTGAATAAAACGAAACGTGTCACGAGCGATCTCAAAATTGATCAACAGCAATTTTTTATCATTACCGGCGCCAACATGGCTGGTAAAAGCACCTTTTTACGTACCGTGTCACTGCATATCGTTATGGCTAACGTTGGTTTACCTGTTTGTGCAAGTGCCAGTAAATACGCCCCCATAAAGCTCATCACAAGCATGCGCACAAGTGATTCGCTGACCGACGATAGTTCCTATTTTTATTCGGAATTGACGCGCTTAAAATTCATAGTCGACGCTATTGTTGAAGAGCCCTATTTCATAATTTTGGATGAGATTCTCAAGGGCACCAATAGTACGGATAAAGCCATCGGTTCGAAAAAATTTGTGGAAAAACTGGTAGCAGGCAAGGCCACCGGAATAATCGCAACCCACGATTTGAGCTTGTGCAGCATTTCCGAAGCACTTGACGAAGTAGAGAACTATTACTTTGATGCCGAAATTATTGAGGATGAGCTCTACTTTGATTATAAACTCAAAATAGGGGTCTGTAAGAACATGAATGCGAGTTTCTTACTAAGGAAGATGGAAATTGTGGATTAAGCAGTGCACATTAATTGTACTCTAGAACTTACTGCTCCCCATTTTCTCCATGCTGAAGTACATACACTCTTATTAAAACTAGCGCTTCAATCGAAAATCAAGTTATAATACCCAGCCTTTATAGTAAAGGCAATTGTGTCCGATTGCAATTGCCCAATTTGAGCTTAGTAGCTGAAAGCTAAGTCAGCACATTAATTCGCCAAGCTTTCGTAGTAATGACTCATATTCTGAAGCGCACTCTTGTTTGAGGATTAAAGGCGATTCTTTAGATTATAAAAAGAAGATCACTCGTAGCATCTATTCTTCTTTTGAAACCAGAATACCCTTTCAGCAAGACCATTCAGAAATCGATCTATAATTACCACAAGTTCGGTATTAAAAACCCGGCAGCTTCAGAAACGAAAAAACCCTTGCCAGATTGGCAAGGGTTTATAAAAATTGAAAGTTCAATTCATTTAAGCTTCGAAAGGCTCGATAGAAACAAAGGATTTTCCTCCTTTTTTCCTAGCGAATTTCACGAGACCGTCCACTTGTGCATGTAATGTATGGTCTTTACCACCATATACATTTTCGCCTGGATGATGAGTGTTGCCTCTTTGTCTTACGATAATGTTTCCTGCAACAGCAGCTTGACCTCCAAAGATCTTAACACCTAAGCGTTTAGATTCTGATTCTCTACCGTTTTTAGAACTACCTACTCCTTTTTTGTGAGCCATTGTCTTGAGGTTTTATAGAGTTTGCCACGGTGGCAAACCGATTAATAATTTTATTTTTTATCTTTTAGCAATGCTTTTGCTTGTTTTACCCATTCTTCAGATTCAATCTTATCACGGGTAATTCCATCTACTGCAGAGAGTTCTTCTCTATCAGCAGCTTTTAACTTACTGATTTGCTCAAAGGTATAAATCCCCAATTCATTGAGTCTTTCCTCATAAGCTGGACCAATACCATTGATCATTTTCAAATCATCGGCATCTGCTTTCAAAGCTGTACCTACGTTGTGAAGTACTTTATCGATGTTGATCTCGATCTGTGCCTCATCAGCTCGGTGCTCTGCTCGCGTCACTAGATTTTCACTAATATCAGCTTCTTTCTTAGTCTCCTTTTTGGGAGTAGTTTTAGCAGCTGGGCTAGTTGAAGTTTTAGTGTCCTTCACAGGGGCTGCCTGCTCAGTTTTAGCGGGTTTTGCTTTTTCGGTTTTCTCAGCTTTTTTAGCTCCAGAACCTACGATGCTTTCAATCACGATTTCCGATAAGGCTTGTCTGTGACCGTTTTTTACACGGTAACCTTTTCTTCTTTTCTTTTTGAAAACGATTACTTTGTCACCTTTAAGGTGTCTTAAGACTTTAGCACTAATAAGTGCTCCGTCTATAGCTGGGGCGCCTAGAGTAATATTGTCACCATCTCCGATCAAAAGAACACTATCGAAATCAATTTTCGATCCTTCATCTGATCCTAAACGGTTAACAAAAACTTTTTGGTCTTTTTCAACTTTAAATTGTTGCCCTGCTATCTCTACAATTGCGTACATAGCGTAACGTTTTTATTAAAAATTAGAATATTGCGCTCTCTCTCTAGAAAGCGGGTGCAAATATACATTCTAATTAATTAATTTACAAGCGTTTTATTTTTTTTGCTGTTTTTGATAACTTTTTTTGAAAAATTGCATCAACGCCAAGGATAGCACGACGCTCGAGCCCATACCTTCTAAAAAAATAATGAAAACCAAGACCCCAGCACCCGAATCGTAGTTTCTAAGCCAATCTTCTAAGATGGTTTGAGTGAATTCAGGATCGATGTGGAACATGTAAATCGCCATGAAAATCGTAAAAATGATTGTGGCAGTAAAACCAGTTAGGATCCCTATTTTAATCCCGTTTATATACGAGAGACCTTCAGCATCAATTAGCTTGTAGTGCTTAATGGCTAAAGAGATACCTGCCACCATGACTACACCGTTAAGCAATCGTAACCAAGGATTTTCGTGAAGATCAAACAATCTTACAATTAGGAAATAAGCAATTAAGGAAATCGCCATAAATATCCCGTATCTCAGGGCTACTCTAACGGACATCGTCATAAATTGGTGGTTTTTAGTTGTAAATCAATAAAGTTCGGGAAAAAAAGTCTCCATTGTGCGAATTTAAGATAATTTTTACAAATTAAAATCCTTTAAAGGCTGTCTATTTCCCTATTTTTGTGAGAATCAAAAAAATTTAACACCTTTAAACGTATTAACTTAAAAACAACTTTATAATGAAAAAATGCTTATTTATTTTGGCTGTGATGGGATTGGTTGGATTTTCATCCAATGCCCAGCAAGTCGAATTTGAACAATTTGATCTGGATAATGGCATGCATGTCATCCTGCATCAAGACAATACGGCTCCTGTCGTAACTGTCTCGGTAATGTATCACGTTGGCGCAAAAGATGAAAACCCAGAACGCACTGGCTTTGCTCACTTTTTTGAACACCTTTTGTTTGAAGGCACCAAAAATATAGGAAGAGGTGAATGGTTTACCATTGTGTCCTCTAATGGCGGCACAAACAACGCAAACACCACAGATGACAGAACCTATTATTATGAGGTTTTCCCTTCTAATAATGTGGAGCTGGGATTATGGATGGAATCAGAACGATTAATGCATCCTATCATCAATCAAATTGGAGTTGACACTCAAAACGAGGTTGTGAAGGAAGAGAAAAGATTGCGTGTTGATAATAGTCCTTATGGTAAGTTTCTAGAAAACATAAAATTGAACATGTTTGAGAAACACCCTTACAAAGGCACTACCATTGGTAAGATGGAGCATCTGGATGCTGCCACCCTAGAAGAATTTCAAGCATTTTACGAAAAATATTACGTGCCTAACAATGCGGTCCTAGTGGTTGCTGGGGATATAAACAAATCTGAAGTTAAAAAGATGGTCAAAGATTATTTCGGTCCTATCCCAAGAGGTGCAGATATTGTGAGAAGTTTTCCAAAAGAAGACCCAATCACCGAGCCCATGACCGCGACAGCTTATGACTCGAATATTCAAATCCCAGCGATTATGGCTGCATACAGAACGCCTTCCTTTAAAGATAGAGACGCGTATGTATTGGCAATGATCTCTAGTTACCTAAGCGGTGGTAAATCTTCAAAACTTTACAAGAAAATTGTCGATGAGAAAAAAATGGCTTTACAAGTAGGGGCCTTAGATTTTAGCCAAGAAGACTACGGAACCTATATTTTATACGGGTTGCCACTTGGCGATACCAAATTAGAGGATCTGGTTACTGAAATTGATGAGGAGATCGTAAAACTTCAAACGGAGTTGATTTCAGAGCGAGACTACGAGAAACTTCAGAATGTTTTTGAAAATCAATTTGTCAACTCAAATTCAAGCGTGACTGGTATTGCAAACTCCTTGGCAAGATATTATATGCTATATGGAGATGTCAATCTTATCAATAACGAAATTGATATTTACAGATCTATCACAAGAGCCGAAATTCAAGAAGTCGCAAATAAATACCTAAACCCTAATCAAAGATTATTGCTAGAGTATTTACCAGAAGACAAACAAGAAAACTAAAAAGTAAAAAATATGAAATCAAAAATATCAATCCTTATTGTAATATTTCTAATGTCAATAGGAGTTTCTGCTCAAATTGATAGATCACAACCACCAAAGCCGGGACCAGCTCCAAAAATAGCTTTGGAAAAACCCTCTGAATTCAAATTGAAGAATGGACTTACGGTCATGGTAGTAGAAAACCACAAATTGCCCAGAGTGTCTTATTCGCTTACCATTGATAATGACCCTCTTGCCAATGGAGACAAAGCTGGTGTTGAAAGCCTAATTGGCGCAATGATGGGCAATGGTACCACAAGCATTTCGAAAGATAGTTTTAATGACGAGGTCGATTTTTTGGGAGCTAACATTAATTTTAGCGCAAATGGTGCTTACGCAAGTGGGCTTTCAAAATACGCAGAGCGCATTTTGGAACTCATGTCAGATGCTGCCATCAATCCTTTATTAACGGAAGAAGAGTTTGATAAGGAAAAAGCCAAACTCATCGACGGACTTAAATCTAGCGAAAAAAGTGTTGATGCTATCGCTGGACGCGTGGGATCGGCATTATCTTACGGTAAAAATCATCCTTATGGCGAATTGACTACGGAAGAAACCGTGAACAATGTGACCTTTGGAGATGCTGTATCTTATTACGAATCTTACTTCAACCCAACCAAAGCTTATTTAGTGATTATTGGCGATGTGGAATATAAGACCATCAAAAAACAAATTGAGAAATACTTCAGCAAATGGGAGAAATTGGTAAATGTAGAATACACAGTGCCACAAGCTGCGCCCAACGTGCAGTACACCCAAATCAATTTTATAGATATGCCCAATGCTGTGCAATCTGATATTTCATTGACCAATAATGTGGATCTACAAATGAAAGATCCCGATTATCACGCTGTACTTATCGCCAATAAAATTCTTGGTGGTGGTTTCAACAGTTACTTGAACATGAATTTACGTGAAGAACACGGGTACACTTATGGCGCCAGATCTGGAGTAGGCACCGATGAATTTGCATCCCGTTTTTCAACCAGCGTTCAAGTAAGAAACATGGTTACTGATAGCGCTGTGGTTAATACCATACAAGAAATAAAACGTATCAAGGAGGAACCTGTAGAGCAAGATGCACTCAAAAACGCAAAAGCCAAATACGTAGGCGACTTTGTTTTGGCATTGGAGAGCCCACAAACCATCGCACGTTATGCTTTAAATATCAAGCTTAACGAATTGCCTTCCGATTTCTACACGACTTACCTTCAAAAAATCAATGCAGTTACTGTAGAGGATGTGATGCGCGTGTCAAAAAAATATTTCAAGACTGAGAATGCTCGTATTGTTATTGTTGGGAAAGGTAGCGAGGTTTTAACCAATCTAGAAAAAACTGGAATTCCTATCCAGTATTTCGACAAATTCGCCAATCCTGTAGACAAGCCTGTATTTTCTAAGGAAATCCCTGCTGACATGACCGCGCAAAAAGTCGTTGATAATTATATTGAAGCAATTGGAGGCATGGCCGATTTAGAAAAAGTAAAATCGGTGGTCAACACTGCGAATGTGACTATCCAAGGCGCTCCCTATAAGCCAACCGCGGTTATTAAAATGATGTCACCAAATAAAATGTCTATGGAAATGAGCATTGAAGGTATGGGCACCGTCATGAAACAGAAATTTGATGGCACTACAGGCTATCAAGAACAACAAGGCAATAGAATGCCAATGACAGAAGATCAAATTGCCGAAAATAAGGCAGAAATGGTGCTATTCCCAGAGCTTTCAATGGATATGTCAAACTTGAGTTTAGAATCGATTGTTCCTATGGAAGGCACAGATGCCTATAAAATCAAGGTAACTAATGGCGATAAAGTGTCGTTTAGATTTTATGATGTGAATTCTGGCTTATTGGTTCGTGAAGAAGCTACTACCGAAGCTCAAGGACAAAGTATTAGCACGATTCAGGAATATTCCGATTACACGGAAGTTGATGGGGTCATGATGCCAGCCGTTCAAAAAATCACTACGGGTCCTCAAGTGATTACGATGACTTCAACTGAATTTAAAATCAATGAAGATGTTACTGATGCAGATTTCAAATAACTGAATCATTTACAAATCCGAAAAAAATCCGAAACAGCACTTGTTTCGGATTTTTTTATGCTTTTCGTTTGTTGGCCAAAAATACGCCTAACAAAATCACAGCACTCGCCAACAATTGCATAAATCCAAAAGTTTCTCCGTCCAAAAGTCCCCAAGCCAATGCAACAACCGGCATCAAATAGGTCACTGAAGACGCAAAAACAGGTGTGGCCATTTGTATTAATGAGTTGAAAACAACTTTCGCAAGCGCAGTGCCAAATATTGACAAAAGAGAAACATACAGCATTGCCATTTTGAAATTAGGCGCTGCAAAGGTTTCCGAAGTAAAAAAATCACTACCAATCAAAATCAGTATTGCTGGTATTATAATAACGACATAGCTTCCTGCTGCAATAGCCAAAGGTTTCACTTCTTGCAAATAATTCTTGATGATATTCGCATTCAAGCCATACATGATTGTTGAAATAATAACAAAGCCTGCATAAAGATAATTTTGGTCTGGATTGAGTTCGGCACCTTTAAAAATTAACATGCTCGTACCAACAAAGCCAATGATCACACCCAAAATTTGTCGTTTTGTAGAAGCGATTTTAAATATTGCAAAACCAAGAAGCAAGGTGTTTAATGGCACCAGTGAATTAAGTATGGAAGTAATGGCACTATCAATTTCGGTTTCAGCAATGGCAAATAGAAACGCTGGTATAAAAGACCCCAAAAAACCCGAAAGCACCACCCATTTCCAAGATTTTCTCTCAATGGTCTTCAACCTGCCATATCCAAAACAAAGCAACACAACCCCCGAAATAATTGTGCGAAGCGCACCCAATTGAAAAGGGCTTAGACCCAATAGCGATTTTTTGATGAGAATGAATGAACTGCCCCAAATAAGCGAGAGCAGCAGGAGATAAATCCATTTCTTATTTGAAATTTTCATGGGCAGACTTAACGAATTCACAAAGTTCGTTAATTAACTTTCAAGCATCATCTATATTTATTAAGTTTGAGCTACAAAATTGAAACAATTATGAAATCAATAAAGACTTTATTAGTTGCTGTTATGACCTGTACAAGTATTCTTGCTTGTAAGAATGAAGCGCAGCCAGAAGTCAAAACAGTAGCCTCTAGTACCGGTACAGAAACTG
The DNA here is from genome assembly GCF_007997225.1 of Subsaximicrobium wynnwilliamsii. Taxonomy (GTDB): domain Bacteria; phylum Bacteroidota; class Bacteroidia; order Flavobacteriales; family Flavobacteriaceae; genus Psychroserpens; species Psychroserpens wynnwilliamsii. The sequence continues at coordinate 181,114 of NZ_VORM01000006.1, forward strand.
AAGTTATTCAAAAATTAGATCCAAATGCCACTTACGCTAAGGCGGAATTTAAAATCGACGGGATGACCTGCGCTATGGGCTGTGCAAAAACCATCGAAAAGAAAATGGCAAAAATGGATGGTGTCAAATCTGCAAAAGTTGATTTTGACCGTAAACTGGCCATGGTAGAATATGATGAAGCCATGGTAACGCCAAAAACGCTCGAAGAAACTGTAGCAAAAGCAGGAGAGTCTTATAAAGTGAAGGAGATGCACGCTGTTGAAAATTTTTCTACGGAAGAAAAACCAAATAAAGAATAAGAACCATCTAACATATATTATTAAAACCGCCTCCATTGGCGGTTTTTTTTATGACCAATGCTTAAATGGATGCTTTGCCAATTGCGAGTTGTAATAGCGCTTATCTCCGGTAACTTCCTCTCCCAGCCAAATTGGTTTTTCAAAGGATTCTTCTTCATGACCTAACTCTACTTCCGCAACAACCAAACCTTCGTTTGATTGATGAAACACATCAATTTCAAACACATGTGTTCCTTTTTGAACTTCGTATCTGGTTTTATCGATGCTTCCGGCCTCACAGAGTTTCAGCAAGGCCTCGGCTTCGGTTTTTGAAATTTCCCGTTCCCACTCATAACGACTCAATCCGCTATCGTTTGACTTTCCTTTTACTGTTAAATAACCAAGGTCACCTTTCAGCCTAACTCTTACCGTTCGCTCAGGATGTGTGTTTAAAAAGCCTTGAATGATTCTCGTGTATTTATGGGCTTCCGTCTTAAAATCTTCCGACCTCACTAAAAATTTACGCTCAATTTCTGTAGTGTTCATGCTTCCGTAGTTATGTTTTTAATTTGGTGAGAGTGCCTTGGGCTAAAAATCAATAAGGCCATAATAGCGCCAATGGTGGCAAACAGCATGTCGCTTTGTGTGTCCCAAATGTAGCCTTGAGTGCCCAGAAACGAATCGCCTCCTTCGCCTGTACCCAATGAAACTGCCCATTCCACAAACTCATAAGCCACGCTTATGGCCATTGCGATGCAAACCACTATGAATTTGAGCCAGCTGGTTTTGAGTACGACTGCCTTCCGAAGTAAAAGCTCCCTAGCAATCATGGCAGGCACAAACCCCTGGGCAAAATGACCGAGTTTATCGTAATTGTTTCTGCTCTGGCCAAAATACTGTTGGATCCAATCAAACAAAGGGACTTCCGCATAGGTATAATGGCCTCCAATAATCAAAATCACAGCATGGAAAAAGACCAGTGTATAGACCAGATTTGTAAACCGGAAGCGATTAAAAGTAAATAGTAGCAGCAAAACTCCCAACACGGCAGGCAAGACCTCCAGAAACCAGGTAAAATAATCGTAGGGATTGATGGCAGACCAAATGAGCAACAACAGGCTCAAGCCTAAAAGTGTGTATATAAGTTTCATAAATGACACATCAAGTGACCCAAAGATATTATAAATTTGCAGCATGCTCAGCGATTTACCGATTAGAAAAATCATCCACGTGGATATGGATGCCTTTTATGCTTCCGTAGCGCAAATGGACCAGCCCGAACTTAAAGGGAAAGCCATTGCAGTAGGTGGTGGAGGTGCGCGTGGCGTTATCGCTGCCGCAAGTTATGAAGCACGCAAATTTGGAGTGAAAAGTGCCATGTCTGGTCGTTTGGCCATTAAATTATGCCCAGAACTTATCTTTGTAAAGACCGATTTTGACAGATACAAGGCCATCTCCAAACAAGTAAGGAAGATTTTTTATGAGTACACCGATTTGGTGGAGCCCTTATCTCTGGATGAAGCTTATCTAGACGTGACCCAAAACAAAAAAGGCCATCCCAGCGCTTCTCTTTTGGCGCAAGACATTAGACAACGTATTTTTGAAGAGGTAGGTTTAACGGCTTCTGCAGGGATTTCCATCAATAAATTTATCGCAAAAATCGCCAGTGATTACAACAAGCCCAACGGACAAAGAACCGTGAATCCCGAAGAAGTCTTGGATTTTCTGGAGCAACTGGACATTCGGAAATTCTATGGGGTTGGTAAGGTCACTGCGGAAAAAATGTACCAAAAAGGCATCTTTACCGGAAAAGATTTAAAGTCGAAAACACTTGAGTATCTTGAGGAAAACTTCGGGAAAGCGGGCAACTTTTATTATGATGTGGTGCGGGGCATTCACCGCAGTGAGGTCAAGCCCAATCGCATTAGAAAATCACTTGCTGCAGAACGGACGTTTAGTGAAAATCTATCTTCGGAAATCTTCATGCTTGAAAAACTGGAGCATATTGCCGAAGAAGTCGCAAAACGTCTCAAAAATAGCAATGTCGCTGGAAAGACCATTACCCTTAAAATCAAATACAGCGATTTTACGCTGCAAACAAGAAGCAAGACACTTCCCTATTTTGTGAGCGACAAAAGTGTGATCTTGGAGACGGCCAAAGATTTACTGTACCAAGAACGCATGGATAATTCGGTGCGCTTATTGGGGATTTCATTATCCAATTTGAATACTGAAAAGGTAAAGGTTTCCCAAGCAAGTGATAAAGCGGTAAGTGTGCAGTTGAAGTTTGCGTTTTGAACATAGTCGCAATCGTTGATGCAAACCAATTCATGATAAAATTGCTTCGAAATTGGCAGTTTTAGTAGTTATCGACACATCTGTCCACAAAAAAACCTCATCGTTTTTAGAAAAACTTTGAGGTCATTTTATTTATATAGGATATCGAGCTATTTCTATCTAAAAACTACAACTCGTAATCTCACTTACTCTTAAAGTATTTACCATACCCTTTTCTTGAATTGGCATGGCTGCCAAGCTTATTTGCATATCACCAACCTCCAGATAGCCCTTTTTACAGGCGATGGCGATCACGTCCTCAATGGTTTCATCTGTACTTACAAATTTATCGTAGTAGAAGGCTTCCACACCCCAAAGCAAACTGAGTTGTGTTAATATTCTTCTATTTGAAGTAAACACTAAAATATGCGCCTTTGGTCGCCATGCCGAAATCTGGAATGCTGTGTAGCCACTGTTGGTCAATGTTGAAATGGCCTTGGCACTAATTTCATTGGCCATGTGTGCTGCATGGTAACAAATTGCTTTGGTAATGTAGCGCTTGGTACGAATATGTGGTGGCGATTGTGGCACCTTAATCAAATCGGAGTCCTCAACACTTCTAATAATATTAGCCATTTGACGAATCACTTGCACCGGATAATTACCTACTGATGTCTCTCCAGAAAGCATAACTGCATCGGCACCATCCATAACCGAATTGGCGACGTCATTGACCTCTGCTCTAGTTGGTGTGAGGCTAGTAATCATGGTTTCCATCATCTGGGTGGCAATGATTACAGGAATTCTAGCGCGCTTAGCTCTTAAAACCAATTGTTTTTGGATGAGCGGCACTTCTTCGGCAGGAATCTCAACACCTAAATCACCACGGGCAACCATCAATCCATCGCAATAAGCGACAATCTTATCGATGTTCTCAACAGCTTCTGGCTTTTCTATTTTAGCGATGATGGGGATTTTATGTTTGCTATGCTGTTTAATCAATTGCTCCAATTGCATCAAATCCTCAGCATGGCGCACAAAGGATAAAGCCATCCAATCCACTTGGATACTGCAAGCAAAAATAGCGTCTTCAATATCCTTTTCGGTCAATGCAGGCTGTGATATATTGGTATTGGGAAGGTTAACGCCCTTTTTAGAGCGTAAAGGGCCACCTTGAATGACTCTGGTCTTAACTTCAGATATGCCATCTGTTGAAATCACCTCAAAGATCAATTTCCCGTCATCTAAAAGCACACGCTCTCCGGGTTTGGCATCTTGAGGAAACTTGTCATAAGTCATATATACTCGCTCCTTTGTGCCTTCAAAACGCTCTCCAGTGGCAAAAACAACTTCATCGCCAGCATTAACGATCACTTCACCTTTCATGACACCTACTCTTAATTTAGGCCCTTGAAGATCACCCAGAATGGAAGCGTTGTAACCAAACTCTTCATTAAGGCTTCGTATCATTTCTACGCGCTCTTTCACGTCTTTATAATCCGCATGGGAAAAATTGACTCTAAAAACATTTACGCCCTCTTCCAACATCCCTTTCAAGACTTCTCTTGTGCTGGTTGCTGGTCCTAAAGTGGCTACTATTTTGGTTTTCTTTTTTCTTAACATCAATTAAAAATTAGGTGCTCTTTTGAACGTATATTATTTAAATCTGCACTATAAGCAGTTATGATCTGTGGAATGGCCTGTATGGAATTCAAGATCTTTTTTTCGTCTAATTGTTGATTCTCATTACTTACTTTAATGAGAAAATCGGCTTTTTTCAACTCTGGTACCAAATAATTTATTTTGGTAACCACGTTTTGATTATCAAACAGGGAACCAGAACTTTGAATACTATTCTCTTGGCGCTTACAACTGTTTGCCACCAAATTCCAAATGGTATCGAATTTACTGTCCTCCCATTCGTAAATGGCATAAGACGCCGCAAAATAATTATAGTCTAGATCTTGCGCTCTCCTAGCCAATCGAAGTTCTAAATATTTATTGAGAAGAAAGGCCAGGCGATAGTCTTCTAACCTGCAATGAACCGCTAACAACAAGAACGAATCATCGAAAAAATCATCTACCAGTAATTTGTGCATTGCCATATAAAACAGCCATTAATTGTAAATATAATATTTAAAGACCACAAAATTGTTAAGTTGAACGTATTCTTGACTGGCCTCATCAACTAAAACGTTATAGTTAATAACTATTATGACTTACACAAACTGATTGTTACAAAACACCTCAAATATTTCTTAAATATATGAATTATTTCAGGAAAGAGATGATTGTTGTTTGGAATAACCACACTTAAAGTCTGATTTATAGCACTTTGCCAATCTGTTTCTGAAAAGCGAAAAAAGCGCGTTTAGAGGCCTTTTCTTCGGCTTTCTTTTTAGATGTGGCACGCGCTTTGGAAACGACTTTGCCATCAATGGATAGTTTTACCGAGAAGTGCTTGACCTCATCATTGCCAGAATCTTCGTAAACGTTGTAATCAAAAGTTTTCTTCTCCTTTTGGCACCATTCTATCAAAAGACTCTTGTAACTAATCACACGGCCTTCAAGCGTTTCAATATCTACTTTAGGGTCAATGATGATTTTATGGATAAAATCTTCGCAAAAATTATAGCCTTTATCCAGATAAATCGCGCCCACGAGTGATTCAAAGAGGTTGCCATGGATATTACTCCCAAAATTTGATTTCGGGATATTACTTTCAATCAAATCAATGAGTTTTAGCTCTTTTCCCAATTCATTGAGATGCTCACGACTCACTACCTTAGAACGCATTTTTGTGAGATAACCTTCATCACCATGCGGTACTTCCTCATAAAGATAGTGCGCGATGACCGCGCCTAAAATAGCATCACCCACAAACTCGAGACGCTCATAGTTGACAGGGTTACCCTCGGCATCCTTTATATTCATCGAGCGATGGGTAAACGCTTTGATGTATAGGGATTTGTTCTTGACCTTATAGCCAAGAATTTTGTTGAGTAATAAAAAAAAATTCCCGTCCTTATTGGTACGGGAATTTTTTAATATGTTACGAATGAAACTCATTCAGTGTTTTAATCTAGTTTTTTAAATAATACACAGGCATTGTGACCGCCAAATCCAAAGGTATTGCTCATAGCTACTTTAACATCTCTCTTTTGTGCCTTGTTCAAGGTAAGATTAAGTTGCGGATCAATATTCTCATCGACCACTTTATGGTTAATGGTTGGAGGCACGATACCGTGCTCCATGGCTAAAATAGAAGCAATGGATTCGATGGCGCCTGCAGCTCCCAATAAATGGCCTGTCATGGACTTTGTGGAATTGATATTGATGTTTTTTGCGTGCTTTCCAAATACTTCGGTAATCGCTTTTAATTCAGCAACATCACCCAAAGGTGTTGAAGTACCATGCGTATTGATATGATCTACCTCTTCAGGCTCTATACCCGCATTTTTCAAACAGTTCCGCATCACTGCAATAACACCTATACCCTCGGGGTGTGGTGCCGTCATATGATAGGCATCTGAAGACAAACCGCCTCCCAATACTTCTGCATAGATCTTGGCGCCTCTTGCCTTGGCATGTTCATAATCCTCAAGAATGATCGCGCCAGCACCTTCTCCCAAAACAAAACCATCTCTGGTCGCATCGAAGGGCCTGGAAGCTGTTTCCGGACTATCATTTCTTGTGGATAAGGCATGCATGGCGTTAAAACCACCCATCCCAGCTATGGTTACCGCCGCTTCACTCCCACCAGTAACGACCACATCACAATGACCCAAACGAATATAGTTGAGCGCATCAATCATGGCGTTCGCAGCAGAGGCGCAAGCAGAAACCGTGGTGTAATTAGGGCCCATAAACCCGTGTTTGATCGAGATATTACCAGGGGCAATATCTGCAATCATTTTTGGGATAAAAAACGGATTGAAACGCGGCGTACCATCTCCAGCAGCAAAGTTCAATACTTCCTCCTGAAAGGTTTCCAAACCTCCAATTCCCGCTCCCCAGATAACGCCCACTCGCAATTTATCAACGACGTCAAGATTCAATTTAGCATCTGCAATAGCTTCATCTGAGGCTACCATAGCATACTGCGTGAATTTATCCATCTTGCGCGCCTCTTTTCTATCAAGAAAATCGGTGGCATTAAAGTTTTTTAATTCGCAAGCGAATTTTGTTTTGAACTTTTCAGTATCAAAATAGGTTATAGGTGCAGCACCGCTTTTGCCACTTATAAGCGCTTCCCAGAATTCATCCTTGGTATTGCCTATAGGTGTTAGAGCGCCCAACCCAGTAACTACAACTCGCCTTAATTCCATAAATAGTTATTGAATTATTTTGCTGCTTCTATGTAAGAGATGGCTTGACCAACTGTTGCGATGTTTTCAGCTTGATCGTCTGGAATTTGGATATCGAATTCTTTTTCGAATTCCATGATTAGTTCAACAGTATCCAATGAATCTGCTCCTAAATCGTTTGTGAAGCTTGCTTCAGTTACGACTTCGTTTTCATCAACGCCTAATTTGTCTACTATAATCGCTTTTACTCTTGATGCAATGTCTGACATAATTTCTTAATTTTAAGTTTTAATTTAGGTGGCAAAAATAAAAAACTTTATCTTAATACTCGCCTTTGTTTCCAAAATGTGATGGTAATTTACTAAATAAGCTTGAGGAATTCGTCTTTTAGGTTCTATTTGTTAATTATTATTCTTTTTTTTGTTTCCTACAACTGCCCCGTCAGATTTATTAACAAAACTAGATTATCAAATCGTCTTGGGCTCGTTGAGATTTATTTTGCAAATTCCACTGCTTATGAGCAGACAAATAGGGTCCTTATTCAAAAATTATTATTCTGAAAATGAAACGTATTATCATATTGGCTTCGGGAAGCGGGAGTAATGCTGAGAACTTGATCCACTTTTTTCGGGATCACAAGACCATTTCGGTGGTGCAGGTGCTTAGTAATAATTCACAAGCAAAAGTCTTGGAACGCACCAAAAAACTAGGAGTAAGTGCTTTTTCTTTTAACCGCATTGCATTTGCTAAAACCGACGATGTGCTTAAACTACTAAAGGCATCGCAACCTGACTTAATTGTGTTGGCCGGTTTTCTTTGGAAACTTCCTGAACACATTATTGAAGCCTTCCCAGATAAAATCATCAATATCCATCCTGCACTTTTGCCAAAATATGGCGGCAAAGGCATGTACGGAAGCTTTGTACATGAAGCCATCGTTGCCAATAAGGAAACCGAAACAGGCATCAGCATTCATTATGTGAACGCCAATTATGATGAAGGTGCGATTATTTTTCAGACCAAATGTCCAGTAAACGCGACGGATACTGCGGAAGACATCGCTGCCAAGATCCATGATTTAGAAATGGAGCACTTTCCGAAGGTGGTGCAGGAAATCTTAAATTCCAAAAAAAATAAAATTCCAAAACCCAAAACATATAATCAGAAACTTAGTTAAATTCCAGTAAAAATAACCCCTGTGATTCGCGTTAATTCGTGTTTTTTAATTCGTAAAATTCGTGGCTAAAAAAAAATACTACACCGTTTGGAAAGGCCACAAAAAAGGGGTCTTCACCTCTTGGAATGACTGTAAGGCACAAACCAAGGATTATGAAGGTGCTCAATACAAATCTTTCGCAACGTTTGATGCTGCAAAAGAAGCTTTTAAAGGCAATTATTTTGATTATATAGGCAAAAACAAGTCGTTTGCTAGTGAGCTTTCCGCAGAACAGCTTAAAAAAATAGGCAAACCCAATTACAACTCGATTGCTGTTGATGCTGCCTCTTCGGGAAATCCTGGCATTATGGAATATCGCGGCGTTGATACCAAATCGAAAAAGCAACTTTTTAAGCAAGGGCCTTTTGCCCAAGGCACCAATAATCTGGGCGAGTTTTTAGCATTAGTTCACGGATTGGGCTTTTTGAAAAAACACGATAGCGACCGTATCATCTACACAGATTCACGTACTGCGATGAGTTGGGTTAGAAAGAAGTATTGCAATTCCAAATTAGAGCGCAATGCCACAAACAAACCTGTTTATGATTTGGTGGATCGCGCCGTATTATGGCTGAAAGAGAATGATTATAAAACGACCATCGTAAAATGGGAAACCAAGGCTTGGGGGGAGATTCCTGCCGATTTTGGGCGGAAATGAAAAACACGTGTATGTTTAAATTTCTAGCTCCGTATTCATTTTTTTACCTTTTTCCATTGAAAAACTTGCTGTCATGAACACTAACTCGTTTGAACCCTTGAGAAAACATTTCTTTTGACTGAGCTTACCGATTTCACAGCGCATTTTGGGATGGATTCGATCCTGTTCATGAACACCCGTTACACTATCATCTCATTATAGAACCATTAGAATTGCTCATGTAAAAGTATTCTTTATGAGATTCATTTTAGTATTGAAGGCGACAGCCTAATGAATATTCAAATACTGAATCACAAGCAGTTTTACAAATAATCGTTAATTTTAATAATTAAGCTCATATAATTTCAGAAACCAAAATGGCTTACCTCTCAACCCTAAACATCAACACCACAAGACAGCACCCGTTTCCCTTTGACGTTCCGGCTATAAAATTCGCCAAAGATATTGACCTGTCCAGTCAAATTACATTTTTGGTAGGAGAAAACGGAACCGGAAAATCCACCTTGTTAGAGGCCATCGCTTGCCGATTGCAACTACCGCACATGGATGGTGCCGGTTATGGCAAGGCCTCTTTTGACGCTGCCAAAACCTTAATGCCTTTTCTTGATCTTACCTGGAACATCGAACGCTCCCTCGGATTTTTCTTTAGAGCAGAAGATTTTGGAGATTACCTCAACAGCGTGCATCGTGCTGGCACCAACATTGAGCAACAAATGGGCGATATGGGAGACGAAATTCCGAAGCACATTATTGAAGACATGAAAGATAGTGCCAATCATCAATTGCGGGGTATGCGTTTCAAATACGGGCAAGAGCTCAATGCCTTTTCGCATGGCGAAGCCTATTTGCACATCATGAATCAAACCATAACCGCACGAGGTATTTATCTTTTGGACGAACCCGAAGCTGCCTTATCGCCAGCAAGGCAATTAACGCTCATCTACTTTATACAAAACCATCTCAAACACTTCAATTCGCAGTTTATCATTGCAACGCACTCGCCCATGTTGTTGGCCTATCCAAATGCAACTATTTATGAAATTACTGAAAATGCGATGCAAAAAACAGCTTTGGAAGCTACGGAACACTATAACGTTACCAAGTCGTTTCTCAATAATCCTAAAGCATATTTAAGGCATTTTGAGTGATCATCAAACAAGAAGGGATAGTTAGCGATAAAATTGCTTTTGATGTAAAATCCGTTGCACATAAACAATGTGTTCTACAACTAAAAAATGAGTGCCATAAGGAAATGTTTCAGTAAAGAGTATCATTATCCCACGATAGCGCTGTTGAAAATGTGTGAAATTGAAATTAATCGCTCCAAATTAGTGACCTTCTCGGCGTCAAACCTTGTTAATAATGGCTTTGATACTAAAGCATAATAGCGACGCGCCTCCTTTAAGTCCAATTGAGCTGCTTCACTTAATTTGATTTCAAAAGGCACTAATTCATGCCTTTTTTAATAGCCTCCCAAGATGTATGGTTTGTTTTCCCAGTAGCATGGTCTTCAATCATTTTATCCATCATAACTTTGTAAGATGTAGATGGCTCAAAGGCATAAGATTCCTCTAGCGGTACGAACTCCAAGTCGTTTTTTAAGTTTCTACCGGCCTTTTTTGCTTTGAATTCCAATAATTTCAAAGCATCTGTATCAGTAAGGACTTCTTTGCGCTTTTTTGATGACGACATAATTCGCTGTTTTTACGATAAACATACGTAAGATTTCCGATACGCTAAGAATTTTCAAATGCTTTAACGCCACCCAAAACCATTTTATATCATTTTGACACCGATTGATTAGTCCTTAAATTCCACCTCAAAAAGATGCAGGCATTTGTGTCTAAAAACTGTATATTTGCAGCAAAATTTTAGAGGCTTTATGAGCAAATTAGTTATAGTTGGTACCGTCGCTTTTGACGCTATAGAAACCCCTTTTGGGAAAACAGATAAAATCCTTGGTGGTGCAGCGACCTTTATAGGTTTGGCAGCTTCGCAATTTGATGTTGATTCGGCTGCCGTATCTATCGTTGGTGGCGATTTTCCGCAGGAGTACTTAGAATTGTTATCCAATAGAAACATCAACATAGATGGCGTTGAAATCGTTAAGGAAGGCAAAACCTTTTTTTGGAGCGGAAAGTATCATAATGACATGAACACTAGAGATACCTTGGCGACTGAGCTCAATGTGTTGGCAGATTTTAATCCAGATGTACCCAAAGCCTATCGAAATGCCGATGTGGTGATGTTGGGCAATTTACACCCAATGGTGCAGATGAGCGTTTTGGAACAAATGGAATCCAAACCTCAATTGGCCATTTTGGATACCATGAATTTTTGGATGGATTGTGCGCTTGAAGATTTACACAAGGTCATCGCCAAGATTGATGTGATTACCATAAATGATGAAGAGGCGCGCCAATTGACCGGAGAATATTCCTTGGTAGTGGCAGCACGGAAGATTCAAGAGCTGGGGCCTACATATGTGGTTATCAAAAAAGGTGAGCATGGCGCCCTACTATTTCATGAAAACAATATGTTTTATGCACCGGCTTTACCTTTGGAGGAGGTTTTTGACCCTACGGGAGCAGGAGACACCTTTGCTGGTGGCTTTGCAGGCTATTTGGCCAAAACAGAAGATTATTCTTTTGAAAATATGAAAAACGCAGTCATCTATGGCTCTACATTAGCCTCCTTTTGTGTCGAGAAATTTGGCACCGAGCGCATGCAAAACTTAACATCAGATGAAATTGACCACCGCTTAAAAGAATTCAAACAACTTACACAATTCAATATCGAATTATCATAAACCGACGCGCTCCTATTAGAGCGCGTTTTTTTATCTTGAATTCATTATAATGCTATCAAATCTTAGTCAAAACATTTAATTTTGGGGCTCCCAAAAACAACAACACAACATGAGCGATGCTTTAAAACATGAATGCGGAATTGCACTCATTAGACTCAAAAAACCCTTAGAATTTTATAAGGAAAAGTACGGAAGCGCCTTCTATGGCGTCAACAAAATGTATCTCATGATGGAGAAACAGCACAATCGCGGGCAAGATGGTGCTGGTTTTGCAAGTATTAAACTAGACACAAAACCTGGCGAACGCTACATTAGTAGAGTGCGGTCTATTGCCCAACAGCCCATCCAGGATATTTTTGACCAGATCAATGAACGTATCAATGAAGAATTTGCTGCACATCCCGAATATCAAGACGATGTGGCGCTTCAAAAAAGGCACATTCCCTACATCGGCGAAGTACTTTTAGGACACGTGCGTTACGGCACCTTTGGTAAAAACAGCGTAGAAAGTGTCCACCCGTTTCTAAGGCAAAACAACTGGATGCACCGCAACCTTATTGTGGCCGGTAATTTCAATATGACCAATGTGAATGAGCTCTTCGACGGACTCATTGCACTTGGCCAACACCCAAAAGAAAAGGCTGATACCATTACCGTGATGGAAAAAATTGGTCATTTTTTGGATGATGCAGTCTCTAAAATCTATAAAAAGCTTAAAAAAGAGGGATATAGCAAAAGTGAGTGTTCCCCATTGATTGCTGAACGTCTTAATGTTGCAAAAATCCTTAAGAAATCCTCAAAAAACTGGGATGGTGGCTTTGCAATGGCAGGACTATTAGGTCATGGCGACTCTTTTGTGCTTAGAGATCCTGCAGGAATACGACCTGTATATTATTATGAGGATGATGAGATTGTAGCGGTTGCTTCTGAGCGGCCGGTGATACAAACTGTATTCAACGTCAATTTTGAAGACGTTAAGGAATTAGATCCCGGACATGCCATAATTACCGAAAAATCTGGGGTAACCACAATTAAACAAATCATGAAGCCGCTTGAGCGCAAAGCCTGTTCCTTTGAGCGCATCTATTTTTCTCGCGGAAGCGATGCCGAAATCTATCAAGAGCGAAAAACCTTAGGTAAGCTGTTGATGCCAAAAGTTTTGGAAGCTATTGATAACGACACAAAGAATACCGTTTTCTCATACATTCCCAATACGGCGGAAACCTCCTTCTTCGGAATGATAGAAACCGTTGAGCAGCACCTCAACGAGCAAAAGACCAAAGCGATTCTCAATGGCAACGGTCAACTTACCTCAGCACAAGTCACAGAAATACTTTCCGAACGCCCAAGGATCGAGAAAATAGCCATCAAAGATGTCAAATTGAGAACCTTTATTACTGAAGATAGCAGTCGTGATGATCTTGTTGCACACGTTTACGATGTAACCTATGGTGTAATCAAACCTACCGACAATCTTGTGATTATTGATGATAGTATTGTTAGAGGCACTACCCTCAAGAAAAGTATCATTAAAATGGTGGATAGGCTCAATCCGAAACAAATTATCGTGGTCTCCTCTGCGCCGCAAATTAGATATCCCGATTGTTATGGCATTGACATGGCCAACCTGGAAAGCCTCATCGCTTTTAGAGCCATGTTAGAATTACTCAAGGAAAACAATAAATACCATTTGGTGGAAGAAGTGTATGAAAAATGCAAACTGCAATTGACCATAGCAGACAATGAGGTTAGAAACTATGTGAAAGACCTTTATTCTGAATTTACCGCAGATGCCATCTCAGATAAGATTGCAGAGCTTATATCTGAAGACACTGTGAAGGCTAAGGTTAAAACGATTTTTCAACCCATTGCCAATCTACATAAGGCTTGCCCGAAAAATTTAGGTGACTGGTACTTTACAGGAAATTACCCCACTGCTGGTGGCAATCGTGTAGTCAATAGGGCTTTTATCAACTTTTATGAAGGCAATAACGAACGCGCTTATTGATTGATGTGCCTTTAAGTACAGTACAACTGATTTCAATAAATTGGTTTCATCGAATTTATATGCGCTTTAACTATTAATTTATGTGCTTTATCCAAATTACGTTTAAATTGGTCTCACCATAACATAAGTAGGTTAAGTTCATGGTAGATTTGGGGCAAAAAAGGGTGAACTAACGTTCACCCTTTTTTATTTAATGACTTCTTCAGCCATATAGCAGTGCCTATCTCATTATTCAAGATTGATTATTTCGGCTTTTTCAACGTTTAAGCTAATATATATGTAGTTAGTCTAAAAAATTAACAATAACATCCAAAGCCACCTTATATTTACTTCACCATAACATAAGTAGGTTAAGTTTATGGTAGATTTGGGGCAAAAAAGGTGAACACTCGTTCACCTTTTTTCATGAATACTCGCGAAAGGAGTATCTTATTAGCAATCAACACAACCCCAACCCAGCCTTCTCGAAAGCAGGTATCTCATAATTGCCTTACTAAATCCACATTTAAAAATACAACTATGCCGCCGGCGTATAACCAAAGCGTCGTTATTTCGGGCACTTATTTACTTCGCCACGTGTTCACGCCATTCATGTATAACTTTTCAGAACGAAGCATCCGGCCGCAAAATACTTGAGTATAGCATTAAATTAAATCACGCGAGATCTCTTCAGTTAAACCGAGCGCCGAAAGCGTCCTAAAAACCCTTCCGAAGCAAAAAAAAAGCAAACCCGAAACGGATTTGCTTTCTCATAGATTATATATAGTGTGGATTATTTAGCCTTTGCGTAGCGTCTTTCGACTTCGTTCCAATTGATCAAATCAAAGAAGGCATCAATGTAATCTGGCCTTCTGTTTTGGTAATTGAGGTAGTAAGCATGTTCCCAAACATCAAGACCTAAAATTGGGTGGCCTCCACATCCAACTCCAGGCATCAAGGAATTATCTTGATTTGGAGTAGAACAAATTTCTACTTTTCCACCTTCGTGAACACACAACCAAGCCCAACCTGACCCAAACTGTGTTGCAGCAGCTTTACTGAATTCAGCCTTGAAAGCCTCAAAAGAAGTGTACTTATCCATAATCGCTTCTTTCAAATCCCCAGACAAATGACCTTTATCATTTGGATTGATCACTTCCCAGAACAAGGAGTGGTTGTAAAAGCCACCGCCATTATTTCTAACAGCCGTATTGGCCATATCCAAATTGGAGAGAATGTTTTCAATGGATTTGCCATCATGATCTGTACCTTTAATGGCATCATTTAATTTGTTGGTGTAACCTTGATGATGCTTTGTATAATGTATTTCCATAGTACGCGCATCGATTTTTGGTTCTAGTGCGTCATATGCATATTTTAATTTCGGTAATTCGAAAGCCATAGTTTTTGATTTTATAGTTAATAATTGATTCTCTCAAATTTACATATAAAACGACTCAATAAGAAACTATAAAGCCCACGGATGACAACACTTATGAAAATTTTAACGTAATTTTACAGAGAACTAACCTAAACTATTTTTTAGTTAAACCTAATGTTTTTTTTAGACACTATAAATAGTCTGGTTTCAACATTCTATATCTTTTGAGCATGCAAGCAACCTCAATTTTCTCCTTATACAATGCCTCTGCAGGCAGTGGTAAAACCTTTACACTGGTCAAGAATTATCTTAAACTTTTGTTTACCTCCAAAAGCCTTTTGGCCTTCAAAAACATATTGGCATTGACCTTTACCAATAAAGCGGTAGGCGAAATGAAGTCACGCATCGTCAAAACACTCAATGAGTTTTCAAAGGACTCGATTTTGGAGTCGGATCATGCCATGTTCAAAATGATCGCTGAAGAATTGGAGATATCACCAGAGCATCTGCATTTAAAATCGAAACGCTTACTGGAGCTTTTGGTGCACAACTATGCCGCCTTTGATGTTTCAACCATCGACAAATTTAACCACAGACTGATCAGGGTTTTTGCACATGATCTCAAGTTACCGGTTAATTTTGAGGTGGAGTTGGACACAGATAGTATTCTCAGCCAGGCAGTAGATCAACTTATTGATAAAGCTGGCACCAACAAGGTCCTCACGAAAATTTTAGTGGATTTTGCCATAGAAAAAGCCGATGATGATAAGAGCTGGGACATTTCTTATGATTTTAATGCCATTGCCAAATTATTGACTACTGAAAGTGAACTCCAATTCGTGAAGCAGCTTGAAGGTAAAACCCTTGACGATTTCAAAAACCTTAAAGCCAATTTAAAGCAAAAGCGAGAAATTTCAGAAAAGCGCATCGTGGAAATCGCCCAAAACGTTTTGCAAGCCATTGCCAACAACGGCTTAGAATTTACAGACTTTAGCCGAAGCACCTTGCCCAATCATTTCAAAAAGGCAGAAGAACTCAGCTTGAGTGGACTTTACAACAATAAACTCGAAGAAAATCTAATTGAGAAACAAAGCATTTACACTGCAAAATTGGATAAAGACAAGGCCAATAGCATTGAGGCAATGCTTCCGCAATTGTTGGAAGCCTATCTTGAAATGAAGACAGAAGTACATCATTTCAAATTTTTGAATAATGCACTTAAAAACATCACACCGCTTTCTGTATTGAGCGCCATAGGCCAGTCTTTGCAAGACATTAAGAGCGAAAACGACATTCTGCTCATTTCAGAATTCAACAGCATCATCAACTCAGAGATCAATGCACAACCAGCGCCTTTTATTTATGAACGCATGGGCGAAAAATTTAGACACTATTTTATTGATGAATTTCAAGACACCTCAGAGCTTCAATGGGAAAATCTCATACCCTTGATAGATAATGCCATCACCGGAGAAAATCTCAAAGGCGAAACGGGAAGTGTCCTTTTGGTAGGCGATGCGAAACAGGCCATTTATAGATGGCGTGGTGGAAAGGCAGAGCAATTTATAAACTTATATTCTGGAAAAACACCATTTTTTGTCAAACCGAAATTAGAGACCCTGGATTCAAATTTTAGAAGTCTTAAGGCCATTGTAAATTTCAACAACTCTTTTTTCAAACATCTTTCAACCTTTGCTTTTTCCAATGAAAACCACAAAACCGTTTATGAGGCCAGCCAGCAAGACTTTCGATTTGAAAAAGAAGGCTTTGTCTCCCTTTCTTTTCTAGACATAGACGATCAAGATAAAGATGAAGCCTATTGTGAAGCAGTACTTGATGCTATATATAAAGCTACTGAAGACGGGTATTCACTAAGCGACATTAGCATTATCGTTAGAAAATCCAAAGAAGGTATCGCCATTGCAGAATTCTTGACCCAACAGCAAATCCCAATAATTTCTTCAGAAACTTTGGTCTTGCAAAATTCGCCTGAAGTCCAGTTCTTGACCAATGTGATTGTCTTGAATATCCAGCCCGATAATCAAGAGGCAAGGGCAGAATTGCTGAGCTTCATTGCAGACCGAAAATTAAACCTGGAAGACAAGCATGGGTTTTTGAGCGATTTAGTGCACCTAGAAACCCACAGTATGTTCAAGTCCCTAAAAGAGTTCGGCTTTGAATTTGATTTGAATGAATTTTCACAATTGCCAATGTATGAATCGATGGAAAGTGTGATTAGAGCGTTTGAACTCACAAAAACCTCTAACGCCTATATTCAGTTTTATTTGGATGAAGTGTTTACCTTTTCTCAAAAGCAGAATGCAAGCTTTCAAGGTTTTATTGACTATTGGGATCGCAAGAAAGAAAAATTGAGCATCGTTGCACCAGAAGGAAAGGATGCTGTACAGATTTTGACGATACACAAATCAAAGGGATTGGAATTTCCGGTAGTGATTTTTCCATATGCCAATCAGGATATTTATTTTGATATGAACCCAAAGATCTGGTTTCCGGTAGAACAAGCATCCTATTGTGGTTTTGAGTACCTGTACTTAAACATGAACAACGATCTTGAAGGTCTCGGGGAGGTTGGCGCAGCAGCTTTCCAACTTTACCGTTCCAATTTAGAATTGGATAGCATTAACCTATTATATGTCGCCTTTACAAGGGCTGCAGAGCAATTGTATGTCATTTCAGAAATGGACCTGGATCGTAAACAGATGGAAAACGTCAAATATTATTCAGGCTTATTGATACATTATTTAAAGGCTGAACACTTATGGAATCCCGATCAATTGCAGTATGAATTTGGCGAACGCGCAAAACCTTCCGAAGCAAAACACGAAACCAGCAACACTAAAACTGCAGCATTGTTTATTTCAACTAAAAAAGAGGACCACCATTTGAGTATTTTGAGTAATTCTGGATTTTTATGGAACACCCAGCAAGCGGCAGCCATTGAACGCGGTAATCTGGTACACGATATCATGTCGCATATCAAGACCAAAGCTGATGTTGATGACACCCTTGAAGATTATTTGACCTCTGGCGTAATCAATGATCTGCAATACGCGCAATTATCTAATGACATTAAATCCATAATACAGCATAAATTACTTGCGCCATATTACGAAGCAGGGTTGAAAGTTCTAAACGAAAGGGACATCATTTCAAAAAATGGCAGTATTTTAAGACCAGACCGCATCGTCATCAACTCAAATAGGGAAGTCGCCATCATAGATTACAAAACTGGACTTCTCAACCCAAAACATAAGGAACAACTTTACGAGTATCAAAATGTGCTTGAAGAGATGGGCTATAAAGTGATAAAGCGCATACTCATTTATATAAACGATGGGATTGTGGCAAAAGAATTTTAAATTTGTAGAAAACAAACACTATTATGTACGGATCCATTAAGCAACATTTACAAAACGAAATAGAATCAATTAAAGAAGACGGGCTTTTTAAAGAAGAACGGATCATAACCTCTCCCCAAGGTGCTGAGATCACTTTAAGCACTGGGCAAACCGTTCTAAATTTTTGCGCCAATAATTATTTGGGGCTGTCATCCCATCCAGATGTTGTGCAAGCCGCAAAAGACGCCATGGATACTCATGGTTTTGGTATGTCGTCTGTGCGTTTTATTTGTGGCACCCAAGACATCCACAAAGAACTGGAACAAAAAATATCAGACTTCTATAGCATGGAGGACACCATCTTATATGCCGCATGCTTTGATGCCAATGCCGGGATTTTTGAACCCCTATTAGGCAAGGAAGATGCCATTATATCAGATGCCTTGAACCACGCTTCTATTATTGACGGTGTTCGCTTGTGCAAGGCAGCGCGCTATCGCTATAAAAATAGCGATATGGCAGATTTGGAACAACAGTTAATCGCAGCCAATGAAAACGGTGCACGACATAAACTTATCGTGACCGATGGCGTATTTTCGATGGATGGGTTAGTAGCTCCTTTAGATAAAATCTGTGACCTGGCAGATAAATACGATGCCATGGTAATGATAGACGAATGCCATGCGACAGGTTTTATTGGTGCAACCGGTAGAGGCACGCTTGAAGAGAAGGGCGTTATGGGCCGCGTGGATATTATTACCGGAACCTTAGGTAAAGCCATGGGTGGCGCCATGGGCGGTTACACTACTGCCAAAAAGGAGATCATTGAACTGCTGCGCCAACGCTCTAGACCCTATTTGTTTTCCAACTCCTTGGCGCCTGCTATTGTTGGTGCTTCAATCAAGGTATTTGACATGCTGTCCAATGACACAAAATTGCGAGACACCTTGCAAGAAAATACTGCTTATTTCAAAAAAGGTCTCAAAGCGGCAGGATTTGATATCATTGATGGCGACTCTGCCATTGTACCAGTAATGCTCTATGACGCCAAATTATCCCAGAGCATGGCTAAGCTCTTATTGCAAGAAGGTATCTATGTTATAGGCTTCTTTTTTCCAGTTGTACCGAGAGAAAAAGCAAGAATACGGGTACAATTATCAGCTGCTCACACAAAGACGCATTTAGACAAAGCCATTACAGCCTTTATAAAAGTGGGCAAAACACTGGATATTATTTAAAATCAGTTCAAAAGGTTTTATTTTGCCAGTGCTAATCAATATTTTTATATATTTGTTTTGTTAATAACCATTAACAAGTTACTTTTGCTTTCAATTAACACTTATAACACTTAAATTAAATTATTTAGAATATGAAAAATCTTAGCAGATTACTTTTAGCTATGTTGCTTGTATTTGGCTTCAACGCAAATGCACAAGATGAAAACAATCCATGGAAAATCTTCATTGGTACTAACGCGGTCGACCCTTATCCAGTAGGTGAGGACGCACCATTAGGCGATTACTTTGATGAATTTTTCAATGCAACAGATCACTACAACATTTTGCCATCTTTATCCACAATTTCTGTATCTAGATATGTAGGTGATGGTTTCGTTTTATCCGCAGCAGGATCTATAAACGAAATTGACAAAATTGGTGACTCTTCAGCAGATGATTTATCTTATTACGCACTTGATGGTACAATTTCTTACAGCTTTAGAAATGCATTCAACGGCCCAAGTGGCTGGTTTGATCCATACTTAGGAGTTGGTGGTGGTTATACTTGGATTGACGAAATTGGAGCGGGTACGTTAAATGGTAATTTAGGCATCAACTTTTGGATGTCAGACAATATTGCTTTGACTGCTCAAACAGCATACAAACATGCTTTTGAAGATTATCTTCCTAAGCACTGGCAACATTCTCTTGGTCTTTCTATCGCTTTTGGTGGAACTGATACAGATGGTGACGGTATATATGATAAAGATGATGCTTGTCCAGATGTACCTGGTTTAAAAGCATTCAATGGTTGTCCAGATTCTGACAACGATGGTATAGAAGATTCTAAAGATGAGTGTCCTAACGAAGCTGGTTTAGCTGAATTTAACGGATGTCCTGATACTGACGGTGATGGTGTTCCTGATAATAAGGATGAATGTCCTACAGATGCAGGTCTAAAAGCATTGAACGGTTGTCCTGATGCTGATGCTGATGGCGTTGCTGATAAAGATGATAAATGTCCTAACGAAAAAGGTCCTGCTGCCAACGAAGGTTGCCCATGGGAAGATACTGATGGTGATGGTGTATTAAACAAAGATGATAAGTGCCCTAACGAAGTTGGAACTGTAGCTAATAATGGTTGCCCAGAAGTTGAGCCTACCGAAGAGGAAATGAAGGAGCTTAATGAATATGCACGATCTATATTATTTGAAACAGGTAAGTCTTCTTTCCAGAAAGAAACTGACGGTGTATTGAAAGCTATGGTGGCCATCTTGAAAGAATACCCACAAGCTAACTTCTTGATCGAAGGTCATACTGACAGTGTTGGTGCAGAACAAACAAACGAATTATTGTCTGATAGAAGAGCAAATGCAGTAATGGATTACTTAGTAGCTAATGGGATCGCTCAAGACCGATTGACCGCTAAAGGTTACGGTGAAGCTAACCCAATTGCAACTAACAAAACTGCAGCTGGTAGAAAAAACAACAGACGTGTAGAAGTTAGCCTTAGATAGGTTAAAATTTCACACATTTAAATAATATTTTTAAAACGCCCCGAAATTCGGGGCGTTTTTTATTTTTATACTATGGTAAGTTTTATACAAGAGGTCATTGATGACCTGCAGCTCAAGCATTCAAATTTTTCAAAAATTACTTTTATACTACCTAGTAAACGTGCAGGGCTTTTTCTGCGCAATGCCATAGCCCAGAGCATCAATCAAACTATTTTTGCTCCAGAAATTCATGCGATTGAAGAGTTTGTTGAGGTTGTTTCAGACTTTAGCTACACTACAAATTCAGAACTATTGTTTGAATTTTATGACGTGTATCTCAAACAAACACCAAAAGCTAACATTGAAAGTTTTGATAAATTCTCGAAATGGGCACAAATTATCATTCAAGACTTTAATGAGATCGATCGTTACCTTATAGAGCCCAACCATGTATTTGACTATTTGGCGGCCATAAAAGCAATTGAGAACCAACACTGGTCTCAAGATGAGCAACAAACGCCCTACATCAAAAACTATCTCTTATTCTGGAATAGGCTTAAACACTACTATAAAGCCCTCAATGACGCATTAAAAGCAAAGCAAAAAGGCTATCAGGGATTGGTGTATCGCGAAGCGGCATCCAATATCAAAGCCTATAATGCTGCAAATCAAGACAAAACTTACGTGTTTGTGGGGTTCAATGCCTTAAACTCTGCCGAAGAGTTGATATTCAAAGAGCTATTAGAAAATGCCTCGGCTGACATTTATTGGGATGTCGATCAAAGCTTTTTGGAAAACCCAATTCATGACGCTGGCCTATTTACTAGAAATCACAAGGCAAAGTGGCCGTATTTCAATAACCACGACTTCAATTGGATCAAATCACATTATTCAGAAGAAAAACATATTGAGGTTATTGGTGCAGCCAAACAGATTGGCCAAATAAAATATGTGGGTGAATTATTGCAACAACTTCAAGCCGAAGATACCAACCTCAAAAATACAGCTCTAATTTTGGGGGATGAATCACTCCTATTACCCCTTTTAAACTCAATTCCTGAGACCATTGACAAAGTCAACGTCACTATGGGTCTACCTTTGCATCTTACCCCTATGTCCTCCTTATTTGAAGAGCTTTTCAGAATTCATAAAAAGAGCCCCCTTCTTTATTATTATAAGGATGTGATCAGTTTATTGGCCCATCCCTTTATCAAACCACTATTTGACACTTTGGAAGGCAATCTTAGTGAAACGCTAATCACTGCGATAAAGACCAAGAACATCGCCAATGTAAGCCTTGAACAGCTACAAAAGCTTAGCACGTCAAGCCCCGAAGTACTACAATTACTGTTTAATTCATGGAGCGACCAACCAGACCTTGCAATTAGTGCCTGCCAAAAAATAATCTTGTTGCTAAAAACTAAGTTTGATAGCAATAAATCGGCTAATGCGCTTCCCTTGGAATATCTTTATAAATTCCATACCATATTCAACGAGCTTTCCCATCTAAACAACTCCTTCGAGCATATTACAAGCATACAATCCCTTTATGCCCTATATAGGGAACTCATAAAAAAGGAAACTCTAGACTTTAGAGGCGAACCCCTAGAGGGTCTACAAATCATGGGCATGCTCGAATCTCGGGTCCTTGATTATGAAACCATAATAATAACTTCTGTCAATGAGGGAATTCTACCCGCCGGTAAAAGTCATAATTCCTTTATTCCTTTTGATGTAAAGCTTGAAAACAAATTACCCACATACAAGGAAAAGGATGCCGTATACACCTACCACTTTTATAGACTATTACAGCGCGCTAAGCATGTCTATATCATATACAATACCGAAGCCGATGTGCTTTCAGGAGGCGAAAAAAGCAGATTTATTACCCAATTGGAGATTGAAGGCACTCACAAGCTCAAACAATCTATTGTAGCTCCAAATGTACCAGCCATAATGCAACAACTGCAAAAAATAAAAAAAACCCCGCTAGTTATAGAGGCTATAGATAGCTTATCCAAAAAAGGCTTTTCCCCTTCTTCATTAACCAACTATATAAGAAATCCAATTGATTTTTATTATGATAAAATCTTAGGCATTACCCAATACAAAGATGTTGAGGAAAGCATCGCCCTAAACACTTTAGGCACTGTGATCCACAATACGCTGGAAGATTTTTATAAGCCATACATTGGCAAGCTCATCACAGAGGAGAGCATACTCTCAATGAAGTCAAACATAAACAAAACGGTTTTAAAACATTTCAAGATTGAATATAAAGAAGGCGACATCAGTAAAGGGAAAAACCTCATCATCTTCGAAATTGCGAAACGCTATGTCTTGAACTTTCTGAAATTAGAATTATCAGACATAAAACAAGGGAACACTATTAAAATCCTTGCCGTTGAGGCGGAAAACAAAGTGACGATTTATCTAGACAGTATTCAAAAATCTGTGACTCTGAGAGGAAAAGTAGATCGCGTTGACCAATACAATGGCATGACCCGAATAATTGACTATAAAACAGGGCGAGTAGATCCCGGAAAGGTCGAAATTACGACCTGGGATGACCTGCTGACCGATTACACCAAATACAGTAAAAGTTTTCAAGTGCTCATGTATGCGTACATGATGGCCAAATCCAAACAAATTGAGCTGCCCGTGCAAGCAGGCATCATTTCCTTTAAAAACCTAAATCAGGGCTTTATGAAATTCGCCACAAAGCCATCATCAAATAGCAGAACAAAAAATCAATTGATTGACGAAGAAACCCTCATTGCCTTTGAGACGCAGCTGAAGCAGCTCATTACAGAAATTTATAACCCTTCAATTGATTTTACTGAAAAAAAACTCAAATGATCAAAAAAAATCAAGTTTTAGACCGCAAAACAGAAAAACCAATTGTTTATGACACGTTTTTCAAAGAAGATCAAACTAAAAAACCAATAGTCATTTTTTGCCATGGCTATAAAGGCTTTAAGGACTGGGGCAGTTGGGATTTAGTCGCCAAAGCTTTTATGGCTTCAGACCTGTTTTTTGTGAAATTCAACTTTTCGCATAATGGTGGCACCATAGAAGAACCTATCGACTTCCCCGATCTTGAGGCTTTTGCAGAAAATAATTACACTAAAGAACTCAATGATTTAGAGAGTATGCTCGATGTACTGGTTTCTGAAAACTTTGAATTTAAAAATGAAATCAATCCACATGACATTACGGTAATAGGTCATTCTCGAGGTGGAGGCATTGCAGTTTTAAAAGCTTCGGAAGATGCGCGTATCACAAAGCTTATTAGCTGGGCAAGCGTATCAGATTTTGGGAAGCGAGGCACTATGACATCAGATCTAGAGCAATGGAAAAAAGACGGCGTCAAATATGTTATAAACGGAAGGACCAAGCAGCAAATGCCACACAACTACCAATTCTATGAGGATTACAAGGCGAATGAAGCACGTTTGAGCATTCCTTCCGCAGCAAAAAAAATAGAAATCCCTTATTTGATTGTTCATGCAACCGATGATCCTTCGGTAAGTTTTGCCGAGGCCGAAGACCTACATCGTTTCAATGACAAGAGTGAACTGTCACCAGTTCAAAACTCCAATCATGTCTTTGGATCCAGTCATCCTTGGAAAGAAGAGGTACTTCCCAAAGCATTAAAAGATGTCGTTAAAAAAAGCGTCCAATTTATAACAGCTTAAGCGATCTTTAGGATTGGGTTGACTTGGCACTTCCCTATTTTTTGGAGCAGTAGCTCTTTACTAACAGGTTTGGTCATATAATCGTTCATGCCTGTATCAAGGACTTTTTTTCTCGTTTCTTGCATCGCATCTGCAGTGACAGCAATTATAGGAATACTGCCAATTGCTTTGCCCAATTTCCCGCTTCTTATAACTTCAGTTGCTTCATAACCATCCATTACAGGCATTTGCAAATCCATTAGTACTAAATCGTACACCTCCTTTTGCAGAGCATCAATAGCCTCTTGACCGTTATTGACCACTGCAAAGCTAATATGTGGTAAGCCACTTAACAATTTGCGCATTACCATTTGGTTTAATTTGTTGTCCTCAACAACTAAAATATGCTGTGGTTTGACCGTTAGTTTTTGAATATCGTTCAATGCTGTTTCGCTCTTTGAAAGAGACTTTAGCGGTAATTCTATAAATACGTCTGTTCCCTTTCCTGTTTCGCTTTCTAGATATATCTCACCATCAAACAGTCCTACCAAATGCCTAACAATCGACAATCCCAAGCCTATACCACCAAATTGTCTTTTATGGTTTAATCGCATTTGGTTAAAACTATCAAATACATTCTTCTTTTGTTCTCTATCCATTCCAACTCCAGAATCTGAGATCTGCATCGAGAAACGCGATACACTCTTGGGTTGTGCCGTACATTTGAGCTTAAACGTTACGTGTCCATCATTTGTGAACTTAACAGCATTGCCCAAAACATTGTTTAAGATTTGCATAAAACGCTCAGCATCTCCAACCACTGTGGTAGGGATGTCATGATCCATGTCAAACGTATAGTCCAAACCTTTGCCCTCTGCTTCGATCTTCCAGTTACTACTTATTTGATGAATCATTACAGAGGGATTGAATTCATCCAGCTCTAGCACGAGCTCATTCTTCTCAATTTTTTCAAAATCCAAGATATCGTTAACATTACTCAGCAAACTCAACGATGCATTCTTGATCACTTGGTACTGTTTTCTATTTTCAACGGAATTGTTTTGATCCTTTAACTCTAATTCTGCAACACCCATGATTGCATTAATTGGCGTGCGCAGCTCATGACTAATGTTAGACATGAAATAAGATTTTAGCTGACTTATTTCTTCTGATTTCTGAAGCGCTTCATCTTGTATGGCCTCCTTTTCCAATCGTAAGTTTCTGATGAGATTTGTCATGGATAATGATAAGAATATCACTTCGAAAGCTGAGCCAAATTTGGCACTGTTCAATGTAAAGAAATTGTTGGGCAAGAGACTTAAATTATTCAAAACAAATCCTAAGAGGCCAATGACGAGGAAGAAAATTCCGAAGGAGAAATAAGGGTCAATAGCCATGCGTTTATACCGCATCGTAAATACCGTGGTCAAAATCAAAATCAAGCTCAACAAACCGTTAATATTACTAATTGGGTAAACCAACTCGAGGGACTTTGGGCCAATAAAAATCATGATGAATAGAATCGCAAGCACAGCATAAATAGTGTTATAGGCCTTTTTGAAATTTGGTAGCGAGGTGTCAACTTTTAAAAAGTACTCACTATACTTAAGCAAGAAAAAATTTGATAGTATTGCAGCAATCATCACTGCTCGACTATTTATAAATCCGCCATCTGATAAAATATATTGATGTATAAACCCATCTAAAGCTGCCTGCATCAGACCAATTGAAAATACGTAAAGCCCATAGTATAAAAATGTCTTCTCTCTCAAACTTGTAAAAAAGAACAGGTAAATGGTTCCCGCTAGTAAAAGCAAACCGTAAAATAGTCCCAAAAAAAGTTGCTGTTTGTAATTTACCATCCAAAACGAGACTTCGTCATATAGATTTAGGGGAATGTTTATTGTCTCGCCATCACTGCCTAAGTGCAAATAGATTTGAGTCGTGGTTTTTGCAGGAATGCTAATTTTAAAAATAGTTGAGCGATGTTTTACTTGACGCTCATCAAAAGGAATTTGATCTCCACTCTTACCTATTATGATCCCCGTTTCAGAAATCTGAAACATTGTAGCCAAATCTGTAATTGGCCGAGCCGTCTCTAAATAATAGGTTTTTTGTGTTTCATCAGAATTTTCCAAACTAAAACGAACCCAGTAATTATCGCCTGTAAACCCAACACTATGGTTCTCTGATTCTAAATTGTTATAGGCAATATTTGGAGCACTTAAAACCTCAGAAATACTGAGATTCACTTTTCCAGCATCGGCAAATTGGGCATATTCATAGAGCTCCCCTTTACTCGTTTGTGGGTTGTAGGGTACATCTTGAGCGTATAGACCAAGTCCTATAAAATAGATAATTAGTAGCGGTAGTTTCATGTTTGGGGCAATTAACAACATGAAACATACGACAAAAAATTGAGGACGGTTTTGTTTAAATATGATAATCGTTTAGCGTCACTTCAAATTAGTGATTTTGACGCAATATAAACTTCGTGTTTATAACTAAACCAAGAGTATTTTTGATGATTACGTAAGGTAAGTTATGGCGAATTGAATAATTGCACGCCTGCAAGAGCAAACCTGCACATTCTGAAAAGATTGCTGATTTTTTTGTGTTTATGCGGAAAACCTCAAATCAAGAAAAAGTTATAGGGATTAGCTGCGCTGTTCCGAAGCTGCAACACTACTGCAAATAAAAAACCGACGCATCTTGCAGATGCTGTTTTTTTCATTTATTGAAAATAGCTCAAGCACGCTTGGCTGTTTTCGAAATGAATTGAAGGGATTAGCTGCGCTGTTCCGAAGCTGCAACACTACTGCAAATAGAAAACCAACGCATCTTGCAGATGCTGTTTTTTTCATTTATTGAAAATAGCTCAAGCACGCTTGGCTGTTTTCGAAATGAATTGAAGGGATTAGCTGCGCTGTTCCGAAGCTGCTACACTACTGCAAATAGAAAACCAACGCATCTTGCAGATGCTGTTTTTTTCATTTATTGAAAATAGCTCAAGCACGCTTGGCTGTTTTCGAAATGAATTGAAGGGATTAGCTGCGCTGTTCCGAAGCT
>NZ_VORM01000070.1 GCF_007997225.1 Subsaximicrobium wynnwilliamsii
GAGTTTGGTTTTGGGATATGTTTGCATTTAACAAAAAATTTGAGCAAAAAGCGGGAAAGGCAGTTCTCGGCGAATACCAATCGAGCGGAAAATAACTGCTTACAACATCGCGTATAATTAATTGCTTACTTCTATCCTTCTCCTGAAAATCCTCGCGGATTTACAGGTTCGTTTTTATTTGCTAAATTAGCGATTGAGAAACGCAACTAATCATACTCAAACACGTTGTGCTTCATACCAGAAACGATATAGAATAAATGACAATTCAAATTATAATAGTATTACTTCTAACATTTATTATTCATTTAATAAGTACTTTATCTTATTCAGTAAGAATTGTAGGAACTAGAACAAGGAAAATAGCAATCTCTTTTGCACTTTTTAATATTATGGTTCTTATTTCTAGGACTTCAAATTCGTTTCAAGCACCATTATTAGCGAAATGGGTTGAAAATAATATTAACCTAAATTTAAATCCGGGAACATATGAAATCAGGTTGATACTACTTGCAGCAACTTTAGCTACAATATTTGGAGCTTTTTTAATTCCTACTTTTCAAAGAATACTATCTAAAGCTGTTATGAATTTTAGCATTCATAAATCAATGCCCAAATTGATTTTACACAGTTTTACAAAAACAGGAATTATGCAAATAAGGAGAGAAATTAGCATTCCGAATAAAGAAAATTTATCGATAAACTCTAAAACCGAATTTCCGATAAAAATATTCATTTTTAATATTTTAGCTGTTGCTATATTATCTGTCGGAGTATTATCTTCCCTGTACGCAGGATTTATAACACCTGAATTAAGAACTACAGCAAGTTCGTTATCAGCTATTGTTAATGGATTTGCGACAATATTAATGTTCGTAATTATTGACCCATATCTTTCAATTTTAACAGATGAAGTAGTTGAAGGTAAATTTGCTGAAAGTGAATTTAGACGAACTATTAGATATATGGTTTTTGCGAGATTAATTGGAACAATTTTAGCTCAGTTATTATTAGTTCCTTTTCCTCATTTTATAGCATTCGTAGCCGAAATAATATAAAGTACGAAAGCACAAGCCGTGTATGAGCCATTGCTTGGTCTGTGCCTATCTGGAAAATTCTTGGGAATTTTACAGCGGAGTTTTGTACCTTTAATGGTTCGTGCTTTAACACGCAACGGCTCATACACATCAACGTTACCCTTTATTAAGAAAAAACATGCACCAGTAGTTCAACATTTGAGAACTAATCGTATATTTGTGCTATAATTGAATTGATGAAACGAATAATTGCAAAAAGTACACTTCGGGAATATTGGGAAATACACGCTGATTCCGAACAGTATTTGAAAACTTGGTATGATACAGCCAAAAGTGCCAAATGGTTTTCACCAAATGATGTAAAACAAACTTACATCAACGCAAGCATTCTAAAAGATAGTCGAGTAGTTTTCAATATTAAAGGAAATTCTTACAGACTGATTGTAAAATTCAATTATGAAAAGCAATGGGCATTTATTCGTTTTATCGGCACACACGCTGAATATGACAAAATAAATGCAGACACGATTTAAAAATAATATTATGAATGTAAAGCCAATTAAATCTGACAAAGATTACCGAAATGCTCTCGAACGTTTGGAAGTGATTTTCGATGCGCCAATTGACACAAAGGAAGGCGACGAAGCGGAAATACTTTCATTGGTTATCGAGAATTATGAAAACGAACGTTATCCAATTGAAGCACCTGACCCAATCGAAGCGATAAAAATCCGAATGGAAGAATTGAATATGCGACAAAAAGATTTAGTTGGAATTATCGGCGGGAAAAGTCGAGTATCAGAAGTCTTAAACCGTAAGAAAAGATTGACTGTTGATATGATTAGGGAATTGGAGCGAATCTTACAAATATCTGCTTCTGTGCTTGTGAACAACTATAAACTGGCGAACTGAAAAATAACAAAGGGTAACAATGTGTATAAGCAATGGCTTGTTCTCGCTTACTTGGAAAATCCTGCGGATTTTCCAATGGCAAGTACCTGTTTGCAATTGTCCGTCACGAACCACGCCACTGCTCATACACTAAACGTTGGGCACAATTAAAACGAACGAATGAACAGACTTCTAATTTTACTTTTTTCAATTTCCTTAATTGGTTGTTGCAATGAACCGAAATTATTGAATAACGGACTTACTCAAAAGACAACTCAAATAACTGAATACACAATTGAAGTTAAAAATGACTCTCTGAATAATAAGATTCAAGATACACTTGTAATTACCGAAAAGAAATACAATGAAAATGACCAAATAATTAGCCGGCACCAGCGGAATTTATTTGCTGACGAAACTATGGATATTGAATTCATCTACAATAATGATAAAAATGTTAAAAGAGAGATTGTGACACTTTCAAATGACAGTTCAAATTTTATTGTTGATTATCTCTACAAAGACACATTGCTTATAGAAACCAAATCAGAATCCAAAAATGACATTTTTCAATTCAAGCAAATTGGAGGGTATAAATATAATTCAGACAACGAATTAAAAGAAAGTTCAATAAAGCAAATCTACATTGACGTTGAAACTAATGACACAATTACAAATACTCTTGAAATAAGTAAATATAACAACAAGGAATTTGTAACTGAATCCAAGCTATCGGACTTCACAAAACCTGAACGGAATCGAAATACTGAATATAAATACGACTGTGGAATTTTAATGGAAATGAAAGAATTTAATAGCAAAGATTCTTTGACTTCAAAAACGGAATATAAATATGTGTTTGACAAGTTTGAAAATTGGATAAAGAGAGAGTCAATTGAGAATGACAATCTGAATTACATACGAACGAGGAAAATAGAATATAAATAACTGTGCCCAACAAAGCCGTGCCATTAATACAAAAAAAATCCGTCTTCTTAAGAAATATTTCATTCTAAAAGGAATAGAATTGTAACTAATTCGTTACATTTGCAATATGAGAGATATCGATATTACAGAAGAATGTTTGGAATTTATCGACAAACAAA
>NZ_VORM01000071.1 GCF_007997225.1 Subsaximicrobium wynnwilliamsii
AGAAATCCGAAATAAAAATTCCGCGACCGTGAAAGGAATAGTTTTTTGAATTCCGATTGTCTAGTTATGAGTGAATTCCGCCATTTTTTACAACGCTCTTGAGTATGATTAGTTGCGTGTCTCAAGCGCTAATTTAGCAAATAAAAACGAACTTGGGCATCCACGAGGATTTTCGGAAGAAGAACAGGCCAAGCAATTAATTATACGCGATGTTGTGAAAAGTGGCCTGGAATTATCGTGTTTTGTTGTTGCTCTACCTGAGATAGTGCGATTGAGTGAGTTCCGCCGTTCCCAAAATCCGTGAACTTTGTGATTCCGCCCGAGTGTAAAATTCCGTATGAGTGAGCAATTCCGCAAGACGATTTTATTCAGAGTGGATTTGAACAATTCAAGATTCCGCAAACTTGTCTGATTTTGTAATTCCGTTTTTCATTTATGGGACTGGATTAGAAATCGAAAAAAATTCCGCGACCGTAAAAAGAAAAGCTTTTTTGAGTTTCGATTGTCTAGTTATGAGTGAATTCCGCCATTTTTCACAACGTTTATGTGTATGGACCGTTGCGTGTCTCACACACGAACCAATCCAAATATAGACAAACTTTGGGTTTATCCGATAATATTCCAGAAAAGCACAGACCCAGCAATGGCCTATACACGGTGTTGTGCGTCGTATTTATCTATTCCCACGCTCTGTTTTTTACGACTGATTTGATTCCGACGTTTTGTTTTTATAAAGTTCTAATTTAATAATTTCGGTTAAACTTCTTTGGTAATTTCTATTTAATTTCGGCGCAATAATTTTCCGCTTTGTGTTTTTTGTCGGTCGGCATTGCTTTTCGATTTTAACCCTAAAAAACCAAAAAAAAATTCGATTCCTTTCCGCTGTTTTTTCCGCGAGAGTAAATTTCTGCGCAATGCTATTAAAAATAATCAGCAATTGCCTTGAGGTAAGCTCGGTTTTTCCTGTTATGCGACTTAACATTGGAAAGCGAGGAAATAAATTTGTCCGTTTTGAGTGTTAAATTCGGCGCAATGATTTTTTTAGTTTTAATTTCGGATTCAATTTTTAATTTTTTTCAGCGTTCGAATCCGTTTAATCTTCAATTTCAGCACAATTTTTCTTATATGACGCACAACGGTTAGTATATGAAAAGTAGGCGATTTCGAAGCACTAAACTTTCGGTTAAGCACAAAGTTTAATACGAGCCACAAGCCTTAATTTTACTACTATTTAGCCTATTTTTTATATACATTGTTGTATGCAGTTGCAACTACAACAGGTTAATCAATACAATTCTTGTTATAAAAATCAACTACCTGCCAAACATCTTTTATTTGTTTTTGATTAATTGCTTCTATGATTCTTGGGCAGTTGGAAAAATAATCCAATAACACTTTTCTTTTCAATCTAATCACTCCTTGATCTGCTCTAATGAAAAAAGGGTCTTCTTCTTTTTTTAGTAAAGCCATGGACCTCAATGCCGTATCTCCTTGTTCAATCCATTCTAATTCGTAGTGGTTAAGATTTCCTTTGCTTACAACTTTCAAGAAATACTGTTCGCCATTATTATGGTCAATATTATATTTAGGGTTGACTAAACTAAATCTTTGAGACGTTTGGCTTAGCCAAAAGCTTTCATAGGTAATGTTAGTTACTCTAAAGGAAGCAACATTTTTCCTCTTGTATTTTTTTCCTTTTCCGTCACTGGTTGTTAGCCTTATTTTTTTATAAAATTCTCGAGGTATTCCTTCATCTATGTATTGCACTTTACCATGTAAAGTATCTCCAACATATAGTACTATATAATCAAGTTTTTCGTTTCCTTGGGCAAATACGGATGTTTGTAATGAAAACATTGTTAAAGTAATCAAGATATACAAAGTAGCAGCAGAATTTAATTTTTGAGATTTGTTCATAATTCAATATTATCAGTATAGCTTTTTACTTTCTAATTTTATCATTAAGGTTTTTAACTATTTAGGGAATAACTATTTGTTTTTGTAGTCGTAATTTTTAACATTCTAATAATTACAGATAAAGTACTGTCTTTAATTGCATACAACGTTGTTGTGTATGGACCGTTGCGTGTCTCACACACGAACCATTAAAGATACAAAACTCCGCTGGAAAATTCCCAAGAATTTTCCAGATAAGCACAGGCCCAGCAATGGCTTATACACGGTGTTGAACGAATCCTCCCTACCGGTCGGAAGCCCGCCTGAACCGTTCCGATTGGATGTTCTTGCTGTAAATGTAATAGATTTATTAATTTGTAGCTAAATTTTAAATCCAATACCATGTTTAAAAAA
>NZ_VORM01000072.1 GCF_007997225.1 Subsaximicrobium wynnwilliamsii
TGCCGTAAAAGTAAAACACCCTGTTACCAAGGAAATAACTTACACCACCATAATCAACTCCGAGCAGCAACAAAATTTAGCGAAATTATTCGATTTCTAACTTGGGTGTCCCAGCGACGAAAACAGGTTTTCGTAGTTTTTTCCGTTAGAATTGATTTCCGCGTATATCTAAAATAAAATTTTGCCCAAACTTTGGTCATACACCGGTTTTCCAGTTATGCGACTTAATATTGGAAGGCCAAGAAATAAAATTGTTCACACGAGTGATAATTCCGCCGTTTTGGTTTTTCCGTATCTATTATAATTTCGGTGTGGTTTTTCAGATTCTGCTCTTAAAAATCAGAAGATTTTGTTGTTTATCTGTGTTTTCTGGAGCAGACAACTGTGTGCTAACGTTGATGTGTATGAGCCGTTGCGTGTGATTTCCCGAAACTCGCCAAGTAAGAAACTCCGCTGGAAAATTCCCGAGAATTTTCCAGAGTAGGACAGGCCCAGCAATGGCTTATACACGGTGTTGGCAAACGTTTTTTTATTTTTTCTTCGTTATGTTTTTCACGTCTGATTTGATTCCTCCGTTTTACTTTTAAAGTTCTAATTTAATAATTTCCGCTAAATTTCTTTGGGAATTTCTATTTTAATTTCGGCTTCCTGTCAAGCTTTTGGGCGGGAAACAGTTTTTCTTTTGTTTTTATTTGGTCGGTCGACATTGCTTTTCAATTTTGCTCTTAAAAAACCAAAAAAAATTTCGATTCCTTTCCGCCGTTTTTTTTCCGCCAGAGTGGATTTCTGCGTTGTGTTATTTCCGTCAGAGTAGATTTCGGCGTTGTTTTTTCGGTTCCGCTTAATTTCCGCAATGTTTTTTACAATTATATTCCGTTTTCATTTTCTAAAATTCGGTGCATTGTTTTTTCGGATTCTGTTCGGTTTGTCAATTCCGCATTTTATTCATTGCGTTTTTTCCTTTTCCAGCTTATTTATTGCGTTTTCAGTTTCAGCCGAATTTTTGTTCAAATGTTTGCCAACGTTGATGTGTATGGGCCGTTGCGTGTCTCACACACTAACCATTAAAGGTACAAAACTACGCTGTAAAATTCCCAAGAATTTTCCAGATAAGCACAGACCCAGCAATGGCTTATACACGGTGTTGTAGCACGTTATTTATATTCATATTTATTCCGCCAAATTTCTTCTCCTTTTAAAAATTCAATTAGAATTTCGGTCATTTCTTTAACTGATTTTGGTGGATTTACAATTAATATATGGTCATTTTCGGTAACATAACCAGAAGCCAATCCATCTTCATATAAACTACCGCTGACGTGTAAGGCATTTTCGTTTTCGTCTTCAAGTTGGACGATATGAAATTCGTTCCAATTGATTGATTCCATTGTACTTTTTATTATTTCAGGCGTTGCTTTTTCAGAAATAGTTTTTAGATTTTCTCCAAAGTCATATGAAACAACTAACCTTAAAGTCCTATAGTTTTCTTCCATTTTACTATTTATGTTTTCAGTTCGATTTTCAGCAATTTCGTTTGTTTTTAAATTTTGTTTCGAGTTCCAACTACTGAAAGTCATAAGTACAATTAATGATATAATTCCGGTTATTATGTGCGTTTTCATTCCTTTTACGCGAATTTTTGGTTTAATGTGCTACAACGCTCTTGAGTATGATTAGTTGCGTGTCTCAAGCAGTAAATTTAGCAAATAAAAACGAACTTGGGCATCCACGAGGGTTTTCGGAAGGAGAACGGGTCAAGCAATTAATTATACGCGATGTTGCAAGTAGTAATCACGGGTGTTTCTGGTTTAGTTACAATTTGAATTAGAAGTGCGTTCTGCTCGGAATTCGTGAGTTCAGTTTTCCGCAACCGAGCTAATTCCGTAAGATTGGTCAATTCCGCAAGAGTGATTTTCAGCGTTCTGATTCTCATCAGCTAAAATTTTTTTATTCCGATTGGTGGCGCAACGGTTAGTTTCACTGTTATCGAAATTCAGTTTTTTTTTTACGATGCATTTAATTCCGCATTAGTGAGTAATACCGTAACTTGCTTT
The DNA here is from genome assembly GCF_007997225.1 of Subsaximicrobium wynnwilliamsii. Lineage (GTDB taxonomy): Bacteria > Bacteroidota > Bacteroidia > Flavobacteriales > Flavobacteriaceae > Psychroserpens > Psychroserpens wynnwilliamsii. Next base: position 2,055 of record NZ_VORM01000072.1, read on the forward strand.
TTGGCTTCCGTTTCGGATTCCGTTTTCTGATCTTTAAATACTGTTGGTTAAATTTCTGATTTTGAGTCTTTCTAGAAAGCCCGAGTATTACTTGCAACGCCCTTGAGTATGATTAGTTGCGTGTCTCAAGCAGTAAATTTAGCAAATAAAAACGAACTAGAGTATCCGCGAGGGTTTTCGGAAGAAGAACAGGCCCAGCAATTAATTATACGCTATGTTGT
>NZ_VORM01000073.1 GCF_007997225.1 Subsaximicrobium wynnwilliamsii
TTTTTTAAACATGGTATTGGATTTAAAATTTAGCTACAAATTAATAAATCTATTACATTTACAGCAAGAACATCCAATCGGAACGGTTCAGGCGGGCTTCCGACCGGTAGGGAGGATTCGTTCAACACCGTGTAAAATTAATTGCTGGTTTTAGCCAATTTACGAAAGTCCTTTGGGACTTTCTTGGTTCTTGTTTTATTTACTAACTTCACTACTTAAAACACGCAACTAATCTTACACAAAAACGTTGTACGTAAGCTAACTAGACCACCAAAATCTTGGTTCATTTAAGATTTTAACTACTAATCAGCCAAAAAAAAAGTAACATCGGAATCAAAAAATCCATTATCAAAAACTAACTACGCGGAAATGACCACTCAAACGGAATTGTTGCGGAATGGCAATCCAAAGGTTGTTTTTTAAATCGATAATTTGGCTTTTGACAACGTTCTGGATTCAACCTAAACGTTAAAATTTACTGATAAAAAACAAAAGTAGAACTGCATCAAACGAACTCTGAAAGGATTTCCCAAGTTCTGTTTTTTAATCGAAAATTTAGCTGACCAATGGTTCGTCCAAGGGTTCTATAACTTCATGTTTTTAGTCTTTTATTAAGCATTTTTAAGACCCAAAATCAATAGAGTACGGATTTCTAAAACCAAAATATTCTATCAGAAAACGGAAAGGAACTGTTGCGAAAGAGCATCGAAAAATAAAACTTAGAGCTATAAAACACAAAAATCTGAAGGAAAAAGCCTACGTACAACATCGCGTATAATTAATTGCTAGGTCTATACTTCTTCCGAAAACCCTCGTGGATTCGCTAGTTCGTTTTTATTTGCTAAATTAGCGCTTGAGACGCGCAACTAATCATACTCAAACACGTTGGCAGTTATTAAAAAAAAACACAATATGAACAGTAAATTATTAATAATAGTTTCACTTTTAATTTTTATCAAAACTTATTCGCAACAAACAATTAATGCTAATCAAGGTTTTGTGGAAAATAAAGAATATTTCAGTAAAATGAAATATGAAAATAAAAACGGAAAAATAATAATCAAAGTTTCAATAAACCAAAATGAATATGATTTTCTATTAGATACTGGTGCGACAACAGCAATATCAGAAAATTTATATGATTTAATTAAAACTAATAAACTTGGAAGTGTAAAAATTAAAGACCAGTCTGGCATCACAGATAGTTTAAAAGTTGTATCCATACCAGAGATTATAATTAATGAAATAAAATTTAAAGAAATTCCTGCATTTGTCTCAAAAAGGGGCATAAACCCTATTTTTGAGTGTTTCAAAATTGATGGTATTATTGGTAGTAATTTATTGAGAAATTCAACAATTCAATTTAACTCTCAAAAAAATGAAATTATTCTAACAGATAATAGTAAGAATTTGGGGTTGAAAAAACGAGATGCAATCGAGATGAAAGTTAACCAAATACAAAGCAGTCCATTCATCCCTATAAAACTGATAAAAGAAAAACACGAAGGAAATGGATATGTATTATTTGATAGTGGCGATAATGATTTTTACGTTATATCTAACACAGCTTATCATCAACTTCAATCCCAAGTAGATATATTTGAAACCATAGCCAAAAATGTCGGTACATTTAGTGTGGGTTTATTTGGTACTGCAAATGAAAATGAACATTTAGCTTTGAAAGTCAAAAAATTAAAAATAGGTAATATGGATTTTAATAATGTAATTACGAAAACCACCTACGGAGAGACTTCTCGAATTGGTTCAGAGTTATTAAAATATGGAAAAGTTACATTAGATTATAAAAAAGAACTATTTTGGTTAGAAAATTTTAACGAAAAAAAATCTATAGAACTTGCTGAAAAAATGTGGCCCATTGAACCCATTTTAAATAATCTAAATGAAATTGTTGTCGGTATTATATGGGATAATTCACTAAAAAATAAAATTAATCTTGGAGATAAAATTTTAAAGTTTGGCTATATTGATTACGAGAATATGGATTACTGCGAAATCATAAATTTAACTTCTAAAATAAATGAATCAAAGGCTAAATTAATTTTTCAAGATAAAAACACTAAAGAAATTAAAGAATTAGAATTAAATAAGTTATAAAAAAACAACTGCCAATAACTAAGTATTCGGCTCGCCGATAGGCCAGAGCTGAATACTGTGTTGACGAATCCGGTTGATTTGCCGTCTATGGGTAAAACGATGAATTTAAAGAAGGATGGCTGGAGTTTGCGCTGTTATT
>NZ_VORM01000074.1 GCF_007997225.1 Subsaximicrobium wynnwilliamsii
TTCAGATAGCGATTCCATAAACCTGCTAAAAAGTCCGCAGAGATTGGTTTCCGCATGATGTCAAGAACTAGCTCCTAATAAGTCTGGATTATGAATTTACTTGCTAATTCTGCTATTTTAGCCAACGGTTATGTGTATGGATCGTTGCGTGTTTCACACACGAACCAATCCAAATATAAACAAACTTTTGGGCATTTTCCATAATATTCCAAAAAAGCACAGACCCAGCAATGGTCTATACACGGTGTTAGCACACGGTTTATTCTTTCCTTCGCTATTATTTTCTAACTACAGAATAAAGTCCGACATAATTTTGTTTAAAAATCGAGATTAATTATTTCCTTTTAAATTCCGTTGCCATTATTCGCAAGGATTTTTAAAATAATTTTTTCAGATTGTAGGGAAGGGCAAAGTTTCGGTTTTGCAATTAAAAAACCAAAAAAATTTTCGGTTCCTTTTCGCAGTTTTTTTCCGTTAGATTTGATTTCCGCGTATATTTTAAAATAAAATTTTGCCCAAACTTTGGTCAAGCACAGGTTTTCCAGTTATGCGACTTATTATTGGAAGGCCAAGAAATAAAATTGTTCGCACGAGTGATAATTCCGCTGTTTTAGTTTTTCCGTATCTATTTCAATTTCGGTGTGGTTTTTTCAGTTTCAGCTCTTAAAAATCAGAAGATTTTGTTGTTTATCTGTGTTTTCTGGAGCAGACAACTGTGTGCTAACGTTTATGTGTATGGACCGTTGCGTGTCTCACACACGAACCAATCCAAATATAAACAAACTTCGGAACATTACTTTAATATTCCAAATAAAGCACAGACCCAGCAATGGTCTATACACGGTGTTAGCACACGGTTTATTCTTTCCTTCGCTATTATTTTCTAACTACAGAATAAAATCCGACATAATTTTGTTTAAATATCCAGATTAATTATTTCCTTTTAAATTCCGTTGCCATTGTTCGCAATGAGTTTTAAAATAATTTTTTCAGATTGTAGGGAAGGGCAAAGTTTCGGTTTTGCACTTAAAAAACCAAAAAAAATCCGGTTCCTTTTCGTCGTTTTTTTTCGTTAGATTTGATTTCCGCGTATATTTAAAATAAAATTTTGCCGAAACTTTGGTCAAGCACAGGTTTTCCAGCTATGCGACTTATTATCGGAAGGCCAAGAAATAAAATTGTTCACACGAGTGATAATTCCGCCGTTTTGGTTTTTCCGTATCTATTTCAATTTCGGTGTGGTTTTTTCAGTTTCAGCTCTTAAAAATCAGAAGATTTTGTTGTTTATCTGTGTTATCTGGAGCAGACAACTGTGTGCTAACGGTTTTGTATATGGCTCGTAGCGTGTAAATTAGCGATTATTTTCGGTTGAGCAAGAGCCGAATTTTTTAATTTTCTTATTATCTTTCTTTTTCAATAAGCCAAATTAAAAAATTTGGCGGACTTCGTAAATAAGCCGAAACTTCGATTAAGCAACTGCCCAGCTATGAGCTATATACGGTGTTGTGCGTAGGCTTTTCCGTTAGATTTGTAATGCACTTTTCTCTTATTTTCCATATTTCGTTAAAATCTCGGTCAATTCTATTTTCCGAAATCCATTTTGTCAAAATCTCTTTGTGATATTCAACTTTAAATTCCGCAACTTGTTCAGGTTCAATTTCAAGTTCGTTTAATATATCACGCTCAATTTTTTCAAAATCAGAATTATCAGTTGTTATGTCGGCACGCCTGTCGTCAATTTTCAAGTAACAATGAGCCTCTGGAATAAATTCAATTGAGTTTTCAATTAACACGTTACCAATATTCGGTGTGTTTTGTCGGTTCATTTTGTAAATTCCGAGAATCAATTTTACGTTCTTAATATTATTCAAATCAGCCACTTTTTTCAATAGTGCGTGTTTTGAACTGCAACTCCCTTTTTTTTCTTTAATGACCAATTCGAAGTCAGTCCGATTTGCATTTCGTCCGTATGGTAATTTTCTAACGAATTGGATTAATTCATTCCACGTTTCAATTCCGCTATCTTTAATAATAGCAGTTAATTTGTCTTTGGAATTCAATTTATAATCTGTTCTCAATGTTTTTTTTTAGCTTACGCACAACGCTCTTGAGTATGATTAGTTGCGCGTCTCAAGTAGTAAATTTAGTAAATAAAAACGAACTAGCGAATCCACGAGGATTTTCGGAAGAAGAACAGGCCAAGCAATTAATCATACGCGATGTTGG
>NZ_VORM01000075.1 GCF_007997225.1 Subsaximicrobium wynnwilliamsii
ACAACATCGCGTATAATTAATTGCTTGGCTTGTTCTTCTTCCGAAAATCCTCGTGGGATGCCCAAGTTCGTTTTTATTTGCTAAATTAGCGCTTGAGACCCGCAACTAATCATACTCAAGAGCGTTGGCAAACATTTGAAAAAAAACTCACTCTATTAAAATTATGGAAGAATTATTCAATGATTTTACTAATCAAACGGGAATAGAATTACCACAAAGCATTATTAAATATTATTTAGACGGTAGAAATAGCAATTCACAATTTGTTCGTCTATTTAAGTCAAATTTCGATTCTGTAGAAAAACGTAAATATCCTTATTTAAAAGTTTTATTATCAGAAATGTTTGCACGAGAAATCTTAACATTAATTCACGAATACTCTTATGATGAAAGAATTAATGATTTATTCTATGAAATATATAATTATCATTATAAAGACAAACAAATAATATTTGATACTAATAAAGAGGATTTTGTGATAGACGAAATATTTTACGCAACTATAGATTATAATTATAAAAAAAATCAATTCAAATTTCCACTTATTCAAAATGCCTATGAAAAGCTTGACTCAAATCCTGAATTTTTGAAAGTTATTCTAATATTGCATGGAAGTTGTGGAGGAGATGGTGGTATAATAGTTAGAGGAAAAAATATTGGGTATGATTCAGGTTATATTCACGGAGAAAAAACTGAAGTAGAATTTAATGATAAAATATTTGAATACAATGGATATTCATTTGAAAATTACGAAAAAATACATAAAGTAATTGAAGAAAAATTTAAATAATCCTCATCATTTTCAAATCTCAAAATAAAATGCAATGATATTAGCATTTGACACCTATTACTTTAATGACAAAGCCAAAACAGTATGTTTAAGTTTTAAAGATTGGTTTAATGAAAAACCCTTTGAGATTTATTCAGAAACAATTCCATGTATTGAAGAATATGTTTCGGGAGAATTTTATAGAAGAGAACTTCCCAATATTATAAGTCTAATGTCAAAAATTGATAAAGCAGTAATAGAACTAATAATTGTTGACGGATTTGTTTACTTAAACGATGAAAATAAATTTGGCTTGGGAGCATATTTACATGAGAAATTGAATAAGCAAATTCCTATTATAGGTGTAGCTAAAAGAACTTTTGCAACTATTGAAAAAAACAAAGTTGATGTTTATCGTGGAAAGAGTAAAAATCCGTTATTCGTTACATCAATCGGAATTGAATTAAAATTAGCGGCTAAAAAAATTAAAGAAATGGAAGGCGAATATAGAATTCCAACCTTATTAAAAGAATTAGATAAATTAACAAGGGAAATATAAAAAACGTTTGCCAACACCGTGTATAAACCATTGCTGGGTCTGTGCTCATATGGTAAATTCTTGGGAATTTTCCAGCGTAGTTTTGTATCTTTAATGGTTCGTGCTTTAACACGCAACGGTCCATACACAACAACGTTGGCAAACATTAAAAAAAACAGAACGATGAAAATCAAATTTAACGAAAACGAAAAGTCGATTGAAATAGAAGATGGATTAAAAATGCAGTATTTATTAATGAAAATTTCGTTGGTTTTTACGCTTATTAATTCTGTTCTTTTTCCTTTTTTTGTTTTGGAAAAAAATCAGATGGAATGGATGGGATTTATATGGATAATTCTTGGAATATTCTCAATCGTGATGTTGACTTATCAATTATTAAAAAAAACCGCATCTGAAAAAATAAACTTATCGGAAATAAATTCGCTAACAGAAAAACGAGTTTTTGGCAGAAAAAGATTCAGCCTGAAATTGAAAAACGGAAAGTTGAGGGACTTAATGGAAATGAAAAATGAATCTGATATTACAGAAACAAAAGAGTTGTTTAAAAACATCGGAATTGAAACAAACTGAATAAAAAAACGATTTGCCAACACCGTGTATAAGCCATTGCTGGGTCTGTGCTTATCTGGAAAATTCTTGGGAATTTTCCAACGGAGTTTTGTACCTTTAATGGTTCGTGTATGAGACACGCAACGGCTCATACACATAAAACGTTGTAAAAAATGGCGGAATTCACTCAGAACTAGACAATCGGAATTCAAAAAACTATTCCTTTCACGGTCGCGGAATTTTTATTTCGGATTTCTAATCCAGTCCGATAAAATGACACTCGGCC
>NZ_VORM01000076.1 GCF_007997225.1 Subsaximicrobium wynnwilliamsii
CACAACATCGCGTATAATTAATTGCTTGGCCTGTTCTTCTTCCCAAAACCCTCGTGGATGCCAAAGTTCGTTTTTATTTACTAAATTTACTGCTTGAGACGCGCAACTAATCATACTCAAGAGCGTTAGGCACAATGTAAACCAAGATCACCGAAAATGAAAAACCTTCTTCCTTTTATCATTTCTTTCTTTTTACCTGGAGCAGGGCAATTTATTCTCAAAGACTTTAGAAAAGGGGGAATTATTTTATTATTAGATATAGTCTCTACTTATCTTATTTTAAATTTAGACTTCTTGAATTTAATTCCTTTTTGGTTTCCACACATAATTATTATGATTTGGGCAATTTTTGATATTTATGATAAAATTGAGCAACGAGATGGAAAAAAATCCGCAACTAGATATCTTGCATTTAGTTTACTAATCGTAATTATTTTATTTCCTTTATCTCTTACTCTTTTTACAACTGGTCTTTTTAAAGGAGTGGAGTTTGTCACGGATGAATACCTTAACGAAGACAGAACAAAAACCGAGATGAATGAAATTTCAACTGAATTAAGCCTCTATGAAAATTATTACGGAGTTTTCCCGAAAAATTACGAATCCTTTATCAGACAAAAACCTATTTGGGGAAGTTGGAAATCAGATAATTGGAAAAACCCATATAAATATGAATTAATTGATTCTATAAATTACAAATTAATTTCTGCTGGAAAAGATGGAATTTACTTTAACAAAGATGATATTATAAGAAAAAATTAAAAAACAAAGTGCCTAACACGGTGTATAATTAATTGCTTTGGTCAGTGATTGTTTGGAAAATTCCTTCGGAATTTTATCTAGTTCGTATTTGTTTATTAATTTAGTTGCTTAACCACGCAACTAACCATACACATCACGTTGCCCACAATATGAAAAAACTGCCTCCATTAATCATTTTGCTAATTTCGAACCTCGGTTTTTGTCAATTAAAAGCAGTTATAATTGACAGCGAAACAAAGGAAAAAGTACCTTATGTAAATATTTGGGTGGAAAATGAAAATATTGGAACTACTTCTAACGAAATCGGAGTATTTTCGATAGATACTTCGATTGGTAAATTTTTAATATTATCAAGTTTAGGTTACGAAAACAAAAGGATTGAAATTTCAACAATATCAGATATAATACTTTTACAACCAAAGTTAACAGAACTGGACGAAGTAGTTTTGAGTTCTATAAAAAAACAAAATGAAATCGTAATTGGAAAATTCAACGATTCAGATATTGGATATTATTATGCTTCACTCGACAAACCTGAAATGAAAGCAAGATTTTTCCCATTCGACTCGACTTATTACAAAACACCATATCTTAAGAAATTAAAATTTAGAATTTATAGTGAAATTCGAAACGCTAAATTCAATATAAGACTTTATTCAATCGGAAATGATGGTAAGCCCAAAAATCCGATATATGAAAAAAACATTATTGGAACTGTCAAAAAAGGCACAAATAATGTTGAACTTGATTTATCGAATTTAGAAATTATTTTTCCCGAAACAGGTTTTTTCATAAGTTACGAGTGGTTAATAATCAAAGACAACTCATACAAAACTACGTTTCCTATCAAAGATTCAAAAAAGCGGATTGAAAAAATTATGTATGAACCCAAAGTCGGATTTTTACCAAGCGAAATAGATGAAAACAGTTGGACTTACAAAGATGGAAATTGGGAAAGAGTAGAATCATTTACGGAAGAAAGCAATAGTCCACAGCGATATATAAATAAATTTGGACTTTTAGCTATTGAAATGACATTAACGAATTAAAATACTGTGGGCAAGCCGTATATAAGCTATGGCTTGGTCTGTGCTTATTTGGAAAATTTATGGATTTCCCAAAGTTAGTTTATATTTGGAGAGGTTCGTGCTTAAAACAAGCCACAGCTCATATACATCAACGCCAGTCCGTCTAATAACCTGCCTTGATTTTTGTTAGTAGAAACAAATTACAGATTTTGTTTTAAACCGCGAGTGCCATTTTAATTTTCCTATTGTGATTGGCAAATGTTGCTATACAGGCTAAAAATAGGTTTATGGCGGTTTCTAGTGTCTCAATCATGTCAAAGCCCGTCGTATTGTCTTGTTTTATTATGTTCCAAATTCTCGTGAGATTAT
>NZ_VORM01000077.1 GCF_007997225.1 Subsaximicrobium wynnwilliamsii
CTCGTTCCTCTTTAAAATGTGTACGACAGCTCTTTTCGTCTGTGAAATGAACTCCAAAATCAAATATATTCATAATCAACTGTTTTAATATCAAGTGAATATACGATAATTATTTCATTTTAGGGCTGTTTGCGGATATACAATTAAAATATAATGAAATAGATAAATCAATTGAAATTAAAGATGAATTAAAAAGCCATTATTTTATACTAAAAATTATAATGATTTTAAACTTAATAAGTGCTGTTTTTCAATTAATTAACTTGAATGAAACAGGAATCGGATTCAAAGAAATTATATTCTTTTTTACAGGAACTATCTCTATAATTATTTTATACATTTTTATTTTTAAGAAGTCGACTTTAGAAAAAATACCGATTAATAAAATTGAGCGATTAAATGAAAAATCTATATTCGGAAAAAAACGATTCTCTTTGAAATTAAAAAACGGAATGAAACGCGACTTAACTGAATTGAAAACACAAACGGAATATAATGAGTTAAAAAAACTGTTTTCTGAAATCGGAATTACGAACTAAAAAAAAATAACGTTGCACAACACCGTATAAAAATAATTGCGGTTTAGTGCTTAACCAAAGGTCGTTGCGTGTTTGTAACGTCTGATTTTCCTTCGGAAAATCCTCGCATACAAACCCGCAACTATTCTTATACATAAACGTTGTAAAAAATGGCGGAATTCACTCAGAACTAGACAATCGGAATTCAAAAAACTATTCCTTTCACGGTCGTGGATTTTTTATTTCGGATTTCTAAACCAGTCCGATATAATGCAACGCGGATTTTTAGTCTGGTTCGTAAACAGACAATTTTACGGAATCTTGACTTAATCAAATCCACTCTGAATAAAATCGTCTTGCGGAATTGCTCACTCACACGGAATTTTACACTCGAACGGAATCAAGTAGTTCGCGGATTTTGGGAACGGCGGAATTTACTCAATCGCACTATCTCAGGGAAAGCAACAACAAAACACAATAATTCCAGGCCACTTTTCACAACATCGCGTATAATTAATTGCTAGGTCTGTACTTCTTCCGAAAACCCTCGTGGATGCTCTGGTTCGTTTTTATTTGCTAAATTAGCGCTTGAGACACGCAACTAATCATACTCAAGAGCGTTGGCAACAAGTTAAACAAACAACTATGAAAAAGATTTTATTATTGATATCATTACTACTTTTACTCACATCTTGTGATAATGAGCCTGTAGATTTCTATCCAATAAACAATAATGATTATTCAGTTGCTTTAGATACATTGGCAAATTATGACAATTATTTTATTGGAGAGTTTAATGGAGAATTATTTGTAAGTACAGAACGATTTACAGTTGGAGGAGCTGTTGGAAACACATTACTAGATTCTGTTTCAATGAAGTATACTTATGCATATAGGATATCTAATAGTGAAGATTTAAAAACACCTTTCATAAGTTTCCATCTCTATGAATCAAAAAGTAAACTTAATCCAAATAACTATCTACAATATAATGAATATAGCGATTTTCAAAATTATTTCAACTATAACGAATTAGACTATTGGGAAGTTGACAATTTTAAAAATTTGACTACTCAAGTCAGTATAAGACATATTGATTATTCACAATTAATAAATAATTCTGGCATAAGCTATCAATCAACAGATTTTGGAAAACCACCATTTGATGAAAATAATTTTCAAATTGAAAGCATTAGAGAAATAGAGAATCCTTCTGTAGGAATTGAATTAACATATTCATTTAACTGTACTTTACTTTCGGATTCTAATGAAGTAATAGAAATTGAAAATGGTAGAGGAAAATGCACATTCTTGTATTAAAAACCAGTTGCCAACACCGTGTATAATTAATTGCTTGGTTCTCGCTTACTTACGAAAATCCTCGCGGATTTTCTATTCGGTTTTTATTTGCTAAATTAGTTGCTTAACCACGCAACTAATCATACACAAACACGTTGGCTAAAATAGCAGAATTAGCAAGTAAATTCATAATCCAGACTTATTAGGAGCTAATTCGTGACATCATGCGGAAACAAATTTCTGCGGATTTTTAGTAGGTTTATGGAATCACTATCTGAAA
>NZ_VORM01000078.1 GCF_007997225.1 Subsaximicrobium wynnwilliamsii
CACCGGCAGCTTCGAGATCCGCGTGGACCTGCCACCGGTGGCGGTGCTGCCAGCGCCGCTGCAGCTCTGTGACGACGGGGTTGCCGATGGAGTGACCGTCTTCGACCTCAGCGTCAGGGACAGCGAGATCACGGGTGGGCAGGGCAGCTGGGCCGTCACCTATCACGAGACCCTGGCCGACGCCCAGGCCGGACAGGGCGCGGTGGACGCCCAGGCCTACACCAACACCGCGGTGGGCGGCAACCAGGCCAACCCGCAGACCCTCTATGCCGTGGTCACCGACACCGACACCGGCTGCAGGGACATCACCACACTTACCATCAGGGTGCTGCCCAACCCGACGCCCACCACTGAGCTACCGGGACTGGTGCTCTGCGACGACACCGCCCCCGGGGACATGGCAGAGTCCTTCGACCTCACAGAGAACGAGGTGCTCTTGCTCAACGGCGAGGACGGTGTGACCGCGACCTACCATGAGACACTGCAGGAGGCAGAGAGCGGCACAGCCGCGATAGCCGACCCGGGTGGCTATGAGAACAGCGCCACCCCACAGACCATCTATGTGCGGGTGACCAACGACATCACGGGATGCCACAGCACCGTGGACTTCACGGTCAGGGTGGACCCGCTTCCCAAGGCAGTGGCGCTGGAAGACTTCATCCTCTGTGAATTGGACAGCGACGGGATCGGCCAGTTCGATCTCGGTTCCAAGGACGGGGAAGTGCTGGACGGGCAGGACCCGGCAGCATTCACCGTGAGCTACCACGCGAGCCAGGCCGATGCCGATGCGCTTTCGGGAAGCCTTTTGAGCCCTTACACCAACATTGCCAACCCACAGCGCATCTATGTGGCCATCACCAACAGCGCCACCGGCTGCTCCGTGAGCACGCCGAGCTTCGAGATCGAGGTGCAGGAGGGCGCACGGGCCAACCCCGACCTGGGGGACATCCTCTATGAGGTCTGTGACGACGGGATCGAGACCGACGGGGACCCGTCCAACGACAGCGCCCAGTTCGACCTGGCCAGCCAGGACGGCGGGATCCTTGACGGCCAGGACCCAATGAACTACAGCGTGAGCTATTATGTGAGTGAAGCCGCTGCGGAGCTAGGCGAAGACCCATTGCCATTGCTCTACGAGAACCTCGGGAACCCACAGGTGGTCTGGGCCCGTGTGGACAACGACACCCCGCGTGCCGATGGCGGCGACAGTTCCATCTGCCATGCCGTGGCGGCGCTTACCCTTCGCGTGAACCCATTGCCCGTGGTCGCCCTGGAAGAATATTATACCCTCTGCGTGGGCACCAACGGCAGCGAGGTGCTCGATGCACCGGTATTGGACACGGGGCTCAGCGCCCCACAGTACACGTTCGTCTGGACCCTTGACGGGGCAGAGATCGCGGGAGCGGGGCAGGGGAGCCACACCGCCACCCAGAGCGGCAGCTATGGCGTCACGGTGACCGATGTCTCCAGCTCCGCTGTGACGGCCTGCGGGAGCACGGCCAGCGCCGAGGTGGTGGAGAGCGGTCCGCCTGCGATAACGGCCAGCGTGACCTCAGGGGCATTTGCGGACCTGCATACGGTCTCGGCAGAAACCGAGGGCATAGGCGACTACGAGTACAGCCTTGACGGTGGCCCTTGGCAGGCATCCGGGATTTTCGATGGCGTCTCCCCGGGGGCACATGAGGTCAGGGCCAGGGACCGCAACGGCTGCGGGCTTGCCACCGCGGCGGTCATGGTGGTGGACTACCCCTCGTTCTTCACGCCCAACGGCGACGGTTACAACGACACCTGGAACATTGTGGGGATCGATGGCCTACAGAACGCAAAAATTTATATCTTTGACCGCTACGGGAAGCTGCTCAAGCAGATCAGCCCCAGCGGCAGGGGATGGGACGGCACCTACAACGGCGGCCAGGTGCCCACCAGCGACTACTGGTTCGTGGTCGAGTACCAGGAACAGCAAGCACAGACAACAAGAGAGTTTAAAGCCCATTTCACACTGAAACGATAACAGACATGAATT
>NZ_VORM01000079.1 GCF_007997225.1 Subsaximicrobium wynnwilliamsii
AATAACAGCGCAAACTCCAGCCATCCTTCTTTAAATTCATCGTTTTACCCATAGACGGCAAATCAACCGGATTCGTCAACACAGTATTCAGCTCTGGCCTATCGGCGAGCCGAATACTTAGTTATTGGCTACAGTTTTTTATATTCAGCTGGTAATTTAATTCCATATACTTTTTCCATATACCAAAGTGGCGGAACATCAAATTTCGCTCTTCTTTTGTCCACATTCTCAATATCTATTATTGGATATTCATCATACTGACTCCAATACATTCCATAAATTTGTTCTTTCTTTTTGACTATTGACCGTTCTTCCTCAAACATTACCCAAAAATCCTTGTTGATTTTATCATTCTTAATTTGTTCATCGATGTAGGGCTTAAAAAAATTCCAAACATAATTGTCTTGTCCGTATGTTCCTCTTTGATGCCATAAAACCAACCAACCCTTTTTCTGCCAACCATATTCTTTGGTGATTTCAATAAGTCTATTTATGTTTAAAGAGTCAATTCTCGAAATTTCGTTCCATTCACTACCATTTGTACGATATTCTTGGTCTATTTCCATTAAACTATCAACTTCTCGGTAAATTTCTGGATATTCAAGTTTATTATAGAATTCGGAAATATGTTTTTCGTAATCGTTCTCAATTTCAGAGAATAATTTTTCTTCTCTAAATTTGTCAAATTCAGGAAAATTCAGGAAGTATTCTTTTGAAGTGTTTGTATTATGAATTGAAGCAATAAGTAACTCTTTTGCTTTATCATTTTTTTTAGCATTTAGTGCTGAAGCTGTTGCATAAAAGTATATAGAAACGTCTTGTGTCGGTTTTAAGTCAATTGCCTTTTCGAAGTTTAAAAGTGCCTTTTCAAATTCCTTGTCTTTAAATTGAACCATTGCTTTTTGGTCTAATTCATTGTGTTTTTCGAAGTCAGTTTTATTATCTGAACAGCTTAAAATTGTAAATAAAATTAATATTAGAATTATTCTCATAGTTTGTGTTTAATTCTGACTAACGTTTTTATAATGTTATGAAAATCAATTGTTAGTATTTTTGATTTTCAGTATTTTTTCCTTTACATCCTCATTAAACGTTAGCTTAAAGAGATTAATTTTTTTCCCGCAATGAGAGGAATTGTAGCCAACGCTCTTGAGTATGAGTAGTTGCGTGTCTCAAGCAGTAAATTTAGCAAATAAAAACGAACTTGGGAATCTACGAGTATTTTCGGAAGGAGAACAGACCTAGCAATTAATTATACGCGATGTTGTGAAAAGTGGCCTGGAATTATTGTGTTTTGTTGTTGCTTTCCCTGAGATAGTGCGATTGAGTGAGTTCCGCCGTTCCCAAAATCCGCGAACTTCGTGATTCCGTTCGAGTGGGAAATTCCGTGTGAGTGAGCAATTCCGCAACACGATTTTATTCAGAGTGGATTTGATTAAGTCAAGATTCCGCAAACTTGTCTGTTAGCGAACCAGACTAAAAATCCGCGTTGCATTATATCGGACTGGATTAGAAATCCGAAATAAAAAATCCACGACCGTAAAAAGAAAAGCTTTTTTGAGTTTCGATTGTCTAGTTATGAGTGAATTCCGCCATTTTTTACAACGTGCTTGAGTATGATTAGTTGCGTGTCTCAAGCAATAAATTTAGCAAATAAAAACGAACTTGGGCATCCACGAAGGTTTTCGGAAGAAGAACAGGCCAAGCAATTAATTATACGCGATGTTGTGAAAAGTGGCCTGGAATTATTGTGTTTTGTTGTTGCTTTCCCTCAGATAGTGGGATTGAGTGAGTTCCGCCGTTCCCAATATCCGCAAACTTTTATATTCCGCCCGAGTGTAAAATTCCGTGTGAGTGAGCAATTTCGCAACACGATTTTATTCAGAGTGGATTTGATTAATTCAAGGTT
>NZ_VORM01000007.1 GCF_007997225.1 Subsaximicrobium wynnwilliamsii
GGTTAGAGGTTAGAGGTTAGAGGTTAGAGGTTAGAGGTTAGAGGTTAGAGGTTAGAGGTTAGAGGTTAGAGGTTAGAGGTTAGAGGTTAGAGGTTAGAGGTTAGAGGTTAGAGGTTAGAGGTTAGAGAAAAATAAAATACCCTGGACACGAAATGAACTTTGAGACTCTTTTTTTTCAACATATTAATCAACAGGTATTAAGTCAAAAACAATGTCAAAGGACACACACAACAGCATTTTGAGCACCGAAAACCTTTCCATTGGGTATGCATCCAAGAAAGGCCAAACTGTTGTGGCCAAAAACATCAATATTTCCCTGGAAAAAGGCGAACTCATTGGACTTGTGGGCGCAAACGGCATCGGGAAATCAACCTTGCTACGCAGCTTATCTGCCACACAAGCTGCCTTGGATGGTTCCATTTTTATCAAGAACAGAAGGGTGTCAGAGTATTCCGCTTTGGAACTCGCCAAACATTTGAGCTTAGTGCTAACGGAACAGTTGTTGTCTAAAAATCTATCAGTCTTTGAATTGATCGCGCTTGGTCGCCAACCTTACACCAACTGGCTTGGTACGCTTTCTGAAGCAGATTTATCTATCGTCAACACTGCCATTGATCAAGTGCATCTCAACGATTTGCAACATCGCAAATGCCATGAACTTAGTGACGGCCAACTACAAAACGTCATGATCGCCCGTGCTTTGGCCCAAGACACCGAGCTCATTATCTTGGATGAACCCACCACGCATCTAGACATGTATCACAAAGCCTACATCTTGAAATTGCTCCAAAAACTCACAAAAGAGACCCAGAAAACCATCTTGTTTTCCTCCCACGAGATTGATTTGGCCATTCAATTGTGTGATAGCATGATCGTGATGACGCCCAATGATGTGGTTTATGATACGCCATGCCATTTGATAGAGCAAGGGATCTTTGAAACGCTATTTCCTGAGGATCTAATTGCCTTTGATGCACTAACGGGGAGTTTCAGGATCAAGAAATAATACATTTAAAAAATTGAATTGGATCGTGACGACAACAGTCGTGAAAAGGAGTTTTTGGGTAATGAATTGGCACGGAAAACCACTGAGTCCAATGACTTGCAAAATCGCTACACCCAACGCGAAGCAGACGTGGAACTGCGCCAAATTCAGCTTCGGAAGGATTTTGAACTGTTGGCTTCTAAATTAGTGATGCTCTACTTAACTAGAACTTATAAAAGACAAACAACCCCCAAATTTTACCTTGAGGGTTGTTTTACAATTAGATGTTGATTATAATGAAGAATTAACTCCTTTATTTTGTGCTATCTTATAATCACTCTCTGGCTGAATTGATCCTCTTTTGAACTTAGGTTGAGAAGATAAATACCAGCATTTAATTGATCTATTCTTACTTGTACTTTGTCTAGTGGATTCTCTTTTAGACTCGTTTTAGACATCAATCTACCTGTAATATCATACAATTCCACAGTATTAAATCTACCTGCGTTTTGACCAAAGTCAATTATCAAGAAATCACTAGCCGGATTTGGATAAATGGATATCCCTTTTGCTTCAAGATTTTCTACACTAAGGGTTTCATCTATAAGGAAATCTTCTATCTCTCCATTGGCAGCTGCACCATAAGATCTGCCAGCTGCAAATTCGTCTGAACTCAGTCGTAATCTTACAATGGTACTTGATGTAAAGGCAGCGCCATTGCTTGGTATGATAAAGTTAACCTCATAAGTAGCTGCTCCTGAACCGGCAGGTACATTTACCAAAAGTGATTTTTCACCTTCATCCCCAATAAAGTCGCCATCGTCATTCCAGTCTATATACGCATGTAAATAAGCTAGAGCTGCACTATTGTTTGTGGCATCTACACTAAGTGTGTAGAGGTTACCAGGCTGAAAATTACCGAAAGTCAAGGTCTGTAAGCCATCTTCATCTGCGCCGTCACCCGTAGCATCTGCAGTGGGCTGAGCCGCCGCTTCTGCATCTGCTGGTATTGTGCCTAAAAACACATCATTTGATATAAGGGCTGCACCAGCGACTGGAAGTTGGGTTTCACCGCTATCGAAGCTGCTTTGCGCATCACCATAGTCATAAGTACCACCAGTGATATTTACACGAAAGCTAGTGAGTGTTGAACATCCGCCAGAAGACAGCGCTTCCAGTGACAACTCCACAAAACCATAGGCACGATCTTGATCGTTGATGGTATAGGTAGTGCTGGCTGTGCTAGCATTGGCAAAACTACCATTGCTCCCCGACGTCCAACTAACACTCGTTGCATTGGTAGCAGCATACCCACTCAATGCTATTGTTGTTGCGGCAGTAGTGACATCACCTGGTGGAGTGCCTGAGATACTAGGCTCTACTGCTGGGGCTATACCAGCTGATCCAATTGCCGAACCACCTGCATTAAGATTTGTAGGTATTTGGGCTATTGTGGCTGATAAATCGATTACTGAAGTGCCAACGGCTACATCCAATTCAAAGGTAGATGTACCATCTGGTAAGGCAAATATAGCCAACTGTTGGCTGCCCGTTTGGTTTGAAAGAGCATTGGGTACTGCTGGATAAGCAGGATCAAAGATATTGGGCTCTTCCAGTACCATGCCATTGGTAAAGTTATAAGGCTCTCCATTATAGAAAGCATCGGTACCCGATAAATCTAAAGTGAGTAGGGCATGACTTATTGTTGTACCGCTTGTGTTTTCAACAGTTACCGTGGCTGTGCTAAACGAACCTGGGCAAGACCCGTCCCCGGTCATGGAAACACTTACCGCGATTTGATCTCCCGCAGTACAAGGCGTTGTAACACCATCATAGGTTAAATCATCTGTGTTGTTCACTGCACCGTCAAAGCCGTTTAGGCCGGTATTTCCATCTGCGCTAAAGTTTGTGTTGGGCGTGAAAGTAACCGGGTCGTTGCCACTTTGGGCACTTGCATTTACCGCTAGGCTGTAATCGTATGGGGTTCCTGCCGTTGCTGCCACACCAGTAATGTTATAAGTGTACTCATAGGTGGCGCAAGTGCTGGCAGGTAATATTTCAGCGCCAGAGCCGTAACTGTACACCCGAACGTGACCTGAAGAAGTGCCATTGCCATCATTACTAGGTGCCCCAATCGCTACCGTATTACCGTCTGCTGACATAGAGACTGATCTACCGCTATAATCACCAAATGCCTCGCCGTCAATGTCTAATCCTCGCTGTGTCCAGCTGCCACCCGACCAGTCATAAACCCGAACGTGACCAGCCCGAAAGGCATTACCATCATTTCTATGTGCCCCAGTCGCCACGGTGTTGCCGTCTGCAGACATAGAAACTGAATAGCCGCTTTCATCATCATTATCCTCACCGTCAATATCTAACCCACGCTGTGTCCAGGCAGTACCCGACCATTCATATACCCGAACGTGTCCTGAACTTCCACCACCGCCATCATTATCAATTGCCCCAATCGCCACCGTGTTGCCGTCTGCCGAAATAGAAACCGACCAGCCGCTTTCATCATTACTATTTTCGCCATCAATATCTAATCCACGCTGAGTCCAAGCAGTACCCGACCAGTCATATATCCGAACGTGACCAGATTTACTACCATTAGAATCATTATCAGTTGCTCCAATTGCCACAGTGTTACCGTCTACCGACATAGAAACTGACCAGCCACTTTCATCACCAGCTGCCTCACCGTCTATGTCTAGTCCACGTTGATTCCAGCTGCCACCCGCCCAGTCATATATCCGAACGTGACCTCTGTTATCGGTATCGATACCTGTATTACCATCATTATTCCTTGCTCCAATCGCCAACGTGTTACCGTCTGACGTCATAGAAACCGAAAAGCCGCTGCTATCACCAGCTGCCTCTCCATCAATGTCTAATCCACGCTGAATCCAAGCAGTACCCGACCAGTCATATAACCTTACATGACCGGAATTTGAACCATTACCGTCAGTTCCTATTGCTCCAATCGCCACGGTGTTGCCGTCTGCCGACATAGACACCGAAAAGCCGCTAGAATCAAACGCCGCCTCTCCGTCAATGTCTTGTCCGCGCTGATTCCAGGTGCCGCCCGACAAGTGATATGCCCGAACGTGACCTGAATTGGAGCCATTGACATCATTTGCACTAGCTCCAATCGCCACGGTGGTGCCGTCTGCCGACATAGAAACTGAAGCGCCGCTACCATCACCAAGCGCCTCACCATCTATGTCCTGACCCAGCTGAGAAGCTGTTATTCCGGTTAGGTTATCAAATGGATCGGTACCGATAAGTGTGCTACTGCTAAGGCTAAAGCCTGCTGGAGCGTATGGGATAATATCACTGGGACTCATGAGTGCATCTGCCGTACCGGTATTGCAAATTTGTAGGGTATAAATAACTTCATCATCACAGCCCACACCTGAGTTAGAAACTTGTACATCGATAGTTGAAAACGGCTGACAACCAGCACCGTCGTCACGGGTGACTGGGGTAGATATGTTATTAAATGTTCGACCTTCGTTTGCTACATTGATTTGGTTACTTAAATCGCTTAAGGATAGAGGCACAGCGTTACCCGGTAAGCTGCCATCAAAATTCACCACAGCATAGAGCGTGCTGGTATTAATGAGTGCATCACTATTTACAGTACTGCTATAGGTACCCATACCATTGGCCAGGTTTTGCGTGCCCGCATTGTCCGTAAATATATATTGTGTTTCCGGCTGGGTTGGGTCGCCATTATAAAAAGACACCTGAAGATTGGCATTAAAGTCATCTCCCGAAGAAATGTTAGACACCGTATAGTTTGCAGAGGCAACTGCTGTGGTATTACAATCTGTTATTACAAAATCGGAGAGGCTTACCGTCAAATCAAAAAATGCAGGTCCGCCGTTATCACAGCTTGCAGTTGCAATATTTTGTATAAAGGTAATGGCATCTTGTTGTAAAGTGTTGTAGTTATTAGCACTAAAGTATCCTCCTGCAGAAGCCACGTTGATACCTTGAAGGGCGGTGCAACTCGCTGCATCATCAATGGCTAAAACCACAATATAAATCCCTTGATTTTTAATTTGTGTTGCTAAACTTGAAATATTATTAGCAACCTGACTGCAGCTTGCATCGGTTAGTAATACAATAACTTTGGGCACATCACGGTCTGAAACGGGGTTTTGTCTTACCCATTCATTTGCTCTGAGTAAAGCGGTATATACATCTGTTTGGCCTCCAAATGGTCGAGATGATGATGAGTAGGATAAGATGTCTGCTATACTTGTGGTATAGTTTTGTCCCGCAGATGGAAAGTCATATTCTACAAAACGATTACTTCCAGCAGACCAATTGCTAATAGAAATTCTAGATTGAGTGTTGAGCGTACCAAAATCATTATCGAAAGAGGCACCCAATTGAGCTATAAAATCTTTGGCCTGGCTAAACTCCGTACTATTCACAGAACCAGAAACATCATTGGCAATGTGCACATCTAAACCATTAGGACAACTAATTTGCAGATTGTAGGCATAATTTTGCAAAGCCTTGAGTTGCGTTGGTGTGCCGCTTTCCAGTTGCCAATCGCCATCTTTACCGGTCACATTGGTAGAAGCTGCTATGGTAATGCCCAGTTGCTTTTCTAAGTAGGCGACTGCCTTTTGACCTTTTTCGCCTTGGGCGAAGTTACAGCCGTAGATATTAAGGCCCCTTTGTCCTTCGGAGTTTTCCCCTAAAGGGAAATTGAATTTTGAATTGATAAAAGAGACTATTTCTTCTTTTTGAAGCCATTGACCATCAATAAGGAGTTGCCCAGGTTTACCGTGGGTAAACAAATGAAAAACACCATCATCATGGTTTAATGTGGTATTTAACAATGCTTCCGCTTGAAGTACATCTTTGTCGATAAATACATTTACCGATGGGTCTATTGAACTCGTAATATCATCTTTGGTGTCTAATAATGGGTCATCACTTAAAAGGCTATGCGCATGAATAACTGGCGATGTTATGAGCAGTAAAATAAGAAAACCAATAAGCTTGAGAGTAGTTAAATGTTTCATAGTAAAAAGGTTATGTTTGTTTTTAAACTACAAAAAAAATTCAACTATTACAATTATCTCATTTATTTTTTTTTTAGAGCTTCAAAACAGACTGCCATTTCTTGATAAGTTCAAGAGTCACTTCGGCATGCTTTACGCTTTTATTTTATCTTTGGATAAATATCTTTCCGTCCTTATGACCGACTCCATCATACTCCTTTTAACGATTCTAATTTCCGCAGCTCTTGGCGCCTATTTGGGCATGCGATTCAATGCCTTAAAAAGCAAAAGCGAGCAGAGCACTTTAGAGGAGCGGAATATCAACTTATCACAACAGCTCCAAGAAAACAAGGTACAGCACGCCACGGAAAGCCAAAGCCAAGAGGCTAATTACAAAGCCAAAATGGCTGAATATGCTGAGGCCATATCAAAAATCGAGTTGGACCGTGAAGACATTCGTCGTGAAAAGGAGTTTTTGGGTAATGAATTGGCACGGAAAACCACTGAGTTCAATAACTTGCAAAATCGCTACACCCAACGCGAAGAAGAAGTGGAACTGCGCCAAATTCAGCTCCGGAAGGATTTTGAACTGTTGGCCACTAAAATCCTCGATGAGAAATCGGAAAAATTCACACTTCAGAATAAAGAAAACATCAAGAACATCTTGAGCCCCTTACAAGAAAAAATACAGACTTTTGAGAAAAAGGTGGACGATACCCAAAAGGAAAGCATCAGCATGCACTCCGCTTTGAAAGAACAATTGTTGGGATTGAAAGACCTCAATCAACAAATGAGCAAAGAAACCAGCAACCTCACCAAAGCGCTTAAAGGCGACAGCAAAATGCAAGGCAATTGGGGCGAACTGGTTTTGGAGCGGGTTTTGGAAAAATCGGGGCTTGAAAAAGACCGTGAGTATTTTGTACAACAGAGTTTCACTAGGCCAGACGGTACAAGAGTGCTCCCCGATGTGGTGCTCAATTTACCCAACAACAAGAAAATGATCATTGACAGCAAGGTGTCGCTAACCGATTATGAGCGCTACGTCAATGCCGATGAAGACCAACGCCCATTATTTTTGAAAGCCCACATCAATTCACTAAAACGCCATGTGGATCAGCTCTCAGAAAAAAACTATCACGATCTTTACGATATGGAGTCACCAGATTTTGTGCTGTTGTTCGTGCCAATAGAGCCCGCTTTCGCCATAGCCATCAACGCCGAAAATGCACTCTACACCTCCGCTTTCGAGAAAAATATTGTGATCGTGACGCCTTCCACCCTTTTGGCCACCTTGCGTACCATTGACACCATGTGGAACAACGAAAAACAACAGCGCAATGCCATTGAAATCGCAAGACAGGCCGGTGCACTTTACGATAAGTTTGAAGGTTTAGTCAAGGACCTTACGGGTGTTGGCAAAAAAATGGATGATGCCAAAAAAGATTATTCTTCCGCCATGAACAAATTGGTGGAGGGACGTGGCAATTTGATCAGCAGCGTCCAAAAACTGAAACGCATGGGCGCCAAAGCCAAAAAATCGCTACCCGAAACCATAATTGATCAGGCGATGGATGACGAGGAAGAATAATTGATAATACCAAATGATACTATCAATTTGAAACCTAAGAACCAACTGCTTTCAAAATTTATGCGATGAATCGAATCCTTTAGGCAACCCACTAACAAATTTGGGATATATTTGTGGGTATAAAGCTTTAAATGTCTATTATCATAACGCACTTTAAAAAACAAATCCTATGAAAAAAGTCATAAGTATTGTCGTTATTTCTACCATTGCCATTTTGGCGATTTACTATCTCGTGATTTATTTTGTGCCATACAGTGAAGGCTATCGTTCGGGGGAGCTCATCAAATTCAGCACTAAAGGTGTTATTATCAAAACTTGGGAAGGCGAGATAAGCCAAGGGATTTCAGGTGCCCAGATTTTTTCTTTTTCGGTATTGGATAAGGATGAAGAGGTCATCAAAAATTTAAAGGAGTTTCAAGGCGACTATGTAAAACTGAGCTACACCCAGCGTTTTGGCACTTTCTTTTGGTTGGGGGATACTAAGTATTTTGTTACCAAAGTGGAGCAGGAGGACTCGCCACATGTTAGAAAATAATATACTTTTCCAATGTCTTTCAGTTTTCATTGTTTTCAGTATTTTTAATCATTTGCGTTGCTTCATAGACTCAAAAGCACAATTGTTCAATTAATTCAGAAGAAAAAGTATTTTAGAGCTTCGGCCCTTATTTTTATTAACCTCTAAAAATAATTCATCAATGAGCCCTCTAATATAGAGTACGATTCTGGTTTTATTCTCAATCCTCAAATTTGCCCAAAAGGATAAAATTCAAACAATATCACAAATTTCTAAATCACTAAAATCTAAACCGTTGTAGACAAACTTCTTCAATTGAAACAACAGCCCGCAACTCAATTTACTCAATTCAAAACCACTACTCATGACCGATTTTAAAACCGTTGAAGCCTCTGTGATTAATATTTCAGAATTGATGCAGCCCTCCCACTCCAATTTTGGCGGGAAAATTCATGGGGGCTATATCCTAAACCTTATGGACCAGATTGCCTTTGCTTGCGCTTCCAAACACTCAGAGACCTATTGCGTGACTGCTTCGGTAGATACCGTTGATTTCCTAAACCCCATTGATATTGGTGAGTTGGTAACTATGAAGGCATCGATCAACTTTGTGGGCCACACCTCAATGGTTGTGGGCATACGGGTTGAATCTGAAAATATTAGAACCGGAAAGGTCAAGCATTGTAATTCATCCTATTTTACAATGGTTGCCAAAGATGACCACGGAAACTCAGTCAATGTACCAGGATTGATCCTCAATGATAAAAATGAAGTGAAGCGATTTCTGAAGGCCATAAAACGCACCCAAACCAAACGGATGCGAAAGAGCGAATTTGATAAGGCCAGTTTTTCCTATGAAAATTATATGGAAGAATTGAAACAACACAATGTCAAGATTGAGCTGCCAGATAAATATTGAGTGTATAAAAAAGGAAAACCTTCAGTTCATCACTGAAGGCTTTATAACTAAAAACAATCATTCTTAACGTTTCACGAAGCGTTTGACCAAGCTAATACTTTCATCGGAAGACGAAATTCTAACTAAATAAATCCCAGCATTCCATTTTGAGATGTTGATATTAGAGTTGAGTTCATTTAAAGATTTTGAATAAATCTGCTTACCTAAAATATCAAAAACCGCCAAATTCAGGCCCCCGTCAATTAAACTGGGTAGAGAAATTTTCATGGACTCGACACTTGGATTCGGATAGATTGAAAAAGCAATAGGCTTTTCAAATTGAACACTACTGAGTGTTCCTTCAGCTAAGACTGTGATAGTGCCAGACATACTATTTGCGCCATGAATACCGCAATAATAGTCGTTTGATCCTAGAAGTGTAAATGTATATGAAAAAACAGAACCATTGGGTTGTAATAAACCACTATCAAATGTTTCTTCACTTGTTCCATTTGGATTATTCTCTACGGTATGGTTAGGACTAGTCCAGGTCCACGTAACCGTATCACCAGTTTCAATGGTTAGATCAACATCGTTTCCAATACCTGTAAACCAATCCAGATCGTAAGTTTCTGTTGTCTGCGCAGTCGCAGCAAAAACGGTAATAAAAAATATAAAAAGTAATTTTACTTTCATAGTTATTTTACTTTTATGTGTGAATACGATTATAAGATACAGCAAAAATTTTAGTAAACTGTTAAAAAAATAAACCTTTAAAAAAAAGCCATCAAAAAATCTGATGGCTTTAGCTTATTAAAAAGGAAATGATTATTTACTTAAATACATGCGGCGTCTCGCATAGAGTTCATAAAACTGATCATCTTTTAAACTATCAATAAATAGGATGCTTTCTCCTGTGCTCTTCATCTCTGGGCCTAATTGTTTGTTCACATTAGGAAATTTATTGAAAGAGAACACCGGTTGTTTGATCGCAAAACCCTCTAGTTGCGGATTGAAATTAAAGTCGGTCACCTTCTTCTCGCCCAGCATCACTTTCGTGGCGTAATTCACATAAGGTTCGCCATAAGCCTTGGCGATAAAAGGCACAGTACGAGACGCTCTCGGGTTGGCCTCGATGATGTAAACCATATCATCCTTGATGGCAAATTGAATGTTGATTAAACCAACCGTATTCAATGCCAAAGCGATTTTTTTGGTATGGTCCTTAATTTGCTGCATCACGAATTCACCCAGGTTAAAGGGTGGCAAGATTGCATTACTATCGCCAGAATGGATACCACAAGGCTCGATATGCTCCATGATACCGATGATGTAAACGTTCTCACCATCACAAATGGCATCTGCTTCCGCCTCAATGGCGCCATCCAAATAATGGTCTAGCAATAATTTGTTATTCGGAATTTTTTGCAGTAAATCCACCACATGTTCTTCCAATTCCTTTTTGTTGATCACGATCTTCATCCCTTGGCCACCCAACACATAGGAAGGTCTTACCAAAATGGGAAAGTTCAATTTATCGGCAACCGCCATGGCTTCATCTGCATTAGACGCCACACCAAATTCTGGATAGGGAATGTCATTTTCCTGCAGCAAGTTGGAGAAGCTACCGCGATCTTCAGCCAAATCCAAGGATTTAAAAGTGGTCCCTATGATTTTTATCCCGTAGCGATCCAATTTTTCAGCAAGCTTTAAAGCTGTTTGGCCGCCCAATTGCACGATGACACCTTCCGGCTTTTCGTGACGAATAATGTCATAAATATGCTCCCAAAACACAGGTTCAAAGTACAGCTTATCGGCAATGTCGAAGTCGGTTGAAACGGTCTCTGGGTTACAGTTGATCATGATGGTTTCGTAACCACATTCCGCAGCGGCCAATACACCGTGGACACAGCAATAATCAAACTCGATGCCCTGCCCGATTCGGTTAGGACCAGAGCCCAGAACAATGACTTTTTTCTTATCTGTAACCACACTCTCGTTTACCGAGTGACGCTCACCATCTGCAGTTTCCATCTCATTTTCAAAGGTGGAATAATAGTATGGCGTTTGTGCCTTAAACTCTGCAGCACAAGTATCAACCAATTTATAAACACGGTTGATATTGAATTCCACACGTTTGTTATAGACCTCACTTTCCAAACACTTGAGCATGTGTGCGATTTGACGATCACCATATCCTTTTTGTTTGGCTTCAAGCAATAAGTCGCGTTCTATGGAATTGATATTAAATCTTGAGACCTCTTTTTCCAATTGGTGCAGTTCTTCATATTGTTTCAAGAACCACATATCAATTTTGGTAATATCATGAATCCTGCTCAAAGGTATGCCCATTTGTATGGCATCGTATATCGCAAAGACACGGTCCCAACTCGCATTGGTCAATTTATCAATGACTTGATGGTAATCGGTATAGCCTTTCCCATCGGCACCCAATCCATTTCGTTTTATCTCCAAGGATTGTGTGGCTTTGTGAAGCGCTTCTTGAAAAGATCTTCCAATGGCCATGACCTCACCAACTGATTTCATTTGTAACCCGAGGGTACGATCTGAGCCCTCGAATTTATCGAAATTCCATCGTGGAATTTTCACGACCACATAATCCAGAGTTGGTTCAAATAAAGCCGATGTGGTGCCAGTGATTTGATTTTTCAATTCATCCAAGTGATAACCAATGGCCAATTTTGCAGCAATCTTAGCGATAGGATAACCGGTGGCTTTACTTGCCAATGCTGAAGAGCGCGACACACGCGGATTGATTTCGATAGCTATGATGTCTTCTTTTTCGTCTGGGCTTACCGCAAACTGCACGTTACACCCTCCAGCGAAATCACCAATACTTCGCATCATATGGATCGCCATGTCACGCATGCGTTGGTAGGTCTTATCGGAAAGCGTCATCGCTGGCGCCACCGTTATGGAATCACCCGTGTGAATGCCCATGGGATCCATGTTTTCTATGGTACAGATGATCACGACATTGTCGTTTTTATCGCGTAAGAGTTCCAGTTCGTATTCCTTCCAACCAATAAGCGCCTTGTCGATCATGACTTCATGGATTGGAGATACTTCTAAGCCACGTGTCAACAATGCATCAAAATCCTTTTCCTTGTGAACAATGGAAGCACCATCCCCGCCAAGCGTATAGGAAGCCCTAATCACTAGTGGAAACCCGAATTCCTGAGCGATCTCCTTTCCTTTCAAAAAAGAACTTGCAGTTGCTTGGGGCGCCATGCCAATGCCAATCTTGAGCATAAGCTCTCTAAATTTCTCGCGATCTTCTGTAATATTGATGGCATCGATATCCACACCAATGATCTTGACATTGAAGTCTTCCCAAATGCCTTTTTCATCGGCTTCGATACATAGATTTAAGGCAGTTTGACCACCCATGGTAGGTAAAACCGCATCGATTTGAGGGTGCTCCTTTAGTATTTTCACTAAAGATTTTGTGGTCAATGGCAAGAGATAGACATGGTCTGCCATGGTGGGATCTGTCATGATGGTGGCAGGGTTGGAATTGATGAGAATGGTTTCAATTCCATCTTCCCTAAGTGATCTTAGGGCTTGAGTACCAGCATAATCAAATTCGCAGGCTTGACCGATAATAATAGGTCCAGAACCAATAATTAAAATGGATTTAAGGTTGTTGTTCTTTGGCATTTTATGAATTTTAAAAGTTCAAAAATAACTAATGAATAGATACGAAAAAAGGCGTTACACCGAAGTAACGCCCTTAAATATCAACAATTGTTAATCATTATTTTTTATGTCTTACTTCAGAAGATACAGACACTTTCTTTCTACCTTTAGCACGTCTACGCGCTAAAACTTTTCTTCCGTTTACAGAAGCCATTCTTTCTCTAAAACCGTGTTTGTTTCTTCTTTTTCGTTTGGACGGTTGAAACGTTCTTTTTGGCATTGTCTTATCTTTTTAAAAACTTATAGTCGTAATTTATATGTTGAGAGCTATCTCAAAACTGGGTGCAAATATACAAAGACTTTTGATTTTGCCAAACCTAAATTTAAAATTGTTCAAGATTTATTGAATTTGATCGATCCCTTTAAAATTTTCACGAATTTATGGCTTTAAAATCATGATTTCATGTTTGAATTGCTTAGGTAGAAATCATAAAAATCACGTTCTTTGCACTCGCAAATAATAAAATATATATGAAAAGCCTCGCTGTCAAATATTTGGTGGTCTTTATTTTTGGCATGTTATCTGGTCACGCCCAGATGAATTTGGCCTATAATTTAAAGCAAGGTGATCGTTTCAAAATCTTCCAAAAGGCAGACCAAAATATTGTCCAAGATATGGAAGACACCACACATATCGTGAAGAACAGTATTGAGGGCGATTTTAGCTTCTATGTGATTAGTGTCAATGACAGCGTCATTAATGTGAACTTCAAGTTTGATCGTTTCAAAATGAATTCCACTTCTAATCTCGCAGGGAATATCATGTCTGTAAATACGGCTGATTTATCTAACGATGAAATGCAAGACAAACTATTTTCTGGCCTTACCAAAACCACGCTTAAGATGGTTTTATTTAGTAATGGTAAAATAAAATCCATTTCTGGTACAGAAAAATTGATATCAAGAATGGTGGATGCTGCTGGCGATATGGATGAATTCACCAAAGAACTCATGAAAGAGGCCATGAAAACCGAGTTTGGAAATGAGAGCTTATCCCAAAGTTTTGAACAGCTTACCTATATTTATCCCACAAATTCGGTTAAGGTTGGTGATTCATGGCAAAATGCCTATACAGGCGATTTATCTTCAGAAAACACCTGGACCCTCAAAGGCCTTACCAATGGTGTTTACAAAATTTCAGGGAAGAGTAAAGTACATTTAATTACCGACGATGAAAGCGTAAGCATGGATCTTGAAGGCACAATGACTTCCGCAGTTGAAACCTATAAATCAAACGGCTTTATTAAAAGTATGGAAACCTCCTCATCTGCCTCGGGCCTATCAACCATGAAATCCATGCAAGGAATGAAATTGCCAACGACAGTGAATACGAAAACAACTTATAAAACAGAAACTTATGTTCAATAAAAATATAAAATTGGTCATCGCCGGTTTGATCATCGCTTACGCCATCTATGAATTTACAGAAAGCAACATTGGCAATGGTATCATGTACATTTTACTCTCGACGATCTTTATTTTTCTATATTTTAAAAACGAACTCATTTTATTGGCCTTCTTGAAATTAAGAAAACAAGATTTTGAGGGCGCCAAACGCTGGTTGGATAAGATTAAAAGCCCTTCAGGTGCATTGGTCAAAAAGCAAGAAGGTTATTTTTATTTTCTTCACGGGGTAATGGTTTCACAAACCAATATGAATGACGCCGAGAAGCATTTCAAAAAAGCTTTGGATCTTGGCCTCTCTATGGATCATGACAAAGCCATGGCCAAACTAAACCTTGCCGGCATTGCATTTAGCAAACGCAGAGCCATAGAAGCTAAAAAACTCCTCAAAGACGCCGAAAAGCTTGATAAACGCGGTATGTTGACTGAACAGATCAAGATGATGAAAGACGGTATGAAAAAATCGCAAGGCCCAAAACAACATTATGGGAATCGAAATGCGAGACGTTAGGCTCACTTAAATCATCATAGTTGACCCGCTAATTCGATAACGCTACGCGCGCGCATAGAACCCATCAACAACGTATGCTGAAAAATTAATCTAGTTAATCGAAAAAGAGTATGTCTTTTTTATTATTCCGATAATTTTGAGCTTGAAGCACAGCTTTTATGAATCCTATTGCACGAGGCTGACCGTTTTATCTGAGCAATCTCTTATCGGCGCCTAAACTTCTCAAATTACGGAAAATTTTTCCAGGCCTCCTTTCAGAAATTAACGAGTCTTTTTTACAGAAAGATTTGATGTGAGTCTCCTTTTAATATAAAATTAATACCGCCTTTAAAGGACCGACTTTGTAATTCAAGTACTTTTGCAATATGAAAAAAACACCTGTCTTCAAGTTAGAGTTTGTAGTACTCATGGCATCTCTAATGTCTATTGTAGCACTTTCTATTGACGCCTTGCTACCCGCTTTGCCAGAGATAGGAGACAGCCTGAATGTCACCGATCCTCAAGACAACCAACTTTTGATCACCATGATTTTTTTGGGTTTGGGCTTTGGCCAATTAATTTTTGGCCCTTTATCTGATAGTTTCGGCAGAAAACCAATGGTGTATTTTGGATTTAGCCTTTTTGTAATCGCAAGCATTGTATGTGTCACGACTCAAAATTTTGAAACCATGATCATCGCAAGGGTTTTTCAAGGCATTGGGCTTTCTTCCCCGCGAACCATATCCATTGCCATGACGCGGGATACGTATAGTGGTGATTATATGGCCAAGATCCTGTCTATCATTACCATGTTTTTTATCCTAATCCCAATTGTTGCACCTACTTACGGACAGTTTGTGATGCAGCTATTTAATTGGCAGGCCATATTTAATGTCAACCTCATCATTGGTCTAATTGTTATAATTTGGTTTTTTAAGCGACAACCAGAGACCCTTCCAAAAGAGAGACGCATCGCTTTTAAGCCCTCCATATTTATAACAGGTGCCAAAGAATTTATAAGATATAAGGAGGCAGTGGCCTTTACCATAATTTCTGGGTTTATCACAGGATCCTTTATGGTGTATTTGAGCACCGCCCAACAGATTTTTCAAGAGCAATACCATTTGGGAGAACTGTTCCCCTATATTTTTGCAAGTACTGCTTTTGCCGTGGGATTCGCCACTTTTGCCAATAGCAGACTGGTCATGCGATTTGGTGCCTTTCACATCGTGCTGCTCGCTACCGTTGCATTTGCAATAAATTCCATTGTTTATGTGCTGCTATTTTATTCGGGCAACAACCCGAGCATACAGGTGTTGATTGTGTTCTTTCTGATCCAATTTTTTGCAGTTGGTTTTCTCTTTGGAAACTTGCGATCCTTAGCGATGGAGCCCTTGGGCCACATTGCAGGTATTGGTGCAGCCATCAATGGTTTTGCATCTACAGTCATGGCAGTGCCAATTGCGACTTTTATCGGTGGTTTCGTAAATGATTCTGTTTTGCCTTTGTTTATTGGCTTTTCAATATTTGGAGTATTGAGTTTTGCGACTATGTACTATTTAAAACTGCAGCGCAGGGTATTACATGTTGCCAATGTTAGGATTTAATTGGTATGGATTCTTCTTTAATTCTTTACGGAATTGATTGGCAATCCTGGCAGATTAAAAGGTAAATTAATCCCAAAAAACCAGTAAGGCTCATCCAAGGTCACGTTATAATTGATACCGAAACTGATGATGTCTTTAAAACCTGTGACTACCAACCCGGTTCCGAATTCGGGGGTGCCGTCGGTATCAAAATCGGATGCAGCGAAATTGAGACCAACACCTAAATCTACAAATTCATTATAAAAATAAGAGCTTTTAGAACCAAATTTCAACAAAATCGAAGCAGAAGGTGCATAGAAAAAACTTCGCGCTGGGTCAATCGCAGGATTGGTTGACCCAATGGGATTTGCCAGGATCATACCAACTGCCACCTCAGATCGTGCTCCTATAAGTTGCATATAAAAACTGCGCTGCTCTAACAAAAACTGTTGTTCTGGTGCCCCCTCTAGGGTTGAGGGCACTCGCAACACTACTTCCAAAACGAGCTCATCACCATTAGTTCGACTGCCTGTGCCTTTTAGATTGATAAATCCTTTACTCGGTAAATTATCAATACTGAATCTGTGAACCTCATCGCCTATAGTTTTGTTTACGATATAGTTGGATTGCTGCAGCTTCAATAAGGTAAGGGTCTCTTGGACTACTTTGAAGTAAGCCTCGAACTCAAGAACACAGGGCTCAAATCCCTGAAATAGTTGATCAAACTTAGGCCTTAAGCGCTCAATGGCTTTTGACAAAGACTCTAATAGCTCAAAATCCTCTGTAAGGTGTTTTGAGTTTTTTGAGAAATTTTCAAGGTTGGTCTTTAATTCAAAAGGCGTGGTAATGGTCCACGAGCCTATGTCTGATTTGAAGGCTGTCACCATTGAGCTCAATGCATTCAATCGGGAGAACAATTCGTTGGCCTGTAATGTGATATCAGCAGTTAGGTCGCCATAGGTTTCTGGATTGTTCAATAAGGTCATTAGGTTTTCCTTTTGAGCTTGCACACAATCCAAATTTGGCAAATAGGTTATTAGTTTGGTTTTTAAACTTTCAAAAATGCGCAATGTCTTTGCTTCATTTGTCTTTGCTTTTTCGGCCAATCCAGCAATTTGTTCCTCTTGGGAATCGCTCAAACTGGTTACCCAGCGTTCAATGGTAACATAATCCCTTTCAGTATAGGTATCAAAGTTTTGAACGTGCACACGATCGCCTCCCAACTTATCCTTCTTAAATGCGACCAAGCTCACATTGTATTTGGTGGCTTCCATAAGTTTCAATTGTTCCTTCAGCTCTAAAGCATCAGCATTGAATCGTGAAAAAATATAGGCCTCCATGTTGAGTGTTTCGTGATTTTCAAGATTGAAGTATGCTTCGCTTAAGATTTCATAACGCTGGCTCAGCATCTCATTCTCCCCAATCGTCATTAAGAACAGCTCCATTAAATCGAAAAATTGTTGTTGGCTTTCAACATTTTCAACACCCAGGATTAAACTATTCAAAATGGCCTCTTGGTTGAGCAAAGCGTCGCTTATTGCATTGATTTTGGACTCCAGCGCAGTTTGTTGTGTGTATTGTGGATATTGCTCGGCAATCATTTTTAGAAGTTCGGTTTTGGACAAATTGATTTCCAAGCTGGCATTAATATCAATGATCTGCGCCTCTGCAAGCGAAATAGAGCGTGAAGATCCACGATCAATTTCGGTAACCTGAATAATTTGAGCTTGAACCTTTGCTAGCGAAAACAAGAGAAGCACACAAACTAATATTGCTTTTAAATTTGTCATAGACTGTTGTTTACATCGTTAATGAGTCCCGTATCATGGGATTGCGCCTTAAAAAAGGAGCGCTGTAAACTGAGGTAGTTCAATTCTGCATTTTTGAGGATGACACCTGTGGCAGCGTCTAAAATTGGCGAAGTGCTAAAACATTTAACGTCTTCATAAACAAGCGTTTCATCCTGCTCATTAGTTTCCAAGAGTGGCCTTAATGTGGATTCTAAAACATCGTGATTCCTGATCCAAAGCACCCACCGCTCCATGCCATAGTAAGATTTGGTAGCCAAATTATCTGCTTTAGGCAAGGCTTTTCTAATACTGTCTGTATCGCCCAAAATAATCATGAGAATCATAAATTCCTTATTTAAGTAGGCATCAAATAACTGCTTTGCCAATTCAGCATCGTCTAAGGGGATGATTGTGGTGCGTTTGAAGTTCATAAGATTATTTTTTGTGTGTTGTCTCCTAAATTCCCAAAGGGGACTTTTTATTGGAGGTAGGATTCAATATTTAGTATTTTGGACAATAAGTTGTAATTATAATGTTTTTAAAAATTGGATGGCACTTATATTAATTTGCACCCATCTTCTGTACAATTCGAATTACGCTAAATTCCGCAGGTCGTGTGAAGGAGACGCCAAGTTCCAATTTCAATAGGCCGGCATTTATGTCTTGTTGGGACATGGTTCGATTTAAGCCAATAGTGACAAAATAAGCCTGCTCCACTTTTAAACCTGCCAAGGCACCTTCTCGCCAAAATGTATTCAAGTAATTTTCGACCATCCCATTGATTCGCTGCCAGGTATTTTGGTCATTAGGTTCAAAGGCAAATGGTTTTAGAGCACATTTTACCGATTGTTTTATTGAAATTAGCGTACGGCTTGTATTGATGTAACGCGTTTCTAAAAGGTTTGTGTCTAATGTGCGTGCTCCCCAAACCCGAATACCCCGATTGGGAAATTCTCGAATGGCGTTAATTGATTTTCCTGAAACATCGACATTAAGAGCCTGATTCTGCTGGGAATCAATGCGCACAGAAGCAGCGACAACTCCTACTACACCTACATTCGCAGGAGCCTTCCAGACGCCACGGGTCTTATCCATAACCGTATAGACTCCTGCCATTGCTGCCGATGGAGGCATGAGGTTTTCCTGCTTCAATAAGGCAAGCATGATCTGTTTGTAATCGGGAATGATTTGATTCAGCTTTTTGTGAGCTTCTTCTGAAGTTAGCAGTTGCTGTACGCTAATTGTTGGGATTGACTGCATCGGTTTTGCTATACAGTCCAAATAGGGTTTTATGGCTTTTGCTTCCGAAGCATTAAAATTTTTAGAGATGAATTGTTCACAGATTTGACGCAACAACACTTTTGACCGTTCATTTAAATTCGTGAAATCAACATCAGTATGGCTTTTTAAACCGGTATGCAACCAGGGATAATAAGCTGCAGCATAGTTTAATGCCCTTGCATTTAACTGTGTTCTAAAATTTTTTATAGGATTTGCTGAGCTTGCAATGGACTCATTACCAGAATACACATCTAAGATGGCAAAACGATTTTGTAATTTTTCACATTGCGCCACCATGGCTTCCTGAAGCTGAAAACAATCTGATGACTCCAAAAAGACGGCATCAGGAATTGCAATTAATGTAATTTCTGAGATTGTCTCCACCACGCCAAGACCTTTCAAAAATTGAGCAATTGAAAAATCTGGGATTACTTTAACTCCCCCATAAGTCCCCACGGAAATCTTTAACTCCCCCATAAGTCCCCACGGAAATAATATAGCAGTCATCGCCACCATTTTGAAAAAACCACTTTACCGATTCATACAAGCAAAAACGATTTTCCTCTGGCTCTATAACATAAGCTTTACCCTGAATAAAAACATCATAAGCATCGCTTTGATTTTGAGGAACCGAAACAGGTTTTAACCGATATTGTATATTTGCAGTACCTCCAAAATGCCTTTCATAATCACTTAAGGAGTGAATCTTCACGGCTTTATTTTGAAACGACTTACCCTGATAAGAATTTGTTAGGCTATACCCCACAAATCCTGTAATCGCTGTAGGCAATTGAACTACCTGATGAGACAGCGAACTTATTTCCTCTACATATACGCCTGGTGTTTTTAGTTTTCTGGATTTTGACATAATCTGTATATTTTGTTATCCCAATCAACTGATAAGGTTTGAGGGATTTGGGATTTAGGATTTTCAAAATTAAAATTTAACAGCTATTTCTCTGTGCTTCGCGCTTCCTGCCTCAAACTCCACTCTAATTCAGCAATTGTTGTACTTCCAACTTTATGGCTTCCAATTGTTTTTTAATCACTTCATCTTTAATATAAAAAAGTAAAAATTCAATTTGAATGATTTCATATTTGATATACCGCGGACTGTACAGCAAACGGAATACATGTTTAAAGCGGTCAATAATCTCTATTTCAATACTCGGCTTAAACTTGCTGTCCAATAACATCAAACCGTAATTGGCTTCAGCCATCCCAATAAGCACCGAAACATCTAAATCGGTTTTGTCAAAACTCTCCAATTCCTGATGAAAATCCTGCAAGTAGGTTTTGACATCCACGATACTCTCGAAGGCATTACTTTTATTGATTCTATCCAACAATTTATCGTCGCCCAAAAGTTCTAGGATATGACCAATGAAAATCAAATTGGACATGGCATCCAGCGCCTCACCGCTATAAGGATCACTCGAAGCTTTATAGGAATCTTCATAAAAGGTAAACGCTTTTTTTAGATACTCAATGCGTTCCTTATTGGTGTCTAAGAGTTTGGACGCTATTTTATAGGCATTACCAACGATATTGAGTCGGCTCGGATTTTTTCCAATCAAGGTCAAAAATTCAATTTCGTGGAGATCTTCCAAAAGCGTTTCTTTTTGAATACGATTGGTTTTGATGATGCAGTATTGCTCTAGGGCTTCGATAGAGAAATTTCCGCTCGTGTATTGAAATAAATCCTTGAATTTTTGGTATGCGATTTCAGAATAACCCAACTCGTTATAGATCATGGCTTCCTTTTCAAGCACAGAGGCATCCAATAAATTGGCATTCTGCACCTTTTCAAGGTAAAATTCCAGCTTGGTTAAGGTCGCCACCGTATTGTATTTTTGATCTCTTATGGCAATGAGTAGATTGTCTAAATCTGTATAGACCTGGGAGGAAATCACGTATTCCAGATCCTCTTTTTTGGTTTTCATTCTACTGTCAAACTGATAAAACTGATTGCCATAACATTGGTAAGCACCCCAAGTATTGGTGCTCTTATGAAGTTGGTAACAAGCCATTCTCGCTTTTTGTACCGCCATCCCAAAATTGTAACCTTCAAACATTTTATTATAAAACGCTTCAGCGAATGTTTTGGCAGCGGCATCGTCAACTGCCCAACCAGAAATAACTATGGCTTTCACGCCCATTTCAATCAACTGTGTGCCCACATTTGCCGCCAGTTTATAGCGTTGCTTACTATAATTATCATCTGCGGCATTCACAGCGCCAGAATAGCAGCAATTAATAAACACAAATTCTGGCACATAGCCCAATTGCTTGATCATGGCAGGATCGATACATATCCCATTGCCTATGGCGATACCTACTTCGCCTTTTTCTGGAGCATATAACCCATGACCAGAAAAATGCATGATCTTATAATCTTTATTGAACAGCTCCATCATAATTGTGGTGGCAGTACTGTTAAGCAAAACATTGCTCGTAAAGCCAAATCTGGTTAATTGGCCATTTAACCATTCCGCTTCGGCTTTAGCAGCTGGCAATTGTGGTAGATTTTCGTTTTCATACAGAGGATCTCCCACCACAAAAGCATTATTATTGCTGAGCGCTACTTTGTCGAAATCGTCTGGACTCTCTGCCACCAGCTGCCTAATAAAACTAGAACTTACCGACGCTGGTGTTTCATCAGTTTCTGGGTCGTGCAATAATTCCCAAGGAAGTTGGGCACTTTGCCTATCCATCTTGATGATCATGTTGGTTTGATTTCTAAAAATGTCCTTGAAATCATTAGGGATCAACATCTCGAATAAGGTTTTTGACAATCGTTTATTCCAAATGAATTGATACGCTTTATCTTCTAAAAGCAAATTTATGCGGTCCAGACCTATTCCTATCATCTCCTGCTCCACCCTTGCCGTACCATTGGTTGCATAGTAATTAAATCCCACCACTTTATTGGGCTCTGTAGTAGTTTCAGCTTGTTTAACAATGCTGTTGATGTGAAGGTTGTACCACCAATTATACTGACTATCACCAAATAGTTGTTTTTTCTTGGCTCCGGTACGTCTTAAAATACCCTTTTTCAAATTTATCAAGATGCGATTATCATTATCCTTGATTCTATTTAGGCTGAAGTAAGCCTGGCTTGCAATAGATTCATAATAATTGATGACTTCAATGTCCTTAATAAGTTTAAGACCCTCACCCTTTTCTTTAATATAGGTATTCGCTGCGGAAACACCCAATAAAATACCTTTGATGGAATCCTCTATTGGCAATTTACCATAACCTATGCCAATCAAAATAACCGAAATGCCATTGGCATATCGCTTCGCTTCAGGTAAGGTATAATTATCACGCATGAACATTGCATATTTTAAGGTGGCCATTTTTACCGTTTTAGCGACCAAAAAAGTAGTGAGTTTATCACTGTCCCCCATACCACAAACGATCGCACCTTTTGGCTGCGTTTTTAAATTGAAGAAAACTTCACTCTCTCCCACCCTACCAGGATAATACCCTATATCCAAGCGTTGGGATAAGCGGTTGTTGAGATAGCCATCCAAGGCTTTTTCGGCACTTAAAATCATATCCATATAGAAATGACCAACCAAAACAGGATAAGAAGCCACTTTGAGGTCACCATTCACAACCGTGACAGTGATCAACTCTGCTACTGGCTCGGTGGGTTGTTCTACATTAAAGATGGCATCCAGCACCGCGGTTTTATTGCCAAGTGGCTCGGCATATTCGTGAACCTCGCTAATGATCTCACCACTTCGTGATGCAGGAGAATTTGCACTTAGCTTAAGGGTACTACCAGAGGTAATAATATCGGCAATTCCTTCAAAAATATAGGTTTCATTGGCGAGATCACCATGCGATGTATTGGCGTAATACAGATTTTTACTGCCCTTCAATTGTTTAGGTATTCCAGATTGCCAGGTCACACTGCCATCACCATAAGAGGTAGCCTTGTAAACCAATTTTTCATTTTTGGATAAAAAGCGACTTTTAAAAGTGTAATCGAATACGGTTTCATTTGCTTTTCCGCAGATGTAAAAAATATTCTTGAAAAAACCGTCATTGTCCTCTTTATCCAAATGGTCCAAAAAGCTTATGACTTCAGTTCTAAAATCCTCAAAATCCTTAAGGGCGCGTGTGTTTTTTTCTGCGGGAGGCATGACCTCCAATTTGGCTTTTTCATTTAGCTCATCCCAAAATTGAGTTTCCCAAAACGCTCTTTTGCTGTGCATTTCTATTGGCATCAACTCAAAGACTCCAGGATATTTCCAAAATATTTTCAACAGATCCTTTTTAGAGTTTTTAAAATCGATTGCTGCTAATTGTTTTACCCTTTTGCTATGGCCTGTAAGCACCTCCATAATCAAATAAGAACCCAACCAAGGCGTGCCCAACATGATGAATTTGTTGTTTTTGTTTTTGGAAAACAGCTCCCAAGTTGGCTTGTGGCTCATCATGCACTGTCTAACCACCAAACCTCCCATGGAATGCGCCACGATATTGACACCAATACTTAATTGAGAAAGGGAATCCAAAAGTTCCTTTAGCGCCACTGCAGCAGATTTGACCGATTTTCGCCAATCAAATTCCAAAGTAATGACATCATGATTAGCTTCAAAATGCGCGCCCATTTTGGCATAATATTTTTTGATAATGCCAGAAGCTTCCACATTTGTGGCGCTAATATTCAGGTCGCTGGCTATGGTGCCTTTGTTGAGATTGGAGAAGCTAACCCAGCGATCTTCGTTATTGGTCGCCAAGGTAGAACCCATAATCCCTGGAACAATGATGACCACGTCCCTAGTTATATTTTTTGGTTTTAGTGAAAATCCATCCATAGAAAATAAATCGAGCACCACCCCTCTATCGGCAGCAGAATGCACCATTTTAGTGTAACTCAGTGCTGGTTTATTTTCTGAAGCCAGTAGGGCTTCCAAAATGGCATTTTGGGTATTGGAATTTGAGAAATACTTGAAATGGTTGGTTTCACTTCCCTTAGACGGAAAGGCGTAGATACCGTCTCGACGCTGCACGCCATGAAGCATGCGACGTGTATCGACCACCAAATCATTGGCTGCTTGATAGAATAGATTGGCCAGAATAACCTTCAAGGAATCAAGGTTGATTCCCGAGGCATCGGCATCGCCAGTAATGGCAAAGAGATCGCTTACCACAGCAGTATCTGCTGCGTTCATCATGTTTTGGAAAACACTTTCTGGCATCATACTGTTTAGCCCTGGTAAAACCTCTGGATCTTCTTTCTGGTTGATGAGCTCCAATAAAAACGATTTCACGTACTCGTACATTGGGTTTCTAATCCCAAATGCCAAGGATATGGCGTTGAGCAATAAATTGAAGAAATGATCCACTCTTCGCGATAAGATCGTTGTACCACTAGCTGGTGCGGCCACTC
The DNA here is from genome assembly GCF_007997225.1 of Subsaximicrobium wynnwilliamsii. Lineage (GTDB taxonomy): Bacteria > Bacteroidota > Bacteroidia > Flavobacteriales > Flavobacteriaceae > Psychroserpens > Psychroserpens wynnwilliamsii. The sequence goes on from NZ_VORM01000007.1 coordinate 24,694, forward strand.
TAACAATCTTGACGATTTTTATGCGCTTACTAATAACCAATTCATTAATACTGAGCATCAATTTATGGGAGACCTTATCTTCTTTATAAACGATACTCAATTCATTTTCGCTAAAGCCAACTTGCGTATCAAAATTACGATGGTCACATTTCGCCAAAATATCGGCAACCAAGCCACCTCGTGAATGACTTAAGATGTCCAAAGTGCAATCATCTGGACAAGCCAGCAAGAAATCCAGCGCATTTTGCAATGGACTTTGAGACAAGGTATAATGTTCAAGTGCTATTATATTTGATCCATAAAGCAATTGCATTTCTTGCCAAACACCCGTACTTTTTAATCCCGAAAAGGCATCGATGGTTGTGGACAAGGTCCCATGAAGAAATAAAAGATAATGTGTTTTGGCGGTTTTTTTGAAGGGTTCTAATTTAAAATCAGCATTTAATTGGTAGAGACCAGGATGTGGCTGCACCTTCTGGTCATACGACTTTCCCAATTGGGTCATAGACACCTTTGCGACCGCTTTCGTTGAAAAAACGCTAAAAAGCTTTACCACAGCCCTGCTTACGAATCCTCTTGTTTGGTTATCGGCGGTGATTTGAGTCTCAAATAAATAATCCTCTTGTTTTCCTGATCGGTTCTCCAAAACACTTTTGCCATAAAGCTCTTGAATATCCTCTGGATGTCCAATCCATTCGGTATTATCAGTAAAATGGATCGCTAGCAAATCATCATCCTCAAACTCTATGATTATAGGTTTGTTTTCAGATCTGGTTGCAGCGACCTCAATACTTCGTTTGAGTCTAAATTTGTCATTTAAGCCTTCTGGTAGAGCGGTTTCGGTATGCGATAAGGTAATGTCGTTACCATACAATTTTGCAGTTTTTATCATGCCACAGCTATTTAAAAAAATTAAGGCATGTTGAGCAGTTTTCGTGTTCTTAACACAGCGCTAAGACAGAAACACTTTTACAGTGATTTCCATTGGGAATTCATAAAAACAACAAACCAAAAAGAAATTGTGTGGGGAACTATATACTTGTAATCAGAGGAAAGATACAAAAAAACTTAATATACATAACTTAAACTCAATATTTTTGAACATATAACCTATTAGTTATCAAACCTAAAGCAGCTGTTCAAACAGTTATCGTTTTATCATATTGGTTTAATAATAAAAGCTAAACTAAAAAATGCCGAGTGTTATTTCGGCATTTTTCAATAGTGAATTATAGCGCATCCCTAGAGGCTAAAACCTAATGAGAGCGTAAAATTGGAATTGTTGGTATCTAAGATTGCCGCATCGGTAAGACCAACTTCGAACAATCTGTTATTAATTGTTCTTTCAGCATAATCATATGTAAAATCCAGACTAGCGCTTCCAAATTTGTAACCTAACCCTGCAGAGTATCCATTTAGATTACCATAGAAACTATCGTTCTTATAAGGACTATCCTCAAAACGATAACCACCTCTAAAGCTCACTCTTTTGTAACGATATTCTCCACCTAATCTATAAGTATTGGATGCTTGAAGCGCGTTATTCATCAAGTTGTTTTGCGAAGCGAAGAACGGATCTGAAGTGGGCCTGAATTGAGTATTCGAAAAATCCTTACGAGAATAATCAAAACTTAACAAGCCTTTATCACCAAATACATAAGCCAAACTACCTGTTATTTTTCCTGGGGTTTTTAAATTATAATCTGGAAACACATTGACAACGTTAGGGTCTACCATTACTGTTTCAAAGCCATTTTGACCATTTCTTACCGTTGAAATATACTGGGTTGTTTCTTCAGTAATAGTGTACCAAGTTGGGGATTGATAGGTAAAGCCTGCTCGCAACTCATTGGTCACTTTTAGAATTGCACCCAATTGAAATGAAAAGCCATTGCCTCTCGTTGCTAAGCTATTTTCAAAATCAACATCGGTAACGAGCGATCCTGCATTGTTGTTGAATTCAGTGAAATTGGTAAAACGCTCATAATTGATAAAATGCGAATTTAAGTTAAGCCCTAAGTAGAGCGTCTCGCCATATTGTGTGGCTATATTGAATGTGAATTTTCCATTGTAGCCTGTGGCAGCATAATCATAAGATTGGTTGAAAGTTCCCGCACCAATATTAGAAGAATACACCGTATTTTCATCGGTATCTGCAGCGGGTTCTAAAATATAGGATTCATAACCCAAAAACGCCTGTTGGTTTCCAAAGCCATAGGCAGATCCAATTCCCGAATACCCCTCTGAAATTGTTTCATCTGAAAATGCTGAGATTTCATTCAAAGGCAAACCTTGAGCATAATCCAAAAAGTAGCGATCAATAGACCTTGTATTTGTTCCCGAGGCGTACCATTGATCTTCATAATTCGCGGTCTTGTCATACGCAAAACTCAAAGTGAATTTTTTCCATTTTGAATTTGGATCATTATTGGCAAAGACAAAAGCTGCACCCGCTTGATTGAGGTCAAATTTGGACTCTGATGATGAATTAAATCCGTTAAAATAATTCACATCATTATTGACGGTCAAACTAGAGAGTGAAAATGAGGCATGGCTCCTAGCAAATATGGCCGATCCTGCCGGATTGATACTTACCGCAGACATATCACCTCCCAGAGCACCGAAAGCACCACTCAAGGCTCTAAATCGAGCTGTGCCTTGTACCTCATCATTTGAAAATCGAACAGCATCTGAAATTTCCTGAGCGTAACTATGAGACATAGATAAGACACCTATGATCAGTAAACTTAACTTTTTCATTTATGTATTTTTAAAAGATTTTAGGACAATTGATTATCTACCTCCGCGGCGTGAAGACCCTCCACCAGAAGATCTTGAAGAGCCTCCTGACGATCTAGATGAAGAACCGCCCGACCTTGCGCTAGACGAACTGCTCCTGGATGAACGGTTGACCGAGGGCGTACTGCTTCTGCTTGGCGCTGAAGATCTTGCTCTAGAATTATTGCTTCGTCTAGACCTTACTTCATTCTGAGAGCTTCTTCTGGTCCTTACATCATTCCCCGAACTTCTTCTAGACGGACTTGATATTGTTGATCTAGTTCTTCTGGTTGCATCATACGTTGCACGAGATCTTGAGGAATTATCAGATCTTCTATTGATTGTTGCATTTCTTGACACATCAGACGAGGATCTTCTAGTACTGGAAGCATAGTCTCTGGTAATATTAGAATTGCTTCGCGAACCTCTACGACCGGCATTATAGGCATAATTTCCCCTATGATTGTTCCACCCGTTGTTATAAATTCCGTGAAAACCACCATTGAAACCAAAATTTCCGAAACCTTGGTTCCAACCCCAACCTTGATTCCAGCCCCAATTATTGAAACCCCAGCCCCAATTATTGAATCCCCATCTATTACCACCCCAAAATGGGTCCCAGCCAAAGCCGCCCCATCCAAAACCGCCCATTCCAAAACCGCCCATTCCAAAACCGCCCATTCCAAAGTTATTCCAACCGGTATCGTAGTAATTGATAGTAACATTTTCATTCGCGGCACCCCAACCCGCATAACCTACTTGGGCCTCATCCTCGTAAGGTTGATCGTAATCACTTGAATAAGTCTCAATATCGGTAAATACCGCAGGTTCCGCATCGGGCACATCTGCAAATTGGTTGGCCTTTTCAGCAAAATAATTTCTGTAATAAGAATTATTGGCTACTTCCGTAGTGGTTTTTACGGGTGCTTCTTCATAATTCACTTCTTCGTCAGAGTAAATCCCATCATTATCATAACCTACATACTGAAACGAACCGCAAGAAAATAAAGCGAACGCAAAGCCAAATGTAATAAAAAATGAAAATTTATTCTTTATGTATTTTGTGAGTAGCATATCTTTTTATTTATAGTGTTGAACAATACAAAAATAGTTAGTTTTGCTGAACTATTTCTTTATTTAACATAGTCGCAACTTTTGTGCCAAAACACTAAAAATGAGCAAAAACCTTACAAGTAGAGCAGATGATTACTCCAAGTGGTACAATGAACTGGTGGTTAAAGCCGATATGGCGGAGAACTCTGCTGTTAGAGGCTGCATGGTCATCAAACCTTATGGATACGCCATTTGGGAAAAGATGCAAGCAGAACTGGATCGCATGTTCAAGGAAACTGGCCATCAGAATGCGTATTTTCCTCTTTTCGTCCCAAAAAGCTTGTTTGAGGCTGAAGAAAAAAACGCTGAAGGTTTCGCTAAAGAATGTGCCATTGTGACGCATTATAGGCTACAGAACGACCCTGACAATCCAGGAAAACTTAGAGTAGACCCGGAAGCCAAGCTGGAGGAGGAATTAATTGTAAGACCTACCAGTGAAGCTATTATATGGAGCACCTACAAAGGTTGGATCCAGAGTTATCGTGATTTACCTATCTTAGTGAACCAATGGGCAAATGTGGTGCGCTGGGAAATGAGAACACGACTGTTTCTAAGAACGACGGAATTTTTATGGCAAGAAGGCCACACGGCCCATGCCACAAAACAAGAAGCCATTGCTGAAGCTGAACTCATGAATGATATCTATGCTGAATTTGCCGAAAATTTTATGGCGATTCCAGTTATTAAGGGTATAAAGACCGAAAGTGAACGTTTTGCTGGTGCCATTGAAACCTATTGTATCGAGGCCTTAATGCAGGACGGAAAAGCCTTACAAGCCGGAACATCACATTTCTTAGGCCAGAATTTCGCCAAAGCCTTTGATGTGAAATTCACGAATAAGGAAGGCCAATTGGAGTATGTCTGGGCGACCTCTTGGGGGGTTTCAACTCGTTTGATGGGCGCATTGATCATGACACACAGCGACGACAAAGGCTTAGTGCTTCCTCCAAACCTCGCCCCTTCCCAAGTGGTAATTGTGCCCATCTATAAAAATGAGGAGCAATTGGAGCTTATTACCGAGAAAGCGAATGGCATAATCAAAGGCTTAAAGCTTAAAGGCATCAGCTGCAAATTTGACGGGAGAACCACTCACCGTCCTGGTGCCAAATTCGCCCAGCATGAATTGCAGGGTGTCCCCTTAAGAGTTGCGATTGGCCCAAAGGATCTGGAAAACAACACAGCTGAGCTGGCGCGACGTGATAATTTGACAAAACAAATCATTGGGTTTGATGACTTAGAGCGCACTGTTGAAACACTTTTGACCACCATCCAGGAGGAATTGTTCACAAAAGCTTTAAATTTTAGAGATTCCCACATGACTAAAGTGGATGATTTTGAAGAATTTAAGAAGGTACTCGATAAAAAAACAGGTTTTATTTCAGCGCATTGGGATGGCACGGCAGAAACAGAACAAAAGATAAAAGACGCCACAAAAGCGACCATAAGATGCATCCCAATGGACGCCAAAGAAGAGCTTGGAACCTGCGTGTTTAGCGGGAAACCATCGAAACAAAGGGTGCTTTTTGCTAAGGCTTATTAATTTTTTTTAAAAAATTTTAAATAAATATTGCATCATTTAAAAATAGTTGTATTTTTGCATCCGCAATGAGGTAATTGCAAGTTCATTTTAAAACTGAAACAAAGATCATCAAAATCTAAATTTCAGAATGGAATAAATTAAAATGGCCCGTTCGTCTATCGGCTAGGACGCCAGGTTTTCATCCTGGTAAGAGGGGTTCGACTCCCCTACGGGCTACAATTTTTTAAATAAGAAGGTAATACAATGGCAAATCACAAGTCAGCATTAAAGAGAATTAGAAGTAACGAATCAAAGCGATTGACTAATAGATATCAGCACAAAACAACACGTAGTGCTATCAAAAAGTTGAGAGAAATGGAGAGCGGCAATGAAGCAAAGGAATATTTGCCAGAAGTCGTTTCCATGATTGATAAATTAGCTAAGAAAAATGTTATACATGATAACAAAGCTGCTAATTTGGTATCCAATTTAACAAAACACGTCGCAACCCTTAACTAAGAGAGTTATATTCACAAGATAGAGCTTCTCAATTGAGAAGCTTTTTTTATGTGGTAATAGTTCAATTCTAAAGCAGGAATACTATAAAGATCAAAAGCCCGTTGGTAAATTTACCAACGGGCTTTTAAGCATTAGTCCCTTTCAACCATTAGGCAAACAAAGGCTTGTCTCTCATCATGGCATTCACTTTTTCACTAATGGCTTTCAATTTGTCCTCATCTTGATTATTGCTGATAACCTCGTCAATGAAGTCGACAATGGCAGCCATGTCCGATTCTTTTAGACCTCTAGTGGTAACTGCAGCCGTCCCTATGCGAATCCCAGAAGTCACAAACGGACTCTTATCATCAAAAGGCACCATGTTTTTATTAACAGTAATGTCTGCCTTTCCTAAAGCCTCTTCGGCTTGCTTACCAGTAACGTCTTTATTTCTAAGATCGATAAGCATCATGTGATTATCGGTTCCCTTGGAAATGATATCATAATTTTTATCCACAAAGGCTTTGGCCATTGCACTGGCGTTTGCCTTAACTTGCAACATATAACGCATAAACTCATCGGTCAATGCCTCACCAAAAGCAATCGCTTTTGCCGCGATGATGTGCTCCAATGGACCACCTTGATTTCCTGGAAACACTGCTGAATCAAATAAGGATGACATTTTTTTAAGCGATCCGTTTTTCAGTTTCAAACCGAAAGGATTATCAAAATCCGCTCCCATCAATATCAATCCTCCTCTTGGGCCACGTAACGTTTTATGCGTTGTTGTGGTTACTACGTGGCAATGCGGAATAGGATCGTTTAAGATGCCTTTTGCTATCAATCCCGAGGGATGGGAAATATCGGCCAATAAAAGCGCGTCGACCTTATCGGCAATCTCGCGAAAACGCTTAAAATCCATATCCCTTGAATATGCCGATGCACCTGCAATGATCATTTTTGGTCGCTCCTTAATTGCGATTTCCTCAATTTTATCATAATCAAGCACCCCAGTCTCCTCTGTAACACCATAGAATGAAGGGGTATATAATTTCCCTGAAAAATTAACGGGAGATCCGTGGGTCAAGTGACCGCCATGGGATAGATCAAAACCTAAGATCTTATCTCCAGGGTTTAAACAAGCAGAAAAGACCGCTGTGTTTGCCTGACTTCCCGAATGGGGTTGCACATTGGCATACACGGCACCAAATAAGGTTTTTGCACGATCAATTGCAATTTGCTCTACCTCATCAACTATTTCACAGCCTCCGTAATAGCGTTTTCCAGGGTAGCCCTCGGCGTATTTATTGGTTAAGACCGAGCCTGCAGCCTCCATGACCTGGTCACTTACAAAGTTTTCTGAAGCTATCAGTTCAAGACCTTTGAGTTGACGCTCCTTTTCAGCTTCTATAAGTTCAAAAATTTGGTGATCACGTTGCATATTTCTTGGATTTAATTTGTTCGAAAACTTTTAAAAATTCCTATTAAAATCTATGGAATCTTCGATTGTGTTAAATTTTAGCAAAAGTAAGAAATTGATCATAGATATAATTTCAAAACAATATATTTAACCCATCTTTTATGAGTAGTCTATTAACAGTAAATTCATACCTGCTTTTTAAGATAAAATATGCTCTAAGATTAAAAAAATTATGTAGGTTTGAATAGATCAACACAACAATCAAAAAACAAAAAATATGCCATTATCAGCTAACAATCCAGACCGAAGTTCCTGGTTGCACGTGAGCAAGAATTCTGATTTTCCTATACAGAATATCCCATTCGGCGTTTTCTTAACCCGTGACGATATCATTACCATTGGCACCAGAATTGGCGACACTGCCATAGACCTAGGCGCATTGCATCAATTAGGTTATTTTGAAGGCATCCCCTTGACAGACGATATCTTTTTACAGGATACCTTGAACGATTTTATTGCCGATGGCAGAAAGACATGGCGTTTAGTAAGAAATCGAATTGCCGAAATTTTTGACAGCAATAACACTAAGCTTAAAAACAATCTCAAACACAAGGAGATCGTATGTTTCCGGTTGGATGAAATAGAAATGCAATTACCAGTGCAAATTGGCGATTATACCGATTTCTACTCGAGTATTGAGCACGCTAAAAATGTGGGCACGATGTTTAGAGATCCAGAGAATGCCTTGATGCCCAATTGGCTTCACATCCCAGTGGGATATCACGGCAGGAGTTCTTCTATAATTCCATCGGGAATTCCTGTGCACAGGCCTCAAGGTCAAACCATGCCAGCCGATAGTGATACACCGGTATTTGGACCTTCCAAATTGGTGGATTTTGAGTTGGAAATGGCTTTTATAACGACCGATGCCAACGATTTGGGCGAGTCCATTCCTGTAAACGAAGCTGAAGAATATATTTTTGGATTGGTGTTATTCAACGATTGGTCTGCCCGAGATATCCAAAAATGGGAATATGTGCCCTTAGGACCCTTTTTGGCTAAAAGTTTTGCATCGTCCATATCGCCATGGATTGTGACCTTGGATGCACTTGAACCCTTTAAAATTGATGGCCCTAAACCCATAAAACCACAATTACCGTATCTACAATTTAAAGGGAAGAAAAGCTACGATATCAACTTAGAAGTGTCCCTAAAACCCAAAGGTGCCAAAGAATCCATTTTAAGTAAAACCAATTTTAAATACATGTACTGGAACATGTCCCAACAATTGGCGCATCACACAATTAATGGCTGTCCTGTAAACTCGGGGGATATGATGGGCAGTGGCACTATATCTGGAGCGACGCCAGATACGTATGGCTCTATGTTAGAATTGACCTGGAGAGGCGAAAAGCCAATTAAAATGAGTGATGGCACTGAGCGAAAGTTTATCAATGACAACGATACTGTTATCATGCGCGGGTATTGTGAAAAAGACGGCACTCGCATAGGCTTTGGAGAAGTTTCCACCCAATTATTACCGATTTTTAATCCTAAAAAGAAAAAATAAGAAACATATTGATTCGAATTGAAACTTGAAACCAATAGCATGTTATTGGTTTCAAGTTTTTTTGTTTCCGCATGTCGTGTATTTAACGGAAGGCTTTTCCGAAGGCTAAAGCACTGCGTGTTTTGATTTGGCATCATTTTTGGATTTCTGGAATAATAAACACTTAAATTCCACGATTATGAAGCAATTACTACTCACTGCAGCACTTCTTTTGGTACTTACATCTTGTAGCGGAAGAAAACAAATTGGTAAAGCCATAAGTCATGGCAATTATGATCAAGCCATCCAAGAAGCGCTTGAAAAACTAGACCGCAATAAAGACAAGCCACGTAAACAGGATTTCATAGTCCTGCTGGAAGATGCGTATTACAAGGCAATGCAAGAAGATCTTCAACGCATCAACACCCTTAAAAAGGACAGCAATCCAGAGTACTTTAAAACAATTTATGAGATGTACTTGGATTTAGATGACAGACAGTTAGCTATTAAACGCGTGCTTCCGCTCAAGATAAATGGGAAAGATTTCAAATTGGAATTCAAAGACTATGCTTCAGAAATTGTTGACTATCGTTACAAAACTTCCGAATACCTATTGGCTCTTGGTAAATCGCAACTTAGCTCTGATAACAAATACGATGCTCGCGAAGCATACGATCAATTCAGTTATGTGGAAGCCATAAATCCAAATTTTAAAGATACAAGAGCATTACTACAAGAAGCACATCTCAAAGGAACTGATTTTGTTATGGTTTACATAGAAAATCAAACCAAACAAATCATTCCGAAGCAATTGGAAACAGATGTATTGAATTTTGACACTTATGGCCTCGATGCGTTTTGGACCACCTATCATGGATATATAGACCAAAACCTTAGCTATGATTACGACGTTGTTATGAGGCTTAAAGCCATTTCCCTCTCTCCAGAACGCGTACATGAAAAGCAGAAGTTGAATGAAAAAAACATCATTGATGGCTGGGAATACAAAAAAGACCGCAACGGATCGATCCTGTTGGACAGTCTTGGCAATAAGATGAAAATTGATAAAATAATCAATGCGAAAGCGCGCTATTTTGAAGTAAGTCAATATAAATCTGTAGAGGTCATTGCTGATGTTGTATTTAGCAAATTGGGTTCAAACAAACCTGTGGATAGCTTTAAACTCAACAGCACATTCATTTTTGAGAATTTTTATGCCTGGGTAAGAGGCGATGAGCGCGCCTTGAGCCTTCAAGAACGTGAATTGACAAGAAATAGAGCAGTACCCTTCCCTAGTGATCAACAAATGGTCTTCGATACTGGAGAGGATCTCAAACTGCAACTTAAGAATATACTCAGCGCTTACACATTGAATTAGGCTTTGAATTGCGCTCTAAATAGAAATCCACAATGGTTGCAAATCAACAACACTGTGGATTTTTTGTTTTGAAAGTGCCTGTATTATATAATCAATCGCACGCCACCCAACTCTTCAATACGGTAAGGGCAATCGACTCCAGGTGCACCAATAAACATAAAATTGACGGGAATGTTCCATTTTTTTGAGAGTTCCTCAATAAATTCTGGAGAAAACTCGCCGTCGAGCTTAACAAAATCTATTTTTATTTTGGGATACTCTTTATCTAAAAATTCAATTTCCTTTACCAAATCCTCCCGTAAATGCTCACCCTCCTTCAACACGGTAATGTATGGCCTCATTACCATAAATCACAGCTGTGGCCATGTTGAGAGAGCATTGTTGAAGTGGCGGCAAAGGAGGCCGTTGATTTACTTGTGGTATTTAAAAGTACGTTGTAAGCTCCGCCATTTGAGGGTAACACACCAACCACTTCTCCATAAATCTTCCTGAATAGAAATAACACAAAGGAGACAATCAATAGGGTAATCCATGCGTATTGTCCAGCAAAAGCGATAGCCAAGGCCGAGACGTACAGTACAGATGAGCTTATATCGTTACCGCAAATAGCAGTTGACGACAATTGTCCCAACTTTTTTTGATTTTTTCATAAAATCGTGAAGCCTTGAGTGAAGAAAACAGCGAGCTGTTATTTAAAGCTATACGAATTTAGTTGATATCTATAGTATTATTTGAAAGCTAAAGTTAATATTTTGAAAATTTTCTGACTTAAGTTTATTAGGGATAGCATTCTAGACCTCTAGTTTTTAATGGATTTAAGCCTTACTTCTTGATAAAGATGTTTGTGAAGTACCATTTTCCCTGAGTATTTTGCTCAGCGGAAACATCAAAATCTGTAAAATCGCCCTCAATGTTTGCTTTATGCCCCTCGCTTCTTAGCCAAGCCTGCACAACCGAATGCGCTGAACTATAGGCGTAGGCTACATTCTCAGAAACTTCCTGAGCAGCTACGTTGACAATCAAACTGTTTCGACGTTGGTAAAAATAATCATGAGACATATTGTTAACCTCCACCATATAATCGGTATGGGAATGCGCTACTGATTTGATTGTGGCATTACTGTTTAACGCATTAAGGCCAAGGGCAATGCGATGTTGGTTGATCAATTCTAAGATTTCAATCTCAATTTCCTTTGCTGAAGGTGGGCTTTGAAGTTCAAGATCATCTATAATTTCATTAGAGACGGTTTCAGTAGAACATGAAAACGATAAAATAGCGACCAAGGCCATGACTGGCAAAAATTTAGTAGGTTTCATAAGTAGGTTATTCTATTTGGGTACCCCTAAAATAATCTGCTTATAATTGAATAACTGTTAATGAAATGTTAAATTCGACTAACTACATGCAATTCATCGGTTTTTTAGGTAAAACATCGATCAAATGCATGGATTATTAATTAAATAAGGTTTTTAGACAGAAAAATAGTGTCGTTTGTCGATGATTTGTTAATATCAAGGCGAGAGTCGTTCACGTTTCCAATTATATTCCGAATCTAGCTTATAGCGCAGCCTATCGTGCAATCTATTAGGCCTTCCTTGCCAAAATTCTATTTCCACAGGCTTCACAATAATGCCTCCCCAAAAGTCGGGTCGTTCAATCACCTTGTCTTCATATTCATTTTCTAGATTGTGTAAACGATCCTCTAATAGTTTTCGGCTTTCAATAACCTTACTTTGATGCGATACCAACGCGCCCAATTGGCTTCCTCTTGGTCGCGATTGGAAATAGGCGTCACTCTGGCTTTCTTCAATTTTATCTGCTCTTCCCTTAATGATCACTTGCCTCTGCGCAGTTTCCCAGAAAAAGGACAAACATACATTTGAGTTGATCATGATGCCTCTGCCCTTTTCGCTCTCATAGTTGGTGTAAAAGGTAAAACCTTCCGCAGAAAATTCCTTGAGCAAAACCACTCTACTTTTTGGGAAACCATCCAAGCCAATAGTTGATAAGGTCATGGCGTTGACTTCTCCAACATCAAAATTAGTTTCAACCTCTTCAAACCATTTTTTAAAAAGATCAAAAGGGTTGTAGCCTACGTTTTTTTCGAGAAGTTGTTCTTTCTCATAAGATTTTCTGTAATTACCTAAGTCTGATTTCATTGCAGATTTGTTTTGTTTTTCGTTCTGATTTGCTTTTTCAGTTGATTAAATTCTTATAAATTTAGTGAAAATTAGCGTCAATGACATTTGAAGATAGCAAATATTCCAAGCTCATACCCTATAAAAAAGTTCAATTTCCCTTTGGCACGTTCTATCTTACAAAACATTTCACGATTTCAGAATTCAATGAAGGAGTTCATGTGGATTATGCTATTGCAAGTGATATTATTAGCCACTTTTCTGAAGAAATAAAGAGAGGTTTTAAAATTGGTTACATCGCCAATCGTATAAATTCCTATTCCTTTGATCTTCAATTATGGAAGGAGGTTAGTGATGACTATGATTTTCTTGTGGCAAGTGCTGTGGTTTCTTATACCAACTTCAACCATCTCAATGCTTCGTTGGAAAAGCACTTTTCAGAAAAAAGCTTGAAACGCTGTAAAAGCTTGGATGAAGCTATCAAATGGATTCTTGATCTGAAAGAGTTCAAGAATAAATGCAAAACCAATTAGACGATTGAACCTGAGCGCTTAAGTTACATTTTCATCGCATTTAAAGCCATGCCGAATGCTACCTATATTTGAAATCGATTAAGCTAAAACCCTTATACTTCAAACTGCTTGCCATCCTCTGCCAGTTCCACATTTTTGAAAATGCCTTGCGCTTCTTCCTGAAACACTTTGAAATCGCCATAGCGGGTAGAATAGTGTCCTAAAATCAAAAGGCCTGCTTTTGCCTTTAGAGCTATCTGCGCAGCCTGCTTGGCTGTAGAGTGCTTCGTCTTTGTGGCCAAATCGCTGTTCTTTTCCAAAAAGGTAGACTCGTGGTAAAGCATATCTACATTTTCAACAATTGGCACTATGCGCTCACTATAGGCCGTATCACTGCAAAATGCGTAACTTTTGGGCGGATTTGGTGCTTTACTCAATGCATTATTTGCAATAAGTTGTCCTTTCTTATTTACCACATCAAAACCTTGTTTGATCTTTTGGTAGTAGGCCACTTCAATATCTGCTTTCTTCACGGCGTTGATATCCAATTTACGCTCGCCAGGTTTTTCCTTAAACAAAAACCCGTTGGTATAGACACGATGGTCTAGCGGAATGGTATGCACTTCCACTTGATCATCTTCAAAAATCAATTCTGAAGTATTGGAACTCAATTCATGAAAAACCAATTGATAACTGGTCCAGGAAGCGGCCAATTTCATTTGAAGCGTTATGACTTCTTTCAAGCCTTTAGGCGCATATATATGCAAATCCTTCTCTCTTGTGAGCAAATTAAGGGTGGAAATCAATCCTGCCATTCCAAAAACATGATCGCCATGAAGATGCGAAATGAAGATGTGCATGATCTTGCCGAACTTGATTTTGTTTCGTCTCAGCTCCACCTGTGTACCTTCGCCACAATCTATCAAAAACGTATGATTTTTAATTTCCAGTACTTGTGAAGTGGTATTGCTATTAATGCGTGGGGTAGCACTATGACATCCCAGTATGGTTAATTTCATATCAATTTATTGAATGACATTTAGAGGCGACAAAACACAAAGACATGGATAGAGACACAAATTAAAAGCCCAAGTCGCGCTCCATTTCTTCCATTTCTATGACATCAAAGGCTTCCTTGGTTGTAGGCACTACAATGATCTCGTCTGGCGTTTCGCCCAAGTTGAAACTGTTGGACACGATAACAAAGGAATGCTTTGCGCGTCTATGTTTATTTGAAAGTTGCAAAAACTCCACAACATCCTGTAAAGTTACCTTATCTAATGACATTAGATTTACAATGATATTGTCATTTTTGAAGCGCTCATAAAGCACGTCGATTTTTTTCACAAGCTCTACAATAGACGCTTTTTCCTGAGTGATTAGGGTCGTATTCCCGTCTTTATCAATGATCATAATGTTAATGTTTTATTTTGGCTGCCAACAAATAAATCACTGCCATTCTTACCGCAACGCCATTCTGGACTTGATCCAAAATAATAGCTTGATCGGAGTCTGCCACATCGCTTGTTATTTCCACCCCTCTATTAATAGGGCCAGGATGCATGATGGTTATGGGCTTGTCTAATGAGTTTAGTAACTGTTTATCAACACCATATTGTTGTGTATATTCTCTTGTTGATGGAAAGTAGCTCATATCCATACGCTCGTTTTGAACGCGCAACATATTGGCCACATCACACCAGTTCAGCGCTTTTCTCAAATTGGTCTCCACTTGTACGCCCAAAGTATCAATATATTTAGGCAACAAGGTTTTGGGACCGCAAACCATGATTTGAGCGCCTTGTAATTGAAGCGCATAAATATTGGAGAGTGCTACCCTACTGTGCAAGATATCTCCAACAATGACCACTTTTTTTCCCTTGACCTCCCCTAACCGCTCTCTAATGGAATAACTATCCAGTAAGGCCTGGGTTGGGTGCTCGTGTGCGCCGTCTCCTGCATTGATAATGCTTGAATTGACGTGTTGCGACAGGAAGACACTCGCTCCAGGATTGGGGTGGCGCATGACTACCATGTCCACTTTCATGGAGAGTATATTGTTTACGGTATCTATTAAAGTCTCGCCTTTTTTTGTGGATGACTGCGAGGCGGAAAAATTGATGACATCTGCGGATAAGCGTTTTTCGGCCAACTCAAAAGAAAGCTTGGTGCGTGTGGAATTTTCAAAAAACAGGTTTGCGATGGTTATGTCTCTTAGCGAAGGCACTTTTTTGATTGGTCTATTGATAACCTCCTTGAAATGATCGGCCGTTTCAAAGATCAATTGGATATCTTGCTTTTTAAGATATTTAATCCCCAATAAGTGATTGACACTTAATTCGCTCATTTTTTTTAGTCTTCAGTTAGCAGTCGGTCTTCAGTCTTTATTCTCTATTCTCTGTACTTTGTACTTTATTAACTATTTATCAAATAAACCACATCTTCGCCTTCATTCTCCACCCAATTGACCTTTACTTTTTCTTCATTGATGGCATCCACTTGGCGCCCTCTGTAATTTGGCTGAATAGGCAAGTGCCTGCTGAAACGTCTATCAATCAAAGTCAACAATTCTATTTCATTAGGTCTACCAAAGGATTGTATGGCAGTTAAGGCTGCTCGAATGCTACGCCCTGTAAATAACACATCATCAATAAAAACAATGTTTTTGTTTTCTACAACAAAATCAATTACAGTGCTATTGGCTTCGAGTATTTTTTCACCTCTACGGAAATCATCCCGAAAAAAAGTAATATCGAGATAGCCCAGTTTGAGATTCTTGATCTTGTAATTGGTTTGGAGGAGTTTTGCCAAACGATCTGCAAGAAAGGTACCTCGCGGCTGTAATCCAATTAAAACAGTTTCAGAAAAATCATTGTGGTTCTCAATGAGTTGACAAGCCAATCGATGAAGAATGATGTTCAATTCTTTAGCATTAAGTAACACTTTTTGACTCATAAGGGTTTCGAACGGGTGTGATGTTCAAAGTTAAGGTAAAATTTTAGGCTTTGCAATGGTTTTTTTGTGGGGTTATGAAGATGTTTGCTGCGGAGTTATGTGCTCCAGTGTTGTGGAGTTGTTACACTGGGTTTCGCAGAGACTCCCAGAGATTCGAAGAGAAGATGTGTGGGATGTTCTACACGCTGTCATTGGCATGGCCGAAAGCTTTCAGCAGAAGCAATCTTATACACCAGTCTTTATAGTTTCATAAGATCGCAACCTCCTGCATCCCTACCGCCAAGGCAGGCTCGCAGTGAGCTCTAGATCGGAGATTTCGACTGTTGCTGTGAATGTGAATGTACTGTTGACTGCAGACTGTAGACTGCAGACTTTAGACTGTAGACCAAAAAAAAAGAGCCCATCAATTAAATGATGGACTCTTTTCAGTATTAAAAAATATTCAGTTTAAATGTTACTACTTGCGCAGCACTTATTTTTTTCCGTCCATTTTATCTTTAAGCGCTTGTAAAGCGTCGTTGGCATCTCCTAAAGTAGGTTTTGCTTCTGCTGCTTGCGTTTCTTGTTTCTTAACAGCTGCTTTTACATTTGCTATTTCCTCTTCCTTGAATATTGCTGTATGAGAAGCGACCACACGTTTGAATTCTTTATTGAACTCAATGATCTTAAACTCTGCAGATTCGCCTTTCTTAAGCTTGTTACCATCTTCTTTTTCCAAATGACGTTGTGGTACAAATGCCACGATGTCTTCGTTAAAGTCTATGGTTGCGCCTTTGTCAACGATTTCTCCAATCTCAGCAGTATGAAGGGTTCCTAAAGCGAACTCTGCTTCATACTTATCCCAAGGATTCTCTTCAGTTTGTTTGTGACCCAAAGATAATTTACGTCCTGAAACATCAAGTTCAAGAACTACAACATCTAAGTTATCACCTACGTTACAGAATTCACTTGGATGCTTGATTTTCTTAGTCCAAGATAGATCGGAGATGTAAATCAATCCGTCGATACCTTCTTCCAATTCCACAAAAACACCAAAGTTTGTAAAGTTACGTACAATACCAGTATGTTTTGAACCTACAGGATATTTAGACGTAATATCCGTCCATGGATCTTGCGACAATTGCTTGATACCAAGGGACATTTTACGATCTTCTCTATCTAAGGTCAATATTTCGGCTTCAATCTCGTCACCAACTTTTACGAAATCATTCGCAGAGCGTAAATGGGTTGACCAAGACATTTCACTTACGTGAACCAGTCCTTCAACACCTTCTTCTACTTCTACAAAAGCACCGTAATCTGCGATTACAACAACTTTACCTTTCACTCTATCGCCAATTTTCACAGTATCACCTAAGGCTTCCCATGGGTGCTTGCTCAATTGTTTCAAGCCTAATTGGATTCTAGATTTATCTTCATCAAAGTCTAAAATAACGACATTCAATTTCTGATCTAGATCAACAATCTCGTTTGGATGATTGATACGTGACCACGATAAATCTGTGATATGCACCAAGCCATCAACGCCTCCAAGATCAATAAACACACCATAAGAAGTGATGTTTTTAACTGTACCTTCAAGAACTTGACCTTTTTCAAGTTGACTGATGATTTCTTTTTTCTGCTCTTCGATATCGGCTTCGATAAGCGCTTTGTGAGACACCACAATGTTTTTGAACTCATGATTGATTTTAACCACCTTGAATTCCATTGTTTTGTTCACGTACTGATCGTAATCACGGATAGGCTTCACATCAATTTGAGATCCTGGCAAGAATGCCTCAATACCAAATACGTCAACGATCATACCGCCTTTAGTTCTGCATTTCACAAAACCGTTTACGATTTCACCATTGTCATGTGCATTGTTAACACGTTCCCATGCTTTGATTACACGTGCTTTACGGTGTGAGAGAATCAATTGACCCGTTGAATCTTCACGTACATCAATCAATACCTCAACTTTATCACCAACCTTAAGATCTGGATTGTATCTAAACTCATTAAGAGAGATGACACCTTCAGATTTAGCGTTGATGTCAATGATGGCATCACGATCTGAAAGATGGATCACGGTACCTTCTACGACTTCATCATCTAAGGTATCCACAAAATTTTCAGATACTAATTTTTCAAATTCCTCCAATTGCTTGTCATCTACTGGGTCAATTCCCTCTTCGTAGTTGTGCCAATTGAAATCCTCTAAAAATTTCTCTGGGTTTGCTTGAGCTTCAGACTGTTTGTGAGTCTTTTCAGTTTGCGTTTCTGTAGTTTCTACAGTTGTTGCTTCAGTAGAAGTCTCTACCTCAGCTTGGTTTGTTTCTTTTTCAGACATTTGCTGAATTAAAATTTGTATTCTGTTATGTTTAGAAAGCTTTAAGCGAATAACACACAGAAGTGTTATCATTGTTTTGTTTGATTCCCTTCATCTTTCTGACTCCGCTAAAAGGAGTGCAAAAATACAATTAAATAATCATTTTCACAAATTTAGAAGTCTTCATTTAACTTGTTGACAAACAGGACTGATAAATGTTAAAATTTAGAAAACACCGAAACCCTTTCGCATTTAAATTTGATATATTTACGAGACTATTAATTTCATTAAAAACTAACTTTATGGTAAAATCAAAATATCAAAGCGTTCTTGATTTAGGAGAACAGCTTAACATTCAACATGGCGATGTTAAAGTGGAAAACGGCGTTCTAAAAATGCACGGCACCGCTCCCACACAATATGAAAAAGACTTACTTTGGGATGAAATCAAATCGGTAGGTGGTGAAAACCCTAGTGATATCATGGCCGACATCAAAGTTGCCGATACCTCTGTTTACCACAGACATACCGTTAAAAAGGGAGAGACTTTAGGTAAAATCGCCAAGCATTATTACGGTGATGCTTCAAAATACCAAAAGATTTTCAAAGCAAATACAGATGTTCTAAAAAACCCAGACATGATTCATCCAGATCAGGAACTGGTAATTCCTAATAAAGATTAAAGGATCATTTCAAATTAAAAAAAGCGACTCTTGGGTCGCTTTTTTGATTCAATGGATTTTAAAACTGAAAGATAGATTCCTCCATACACTTTTGAATATTCCTAGTGCCATCTTTTATGCTGAGATTTTTTCTTCGGAAAGCTTTAAGATGAATTCAAACTGCTCATCCAAAGTCATGTTGGAATTATCCACACGAATAGCGTCTTCTGCCTTTACCAACGGCGAATCTTTGCGGGTAGAATCTACTAAATCCCGGGATTGTACGTTTTCCAAAACGGCTTCATAACTCACTTTATCACCGCGCTCCAATAACTCATCGTAACGTCTTTGCGCTCTCTTTTCTGCGGAAGCGGTCATGAACAATTTCAACTCTGCATCAGGGAAAACCACTGTGCCAATATCCCGACCATCCATAACGACCCCTTTATCCTTTCCGAAGGCTTGCTGTTGTTTTACCAAACGTTGCCTAACCTCAGAAACTGTGGCCACCTGACTTACAAATTGTGAAACCTCCATGTTTCTTACCTCCTGCTCTACGTTGGTTCCATTGAGATACACCTCAGCAAAACCAAGGTTCTCATTGAATTTAAAGTTGACTTTTACCTTATCTAGATGCGCAATAAGGCCTTCTTTATCAAAGGCATCGTCAGAAATTAAATCGTTTTGCATCGCATAAAAGGTAACCGCACGATACATGGCTCCAGTATCTACGTAAACATAGCCCAGAGCCTTTGCCAAACGTTTCGCTACGGTGCTTTTGCCTGTGGATGAGAATCCGTCAATGGCAATGGTTATTATCTTTTTCATGCTTCTCGCTCGCCCTCTCCAAAGGAGAAGGAATTTTTAATTATTTTAATTCCCATAATCCCGAACTATCGGAAGGGAATTTTTAAATATTTTTCAAATTTATAATTCGAATTAATTTTGCCTCAAATTCGAATCCTTGCAATGTATTGCGAATCCGTACGGGTCGGTCGCGACCGACCCGTACGTCATAAATTATTTTCGCAAATCAATTTGAATCCCAAAAAAATTAGCATTCGATGCTCCAGAATATCTGGCATGCGTATAACTAAAACGCATTTTATTGAGCTTTATGCCCAAACCGAATGACAATCCCGAAAAATTGCGCTGTTCTAAAATACGCAATTCTTCTGCTCTTCTAAAATTATAGGCCATTCTAATGTTGAAGCCGCGTTCTGGAAAAAGCTCTGCTCCTATTATGGTATGACGTAAAACCTCATTAAAAAAACCAACTTTCTCTTGGGTTTGGTTGCCATCAAGATCGGTTGTGGCTCGCGACGGATTCGAAAACCCAATTGGCCATTGCTGCAAATTCTCAAAGGTCAAATGCCATCGTAAAGGCATGTTTTCAAGCGTTTGTGACAGCCCTAGATTTACTTCTAAAGGCAATTTTTCATTCAAGTCTGCATAGGTTAGGATTTGCGTACCCAAATTACGCACCGTTATGGCGGCATGAAAATCCAAGCGCTCATTAATATAAATGGCTCCAAAGTCTGCAGCAATACCAATGGAATTGTACTGCTCCAATTTGGAGGTGATCATTTTCAGATTGGCACCCAAATAAAAATCGGTAAACGGAATTTGATAGGCATAGCCAACAGATAAAGCCGCTTCATTACCCGTAAAGGTGCCTGTGGAAACGCCATTGAGGTCATACCCATCAAAACTTCCGTAGTTGATGTAAGTCATCCCAAAATGGAAGGTTTGCAAGTGCCTATCCCAAGTGTAGGCATAAGCTGCAGAACCGTAACTTATTCCGCCTAAATAACTCGAGTAATTGAGTGCCAATTGATTGTCCATTTCAGGATTGATGGTCGCAGGATTGAATAATCCCCCGGTCACATCATAATCAAAGTTGGTGATTACCTTACCCCCCAAAGCCGCTTGTCTTGGCGAAGCAATTAAATTCAAGAACTGATATGTCGATTCACCACCCAATTGCGCAGCGCAAATGCCTGTAAAAGCGAGACAACAAATTGTGGTAATTTTCTTTAGCATAAAGTGTGCAAAGTAACTAAATCTATCTTAAAACGGTGGCATGCCCAATTTATTTTTAGAGCACAAAAAAGAGGTCGATTAAAACCTCTTTTTGTCAACTTTCAGACCAAATAGCCCGAAACAGTTATAATTACATATTTTACTGTGTATTTGAGAATTATAGGTTCTTCGCCTTATCTACCTTTTCTTTGGTAAGCGCAAGTTCCAAAACCTCGCTCATTTCTGTCACATAGTGAAATTCGAGCCCTTTCAAGTATTCGGGCTTGATTTCCTCAATGTCACGTCTATTGGCCTCACACAACAAAATTATCTTGATTCTTGCGCGCTTGGCTGCGAGTATTTTCTCTTTGATGCCGCCAACAGGAAGCACTTTACCTCTCAAGGTAATCTCGCCAGTCATGGCAAGGTGTTGCTTGACTTTGCGCTGGGTAAATAAAGACACCAATGAAGTAAGCATGGTCACACCTGCACTTGGCCCATCTTTTGGTGTGGCGCCTTCTGGCACGTGAATGTGCACGTTATATTTTGAGAACACATCTGGATCAATACCAAATTCTTCAGCATTTGACTTAATGTATTCCATGGCAATCGTCGCCGATTCCTTCATGACCTTTCCAAGGTTACCTGTAATGCTCATTTCACCCTTTCCTTTAGATAAAATGGATTCGATAAACAAAATATCCCCACCAACCTGTGTCCAAGCCAAACCAGTGACTACACCAGCAACGGCATTATTTTCATATTTATCGCGCATCAATTTTGGAGAGCCCAACACGTCAAGCACGTCTTGATTAGTGACTTTTAGATTATAAGTCTCCTCCATTGCAATATTTTTTGCAGCATGTCTTACCATTTTGGCGATTTGCTTTTCTAAACCTCGCACCCCAGACTCACGAGTGTAGCCTTCCGCGATTTTCTCAAGCTGTGGTTTGGCAATTTTCAAATGTTTCTCTGTGAGCCCGTGTTCTTTCAATTGCTTCGGAAGCAAATGGCGTTTCGCAATCTCCACTTTTTCTTCAATGGTGTAACCCGTTACGTTGATGATCTCCATACGGTCCATCAATGCTGGCTGGATATTATTGAGTGTATTTGCAGTTGCGATGAACATGACTTTTGACAAGTCGAAACCCATTTCCAAGAAATTATCATGGAATTCGCTATTCTGCTCGGGATCCAAAACCTCCAGCAACGCGGAAGAAGGATCGCCCTGATTGGAATTGGACAACTTATCGATCTCGTCCAACACGAAAACGGGATTGGAAGTCCCAGCCTTTTTGAGGTTTTGAATGATTCGCCCTGGCATAGCGCCAATGTAAGTTTTCCGGTGTCCGCGAATTTCTGCCTCATCGCGCAAACCACCTAAAGACATGCGCACGTATTCTCTGCCCAATGCTTCAGCAACGGATTTCCCCAAAGAGGTTTTACCAACACCTGGAGGGCCGTAAAGGCAAAGAATTGGCGATTTCATATCATTTCTCAATTTCAAGACCGCCAAATATTCAATGATGCGTTTTTTCACATCGTCTAAACCGTAATGGTCGCGGTCCAGAATGCGCATGGCACGTTTGAGATCAAACTTATCTTTACTGAACTCGTCCCATGGTAAATCCAAAAACAAATCCAAATAATTGCGCTGTATGGAATATTCCGCCACCTGCGGATTCATACGTTGCATTTTGGAAAGTTCCTTATCAAAATGTTTTGATACTTTCTCGTCCCATTTTTTCTTTTTGGCGCGAACACGCATGTCTTCGATCTCCTCACCCGAAGACACACCCCCACCCAATTCCTCTTGGATGGTTTTCATTTGCTGGTGTAGAAAATATTCGCGTTGTTGCTGGTTCATATCACTTTGCACCTTGGATTGAATATCGTTTTTAAGTTCCAGTTTCTTAAATTCGGTATTCATAAACTTCAAGGTTGCCAAAGCACGTTCCTTTAAGTCGTTTATCTCCAGCAGTTTCTGTTTTTCGTCTACGCTAAGATTCATGTTGGAAGACACAAAATTGACCAAGAAGGAATTGCTCTCAATATTTTTTATCGCAAAGGAAGCTTCCGAAGGAATATTAGGGCTATCCTTTATGATTTGAAGTGCCAAATCCTTAATAGATTCAATTATTGCAGAAAACTCTTCGTTTTCCAAAGCAGGTTTTGCTTCAGGCACATCCTTGACCTTAGCGGTTATATATGGTGTTTCTGAAATGACTTCTTCGATTTCAAAGCGTTTTTTACCTTGAATAATGACGGTTGTATTGCCATCTGGCATTTTGAGTACTTTCAAAATGCGGGCAACCGTTCCCGTCTTAAAGATGTCTTTCGCTTCAGGGTCTTCAATAGTCTCATCCTTTTGCGACACCACACCAATGGTTTTTATACCGTTATTGGCATCGTTGATGAGTTTGATGGATTTATCACGACCAGCAGTAATTGGGATAACCACTCCAGGAAACAGCACAGTATTACGCAAAGGCAATATGGGCAATGAGTCTGGAAGGAGTTCTTTGTTTATTTCTTCTTCATCTTCGGGTGTCATTAACGGGATCAATTCAGAATTTTCATCAAATTCCTGAAATGACAAATTGTCAAGACTTAAAAAATTAGATTTCGCCATAGTATATTTTTAGTCAATCTGTCATCAATAAACAGATATCTTTAGTTATAATTAATTTCAAAAATTGCTAAAACCCAGTTATCCAGTGAAATAACACATAAAAGCAATTATTTACCTTTATAGGTTTCCAATAGTTATGCCATTCACATTTAATGCCTAAAAAGTTTTTTATTGATAAGTGTAACAAGTTTAGCGATTTCACATCTTAATAGTAAAGCAATTGTTTTTTGACACTAACCCATCAAGATATTTCGCAGCTTATACTGCATTGTAAAAATGGCGACCAGCAAGCACAGCTGGAGGTCTACAATCGGTATTACAGAGCGATGTTCAATACAGCATTTCGCATTGTAAAGGATCGGTTTGAGGCTGAAGACATTATGCAGGATTCCTTTCTATCGGCCTTTACAAAGTTAGAGAGTCTTAAGGAATTATCGACATTTGGAGCTTGGTTAAAACGAATTGTCATCAATAATAGCATCTATCATTATAAAAAGAACAGCAAATACCGTGATGTGCCTTTGGATGAGGTCATCTACAAAATAGAAGATGATTCCCAAGGTTTTTGTGAAGATCATGATTTTTCCAATCTGAAGGCGCAGCAAGTTTTAGCAACCATGAAATCACTGAAGGCTAATTATCAAATGAGTCTAAGCCTGCACCTTATTGAAGGTTTTGATTATGAGGAAATTTGTGAGATCATGGATATTTCAAATGCGAATTGTAGAACCATGATATCAAGGGCAAAAGAAAAATTAAGGCAAAAATTGGAGGAAATGGCAGATTTTTGAAATTCCGTACGGGTCAGTCGCGACTGACCCGTACGGCGCGGATTGCGAATATTTTGATTGGAATTTGGAATTTAAAAAAAGATGATGAAAAAAGATAATATAAAGGATTTATTTAAAAGACTGGAAGGAGGGTTTGACGTAGAATCTCCCAACGAAGGCCATCAGCAACGGTTTTTGGATAAGCTGAACGAAGTTTCAAAAGTTCAGGTTTTACCAAGTTCGAGTACATTTAATTTCTGGAAGCCTTTATTGGCAATTGCCGCTTCACTTTTGATAGGGCTTGCAATTTTTACAACGCTGGATAAAGAACCCGCAATTGACGGACTTGCAAGTGTTTCTCCAGAATTATCTGAAACCCAAGACTTTTTCAATGCGGCTATTTCACAGGAACTTAACAATTTAAATTCAAAACGCACACCAGAAACTGAAGCACTCATAAACGATGCCCTGAAACAAATTTCACTTTTGGAAACCGATTACAACAAACTTAAAATGGACCTAAAAGAAAGTGGCAATGATAAACGTGTTGTCTATGCCATGATCAGTAATTTTCAAAATCGCATTGAGCTGCTTCAAAATGTGATGGCACATATTGAAGATGCCAAGAACATGAGTACCGAAACACCTAATATTTTATAGAAAACAGATGAAAACAATTATCTCATACCAATTTATTTTAGTGCTTTTTTTAGCACCCATGTTTCTGTTCGCAAACCACGAACGGGATTGGAACGGTAAACATTCCGAAGAAAAAATCATAAAGAAAGAATTTTCAGTTTTAGCAAACGCCACCTTAAAAGTGGATAACAGCTACGGAAACATTAACGTGACCACTTACGAAGGCACTCTGATTGCCATAGAAGTACATATTAAAACCAATGGCAATGATGAAGATAAGGTGCGACAGAAATTACGCGACATCGACGTTGAATTTACCGCATCAAGTGCTTACGTTTCAGCAAAAACGCTTTTCAGCAAAAGTAAATCCAATTCTTGGTGGAACTGGGGACGTGACAATAACGTGAACATGGAAATCAATTACATCATCAAACTTCCCATTAGCAATAATGTGGACCTCAACAACGACTACGGAAGCATCTCCCTAGACCGTTTGGAAGGTCGTGCAAACCTCAATTGTGACTACGGAAAGATAACAACCAAAGAATTGATGGCCGATAACAATAACATCAGTTTCGACTACTCCAACAGTTGTTATTTTGAATACATAAAAAGCGGAAAAATCAATGCAGATTACAGCAGTTATACCGTTGCAAAAACCAAGAATTTAGCAATCACTGCAGATTATACGAAGTCTGAAGTGGAGATTGCCGAGAACGTGGACTACAATTGTGATTATGGATCTGTAAACATCAATAATGCCAATAATGTGAATGGCAATGGTGATTATTTGACCGTAAGACTGGGCAACATCTATAAAAATGTAAGTCTTAGAGCAGATTACGGTTCCATAAAAATTGATAACATGACTGCCAACGCGGGCAACATAGACATCGAATCAGATTATAATGGCATTACCATTGGCTACGACGAGGCATACGATTTTAGTTTCGATATTGATTTGGAATATGCCTCACTGCGGAATGCAGAGGAATTTCAGTTCACAAAAAAGCGGGTTGAATCGACAGATAAATACTACCAAGGCTACTACCGAAACGCCAATAGCAGTAACCGAATTAGAATTAAGAGCGACTACGGAAGTGTGACCTTCAAGAAAAATTGAGGGATCGGCCACGCCGTAAAGGTCAGTCGCGGCTGACACATATAAAAAAGTACAAACGGGGTCAATCGTGACTGACCTATAACAATCAACTAAAACCAACATTATGAAATCACTTATTTTAGCATTGGCAAGCTTAGCCACCTTTAGCTGCGCACAAGGAAAATGGGGCAACAACGCCATTAAAGGTAACGGCAACTTGAAAACCATTACCAGAACCACATCAGATTATGACGCTATTCACTGCGCAGGATCTTTTGATTATATCTTGGTTGAAGGCACTGAAGGAGACATTAAAATTGAAGGAGAAGAAAATCTTTTGGAATATATCATTACTGAAGTACAAAACGGAACACTGAGCATCACAACCGAAAACAACGTAAACTTAAACACCAGCACGAATAAAGGCATTAAGATCACGATTCCGTTTAAGGAAATCACTGAAGTGTCTTTATCAGGGTCTGGAGATTTATGGAATACCGATGTTATTGATACCAATAATTTAAGCGCTTCCATTTCAGGGTCTGGAGATGTTGTTTTGGAAATCAAGACCACTTCTGCAAAGGCTAGGATTAGCGGTTCTGGAGATTTGACCTTTACAGGCACAACAGAAAAACTGGAAGCGAATGTGACAGGCTCTGGAAATTTTCACGGGTTTGACATCAGGTCGCAAGACGTCAATGTTTCGGTAACGGGCTCTGGTGATGCAGCTGTTTTCTCCACTAACAAGCTCATAGCACGCGTCACAGGTTCTGGAGATATTGAATTTCGTGGCAATCCTAAGACCGAAGACACTAAAGTTACAGGATCTGGGAGTATTGGAAAATAGTCATCTATTTCAGATTAAATCACGGTGCGAAACACCAAAAAAAGCGACAGATTCTAAATCCCGTCGCTTTTTTTTATTTGTTCTTAAAAACTAGTGCTATTGCTTTGTAAACACAAAAGTTAGATCTTCAGTCACTGTGATTGTAGCATCGGCATTGCTTACCGTAAATCCATTTGGCACAAGAGTGGAAAGGCTGTTTCCGTCAATTGTGTAATTATAAGATTGCTCGGCAATGATCAATGTTAAGCTGTTTCCAGATTGTGTCCAAGTAAAATCGGTGTTTTCAACTTCAGCAATACAATCTACGGTATAGTCATAGGTATTGGTTGAATCTGTCTCAAGTTGCACATCAAAATTGGCATAAGACGTACTCATGGACACACCTGTACCACCGGCATTAAACACCAACGTCTCATCGGTATAACAATCAATTTCATCTAAAAAGTTAGTGCTTTCCTGCGCGTCATTATTCAAATCGATGGGATTTTCTCCCATCCAAGCTGTTAATTTCCAAGTCCCTTCAACCTCGGCATTTGGCTGGTTGCTATTAAAGCAATCACCCAAGGCCTCTATTTCAGATTGGGTCCCACCATCATTGCCACATTGCACAATAAGATTCTCTAGAGCTGCTTTGTATGCATTGCATAGTTGGGTGTAATTTTCAGCTGTCGCATTTGAAAAGGCAGACTGTGTAACGCCCACTGCTGCCGTTGCAGTTGCGCAATCATCTGGTTGTGTGAATTCGGTACAATCACCAAGCGTATCCAGAATAGCTTGTAAATTACCATTGGCGTCGTTACAAGCCAAAATTTGCGCTTGTAAAGCCGATTTATAATTTGGGCATACAAGCGCATAATTATCAATATTTGCGCCTGTAAAATTCAAGGCTGCTTGTGTAGTATTTAGAGATGCCACCTCACACCCGGCGACACCATCTGTATTGAAATCCCCCTCAAAAGACTCATTTTCACATGCAACAGCGGTAAATAACACCAGGCAAAGTAAGGCACTTGCGATCTTTGTAAATGAAATTTTCATAGTTTTTTTATTGATTACAAACATACAGTTTTAATTTAAACATTTTCCCGAGGCACTCTAAACAGCAAGACAATACCGATTAGAAAGAAGACAAAAAGAAATAGAATGGCATTTCGCATACTCCCGGTTACTTGGTCTATGGTTGCAAAAATGACCATCCCAATTACGATCCCAATTTTCTCTGCCACATCAAAGAAACTAAAATAGGAGGTCGTGTCTTTGGTTTCTGGTAGAAATTTAGAATAGGTGGATCTTGCCAAAGCCTGAATCCCGCCCATCACAAATCCAACGGCAGAGGCTGCGATATAAAATTGCATTGGCGTTTTCATGAAATAGGCATAAAAACAAAGCCCCATCCAAATGAAATTGACCACGATCAAGGTCTTTATATTTCCAAATTTGGCAGACGCCCGAGAAGTCAACACCGCACCCAAAATAGCAACGAGTTGAATTACCAAGATACTGGTGATCAATCCAAAACGCTTGGCGTCTGGACCTCCCCAAGCAATTTCTTCCTCACCAAAATAAACCGCTACCAACATAATGGTTTGCACCGCCATACTGAACACAAAAAATGCCGCCAGATAGCGTTTCAATCTCAAATTTTGCTTAAGTTGAATCCATACCAATCTTAGCTCTTTCAAGCCATTGAATACGATTGCCTTTGTGACTTTTTGACCTTTAGAACTGCCTTTTGGCAAGACGTAGAATGTGTACTGGCTGAATAGAATCCACCAGATACCAACAGTTATAAAAGCAATACGCATGGCTTCAAAAGAGGCCTCGTTCTGTGCGGCTGCCATGGCTTGATCAATTTCGGCTTGGGTGCCGGTGTTGGTTATGGTTTCAGCAATACTCACATCAAATCCAAAAAATTGAGGCTGCATTACCATTGCAAGGTTGAGAAGCAATAAAAGAACACTACCCAAGTAGCCCATACTAAACCCTTTGGCGCTAATACGATCCTGCTGTTCTGGATAGGCAATATCTGGCAAATAAGAATTATAAAACACCAAACTACCCCAATATCCCAGCAACCCCATAAAATAAAACAACAAGCTTATATGGATGTTTTCCAAACTGAACCAATACAAACCAATACAGCCAATACCGCCGAGATAACAGAAAAACTTCATGAAATTCTTCTTATTACCCACATAATCTGCAATACCAGAAAGTATAGGGGATGAAAAGCTCACAATCAAAAACGTAAACGCTGTAACATAGGTAATGAGTGCTGTGCTTTTAAAAACCATCCCAAAAGCTGAGACCTGTTTTTCAACCTGATCCACAAATAATGCCGAATAAAAAATTGGGAATATCGAAGAAGCGATGGTCAAGGTATATACTGAGTTTGCCCAATCGTAAAATGCCCAAGCATTTAGCAATTTCTTACTTCCTTTTTTTGGTTGATACATAGGTGCTTTAGCTGGCTATTAGGTTTTTGATGAAACTAAATGGTTTGAACAAGACATCATAACTTTGGATTCATCAAATAAAAAAGCTGTTCAAATCAATGAACAGCTCCGAAAATACTATATTTTTTAGTCTTGACAATTAAAATTTACCTAAAGGTCTAAACGAGGTAACCCCGAATTTTTTCGCTTCAGCCACCGCTTTAGATGCCAAACTTTGCAAGTTTGAGATTCTGGTCGCATTGGCTGGGTGAGTGCTCAAAAACTCCGGAGGCGCTTGCCCACTGCTTTTTGCATCCATCCTTTTCCATAATTCGGCAGCTTCATCTGGGTCATAACCCGCAATCGCCATCAAATAAAGACCAATTTTATCGGCTTCTGTCTCATGGTCACGGCTAAAGGGCAACATTACCCCTACATTGGAGGCAATACCAAACGCTTGATTGTAAAGTGCTAGATTCTCATCATTAGCCAAGGCAATATTTCCAGCCACCGCTACGCCTTGTTGAATATATGCAGCACTCATGCGCTGCTGTCCATGGTTGGCCAAGGCGTGAGCTACCTCATGCCCCATAATGGCTGCAATGGCCGTCTCATTTTCAGCAACGGGTAAAATACCGCTGTAAAAAACAATCTTCCCACCAGGCATACACCAAGCATTTACTGTATTATCGTCCACTAAATTATACTCCCATCGGTAGTCCTCTAAATAGCCTTGATAGCCGTTGGCATTTAAGTAACGTTCTGCTGCTACGGCAATGCGTTGTCCAACCCGAGTAATCATTTCAGCATTTGCGGTGCCTTTTATGACTTTGCTCTCTGTTAAAAACTGATTATATTGGGCAAAGGCCGAAGGAAACAACGAGTCATTCGGAACAAGGGCCAAGGTTTTACTTCCCGTAAATGGATTTGTAGCACAAGACAAAAACAGCGCTAGAGTTACTGTGGCAACTATGTTATTTTTCATATTCATGGTATTCTATTTTTTTAACTAAGGTAATGTACGACATCAACTGTTCTGTCTTAGCCCAAACAGATTTAATGTTATCACAATTAATATACCATTTGAATTATTCTGTTTTTCCTATCAAATGCAATTGTGAGAATTCCTTATCTATAGTCATCTCAGAATTACCGTTTTTAATGAGTTCTTTTACCGGAATCACCACGTTATCCACTTGAATCTCTTCGATTTCAAATGGCAACCCGTGCAACTTGATTTCAAAATTGCCATATTCAGCGTCAAACTTGCCTTCTTTATGCTGTTGAATGATCAATTCATTAGGCTTACCTGTTAATTTGAATGTTCTCAAACTGTAGCGTCCCTTGGTGTAATCATAACCATCATGCGCATCATCATATAGTTGTGAGACTTCCTTACCTTCCTTATAATACACTTCTAGGGTAACGGTTTCTATTTTCTTTTCCCCAACATATTGCTGTATAGGATACTTCGGTATTACGGCCCCTTCCTTTATATAGATTGGCATTTCTTCAATATCGGCATCGACCCATAGCTCCAAACCTCCTTCAATTATAGAATCATCCCAGAAACTATACCAATTTCCATTTGGAACATACATACGGCGCCCCTTGGCATTAGGCTCCAAAATAGGACAGACCAAAATTTGGTTCCCAAACACAAATTCATCGGTTCTATAATGGGTGTGCACATCTTCTTGATCGTAGAGTACGAGTGATTTTAAGATTGGCGTGCCATCTTCGACATAATTCCAAAACGTGGTGTAGAGATAAGGGAGCAACTGGTATCTAATTTCAATGAATTTACGCACCACATCAGTCACATTCTTCCCAAAGGCCCAGGGCTCTTGGTCACCATGGTCTCCAGAAGAATGCACCCTAAAAAAAGGATGAAAAATCCCAAGCTGTACCCATCGTGTAAACAATTCGCCCTGAGGTTGCTCTGCAAATCCGCCAATATCACTGCCGGCAAAGCTAAAGCCACTCATGGCCAAACGCTGCGCTTGTACATTGGCAATCCACAGGTGTTCCCAAGTGGCCACGTTGTCTCCCGTCCAGGTTGATGTGTAACGTTGGGTACCAGAATATGCTGCTCTGGTAATTACAAATGGGCGTTTTGGGTAAGCAAACTTTTTGAGCCCTTGGTAGGTTGCCCTTGCCATTTGCATCCCATACACATTGTGGGCCTTTCTATGGCTACAACGATTGCCATCATATTCATGGCGCACATCATCTGGAAAAGTTTTGTTGGGCACTTCCATCACTGCAGGTTCATTCATATCGTTCCAAACGCCTTTTACACCTATATCTTCAATGAGCTCTTGAAACAAGCCAGCCCACCAATCGCGCACTTTAGGATTTGTGAAATCTGGGAAATAACACTCACCAGGCCAGACCTTCCCTTTCATGTAAGGGCCATCGGCACGTTTACAGAAATAGTCGTTTTCCAAAGCTTCCCTAAATACCGAATATTCTTTATCGATTTTAATACCTGGATCGATAATGGCAACGGTCTTGAACCCGTCATCAAGCAATTCCTTGACCATTCGCTTTGGATCTGGGAAGTAATCCTTATTCCAAGTAAAACATCTAAAACCATCCATATAATCAATGTCCAAATAAATGGCATCGCAAGGGATTTTAAGTTTTCTGAAGTTGTTGGCAATGCTCTTTACCTTTTTCTCAGGATAGTAGCTCCATTTACATTGATGAAAGCCCAAGGCCCACATAGGTGGCAACAAATGTGGTTTGCCGGTAAGGTCGGTGTAACTTTCAACGACTTCTGTCATCTTTGGTCCATAGATGAAATAATAATTCATCTCACCGCCCATAGCCCAGAAGCTGGTCACATTGCGTCGTTCTTGCGCAAAATCAAAAAAGCTTCGGAAGGAGTTGTCAAAGAAAATCCCATAGGCCTTATTATGATGCAATCCCGTATAAAAGGGAATGGACTTATAGATTGGGTCACTATCTTTGCCGTAGGCGTAAGAATCGGTTACCCAATTTTCAAAACGTTTCCCCTTCAAGTTGATGTGGCTAGGCTTATCGCCCAAACCATAGTAACTCTCACCATCATTGGAAACCTTGCTCATTTTCACGAAGTTGCCACCATGAACGTAACTTTCTTCCCAATGAAAGCCAATCTCATCTTGATTGATAAGTCTTTTGTCCAACACATCGTAAATTTGAACCCCCAAATTCAACTTAGAAATATGGCACTCCAATTTTGATGTGGTAATTTTATAAAAAGTTTTAAGCTCTTCAATCTCAAGATGATTGTAACCTGTACTAGCATATTTTGTTATGGCATAAGAAAAATCCTTAGTGAACGTACCAGTGGTTGTATAACGAAACCGAAGCACGCTGTCACGCAATACCGTTACCTGAAGCACCACGTCATTATCGGTTGAGAAATAAAGTCGGTCAACATCCTTTCGAAAACCAATGATTTTTGAAGGTGTCAAATTTCCCTTGTGTTCTAACTCTGTATTTGTAATCATAAGTTCAGCGAATTGATAAAAAACATGCAAAAAAACGGAAAAAACCCGAGTTATAGAAAAAATCCCAACCCAAGTTATCAGTTATTGTCAACTCAAACGTTTTCGAAAGGCCTGTAAATCACGAAAGCAGGATTGGGAACTCAATTAAATCTAAAGTTTGCTTGTTTTATAGCACTTCCACTATCTTTGAAAACTACTGTAGTAATTCAAATTTAATTGCACTGAAATCAATAAAAATGAAAATAGTCTTCGCCACCAACAATCCCAATAAACTAAAGGAAGTACAATCGCTCATACCCAAAAAAATTCAACTTTTGAGTCTGGAGGCTATTGGCTGCACCGAAGACGTTCCAGAGACCCAAAGCACCATTGAAGGCAATGCCAAGCAAAAAGCAGATTACATCAAGACCCATTATGGTTACGATTGTTTTGCAGATGATACGGGTTTAGAAGTTGAGGCCTTACATGGCGAACCAGGCATTTACAGTGCACGATATGCCGGGAAGCAGCGTGATGCCAATGATAATATGGACAAATTGCTCAACAATCTCGAAGACAAACCCAATAGAAACGCACAATTTAAGACTGTGATCGCCCTGCACCTCAGTGGAAAAACAAAAACCTTTACCGGCATCTGCAAGGGAGCAATCACGACCGCAAAACGTGGTAAGGATGGTTTTGGTTACGATCCCATATTTAAGGCGGAAGGCTTTGACCAGACTTTTGCAGAAATCTCCTTGGCTGAAAAAAATGAGGTTGGCCATCGCGGTAAAGCGGTAAGGCAATTGGTAGCTTATCTTACAAAACTATAAGTAAATGAGATTTCTGCGGAAACCAGCAGGAACTATACGGCAGTGGATGAATTAATAGTTCCCGCAGATTTCGCAGATGGACGCAGAAAGAGAATCGCCCTATACCGCAGCGGAAAAACAAAACCCTTTACCGGCATCTGCAAGGGAGCAATCACGACCGCAAAACGTGGTAAGGATGGTTTTGGTTACGATCCCATATTTAAGGCGGAAGGCTTTGAACAGACTTTTGCGGAAATCTCCTTGGATGAAAAAAATGAGGTTGGCCATCGCGGTAAAGCGGTAAGGCAATTGGTAGCTTATCTTACAAAACTATAAGTAAATAAGATTTCTGCGGAAACCAGCTATGTAAAAAAAATCCGAGAACAACAGCAGGAACTAAATGGCAGCGAATGAATTAATAGTTCCCGCAGATTTCGCAGATGGACGCAGAAAGAGAATCGCCCTATACCTCAGCGGAAAAACAAAAACCTTTACCGGCATCTGCAAGGGAGCAATCACGACCGCAAAACGTGGTAAGGATGGCTCTTTACAGTTATATTTAAGCCATTATGCAAATTTGATAAGTTCGAAAAGCGAGTTATTTTTTGAAAGTTATTCAGTCGAGATCCTTACCAATTATTCTAATAATCCTAAAGGTCAAATATCTTCTATATCTAAAACAAATAGTAAGGGACAAACTGAACAAAAAGATGTGCGATATGCACATGAGCAATACAGTTATGTTCGAGATAAAAATATGCTATTAGACACCTATGAAACTAAGATAAAAATTGATAACGAGATAATTGGAATTGAGCGTAATATTTGGGTAAATTCAGGAGGTAAAATTTATGTTAATAAGAAATTAGCAGGCCCTAGCACGAACCAATTGCTGGTCAATGGAGAAACAACTTACGTAGATAACTTTGGCAATTCACTAGAACTGAATAATGGAAAGAACGTTTTTTCCTCGAGCTTGAGGGCATACGCCAACCTTTATGAAGTAGCTTCAGTAGTCAATGCAAAATACATAGATGTAGTAAACGAATTAGATATCACTTATGCCCAACTACAAAACCTGAATACTTCAGTTCTCAAACTAGAATTAATGAAATTATATAATCGCTTACCAAATGCCATGTTGAGTTTAACATTTTACGATGATAGCGGTAGGGTCATTAACCGAGTCAACGAACGTCAAGAAGAATCTTACATTTATTATGATAACCACGGAAGGGTTGATTACATAACTGACGGTTATGGTAAAGTTCTTGAGAAAAAAGAGTACAACTTTAATAATTAAAGTTAAGCATTAAACATTTCTGAAAGTAAGTTTCTTATTGAAACATCCTTTTTCTTATTTTTGAATTATGTATCGTTCACTTTATATATTGATAATAGTTTCTTTATTTCACTTTTCGGTCAAGGCCCAAGGCGAAACCAATATTTGGTATTTTGGCTATAACGCTGGATTGGATTTTGGTTCTGGTACACCAGAGTTACTTCTCGATGGCGCACTACATACTGATGAGGGCTGTGCAACAATTTCTGACCCCGATGGAAATTTATTGTTTTATACGGATGGTGTTACAGTTTATAACCGTATTCATGAAGTGATGCCTAACGGAAATGATTTACACGGTAGTTTCTCAAGTACACATTCTGCGATTGCAGTTCCAAAACCAAATGATTTTGGTAAATATTACTTATTTACAGTTGATGTTGTAGGTAGCGATGGGGTGACTACTAAAGGGCTTAAGTATTCTATAGTTGACATGGCTCTTAATAGCGGTTTTGGCGATGTGACCTCAGCTAAAAATATCCCTATGGAACCAATGGTTAAGGAGAAAGTAATAGCCGTATTAAATGCAAATGAAACGGGTTATTGGGTTGTTAGCCACCGTCATAATTCAGATGAATTTATAGCTTTTGAAATTACCGCTGGGGGAGTAAGTACTAGCCCCACAGTAAGCGCAGCTGGATTCAACATGGGTTATTTTGGTAATTCTGGTCAAATAAAAATATCTCCTGATGGCAGTCGACTTGCAGTAGCTGGAGGCGGAGAAGTGCAAATTTTTGATTTTGATAATGAAACTGGGCTTATTAATAACCAGATGACCTTAGATAACAGCGTAAACTCTTACGGCGTTGAATTCTCACCAAATGGAAATTTACTTTATATAGGGTTCTACGGTGGGGTCTATCAGTTTGATTTACAGAGTAACAATGAATCAGATATAATTGCTTCCAAGATTACACTGAGTAATATTTCCAATATAGGTTATGCATCTCTTCAATTAGGACCAGATGGAAAAATATATGTTGCTAAAACGTTGCAATATCATTTGGATATTATCCATAATCCAAATACTCAAGGAGTAGGGTGCGATTATGAGGAGGAGGGCATTTTTTTACAAGATCGCAAATGTATGCTGGGTTTACCCACATTTATACAGTCATTTTTTAACGTGAGCTTTCAGGCTAATAACAGTTGCGTTGATGAGCAGATACAGTTTAGTATGAACAACTCCCAAACTTTTGATTCGTTAATTTGGGACTTTGGCGACGGTACAACCTCAACAGAAGAAAACCCAACCCATACATACGAGACTGCTGGGGATTATGATGTCTCATTATCAGTAACCTCTGGTGCGGACAACTCAGTAGATACCAAGACCATCAGCGTTTATGAAATTCCCGCAGTTGCTCCGATAGTAGAATTAAGACAATGCGACGATGACCTAGATGGTTTTAGTAGCTTTAATCTCGAGGAGGCGAATGCGGAAATCTCTGTGAACCACTTAAATGAAATAATTACATACTACGAGTCGGCATTAGATGCAGTGAACGCCAGCGATCCGATTCAAAATAGTTCAGTCTATCCCAATGATATTGTTAGCGCCGATACAATTTGGGCAAGAGTAGAAAACACCAATGGCTGTTATGCCATTTCTCAAATCGATCTCATGGTTTCTACCACACAAATACCAAACACGTTTACAATGGATTTTTACCAATGCGATGATGGTGCAGATGTTACAGATGGTATTGCAACCTTTGACTTCAGCTCGGTCAATACTGAAATACAGGCCTTGTTTCCAACAGGTCAACAACTCACCATCAATTACCACAGAAACCAAGAAGATGCATTGGCTGAAATGAATCCAATTGACGACATTAGCAATTATCAAAATATAGGCTATCCTAGCTTACAGGATATTTTTGTACGAGTAGAAAATGCAGATAATAATGACTGCTTAGGATTGGGGCACCACATAACATTACATGTCGAAAGCATACCAATTGCCAATACCGTAGAAGCCCTAAAATTATGTGATGATGATGGCAATGGGACACAAGCGTTTGATACTTCAAATATTGAGGCCACTTTACTGAGTGGTCAAACCGATGTTATAATAAGCTATACCGATGAAACCGGAAATGCCTTAACAAGCCCATTGCCAAATCCCTTTGTTACTCACTCCCAAATTATTACTGCAAAGGTTACCAATACCACATCAAAAGATCCAGATGGCGCTTGTTTTGACGAAACACAAATAAGCTTTATTCTCGACGCTGCTGCTATGGCCAATCCTGTTTCAAACTTTACCGCCTGTGACACCGACAATGACGGCCAATTTGCATTTGACACTTCAGGTATTGAAATCAGCGTCTTAAATGGGC
This sequence comes from Subsaximicrobium wynnwilliamsii, assembly GCF_007997225.1. Lineage (GTDB taxonomy): Bacteria > Bacteroidota > Bacteroidia > Flavobacteriales > Flavobacteriaceae > Psychroserpens > Psychroserpens wynnwilliamsii. The sequence continues at coordinate 61,953 of NZ_VORM01000007.1, forward strand.
AAACAGGAATGCTAGTTAGTTATAGTGATGAAAACGGAAACACTTTGCCGAGTCCTTTGCAAAATCCGTTTCTAACAACTTCCCAAACCATAACAGTTCGCATTCAGAATGCTTTAAGCACCTTTTGTTATGACGAAACCTCAATTAATTTTAGGGTTAGTGAACAACCAGAAGCAGGCATCATCATGGATGATTTGGTTTGTGATGATGCTAGTAATGACGGAGTACATACGTTTACCTTGTCCAATTACGACGCACAAATTCTAAACGGGCAAGATCCAGATGTGTTTAGCATTCTGTATTTTGACGATAGTTCAAATGCCAATGCAAATATCAATGCGCTGCCCGATAATTATGTTGTAGATACCACCTCAAAAACCATATATGCAAGAATTCAAAACAACAGTAATACCGATTGTTTTGATATAACAAGCTTTGAATTGGGCGTTCATTATTTGCCACTTGCCAATGCACCAGAGCCTGTTCAAGTTTGCGATGACCAGAGCAATGATGGTATGGAAACAATTAATTTGAACGAACAAAATACAGCTATTTTAAATAGTCAATCAACATCAGATAATGTGATTTCTTATCATCTATCTTTAAATGACGCGGAAGCGAATGCAAATGCCCTAAATACAGATTTCATGAACACTGAAAATCCACAAACCATTTATGCAAGGCTTGAAAACGCACTTTTCCCAGATTGTTTTACGACCAGCTCTTTTCAAATTGAGGTCATGGAGCAACCCGTTCTATTGATGGATGACCAATGGCCGATTTGTGAAGGTAGCACGGTTGAATTGGTTGCTGATGCTGGATATGATGAATACTTGTGGTCAACAGGAGAAACCACACCGTCCATAACTGTCGATACCGAAGGAACCTATGACCTAACTGTTACCAATGTTTATAGAGATTTACGCTGTGAAACATCAAAAACACTTACAGTTGTAAAATCCAACATAGCAACTATTACAGAAGTTGAGACTTCAGATTGGTCTCAAGACAATAATGCGGTCATTATTTTTGTTGATGGCAATGGGGACTACGAGTTTTCATTAAATGGATTTGACTACCAAGATTCCAATGCATTCAATAATCTTGACATTGATGACTATACGGTATATGTTCGGGATAAAAATGGTTGCGGAATTGTAAGTGAGGAAATTTACCTATTGTATTACCCGAAATTTTTCACTCCCAACAATGACGGTTATCATGATTTCTGGCAGCTGATCAATTCAGAAAAAGAACCTCAAAACCGAACATTCATTTATGACCGCTATGGCAAGTTGATCAAGCAACTAAGACCTGACGGACTAGGATGGGACGGCACCTTTAACGGGAGACCACTACCCAATAGTGATTATTGGTTTACCTTGGAGCGTGAAAATGGTAAAAGTTATAGTGGGCATTTTAGCTTGAAAAGATAATTAGGATAACCACTATTTTTGAACCGGTAAATTTCGACATTGAAGTCAAAAAAAATGTTCTATTTATCAATCACTTTACGGCTACCTAAGCTTACTAAAACAGCGCTTTAAAATTTTTATTTCTACTGAAAAGCCGTTCATTTCTAAAATCCCCGCGATAACGATGGAGCAATTGTTGGAGCTCTTTTTTGCTTGACCTTGCTTCGATTTTTCCCAAGGACTTTGAAAGCAAAAAAGCGACTTGCGAGAGCGTGTTAAATCGCCCGAAAAATAACAAATTCATCATCATTAGTACAAAAATAATTTTTTTGCAATTTTAAAAACACCATCCAAATCTCCAATCCCCGCGATAACGATGGAGCAATTGTTGGAGCTCTTTTTTGCTTGACGTTTTTCCGATTTTTCCCAAAGACTTTGAAAGCAAAAAAAGCGACTTGCGAGAGCGTGTTAAATCGCCCGAGAAAATAACAAATTCATCATCATTAGTACAAAAATAATTTTTTTACAATTTTAAAATCACCATCCAAATCTCCAATCCCCGCGATAACGATGGAGCAATTGTTGGAGCTCTTTTTTGCTTGACCTTGCTTCGATTTTTCCAAAGACTTTGAAAGCAAAAAAAGCGACTTGCGAGAGCGTGTTAAATCGCCCGAAAAAATAACAAATTCATCATCATTATTGCAAAAATAATTTTTTTACAATTTTAAAATCACCATCCAAATCTCCAATCCCCGCGATAACGATGGAGCAATTGTTGGAGCTCTTTTTTGCTTGACCTTGCTTCGATTTTTCCAAAGACTTTGAAAGCAAAAAAAAGCGACTTGCGAGAGCGTGTTGAATCCTGCCTACCGCACAGGCAGGCGCCCAAATCATTCTACAAATAAATAAAAGCAGATATTTGGTAAAGTTAACAAGTAAAAGATTACCTTTGCACCTTGAAAAATTCCGATGCGTCGGATTTATAAATTCCTCAGAGTGAGGATGTGTTCGCTAGAAGTTTAAGTGTTTAGTATGTCGATTCGCTTCTTTTGTAACACACAAAGATCATAATCGAATACATATAATCAAAAACGAATGAGCACATTCAAAGAACTCGGTCTTCGCGAAGACCTGCTAAATGCTGTCAATGACCTAGGTTTTGAAACCCCTAGTGACGTACAAGCACAAGCCATCCCAATTTTATTGGAAAAAGATACCGACCTCGTTGCCCTTGCGCAAACAGGAACCGGTAAAACCGCAGCCTTTGGTTTCCCCATGCTGCAAAAAATCGACATAGACAGTCGTACCACACAAGGTCTAATCCTATCGCCTACCCGTGAACTGTGTTTACAGATCACCAATGAGATTAAGCTCTACGGCAAATATTGCAAAGGTCTTAATGTAACTGCCATTTATGGTGGTGCAAGCATTAGCGATCAAGCACGTCAGGTTAAACGTGGTTCACAGATTATCGTTGCGACTCCTGGTCGTATGAAGGATATGATCAACCGTAATATGGTTGACATTTCAAAAATTGAATATGCGGTGCTTGATGAGGCCGATGAAATGCTCAATATGGGCTTTTATGAGGACATCACAGACATCCTTTCCCATACTCCAAAAGAGAAGAATACTTGGTTGTTTTCTGCAACCATGCCTAAGGAAGTGTCAAGAATCGCTAAAGATTTTATGCGCGACCCAATAGAAATCACCGTTGGCAACAAAAACGAAAGTACCAACCAAGTGTCTCACGAATACTATTTGGTAACTGCCCGTGACCGTTATCAAGCTTTAAAACGTTTGTGTGACGCGAATCCTGATATTTTTTCAGTTATTTTTTGTCGTACCAAACGCGATACCCAAAAAGTGGCAGAAAATCTTATCGAAGATGGCTACAGTGCTGGCGCCTTACACGGCGATTTGAGCCAGAACCAACGTGATTTGGTTATGAAATCCTTTAGAAACAAGCAAATACAAATGCTCGTGGCTACCGATGTGGCGGCTCGAGGTATTGATGTTGATGATATTACCCACGTCATAAATTACCAATTGCCAGACGAACCCGAAATTTACACACACCGTTCTGGACGTACAGGACGTGCCGGTAAAACAGGTATTTCTATGGTTATTGTCTCTAAAAGTGAGGTGCGTAAGATCAAGAGTATCGAGCGTATCATCAAGAAACAATTTGAGAAAAAGGAAATCCCAAGTGGTATTGATATTTGTGAGGTTCAATTGATGTCTCTCGCCAATAAAATCCATACTACGAAAGTCAATAATGAAATTGACAAATATCTGGATAGCATCAACGCTTTGTTTGTGGATACAGATAAGGATGAGCTGATCAAGAAATTCTTTTCGGTGGAATTTTCCAGATTTTTCAACTACTATCAAAAAACCAAGGATCTTAACAGCATCGCCACGTCTTCTAGAGATTCGGAAGGTGGTCGTGACTATGGAGGCAGCGGTAATGAATCCCGTTTCTTCATAAATGTGGGTAAAAAAGATGGTTTTGATTGGATGCAGTTGAAAGATTTCTTAAAGGAGCAATTGCAATTAGGTCGCGATGACGTGTTTAAAGTGGACGTGAAAGACAGTTTCTCTTTCTTTAATACTGAAAAAGCAAACGAAGAAAAAATATTGGCCTTCTTTACCGATTTCAAATATGAAGGACGCTTTGTCAACGTTGAAGTCAGCGAAGATAAAGGCGGTCGTTCTGGCGGCGGTCGTCGCAATAGCGGCGGTGGCGGCGGAAAACGCAGACGTGATGATAGCCCAAGAGGCGAGAGACGTTCTGGCGGAAGACGCAGCGATTCTGGTTCTGGCTTTGGCTCAGGTAACCGAAAAGACAGACGAAGCGCAAGCGGAAGCGGCGCAGGTTCTAGACGCACTGAAACCAGCTCGGCATCAGACAGACCAAGACGTTCTAGACGCAGAGACTAGAGGATTTTTGATTGACGATTTTCGATTGACGATTGTTGAACTTTGAACTTAAATATAAAATGTTCCAACTTGCTTTTGCAGTTGGAACATTTTTTTGAATATCGAATAAAGAATTTTGAATGCCGAATGATGAAGTGGCGTTGGATTGAAGTTTCAACTTGACGGAAGACGGGAGGAAGACGGGAGACGGGAGACGGAAGACGGAAGACGGAAGACGGAAGACGCAAGACGCAAGACGGAATATCGAATATCGAATAGAGAATTTTGAACGCCCAATGATGAAGTGGTTTTTGGTTGAAGTTTCAACTTTACGGAAGACGGGGGAAGACGGGAGACGGAAGACGGGAGACGTAAGACGGAAGACGGAATAACGAATAAAGAATTTTGAATGCCGAATGATGAAGTGGCGTTGGATTGAAGTTTCAACTTGACGGAAGCTGGGAGGAAGACGGGAGACGGGAGACGGGAGACGGGAGACGGGAGACGGGAGACGGGAGACGGGATAACGAATAAAGAATTTTGAACGCCCAATGATGAAGTGGTTTTTGGTTGAAGTTTCAACTTTACGGAAGACGGGAGACGGAAGACGGGAGGAAGACGGAAGACGGAATAAAGAATTTTGAATGCCGAATGATGAAGTGGAATTAGATTGAAGTTTCAACTTTACGAGTGACGGAAGACCGAAGACGGAAGACGCAAGACGGAATATCGAATATCGAATAAAGAATTTTGAACGCCCAATGATGAAGTGGTTTTTGGTTGAAGTTTCAACTTTACGGAAGACGGGGGAAGACGGGAGACGGAATAACGAATAAAGAATTTTGAACGCCGAATGATGAAGTGGCGTTGGATTGAAGTTTCAACTTGACGGAAGACGGGAGGAAGACGGGAGACGGGAGACGGGAGACGGAATAACGAATAAAGAATTTTGAGTGCCGAATGATGAAGTGGTCATCATTTAAAAATTTGAAATTCGAGTTCAGTTTCCATAAGGACTGAGGTCTGCCAACTGAAGACTGCAGACTGTAGACTGCGTTATTTAGTTAATTTTTAGTCAAATTCAAAGGCATGTCCCATACTTCAACTTTAGTTTAGTATTTTTAACGCGCAAATAAATTTCATGAAACAGCCAATCGCCTTATTTTTTACGCTCTTTATGTCAATGGTTTCCTTTGGCCAAGAAGAAGACACTTCGGTCAAGGGGACAGTGATTGACTTGAGCACCGATTTGCCCATAGACCGCGTTAACATTGTCAATCTTAATCAGGTAATAGGCACCGCGACGAACGATCAAGGCGAATTTGAAATCAAAGCACAATTGAACGATACCCTGCATTTATCTTATATTGGCTATAAATCGATCAAAGTACGTGTCACTAATGACTGGCTTAAGTTTGGCGAAACCAAGATCGGGATGACAGAGCTTGCTTTAGCGCTTGAAGAAGTCGTTGTTAACCAACTCAAGTTGACTGGCTACTTGGAAGTGGACGTCAAACAAGTGCCCATCAAATCCAATTACCGTTATAGTATATCTGGTCTTCCAAATTCCGGATACGAAGCTGGTGATCGCAGGCCAAATGCCGTAAGTAAGGTCATTGGCGCTATTTTCAATCCTGCCGATTTTTTACACAATGTCTTCGGAAAAAAACCAAACGAGCTTAGAAAGCTTCGGAAAATGAAGGAAGATGACGAGATTAGAAATCTACTCGCGTCTCGTTTTGATCGGGAAATGCTTTTGGTGCTGCTTCAAGTGGATCGTTTTGATTTGGATGAAATCGTAAACCAGTGCAACTACTCCAAAGATTTTATAAGAAGTGCCAATGACCTTCAAATCCTCGATGCCATAAGCGAATGTTATGAGGAATATAAGATCCTAAACAGGAATAAATCTGGACGGTTTTAAAGCCAGGTCTAAGTTGCTTCAAGCAAAATATACAGGTTTATAGACCTTTGCTCCAAATTCATGATCCGGGCTTTACAACTTTCAGGCACTAAAACTTCTGTCTTATCCTATTTGATTATCCATCCTAAGCTTTATAGAACCGTGCCTCAATTGCCTCATTACTTTTAATGGTTTTTCTGCACCAATCTAGGCGTTTTTCCAATTGCTGTGCTTCGGTTAATTGCCATTTGACGTCACTTTCTCTCAAGCGCGCAGTCAAATGTTGCAGTATTACGGCTGCTGAGACCGAGATATTCAAACTTTCTGTAAAGCCATACATTGGTATTTTCAAAAACGCATCTGCTTCAGCAATAACTTCCTTAGACAGTCCTTCGGTTTCCCTTCCGAAGAAAAAACAGGATTTTTTGCTTACGTCGAAATCTTGCAAGTTACTATCATTTTCGTGCGGTGTGGTAGCCACAATTTGATAACCTTCCCCTTTTAGATGGTTAAGACTATCCTTCACAGATTGATAGCGGTACACATCAACCCATTTCTGGGAGCCCATTGCAATTTCACTATCAATTTGCTTGGCATTTTGCTCTTCAACTATATGAACATCCTGAACACCAAACACATCACAACTTCGCATCACAGCACTGGTGTTGTGCAATTGGAATACATCTTCAGTCGCAACACAAAAATGTCTTGTACGCTGGGCGATGATCCGCTTAAACCTTTCAATACGTGAGGTCGTCAAAAAACCCTCTAGGTGCTCAAGAAGTGCTATATCAATCATAGTGTTCAAAAGTAGGAAATGTTCGGCTGGTCTTTAAGAAAAATCTCTGAAATGTAAATCATAATGTGCTTATAAAATCCAAAAAAATCCTGCATTTAACAATTGATATTTATGAATAAATCAAAACGAAATCTCTAGCGTTTTCAAAATTGAATAATCATTAAATTATACTCTTAATCTTTGGGGATTCTATAAAAATTGGAGATTCCCCTATCAAGACTGTGGTATTTAAGTTAATTATACGATATTGTAGTATTAGATCGTGATTCGCCCCCATTATTTACGTTTGCTACTTCCTACACCAAACCAAATACAATAAGTTCAACATAATGCATTAATATCGTGTGCAACATTTCAGCATAACCAATTTAAAACTAAACTATTGAAAGAAGATTATCACAAATGGTACTCCCCCACTTTAAGCAAGGATATAGAAATGCTCATTTTTGGACATGCTGGTTATCCAGTGATTCTTTTCCCAACCACCAGTGGCCGATTTTATGAATGCAGAGACTTCAAGCTTATCGATTCGGCACGCTGGTTTTTGGAGGCTGGTATCATTCAAATCTATTGCCCAGACAGCATCAACGAATTGAGTTGGTACGATAAAAACATGCATCCTGCCGATCGGGTTAAAAATCACATGTGGTACGATAAATTCATTTTAGACGAAGTGGTATCGTCCATTTGCATTGAAAAAGGCTTGGATAAAGTCGCCGTTGCTGGCGTAAGCTTTGGCGGGTATCACGCTGCAAATTTCGCATTCAAACATCCTGAAAAAGTAAGCCACATGTTCAGCTTAAGTGGCTCATTTGACATCAAGTCCTTTATGGATGGCTATTATGATGACAATGTGTTTTTCAACAACCCCGTAGATTTTTTACCTGGCAGCAATCATCCCGACCTTTGGAATATGAACATCATTTTGGGTGTTGGCGAATGGGATATTTGTTTGGAAGCAAACCAGCGCCTAGCAAAGATTTTGAGCGACAAGAACATCCCGTTTTGGTTTGACGAGCGCAAATGGGCAGAACACGATTGGCCAATATGGAGGCAGATGTTTCCGCATTACCTATCTACAATATAAAAAAAGAGATTAACTATAAAATAAAACTTACCATGAGAAAAATAGGCATATTATTTGGTCAAGAAAACACATTTCCGCAGGCGTTCATCGACCGTGTCAATCAAAGAATAAAAGACGAAAACATTAAAGACATGATGGCCGAAGCGGTTTCCATTGAAACCGTTGAGCAAGCTAAAAGTGACGAGTATGCGGTCATCATTGATCGTATTTCACAAGACGTTCCTTTTTACAGGGCTTACCTGAAAAACGCTGCAATTACAGGAACTGCGGTAATCAACAACCCATTTTGGTGGAGTGCAGATGAAAAGTTCTTTAATAATGCCTTAGCGGAAAAAATTGGTGTCCCGGTACCAAAAACATTTATTTTACCGTCCTCCCATCGTCCACCAGATACCAATGAGAATTCCTTTAGAAACATGAAATTCCCTTTTAATTGGGAAAAGATGTTCGATACCATCGGCTTTCCTGCCTACATGAAGCCCCATGATGGTGGTGGTTGGAAAAGCGTTTACCGTGTTGAAAACCCAGACGACCTTTGGAAAAAACATGGCGAAACCGAAAATTTGGTAATGATGCTTCAAGAAGAAATCGATTTTAAAGAATACTTTAGATGTTATGTTCTGGGCACCAATAAGGTGCACATCATGCAATACGAGCCGAGAAATGAACACCACTTGCGCTATGTCATTGACGGCCCCAAAGTGGATCAAAAAATATTGGACACCGTTCACGATTACTGCATCAAGTTGAACCAAGCCTTGGGTTACGATTTCAATACTGTGGAATTTGCAGTAAGAGATGGCATACCTTATGCGATTGATTTCTGCAACCCAGCACCAGATGCCGACATCCATTCTGTAGGACAAGATAATTTTGATTGGATTGTTGAGAACGCCGCCACCATGGCCATTGAAAAAGCCAAGCAATACAAAAAAGGCCAGATGAATCTCACTTGGGGAAGTTTCGTTACCGATCAAGTAGGCAGCAAAAAGGCAGCAGCAAAAGAAGCAAAACCAAAAAAAGCGGAAACTAAAAAACCGGTGGCAAAAAAGACCACTGATAAAAAACCAAGTGCTAAAAAAGCAACTGCAAAAGGCGATGACAAGAAAACTGCCCTAAAAAAGGTAGCTGCCAAAAAGCCAGTCCTAAAAGCTTCCGAAGCAAAAAAAGCGGAAACTAAAAAACCGGTCGCAAAAAAGACCACTGATAAAAAACCAAGTGCTAAAAAAGCAACCGCAAAAGGCGATGACAAGAAAACTGCCCTAAAAAAAGTAGCTGCCAAGAAGCCAGTCTTAAAAGCTTCCGAAGCAAAAAAACCAGCAATTAAAAAAGCACCTGCCAAGAGCGCTGCTGCCAAAACCAAGAAAAAATAATTTGTCTTAAGGTTTTGTAATGTAGTTTCATATCAAAACCTCATAAACCATCATAGTCTATGAAGTTCACATTAGGTATAGAAGAAGAGTATCAAGTCATTTGCCCAGAAACCAGAGAACTGATTTCGCATGACCAACAAATCGTTAGCAATGCGGCTCGACTGCTCAATGAGCAGGTCAAGGCCGAAATGCACCAAGCAGTTGTAGAAGTAGGCACCAATATTTGTTTAGACATCAACGAGGCTCGTACTGAAATCACACACCTTCGAAAATCCATCGCTGGCATTGCCAAGGACCTTGGTTTCAAGATTGGTGCTGCCGGGACACACCCCTTTTCAAAGTGGGAGACGCAGCTCATCACGCCCAATCCGCGCTATGATGAAATCGTGAACGAGCTGCAAGATACCGCGCGTTCCAACCTCATTTTTGGTTTGCACGTACACGTTGGCATTGAAGACAAACAATTGGCCTTGCATCTCGTAAATGCCATGCGTTATTTTTTACCGCATCTCTATGCCTTGTCCACCAACTCCCCTTTTTGGGAAGGTAGAAATACCGGTTTCAAATCCTTTAGATCCAAGGTTTTTGACAAGTTTCCAAGAACAGGGATTCCAGGCGTTTTTGACACGGTGGCCCAATATGAGCATTATATAGACATATTGATTAAAACGAAATGTATCGATAATCCCAAGAAAATATGGTGGGACATTCGCATCCATCCGTTCTTCCCAACCTTGGAAGTTCGCATTTGTGATGTGCCAATGACCATTGATGAAACCTTGAGCATTGCCGCGTTAATCCAGGCTCTGGTGGTCAAATTATATAAATTGAGAACTCAAAACCTTAATTTCATGTTGTACCACAGAGCGCTCATCAATGAAAACAAATGGCGTGCTGGACGTTATGGTCTCGATGGCAAAATGATTGACTTCGGAAAAGAATGTGAAGTCGATACTCGAGATCTCATGGAAGAACTTTTGGAATTTGTGGACGATGTGGTTGACGAATTGGGCTCTCGAAAAGACATTGAAAACATTCGCAACATCATGAAAAATGGCACAGGAGCCGATCGCCAATTAGCTGTGTTTGAGAAAACAAACGACCTCGTTAAAGTCGTAGATTATATCACAGAACAAACTATTTTAGGCACAGAATAAGTTATCTTTGCAAAATGGCTGAAATCTTTGATTAGCCATTTTTCAAACCCAAAACATACATGAAAAAAGCACACGTTAAACTGGCGATTCTAGACATGAACAACGGCGAACCCAATCAGGGTCTGCGTTGTATCAAAGAAATTGTCACGCTTTTTGAGGAAGATGTCGATTATCAAATATTTGACGTAAGATCAAAACAAGAACTACCAGATAGTTCTTTCGATATCTATATTTCAAGTGGTGGTCCTGGGAGTCCGTTGGATAAAGGGGCATGGCGCAAACCCTATTTGCACTTGATGCAAGAATTGTGGGATTTCAATAAACAAAGCGACTATCAGAAAAAACACGTGTTCTTCATTTGTTATTCCTTTCAAGTGATGTGCGATTATTTTGAGTTGGGCAGCATCAAACCAAGACGAAGCACTTCTTTTGGAATTTTACCCATTCATAAAACCAAAGCAGGCCTAAAAGATACACTTTTAGAGGGTTTGAGCGATCCGTTTTTTGCGGTCGATTCTCGCGATTGGCAATTGATCCAACCAAGATTAAAGGTGTTTAAAGAACATGGTGCTTCCATCTTAAGTCTGGAAAAATTACGGTCTCATGTTGAATATGAACGTGCAATAATGGCCGTTCGATTTTCTAAGGAGTTTGTGGGCACCCAATTTCATCCAGAAGCCGACCCCATTGGGATGAAGGCCTATTTCTTGGCTGAAGAAAACAAACGCAAGGTCATTACCAATTTTGGGGAGGAAAAATATGAGAATATGATGACCCAAATGGACGACCCAGAAAAAATCACGTTGACCTATAATACAATTCTACCAAAATTTATTGGCAAAGCCATCAAACAAGTTTCAGCATCCTTAATTTCTTAGACTAAGATGATTCCGAAGAATAGAAAAGCTTATAACGCCCATTTTTCCGAAGAAAAGTACAAAGCCTTTTTAGCAGATATCAATGCGCAATTTGATTATACGGTTCAATTTAAAATTGCCGAAACACCAGCTTTCATTCCGAAGACATTACAAGATAAATTAGTCGCTGCCTGTGATGACATCATGAAAGTCATCAACCAACCCAATTTCAAGGAACTCACCGATGGCGCATTTTTCGATAAAAACACCATCGTGCCCAATGAAGATGCGCAGTCCAAATTCATTCAGCTTGATTTTGGGATTTGCAAGGATGAACATGGCGAACTAACGCCGAAGTTGATTGAATTGCAAGGCTTTCCGTCACTCTACTTTTTTCAGGAATTGTTGGGTCGCATGTACCGCAAACATTTTGGGGAAGTGATCCCAGAAAGCTATTCCCAACATTTAAACGGCATGACACCCGAAAAATACATCGCATTACTTCGAAATGAAATCGTAGGACAGACCGATCCAAAACAGGTCATTCTTTTGGAAATTGAACCCGAAAAACAAGCGACTGCCATCGATTTTTATGCCACGGAAGCAAAACTAGGGATCAAAGTGCTTTGTATAACCAACTTGAAAAAACGCGGGAAAACCTTATACTATTTAGATGAAAGTGGCAATGAAGTGAACGTGCGCAAGATTTATAACCGCATTATTTTTGACGAACTGCACCAACGGAAGGATCTAAAAACCGAATTCAGCTTTAAGGACGAGGTGGATGTGGAATGGATTGGGCACCCCAATTGGTTTTATCGCATCAGTAAATACACCATGCCATTGTTGAAAGGCGATTATGTGCCAAAATCCTATTATTTAGATAAGTTGGAAAACATCCCTTCAGATCTTGAAAATTATGTGCTGAAGCCCTTGTATTCCTTTGCAGGCGCCGGCGTACAGATTCATGTGACTCGAGACATGATTGATGCCATCACCAATAAATCCAACTTTCTTTTACAAGAGAAAGTGGCTTATGCACCAGTTATTGAAACCATGGATGAGCCCGCTAAATGTGAAATTAGGATGATGTTGATGCACAACTCAAAAACAAACCAAACCGAAATCGTAAGCAATCTCATGCGTTTGAGCAAAGGCGAAATGGTTGGTGTTAAATACAATAAAGACAAAACTTGGGTTGGTGGAAGCACTGGCTTTTTTGAAGGTTAATTTTTGGTCGCCATTTTTCTGTTGAATTTTGAATCACTGAAATTTTTCTTCAGAAGATTCGCAACGCATCAGAACCCTAATTTTTACTAACTATAATTCTGCTTTTCAAATGAAACATTCCTTCTTTATAATTCTTGTGTTATCGCTATTTAGCGCCTGCCAAAACTATTCTGAACGCCCAATGGAAAAACCGCACGCTATGGAACCAACAAACCCACACCAGCCTCAAGAATACGTTAAGCTCCAACATCCTGAATGGAGTAAGAATGCCAGTATTTATCAACTCAATACCCGTCAATTTACCAAGGAAGGCACGTTCATGGCCGCGCAAGAGCAATTGCCTCGACTTAAAGCATTGGGTGCCGACATTATTTGGTTGATGCCCATTCATAGCATTGGCGAGAAAAACAGGAAGGGGGCTTTGGGGAGTCCGTATTCTATAAAAGATTATTACAGCGTGAATCCCGAATTTGGTGATTTACAAGACCTCAAAAATTTTGTGAATGCCGCCCACAAACAAGGGATGTACGTGATTCTGGATTGGGTGGCCAACCATACGGCTTGGGACAATGATTTGGTCAATGAGCATCCCGATTGGTATGAGCGCGATTACAAAGGCGATTTTAGACCCACACCTTGGTGGGATTGGAGCGATATCATTGATTTAGACTTCAGCAAACCCGAGCTGCGAAATTACATGACCGAAGCGCTTAAATACTGGGTAAAGGAAGCGAATATTGACGGTTATCGCTGTGATGTCGCAGGTTTTGTACCTGTGGAATTCTGGAATCATGCCAGAAAAGAACTGGAGGCCATAAAACCCGTCTTTATGCTGGCCGAATGGGAATCTCGGGATTTGCACGCCGAAGCTTTCGATATGACTTATGCTTGGAGCTGGAACGAAGCCGTACATAGAATTTGTACGGGAAAGGCCGATGTGAATGCGCTTTACATCTACTATTCGTGGAACGAGAGTGCGTTCCCCAAAAACAGCATGCGCATGACTTTTGTGTCCAACCACGATAAAAACGCTTGGGAAGGCACCATGTACGAGCAATTTGGTAATGGGCTTGAAGCTGCCATCGCACTTTCGGTGGTTGGTGAAGGCATGCCCTTGATTTATAACGGTCAAGAAGCAGGAAACGACAAACGACTAGCATTTTTCGAAAAAGACCCTATCGTTTGGAAGCAGGACGAGATTGGTGATTTGTACAAAGAGTTGTTCAAGCTCATGCATACCAATACTGCCTTATGGCACGCCAAATGGGGTTCAACCATGATTAAGGTTCCTAACAATACAGAACATGCGGTGTTTAGCTTTGTGAGACAAAATGAAGACGACAAGGTTTTTGCTGTTTTCAATTTTTCTGATAAAACACAGACTATTACTTTTAAAGAACCCTTGTTTGTGGGTGATTATTCAGAATTCGGTACAACTGAAAATAAGCGTTTTGCCGAGAACACAAGCTTAGAACTCAAAGCTTGGGAATATCGCATTTATGTGAAAAAACCTTTTTAGAATGGGCATTAGCTTCAAATCTCGATGACTAAACACCTATTAAAATCATTGTTGTCTGAAAAAGAATCAAGACCGTCCCGATAGATCGGGACTGCAAGAACCAAGACTTGGTATTACCTAGTACTTATAATTTGTAGTAAAAACGCCCGATCACTCTCGATAAAAATAGTTTCATAAAACAAAGTGTCAATTTGGTAAGCTCTTAAAACCCATGCCTCGAAAGGGTTTTTCAACTTTAAAATACTTTTAGTTAGACACTATGTATTGAAATATTAATACAAATTTTCAGATTGGTATAAAATTCACAAAGACTTATCTGGTGCGGGTAAACTTGCATGAAATTCTGAAGCTATTTTTTGTGAATACTGTTTCAATAATTCCAAGACGCGCTCGCTGGAATCGGAGGCTACGATTAAACCGATATGCCATTCTTTATGCATGCGCCATACGATTTCATCATCATTGAAACTCGAGGTGTCGGGGTGTTCATAGCGACTCAATGACACTACGATACCTGCATATTTATGCTTCAGTTTTGGAAGTTTATAGGTGGTTTTCCGCAGATTTGCCGATTCAATTTTTGCCCATTCGCCCCATAAATTGATACCCGACGCAGCCTCCACCATTTCGGCAAGATTGGCACCTCCCACTCGAGACGAGGTTTCTAAAAAGAACAATTCGCCCGTGGCTTTGGATTTTATAAACTCGGTATGCGACGCGCCAAACTGCATCCCGAAGGCTTTCATCACTTGGGCATTCATTTTTTGCAGTCCTTTTTCGGTCTTTGTGCCCACCTCGCAGCTGGCCGATCTAAAAATGCCGCCACCATGTGCGACTTCAAAAGGCGTGTCTAAATACTTGCTCACTCTTGAGAAAATCACTTTACCTTCCAAATTTAGTCCGTCAACATGATAAACGTCTCCAGGTGCAAATTTTTCGATGAGATAATTGTCGCGTTCGTCGCCTAGTGCATCGATAATGGGCCACAATTCGTCTTTAGAATAGATTTTCTTGATGCCTGTGGCAGAGGCTTCCATGCGTGGTTTCAATAACCAAGGCGCTTCCACGCGTTCGGCGTAAGCATTGATATCTTCATTATAGAACAACGAAGTGAATTCTGGTACATTAACCCCTTCCTCTTGGGCTTTCATGCGCATGGCCAACTTATCCCTAAAATAATGCGCGGTGGTTCGGCCCATGCCTGGCATTCTAAAATGCTCCCGCAACAAGGCTACTTTTTCCACATCAAAATCGTCCAAAGCCACAAAACGGTCAAACTTTAAAGTTCTCAATTTATAAGCAATGCCCTTGGTAATATCACTTTGGACCCAGTCGTCAATATAAAACACATCGTCAATCGCTTCCCATGGCCAAGCTTTATGCTCGAGCTTCTTTTTGGTCAATAAGAACACCTTATTGCCATCGGCCTTGCAGCTTTTTAGAAAATCTTCGCCTTTAAAATAGGTGGTGATGCAGAGGAAATTTAGTGCTTGTTTTGACATGGTTTCTGATTTGTGGTTGGTGGGTTGTGGGTTGTGGGTTGTGGGTTGTGGGTTGTGGGTTGTGGGTTGTGGGTTGTGGGTTGTATAAAAAAAGTTAAAATTTTAGTTTTTACAAAATTCTTCAAGCTAAAGATATTATTTTTTATTTGAAAAGGGTTTTATCTGAGCAGGCAATGTCAAAAAGACGGCGCTAATTAGACGCTTTTTTTTGCTCCTAGAAGCAAGCAATAAACTCAGAATTTCAAATTTTGAAATGTCCTAAATTTCAGTATTGATTGAGGTAAAAGCTAGGCACTTAATCGATTGATGACCATCACGGCTTTTAGAGTAAACGAACTCACAGCGGTCTTTAATTCCCACAACTCTAATTTGCTTGCGCTTCTTAGTATTTTAGCCAGTAGTATTGAGTCAGCCTTGAGTTTTTTCTGTCGAAATATTGAATGAAGAAAACTTGTTTTACAACAGCGGTCTTTCTTAAGGTTAGGCAGGATTTATGCAAATAAAATTACTTCACCCGCCTATAGACAGGAAGATGAAACCCGAAAGTCCCGACGCATCGGGACTTGTAGGGACACATTGTCTATTATACAGACTATTGTGGCTGTTTTTGAGAAAGCGATTACTTAGATTTCTTTAGTCTCTTTTCTGCCTTTTTTTCTTTAGGAGTTTTAGTAGCTTCCTTTTTGACATTCTTTTTTGCGTCTTGACTTTTTGCCATGATATTGTTTTTTGAATTTTGGTTGGTATAAATGTAAGCAATAATTACATACCCCTTAAGTTTGATTTTTATAGATTCATATAATCATCAGAAAGAACCAAAACGGAAAGCGAAAAAGTATAAAAATACGTAAAAGGGATTCTTGGAAATACCGTCTAAAGCACTTTATAATCCAATGAAAAACCTCTTAAACATTTGCAAAAGAAGTATTGATGTCAAAATTATAAATTAGGGAATCTGTTGCTTTTTGCTGCTTAGTTACCAATAAAAAGCATGAAAACTGGCATTGATAGCTATCGCAAATACCTCGCTAAAGGAAGCGACTTCAAAAGCTAAATCCGGGTTAGTTTAGTATGAAAACCTCGTTACTGTATTCGCTTAAAAATGCTGGTTTTTTAAGTCATCTCTTTGCTGGGTAGCGCGTTTTTTTCGTATTTGTTATGGATGGCGATAATTGCCAATCCAAACAAAACAGCCACAACAATTAAAATGGTACTAATTAAGCCGCTTACACTAAACGACATTCGGATTAAAATAGTTGAAATAACAAATCCCGAGTTTCTAATGATCTTATGAAACTGGTTGGTATAAAAGAAAGAAATCAAGAGCAGTACAACATCCACCAAAATGAGTATGGTAAAAAACTCGTCAAAAAAGAGGTTGTTTATACTTTCAAACGGCTCTAATTCATTAGCGGAAAGCGAGATTCCAATATACCAATCAATAAGCGTGTACAGCGCCATGAAGAAAAACAGTGGCACCAAAATAACAGCAATCAGCTTTTTCTTTTTAACAAATGTTTCAATAAAAGGTTTATTATCTGCTTCTTGCACTGCTTTTTGTTGTCCTTGTTTTTGAAATAGATATATTAAATAAAAGAGTAAAAGCGAAGCAACTATATCGTAGGTAAATTGCAAGTCTCCTTTGATTTCAAACCAGTTTTCAGTAAGCTCCAATGCCGATAAATCCTTAAACAACTTACGTATGATAATGAGTGTGATAATTTCATACTGCTTCGTGATATAAGTCGTGAAGGACTTTGGTAAATAGTAAATTAAGAGATAAACCTCGTAAATAAGAATAAATGAAAACGGGGTGTAAACCGCTGATATAGGACTTTTTAGCAATTCTGAATCAAACGGCAGATTTATGATATCAAATTTTAATAAGTAGATTGCTGCTAAGTGAATAAAGAAACTAGCGAGCGCAATGTAAAGAATTACATTTTCTACTTTTTCTCGGGTGTGCTCAGACAGAAGGCTATTGAAAAGGGCGGAAATAATATTCTTTGTTTTAGTCATTCACTTATATGCTGCCTAAGATGTAGTATTAAAATAGTTACTTGATTGTGCAACTAATTTAGTGAATAAAAACCGAATATAAAATCTATGAGTTTGGATGCTCCAGAATTCTCAAGTGGGTTAGAAGAGGCCATAAATCAGTTAACCTTGAGCATTAAGCAAAAAGACCTTCCGTTTTTACTTTCAAATGGCAACCAATAACTTTCTCTCAAAATGCATTATAGAGAATTAATCCGCCAAAAAGTAAAGCAAAGGGTGAAATTAACTGAAAGCAAATCGGTTTGAGTATATCTGCACTTTTCATTGAAAATCCATGATGGGTCTTTCTGGGAACAGCATACAGTATTAGTGAAGTTATAACCATGATCCATCCTAAAATTTTAAATGCACCAGGGAATTTAGAAAAATCAGCGTATAATATCAACGAAATCGCTGGGATAAGTCGGATTGTTATTTCAGTGTAATTTATGAAATTTGTACTACCGGCTTTTCTTAAGGTGCTCCTCGCTTGATTTGGATAAAAAAGCATTATAAACCCCATAAAAATTATAAAAACACCGAACACTATTACAACCCCTTTTGCAATTGCTATTATCATAATTCAGGTCAGTTTTTAGAATCCGGATTATTAAAGTGCAGTTTTGGTTAACAGTTGCCCAACTCAGTCAATCTGAACAAAAATAACAAATAATTTCAATCTCACTCCGCCTTCGCCTTCACAAACTCCACCATCAATTGAATCCCATAACCTGAGGCCGATTTCATTTTGGCATAGGGCGAATCTCCAAAAGAAACACCGGCAATGTCTAAGTGCATCCAATTCTCATGAGACTCGGTAAAGAACTCCAAAAACTTGGCGGCGTTGATGGCGCCCGCTATGGGCTTTCCGCTGAGATTGCGAATGTCGGCAATGTCGGAATGCAAATCACTCTCAAAGTCCTCGTATAGTGGCAGTTGCCAAACGCGCTAATTCATCTTGTAATAAGGTTGCAAATTCCATGGGAACTTTCAGCAAAGACCTGCACAAACAAAAATCTATAGCCACTATATTATGTAAGCACCTAAATGATTAGTTCTTTTCTTGGAACAAATATACCTTTGATACATTTCATATTCCTTATGCATATTTGAATATGGCTTCTTTTCTGAATACCAGCTCCCGGAAAAGCTGGACCACCCTCCGTGAAAACTCCTCTCGCAGAATCAAAATTTTGAAATCACTAAATCCATTGGTTTCAATATCAGAAGAATATTGCTCATCGATTTTTTGATGCATATATTCTATAACTGCACAATCCAATTCTCTAATAAGCTTATCTTTATGCTCATCTTTGGCGACATCTGAATTTTTTGGCAAATCTTTATTATTCATTTCAAAATCATCTTCCATTGCTTTGTAATAAACTGAAAGCGCATTTATAAACTCACTGTCCACTAAATCCAAACAATAATCTAAAGTTAAGACAGCACCAATTACGGATGCCTTCTCAAGCTTGCCTTGTTTTTGTTTGTACTTTGCCCATTCTAGTGCGCGTTGATAATTATTTTCCCAAAAATAAACTCCGTGGCCAAGCCAGTCATACGGCTTGTCGCTTATTTTTATATTATTAGGATTATTTAGAAGTTTATTGGCTACAGATTCGTCACAGCCGTGAAATCCAATAATTAAGTTGGATTTAGAGCTATACATTTATTGAGCGGAATTCGAGAGAACTCGATTCAAATTAGGAAAATTCTTTGTTACTTTTCCTGATGAAGTTAATAAACCAGCAGATTTAAGAGAATTTAAAGCAACCTCTTTACTTCTTTTCTGACTATTAAGTTTTTTTGCTAAGCCTAAAAGCAATTTTGTTTGTCTTTTCTCCATAATCAACTGAATTAGTCTCAAAAATAAATATTTATTAGTATTTATAATTTAGTCTTTTAATTTTTTCTCGATTACCCACATTTTATCCTTTCGTAAAAATAATAAAATCTTTCAATCTCACTCCGCCTTCGCCTTCACAAACTCAACCATCAATTGAATCCCATAACCTGAGGCCGATTTCATTTTGGCATAGGGCGAATCTCCAAAAGAAACACCGGCAATGTCTAAGTGCATCCAATTCTCATGAGACTCGGTAAAGAACTCCAAAAACTTGGCGGCGTTGATGGCGCCCGCTATGGGCTTTCCGCTGAGATTGCGAATGTCGGCAATATCGGAATGCAAATCACTCTCAAAATCTTCGTATAGTGGCAGTTGCCAAACGCGTTCGTGTACTTTAGTGCCTAAATCGGATAATTGCTGCGCCATCTCCTGATTCTTGGTAAACATGCCTGCGGCGGAATAGCCTAAAGTCCGTACCACACTTCCAGTCAAGGTAGCGAGGTCGATGAGATACTTTGGCTTGATCTTTTTTACGGCATAACTCAGACCGTCGGCGAGAACCAAGCGTCCTTCGGCATCGGTATCAATGATTTCAATGGTTTTCCCGGAATAGGAATTAATGACATCTCCAGGTCGGTAGCTATTGCCGTCCACCGCATTTTCTGCGGAAGCGACGATGCCTACGATATTGATGTTCAGTTTTAATTTCGCTACCAATTCCACCACACCCAACACCACTGCTGCGCCACCCATATCACTTTTCATATAGTGCAGATTGGTGGATGGTTTTATGGACAAGCCTCCAGAATCAAAGGTAATCCCTTTGCCTACAAAGGCAATATCAACCGCCGTGTCAGGTTTGCCCTGGTACTCATTGATGATGACCACGGGTTTATTCACGCTCCCTTTTCCTACGGAAAGCACCGCGTCAAAACCTTGGTCTTTCAACTCTTTTTCATGCAGAACGGTACATTTGTAATGTTCTGTTTTGGCCGATTTCTCAGCCCATTCGGCTAAGAATTCTGGCGTTTTGATGTTTGGTGGTGCATCGACCAAATGTTTGATGCTGTTTATGGTTTCACCAGTGAATTTACCTTCTGCTAAGCTGGTTTTGATATCTTCTGAAGACACGAAGGTCAAGGCGGTTTTGCGTTGCGGCTCTTTTTCGCTCTTGAATTCGCCAATGGCATACTGTGCCATTTCAAGACCTATGACGGCCTTCTTGATGGCTTCCGTAGAAAATCCTTCCGCATACACCTGAATGTGTTTACCCCAATGTTTTTGGGTTTCGAAAGCCAATTTTCTAAAGGCGTTTTCCAATTGTGCAGCCTGCTTTTCCTCGCCCAATCCCAAAATATAAATACGGTTGCCTTTGCTTCCGTAGAGCAATTGATAGTTAGCAAAACTTCCGTCGAAATCTGGTTTTTCAATGGGTAGAAATTTTTGGATACTTGTGAGATCTGCCTTTTTGCAGGTTACAATAAAATCCTTTGAGTCGTCTAATTTGTTATGTTGTGTGTATGTCATTTTTTTGTTTTAAAATTTTTAGTATCTAAAAGGAGAACCAAGACCCTGCCTATCGGCAGGCGCTGCGACTCTAGAGTCAACCCCAAATGCTTTCGGGAAAGACGAATATTGTTAAACAATCAAAGTTTTATAAATAGATCAAATTACCGTGTCTAATCAGTTTAACAAAACTAAGAGCCATCATCAAAACTTACGATGAAATACTATATTAATTCTTGAGTTGTCTCCAGGATTTCAAACAAACAACGGGATTTAAAAGTAAAGCCATTTCACGGCTTTCGGGAATTCTTCACGCCAGTGCACTTCGGCATGGTTGCCCAAGTCGTTGATTGAAAAATGAAAATCAATGTGATGCCCCTTGACCATTTTCTCCTTGATGATGCCACTCAATTTTTGCGCGTTTGGCAGATGTTCAAGGCTTTCCTTGGCGCCTGCGTATAGATAAATCTTCGACTTCTGCAGCGGTGTAAAGGATTTGGTGTTATTGAAAATGGTTTTTGAAATCCATAAACTCGGCGAAAAAATCATCATCTTCCCAAACACCCCTGGATTTGAAAGTCCGGCATGTAAACTAATCAAACCGCCCATGGAGCTGCCACCAATCCCGGTGTTTTCAAAGTTGGGAAGCGTTCTAAAATTTTTGTTCACGTAGGGGATCAAACGTTCCACCATGAACTCAATGTAGAAATTGCCTTTACCTTGACCAAATCGCGGGTGGTAATAGGGCAAATACTCGTTGACACGTTCCTCTTCGCCATGATCTATTGCGATGATGATCATATCACTCAAGCCTTCCTCAGCCAGCTTTGCCATGGATTTATCAATCGCCCAATCGCCGTAAGGCGCTTGTGGATTAAATAAATTCTGACCGTCCTGTAAATAAAGCACCGGGTAGCGCTTATCGGTATAATGATAATCATAGGGCAAGAGTGCCGAAATTTTTCGGGTCGCGTTGAGTTGCGGGATTTCGTAAGCTTCTTCAAGCACTTCGATGATAGGATCAAATTCCATCACTGTCATGTATAAAATTTTAGGGTCAACGAAATTAGTGTTTTATGGCATTAAATAACAAAATGCATATATATTTTAACAACTTAGTGTTGATAATTAGCATGGTTATAAAAGAATCTAGACCAGACATCAACTCAATGATAAACATTGTTTTCAAGTTTTTATCTTTTTTAGGCTTTTATTAATTGCAACTCCAGAATCTATAGAGACTAAAATGAGGCCAAAATGATGATAAGAACTTCCTTTGTCATAAATTTGATTTGGAATTAAGCAGGAACGAAAAAAGTGTTTTTCAGCTTAAAACCAACAGAAGAACTACCGAAATCACCAAGGCATGAACCCAATTTACGACGTCGTCATCCTAACCGACCATCGCTACCTCAGCGATTCAAAAACCGATACCTACACACGCAATGTGTATTATGAAGACCGCTTGGTCTATCACGCTTTGGAACAATTGGGGCTCAGAACGCTGCGGCTCGCTTGGGACGATATGTTTTTTGATTGGAGCAGCACCAAGGCGGTCTTGTTTAGAAGTACTTGGGATTATTTTGAACGCTTTGCCGAATTTTCTCAGTGGGTGGAAAGCATTTCCAAACAGACGCTTTTGATGAATTCTGGCGCCATTATCCGATGGAATATTGACAAACATTATCTATTGGAGCTTCAGAAAAACAACGTTCCTATTGCTGAAAGTCATTTTATTGAAAAAGGCGCCAAGGTAAGCTTGAGCCAATTGCATGACATTCTCGACTGGAACGAAACCGTATTAAAACCCTGTATTTCTGGAGCGGCAAGGCATACTTATAAATTAACTTCGGAAACATTAGCCGCTCACGAGGCTATTTTTCAGGAGCTCATCGCCAATGAAGCGATGCTATTGCAGCCATTTCAACATAATATCGTTGAGAAAGGCGAAATTTCCATGATGGTATTCAACGGAAGCTTCTCACATGCGGTTTTGAAAAAAGCCAAAGCGGGTGATTTTAGGGTTCAAGATGATTTTGGTGGAAGTGTGATAAATTACACCCCATCGGAAGCTGAAATTGACTTCGCCGAAGCATGTGTAAAAGCTTGCCCTGAGTTGCCCATTTACGCCAGAGTGGACGTTTTTGAGGACAATTCAGGCAAAATCGCCCTATCGGAACTTGAGCTCATCGAGCCCGAGCTTTGGTTTAGGTACCATCCTAATGCTGCGATGGTCTTAGCAAAGGGAATAAAACAACGCATAGGCGCCTAAACGTTCCTAAATACAAAAGGAGCCTTTTGTTTTCGTTGCCTATTGCTATTTGAGATGCAAATCAAAAATCAAACATCGTCAATCGTAAAATCGTAAATCAAAAAAATCCATTTCATGGCCAAACCAAAAAAAGTCCTAAAAATCATTGGAGGCGTTATTCTCTTTTTCACACTACCAACGCTGCTGCTTTTTGCCTTTATGTATTTCAAATACAACGAAGATTTACCCATCGGAAAAGAAGGTGTAGCAGCAGATGCATTGGCTGAAAAAATGTTGGGAAGTTTGAATGCCGAAGCTTACATGGCAACAGATTATATTGAATTTACTTTCAAAAAAAGGCAGCACTTCAAATGGAACAAGGCTGAAAACACGTGCGAGGTGTATTGGAAAAACTTCAAAGTCAATCTCGATCTTGATAATCACAACAACAGTAAAGCGTTTGAGGGTGAAAGCCAAACTGAAGGCGAAGCTAGACAAGAACTCATCGAAAAAGCAGTCAACTTATTTAACAATGATAGCTTTTGGCTGGTCGCACCCTACAAAGTCTTTGATGCTGGCACCGAGCGTCGCTTGGTTAAATCTGAAGGTAAAAATGATGCGCTGCTTGTAACCTACACCAACGGAGGCAGCACTCCTGGCGATTCTTATCTCTGGCATTTAGACGCTTCCGGAAAACCGCAAAGCTTTCAAATGTGGGTGGATATTCTCCCCATCGACGGACTCGAAGCCTCTTGGGGCAACTGGACCACAACCAGTACTGGCGCGCAACTCCCAACCTTTCATAAATTTCTTGTGTTTGGTATCGAGATCGATGATATTAAGACGACACGGAATATTGAGTAACGGGTTTTATGTTGTTTGTTGTTGCGTTGTCTTAATACTTAATACCATTCAACTGAGACTGAAAACTATTTCGTTTTCTGTCCCACAAACTGCTGATTCTTCAACTTGAACAACACATTAAAACTGGTCAAACTGCCGTAGCTTCTTGTCAAGTATTGCTGTAGATCTATTTTTTCCTGTTCGTCAAGATTTTTACTGGCGTTGATTTTTTGTTCCATCACGCGCAATCGGTCGCGAACCATGGTTATTTTATGGAAAAAACTGTCAATTGGGAGCTCTTTCGCTTGTAAACCTGCTTCGCCCGGCTCCAGGATGAGTTTTCCGCCTTTCCATTTATCTGCAATTGGCACCACTTCTGAGACATCGCTCCAACGCTTTAAAATTTGAACCAGACTGCTTTCCACTTCAGCAAAACTTACTGAATCCACCTCATCCTCACAAGCTTCAATGACCTCAAAGTCACTGTCGATATCAATGGTTTCGAGTCCGTTTTCCATAAAAGTGACCCAATAATGTTTGGAGGTAATGTTCGTCACCACGCCTTTTCCAAAGTCGCTGTGGTTTATTCTTGAGCCTATTCCTAATAGTTGCATGTTAGCCGTAATTGAGGTTCCCAATAATTTGAGAAATGGGTTAGTATTTCATCTTATTCGTCACACAAGTATAAGAAATCCAAGATTAAACTTCACAAGACTTTAACATCTAAATCAGTATCTTTGCAACCTCGCAAAACAAAACAGCCGTTTTGCCAAGAAAACACGCAATTTTCAAGACATTTTATGAGCAAATTTGACGACGCTATTGAGGTAAGAGGTGCCAGAGTGCATAATCTTAAAAACATTGATGTAAGTATCCCACGTGAGAAATTGGTGGTGATTACAGGCTTATCTGGTAGCGGAAAATCCTCCTTGGCTTTTGATACGATTTATGCGGAAGGCCAGCGACGTTATATCGAAACTTTTTCGGCTTATGCGCGTCAGTTTCTTGGCGGATTGGAACGTCCCGACGTTGATAAGATCGACGGACTTTCCCCTGTAATTGCCATAGAACAAAAGACGACCAGCAAATCACCACGCTCCACAGTAGGCACGATTACCGAAATCTATGACTTCCTACGCCTGCTCTATGCACGTGCCAGTGATGCCTATAGTTATAATACTGGCGAAAAGATGGTAAGTTATAATGATGAGCAAATCAAGGACCTCATCAAGGAAAGCTACCAAGGCAAACGCATCAACGTGCTATCACCCGTGGTACGTTCGCGAAAAGGACACTACCGCGAGTTGTTTGAACAAATCGCCAAACAGGGTTTTGTGAAAGTGCGCACCGATGGGGAGGTCAAAGACATCGTCAAAGGCATGAAGCTTGACCGTTACAAGATACATGATATTGAAATCGTGATCGACCGACTTAAAATCGACGATACCGAAAATAACGATAAGCGTTTGGCAGAAAGCATCAACACAGCCATGTACCACGGTGACGATGTGCTCATGGTTTTGGACCAGGACAGCAACGAAGCGCGGTATTTTAGTCGGAATTTGATGTGCCCAAGTTCTGGTGTTTCGTATCCAAATCCAGAGCCGAACAATTTTTCATTCAATTCCCCTAAAGGCGCATGCCCCAATTGCAACGGAATAGGAACGCTCTATAAAGTGAACGAGCATAAAATTGTGCCAGACGATTCCATCTCCATCAAAGCCGGGGCACTCGCGCCTCATGGCCCACAGAAGAATAGTTGGGTTTTTAAGCAGTTCGAAACCATTGCGCAACGCTTCGATTTCAAATTGAGCGATGCGTATAAGGACATCCCGAAGGAAGCCAAACAGATGATTTTATTTGGTGGCAAGGATAAGTTTTCCGTAGAAAGTAAAACTTTAGGCGTCACGCGGGAATATAAAATAGATTTTGAAGGCGTTGCCAATTTTATAGAAAGCCAATACGAAAATGCCGATACCACTTCGCTAAAACGTTGGGCAAAAGACTATATGGATAAAGTGAAATGTCCAGATTGTGAAGGCGCAAGACTTCGGAAGGAATCCCTGTATTTCAAAGTCAACGGCTTAAATATTGCTGAATTGGCGCAGAAGGACATTGTAGATCTTTCCGCCTGGTTTAAGGATTTACATAAGCATTTGAGCGATAAGCAATTCAAAATCGCGGAAGAGGTCATCAAGGAAATCAAAAGCAGAATCCAATTTTTACTGGATGTCGGGTTGGATTATCTGTCCTTAAATAGAGGCTCAAAATCACTTTCAGGCGGCGAAGCCCAACGCATTAGATTGGCCACACAAATTGGTTCCCAATTGGTGGGCGTGCTTTATATTTTAGACGAACCCAGCATTGGATTGCATCAGCGTGACAACGAAAAACTGATCAATTCCTTAACCGCGTTGCGCGATATCGGTAATTCGGTTATTGTGGTAGAACACGACAAAGACATGATTGAACGTGCCGATTATGTCATTGATATTGGCCCAAAAGCTGGGAAATATGGTGGTGAGATCATCAGCACTGGCACACCAAAGGAATTGTTGGAACACAACACGCTCACTGCCGATTACCTCAACGGAAAACGAAAAATCCCTGTGCCAAAGAAAAGACGGGAAGGCAACGGAAAAAAAATCGTACTGAAAGGCTGCACGGGAAATAACCTTAAAAATGTCTCCATAGAAATACCCTTGGGAAAAATGATTGGCGTCACCGGCGTTTCAGGTAGCGGAAAATCGACACTCATCAACGAGACCTTGTACCCCATCATGAATGCGCACTATTTCAATGGTGTTAAAATACCCATGCCCTATAAGAGCATCAAGGGCTTGGAGCATATTGATAAGGTCATTGACATCAACCAATCGCCAATTGGGAGAACGCCACGAAGCAATCCCGCGACTTACACGAAGACCTTTGACGAGATTAGAAGTTTATTTGCCAAGATTCCAGAAGCGCTGATTCGCGGCTACAAACCAGGCCGATTTAGTTTCAACGTCAAGGGCGGACGCTGTGAAACCTGCCAAGGTGCTGGAGTTCGGGTTATTGAGATGAATTTCCTCCCAGACGTTTACGTCGAGTGCGAAACCTGTCAAGGGAAGCGCTTTAACAGGGAAACCCTGGAAATTCGCTATAAAGGCAAATCCATTAGCGACGTCTTGGACATGACCATGAATGAAGCGGTGGCATTCTTTGAGCACATCCCAAAAATCCATCAAAAGCTAAGCACCATCGTTGATGTTGGCTTAGGCTACATTACTTTAGGGCAACAAAGCACCACGCTATCTGGCGGTGAGGCACAACGCATAAAGTTGGCCACGGAATTGAGCAAACGCGACACAGGCAACACCTTTTACATTCTTGACGAACCAACCACAGGACTGCACTTTGAGGATATAAGAGTCTTGATGTTGGTGCTGAATAAATTAGCCGACAAAGGCAATACCGTTCTTATTATCGAGCACAACCTCGATGTCATCAAAATGTGTGATTACCTTATCGATATTGGCTACGAAGGCGGGCAAGGAGGCGGAAAAGTAGTTGCTAAAGGCACGCCGGAAGAACTCATTAAAGACAAGAAAAGCTACACCGCACAATATTTAAAGAAGGAATTGAAATCGAGAAAACTGGAGATAGAGGATAGACGTTAGATGCTAGATGCTAGATGCTAGATGCTAGATGCTAGATACTAGAATATAGACAGTTAGAGGTTAGAAAAAAGACAAAAGAGAATAGACTTGATTGTGATAATTGATGCGTCTTGAAACTCGATACTAATGAACTAAGAATTAGGCCTTAACCCAATGTCTTGTAATTGTTGTTTGAAACATTATTTAAGTTGAATTCTTAAAATTTTTAGAATAATTCAGTTAAAATGTCCTTTTTTAAATAATTTTTTTGTTCAAATACTAATAATGTGCAAATGTTAAATTTATTTTGCTACCTTGGTCTCTAACATTAAAAACGATCAATTATGAGAAGTATTCTATGGTTAGTGGCCGCTGTTTGTATAATAGTTTGGCTACTCGGATTATTAGGCGTTATCCCTGGTCTGGGATCGAGTAATTTAATTTACATTTTATTGGTCATTGCGGTAATTATTATCCTGTACAATATCATTTCAGGACGCAGTGCAATGTAATAAGAAACTAAACTTTAAAATTAATAAGGTGAGCTTTAGATAGCTTGCCTTTTTTTGTGCCTATTCAATACAATCTGCTTAAATTTGCCACTTTGCATAGACTTTAACAATCCTTATTATAATGAGAAAAGAACAACAGAGCAAAGCGTGGAACCTTATAAAAACCAATGATTCTTGGGCAATCTTTAAGATCATGGGCGAATTTGTCAATGGTTACGAGAAGCTGAGCAAGATTGGACCCTGCGTTTCAATATTCGGTTCTGCAAGGACCAAACCCGACCATAAATATTACAAACTGGCTGAGGAAGTGGCCACTAAAATCGTTGAGCACGGTTATGGTGTCATCACGGGCGGCGGACCAGGCATCATGGAAGCTGGAAATAAAGGTGCGCACATCGCCGGAGGAACTTCCGTAGGACTAAATATCGATTTGCCTTTTGAACAGCATGACAACCCGTATATTGATAGCGATAAAAGTCTTGATTTTGATTACTTCTTTGTAAGAAAAGTCATGTTCGTGAAATATTCGCAAGGCTTCGTGGTTATGCCTGGAGGCTTTGGCACGCTTGACGAACTCTTTGAAGCGATCACGCTCATCCAAACCAACAAGATTGAAAAATTCCCTATCATTTTAGTGGGTAGCGATTTTTGGAACGGTTTAATGGATTGGGTAAAAAGCACACTTTTGGAAGCGAACAATAACGTGAGCGCCAAGGATCTTGAGCTTATACATGTCGTGGATACAGCCGATGAAATTATAACCATTCTAGACGATTTCTATAAAGAATACGGATTGAGTCCGAACTTCTAAAACCAAGTCCGTTTCTATGTTGTCGTGAGTTCTAAAAGATCATCGCCAAAACTCGATGCCTGTGAACAAGCTTAAAAGCAACTCCGATGTGGAACTATCGTGTTCAAGTTGATCTGTCTTTTATTCTTAAACTAGAGTCTTCCGTTATATGCCAACATTCTCAATTGAGGTCTAACAACGGGATCTGCTTAGCGTAGACAATGGTTTTTGATGAGATGAATAATTCAGAAGTGAAAAAAATTAACGTACAAAAAACTCTTGTTAAGAGCATTTGAAGCTACTACCCTTGACCAAAACCAACCCGCATTTTTATTTACCTGTAAAAACCAAAGCCAGCAAAATTTCGTTACATAGATATGTTAATACATCTTCTTAAGCGAAGAGATTATATTACATTGCCATGCAAAATCAAAAACAGAATCCTTTAAATCTTTTAAAAGCGCATTGAAACTCAAGTTTGCCCTCATTATTACCGTGTTCATTTGCTCGTCCGTTGTGGGCGCTCAAAACCGTATCGACCTTAAAGCCGATTTTGATGTTTCTAAGAAAACCATTCAGATAGCTCAGAAAATCAGGTATGAAAATACGTCTAATGATACGCTCAACTTTATTTACCTCAATGATTGGAATAGCGCCTACGCCACCAAAAAAACACCGTTAGCCGAACGATTCACAGAAGAATTCAACGACAAGTTTCATTTTGCAAAAAGTGATCAACGCGGCTACACGGTGCTGACCGTTTTAAAAGATAGCCTCGGGAACAGCCTAGATTATTCTAGTGAAAGGGAGCATCCAGACGTGATTAAGGTAGCGCTGCAAACACCGCTGGCCCCCAATGGCTTTTATGAGCTCTTTTTAAATTATACCGTTGTTGTGCCAGATGCCACCTTTACAGGTTATGGTGTTGACGACCTCAACAATTACCATCTTAAATATTGGTACCTTACCCCTGCGGTTTACGATGGAGCTTGGCAAACCTATAGCAACAAAAACCTGGATGATCTCTATATCCCGCCTTCAGATATTAATCTCGAAATCTCTTTTCCTTTGGAATATCAGTTGATTTCTGAGCTTGATACTGAAGATATCCAACAAACCATTCTGCGCCAGACTTACAAACTATCTGGGAAGCAACGCGTTAACACGAGCTTGATCCTCAGTAAATTTTCAGAATACAAATTCGTGCAGACCGATGATTTCACGATCGTTTCAAATATGGCCACCAAAGGAATCTCCATAGAGGAAAAAGCTTTGGCCACTGATAAAATCACGCAATTTATCACTGAAAATCTTGGCACTTACCCACACAAGCGTTTATTGATCACCAAAAACGATTATAAAAAAGACCCGCTTTATGGCTTAAATCAGCTGCCCGATTTTATACGTCCCTTTCCAGACCGTTTCCAGTATGAGCTGAAACTACTCAAAACCGCTTTGAACAATTACCTGGAAAACACACTGCTCATTAACCCCAGAAAAGATTATTGGTTGCGCGATGGCGTTCAAATCTATTACCTCATGAAGTATGTGGAAGGTTTTTATCCCGACACTAAACTTATAGGCACCTTGGCCGATATCTGGGGCATCCGCTCCTTTCACGCGGCCGATTTAGAATATAACGACCAGTTCAACCTGTTCTACATGCAAATGGTGCGCACCAACCGTGACCAACCATTGACCATGTCTAAGGATTCGCTCATAAAATTCAATGCCAACATCGCCAACAAATACAAAGCTGGGATTGGGCTGCGTTACCTAGATGATTTTGTGAATTCTGAAGTGGTAGAAGGCACTATTTCAGATTTTTTGAAAAACAACAAGGTTGAAATCACAAGTTCTAAAAAGTTTGAAAACCAACTCAAAAAGAACACCCCTAAAGACGTCAATTGGTTCTTCACAGATTATGTGGCCACGAGTAAGAAGTTAGATTACAAAATCCAAGACCTCAAAAAAACCAAGGATTCTGTGACCTTAACCATTCACAATAAGCGAGACAACAGCATGCCAGTCTCACTTTTTGCATTAAATAATGATTCCATTTTATCCAAAACCTGGATTGAGAACATAGACCATAAAAAGACCATTACCATTGCCCGAGATAGCATTGATCGATTAGCGCTCAATTTTGACAACAGCATCCCAGAACTCAACCTTCGGGATAATTACAAATCGCTCAAAGGCTTTCCGTTTAACAACAAACCCTTTCAATTTCGGGTGATCCAAGATATCGAAGACCCATATTACAACCAAGTATTCTTGATGCCCTTGGTCGAATTCAACAATATTTATGACGGACTTACCTTAGGCGCGAAATTTTACAATAAAACCTTACTGCGGAAACGTTTGAACTATAAACTTTCTCCCCAGTACGCCACAAAATCCAAATCCTTAACGGGTGGAGGATCTGTGTCTTTCACCCACAATGTAGAGAACACCAGTCTTTATTATATAAATTATGGTTTTGGTGGAAAATATAACGCTTTCGCGGAAGACGCTTTCGTTACGGTATTTACACCCAGCCTCAGTTTTGGCTTTCGCAACAAGGACGACTTTAGGTCTAATGAGTCCAGTTATTTGAATTTTCGTTATTTGAGCATTTCCAGAACCATTGGCGAAAATGCCATTATTGAGGATTTGGATGAACCTGATTATAGCGTGCTCAATATTAGATTCGTCAAATCGGATCCTGGATTGGTCAATTTCTCAAAATGGTATTACGATGTGCAATTTGCTCAAAAATTTGGTAAAGTCGCCATCAATTATGAATATCGTAAACTATCAGAAAGCAACCGTCAATTAAACCTTCGTTTTTTCGCAGGCACATTTTTATACAACAATACCGATTTAAGTTCCAATTATTTCAGCTTTGCATTAGACCGGCCAACCGATTATTTGTTTGATTACAATTATTTAGGGCGCTCGGAAGATTCTGGAATCTTCAGTCAGCAAATTATCATTGCAGAAGGGGGTTTCAAATCAAGGCTTGAAACGCCATTTGCCAACCAATGGATGGTCACCGGAAACGCCAGCACCACCATTTGGAAATACATCGAAGGTTATGGCGACATTGGTTTGGTAAAAAGCAAAGGCGACAACCCGGCGTTTGTTTATGATTCTGGCATCAAGCTCGATTTGGTAACCGATTATTTTGAACTTTATTTCCCTATCTACTCCAACTTAGGTTGGGAAATTGGACAGCCCAATTACGACCAGAAAATACGTATTAAATTCACTTTAGATCCTGGGGCCTTGTTGGGGCTATTCCGCAGAAAATGGTATTGAAAATGGAATTAAGAACGCTGTGCTTTTAGTATCAAGTATTAAGACTAGATTTCAACTAATTGAAGGGCGGTATTGTTAATCGGTTTTCAACTGAAGGGTCTTTATGTTCTGAAAGTTCAAAATTCTTAGCATTTGGTTCTGAGAATTTTCAATTCTTTAAGTTCCATCCAACAGCAAAAATTTCTGGTTTCAGTAAAATGCGCATCGACTCGCTCCATCAAGTCTTTGTTCTTTGTTCCCTGTTCCCTGTTATCTGTTATCTGTAGTTTACACTTCGTTCTTCGTACTCAAAAATCATTAAGATATTCTTAACATTATATTCAATAATTGAGAATTCGCAAGCGTAATCATGAAAAACCGACTTATTCTTACTATTTTGTCGGTTCTATAACATTTCACAAGGTTGTAGAATCTGTAAAGATTAGTTAAATTTGCAAACAAGAATCCACACCATGTCCACAAAACTCAAGACTACCGAAGACATCACTTTTGAAGATTTCAAGAGCGAAATTTTAAACGACTATAAGATTGCTGTCACCAGCAGGGAATGTAGTCTTTTGGGTCGTCGCGAAGTTTTGACAGGCAAGGCTAAATTTGGCATCTTCGGTGATGGGAAGGAAGTTCCGCAATTGGCCTGGGCAAAAGTTTTCAAAAATGGCGATTTTCGTTCTGGCTACTACCGGGATCAAACCTTTATGATGGCCATTGATGAGCTCAACATTGAGCAATTTTTCGCTGGCTTATATGGTCATGCGTCCATTGATGCCGATCCTATGAGTGCTGGACGTCAAATGGGCGGTCACTTCGGCACCCACAGTTTGGATGAAAACGGCGTTTGGAAAAATTTGACCGAACAACGCAACTCCAGTGCCGACATTTCCCCTACTGCTGGCCAAATGCCGAGACTTTTGGGTCTGGCACAGGCTTCAAAAATATACAGAAACGTCAAAGGCATCGATACCACAAAATTCTCCAACGATGGCAATGAAATCGCCTGGGGAACCATAGGCAATGCCAGTACCAGTGAAGGTCTGTTTTTTGAGACCATCAACGCAGCAGGTGTGCTTCAAGTCCCCATGGTCATTAGCATTTGGGATGACGATTACGGTATTTCGGTACACGCCAAACACCAAACCACAAAAGAAAACATCTCAGAAATATTAAAAGGCTTTCAACGTGATGAGCATGGCAATGGCTATGAAATCCTACGTGTGAAAGGTTGGGATTATACAGCGCTGGTAAACACTTATGAGACTGCTGAAAAAATTGCGCGCGAAGAGCATGTTCCCGTATTGATTCACGTGCAGGAATTGACCCAACCACAAGGGCATTCCACATCTGGTTCACACGAACGCTACAAGAACAAGGAGCGCTTAGATTGGGAAGCCAAACACGATTGCAACCTTAAGATGCGCCATTGGATGATTGAAAACAACATAGGCACTGAAGAGGAATTGGACACCTTAGACAAAAACATCAAGAAAAAAGTTAGAGAAGGCAAAAAAGCAGCATGGGACGCCTATTTGGATCCCATTGTAAAAGACCGGGCAGAAGCCGTTAAATTACTGAAAGCTTTAGCAAACACAAGTGCAAATAAGGCCTTTATAGACAAGTATATTTCCGATTTAACGAGTATTGATGCACCCATAAGACGTGATATTCTATCGACTGCTAGAAAGACCTTGCGCTATGTGCTCAACGAAACTTCCGCCGAAAAAACAAAATTACAAGATTGGATCTCTGCTTATATAGCAAGCCTTCAGCCTAAATACAGCTCACATTTACACAGCAGCTCCGAAAAAGCGGCCTTGAATATTGCAGGCACAAAACCAACCTATAACGACAATGCGGAAGATGTTGATGGTAGAATCATAATTCGGGATAATTTTGATGCGATTTTCAATACCTACCCGCATGCCATGGTATTTGGTGAGGATGCAGGTAATATTGGGGATGTCAACCAAGGGCTAGAAGGCCTTCAGGAAAAATACGGCGAACTTCGCGTGGCAGATGTTGGCATTAGGGAAGCAACCATTCTAGGACAAGGCATTGGCTTGGCCATGCGAGGCTTGAGACCCATTGCCGAAATACAATATCTCGATTATATTTTATACGCATTACAAATCATTAGTGATGATTTAGCGACCCTGCATTACCGTACCAAAGGGATGCAAAAAGCACCATTGATTATAAGAACCCGTGGGCACCGTTTGGAAGGCATCTGGCATTCTGGGTCACAATTGGGTGGCATTATTAATCTTGTAAGAGGCGTTCACGTCTTGGTACCTAGAAACATGACCAAGGCTGCCGGTTTTTACAACACCATATTAGAAGGCGATGAACCTGCTATCATTATCGAATGTCTAAATGGTTACCGTCTCAAAGAAAAAATGCCGAATAATATAGGACGTTTTAAAACCCCAATTGGTGTTGTTGAAACCGTTAAGGAAGGTACAGACATTACTTTGGTCTCCTACGGGTCTACCTTGAATATGGTAACTCAAACTGCCAAGGATCTTTTGCAAGTTGGCATCGATGCGGAAGTGATTGACGTACAATCCCTGTTACCCTTAGATATCAACCATGATATCGTTAAGAGTGTGGCCAAAACCAATCGCTTGATGATTATTGACGAAGATGTGCCTGGAGGTGCTTCAGCGTATTTGCTGGATGCTATTCTCAATAAACAAAATGCGTATCGCTATTTAGACAGCAAACCTAAAACATTAACTGCAAAACCACATCGTCCCGCTTATGGTACTGATGGCGATTATTTCTCAAAACCTTCCGCAGAGGATATGTTTGAAGCGGTTTATGAGGTCATGCACGAAGTAAATCCTAATGATTTTCCGAAATTGAGATAAAGATGAATCCAAAATCAATCCCGATAACTTATCGGGAGAATTTGAATTTGATTCCGATAACTGTCGGGAGAAGATAACGTTGAAATTCAATGTTTCGGAAATAGCTACCTAAATCTGATAAAAAATCAAATTTGTAAAGATTTTTCTGAAACTAGACAACTCGAAAAATAGTGTATTTTTGACCACCAACCCATCTTAACTATAATATGAATAAGAATTTCAACGATTTAGCGCTATTGATTTTACGCGTTGGCTTTGGAGGCCTAATGCTAACCCATGGCATCCCTAAAGTTAGCATGCTTACCGATGCTTCAGGTTTTCCAGATCCTTTGGGAATTGGCGGCACCGGCTCCTTGATTTTAGCCTTGATTGGTGAAGTCCTTGCCCCTATTTTAATCATCATTGGTCTTAAGACCAAGTGGGCAGCGATTCCTTCAATCATAACCATGGCAGTCGCCGCTTTTA
This sequence comes from Subsaximicrobium wynnwilliamsii, assembly GCF_007997225.1. GTDB lineage: Bacteria > Bacteroidota > Bacteroidia > Flavobacteriales > Flavobacteriaceae > Psychroserpens > Psychroserpens wynnwilliamsii. Next base: position 97,778 of record NZ_VORM01000007.1, read on the forward strand.
TGGTGCATGCCGCCGATCCATTGGCGAAAAAAGAAATGGCCTTGTTGTATCTAATTGCTTTTATCGTGATTTTCTTGGCCGGACCTGGAAAGTTTTCGGTGGATAGAAAGTGAGTTCTCAGTCTCGGTATAATAGTATTAAGTAGGGAGTACTAAGTATTAAGACAACAAAATCATCTACAATTTAACAAATGGACTTGAATTAAATTTCAACCGCTTTTTATATAGCGTTGCACTTTGCGCCCCTGCCGGCAGGCAGATCTGCGAGATTTTCATCTTCATCTTAATCTTCATCTTCATCTTCATCTTCATCTTCATCTTCATCTTCATCTTCATCTTCAACTTCAACTTCAACTTCAACTTCAACTTCCATTTCAACTTCATTCCCCCTCCCTTCATAATTATCTGCCAATTTTTTCGTTATGCTAAGAGATAAATTATCTTTGACCTTGAACTCATCCCAATGGGTTCGTTAACAAAAAATCGGGCTTAATGGCAATCAGAACAATCTTCTTCACATTGTGTTTCTTTATGCTGAATAATTTCAGTTTTGCACAACAATCAGCAACCTATACCAACGAATTGGTAGACTACCAAAAAGCACTAACGCTATACAACAACAAACAATACCAAGCGGCACAATCGCTCTTTGAAAACATCAAGGAAGACGCGCCCAACAAAACGTTGGAATCTGACTGCGCCTATTATATTGCCAACTGTGCAGTGCGCTTGAATCAGCAAAACGCCGATGCGCTTATTGAAGATTTTGTAAATGATTACCCAACCAGCACCAAACGCAATACCGCGTTTTTGGACGTGGCCGATTATTATTTCGCGAATGGCAAATATGCCTATGCTAGAAAATGGTACGATAAGGTCGATGAAAATAGCATCGCCAGGTCTGAACGTGACCGTTTCAACTTCAATTATGGCTATAGCTTATATGCCACAAAGGATGAAACTGCCGCCCAAAAATATTTAAACCGAGTCACAACCTCCACCGAGTATGGTTCCCAAGCCAAGTATTACATTGGCTTTATGGCTTATGAAGGTGACGATTATGAAAAGGCCAATACTTATTTTGATCAAGTAAGCGACCAAGAAAAATACAAGGAAAAACTGTCTTATTACCAAGCCGATTTAAACTTCAAATTGGGCAAGTTCGAGGAAGCCATTCAATTGGCCAAAGCACAGACGGTAAAAGGGAGTCCGCAAGAGAAATCGGAACTTTCAAAAATCATTGGTGAGAGTTATTTCAACCTTCAAAAATACGATGAGGCGATTCCGTATCTCAAGGAATACAAAGGCAAAAAGGGCAAATGGAACAACACCGATTATTACCAACTGGGTTACGCCTATTACAAACAAAACGATTTTGAAAAAGCGATTTCAGAATTCAACAAGATCATTGGTGGTGACAACAGCGTGGCACAAAATGCCTATTACCATTTGGGCGAAAGCTACATCAACCTCAACAAGAAACAGGAAGCCTTAAACGCTTTTCGAAATGCCTCTCAAATGGATTATGATCTTAAAATCCAAGAGGATGCCTATTTAAATTATGCCAAAATTAGTTACGAGATTGGAAACCCTTACCAATCCGTACCACAGGTATTGACCAGTTACTTGACCAAATACCCCAATACCCAATTCAAAGATGAGGTAGAAACCTTACTTATTGATTCCTACATCACTTCAAAAAACTACAAGGAAGCGCTCAAACTTTTGGAAAACAAAAACAGTTTCGAAAACCGGGTCGCCTTTCAAAAAGTCGCTTTTTTTAGAGGTATTGAACTTTACAATGAAGGCGATTATAACGAAGCGCGCTCGTTCTTTGAGAAAGCGATGAAAGAAGCTAAAACACCAATCTTTACGACAAGAGCTACATTTTGGAAAGCAGAGACCGATTTCATCCTCAGTAATTTCAACGATGCACTCATAGGCTTTAAGCAATTTGCCCAGAATGGCGAAGCTTCCGAAGCAGAGGAATTCAAGAACCTCGACTACAATTTAGGTTACACTTATTTTAAGCTGAAAAATTATAGCAAATCTGTGACCCATTTCCAAAGTTTTGTCAATTCCAAGACCAAAGACCAACTGCGACTCAACGATGCCTACCTGCGTTTGGCAGACGGTCATTTTGTGTCTAGCGATTACAAAGACGCCATCAAAGCCTATGAAAAAGCCATTGCGCTCAACAAGGTGGAAGCCGATTATGCGACCTTCCAAAAAGCAGTGAGTTACGGATTTACAGGTGAAGGCGATACCAAAATGAAAGAACTCAACGCCTTTATCCATAATTTTCCAAAATCTGCTTTACGGGACGATGCCATGTATGAATTGGCAAATTCGTATATAAAAACCAATCAAAACGACAAGGCCTTGGCGCTGTACGACCGTTTAAATGCAGAATATCCTTCAAGTGTTTTTGTCTCGAAAGCCCTGTTGCGACAAGGTTTATCGTTTTACAATAGCAACGACAACGAAAAGGCATTGACAAAATTCAAGAAAGTGGCCAGCGATTTTCCCAATACCGAAGACGCCAATCAAGCGGTCTCCACGGCGCGTTTGATTTACATCGATTTGGGACGGGTTGATGAGTATGCCACTTGGGTAAAAACCTTGGATTTCGTGAATGTGAGTGATTCCGAATTAGACAATACCGCTTACCTCGCTGCCGAAAAACAGTATCTGGACGACAATACCGATGCTGCCATCAAGCAGTTCAATAAATACATCAATGAGTTTCCCAACGGCATCCATGCTACGAAATCCCATTTTTATTTAGCGGAATTGTACAACAAAAAACAACTTCCAGAAAACGCAAAACCACATTATGAAGCTGTCGTGAAAGCAAGCAGAGGCGAGTTTACCGAGCAGGCCATCGTTAAATTATCTAATATCTACTTGAACAAGTCGGAATGGAAAAACGCCATAGCGCTATTGAAGCGTTTGGAAACGGAAGCTGATTATCCGCAAAACGTGACCTACGCGCAATCCAATTTGATGAATGCCTATTACCAATTGAACGATTACAACCAAGCAGTGACCTATGCAGAAAAAGCGCTGCAAAACTCTAAAATCGATAACAAGGTCAAAAGTGATGCACAGATCATCATTGCGCGCTCGGCCATAAAAACGAACAACCCAAGCAAAGCCAAGGACGCCTATGCCAAAGTAGAGAAAATCGCTACGGGTGCCTTAGCTGCGGAAGCCCTGTACTACAACGCCTACTTCAAAAATAAGGAGGCCGACTTTGAAGCTTCCAATACCGCAGTACAAAAGCTGGCCAAAGATTATAGCAGCTATAAATATTACAGCGCCAAAGGTCTGGTGCTCATGGCGAAAAACTTTTACGCCTTGAAAGATGCGTTTCAAGCCACCTATATTTTGGAAAGTGTGATTTCCAACTTTACTGAATTTGAGGAGGTCGTTACCGAAGCACAGCAAGAATTGAGCAAAATCAAGACCGAAGAAGCAAAAACCAATGCCTCAGTACAAACGGAGAACGACTAAATTCCAAAAAAACAAATTCCAAATTACAACCGCAACCACAACCTTGAATCTTGAACTTTGAACATTGAATTAAAACAGATGCCAAACAGACTCCAGCATAAACTCTTAGCCCTTATTTTAGTAGTTAGCGCTACCACCTTCGCCCAAGAACGTGAGAAAGACAGCATAGATACCGAAACGGTCAATGTGGTCAAGGCCTACACACCAACCATTTCTGATGCTTTCAAGATTAAGGAAACGCCTAATTTGAACGATTCCACGAACTTGAAGAAAAAGGACATCAAATACAACATTTTCTCGATTCCTGTGGCTTCCACATTCACACCTGCCAAGGGTAAAGCTGCGGGCGTGAACAAGGAGAAATCTGTAAAACTTTACGATAATTACGCCTCGGTGGGCTTAGGCACTTACGCCACAATTCTTGGCGAGGTGTATCTCAACCATCAATTGAGCCGAAACGAGCGTGTTGGCGGTTATTTTAGCCATCATTCTTCTCAAGGTGATATCGATGGCATCAATTACGATAACAATTTTCGAGAAACCGAATTGGGCGCCAATTACACCCAACAACAGCGGGATTTTACTTGGAAACTTGAAGGTGGTTACGAACTGCAGCGTTACAATTGGTACGGACTGCCAGACCAAACGCTTCCGTTTTTTGATGTTGGCCATTCATTTTACAATGCCAACATTGGAGGCAATATCGATTTTGAGGATGGGATTTTCAATAAGGCAACCGTATTGTTCAGACGTTTTGGTGACAGCAGGAATTCCGCAGAAAATCGCTTTTTGGTCACTTCGGAATTTGATGTGCCCGTGAACGACCAAACCATTACTACAGAAGTAAACATCGATTACCTCAGCGGTGGTTTTGACCATACTTATTTTTCTGAAACCGAATTGAACTACGGCAACTTCCAATTAGGCGTCGCACCGAGCTATCAATTTATCCAAGATGATTTGACCTTGAATCTAGGGGTTAGATTGGTCTATTTTAATGATACGGAAGCTAGCCAGAGCAAGTTGCATTTCTATCCGAATGTAACTGCAAGCTATCGCTTGGTTGATGAACTATTAATTGGCTTTGGCGGTATTGAGGGCGGATTGCAACAAAATTCCTACTTCGGTTTTGCCGATGAAAACCGCTTCGTAGCACCTACCCTATTCGTACAACCCACCGATCAATCCTATGACGTTTCCGCAGGCATCAAGGGGAAATTGTCCAACAGCATGAGCTATATCGTTACGGGACATTACCTATCGGAAAACAACAGAGCCTTGTTCAAGGCGAATCCAGATTTACTCACAGAGCGCAAGAATTATCAATTTGGCAATTCCTTCGGAGTCGTTTACGATGACCTTAAAACCTTCTCTTTTGAAGGCGAATTGAACGTGGACCTTAACCGCAACTTTAAACTCGGTGCCAAAGCCGCCTTTTTTGCCTACAGTACCGATAGCGAAGCGGAAGCTTGGAACTTGCCAGATCTCAAGGCTTCCGTTTTTATGGATTATCAAATCGATGCACATTGGTTTGCAGGTGCCAACCTGTTTTTCGTGGGCGAGCGCAAAGACCAAATCTCGGAAGGCAGAAATCCGCAGTTAAGTTTGAACCAACCCCAAACCGTCACGTTGGACAGCTACTTTGATGCCAACGTGCATGCAGGTTACAAAATAAGCGACCGACTTTCAGCCTTCGTTAAGGGCAATAATTTGGTGGGAACTAATTACCAGCGCTGGTTGAATTATCCGGTGCAAGGCATTCAATTTTTGGCAGGAGCGACGTATCAGTTTGATTTTTGAGCCCCCCTAAATCCCCCGAAGGGGAACTTTTGAATTCATATTATACTGAAGATTCTAGGAGAAATATTAAAAAGCACATCTAATTTCTTTGTTATTTATCGTCTAGACGACTTTAGACTGAGACTGAAACCGTGAAGTTGTAAAGTTGTCTTCATACTTCGTACTTAATACTTAATACTTTTTTTTACCTTTAAATTTTAAGACCAACCAAATGCTCTCAGTTCTTATCCCGGTTTATAATTACGATGTACGCGCATTAGTCACGCGCTTGCACAAGCAATTGGCATTGGCTGCGATTCGCTTTGAAATTATCTGCATTGATGATTTTTCCGACCCTGAAATGAGTCAGATCAATGCTGAAATCGTTCAACTTCCGCATACTACTTATGAGATTTCCAACCGTAATGCTGGATGCGACGCTACCAGACAAACCTTGGCAATATGGGCAAATTACGATTGGCTAATATTTTTGGATGCTGATGTCATGCCAGTTTCCGAAGATTTTATCAGTAATTATTTAAAGTTCACTACTTCTGAATATGATGCCATTTATGGTGGTATTACCTATAAACCTGAGAAGCCAGAATCCAATTTGATGTTGCGATGGGAATACGGAAACGCCAAGGAAAACGTGCCTGCATCGGCAAGAAATCGGAAGCCTTATAAAATGTTGGTCACGGCAAATTTTATGATTCGGAAGACTATATTCTTAAAATTAAATTCCAAAATCGAATATAAAGGTTATGGTTACGACATTTATTTAGGCGCACTATTAAAATCTAATAGTTTCAAGGTCTTCCATATAGATAATGAAGTTTACCATTTGGGATTAGAACCAAATGCCACGTATCTCAACAAGGTGGAAGAAGCAGTTGACAACTTACTAAAGTTGAATCAAGAAGGCAAACTAAAAAAAACCGAAAACAGTTTATTGAATACCTTCGAAAGGCTCAAATATTGTAAATTGAATCACTATGTTGCTTGGACATTTAGACGCAGCAAAAAGCAATTGACGATCAATTTATTGAGTGCTCGTCCAAATATTACACTCTTGCAATATTATAAATTGGGTTACATTTGTGAGCAAGATTTGAAGCTATGAGTCCGTTATTTTCGATTGTTATCCCACTTTACAACAAAGCCAACGAGATTTCCCAAACCTTGGAAAGTGTTTTTAAGCAAACATTAAAGGAGTTTGAGATCATTATTGTAAACGATGGCTCTACCGATAATAGTTTATTGGAAGTCCAAAAGTTTGAAGATAAACGTATCTCCATTTTTACTACGGAAAATAAAGGCGTTTCACACGCTCGTAATTTCGGCATAGAAAAAGCCAAAGCCCCACTCATCGCCTTTTTAGATGCTGATGATTTGTGGTACCCACATCATTTGGAAAATTTAAAGCAGCTTTATCAAACCTACCCCAATTGCGGGATGTATTGCAAAGCTTATGAAAAAAGTTATTTAGGAAGGCACATCGTAGCCGCAAAATTCAACGGATTAGAAAGCGATTTTGAAGGCATCGTCCCAGATTATTTCGAAAATAGTTTGATTGATGCGATCGCTTGGACCTCTGCCACTGCAATACCAAAAATAGTATTCAAAACTTATGGTGTATTCGATACAAATTTGAAATCTGGTCAAGATACTGATCTTTGGATGCGCGTGGCTTTAAACGAACCCATTGCATTTTCAAAAAACATTAGTGCCATTCACGTTTTAACGGGACAGGAACATCATTTGTCGCAATCTAAGCATCGAGTAGATCGCTTAAAGTTATTGAACAAATTTAAGGAGGCAGAAAAATCCAGTAAAAGCTTAAAAAAATACATGGATTACAACCGGTTTTCAATGGCCATAGAGCGCAAATGTCAAGGAGACTCTAGTACTTTCAAACAACTAAAAGCTGAGATTAATCTTGATAATTTAAATGCGAAACAACGATTACTCTTAAAATTGCCAAAACCACTATTGAATTTATTGAAGAAATCGCAACAGCAACTCATTGGATATGGCTTATATTTTAGCGCGTTTAGATAAAAGAAATTCCTCGTAATCCCGGATGTAATCGGCTTCTTCAAATTCCGTTGAAGCCAAGACCAAACACACTGATCCCGAAGAGAAGTTCTCGATTTCCCGCCAGATGCCTGTAGGAATATACAAGCCTTTATCGGGCTTGTTGAGCATAATGCGCTGTTCATCCTTACCATCTTTTATAACAACCTCGAAGCTTCCGCTTAAGGCAATTACCACAGATTCCTGTATTTTGTGTGCATGGCCACCTCGATAGGCGTCGCTTGGCACATCAAAGAGATAATAAATACGCTGCATTTTGAACGGAATAACATGCTTCTCAATAACCGCCAATTTACCACGTTGGTCGTGGACATTAGGGATACCAACAAATTTAATATGCTTTAAAGTAGTTTTCATTGTAGGTTTTCAATTTAGTAATTCCTGCCATTGTTTGGCAATGTTTTCCATGGAAAAAGCTTCGACACTTTTTTTGGCGTTTTGCTTGCAGGTTTGATACAAATGTTCATCATTCACAAATCGATTCATAGCATGTGCCAAGGCTGTGGGATTATGGTTTTCTACTAAAAGACCATTATATTCATGAGTAATGATTTCTTTAGGTCCCGACTGGCAATCTACTGAAATCACAGGAGTTCCCAGCGCTAAAGATTCAATAAGCGTTCGAGGGAATCCCTCATAGCGGCTGGTCAATACCGTAAACTTTGAATGTTTTACATAGTTAAACGGACTTTCCAAAAAAGGTTGAAATTCAACCATTCCATTAAAATCCAATTGTCTAACTTTTTCCTTGATGTTTTCAAGATCTTTTCCATCACCAAGAATCATCAATTTAATATCATTTTTAGGAAGTTGCGATATACGGTAGGCTTCAAGTAGTAAGCTTATATTCTTGACCTTATCGTCCAGCCTTCCGTAGAATAAAATATAATCGCCATTAATTGGATTCTCTTGAGATGGCTTAGGAAGCGATTCTATGGGATTATAAATGCTCGTCACATTTTGCAAATTGTAAGTGTTCTCAATCTCTAGTCCAATCTCTTTAGCCACACCCACTATTTTAAACGCGTCTTTATAAATCCATCTTGCTAAAAAATTAGGATTGATAAAATAAGTCTCCAAATGAAAACTACGCACGCAATAAATAGTGGTTTTGGGATTATAAAGCCATCTTGACACGATGATCTCCCGAATAAAAGCGGGTCTTGATCGATTGTCTATCACATAATCAAAACGATGTTTCTTTAAGTATTTTTTGAAAACCAAGAATTTATTGACCCTGGACAAAAAATTTGGATACGGGTTTTCAGAAGCCCCTAAATTAAGAAGCTGACCTTCAAATTCATATACAATCGCATCTACAATAGACACCAAATGCATCTCATGACCCAATTGAGAAAGCATCTTTGACAACATAGCGGAAGAGCGCTCTGCACCACCTTTTGCTAAAGATGTGACTACGATACAGATCTTTTTCGTGCCAGACATTCTCAAATAATTATCTTTATGCCAAATATAGTTTAAATGAAAGTACTATTGGTGGGCGAATATAATAGGTCTCATAAATTTATTAAAGAAGGCCTTGTAGCATTGGGACACGAGGCATTGGTTGTTGGCTTGAGCGATGGTTTTAAAAAGGTTGATGTGGATCTTGAAATTAAGCATAAGTATTCAGGTTGGTTTTTAAAAAAAACAAGAACTGCTCTATTCAAAATTTTCAAGATAGACCTGTATTCCAATAGCGTAAAAAATCAAATTCTAAAGTTAAAGCCCAAGTTGAGCGGTTATGATATAGTTCAGTTCATAAGTGAATCTTCATTTATTTGTCAACCCGAAACCGAGAAAGCCATTTTTGATTTATTGAATTCCTGGAATGGCAAATCCTTTTTGTTGTCCTGCGGCACAGACTATCCAAGCGTTCAATATGCTATGGAAAAGAAATTCAAATATTCCATTTTGACTCCTTTTTTTGAAAATCGTTTAGCAGAATCAAATTTTTCATTGGGGCTAAAATACATAACACCAGCCTTCAAAGCATTACACGATCATATCTATAACCAAATTGACGGTGTTATTTCATCTGACCTGGATTATTACATTCCGCTCAAAGATCATCCAAAACATTTAGGGATGATCCCTCATGCCATCAATACAGATCAGATTCCGTTTTCTGAATTAAAGATTAAAGACAAAATCGTTATTTTCCACGGAATCAATAGAAACAATTATTATAAAAAAGGGAATGATGTTTTTGAAGCCGCCTTAGAGTTAATAAAGGCTAAGCATTCAGAAAAAATAGAAATCATTAGGGTTGAAAGTGTACCTTATGCAACCTATATCAAGGCTTTTGACGCTGCTCATATTTTATTGGATCAAGTATTCTCTTACGATCAAGGTTATAATGCACTCGAAGCAATGGCCAAGGGCAAGGTGGTGTTCTCAGGAGCGGAACACGAATGGTTGGAGTATTACGGAGTGCCCGAAGATAGCATCGTTATTAACGCCCTTCCCGATGCCGAAGCGATCGCAAAAAAATTGGAATGGTTGATTTTAAACCCAGAAGAGCTGCTCAACATTTCGAAAAACGCCCGAGAATTTGTTAGAAAAGAACACGGTCATGTTACTTGTGCACAACAGTATTTGGACAAATGGCAGGGAAGTTGAAAGTTTCGGTCTTATCATTACTGTTGTGAGTGCGCAACACCTAATCTCATTCAATGTGACTTAATAAATAGGACTGTTTAAAACGGAAGAATTTGGTGATTTTAGGTTTCGATTTTTTCAAGACTGCTAACTTTAAATATAATTTTTTGTTCTTCATTGTAACACTTTGGGCTTAGTTTAATTCATCTTAAGTCCATTCCTCACTTTAGGAAACCGTAACTCCAATGCGATTCTTGTGACATCTTCGTTTTTATTGACGGCCGCCCCATGAATCAAGAATGGAGAAAAAATCAAAGCTTTACCCTGAGAGGGATTTGGTCTTATCATTTTAATTTTACCCTCTTTTGTTTCTAAGACACAAGGCACATAGTAAGTATTGCCGTTTATTTTTGCCCCCTTGCTTGCCGTCCTCAAAATATGATGCTCAGGAATTAAATGGCTTTTGGGATATACAGGCAATGAGGAATTTTTATCGCAACCAACAATAGGGATCCAAACGTTAATGATATTTTCCCAATAGCTCAAATAGCCATCTCTGTGGGGTGGATTAATATCCAGAGAGTTTGGCCTGCTCAATCGTATTTGAATATGGGATTTCTGCAATTCTTCAACCCAAGAGGTCAACTCATAGCCTAAGATTTTTCCGAATCGCTTGGCTAGTGCGTCAATATCAAAATCAAAATCCTTGTTTTCAAGATTTCGAGTGCGGTCAATCACTTTATTATGCAGCTCCTTGCTTGTGACGATTTTGTGGTAATGTTCCAGCTTGAAATTCTTGGGCTCAAAATCTGGCAAGCTTTCAGAAATCGCGTCTGTTATGTTTTTAGTAATTGAGGCCTTTAAACGCTCAAATTCCGCTTCTGAAAATGCATCAACTACGGCATAACCCTCACCTTTCCAAGGCATTTTAGAAATCACATTATCTTCTGCCTTAAAAAGAAGCTCATTCTCTCCCCAAAAAAAATGACCTTCAACCTCAAATTGGTAAGATTCTCCGTCTAAAAAAAGTTCACATGTTTTATGCATCTTTCTGTTTTTTATCTTGATTTTTAAAATAATTCCAAACCGCGAATATGACTATAAAGAAGTATATCGCATACCTGTAAAAATGCGCCATAACCACACCTTCTGCACCATAAATATCTACAAGATATTTCGACAATCCGTAAAAAAGTCCGAGTGAGATCAACTCGGTAACGACAAAACTCCAAACCATTTTCTTAGCTAAAAACTGATAGGAAATCACTAGGGTTGCCAAGCGCACGAAATCACCCAGCAATTGCCATTTAAAAAGCGGTTCTAAACCATCAAAACCAGGAAATACAAGTTGAATGATTACATTTCGAAATAGATACACCAACAACATTCCCAAACCAAACAAGGGCAAAATGGTTTTGTAAATATGAAAAACTTCCTTTTTAAAAGCAACCCCAGTATGGATTTTAGCAAATTTCGGAATCACATATAAGGTAAAAATGCTGGATGAGAACACCATGTAATTCTTAGATAAATAGTTTATGGCGGTCCAATAGCCCGCTTCAGAAATGTTGATTCGGTTGGTAATGGTGGTTCTAATATCAAGCTCAATGTAATTAATCAACACACTCGATATAAAAGACATTAGGGTAAAGGCCAATAAGGGTTTGGCAAAAGACAGATCAAAACTCAGCTCATTAAGATGAATGTAACTTCTAAGTCTTTTGTAGAAAAACATTAAAATAACGGCAAAACTTAAAATGGGTGTCAAAATAATAGAGAACAACACGCCTTTTAAGCTGAAAGAATAGAGGAAAATCAAAAGTAATGCTGCGGAAAAAAGATAAGAGACCAGCTCAATCTTCGCGTATTTTTTATAATCGGACAAACCATTGATGACACCGTAAAAAATACGGTTCAATCCAATAATCGGTGGTAAAAATGCCAAACATCTAATCAAAGTCACATAACTGTCGTCTCCAAATAAATTGACTGAAAGATATGTTGCACTAAAAAACAAGATAGCACCAGACAAAACCGATCCAATCACGCCAAAAATAAAGACAGCCGAAAATAATTTACTGATTCGATTTTGATCTTGCTCATTTTCTGAGACGTATTTTACGATCCCATTAAAAGTCCCCAAAGACGAGGTACTGGTCAAAATTTGAACCACATTACGGAGCGAACCGATTTTTGCAATACCCGCTTCACCCAAAGTCACTGCCAAAAAACGCATAATAAAAAACGAAATCACCAACCTAATCACAATAACCACCGCGTTAAACGAGGTCATCTTTAAGATGGTGTTTTTTTTGATAAGGGCTTTTAGGTTGATCACTTAGTATCGGTTTATGGATGCAATCACGGTTTCGATTTCAATCTCACTCATTACTGGGCTCATGGGCAAACTCAAAACCGTTTGCTGTAGTTTTTCAGCGATTGGCAAGCTCAAATGTTGGTAAGCTGAAAGCGCTTCTTGTTGATGTGGCGCAATGGGATAATGAATAAGATAACCAATGCCTTCTGTCTCCAAATGCTTAATAAAATGCGCTCTATCTTCTACCTGAATGACATACAAATGAAACACATGGTTATTTGAACCGTCATAAAAAGGTAAACTGATTTTTTCGTTTTTCACTTCTGAAGAGTAACGTTTAGCAATAGCACGTCGTCTTTCATTATCGGCATCCAACTGTTTCAATTTGATATTTAAAAACGCAGCCTGTAGCTCATCCAACCTGCTATTAACGCCTAATGTACTGTTGACATATTTTTTGGAGCTGCCATAATTCCGAAGCAAACGTAGCGCAATGGCCAAAGCCCCATCGTTGGTCGTTATGGCACCCGCATCGCCCAAAGCACCAAGGTTCTTGGACGGATAAAAACTAAACCCAGCAGCATTCCCCAAATTCCCCGCCTTTTCCATTTTGGAATTTGGAATTTCGTTTTTGGAATTTGCTACCGCACCATGTGCCTGCGCCGCATCTTCCACCACTAGCAAATCCTGCTCTTTTGCAATCCTATTGATAACGTCCATATCGGCCAATTGCCCATAAAGATGCACCACTAAAATCACTTTTGTTTTTGGGCTTATGTGTTTCTCAATTTCCGAAGGCGCCATATTAAATGTCTGCGCATCGGGTTCTACAAACACGGGTTTTAATCCCGCATTGATGACCGCCAAAATACTGGCGATATAGGTGTTTGAAGGGACGAGTACTTCATCGCCCTCTGCTAATTTGCCCAATTGCAGATAGGCTTTAAAAATAAGCGTCAAGGCATCGAGCCCATTGGCCACGCCAATGCAGTGCCTGCTCCCACAATAGTTGGCTAAATTTTGCTCAAAGGTTTCTACCTCCTGACCTAAAATATAATGACCAGAATCTAGAAAGGATTTGAATTTAGCTGTAAAAGCATCTTCAAATCGTGCATTGATTTTATGTAAATCCAAAAACGGAATCATAGCATTACGGTATCTAAAAGCTTGTGGTTTTTTGTGTTTACGCTATAAAAGTCCTGGGTAATGGTTCGCGCCCCAAAACCTTCCTTCCAATATTGGAGGCCTTCGTTAATTTTTTTTCCCTGATGTTCATTAGACGTACCAAAATCGAAAAAAGCCTTATGCTTAAAGACGTCTTCGATTAAGTGCCAATGTAAAAAATCAAGGCTGCCCAAAGTGTTTTTGTCTTCATTTCCTGAAATATATTGCGAATGGGCAAGTGTTTCGGTTTCAAAAATAGTGGTTCCCGCAACAATCTGATTGTCCTGATACACGTTGAACTGACGAATTTGCTTGGGAAAACTTTTTTTCAATGCTGAAATTTCTTCCAAAGAATGCACCGGCGTTGCAGCGTGTTTCTGCTGAAGGTTTTTCGTAAGAATAGCATTCCAGAACTCATCAAAACTATCGACTTCCCTTATAATCAAATTGTATTTTTGCCCTCTCGAAACGCCTTCCATTCGGTTTCTTGAGATTTTTGGTCGGTTATTCATATTTAAAACGGAAAGCGCATCGCGTCGCGTCAATTGGGCTTCGGTTAAAAACAGAAGGTAGTTCAGCTCATCGTTCGGTTGTGCGCTATACATGGAAGGCAATAATTTAAGCGCTAAGGTTTCTACGGCTTGTGCCGACAAAAACTCTAAAACGGACTTAAACATAAAAATAACATCCCGGAATTTGGTGGTTTCTTTCAGCAGCAATCCGCCATAAGTGAGGCCCTGGTGTGAGTATAGCGTTGCTTCCACTCTATTTGCCGGCAAAAGCGCCACCAATTTACCGTTACGGTAGACCATCAACGAAAAATCTTCAAAGCGGTCTTTATGGTAGTCCATGAAACCCCGCTGAAACAAGAATGGCGCATTCTTAGCCTGAGCTGCAAAGTCGTTCCAAACTCGATGCTGTTCTGGCAGATATATTTTTACAGTGAAAATGGCAAGGACGGATTAAGGATTAGCGCTTCAAAAATAAGAATTTAGTGGGAGCATATTCTGTTTTGAGCCGAAAGTAATTTTCGGGATATTTAATTCGGTCTCGGCTATGTCAAATGAAATTCTAAAAATTCTAATTAGCACCACTTTAGTAAATGCTTAGCTGTTTTGTGAAATTTTAAAGTTTACTTTTTTTGGGATGTAAATAAATATTGCAGCAAACTAAATGAAAAATCCATTATTTTTCTCAATGAGTTCCAAATAGTCTAGATTCTAGATTCTAGCAGCGTAGCGCCTGCCGGTAGGTAGGGTCTATAATCTGATTATAAATCATTATTCTCCACCTCTATCCAAATTCGTCTCCTGCACCACGTACATCGGTCGGTTTTTCACATTGGTACTGATTCGGCTAATATACTCGCCAATGATACCAATGGAAAGCAGTTGTATGCCCCCAATAAACAAAGAGCTGATAATAAGTGACGTCCACCCCGTAATGGTTTCCTTGAGAATGAAATGCGAGAACATAGCGAACAAAATCACAACAAAGGAGACCAATGAAATGACAAAACCCATGCGCGTGACCAATAATAAGGGTTTATCTGAAAAGCCCGTGACCGCATCAAAGGCCAAGCTGAACATCTTGCTGTAAGAATAGCCAGAAGTCCCGTGCTTTCGAGCTTCGCGTTTAAAAGTGACGTGGGTTTGCTTAAAGCCCAACCAGGCTATTTGGCCGCGAAGGAATTTGTTGTGCTCTGGCATTTTGCGTAATTCCCTAACAATTTTAGCATCCAACAATCTGAAATCGCCAACATCTAAAGGAATATCAAAATTGGTAAGCCGTTGCAGCAATCGGTAAAAAAGTTTTGAAGTGAGCTTCTTCAAATAGGTCTCGCCTTCCCGGGTTTCTCGTTTGGCATAGACCACGTTGAAGCCTTTTTGATATTCGGCATACAGCTTCGGAATCAACTCTGGTGGGTCTTGTAAATCGGAATCGATGATGATGGCAACTTTAGACTGGCAAGCATCCAAACCAGCCGAAACCGCCACCTGATGCCCAAAATTCCGGCTCAAATCGATGTAAAACACACGCGCATCCGCTTCAGAGAAGGCCTGTAATTTTTGAATTGATGCATCACTGCTGCCATCATTGACAAACAGCAATTCGTAGTTTTCAGAAATTTTAGATACAGAAACCACTAAGCGCTTGTAGAGTTCGTCAAGATTATCCGCTTCATTAAAAACGGGTATCACCACTGCGATGTCTTTTGTGGGTTTCATGTGCTGCACTTTCGATGGATGAATAAGCGCACAAGATATAAGTTATGGATTAAAAGTTCAGGGGAAATGTCGGAAATAATTTCATGCTCATGCTCAGCCTCATATTGTGGACTAAAATTATAATTATTTGACATAAGACTTTTTGACGTAGGACGAAGGTTGTAAGACTTAGGATGTAGGATGTAGGATGTAGGATGTAGGCAGTAGGACGTAGGACGTAGGACGTAGGACGTAGGATTTAGGGTGTAGGTCTTTGGAATTTGGAATTTTTAAAAGTAGCCACAGATTTTTTTAGTCATACGTCATAAGTCATTTCGTCCTAAGTCAACAAAAAAAACAATTAGTCTTAAGTCATCTCGTCCTAAGTCAACAATAAAATAATTGGTCATAAGTCATCTCGTCCTAAGTCAATTCAAAAACCCTGCTTTGCTTTATAAATATTAAAATACGCATTGCTCCAAACGATTTGGTAATTGTGCCGCTCCAAAAACGAGTTCATGGTCGACACCGAAGCAGCAGCGTGCAAAATGGTATTTGCGCTGGAAGCGTCCATATAATTTGGATCAGGTTCTGCAAAGCGATGGATGGTATTGAACTTTTGCTGCACCACGATTGGCAATACGGAAATCTCCTGCTCGGCCTTAGCGATTTTTTTTCTGAAGGAATTTTCGTCATAAATCCCCACCCAGGAATTATAGGGATAAGGTCGGGTCTCGGTCAAAAAGTGAATCATGGGAATATGGTCGTAGCTAAACAAATAATCATTGGGCTGGACATAGTTAGACAATCCTGCCAATAAATCGTTCACAATTTCGGCCCTTCGCTGTTTCGTATAAATCCCTTTTGCAAATTTGTTGTTGATGGCATAGGTTTTCTCTAAGCGGCTGCCTTCATCAAAATAAGCCTCGTTGGAAATATGGTAGGTTTTCAAGAGTAAAAAAGCAATGATAAAACACCATAATAGACTGAATACTGGTTTGCTTACCTTGAATTTTTCCGTAGAGAATATCTTATTTAAAATGCACTGAATACAACCAAAAATCTCAGGCAAGACCAGAAAAAACAAAGGCAGACCCAACCAAATGGCCATGTAACCACTATTTTTCATTCCACCTGTAGTACCTAAAGTCAAAGTGAATAGGATCAAAAATGAACAGAGCGCAATCAGCCTAAGATGAATAGCTTTTTTTCTACTGAATAATGTCCAAATACACCCAATATAGCTCAGGGTATAAGCCGCGCCAATCCCTTGCTTTTCATACCAAACAATGAGCAACGACACGAAAAAAACACTCAAAACCACAGCCAACACTCTGCGTTTGGGCAAAAAGTGTTTGATCAAAACCGCTAGTCCCAAAATAAACGCAAGCTCGAAGAAGGTTCGAGCGATTTGCTTGTAATTGAAAACTTGTGACCTTAAAATGTCTCCCACATTATGCGCGCTACCATCGGTATTGCCCAAATCGAACAACATGACGAACATGGATTTCATGACTTGAAATTGCCCTGTTGCCATAAGTATCCCATAAACCGAAAGCAAACCCAGCAAGCATCCCAAAACAACCAAAGCAATTGGCCGAATCGATTTTGATACAAACGGTTTTTTAGAAAGAAGAAAGAAAAAGGGTATGACAAGCAAAAGACTCAATAGCACCAAATTTGGCAATCGTGTAAAGGTGTTAAAAATGATGATGATGCCTGTGAGCACATACAAAATAACAGATTCTTTTTCAATCGCTTTCAAGAGCGTAAAAACAGTTAGCAGGCAAAGTAGCGCGGTAAGATGATTGTGGTAAAACGTTGTAAAACCGTAATTATTCTGGAACAGCACCATGACCAACGCAAACAATAAATAGGTCTTTGGCACATGCTTTTTGAGCAGCTGGTAACTTAAAATGAACGTTGACGTGTTCACAATAAGGCCCAACATACGAAACCAAAAAACACCACCCTCTGGGTAGAGTTGATACCAAAGTCCGCCAACAATCCCAGAAAACCAGTACATAAAATTATATTCCACAGTTTCTGGGTGGTTGAATATTTGCTGATAAAAAGTCAGCACAAAACCATCATCCACCATGTCAAAACCTTGAAACGCCAAAAGGATTTGAATCAAAATGATGATACCCAGGGTTATTTTGAATTTGTTGTTGGTCAAATATAAATTACTTGTCATCCGCATTTAAGGGTAGGTTTGAATCTGTTAGTTCTGCTTAAAAACAGCCAATACTGTAAAATTCAAATATAAACATTGTTGTCAGATTTCAAATTTAACAACAATGTTTATGTAGGGTAAATTTCCTTATTCAAAACCAGAGGGATTGTTTCGACTATTTTACATAAACTAAACCACTCCTATGGACTAAAATGCCATAGGTTTTTTGAAACAGATTAAAAGTCTGTTGAATTCGTGAAATGCATAGTAAGTAATTTGCACCTCGATTTTCAGGGAGTAAATGAATTCGTGAAATTCGTGGCTCAAAAATTTTTAGAAGCTGAAGCGAAATGCACTGAAGCGCATAGTTTCAACTCAATTCGGGACCAGTGAAATGGTTCTCATTATCAATGAACCACTAAAAGGTTATTAGGTAAAAAAAACTAGTCTTGATTCTTACATCATGCGCGTAGCGGTCTTAGGTCATAACCCGACAAAAGTCACAGATTAACTCCTATTTAAAGTATATTCTATTAATTTTGGCCTCACGCCATTCACAACAGCACATGAGTTCCAAATTTGACCCGAGACACATCTTGTGCCACCCCTTTGTTTACACCACCTATCAAAAATTAGTGGGTGGGCATCGCGCGCGTCGCTTACTTATTGAGCAACATGTCCACATCAAACCTGGTCAAAAGCTTTTAGACATTGGCTGCGCACCGGCAGATTGGCTTGGTTGTGCACCAGAAGTGGATTACACGATTCCAAATATATCACCCAAGCGAAAAAAACCACCGACGATAAAGGCCAATTCATTTGTTCGGGTGTTGATGGTTATGAACTTGCCGAAGATGGAACATGTTGAGGTTATCATAGTCGCGAGAGTCTTGCATGATGTAAGCGACACCCAATGTTTAGATTTATTTGAAACTGTGGGGAAGGTCTTAGAACCTGGCGGTCGCTTTATTACGATGGATAACTGCTTTATTTCTAACCAAAACGAGATTTTAGAATATTTTCTGAAAAAAGACATAGATGAACACGTGAAAACTAAGAAAGATTATGAGCTGCTTATTAATAATGACTTCGAACATGTGAGTTCTTCGATTGAAGAAACCTACTTCAAAATTCCAAACATCCTAATTATTTTATCCTGTAACTAATCATGGACAAAGCTTATGAAACCCATTATCACGATTTGGAGCGCAGCCATTTTTGGTTTAAGGCAAGACGTAATTACATATTGCAGCTGTTGAAGGATGTCCCAAAAACTGCTAATATTCTTGATATTGGCTGTTCTTCTGGATTATTATTGACGGATTTGAAAAACCAAGGTTTTAATCCGAACAATCTTTACGGCATAGACATTAGCAAAAAAGCCATTGCCAATTGTAAACAAAACGGACTGCAAAATTGCGCTGTAATGTCTGCCGATACTATTAAATTAGATTTGAAATTTGATGTATTGATTGCTTCAGACTGTTTGGAGCATCTTCAAAACGATGAAAAAGCAGTACGCAACTGGCGACATCTTTTAAAGGCTGATGGAAAGCTATATATTTTTGTTCCAGCATTTCAAGCCTTATGGAGCCAGCACGATGTGATCAACATGCATTATAGAAGATATACCGAAAAACAATTACTTAATTTAGTGACCAATAATGGCTTTGAACAACTAAAATCTGGCTATTGGAATGCCTTGCTATTTATTCCCATTTATATAGCGCGTAAGTTGGGCAAATTAAAGGCAACAAAAAACGAGACCTCCAAATCCAACAGTTCTGGCGACTTGGAAACACTTCCGTCGTTAAACCCAATCTTCTTAGGACTTTTGAATTTTGAAAACCGCATTTTGAAGTATGTTCGGTTTCCGTTTGGAGTGAGCACCTATTGCATTTTGGCTAAAGCTGAAAAGGATTCAACCCGATAAATCTTCCGCAAATCTTTCATATCAAACCCACCAATCCTGTTAAGAAACTGACTGTTTCAATTAAAGAAAACACCTTCCGAAGCTTCCTTCTACCTAAGCAAGTTCCGAGGTGCCAGCTTGCCAGATGGCCGCTCAAACCCACGATGCTGCCAAAAAGCGGGATGAGTTCAACCACCAAACCTAATGCGGTTCGTTTTTAAGTTTTGGGTTTCACTAAAAAAAAAGAGAACCCATATCTGGATTCTCTTTTATAAATTTATAAGTCACTCAATTAATTACGAGTTCTTGAAGCGTTTACGATCCACTTCAGTCAAATAGATTTTACGCAATCTAATGTGTTTTGGTGTGACCTCAACGTACTCATCTTTTTGGATGTATTCTAAAGCTTCTTCCAAAGAAAACTTGATTGCTGGTACAATCTTCGCCTTGTCATCTGCTCCAGACGAACGCACGTTACTTTGTTTCTTAGCTTTTGTAATATTTACAGCCATATCATCTTGACGAGAGTTCTCACCAATAACTTGACCTTCGTAAATATTTTCTCCAGGCTCAACAAAGAACTTACCTCTATCTTGTAATTTATCAATAGAGTAAGGGATAGCTACCCCGTTTTCCATAGAAACCAAAGATCCTGAAATACGTCCAGGAATAGCACCTTTTATAGGTTGATATTCTTTAAAACGGTGTGCCATGATTGCTTCACCTGCAGTTGCGGTTAACAATTGGTTACGTAAACCAATAATACCACGTGAAGGAATTAGGAATTCGCAAACCATACGCTCGCCTTTAGCCACCATACTTAGCATTTCACCTCTACGCATGGTTACAAATTCTACAGCTCTACCAGATACACTTTCTGGAAGATCAATAGTCAACTCTTCAATTGGCTCACATTTTACACCATCAATTTCCTTAATGATTACTTGTGGTTGCCCGATTTGTAATTCGTAGCCTTCACGACGCATCGTTTCAATTAAAACGGACAAGTGTAATACCCCACGGCCATAAACCATGAATTTATCGGCACTGCCAGTTTCACCTAAACGAAGTGCTAAGTTTTTTTCTAATTCTTTTTCTAAACGGTCTTTGATATGACGAGATGTTACAAACTTTCCGTCTTTTCCAAAGAAAGGCGAATCGTTAATGGTAAATAACATGCTCATTGTAGGTTCATCAATTGCAATGGCTTTTAAACCTTCAGGATTATCTAAATCACAAATGGTATCACCAATCTCAAAACCTTCAATCCCTATGATTGCACAGATATCGCCAGTTTCAACGCTTTGTACTTTCTTACGGCCTAAACCTTCAAAAATAAAGACTTCCTTGATTCTGCTTTTTGTAACAGAGCCATCTCTTTTGACTAAAGAAATTTGTTGTCCCTCTACAACATTTCCTCTTTGTACGCGACCAATCGCTATACGACCAGTAAAAGAAGAAAAATCTAAAGAAGTGATTAACATTTGCGTTGTACCTTCTTTAAAAACAGGAGTAGGAATGTGCTCTATAACCATATCTAACAATGGTTCGATGTTTTCCGTTTCATTTTTCCAATCGTCACTCATCCAGTTATTTTTGGCTGAACCATAAACGGTAGGAAAATCCAATTGCCATTCTTCTGCACCAAGTTCGAACATGAGATCAAATACCTTCTCATGCACCTCTTCTGGCGTACAGTTTTCCTTATCCACTTTATTGATGACCACGCAAGGCTTCAAGCCCAAATCCAAAGCCTTCTGCAACACAAAACGAGTTTGTGGCATTGGGCCTTCAAAAGCATCTACAAGCAACAACACGCCATCTGCCATGTTGAGTACACGTTCCACTTCACCTCCAAAATCGGCGTGACCAGGAGTATCTATGATATTGATTTTTGTATCCTTATAGATTACCGATACGTTTTTAGACGTAATGGTAATGCCTCGTTCACGCTCCAGATCATTGTTGTCCAAGATTAAATCGCCAGTATTCTCGTTATCGCGAAACAAATGGCAGTGGTACATAATTTTATCTACCAAGGTGGTTTTACCGTGGTCAACGTGCGCTATAATAGCAATGTTTTTGATCTTAGTCATAATAAAGCCCTTTTTTTAGGCGTGCAAAGGTACATTAAAATCTGTTTTTATTTTCAAATCTGACTCTTTTTTTTGGTCGTTCGTGCTATTTTTTCTTCTGAAAGGATTTCGATACGAGTCCATTAGGTATTTTACCAGAAGCTTATCACATGGAACTGATGCTTTTTTTAATGGGAAAAGTCAACGATGCATTGGCACATCATTAGTAAATAGAACTTCTAATCCTAGATTCTAAAAGTTTTTCGGTCTAAATTTAATTCTCATATCTCCTTGAACATTAAACTTTGGTTTACCTAAAATTTTTCCGGTAGAACGTCACTACCAAAAAGTCAAATAAACCACTCCTATGGACTTCAACTCCATAGGTTTTTTTGAAACAGACTGAAAGCCTGTTGAATTCGTGAAATGAATAGTATCGCATTGCGTGCGTTTCTAGATAACAAACGGTTTCGTGAAAACCTGCCTAACGGGCAGGCAGGTTTGTGAAATTCGTGGCAAAACATTTTTAGGAGCTAAAGCGAAATGCACTAAAGTGCATAGTTTTAACTCTATGTGGGACCAATAAATAATTAAATTGAGCATCAGTTGGTTATAGTTCTTTCGATAGCTTTCGGGATAGTTCTTGATTCTTGGCTCACTATTCTGTTTCAGTTTTGCTTCTTCATTAACAATACCGTCTGAACTTGAAATCAAGCCTAAAACAACAACCCCTACAACTCTAGAATTACGTAACTTTGCGACTTAAAATCTTTTGATCATGACACTTTCCGAAGTACCAAAACTCAAACATACCAATTCTAACAACTTTTTTTTACTCTGCGGCCCTTGCGCCATTGAAGGCGAAGACATGGCTTTGCGTATCGCAGAAAAGGTTCTCAAAATTACAAACCAACTTGAAATCCCTTATATCTTTAAGGGCAGTTTCAAAAAAGCAAACCGCAGCAGGATTGATAGTTTTACAGGTATTGGCGATGAAAAGGCACTAAAAATCCTTAGAAAAGTCTCAGAAACTTTTGATATCCCAACCGTGACCGACATCCATGAAATCGGTGATGCTAAAATGGCTGCGGAATATGTGGATGTGTTGCAAATCCCGGCGTTTTTGGTGCGCCAAACCGATTTGGTGGTCGCTGCCGCCGAAACAGGAAAGGTGGTCAACCTCAAAAAAGGCCAGTTCATGAGCCCAGAAGCGATGAAGCACGCCGTACAGAAAGTGAAGGATACTGGCAACCACAAGGCTTGGATTACCGATCGTGGCACCATGTTCGGGTATCAGGATATGATTGTCGATTTTAGAGGCATCCCAACCATGCGAGCTTATGCACCCACAATTTTAGATGTGACCCATTCCCTGCAACAACCCAATCAAAGTGTTGGCGTTACTGGCGGAAGACCAGAAATGATCGAAACCATTGCCAGAGCCGGTGTTGTGAATAATGTGGACGGACTCTTTATTGAAACGCACTTTGACCCAGCAAACGCCAAGAGCGATGGCGCCAATATGTTGCATTTGGATAATTTGGAGCGCCTGCTTAGTAATTTGGTGGCGATTAGGAAGACGGTTAATAGTTTATAGCGAGTAGCCGTTAGAGGGTAGTACTAGGTTGGCTGTTGGCTGTTGGCTGTTGGCTGTTGGCTGTTGGCTGTTGGCTGTTGGCTGTTGGCTGTTGGCTGTTGGCTGTTGGCTGTTGGCTGTTGGCTGTTGGCTGTTGGCTGTTGGCTGTTGGCTGTTTAAACGAATAAAATTTCACGAGGCGTTTCTGAAAAACCGCAAATAGTTATACAGAGACTTTAAGTTTCAAATTCAATTGGCTCTAGTTTAAAATGGCTCTTATGGTTGAAATATCCGATCTTCGGAGTTTTGGCTCCCTTTAGACGGGGCAAAAGGAACATGACGAATATCCAATTATTTTTTCCCTGGCCCTAAAGGGAATAATCGGATTTTCTAGGTTTGAGCCAACCTAAAAGATTTATAAATTCAATTTTATTAACAATAGCAACGCGAGATTAAACTAGAGCCTTTCAATTTAAGTTTCAGTTTCAGTTTCAGTTTCAGTTTCAAATTCAATTTCAAATTCAATTTCAATTTCAATTTCAACTTCATCCCATGGATATAGACTACAGAGAAGCCACCTTAGAGGATCTGCCAGAAATCACTGCGATTTTCAGGGACACGATTAGCACCGTAAATCGCAAGCATTATTCTGAAGAACAAGTAGAGGCTTGGGCCGCTGCTGCCGATAATTTGAAAAAATGGCAAAAACGCATCAAAGCCACCTATTTCCTTGTGGCTGAAAACGATGGCCAAATTTTAGGTTTTGCATGGCTCAAAAACGGTAATTATTTGGAAGGCATGTACGTTCACAAGAATTATCAGCGCAAAACCGTAGGCTCAAAACTACTGCGCATTATAGAGTCCCATGTCACAATGTATGATTTTGAAAGCATCCAAGCAGAATCCAGCTTATCTTCCCTCCCATTCTTCGACTCGCATTATTATGAAGTTGAAAAAAAACAGAAAAGATCCATAAAAGATCAGGTGCTGGATTATTATATCATGTATAGGAAGTTGTGAGTTGTGAGTTGTTTGTTGTGGAGTTGTCTTGATACTTTGTACTTAACACTTTGTACTTTTCAAAAGACTACTTAACAAACGCCTTAACCCCAGCTTTAAGCTCCAGATCCAGATAATTATTCCGTGGGACTATTGGGCAAGAATATTTTTCGTTATAAGCGCAATAGGGATTATAAGCTGTATTAAAATCTAGGCTAACCGTATTCCCTTCAGGAATTGTCAAATCAATATAACGGCCGCCACCATAGCTAGTCAAACCATTGGTGTCATCTATAAACGGAAGTAACAAATAGTCCTCAAAGCCTTCCTCCTGCATCAAATCCTGATCTTGATATACATTCAACATATAGTTCTTGCCTTTCAGTTTAAAATGAAATTCTGCAAAAATGCGCTTGTTAGACAATCGGCTTGTTGTGGTTTGCATTTTAAACCATTCTGAATTGGGTTTCAATTCCACTCGGGCCTCAACCACATAAGCAGCATCAAACTTAAAAAAGTCCAAGCCTTCAAAATTCTTAAGGTCTCTTTTCTTTAAAGGCGATTTTGAAGCATCTTTGAACTCTGCATTCAACTCCCTCTGAAATTGAGTGTCTCCAGCTAATGGCTTTTTATCTTGGGCACAACTCAAATTCGCAAAGGCAATTAACACCAATACTAAATATTTCATCTCCTTAAATTTTTTCAACTTCAAAAATACAACTTATTCTCTTTTTTCATAGCTTTGAAGCACAAATTGAGACCAATCATGAATTCAGTTTTTATTTCATACAAATCAAGACCAACCGCTAACTTTAGCTATCGGAAATCTTGTATGCAATGACCTAATTGAATAATTTTCATAAAGCACTCATCCGCAAGTCCGACTAAAAATGTCGGACTTTTTTTATACCAACACCCATTAAACCAATCCTTAATGACCAGTCAAGATGTTATTGTTGAATTTTATCCAGAAAAAATTACTCATCCCCTATTATAAGGCTTTCACAGGATTATCTGTTGAAGTTTGGTGGTTGGCGCTTATTACTTTTATCAACCGAGCTGGCACCATGGTTATCCCATTTTTGTCTTTATACCTTACCAAAAACCTACATTTCACTTTAGAGAATGTGGGCTGGATCATGAGCGCATTTGGTTTGGGGTCTGTCGCGGGCTCATGGCTTGGCGGCAAGCTTACCGACCGGATTGGCTATTACAAAGTCATGGTTTACAGCCTATTTCTTACAGGATTTCTCTTTATAGGCTTACAGTTTCTAAACACTTTATATGCGTTTTGCTTCGGAATATTTGTAGTCATGTTGGCTGCAGACATGTTTAGGCCAGCCATGTTCGTGGCTTTGAATGCCTATAGCAAACCAGAAAATAAGACCCGCTCATTGACCTTGATTCGGTTGGCGATCAATTTGGGCTTCTCTGCCGGCCCAGCAGTTGGAGGGCTTATCATCACTGGCCTTAGTTATGGCGGCTTGTTTTGGGTAGATGGCATCACTTGCATCTTGGCTACAGTTGTGCTACTTAAAACGTTGAATCCCAAGAAAGCAAAAGTGACAGATAACTACAAAAGCGCAATACCAGAAAGTGCTTACAAAGACCGGTCATTTCTCATTTTCCTAGTGGCAATGGTGCTGTTTGGCATTGTATTTCTTCAGTATTTTTCAACCGTTCCCATTTACTACGACAACGAAATTGGGCTGAGCGAATTTGAGATCGGATTGCTTTTGGGTTTGAATGGTTTTGTAATCTTCTTATTTGAAATGCCCTTGATCAAATGGTTGGAAACCACCAAATACACCCATACGGGATTGATGCTTTTTGGGGCGGTCTTGGTGGGAGCAAGTTTTTTGGTATTAAATATAAGCCCTTGGGTTGGGATGCTTATCTTTGGAATGCTGTTGATGAGCATTGGCGAGATGATCACGTTTCCGTTTTCTAATGCCTTCGCGCTCAACCGTGCAAAAAAGGGAAAGCAGGGGGAATACATGGCGTTGTATAGTATTTCCTTTTCGGTGGCGCATATTTTTGGCCACAATGCAGGATTACAGTTAATAGATCGCATCAAGTTTGAAAACACTTGGTATGTGATGGCAGTATTATCGGCTTTATGCGTGGTGCTGCTCCTTTTCCTGAAAAAACAAATGAATACAAAAACCGCTTGAACAAGTGCAAATAGAAAAACAAATCATCATTATAGGTGCCGGCCCCATAGGCATCGCTTGTGCCTTAGAATGCAAGAAACATGGCTGGGATTATCTGGTTTTGGAAAAAGGATCTCTAACCAATTCCTTATTCAATTATCCCTTGAACATGACGTTTTTTTCCACTTCGGAAAAATTGGAAATCGATCGCATCCCTTTCATCAGCAATAACCCAAAACCCAGCAGAAATGAGGCTTTGGAATATTACCGAAGGGTCACAACCGCAAACACTTTAAATATCAATCTATACGAAAAAGTAGAAAGCATCAAAAAACACGAGGAGACTTTTCTGCTTAAAACTGACAAGGCTGAATATCGTGCCCATAAAGTCATCATCGCCACCGGTTTTTACGATATCCCCAATTATTTGAATGTGAAAGGCGAGCAATTGCCAAAAGTGATGCACTATTATAAGGAAGCACACCCCTTTACTTTACAAAATGTTGCCGTGGTTGGCGCGAGCAACTCCTCAGTAGATGCTTCTTTGGAGATTTACCGCAAAGGCGGAAACGTGACCATGATTGTAAGAGGCCATGAAATTGGCGAGCGCGTAAAATATTGGGTTAGACCAGATGTTATAAACCGAATTGAGGAAGGCAGCATCAAAGCCTTCTTCAATTCTGAAATCCATACAATAGAACCACATCAAATCACTGTGAAAACGCCGGAAGGATTGAAAACCATTCCGAATGATTACGTCATCGCATTAACGGGGTACCGCCCAAATTTCGATTTTCTAAAACAAGCTGGGGTCACTTTTTCCGAAGATAAAAAACACATCCCAACCTATAATGACGAAACCATGGAGACCAATGTTGACGGACTCTATTTGGCTGGCGTGATTTGTGGCGGGATGGAAACCCACAAATGGTTTATAGAAAACTCAAGAATCCATGCCAAATTGATTGCTGAAGCTCTTGAAAAAAGCCCATCCACATTACAAATTAAAGCATAATCGTTGATAGTAGTTTTCAGTAAAATCAAAGACCATGAGACCATTTGAAAAATGGGAAAATTTACCCATCTTTAAAAAAGCAATGCAGCTGTCAGATTTAGTGGATCACATTACTGAAGCGGTTGATAAAACAGATATTGATTTTGAGCGTGCCATTGAAGCCGAGATGATCAAGAGCAATTTGAGTTATATGCGGCAGAATGCAATGACCATTCCCGCGAAAATCGCTGGGGCTGCAAGTGAGGACATGCTTTACGACATACGCATGGAAAACGCCGCCATTATTAGAAAAGCGGCCCGAGAACTTATCACAGATGCTCGCGGCATTGAAATGCACGGCTTTAAAGACATTGAGTATTTGGACCTTTTGAGACAGGAAGTGGAAGAGTTTCGAATTTTATTTGCCGAGTGGGTAAAAACCTTTGACCAATGGCACTATATCATTGATCGTTGGGGCTTGTTCAATCCGCCTGGCATCAATTACGACGACCACGATCCCGATGACGATATACCCTTTAATCCCGATGATTTTTTTGACGGCCTATAATCCCAATACCCTACGTTTCTCAAAACCTATTGCAAGATTTAAACTATGGAAGAATTAGAACATGTGCCACTTTATAAAAAGGCCAAGGATATTCAAAATTTAGTGGATTCAGTGGTGGATGTCATCATGGATTCCCAATTGGAGTATGAGACCGAACAAGAAGGCCAAATGATTGATGATTCGCTCACGTATTTAGGTGAGAATTCCGATCTCATACCGCAAAAAATCGCCTTGGTTCATGGTGAGGATATTCCTTATAATGAAAAAATGGAATCTGCCTGCTTTATAAAAAATGCGGCGATCGAGATATTGACAGATTTAGACCATATCGAACTCTCTGGCTATAAAGATATTGAATATTTTGATTTACTGAGAAATGAGATTGACGATTTCAGGATCCTTTTTGCAGAATGGGTCACGACCTTCGACCCTTGGGATTATGAGATAGACCGCTGGGGACTTTTCAACCCGCCCGGCGTTAAATACGACGATTATGATCCCGACGATGACCTGCCTTTTGACATCGATGATTTTTTTGAGGATTTGTGATTGGGAAACTTCAATAGACGCTACTCTTCGAAAGCGCCTATTAAAACAACTATTTTATAGGTCAGTCACGCATTGAAAAAACGTAAAGCTCCATCACTTAAATTGCAACAGCTCTAGGTCTTCAGATTCAGCTTGAACCGAATAATCAGGAGCCGTTTTAGCTGCGGGATTTTTCTGATTTGACAAATCCAATTACGGTTATGCCGAGGCTTGTGCCCATAAGCCAAGTGGCACTTCCAGATTCTGAAAAACTTTTGTCAACTATGCTCCACACCAATACTCCTATCTGGATCATAAGCAGGATCACAAAGGCTATTCTCTTAAAATTTTTCATTATTTAGATTAAGCTTTAAATTTAAGAAATGGTCAACTCCAAATTTTTCCAAAACTGACTGTAGAAATTATCAGTTTCCATAAGTTCAGGATGGGAACCATTTATTAAGGTTCGACCATCTTCAATAATGTAGATTCTATCTGCAATGCGTTTAAGAGAGTGCAGTCTGTGCGAAATAAAGATGATGGTAATTTCCTTTTTGAGGCTATTAAGTAGTTCTAAAACAAAATGCTCTGTATTTCGATCCATGGCAGAGGTAAATTCATCTAATAAGAGTAGCTGTGGTTTTTTATACAAAACACGCATTAAAGCAATAATCTGTTTTTGACCCCCAGATAAATTAATCCCTTCCTCTCCTAAAATGGTAGCATAACCTTGCGGTAAACTATTCACAAAACCTTCAAAGCCATACGCTTTAACAAATTGCTCAATATGCGCAGGTTTATCTTCTTTTCCCAACAAGATGTTTGATACCACATTACCCGCAAAAATGGTCACATCTTGAGGTACTACTCCAATAATCTCCCGCCAATCCCTAGTTTTTATAGCTTTAAGGCTGCTTCCTTTGTTGATGATGATTTCACCGTTCTCAAAAGGGTAGAATTTTTGCAATATTTGTCCTAAGGTACTTTTACCACTTCCGCTCTCCCCAACAATGGCGATGCAGTCATGTTTTGAAACCGATATGTTGATATTTTTAAATAATTGGCTTCGTCCTGCAAATCTAAACGACAGCTTTTTTATGTCCAATGATTCAAACTTTGTTAAGGAGTTTCGCCCTTCATTCTCTTTTTCAATGGACGCAAATTCATACATTCTATTAAAAGTTACTTTAGCCTCATTAATAGGGATGGTTATCAAAGCTAAACTTGCCACAGAAGGCAATAAGGAACCTGCCACACCTAAAATAGCCATGAGCTCCCCCAATTACATGGTTTCACCATAAACCTGTATTGATGTATAGATTAAGATGCCCATCAAAAAAAGCACGCTAAACACGCCTGAAAACACCGATAAACGCACATTTATTTGGCCTAAATTAAACGCCTTTTCTTGAAAACTCCCGTAAATGAGTTGATTGATTTTTTGAAATATCGATTGCCTGTTATTGTTTTTTATGGTGGCAATCCCTTGCATTGAGGTTATGTAGTTACTTTCACTCAAGGCATAACCTTGCATCACTTCCTTTTGAGCAAAGATGATGCGCTTATTGAAACTGTAAATGAGTAAAAAATAAAAAGGCAGACTTACCGAAGCAATCACTCCGGTTTGCCAGGAATAGTAAAACAGAAAGCCTAAAGAAACTATAGTTACTAAGGCATTTATGGCCACAGTACCAATTACGGTGCTTATCACACGCTGTACCCGCTGGGTATCATTTAGGCGCGCCACCAGTTCGCCAATCTTACGCGTATCGAAAAAAGGTTTAGGCAAATGTAACAAGGAAGTGTAAAAACTGTCGATAATGCGGTTGTTGAAGTCTTTAGATTGGCGTATCAAGAAATAATCCCTTAATGCCGTAAACAAGACCCGAATCAACAATAAAAAAGCGACCAAGACAATCCCGGTAATCAATTTGTTAAAATCTTTGCTAGGCAAGATGTCATCTATCAATTTTTGAGAAAAGATCGCCATGGCCATTCCCAATATAGCGATGCCCAATCCCAATAATACCGTAAAACCGATTAATCGATGATCTTCTTTTAGAAGCTTTAAAAACCACTGCTTTTTATCTTCAGCCTCGGTTTCTGCTTTTAAAAAATCTTTGTTTGGGCTTAAGGTCAAGCAGGTTTTAGATTGCCATACCTGCTCCAGTTCTGTTTTTGAATACTTGCTAATCCCTTTTGCAGGATCACCAATAACAAATTTACCGTTCTCAAAACCGTAACAGGCGACATAATGTTGTAATCTGTCATCAATAAGAACGTGTAAAATCAAAGGCTCTTTATGGTCAATCAAAGCTTGAATGTCAGCCTCATTGCCTTGTGCTGTAAACCCTAGATTATTGGCTGCCTGATGCAAACCCAAGAGCGTTGTGCCCTGTTTTGTAGTGCCGCTCAATTCCCTAAGTTTTTCTAAAGAATTGTTGCCTTTGTAATAGTTTATGAGTGACAGCAAACAAGCCACCCCACAATCACTTTGGTCTTGCTGCAAGACGAAGCTTTTTTGCAATTGTTTTTGGGAAGGTATCGTCTTTTTCATGAATTCAGATGCCAGCCTTCGCAGGAATTAGTGCTTTCAAAATACCGTTGGCATTTAATTGCCCTTTGTGTTTTTTGATGAGTTGTTGATCTTTATCATAAATTAAAAGATAAGGCATAGCGGTAGCACCAAATTTAGTACTAAAAATATCAGTGTTATCATGAACAAATGTGATGTTTGGTTGGTGGTTTAAATTGTGATTTTCTGAAAATTGTTTTATCGTTTCTATGTCTTCTGTTGAGACAAATATAAATTGAACGTTTGTAAGCTCGTCTAATCTCTCGCTTATGCTTTGAGCCTCGTGTTGGCAGTAATCGCATTGGGTGTTGAAATAAACGAAGATTGCAGCCTTATTTTCTTGCAGGCTTGCATTGGTAAATGTTGAAGATTTTAAATCTTCGAATTGAAACTCTGGGATGATTTGAAGTCTATTGGCAGTCAATTTTTTCTCTTTTGCTTTGACTATAACACTGTAGGATAGGTACGATAAAGTCCCCAAAACGACGAATAGTGTAATGAACAATAAGATTTTTTTACGTGTCATCTAACTTACATTTAAGGTAAAGAACATGACACCAACCACCCAAATCAATAAGGCTACACCGTTGCTACTGGCTACTATATTGATGCCCTTATCTGTATCACTATTTATGGCTTTGCCTATTAAATAAGCCAAAATAAACCAGTATGCCAGCTCAAATAAATTGAACACTTGAAGAGGGTAAATCCACCAAGGATCTATGCCTTCATAACCGACTATATTAAGAGCGGATAAAGGATAGAAAAATTGTAGATCATTTAAATTATAATCTTGTTCAAAGAAATAAAACCAAGCCGTCTTAAACACTATAACCAGCAAAAATATAAATTCTGACTTTATAGTAATATTAAAAATTTGGCTATACGAAATGTTTTTACCGAAGAGGAAACAGCCAATGTTTATAACTGTTGTGATTATTACAATCTTAATAAACAATAAAATGGGGATAAATATATAAACAATCCATCCCCATTTTTCTTTAAAAGCTAATATTTCATTTATTTGATCATAAGATATTTTTTCAGACAATGAACTAACGAAAACTTGGTTAGTTTCTAATAGTTCCTTAGAAAAAAATACTAAAAAAGATTGAATAATTATCAAGAGCAAAAATGACTGTAAATTTTTCATTCATTTTTTTTCATTTCGTTTGGAATATCTATATCCTAGAGCTATAATTATAACAATTATAGCAATCAAATAGCCTTTATTCATTATAAAAAAATTATTGTGTTAACATACAACCAAGAGTTGTAAGCCTTCCAACCAACGGATTCAGTCCTGATGCAATACCAGCGGCTAATCCTAAAGCTGCACAACCCCAGTCTGAGTCTGTTAAAGGCGCATCCCATTGCCAATCCCAACCTCCAACGGTCATTTCCATTTGATTTAATTCTAAAGTTTTCATAAATAATACATTTAAATTAAGTTTATCACACAAAACCCTAATTGCGCCATCAAATTATTTGATACTCAAAATTATGGCAATCAATCAAATATCCAATGTGGTAAAACCACAGTTTTTCATAGTGTAGTTTATTTTATTTTATTTTATAAAAAAGGAAGTATTCTTTTGAATACCCTAAAAAATTTCTATTTGTTCATTTGTGTGTTACTCAGTTAAAAAGGTTAAGTAATTCATCCGTTTTCAAAAGCAACTTAGACAATAAACTTAAAAAAATGTGACTGTTATCAAGAACAACAATACGTAGTTTTTCATAATGTCAAGTAACTGCTGTTTTCAAAAAAAACTCTTCGAATAAAGCTACTTCAAATATGTGTGAGAAGAATTTAGCATTGATTTTTAATTATGTTGTTCACGCAAACACCATTGCTATTTAAATCCTGAATTAACTTAGTAGTTAGAATTTGCATGAGTTCCGTATCTTTTTTAAAAAAAACCCTGCCTAACAGACCACTAATCCATGTAGAATTAATATTTATTTTTTTTGCAGATATCTTGAAAATATTAATTCTAAATAAAAATAATTTGCACACCACAATCCTATTATTCCTTTCAACTATTCTTAAATGACTATAAGATTTAAGAGTCGTCTTAACTATCTCATTAATGTTTTTCATAGAGTATTTATTATTTCAAAATTTAAAGAGAAGAGGTTACAAAAAACGCAAATATCCTCTTCGCTTAGGTCATGGCTTTTTTACTAATCACATTGAGGGCTCATATACCATCCATAAGCAGCGCCTATAGCATAGCCCCAAGGCCCTCCAAACAAACCGCCAACTACAGCATGAATACCCATTTAAGCTGGACAATCGCTCTCTAATAAACCACCAGTTAACGCCGCCATTTGATTTAATTCCAAAGTTTTCATAAAATTATAAATTTAAACTAAGTTAACACACAATCGTCCTAATTGTGCTATCAAATTATTTGACACTCAAAACTAGCGCAACTAATCAAATAACCAATGTGGTAAAACCACAGTTTTTGATAGCGTAATTTATAATATGGAAAAGGAAGCCTATATTTGAGTACCCAAACTAGTTAAACCCGATAAAATGAATTTAAAGTTGCCTCTAGCCAATAAAGTTATCCAAACACTAATCATTGAAGACCACAAAATAGTTGCCGAAGCTTATAGGGACAATCTATCATCTAACAGCAGCTTGACTTTTAATTTCTAATTCGCTGCCGGTTGCGATGAGGCCATCAAACAGCTTCAACGTTTCAAACAAGATTTGGTGTTTTTAGATTTAAGTTTGCCAGTCTCAAAGGATAAAAAATTTCTTTCTGGCGATGACATTGGGCTATGGTTAAGGGAAAAAAGTCCAGAAACTAAAATTTTGATTTTTACCTTTATTTCAGATTCAGAAAGAATTCGGAGCATCATAAAAACCATAAAGCCGGACGGCTTTATTAATAAATCTGATTTTGAACCTTCAAATTTAAGCAATGTGGTAAAGACCATTCTAGCTGGCGGTAGCCATTATAGCCAAATTATAAAAAATCATGAAACAGACCAGATTGTTGATAGGTATATCACTGACGAGATGGACAGAAAGATAGTGTACCATTTATCCATGGGCGAAAAAACAAAAGACTTGCCAGCATTAGTCCACCTATCGCTTCGCAGTATTGAAGAGCGCAAGGTCAAATTAAGAGACCTATTTGGCATCACTAAAGACTCAGACAGCAATCTAATAAAAGAAGCGAAAAAAAGACATATTATTTAGCTTGGCACCTACCGATCCTTCCAAAAGAAAGGCGAAAATAAGATCAAGACCGTGAAGAGTTCCAAGCGGCCAATGAGCATTAAAAAAGAGGCCCACCATTTGCCCAACATGGGTAATGCGGCATAATTGTTTACAGGGCCAAAATTGCCCAAAGCAGGACCAACATTGCCCAAACTGGAAGCAGATAAACCAACGGCCGACTGAAAATCAATTTTAAACATCGAAAACACCAATGCGCCAATTATGAACGATAGCATGTACAATATGAAAAATCCAAGCACATTAAATACAATGTCACCGCTTATGGCTCGCTCATTGTAACGCACAGGCAGAATGGCGTTAGGGTGCAAGGCACGTCTAAACTCTAAAAAGCCGTTTTTGATCATGATCATGTGACGCACCACCTTTACACCACCAGAAGTACTTCCCGCAGATCCTCCCAAAAACATGATGCCAAAGAATAAAACCAATAAAAAAGGCGTCCATAAGGTATAATCGGCAGTGATAAAGCCTGTGGTGGTGACTACTGATACAATTTGAAACATTGCATGTCTAAAAGAAGCTTCAGCTTTGCCATACACCATGGGATGCTCTATGGAAGAGATTGAGAAATCGGCATTGAAATAAATAATCAGTGAAGCCACAATGGTAAACATCGCAATAAATGTAAGATACCATTTGAATTCTTCATCCATTATCGCTTTTTGGATGCGCCCCTTAAACACAAAATAGCTCAACACAAAGTTAGTTCCCGCTAAGAACATAAAGAAAATAATGATGTATTGAATCAAGGGTTGTCCATTCCAATAGGCCACACTGGCATTTTTTGTAGAGAAACCTCCTGTGCTCAAGGTACAAAGCGAATGGTTGATGGCATCAAAAAACGACATCCCGGCAACTTGAAGCAAAATCGTCTCAGCGGCTGTATATCCAAAATAGATAAACCACAATCGTTTTGCAGTATCGGTAATTCTCGGGTGCAGTTTATCGGCATTAGGCCCCGGTGCTTCCGCAGCAAATAATTGCATACCGCCAATACCCAACAAGGGCAAGATAGCAATGGCGAGTACAATAATTCCCATCCCGCCAATCCAATGTGTCATGCTTCTCCAAAACAAAACGCCTTTTGGCACTGCTTCAATATCATTTAAAATGGTGGCTCCTGTTGTAGTATAACCAGACATGGTCTCGAAAAAAGCGTCGGTAAAACCGGGTATGGCATCGGTCATGATGTAGGGCAATGTGCCCGAAAGCGACATCACGATCCATCCAAAAGCGACCACAATGTAGCCCTCACGCTTGTTGAGCTCTTTGCGGTGATCTCTTGTAAGATACATGAGAACACCACCTAATGCTGAAATGATGGCACCAGACTGAAATAATTTTGAGGTCACTCCATCTTCATATATCAAACTGATCACTGTGGAAAGCAACATAAAGCCACCATTGAAGAGCAGTAATAATCCGAAAAAATGGAAAATGATCCTAAAATTGAGTTTCATGCGTCGTTAGAATTGCGTTTAAGCAAAGTACGATCCTTTGGATCGCAATCGGTTCATTTATGTAAAATCGATTAAGAAATCGCTAAAAAAAGTATTTTTCAATTTTGGATATAGACCTCGGCAGGCAGCAAACCACTACCTTATCGCCTACCTCAATTTGGAAATCTCCCAAAGGGATGATCCCAACATCATTTCTGATGACGCCACCAATGATGGCCGACCGTGGAAAATCGAGATCCCTGATGACTTTTTTGGTTATCTTGGATTTGCTATTCACTTGAAACTCCAAGAGCTCTGCATTCATATTATTGAGCTTGGTCATGGCCACAACTTCTCCTTTCCTGATGTAGCGAAAAATATTATTGGCTGCCAATAGCTTCTTATTGATCAAGGTATCGATGCCAATGGACTGTGATAATTGGTAGTAGTCCATATTTTCAACCAAGGCGATGGTCTTTTTCACACCTTTTGATTTGGCCACCAAACAAGACATGATATTCGTCTCTGAGTTCCCGGTTACCGAGATGAATGCATCCATATCTGAAATGTTCTCTTCTTCCAGCAGCTCCACATTGCGACCGTCTCCATGAATCACGAGTGCATTTGGCAATTCATCGGCACTTTCAAAAGCAATCTCTTTATTGTTTTCAATCAGTTTGACCTTAAATTTACTTTGACACAAATCTTTGGCAGTTTGGAAACCAATTTTACTGGCGCCCAAAATCATGACGTTTTTCACTTCCGTTTTCACACGACCCGACAATTCAAATAATTCTTCATCCCCGCCTTCCGAAGTCACAAAAACCACTTTATCGCCTTCTTTGAATTCAGTATCCCCTCTTGGGATGATGGTGTATTGGGTTCCAAAACGTTGGATGGCGATGGGCACGAAATGCAATTCGGGAAACACTGCGGCAGCTTCCATTACGGTTTTACCCACAAAACTGGCAGTTCGGGACAAACGCAAACTCAACATACTAAGCACGCCTTTCTCAAACTCATAGGTATCATTGAAACCGTATTGGTTCAACAACAATTCAATTTCAGCAGCTGCTAGGCTTTCTGGCGAAATCAATTCATCAATACCAAATTTCGAGAAACCCACTTCCTCCTTGTCATTGATAAATTCTTCGTTTGAAATTCTTGCAATGGTTCGTTTGGCACCTAATTGTTTGGCAAGCACACATGCCGTGATGTTTGTGGTTTCAGAGGAGGTGACCGCGATAAACAATTCCGAAGTATTGATTTTAGCTTCTTTTAAAATTTTGATAGACGTCACATCACCCTTGATGACCTTAATGTCTAAGTGATCTCTCGCATAAGACAACTGCTCCCTATCAATGTCGATCAATGTGATTTCCTGTGACTCGTATGACAATAACTTAGCCAAGTGAAATCCTACCTCTCCTGCTCCTGCAATAATAATTTTCATGGGCTGTTATATTCAAAAAAACGCACAAATATACTATAATTAAACCGGACAGCCGGCGTTTGAAATTGAATCTGGAATTTTTTCACCCATGGAGGAAGGGGCGGGACTTAGCTGTGTTGAAAGTAATTAGCCCGAAAGCCTACGGGAAAGCACTTATTTCAACACATTGACTATCACTACACTAAATTATGCTGCGTTTGAATATTCATGATTTACTAAAGCGAACAAAGCAAGCCAAATAATGAACGAAATCATGGCAACTATGAAAAGTGAGATAAAAGGCAAGCTCAAATAATCTTGCCAGACCATACTGATTATTTAAAGCTATTTGATTTGAGTATATTTGCTAAAAAAACAGATGGCTTCTAAAGTGACCCCATATAAAGACAGTAAGCTCAACAAAAAGCAGCAGGTAACCCAGATGTTTGACAACATTTCAAAGGAATACGACGGTCTCAATCGTGTGATTTCCTTCGGAATTGACGTTAAATGGCGAAAAAAAGTAGTGGCGATTGTTACCAATGCCGCACCTGAAACTATATTGGATATCGCCACTGGCACTGGCGACTTGGCCATTAATCTCGCCAAGACAAACGCCAAAAAAATTGTTGGCTTGGATATTAGCGATGGCATGTTGGAAGTGGGCCGCCAAAAAATCGCAAAAAAACAGCTTGGCAATAAAATTGAAATGGTCATTGGCGATTCTGAAAACCTACCTTTTGAAGACTCCAGTTTTGATGCCATTACCGTAGCTTTTGGCGTACGTAATTTTGAAACCTTGGAAAAAGGTCTTGCTGAAATTCTACGTGTTCTAAAGCCCAACGGCGTTTTCGTGATCTTGGAAACCTCAGTCCCCACAAAGGTGCCTTTTAAGCAAGGCTATACCTTCTACACCAAATACATTTTGCCAGCCATAGGCAAAGCATTCTCTAAAGACCAATCGGCTTATTCCTATTTGTGCGAATCGGCATCGGTTTTTCCATATGGTGAGGCTTTAAACAATATTTTGCGTAAAATTGGGTTTATTAACGTGGCAGCCAAGCCTCAAACTTTTGGTGTTGCCACAATTTATACCGCATCAAAATCCTAAGGCATTAATTTACAGACACCTATTGTGAGATCTATGAAGAACATATTTTTGCTCATCTTTTTATGTATGGCAGGCCAAACGGCTTCTGCACAATTATTCAGTAAGGAAAAAATCAGAAATCTTGAGAATTTCGATAAACAAATCCTCTCTTGGGGCTTCTTTCTAGGACTCAACCAGTATGATTATCAATTTAATTATGAAGAAGACCTACCAGATATTCTGGTAGAAACCACCACCGGCTTTAGCGTGGGCTTGATTTCAGACCTTAGGATTTCTGAGCATTTGAATTTACGTTTTGAACCTGGGCTTTTCATAACCCAGCGAAATTTGCAATACGATCCCAACTATTTTATAGGACAAACGTTTACCGATGCCGATTTGCTTCGCGAAGTCAAATCCACCTATGTGCATTTTCCCTTGTTGCTGAAGGTATCCACCAAACGCATCAATAATTTCAAGCCTTTTCTTTTGGGTGGGATTTCCACTTCCTTGAATCTTTCCAGCAACGAGAAAAATCCGGATGATAATAGCGCGGGAGAATTTAGAACCAAAAAGAACGTGCTTTTTTATGAACTTGGATTTGGCGTCGATTTTTACAACCAATGGTTTAAGTTCACACCCTCCATTAGAGGCATCTTCGCGATCAATGATGAGTTGGTGCCAGATAAAGATCCCAACAGCCCCTGGACCGGTAATGTAACGACTATGAAAACGCGAGGTGTTTTTATTAATTTTACCTTTCAATAGGCTGAGGAGGAAGACCGGAGACGGAAGACTGAAGACTGAAGACCGGAGACCGAAGACTGGAGACGGAAGACTGGAGACGGAAGACGGAAGACGGAAGACCGGAGACCGAAGACTGGAGACGGAAGACTGAAGACCGGAGACTGAAGACTGGAAACTGCAGACTGAAGACTGAAGACCGAGACTGTACACTAAAAACTAAAACCCTCTTCTAAACGCACTCAAAACAACGGCAGCGGCTGTGGCAACATTTAAACTTTCCGTGGTTTGAAGGTTTCCGAATCTGGGAATGCTCAGTTTTTTGTGGATGAGCTGCTCCACTTCCAAAGAGATTCCGTTGGCCTCGTTGCCCATGACGATGATGCCTTCCTTAGGCAATTCTTCAGTATAAATGTTGTTTCCCTCCATAAAAGTGCCGAAAACAGCACTATTTGCGGTTTTTAAATAATTGGAGAGATTGGTATAACTAATATGGACTCTTGCCAGGGAACCCATCGTTGCCTGCACCACTTTTGGATTATAACAATCCACCGTGCCCTCGCTGCACACCAAAGTCTTAACGCCAAACCAATCGCAAAGTCTAATGATGGTGCCCAAATTCCCTGGGTCGCGTATTTCGTCTAAAACTAAAATCAACCCATTTGCTTCCGCTGTTTTCTGCTTCGGAATTTTAAAGATGGCCAAAGCGGTGTTTGGCGATTTCAAATTGCTGATTTTTTGCAGTTCTTTTTCTGAAATAAGAATCGTTTCCGCGGAAAAATTCGCTTCCGTAGCAAATAATTGGTACAGCTCAAAACTGGAATCCAAAAACTCCTGAATGCCTTTGACGCCTTCCACTATGAAAAGCTGATGCTGGGTTCTGAATTTTTTCTGTGAGAGACTGGCTATTAATTTAATGGTGTTTTTGCTGAGCATAAAAATGAATTCAATGGAATATTAAATACCTGATTTTAAAATTAAAGACGCGGAAATCAGATACCCCAAAAATAAGAATTGTAAAAGCTTTTGTAGGGCAGAAAACACTAAACTTCATGTCAAATCAAACAAATGGCCAAGCTAGTAACGTTTAGTTCGCCAGCATAAAATACCGCATGTGCTCTTAAAGAGGATTTTGAAAGTGGAGTCTGAAATGAACTTCTGGTTGGCATATTATTCTTTGGGATAGCTATTGATTTCAATTTGGTTTAGGTTTCCATATTTTTCAGCAATCTCTTTTATTTCGGAAGCTTTTCCGATCAAAACAATTTGAAGGGTATCCTTTGGGAAATAAGTTTCGATAATTTCATTGGCTTTTTTCAGATCCAGTTCGTCAACCTTTTTTTCAAAAGTATTGATGTAGGTTTTGTCCAGATCATACCAAAACATATCTCCAAGCAGGCCAGACAGATCCATTACGGTTTCATATCTTGGTGGAAATTGGCCTTTCACATAATTCTTGGCAGAAGTTAAGGATTTTTCATCAAGACCTTTGCTGTGCAGCGCATTCAAAACCTCCAAGGCCTTATCCAAAGCCGCTTCGGTGGTCTCGTTTGCCGTAAATGTTGAGATCGCAAAAGAACCGCCATATTTTAAAGACTCAAATCTGCTGCGGGCACCATAGGTCAAGCCAGAATTAACTCTAAGTTCATCATTTAACATGGACGTAAATCTGCCACCAAACAGGGTGTTTATTATTGAAATATCCACAAAATCTGGGTTGTTTCGGCCAACTCCTAAAGCACCAATATAGAATGTGGTTTCCTTTGCATCTTCTTTATTTACCAGCAAAACGTTTGAAACCGTAGGTATGGAGAGCGGTTTTGAAGCCAAGTTTTCGTTCTGGTTTGAAGATTTTTTCCAAGCTGAAAACAAGTTGCTAATCATGGTTTTCATCTCCATGCTTGAAAAATCGCCCACAATGTTTAAGGAAGCCCCATTTGGCGAATAATTGTTTTTATAAAACTCCTCAGCGTCTGAAGCGTTCAATGCTCCCACAGTAGCTGCGGTGCCTTGCGGAATATTTCCATAAACGTGGTCTCCATAGAGCAAAACGTCAAAATAGGAATCAATGATCCTTCTGGGGCTTTCCTTTTGCTGCTCGATGGCTACGAGCGCACGGTTTTTTTCTGTGTCAAATGCTGAAGCGTCAAACGTGGGGTAGATCAAAATGTCTTTGATAATGTTCAAAACCTCATCCTTGTCCTTTGCCGCAAATTTTGCATTTAGCGAGGCGTACTCTTTACGAGCTGAGGTGTACACACTGGCACCCACAAAATCCAGCGCTTCGTCCAGTTGAGTTTTACTGTAATTCTTGGTTCCCAATTTAAGCGCATCGGCAGTAAGAGCAGCCAATCCTGCTTTCTCGGCATCATAAATGGCACCCGCGGGAAGAATTGCAGTAAGCCCAATAACAGGCACATCGTGTTGTTCCATTAAATTCACCACCAAACCGTTTTCTAAGGTAAAGCTCGTATAATCTGGCAATTGAAATGATTGTGCAACCACAATGACCGGAGCTCCCAACAGAAGCAACGCCATAGCTATTATTTTTTTCATTGATTCCATCCCTTAATTTTCAACGTCTGATTTTAAAACCCCAACAGTTCTGTTGCTTTTTGAAAAATATTTTTCAGCAACTGCTTGAATATCCTTTCTGTTTACTTTGTTATAATTTTCTGGGGCATTGAACATTTTTCTATAATCCCCAAAAAAGAGTTCATAAGTGCCGAGTGTATTGGATTTACCATTTATAGTCTCTACCTGGCTGTAAAACTCCATTAGTTTTTGGTTCTTGATTTTTTGGAGCTCCTTTTCGGTTATACCAGCTGTTTTTATCTTATCTATTTCAGCATAAATGGCTTTCTCCAGATCTGCCTCATCCACATTTTTGTTTGTAATTGCTCCTACGGAAAACAAGCTAGGGTCGAAGCTTTCACCAAAAGAAGAAAACACTTGGGTCGCCAATTGTTTTTTATCCACCAATTCGGAATATAATCGAGAAGACTGCCCATTGCCCAAAATTGAACTCAACATGCTCAGGGCATAGTAATCTTCACTTTTAGAATCAGGTGTGTGGTATGAGATCAGAAGGTAAGGTGTGGCAACCTCTTTCTGCTCTGTGATTCTGCGTTCTCCCGTTTGCGGAGGTTCAACAATATGCACTTTAGGTGGATCTGGTTGCGCAGGGATTGGTTCGAGATATTCTTGCGCCAAAGCTTTTACCTCCTCAAATTTTAGTGCTCCTGAAACTACCACAACACAATTATTTGGGGCGTAATAGGTCTTGAAATAACGCTCCAAATCACCTTGGGTCCAATTTTTCATATCATCTTCATAGCCAATGACTGGCCAGTGATAGGGATGTTCTTGGAAAGCTGTAGCCTGTACTGACTGAAACAATTGTCTCCAAGGAGAATTCTCAAGCCCTGTTCTACGCTCGCTAAGCACAACGCCGCGCTCACTTTCAACCATGGAAGGGGCTATGCTCAAGCTGGCGATTCGGTCGCTTTCCAGATCAAAAATCACTTCGGCTGCCGAGGCCGGAAACCAATTGGTATAGACCGTTACATTTTCGGTAGTGTAAGCATTGTTGGCACCGCCATTGAATTCCATAGTTTGATCGAACATTTTTGGCCCATATTTTTTCGCGCCATTAAACATCATGTGCTCGAAAAAATGCGAAAGCCCTGTAATTCCCTGATATTCGTTGCGACTGCCTACTTTGTAGAATAAATACATATTCGCATTGGGAATGGAAAAATCCTCAACAACCAAAAATTTCATCCCGTTTTCTAAGACGAAAGTTTGAACATCGTCGGCCTTCATTTGTGTATTGCCCAGTTGCGAAATACCCAGAAGGAGCAAAAAAAATAGTTTTTTCATATAGCTAAGCAATGTGTTATGCCTGTTGTTCAAGCAGATAAATTTACGGAATATAGACACAAACTCAATTTTATTTGTAGCCATTTTTTCAACGGCATCCATTTTCACTTTGGATGTCTGTTAAAAAATCAAGATCGCTGTGCCCA
This sequence comes from Subsaximicrobium wynnwilliamsii, assembly GCF_007997225.1. GTDB lineage: Bacteria > Bacteroidota > Bacteroidia > Flavobacteriales > Flavobacteriaceae > Psychroserpens > Psychroserpens wynnwilliamsii. The sequence continues at coordinate 141,009 of NZ_VORM01000007.1, forward strand.
TAGAATCAATGATTCAGAATCATGAACGAACTAACAAATCTTATAAATCGTGAATACTGCTAAAATACTGGGCTGAAAAAAGCACTTAATTGTCTGGGCACGTATAGCATGACTGGTTTTGAACTGAAATGATCCCTACCGAACATCTTGCGGCGATTATACTCAAATCAAGTCGTTTTTTGCTGATTAAACCACAATCTACGGAAGCTGATCGCCAAAAGAATTAAAATGCAACTTTCGAAATTCATGGGTAAAACCAAAAGTCAAATCGAGTCCCTCATATTTTGTTAGGATAAGCGCAGAATAAAACTGTATTTTTGAACGTTTTTATCAATGCTAACTTTTTCTGGATTGAAGTCCCATATTTTAAATAAATTTTTGATTATTGCCCTCGTCGCGCTGCTCAGTTCTTGCGATGTGATGAAGCGTGTGGGCAAAGAGCAACATTTACTGGTGGACAACACGATTTTGGTTGACGGTAAAAAAACAAGTAACGAGACAACAAATAGCCTCCTTTACCAAAAGCCAAACGGGCGTTTGCCATTATTGGGCGCACCTTTACGCCTTCATATTTATAATTTGGCGCGTCCCAATATCGATTCCATCATACAAGCCAAGGTGCTGGACCATCCTAAAAAAGTGGCCTGGAAAACCAAAGTGCTTTCCGAGAAACAATTCTTAAAAGAGCTGCAATCCCGCAAGAATTTCAACAATTGGCTCAAAAAAACCGGCGAAGCCCCAGTGATCTACGATGAGAAGCGTGCCGAAAAAACAAGCACGCAGCTTCGTAAATACTATTTTAGCAAAGGGTGGTTCAATGCCAGCAGCGCATTTGAAGTTGATAAAGACAGTAGCCAAAAAGCAAGGGTGACCTACAAAGTCACCAAGGGCGTTCCCTACGTTCTGGATTCCATAAGCTCCTATATCGCCACCCCTAGCATTGATTCTCTATACAATGCTAGCTTATCGGGCAACTCCTTAATCAAAAAAGGACAGCAATATGATGCTGTCAATTATAGCAAAGAACGGGACCGATTGACAGAACGCCTGCGCAATTCTGGCTACTATCATTTTGCCCAAGATTACATCTCTTTTGATCTGGACACCATCAACACCAATAACAAGGTTCATACAGAACTCATCATTGCCAATCGTGCCATTAGAACAGTGGATTCCATTATTCGCAGACCCTTCAAGACCTACAAGGTCAAGGAAGTCAATATTTTTACCGACTACTCCTATGAAAATCGAGCCTTGCCCATAAGCGACTCCGTTCAATTTAAAAATTACAATCTGTATAGTTACGATAAGTTGAAATTTAGGCCAAAAGCCATTACCGATGCAATTTTCATTACTAAAGATGCACTGTTTAGAGATTTAGACCGCAGTAGAACCTATAGATATCTTAGTGAGCTGAGGGCTTTTAGGTATCCAAATATCGAATATATAGAAAACGAGCAAGATTCTTCCCTAACCGCAAATGTGTATTTGATACCACGGAAAAAATTTGAACTCAACTCCAGCTTTGAAGTATCACAGAGCAACATTCAAACAGTAGGTTTTGCCTTTAGTGGTGGGCTGTCCATTAGAAACATCTTTAGAGGGGCAGAAACTTTAGAGATTTCGGCATTAGGCGCCATTGGCTCATCTGTGGATGCCAATAATAACTCCAATCAATTTTTTGACATTAACGAGCTTGGCGCGAACATTCGGTTGATCATCCCCAGATTCTTTTTGCCTTTCAATACCGAGGAGATCATCCCTAAATTCATGTCGCCAGGCACGCGCGTCAATCTTAGTGCAACAAGCCAAACCAATATTGGGTTGGATAAACAGAGTTTTACGGGAACCCTGAATTACAATTGGTATCCTTCAAATGAAGTGACCAATAATCTGGATCTGTTCAACATACAGTTTGTGAAAAACCTCAATGTGGGCAATTATTTCAGGGTTTACAATAACTCCTATGAGTCGCTCAATACCATTGCAAGGCGTGCCAATTACATACCCGACGATCTGGAATTGGGTTATCCCGAAGGCGCCGATATTTTTATTTCTGAAGTGATCAATAACAATACCTCCTTACAACCTACCAACCCAGATTTTATCAACGTCAACAACATTAAACAACGTAAAGACCGCCTTACGGAAGATAACCTCATCATCTCCTCTAGTTTTAATTACATTAAGGACAGGCGGGAAAACCTCTACGATAGGAATTTTTCAATATTGAGAGGACGCGTGGAACTGGCAGGGAATCTCTTGGCAAGTCTATCTGGTGTGTTTGATCTTAGTGCAAACAACAACGGTCAATCCACAGTGTTTGGCGTGCCCTTTTCCCAATTCACAAAGTTGGAGTTGGATTATGTGAAACACTGGGATCTTGGCAATAAAAGTGAATTTGCGATTCGCAGTTTCTTTGGTATTGCCATCCCCTATGGCAACTCCACCAACATTCCGTTCCCAAGAAGTTTTTTTGGAGGTGGCCCCAATGATATTAGAGCTTGGAGCGCTTACAATCTGGGGCCAGGCAGTTCTCAATCTACCGATGAGTTTAACGAGGCCAATATGAAAATCACATTGAGTGCCGAACAGCGTTTCAATATTCTAGGACGTTTTTATGGGGCTGCTTTTGTAGATGCGGGCAATATCTGGAATGTTTTTGACGATGTCAACGAAGATGCCAGAACCTTTGATAGTTTCGGTTCTCTCAAGGATATGGCCATTGGCTCTGGATTTGGCGTACGTTATGATTTTAGTTTTTTTGTGCTGCGCTTTGATGTTGGTTTCAAGACTTATGATCCTTCAAGAGCGCTGGGCAGCAGATGGTTCAAGGATTACAATTTTAAGAATGCCGTCTATAATATTGGGATAAACTACCCATTCTAATCCTTCAATCTTAAAAAATCACAATAAGGTTTGCGATCTAAAATAAGCTTTGAAACTCTTAAAAGCCTAAGATAATACTCAAATTTTACGTATTTTTGAATTCTAATTTCAACAAAAACAGATTATGAGCCACAGTATAAAAGCAGGAGTTGCCACAGGAAAGGAAGTTCAAGCGATTTTTGAACACGCCAAGAAAAATAATTATGCTTTACCAGCAGTCAATGTTATAGGATCCAATACCATTAATGCCGTTTTAGAGACCGCAAAATCCTTGAATGCACCAGTAATCATTCAGTTTTCCAATGGTGGTGCGCAGTTTAACGCAGGTAAGAGTTTGAGCAATGACCAGCAGAAGTCTGCCATTGCAGGCGCCATTGCTGGTGCAAAACATGTGCATTTAATGGCAGATGCCTATGGCGTGCCCGTGATTTTACATACCGATCACTGCGCCAAAAAATTGTTGCCATGGATTGACGGTTTACTCGATGCAAGCGAACAGCATTTCAAGGAAACCGGCAAACCGCTTTATAGCTCACACATGTTAGATCTTTCTGAAGAGCCCATTGAAGAAAACATCGCGATTTGCAAAGAGTATCTGTCCCGAATGAGCAAAATGGGCATGACTTTGGAAATTGAACTTGGCATCACAGGTGGCGAGGAAGATGGCGTTGATAATACCGATGTTGACGATTCAAAATTATACACCCAACCCGAAGAGGTGGCTTATGCCTATGAGGAGTTGAGCAAGATAAGTGACCAATTTACCATTGCAGCAGCTTTTGGTAATGTGCACGGGGTTTACAAGCCAGGCAACGTGAAATTGACCCCTAAAATCCTTAAAAATTCTCAAGAGTTTCTCTCTAAAAAACACAATTTGCCACACAATCATATCGACTTTGTGTTTCATGGCGGTTCTGGTTCTACAGTAGAAGAAATCAAGGAAGCCATTGGTTATGGTGTGATCAAGATGAATATTGATACCGATATGCAATATGCTTTCCTATCTGGTGTGCGCGATTACATTCAAGATAAAAAAGACTTTTTACAGACCCAGATTGGCAATCCAGATGGCGATGATGTGCCAAATAAAAAATATTACGATCCAAGAGTCTGGTTGCGTAAAGGTGAGGATGCCTTTGTTGAGCGTCTCAAAAAAGCTTTCGAAGACCTTAATAACGTTAATACTTTATAATACACAGGTTTTTTAGTTTTTTCATTATGGGTTTTATAAATCTAAAATCGTAAATCTAAAAATCGTAATTCAGAATATATGTCTTGGTTTAAAAGAAAAGAAAAAGGAATCACTACCACCACCTCAGAGAAAAAGGACACCCCAAAAGGGCTATGGTACAAATCTCCAACAGGCAAGATCATTGACACCGATGAACTAGAGGCCAACTTTTATGTGAGTCCAGAAGATGACTATCACGTAAGAATTGGGAGCAACGAGTATTTCGAGATGCTATTTGATGAGAATAAATTCAAGGAGTTTGATGCTAATTTAACCTCCAAGGATCCGCTCAACTTTGAGGACACCAAAAAATATCCAGACCGGCTTAAAGCTGCCCAGGAAAAAACCAAGCTAAAGGACGCCGTGCGCACCGCAGTTGGCAAATCCAAAGGCAGGGATTTGGTGGTGGCTTGTATGGATTTCGCTTTTATTGGTGGCTCCATGGGAAGCGTTGTAGGGGAGAAAATCACAAGGGCAGCAGATTATGCTTTAAAAAATGAGATTCCGTTTATGATCATTTCCAAATCTGGAGGTGCACGTATGATGGAAGCCGCGCTGTCTTTGATGCAACTTGCAAAAACTTCAGTAAAATTGGCCCAATTGGCAGATGCTGGGATACCTTACATCTCCTTATGTACCGATCCAACCACTGGTGGCACCACCGCCTCCTTTGCGATGCTGGGTGACATCAATATTAGTGAACCTGGCGCCTTGATTGGTTTTGCTGGCCCACGTGTGGTCAAGGATACCACAGGACAGGATTTACCAGATGGTTTTCAAACCTCGGAGTTTTTATTGGAACACGGGTTTTTGGATTTCATTACCCACCGTAAACATTTAAAGGACAAGGTCAATTTGTATCTCGATTTGATTACGAATCAACCGGTAAGAAAATAGAATTAATGAAAAAGCGAACTAAATACAGTTCGCTTTTTTTATGTATTCCGGAGACATTTTTCATTCAGCATTTTTTAGATACACAGAGAAGCAGGTGCCTTTCCCAAGTTCGCTCTCCACTTCTATCTTTCCGCCGATACTTTCAATATGGTTTTTTGTGATGAACAAACCAATGCCTCGGGAATCCTCATGATCGCTAAAGGTAGCATTCAAAGTAAATAGTTGATGGCCGTGTTTATCGAGGTCAATTCCTATACCATTGTCTTTAATATCTATAATGGCGTATGAATCTTCATAACGCGAACTAATTTCAATCTTTGGCAATCGGTCTTGGGACTTATATTTGATCGCATTGCTCAAAAAATTGAGTATGATGCTGTCTAAATAAGCGGCAATGGCGCGTACTTTTAAGCTTGTATCGACATTATTACTAATAACCACATCTTGTTTTCGGGCAATACCAGCCACATTATAGATGGCATGGTTGATATAATCATGGAGAGGAAGTGCCTTCAAATCCTTTTTTTGAGAGGATTGGACGGTTCTAATATCGTCTAAATGCGAAAGCGTTTCCTGCAGGTTCTTTACGGATTCCTTCCACATTAAAAAACTTTCATGTGCTACTATGGGTTTGCAATCTTCTTCAATAAAACCGGTTATTGAATCCAAATTACCCACATGCGTCCTAATATCATGGGTCGCTATATGGGCAAAATCATTGAGTGTTTTATTTTTATCCTGTATGATATCCATTAAAAGATTATGGTGCAGAGCAGCTTCCTTTTGAGCAGTAATATCGGTTATCTGTGAAATAAAATAACGCGGTTCCCCTACTTCATCCTTAAAAACAGAAACATTTATATGTCCCCAAACAATGGCCCCGTTTTTATGGAAGAAGCGTTTTTGAATTTGGTAACTATCGATCTCCCCAGATAGGATTTGGTTAAAATATTCCATATCCGACTCTAAATCATCACGATGCGTGATGTCTTGAAAGGTCATGCTATAAATCTCATTTTTGCTATACCCTAAGAGATCAACGATACTCGCATTTACTTTTAGCCATTTCCCTTTAGGGCTCACTATGGCAATACCCCCCTTGGCATAGTTGAATATATTTTCAAAAAGTTTTTCCTTTACGTGGCTAATTTCTTCTGGCATAGTGCTGTTAAGATAACAAATGATTTTCAAAACTACTTTTTAATCAGAAGCTTTGTCATCTTTTTCGGTATAAATCTTGACTCAAAAGAAATGATTCCATGCCCTTTAAATTTCAAATTAAACACTATATTTGCAGCTTGAAAGAACGACTTTCATTACCTACCCAACAAGAATTGGGTAATACATAAAAATCATTTACAATAATATTAGCATGTATTTAGATCAACAAGAAAAAGAGAACATTTTCAAAAAACACGGTAAGGACGTTAAGGACACAGGTTCTGCAGAAGGACAAATTGCCCTTTTCACCTACCGCATCAACCACTTGACAGGACACTTAAAAACCAATCGTAAAGATTACAATACAGAGCGTTCTTTGGTAAAATTAGTAGGAAAGCGCAGATCATTGCTAGACTACCTCACTAAAAAAGATGTCTTGAGATATCGTGCCATCGTTAAGGAGTTAGGATTGAGAAAATAGTCAATAATAAAAAACCACGCCTTAAAGCGTGGTTTTTTATTATATACGGGTCAACTCCCGCGATAGAGTTTAAATGTCGTCACTAATTAAGCATAGCCTGTGCACAACTTATTTTAGGCACAGGTATATTAGTTTTTCATTGGTCAAGGCATGATATGCCACACAACAACTACAACAACACAACCTGCCCGTCCAGTATGGCGGCGACCATTGTTTAACAGTTTTTATTGCGCATTTCGAAAAGCTCAATGGCCAATAGAAACAAGAATTAAAAAATAGTTATGATTCCAAAAACATTTAGAGAGGTCATTGACCTTGGCGATGGGAGAGAGATTTCCATCGAAACCGGAAAACTGGCAAAACAAGCTCATGGTAGCGTTGTGGTGCAATCAGGAAAATGTATGTTGCTTTGTACCGTAGTTTCTAACTACGAACAAAAAGATTTACCATTCTTACCATTAACAGTTGATTATCGCGAAAAATTTGCAGCAGCAGGACGTTATCCTGGTGGGTTTTTCAAAAGAGAAGCAAGACCAAGTGATGGTGAAGTATTGACCATGCGCTTAGTAGATCGCGTTTTACGTCCGTTATTCCCGAAAGATTACACTGCAGAAACGCAGGTAATGATTCAATTGATGTCTCATGACGATGATGTGATGCCAGAAGCTATGGCAGGTTTGGCCGCTTCCGCAGCGATCCAATTATCAGATTTTCCGTTTGAGTGCGCAATTTCCGAAGCCAGAGTTGGTCGTGTTAACGGCGAATTCGTGATCAATCCTACCAGAGCACAGTTGTTAGAGTCTGACATCGAAATGATGATTGGTGCCTCTGCAGATTCTGTGATGATGGTAGAAGGTGAAATGGACGAGATTTCTGAAGAGGACATGATAGAAGCCATTAAGTTCGCACATGAAGCTATCAAGTTGCAGATTGAAGCACAACATCGATTAGCAGATGCTTTCGGTAGAAAAGAAGTACGTGAGTACGACCGTGCTCCTGCAAATGAAGATTTAGCGAAACAGGTGCACGACATGGCTTATGATAAAGTCTATGCCGTGGCAAAAGCTGGTTCTTCTAAAAAAGAACGCACTGAGGCATTTGCCAACATAAAAGAAGAAGTAAAAGCATCATTCTCTGAAGAAGAATTAGAAGCGCATGGCGACTTAGTATCTGATTACTATAGAAAGGCTGAAAAAGCTGCAGTTCGTGACCTTACGCTTAACGAAGGTTTGCGTTTAGATGGTCGTAAGACCGACGAGATTAGACCAATTTGGTGTGAGATAGATTATCTACCATCGGTTCACGGGTCTGCCATTTTTACACGTGGCGAAACTCAGGCTTTAGCAACGGTAACCTTGGGAACTTCAAGAGATGCCAACCAGATAGACATGCCGTCGCAAGAAGGTGAAGAGCGTTTCTATTTACATTATAACTTCCCTCCTTTTTGTACAGGTGAAGCCAGACCAATTCGTGGCACTTCCCGTCGTGAGGTAGGTCATGGTAATTTGGCGCAACGTGCTTTAAAAGGTATGGTGCCAGACGAATGTCCTTACACGGTAAGAGTTGTTTCTGAAGTATTGGAATCCAACGGTTCTTCTTCTATGGCAACCGTTTGTGCAGGTACAATGGCTTTGATGGATGCTGGGGTACAGTTGAAAAAACCAGTTTCTGGTATTGCCATGGGATTGATTTCTGATGGTGACTCCGGAAAATACGCAGTGTTATCTGATATTTTAGGTGATGAAGATCATTTAGGGGATATGGACTTTAAAGTCACAGGTACTGCCGATGGAATTACCGCTTGCCAAATGGATATCAAGGTCAAAGGATTATCTTATGAAATCTTAGTGAACGCCCTCAAACAAGCGCGTGACGGAAGATTGCATATCCTTGAGAAATTGACCGATACCATCGCGCAACCAAATGCAGATGTGAAAGCTTATGCGCCTAAAATGGTTACCAGAAGAATTCCTAACGAATTTATTGGTGCAATGATTGGACCTGGCGGAAAAGTGATTCAAGAATTACAGAAAGAAACCGGAACCACTATTGTGATCAACGAAGATCCAGTGACTGAGGAAGGTATTATTGAAATCTTGGGTACAGATCAAGAAGGAATTGATAAGGTTTTGGCCAAAATTGATTCTGTATTGTTCAAGCCTCAAGTTGGTAGCGTTTACGAAGTAAAAGTGATCAAGATGTTAGATTTTGGAGCCGTCGTGGAATATATGGATGCCCCAGGAAACGAAGTCTTATTGCACGTGAGCGAACTCGCTTGGGAGCGTACCGAAAATGTATCGGACGTTGTGAACATGGGCGATGTCTTTGATGTGAAGTATTTTGGATTGGATAAGCGAACCCGAAAGGAAAAAGTTTCCCGTAAGGCCATCATGCCAAAACCAGAAGGCTTTGTTGAAAGACCTCCTAGAGACAGCAGAGACAGTCGTGACAATAACAGAAGCGGCGGACGTGATAACCGCGGATCTCGTGACAACAGAGGCCGTGACGATCGCAGAGACGATAGAAAACCAAGAGAAGATAAGAAAGACGATTAATTTCTAATTTCTTTAGTTCATAGTATTCCAAACCTGTCAGGGTTTTAAAACCCTGACAGGTTTTTTTATTCGCATAGATTTCTAACACAATAAATAGGATGTTTTCGGGTCTGTGATAACATGACTTTAAAGAAATAAAATCATGACTCACCTAGTAAACGGAACAGGTCTTCGAGACCTATTCCGTTTTTTTATCTAAAACCATTCTTATCAATACCAATGCCGATGTTGCCCCTCGCGATCGCAAAGGCAATCCTCATATCCCATTCTCAGCCTTTTTACCTAAATTATGAAAGCAGCAACATCTAATCGGGCACTTGGTATGGATTGTTAGCAGGCAACCCCAACAATGGCTCAGACCTAACTCAAACCTTCAAGGGCTTTGAGACCTTGCCCCCTGAGTTTAGCTCCAAATGCTTTCTGCGACAATCATAAATTAAGCAAAATCTCTATTTCTAAAAACCAACTTCTATATATGTTTAAACTATTGACAATTAGTGTTTACCGTATTTATTCCGGTTATAAAGTGACTAAAAATTAGGTCCTATTGTAAAAAACAAACTGCTAAATAAAACTTAAAAAAAGTCTAGATGCGAGCTTGGTGCGTAACTATAATTACAAATCTAAAAAACGATCATGAACAACGACATATCACCTTCAAACGAATCCTCACACACAAATCACAGCAGCCAAACCTCCAAACCCAAATCCTTAAAATCCTTTTTTCAGAAAAACAAAGCGTCCAACAAAATCACCACACCTTGGGGAATTACCGTATTGTTGTGTACCTTTCTATTGATGGTGGGATCTCTGTTTTTGGTGTTCAGCCTTCAAAGTGACTTTGAGCAATTTAATCTTGAGCGCTTGAACTCCGTTTGGGGCTATAGCTTTATGGCAGTTGCCACAGGCCTATTTGCCTATAAAGCCCTGTTCTTTATGTACATGTTTTATAAATACTTCAAATATAAGGCAGTAGATTCGGTTAGCGACGAAAAATTGCCAACCTGTACCATCATTGTCCCTGCTTATAATGAAAGCAGACAGGTTTATGACACCTTGGTTAGTTTGGCAAAAAGTGATTACCCTAAAGATAAAATCCAAATATTATCCATTGATGATGGTAGCTTAGATGATACATGGACTTGGATGCTTGAGGCCAAGAAGCGTTTGGGAGACCGTTTGCAAATCATGCAACAAGCAAAAAATCAAGGGAAGCGTCATGCACTCTACCGTGGCTTCAATATGGGAACCGGAGAGATCTTCGTTACCGTAGATAGCGACTCCATTGTAAAACCCGATACATTGAGAAACTTGGTAAGCCCATTTGTTGACAATGAAGATTGCGGTGCAGTTGCTGGTAACATCAGGGTTTTGAACAATAAAAAGGCTTTATTACCAAGAATGTTGGATGTGAGCTTTGTATTGAGTTTTGAATTTGTACGCTCTGCGGAAAGTGCGCTCAAATCTGTATTGTGTACCCCAGGCGCTTTGGCGGCTTACCGAAGTACCGCCGTTTATAAATGCTTACCAGAATGGATCAACCAAACCTTTATGGGTCAAGCGTCGGACATTGGCGAAGATCGCGCCATGACCAACATGATTTTAAAGCAAGGTAAACACGTCTTATTTCAACGCAATGCTGTGGCTTATACCAATGTGCCGGAGCAGTACCGCGGACTCTATAAAATGTTCATTAGATGGGGACGAAGCAATGTACGTGAGAATCTTGAAATGTCTAAATACGTCTTTACCAATTTTAGGGAGGGCAGCAAATTGGGCACCCGGCTGTTATTTATTGGCCAGTTCTCAAAAATTGTGATGAGTTATCCGTTTATGGTCTTCATGTTGTTCTTCGTGTTGATGCACCCAATACTGTTTATTACTTCAACCTTAGTGAGCATCTTGATCTTGTCTACGTTTTCGGTTGTGTTTTACTCCAAACATTACGAGATTTCTGAAGCCTTTTGGGCCTACTCCTACAGTATTCTATATACATTTGGCTTGTTCTGGATTACCCCATACGCCATTGCCACGGCTAGTAGAAGCGGTTGGTTGACCCGGGGATTGGCAGAGAAGAAGTAAAAAAAAATGGAGGCTAGACCGCTTTGCTTCTAGAGGCTAGAGTCTAGACGCTAGATGCTAGATGCTAGATGCTAGAATCTAGACGTTAGATGTTAGACTCTGTTTGCTGGATGCTTAATTAAGCATAAAAAATCATTGTGCTACTAAAGTCATTATAATTCAATTGAAAAGACCCTTTCTCTCATTTCGAGGAAGGGTCTTTAGTTTTTTATGAGGTATTGCAGTTAATTTTCAGTCTCTCAACATCCTTTCGGAAGGATTAGAAACAATACATAAGTTCGGGGATATGTACCTCAGCCAGATAGTTCCTCGTAGTTTAGCTTCATATTTAGTCGGAAGGTATTGTAACTCATAGCATGAAATCCATTGCTCACTGCGAAAATCGGGGGGCCGTTTATGCTTGACATGACCAACTCTAGATTCACCACAGAAAGCTTCGCAGGATAAACCTCTTAAATTTTAAAACCCATCGAACATCATCGCGCTATTGTCTGAAAGGTCTTTTTGGTTCCAAAAAACAGAAAATCCTTCTGTTGGATAAGGATGTTAGGTATTAAACCGCATTGCTGCATGGCTCCGCTTTACCTCTGCTAGGCTCTAAACCATTAAATCCTTCCGAAGAAAAAACTGAAGCCTTCCTTATAAGAGCAGCACCAGGATTGGGACTCAAATTCATCGTATCGCCAAAATGCAAGTATCTGATTCTGAATAATTTTTAGTGTTTAGACAAATGCTTCCGCCGACAAATTATCACAAAAACAGACATCCTGTCACATGCGTGCGCGAAATGGCACGTCGCAACATTTCCAATACCGTAATTTTTCAGACAAATACTTAACAGAATCTTAATTTTTAGCCTTCAGATTGCCAAAACCTAAATAATACATTTTAAATTGATATCTTAGTAGTACCGTATAGTACTTGCAATACAAGGCTTGATTAACAATAATCAACATTTACAAAATAGAAGATATGAAAGTATTAGTAATAGGAGCAGGAAATATGGGATTGACCTATGCGGAAGGCATGGCAACTTCGCCACTGCTTAGCAAACATAAATTGAGAATTTACGATACCGATCCTAAAAAAATCAAATCCCTAAGAGCGGAAGGAATCTTCGACGTTTTTGAATCGCTTGAAGATTGTTTGCCAAAAGCAGATATCATTTTTGTAGCAGTAAAACCCTACCATTGTGAAGGACTGTTTGAGGAAATGAAACCAATGCTCAACGACCAGCAATTGATCGTGAGTCTCATGGCAGGCGTGACCCTTCAAACCATTCAAGACCAATTGAACATTGATAAAGTAGTTAGAACCATGCCAAATTTACCAGCACAAGTTGGTAAAGGCGTGACCTCTTATACTGCGTCTAAAGCGGTTTCCAAGGTAGAACTCATTATGGTGCGTAATCTTTTGGATACCACAGGAACATCCATCCACGTGGATACAGAGAATTTCATTGATGCCAGTACCGGGATATCCGGGAGTGGTCCGGCATACGTGTTTTACTTCATGCAATCCATGCTGGAAGCTGCATTGAAGATGGGCTTTTCAGATTACGATTCCAAAGTATTGGTTAGCAATACTTTTGAGGGCGCCATTGAACTTTTCAATCAAAATGACATCTCACCAAAGTCATGGATTGACAAAGTTGCATCCAAAGGCGGTACCACTCAAGCAGCCATTGATTCCATGGAAGACAACAACATCAAAGAACTCATCAAGGACGCAGCTTATGCCGCATTTGACAGAGCTGTAGAACTTGGAAAAAAATAATATGGAAACAAACAGAGTAGTCGTAAAAGTGGGAACGAATGTACTCACTAACAAGGATAATCGAATCATGGGTCCCATCTTGAAAGAGTTGGTGCGCCAAATATCAGTATTATATGAACGTGACATTATGGTAATCTTGGTCTCTTCCGGGTCTGCCATTGCGGGGAAAGAGGTTTTAGGAGAAACCAGCATCAAAGACCCCTCTACGCGCAGACAAGTCTATTCCGCAGTAGGTCAACCGCGCATGATGCGCCATTACTATAGCATTTTTCACGATTACGGTATGCGTTGCGCACAGGTTTTGGCAACCAAACGGGATTTTGATCCTGGGAAACATCGTGAGAACATGATCAATTGTTATGAGGGATTGCTTAGTGAAGGCATTATCCCCATTGCAAACGAAGATGATGCGACGTCTTTAACCATGTCCATGTTTTCGGATAATGACGAATTGGCCAGTTTGGTAGCCGAGCTATTGGATGCCGATCGCTTGATTATTCTATCAGATACCGATGGGCTTTACACTGGTCATCCAGATGATGTGAATTCCAGAAAACTCAATGAAGTCAAGGTCGATCAAGATGTAGAACAATACGTCAAGGCCTCCAACAAGAAAGAAGGCGAAGGACGTGGTGGCATGGCCTCGAAATTAAAGATTGCCAAAGGCACTGCCAGTAAAAATATCCCAACCTATATCGCCAATGGCAAACGTCCCAATGTGATTGTGGACATTATAGACAATAAAGATATCGGGACGAAATTTATCAATTGATATCCCTGTAAAAAGACTGTTGCACATTGAGATACGTCAAGCTTCGCAACTTGAAGATAATATAAGTGGTTGCAATCATAAAGCGAGCAGTACGAGTCTTGAATTGATCCAACTATTTTGAAGCAGGATGAACACTACTCAAATTAGAAAATTATTTGAATTTTAGGTTCGCCATTCGTATTTCAATGCCCAACGGAAGTTAAATGAATTAAACACAAAAACAGATGAAACTTTTAGATACAAATATAAAGAACACCGTATTAGACTCCATGGTCGCCATTCTCGATAAAAATCGTGAATCCATTTTGAAAGCCAACCAGAAAGATTTGGATGCTTTTGATCGTGATGATCAAGCCTTATACGATCGCTTGGTGGTTAATGACGCCAAAATTGAAGGCATGATTACCGCCATCAAAGAAGTTAGGTCCCAAGAAGATCCAGTAGGCAAAGAAATTTCAGACCTTACCCTAGACAGCGGCTTGAAAATAACCAATAGAACCGCGCCTTTCGGAACCATCATGATCATTTATGAATCCCGACCCGATGTGACCATTGAGGCAGCTGTTTTGGCATTTAAGGCCAATAACAAGATTTTGCTCAAAGGTGGAAAAGAAGCGCTACAAAGTAATTTGGTGCTTGAAAAATGCTGGCATCAGGCTTTAGAGGAAAATGGTTTGTCTAAAGATTGGATTAGACTTTTACACCTCAAACGAGAGGAAACTCAGGAATTCCTGAAGAATCCAACCGAAAAAATAGATCTTATCGTGCCAAGAGGCGGCGAACGTCTCATCAAATTTGTAAAGGACAATGCCACTTGCGCCGTATTGATTAGTGGGCGAGGCAACAACTTTTTATATGTGGCCAAAGATGCCAACTGGGAGAAAACCTTGAAAGTGATCATCAATGCCAAAACTGAAAAAATCTCTGGCTGCAATGCCTTGGATAAGGTCTTGATCGATAAGCACATTCCTAATTATACTGAAAAAGTCAAGGAACTACAATCGGTTTTGAGCCATCTGAAGGTTGAATTGGTGGTTGATGATGCTATAGGAAATATTCTTCCGAAAGAAAATAAAATCACTTCCGAAGCCATTTGGTATGAAGAATTTCTTGCCATGAAACTGTTAATTGCAGAAGTTGATGGCGTTGACCAATCTATTGAGATGATCAATACCTATTCTGGTGGACACTCGGCCGTAATTATGACCGAAAATAAAGATTTAGCACAAAAATTCATGGAGCAAGTGGATAGCGCTGCGGTATACCATAATGCCTCTACCCGCTTTACGGATGGCGGACAAATGGGCGTTGGCGCTGAGCTGGCCATAAGCACCGATAAATTGCACCACAGAGGGCCGTTGGGCTTGAAACAACTGGTAACCAACAAATATTATGTGTTTGGTGATGGGCATGTGAGGGTTTAGTAGCACGTATTCATTTTAACTTTGGAATATTAGAGGATAGACTTGATTTTGACTAAATGAGTAGCAGTTTGCTGTTTAGTTGAATTTTCGAATGTTAGAGGATAGAAGCTAGAGGCTAGAGGATAGACTTGATTTTGACTAGATGAGGGGCAGTATGCTGTTCATTTGAATTTTCGAATGTTAGAGGGTAGAAGCTAGAGGTTGGAGGATAGACTTGATTGGGATTAAATGAGGAGCAGTGGGCTGTTCATTTGAGTTTTCGAATGTTAGAGGATAGAAGCTAGAGCTTAGAGGATAGACTTGATTGTGATTAAATGAGTAGCAATATGCTGTTGATTTGAATTTCCAAATGTTAGAGGATAGAAGCTAGAGGATAGAGGATAGAGGATAGACGTGATTGTGACTAGATGAGGGGCAGTATGCTGTTGATTTGAATTTCCGAATGTTAGAGGGTAGAAGCTAGAGGTTGGAGGATAGACTTGATTGGGATTAAATGAGGAGCAGTGTGCTGTTCATTTGAGTTTTCGAATATTAGAGGGTAGAAGCTAGAGGCTAGAGGATAGACTTGATTGTGACTAGATGAGGGGCTTTGTGCTGTTCACTTGGTACGGTTCTGGAATGGATCTGGAAATGCTAACTTCGATTGTATTCAGACTCAAATATTCTTTTTCAGATTCGTGATTTAGCTTGAGTACTCTTACTTTTTTTTTGATACATAAGGCGTATTGGGCAATTGATTTTAGAGGCTGTATAGGTCCTATTTTTTGCATGGAGTTATCTAGGGAGTATCCATGGCTTATCTATGGACATGGATTTGACGATAATCAGACTTTGTTTTTAGGGTTTTTGCTTTGAAATTATCTTATAGCAAATTTGTGAGATTGTTCATCCAATTATAAGTATTGCATTCATAATGTTCTCCTTTTCTATATGAAATATTATATCCATTGCAAAACCCCGTTTATTCCATAGAAAGCGGCGTAACTCCATTGCGGTTTTTTTTTATGACGTTGCAAAACTGCCGCTATTGCTACTTCTATAATCATTAGACTTTATATGGGATTCGATTTTAGATTTACTTGTGATAAGCATCCAGGCGAAACTTGTGCTGAAGGCTGTCGTTATATAGTCTTAGTCGCGTCCGATTTCAGAAATATAGTCCACACAGATCATCTACCGAGCTACATCCTGAGCCTTGTTAAGTTAAATACTCACAAATATTTGCATTTGTCATTTTTTTCATTAGATTACTAGCTATGATACATTCCGATAAAGAGAAATATTCCGACATTTTGAGCGATTCTGTCACGTATTTAGAGCAACGTGGTTATGAAAACATTAAGGCCGACATGGAAGGCTATGAGACCCCTAAATCCTACCACAAAAAAGGTAGCGATATTAATATCACCCCAGATATTGTAGCCACCAAGGAAGGGAGAAAGCACTACTTTGACATCAGTTTGAAGAGTGAAGAACCAAAATTATTGAAGTCCAAATGGTTGTTCCTAAACACCCTGACTTCAATGCGCTCCCAGAAATTCAGATTAATCACTACCCGTGGGCACTACAAGTTTACCAACGAAATGTTGGACGACATTAATCTGACCGATAAAAAATTAATTAAAATTTAATTTTCTTTTGATTTTTTGTAACTTTTTCAAGACTTGTTACGTATAACCATATGCAACAAACTTATGCCCTAATACACATTATTGAATGAGACAGTTAAAAATTACAAAGCAGGTCACGAATAGGGAAACTGCGTCGTTAGACAAGTATTTACAAGAAATTGGAAAAGTAGATTTAATCACCGCAGATGAGGAAGTGGAATTGGCACAACGCATCAAGGCTGGTGATCAAAGCGCTTTGGAAAAATTGACCAAAGCGAATTTGCGTTTTGTGGTTTCGGTAGCTAAACAATATCAGAATCAAGGCTTAACACTTCCAGATTTGATCAATGAAGGGAATCTTGGTTTGATTAAAGCGGCACAACGTTTTGATGAAACCCGTGGTTTCAAATTCATCTCCTATGCAGTATGGTGGATTCGTCAATCCATCTTGCAGGCCCTGGCCGAGCAATCGCGTATTGTGCGATTGCCTTTGAACAAGATTGGCTCCATCAACAAGATCAACAAAACCTTTGCTTTTTTAGAGCAAAGTCATGAGCGTCCGCCAAGTGCCGAGGAAATTGCCAAGGAGTTGGACATGACCATTAACGACGTTAAGGAGTCCATGAAAAATTCTGGGCGTCACGTATCCATGGATGCGCCTTTGGTAGAGGGAGAAGATTCCAACTTGTACGATGTATTGAGAAGTGGAGAATCTCCAAATCCAGATAAGGATTTGATGCACGAGTCCCTTCGCACAGAAATCGAGCGTGCTTTGGAAACCTTAACCCCAAGAGAAGCCGATGTGATTCGTTTGTATTTTGGTTTGGGCAATCAGCACCCAATGACTTTGGAAGAAATTGGAGAGACTTTTGATTTAACCAGAGAACGTGTTCGCCAGATTAAAGAAAAAGCCATTAGACGCTTAAAACACACTTCAAGAAGTAAAATATTAAAAACTTATTTAGGCTAGACCTAGTAACTGTAACGACGGTTTACTCTCAGTTTAGAGAGATGCCCACTTTGGTGGGTAATTGGCTGTTCGTTTTTTGATTGATGAAAGAACCCAGAGCTGATTACTCTGGGTTTATCTTTGGGACTATATTGGTGGCCCATCCCTAAATCCCTTCCCCAAGGGAATGGACTTTTAATTTCGATTTTTTTTTTAGAATCCCAGGTTTAAATTTCAGATGCTGAACGCAAAGCCGATATGTCACTTTCGATTTCGATTTCATGCGTTAGACTCTTAATCTTGAGTTTAGAACCGTTAACCGCAAACTTAACGAGCGTGGGTTAATAAACGGTAAGGATTTTTACGAGTCCAAAAAAATCTAGCAACTAATTAATCGTGATATTTTTCCCACCTATTAGTTTGTATTTTGTTTTGCTCTTTTCTCCCATTTTTTCAAATAGGTTTGATTCCAATCCTTTTTTCAAATCTCTACTCGCGGTTGAAGATGAAATATTTTTGAAAACATCCATATACTCCTTTCTTGAAAACTCAATTTTATTTAAGGATATGAAATATCCAAGTCGCTCTTGCTCATTTAGAGTTCGGTTATTGAAATCTAACAATTTATTTAATGAAGCGTCAATGACGTTTAGCATGTATTCAATAAATTTGGTTGATTGTCCGGCTTTATCACTCAGGGCTAACGCGCTGTAATATTTTTCTTGGTCATTGCTAATCATGGTCTCAAAAGGAAGAAACTCAAAAACAGGATATTTTTGCATTAGAATCAATGTTTGCCAGAGCCTTCCCATTCTTCCATTACCATCCATAAAAGGATGAATGAACTCCATTTCATAATGAAAAACACAACTTTTGATTAGGACAATTTCTTCTGAGTCCTTTAAATATTCAAAAAGGTCCTTCATTAGGAAAGATACATTTTTAAATGGAGGCGCCAAATGTTGAACTTTTGAACCTTTTACGATGCCAACGCTCTGCTTTCTGTATCTTCCCGAAGCTTCAATTAGAAGTTTCATTAAATTCTGATGTGCTTTTAGGAATGATTTTTCATTGTTGGGATTGTAATGTCCTAAATTTTCATAAATCTCGATTGCATTTAAGACTTCGAGAATATCTTTTTCTGGCCCGATGACTCTTTTATTTTCAATTAGAGCTGTGACCTGTTCTTCAGTGAGACTATTGCCCTCAATTTTCAAGGAGGCGTGAATCGTTTTTATTTTGTTCTGTTTTCTTAATTTAGGAGAGGGTCTATTCAAATAATTAGCATTAATTTCTCCGACTTTCTCAGAAATAGACGTGATGCATTTTAAAATTTCAGGCGTTATTTCGTACGGAGGCTTCATGTTTATAGTGTCATTTGATAGTATCAAATATACAATCATTAGCTATGAATTTTTAACTGAAACCAGGATTTTTTAAATGGGGGCAGTTTGCTGTCAGTTTTCAGTCCTCAGTCTCCAGTCTTCGTCTTCATCTCCCGTCTCCCGTCTCCCGTCTCCCGTCTCCCTCTTTTTCCCCCTTTTTTCTGCGTTAATCCGCGAAATCTGCGGGATAAGCCAACGTTCCCTCTATATTTCCCGCAGATCACGCAGATAGCCGCAGATTGCTCTTCAATTTCTCCCGATAGCTAACGGGATCATCTTCGCCTTCATCTTCATCTTCGTCTTCGTCAGACCTACAAGGAACCCTCGTGCCTCGGGAATACCTTGCAGGTCAAATTTTATTTTACCACGTATTTTTCAACTTCAACTTCAACTTCAACTTCATCTTCATCTTCATCTTCATCTTCATCTTCATCTTCATCTTCGTCTTCGTCTCCCGTCTCCCGTCTCCCGTCTTCCGTCTCCCTCTTTTTCCCCCTTTTTTCTGCGTTAATCCGCGAAATCTGCGGGATAAGCCAAGTTTCCCTCTATAGTTCCCGCAGATCACGCAGATAGCCGCAGATTGCTCTTCAATTTCAATTTCAAGTTCAACTTCAACTTCATCTTCATCTTCATCTTCTCCCGATAGTTATCTGGATCGTCTTCGTCTTCATCTCCCGTCTCCCGTCTTCCGTCTCCCTCTTTTTCCCTCTTTTTTCTGCGTTAATCCGCGAAATCTGCGGGATAAGCCAACGTTCCCTCTATAGTTCCCGCAGATCACTCAGATAGCCGCAGATTGCTCTTCAACTTCTCCCGATAGCTAACGGGATCATCTTCTCCCGATAGTTATCGGGATCATCTTCATCTTCGTCTTCGTCAGACCTACAAGGAACCCTCGTGCCTCGGGAATACCTTGCAGGTCAAATTTTATTTTACCACGTATTTTTCAACTTCAACTTCAACTTCAACTTCAACTTCAACTTCATCTTCATCTTCATCTTCATCTCCCGTCTCCCGTCTCCCTCTTTTTCCCCCTTTTTTCTGCGTTAATCCGCGAAATCTGCGGGATAAGCCAACGTTCCCTCTATAGTTCCCGCAGATCACGCAGATAGCCGCAGATTGCTCTTCAACTTCTCCCGATAGCTAACGGGATCATCTTCTCCCGATAGTTATCGGGATCATCTTCATCTTCGTCTTCATCAGACCTACAAGGAACCCTCGTGCCTCGGGAATACCTTGCAGGTCAAATTTTATTTTACCACGTATTTTTCAACTTCAACTTCAACTTCAACTTCATCTTCATCTTCATCTTCATCTTCGTCTTCATCTTCGTCTTCGTCTCCCATCTCCCGTCTCCCGTCTCCCGTCTCCCTCTTTTCCCCCCTTTTTTCTGCGTTAATCCGCGAAATCTGCGGGATAAGCCAAGGTTCCCACTATAGTTCCCGCAGATTTCGCAGATAGCCGCAGATTGCTCTTCAATTTCTCCCGATAGCTAACGGGATCATCTTCGTCTTCGTCTTCATCTTCGTCTCCGTCTTTCTTCCGTGTAAATCCGCGATATCTGCGGGCCAAACAGACATCTGCCACTCGATATTTCCCGCAGATCCCGCAGATCTTCGCAGACTTCTCTTCAACTTCTCCCGATAGCTATCGGGAT
Source organism: Subsaximicrobium wynnwilliamsii (assembly GCF_007997225.1). Taxonomy (GTDB): domain Bacteria; phylum Bacteroidota; class Bacteroidia; order Flavobacteriales; family Flavobacteriaceae; genus Psychroserpens; species Psychroserpens wynnwilliamsii. The sequence goes on from NZ_VORM01000007.1 coordinate 161,875, forward strand.
CAAGTTCAAGTTCAAGTTCAAGTTCAAGTTCATCTTCATCTTCATCTTCGCCTTCATCTTCAACTTCATCTTCATCTTCGTCTTCGTCTTCGTCTCCCGTCTTTCAAAATAACATACAGCTTTCAGTCAAAGCGCCATTATCTTCACATTTTAATTACCTTTGTAGCAACTCAAAAATATACCCAAAATGCCTGAAAAATTAATAGCACCCTCAATTCTTGCCGCCGATTTTGGCAATCTGCAACGCGATGTGGAAATGGTAAACAATAGCGATGCCGATTGGTTTCATATTGATGTGATGGATGGGCACTTTGTGCCTAATATTTCCTACGGCATGCCAGTGATTGAAGCCATTAAAAAACATGCCAAAAAGCCTTTGGACGTACATTTGATGATCGAAAAGCCAGAGCGCTATATTGAAGAATTCGCTCGCGTGGGTGCGGATATTATAAGTGTGCACTACGAATCTACGGTGCACTTACACCGAACTCTCTGTCAGATTGAAGATGCCGGTTGCAAGCCTGCAGTCGTGTTGAATTTGACCACACCAGTTTCTGTATTGGAGGATATTCTGCCTAAATGCTATATGGTCTTATTGATGTCGATCAACCCTGGATTTGGCGGACAAAAATTCGAGCAAATGACCTACAATCGTATTAAAAAACTCCGTAAAATGATCGATGATCAAGGTTTAGACACCTTAATCGAAATTGATGGCGGCGTGACCAACCTAAATGCCAAACAATTGGTGGATGCGGGCGCCAATGTGTTTGTCGCGGGAAGTTATATTTTTAAGAGTGCCAATCAACCTGAAACCATTAAGAGTTTGAGGACTTTGGTTAATTCCTGATTTGAAATTGGGTTTAGGTCTCGTTGAATTCATGGGGCAAAGCAGGTGTGTTCTTAATTAAGTTTTTACATCAACTTACGGTTGAAGACTTAAGACTACTGCGTTGCAGGACATAAGACCTAAGACTAAATTGTGACTGATTGTAAATTAGGTTTTCAGTAGATTATATTGGGCAGAGATTGATAGAACGCTGATGACACGGATTCAACTGATTTACGCTGATTTTGATTCGTATTGTTTGATACCATTCGACTGAATAATGATGATGGTGGGTTAGTGTTTAACTTACAACTAGAATTTTAATAGTATTGCGATTCAAAAAAAGTAGCCACGAATTGCACGAATTATCACGAATTTTTTATCTGTTTTCTATGCCTATTCTGATTGGGCACTATCTATTTCACGAATAAAGGAGGCTTACTGTTTTTAAGGACATTTGAATCCGTTTTTCTGAATCCGTTTATTGATTTTGATCACTGTTGAACTGTAAGGAATCAAGTACAAAGTGCAAATCAATGTCGTGAGTGGTAGTCAATAGAACGCAGATGACAGAGATTCAACTGATTTACGCTGATTTAGATTCGTGATGGTTCATACCATTCGGCTGAATAATGATGATGGTGGGTTAGTGGTTAACTTACAACTTGAGTTTTAAGAGTATTCTGATTCAAAAAAAATAGCCACGAATTACACGAATTATCACGAATCTTTGCGTGTTTTCTATGCCTATTCTGATTGGGCACTATCTATTTCACGAATAAATGAGGCTTACTGTTTTTAAGGACATCTGAATCTATTTATTGATTTTGATCACTGTTGACCTCTAAGGAATCAAGAACAAAGAGCAAATCAGTGTCGTGAGTGGTAGATGAATAGAACGCTGATGACACGGATTCAACTGATTTACGCTGATTTAGATTTGTATTGTTTGATACCATTCGACTGAATGGTTAGCTATTCAAAATTAATGGGCTGTCACTCAAATGCGAATGGGAGCCAAATTCTTGAATTGGGATTACGCTTGGGATCATGTTTAACTTACAACTTGAGTTTTGAGAGTATTCCGATTAAAAAAAAATAGCCACGAATTGCACGAATTATCACGAATCTTGATGTGTTTTCTATGCCTACTCTGATTGGGCACTATCTATTTCACGAATAAAGGAGGCTTACTGTTTTTAAGGACATTTGAATCCCTTTATTGATTTTGATCACTGTTGACCTTTAAAGAATCAAGAACAAAGAGTAAATCAGTGTCGTGAGTGGTAGATGAATAGAACGCTGATGACACGGATTCAACTGATTTACGCTGATTTAGATTTGTATTGTTTGATACCATTCGACTGAATGGTTAGGAATTAAAATTTATGGAGCTGTCGCTCAAATGCGAATGGGAGCTAAATTCTTGAATTGGGATTGCGCTTGGGTTAGTGTTTAACTTACAACTAGAGTTTTGAAAGTATTGCGATTCAAAAAAAGTAGCCACGAATTGCCCGAATTATCACGAATTTTTTATCTGTTTTTCATGCCTATTCTGATTGGGCACTATCTATTTCACGAATAAATGAGGCTTAATGTTTTTAAGGATATCTGAATCTGTTTATTGATTTTGATCACTGTTGATCTGTGAAAAATCAAGAACAAAGAGCAAATCAGTGTCGTGAGTGGTAGACAAATAGAACGCTGATGACACGGATTCAACTGATTTACGCTGATTTAAATTCGTGATGGTTCATACCATTCGACTGAATAATGATGATGGTGGGTTAGTGGTTATCTTACAACTAGAGTTTTGAAAGTATTGCGATTCAAAAAAAATAGCCACGAATTGCACGAATTATCACGAATCTTGATGTGTTTTCTATGCCTATTCTGATTAGACACTATCTATTTCACGAATAAAGGAGGCTTACTGTTTTTAAGGATATCTGAATCCTTTTATTGATTTGGATCACTGTTGATCTGTGAAAAATCAAGAACAAAGAGCAAATCAGTGTCGTGAGTGGTAGTCAATAGAACGCAGATGACACTGATATAACTGATTTACGCTGATTTTGATTCGTGATGGTTCATACCATTCGACTGAATAATGATGATGGTGGGTTAGTGGTTAACTTACAACTAGAGTTTTGAAAGTATTGCGATTCAAAAAAAAGCCACGAATTGCACGAATTATCACGAATTTTTTATCTGTTTTCCATGCCTACTCTGATTGGGCACTATCTATTTCACGAATAAAGGAGGCTTACTGTTTTTAAGGATATCTGAATCTGTTTATTGATTTTGATCACTGTTGATCTGTGAAAAATCAAGAACAAAGAGCAAATCAGTGTCGTGAGTGGTAGTCAATAGAACGCAGATGACACTGATATAACTGATTTACGCTGATTTAGATTCGTGATGGTTCATACCATTCGACTGAATAATGATGATGGTGGGTTAGTGGTTAACTTACAACTAGAGTTTTGAAAGTATTGCGATTCAAAAAAAATAGCCACGAATTGCACGAATTATCACGAATCTTGATGTGTTTTCTATGCCTATTCTGATTAGACACTATCTATTTCACGAATAAAGGAGGCTTACTGTTTTTAAGGACATTTGAAACCGTTTATTGATTTTGATCACTGTTGATCTGTGAAAAATCAAGAACAAAGAGCAAATCAGTGTCATGAGTGATTAATAAATAGAACGCAGATGACACTGATATAACTGATTTACGCTGATCTAGATTCGTGATAGTTCATACCATTCGACTGAATGGTTAGCTATTCAAAATTAATGGGCTGTCACTCAAATGCGAATGGGAGCTAAATTCTTGAATTGGGACTACGCTTGGGTTAGTGGTTAACTTACAACTAAAGTTTTGAAAGTATTCCGATTAAAAAAAAATAGCCACGAATTGCACGAATTATCACGAATCTTTACGTGTTTTCTATGCCTATTCTGATTGGGCACTATCTATTTCACGAATAAAGGAGGCTTACTGTTTTTAAGGATATTTGAATCCGTTTCTCTGAATCTGTTTATTGATTTTGATCACTGTTGATCTGTGAAAAATCAAGAACAAAGAGCAAATCAGTGTGATGATTGGTAGATGAATAGAACGCTGATGACACTGATATCACTGATTTACGCTGATTTAGATTTGTATTGTTTGACACCATTCGACTGAATGGTTAGCTATTCAAAATTAATGGGCTGTCACTCAAATGCGAATGGGAGCTAAATTCTTGAATTGGGATTACGCTTGGGTTAGTGTTTAACTTACAACTAGAGTTTTGAAAGTATTGCGATTCAAAAAAAATAGCCACGAATTACACGAATTATCACGAATCTTGATGTGTTTTCCATGCCTATTCTGATTGGACACTATCTATTTCACGAATAAAGGAGGCTTACTGTTTTTAAGGATATCTGAAACCGTTTATTGATTTTGATCACTGTTGATCTGTGAAGAATCAAGAACAAAGAGTAAATCAGTGTCATGAGTGATTAATAAATAGAACGCAGATGACACTGATATAACTGATTTACGCTGATTTAGATTTGTATTGTTTGATACCATTCGACTGAATGGTTAGCTATTCAAAATTAATGGGCTGTCACTCAAATGCGAATGGGAGCTAAATTCTTGAATTGGGATTACGCTTGGGTTAGTGTTTAACTTACAACTAGAGTTTTGAAAGTATTGCGATTCAAAAAAAATAGCCACGAATTGCACGAATTATCACGAATCTTGATGTGTTTTCTATGCCTATTCTGATTGGACACTATCTATTTCACGAATAAATGAGGCTTACTGTTTTTAAGGACATTTGAATCCGTTTTTCTGAATCCCTTTATTGATTTTGATCACTGTTGATCTGTGAAAAATCAAGAACAAAGAGCAAATCAGTGTCGTGAGTGGTAGTCAATAGAACGCAGATGACACTGATATAACTGATTTACGCTGATCTAGATTCGTGATGGTTCATACCATTCGACTGAATGGTTAGCTATTCAAAATTAATGGGCTGTCACTCAAATGCGAATGGGAGCTAAATTCTTGAATTGGGATTACGCTTGGGATAGTGTTTAACTTACAACTAAAGTTTTGAAAGTATTCCGATTCAAAAAAAGTAGCCACGAATTGCACGAATTATCACGAATCTTTACGTGTTTTCTATGCCTATTCTGATTGGGCACTATCTATTTCACGAATAAATGAGGCTTAATGTTTTTAAGGATATCTGAATCCGTTTTTCTATATCCGTTTTTGATTGTGATAAAGACCCTCCAAATGCCAACCCCCTGGCCCCTCGCGGGAGGGGAATTGTTTGGGGGTTTTGATAGAATTCTTTAGACATAATTGAAAGTCCACGTATGTTCATGATTGACAAAGAATATGATGACGAGATACTTGCTGCGGGTTTCTTGTCAATGATAATCCTAATTATTTGTATTTTAGCTTATTATGAAAACAACCACGAAAGCCTCCCCTCCAGGGAGGGGATCAAGGGGTGGGTCGCACTATGAGAAAAATAATAAAATATAACTCTTACCTAGTGGCGTTTGCAAAGAAGCTTCGCAACAACATGACTTTGGGAGAAATCATATTATGGCGCGAAATAAAGGGTAAAAAAACCGGCGTGAGATTCAGTAGGCAAATCCCTATTGACCAATATATTGTGGATTTTTATTGTAAAAACTTACACTTGGCTATTGAAGTGGATGGCAGCATACATTTTGAAGAAGGACAACAAGAAAAAGACGCTATTCGTCAAAAAAGATTGGAGGATTTGGGAGTGGTTGTAATAAGGTTTAGCGATTTAGATGTAAGGAATAATCTTAGCTGGGTGTTGCTAAATATTGAAGAAACAATTAAGGAGATGAAAACGCATTGCTAGCCCACTGAATACCCACCCCTGGCTCCTCCCGGGAGGGGAATTGTTTGGGGGGGGTTTAGTAGGATTCTTATTTAATCGTGGAGTTTATGAATTAGAGATACTATGCCTCATTGAAGACCGGAGACTGAGCACTTAATACTGCAACTGAAAACTGAAGACTGCGAACTGCGAACAGCCAACTGAGCACTGAATACTGCAACTGAAAACTGATAACTGCGAACTGCTAACTGAAGACTGAAGACTGGAGACTGAGCACTGAAAACTGCCAACTGAAAACTCACTCATTCCCACCATAGCCATAGCCGTAGCCATAATTGTAAGAGTAGCCGTAGGCTTTACTGGATCCCACGCCGTTGATGACGTAGGCCATGTTCTTTAACTTCCCGGCATTGTTCAGGCCTTTTGAGAATTCCAATAGGTTCTTTTCGGTGTAATCGGCGCGCACCAAATAAATGGTGGCGTCGGCCAAACGGGAAATCAATAAGGTATCGGTAACGAGTATGGTTGGTGCTGTATCTACTATGATATAATCATAAATGGCTCTGGCTTCAGTAATCAATTGTTCAAAACGACCGTTGGTTAATAATTGGGTGGGGTTTGGGGGAATGCTTCCAGACAATAATATATCGTGATTAGGATGCTTTTCAAAGCCATGAATGATTGCAGCTTTCCAATCTGAGCTGTCATCATGAAGAAAATTGGAAAGGCCAACTTCATTTTTTTCATGAGCCACGTAACTATGGATCTGAGGATTTCTTAAATCGGCACCAATGAGCAACACTTTTTTATTGATGCTGGAGAGTGCCAAAGAGAGATTCATACCCACGTAGGTTTTCCCCTCCCCTTTGATGGTGGACGTGCAGTAAATTACTTTGCCTTGATCGGAATCGGTTGCAGGTAAGATGTAATTGACATTGGCCGATAGAATTCTAAAGGCTTCCGATTGTACGGAGCGGTCTGTAGGATTATCAAAAACCAGCTTATCGCCTTTGATACGCGGCAATTCAGCCAAAATAGGGATGTCTCCAACGCTATTGACCACATCATTTTTCCCCTTGATCTTAGTATTCAGTAAATTAAAACCATAAATGGCCGCAAATGGAACGGCAAGCCCTGCAATGAGCGCCATTAAATAGATGTTTCTCGAATTGGGCGAAATGGGACCTCCAGAGGATAAGGCATACTCCACCACTTTAATTGAGGGCTCGGTAATGGCCAGATTTATGGCGGCTTCCTCACGCTTCTGCAACAGGAATAAATACAAGGTTTGTTTGATTTCCTGCTGACGGATGCGAGAACGCATGAGCTTTTCCTTTAAAGGCAAACTAGAGACTTGTCCAGCATATCTTTGATTTCTTTTGACCAACTGTTGTTTGGAAGCATTCAACTGTGCCTTATAAGAGTCGATGGAGGCATTTATGTTGCTCTTGACGTTTTTCAGTTTATCATTAAGAATCTTTATAGTGGGGTTATTCTCCCCGCCACTTACCGCAAAATTGTCGCGCTGTAAGACGAGCTCATTGTACTGGTCTATTAGCCCATTGATATTATTATCTCCAATCCCTATATTGGCCGGAAGTAAATCAGATTCAGCATTATCTGCCCCAAGCGTTTCTTCCAACAGGTCGGTAATGATCAATTGGTTCTCCACGTCAAAGACTTGACCTTCAGCCATGGTTTGCTGTGTCAAACTCACTTCGGCATCGGACTCTAAATTGATAAAATTATTGGATCTTTTAAAATCCTTGATGTCCACTTCAATGGAATCCAATTCCATCGCCAAAGATTTAAAACGTTCGTCAATAAAATCTATGGTACGCTTTGAAATCTGTTGCCTATCATTAATCCCATCGCGATTGAATACATCGATGACCGCATTCAAAGTGCGTTCAGATCGGGTCCAACTTTGGCTGGAATGGCTCAATTTCAAGAGATCACTGCCTTTGCCTAACATACTCACATTCAATGCGCCTTTAAGCTTTCTTGTAGCCCCGGCTAACGGACTCAATCGCAACAAGTATGAGTGACCAAGATAGGGCTTCGCCGCTTCCCCATTCTCAAATTGCAATTCAAAGGGCAAATCATGCGCAACATTATAGGAATTGTAATTCCCAATCAGGGTAGCGTTTTCAGAAGCACCTTCAAACACATTGAAGCCATTTTTGTTTACTTCAATTCGATATTGCCTGTAGTTGCTGATACTATCATTAGGAATTGTTTTAACAAATTTGAAAGGAAACTGGTTAATTTCAGTAGTCAACACATTGCCTACCTCATAAAAGCCCATGGTCAAATCCAATTGCTTGACCGCTTGTTCAATAATTCGGTAGGATTTTATGATCTCGATTTCATTCTCGAGATTGATGTTAGATCTATTGAACACAAAAGCAGAAGAGGGCAACTCCAGTCCCTTGCCTTTATCGAGAATCTTTATTTTGGCAGTAGATGAATAAATGTTCGGGGTGTAGCGTAAATAGAGATAGGCGCCCAATAAAGCCAATACTATACAAATAGCGAACCAGTACCAATACCTTAAATATTTGATAATCTCACTTTTGATGACTTCACCCTGATCATTCTTTTGAGCAGTCATTGATTTTTGGTCTTGATTCATAATTATCTCGTGATTAAGACTATCGTTGTGAAAAGAATGGACACCACGGAGAGCAGCGTTCCCACATTGCCAATAAAGCCTGCACTTTTGACTCTTGGATCATTTGGATTGACCACAATGACATCATTGGGTTTCACATGGTAGAAGTCGCTATTCAAAAAGTCTCCCGAAGTTAAATCTACAGTCCCGATTTGGCGGTTGCCATCCAACTCCCTAATGATCTTGATATCTTCCCGTTTTCCGTTGATGGTTAAATCACCGGCATAGCCTATGGCTTGCAAGAGAGTGATATTTTGTTCAGTAAAGGTATAAACCCCTGGAGAATTAATTTCGCCAAGTATGGTTACCTTAGCATTCAGTAAGCGTACGTTCACTGTAGGAGCCTTCAGCAAGCCTTTAGATTCCAACATTTGTTTTATATATTCCTCTAATTCCAATACGGTTTTATCCTTTGTGGATATGCTCCCTAGCTGTGGAAAGCTAATGCTGTTTTCGTTGGTAACCAAATAACCCTCCAACTGTATCAATTCTATACCACCTCCACCGCCTTGCCCACCCGCAGATCTGTTGAAAGGGATCGCCGTTTCTTCTATCAAGGCGCCAACCGTAATCCTTAAAATATCGTTGGGTTGAATTTTCGTCGTGCCATAAGACAGCTCAGAATTATCGAATTTACTCGCATCCTGTAAATAGAGGATTTCTTTTTTTGAGGCACAGGAAGACAATAGAGTACCTACAAGGAGCATGATGACTAAAACGTTGAATTTCATTAAGGCTGTTTTGAATGCTTGCAAATATAACCGCAAAATAGAGATTCGCAAAAGTTAAGGTCTAATTTAGAGTTTGTAGTTTTTTACAGCATTGAGCAACTGTGGCAGCCCACCTTTGATCATGAGCCAATTGTAAATAAAAAGCACGGAGTAGAGTAGCATGCCTACTAGCGCCAAAGCCATAAATTGGTAGTGAATGTCAAAATCCCGCATGGCATAGGCAAAAGCGACGAGCATGAGATTGAGGATCACAATATACATCGTGGTTTGCACATGGCTAAAACCCAAACCTAGAAAGCGATGGTGCAAATGATTGTTATCTGCCGAAAACGGACTCTTTTTCAATAGCACCAATCGAATCATAAAAATCCTAAAGGTATCCAACAACGGAAAGAATAAAATGGCGAGCACCATGATTGGTGCTGAATTAGAAAATTCGGAAGCTGGAGTGGACTGCGTGCTCCCAATAAAGCGCACCGCAAAAAAAGCGAGTAGAAAGCCAATAATCATGGACCCTGTATCGCCCATAAAGATCTTCTTATGCTTTGAAAAGTTAAGTCTCAAAAAGGGAATCAAGGCTCCTACAGTGCCTACAGCTACGGTAGACATTGTTACGTCATCTATTTTAATGGCGATGAATGCAAAAGCGCCTGAACCCAAAAGCGCTAAACAGCCTGCCAAACCATCCACCCCGTCAATAAGGTTATAGGCATTGATGACCAAAAGATAGACAAATAAGGTAAAAGCAACTGAAACCCAATAAGGCATAATGGTCACGCCGAAAAGTCCCGAAAGCCCCAGAATGCGCGTATCCGTAAAAATGATCAAGAGCATTGCTGCCAAAAATTGGCCAAACAATTTCTTGGTTGGCGAGAGGATCAACAAATCGTCTTTTAGACCTAAAAAGAAGAGTATGGTCAAACTGCCCAAAATGAGCAGTAAAATCTTGGTATCCAAAAGCCCGCCCAGCATGGTAATCACAACCACTAAACTGATGAAGATTCCAACACCGCCCAAAGTAGGTGTTTTCACGGAATGGATGCTGCGATCTCCAGGTTCATCCATAAGGTGTTTGGCCTCGGCAATATTAAAGATGGCAGGAAAGGTGCTCATCGAAACCATAAACGCTAAAAAGAAAGCCAAAATGAGCCAAAGTTCCAAGTGCTCCAATGGATTAAAATAATTGAGAATTTCCTGTATCATTATAGGTATGTTGAACTAGGAATCAATAAATAAGATTCGAATTACCGGCACAAATATAGTAGGAAAGTATGATTAATATGAAAAAATCGGTTGTAATTCAAATAATTGACATGAACGGAAGATGAAGTTGAACTTGAACTTGAACTTGAACTTGAAATTGAACTTGAAGACGGAAGATGAAGATGAAGATGAAGATGAAGATGAAGATGAAGATGAAGAGGAAGATGAAGTTGAACTTGAAATTGAACTTGAACTTGAAGACGGAAGATGAAGATGAAGACGAATTTGAACTTGAAATTGAACTTGAACTTGAACTTGATCCCGATAGCTATCGGGAGAACTTGAAGACGGAAGACGGAAGATGAAGAGAAGACGAAGAGAAGTCTGCGGCGATCTGCGTGAGCTGCGGGAAATATCGGGAGAAGTTGAAGTTGAAAAATACGTGGTAAAATAAAATTTGACCTGCAAGGTATTCCCGAGGCACGAGGGTTCCTTGTAGGTCTGACGAGGTTGAAGATGAAGTTGAAGTTGAACTTGAACTTGAACTTGATCCCGATAGCTATCGGGAGAACTTGAACTTGAAGAGAGGTCTGCGCCGATCTGCGTGATCTGCGGGAAATATTTAGTTGCGGTTGTTTGTTTAGCCCGCAGATTTCGCGGATTTACGCGGAAGAAAGACGAAGGCGAAGATGAAGTCGATCCCGATAGCTATCGGGAGAAGATGAAGACGGAAGATTTAAGACGTAGGACGTAGGACTAAATTGTAACTAATTTGAAATTATCTATTCCTGTATACTCATTGCTCTATTTTAGGACGTAGGACGGGGAATGAAGATGAAGTTGAAGATGAAGATGAAGACGAAGTTGAACTTGAACTTGAACTTGAAGACGGAAGATGAAGACGAAGTTGAACTTGATCCCGATAGCTATCGGGAGAACTTGAAGAGAGGTCTGCGGCGATCTGCGTGATCTGCGGGAAATATCGAGTGGCGGTTGTTTGTTTAGCCCGCAGATTTCGCGGATCTACGCGGAAGAAAGACGGAGACGAGGTCGAAGTCGATCCCGATAGCTATCGGGAGAAGATGAAGACGGAAGATTTAAGACGTAGGACGTAGGACTAAATTGTAACTAATTTGAAATTATCTATTCCTGTATACTCATTGTTCTATTTTAGGACGTAGGACGGGGAATGAAGATGAAGTTGAACTTGAAATTGAACTTGAACTTGATCCCGATAGCTATCGGGAGAAGTTGAAGTTGAAAAATACGTAGTAAAATAAAATTTGACCTGCAAGGTATTCCCGAGGCACGAGGGTTCCTTGTAGGTCTGACGAAGATGAAGTTGAACTTGAACTTGAAGAGAAATCTGCGGCGATCTGCGTGATCTGCGGGAAATATGGAGTGGCGGATGTTTGTTTAGCCCGCAGATTTTGCGGATTTACGCGGAAGAAAGACGAAGACGAAGACGAAGACGAAGACGAAGACGAAGACGAAGACGAAGATGAAGATGAAATCGATCCCAATAACTATCGGGAGAAGATGAACTTAAATTGAAGACGTCGTACGACGAAGGTTTAGAACAATAATAAGCTAGTTTGTAGCTGAAAGGCTTATTTCTTGAACCACTGGGGGATTTTGGAAAGGTTTTTTAAGAGGATGACTTTGAAGGGTAGGGAGAGTCCGTTGGATTTTGAGGCGCGGTAGTCTTCTTTGGTCTTTTGGATGAGATTTTTGAGGCTTTTGTTGCTGGCACCACCTAGCCTCATTTTTGTGATGGTTATTGGCACATACTGAAATGAATAGCTTGGATCTCGAAAGACCCTTAAGATGAAATCGTAATCTGCCGCGATTTTGTAGCCCAAGTTAAAACCGCCTTTTTGGAGATAGACCTCTCTTTTTAAAAATAAGGTGGGGTGCGCCGGCATCCAGCCGCGTTGTAGGAGTTTATTTTGAAAAACCTGGAATTCCTACAAAAAGCGTGACTATTTTTATTAAGCCGCTTTATTGATTAAATTTTCTAATTCTAGTTGCATTTCCAATGGTGTTCTATACCCCAAGGTTGAATGGATCCTTTTGGTGTTGTACCAGCTTATATATTCTACCAGGCACGCATGCAGCTGTTCACTCGACGCAAATCTATATCTATTTGTAC
>NZ_VORM01000080.1 GCF_007997225.1 Subsaximicrobium wynnwilliamsii
CAGTTTCTCAACGATTTGTAATTCAGTCAGATTTGAGTCATTCGCATATTTTTCAATTTCCGATTTAATCTCTTTAAAATTACTCATAATTTTCATTTTTAACGGTTCTGCTCAATGAATGCCAACGTTTATGTATAAGAATAGTTGCGGATTTGTATGCGAGGATTTTCCGAAGGAAAATCAGACGTTACAAACACGCAACGACCTTTAGTTAAGCATTAAACCGCAATTATTTTTATACGGTGTTGGCAACTGGCTTTCTTTTATTTCGTTAAATGACTAATGTCAGAAGTCGCATAAAAATAGGATAATCCAGTTCCATCTCCACCCATTGATTCACTATCTGCTATCGTTATTTTTAATTTTGGTAAAAAATAATTTCCTTTTTCTAATTCAGAGTATTCAGTTCCGATATTTTTAAATTGTTTAATTAAATCAGAAATTTCTGTTCCAAAATCAAGTCGGATATTGTCAATTAATATGTCAAAACCGTAATGAACTTCTAAATCCCTTAATCGATTTTCCTTGTCGTAATTCAGAAACAGCATATCTTTTTTCGAATTCAGATTTTCATAAACATCTCTTTTTTGATGAATATTCATACTTTCATCTCCATCAAAAAATTCAGCTACGTCAATTATTTTGTCTTCTTCCTTATGTTTCATTCCTAATTTTTCTCTAACAGAATTTCGTTCGTTATTCCATTCAAATTTGAGAGAATTAAGGATAAAACCTTTATTTGGTAAATATTCTATGTCCATTTTTCAGCTTGTTGCCAACGTTTATGTGTATGGACCGTTGCGTGTTTCATACACGAACCAATCCAAATATAAACAAACTTTTGGGCATTTCCATAATATTCCAAATAAAGCACAGACCCAGCAATGGTCTATACACGGTGTTATCTTGCGTTTTTATCTATCCGCAATTTTTGTTTTTCGACGATCTTATAAATTCCGTCGTATTGTTTTTTAAAATTCTAATTTAATAATTTCCATTTAGATTCCATTCCGGTTTTCCGTATTCAGTTTTTAAATATTTTTTCGGATAAATCTAATTTGGTCGGGAAACACAAAGTTTCGGTTTTGCACTTATAAACCAAAAAAAATTTCGATTTAATTTCCGCGTTATTATTCCGTAAGAGTAAATTTCGGCGTAATGCTTTTAAAATAATTTGCAATTGCCTTGCGGCAAGCTCAATGTCTCCCGTGCTGCAACTTAACATTGGAAAGCGGGGAAATTAAATTTTTCGTATGAGTGATAATTTCGGCGTAATGATTTTTTAAATTTATATTTCTATTTCTATTTCTATTTGTATTTCAGTTTCAGTTTATTTTTGGGATTTCAATGCGTAATGTCTTGAATTTCATCACAATTTTTGTTAAATGCAAGATAACGCTCTTGAGTATGATTAGTTGCGTGTCTCAAGCAGTAAATTTAGCAAATAAAAACGAACTATAAAATCCACGAGGCTTTTCGGAAGGAGAACAGGCCTAGCAATTAATTATACGCGATGTTGCCTAATGTAGTTTCAGAATTTTGATTCTTTAGATAAATGACTGTTTATAGCAGTGCGCAAGAGTGATAAAAGTCCGCCCGAAATTATTAGTCTGACTTGTATTCCGTTTGAGTGAACAATTCCGCAAACTGGCTCAATTCCGTTGGTTGATTGTCCAATTATAATTTTCAAGCTTTTTTTCCGCAATGGTTCTCAATTCCGCAAACTGGCTAAATTGAGAACTAGATTCGATTCCGAAAACCTGCTCAAAATTCCGCAAAGATTGGTTTCCGCAATATTGGTTAGATAAATGTCTCAAAAATCCGAATTGCTTGGGTGCGAGTGAATTCTGCTATATTAGGCAACGCTCTTGAGTATGATTAGTTGCG
>NZ_VORM01000081.1 GCF_007997225.1 Subsaximicrobium wynnwilliamsii
TGTGTGTGCCCAGCATGGGCATCTTTATAACTACAGAAAAGTAGTTAATTAATCTAGAGGGTGCAAGTCCCTTATGGGCAGGGGTAACGCCTTGAACCATTAGTAAGCTGCAAGGTTGCTAGTTGTGAGACTAGGACTGAAGGTTATTTGCGATTGAATAACGAGCAAATACCGACCACAAAGCTCGGTACTGACGAACAGAAACCGTATATGAGGCATTTATGCATGGGTAAGCAAGCACATCATTGTAACGCCCAAAAGAATACCAAAGTGCATAAATGTAGATACGGCAGGGATCGGGTGAAAGAAGATGTCATTACCTGGAGGGCGGAGCGTAAAGAAAATGTCTATTAGACATTTTTAGCGAACGAGCCAGCTGGCGCGCAGGCATAACCACGAGTTGGTATACTAGAGAAGTCAGCAGAAGCCATAGTAGCCAACTACCTGATAGGTTGGTGAAGGACAGAACGATAATGGTCTTTAATGAACAAAGGAGTTGTTTTGCGTTACGGATAGACTTCCAGTAAAATAATAGCCTTTGATCAAGCGGGACAGCAAGTCAATTTAGTAACAATGATTAAACAATTAACAAGTAAAAAGAATTTAAACGACGCCTATGAGCGGGTGTATCGCAACAAGGGTTCAGCAGGATTAGATGGAGTTCATATAACCGGACTAAAATCTATATTGCAAAGCCAAGGTAAGCGATATATCGGGGAAATAGAAAGAGAGACTTTTCAGGTGTCTCCAATATTGGGTGTTGAAATCCCAAAAAGCAACGGGAAGAAGCGATTACTCGGTATTTCCACAGTTGTTGACAGGGTGTTTCAGCAAGCATTACATCAAGTTATGCAACCCATATTCGAGCCAGACTTTCAACAGCATAGTTATGGATCCGGACCAGAGCGCAGCGCCCATCAGGCAATCGCACAAAGCCTTGAAAATATTAATTCAGGTTATAGGGATATAGTTGACATAGATTTAAAGAGTTTCTTTGATGAAGTGGAACACTATATTCTTTTAGAATTGATTTACAAAAAGGCAAAGTGCAAACCAACGATGAAGCTACTACGTTCATTTCTCAAAGCCCCGATACTAATCAATGGTAAATTACACAAACGGAAAA
The DNA here is from genome assembly GCF_007997225.1 of Subsaximicrobium wynnwilliamsii. Classification (GTDB taxonomy): domain Bacteria; phylum Bacteroidota; class Bacteroidia; order Flavobacteriales; family Flavobacteriaceae; genus Psychroserpens; species Psychroserpens wynnwilliamsii. The sequence goes on from NZ_VORM01000081.1 coordinate 1,127, forward strand.
AGGGTGTGCCACAAGGCTCGCACTTAAGTCCATTGCTCTCAAATATCCTGCTCAATGAGTTGGATAAAGAATTAGAGAAACGAGGACACCGATATGTAAGATATGCCGACGATTTCAGTATCTATGTTAAGAGTGAAAAGTCAGCAAAACGTGTAGGTAACAGTATCTACAAGTTTCTGAAAGACAAACTCCGACTGCCGATAAACAGGGAGAAAAGTGGCATACGTAAACCTTTAAGTTTCCAAGTACTCGGGTTTGGTTTTGTGCCGACCTATAAGAAAGGAGAAAAAGGCACATATCAACTAGTGGTAAAACCGTCCAAATGGAAGGAATTCAAAGCAAAGCTTAAATACCTTACCAAAAAGACAATACCCGCAAGTTTTGAAGAACGTATCGACCGTATCAATCTGTTGATACGTGGTTGGATAAATTACTTTAGACCGGCATCCATTCAAGCTAAACTTAAAAAGTTAGAAGAGTGGCTAAGAAACCGATTACGGTATTGCATCTGGCATCATTGGAAGAAACTAGAACGGAAACGGAAAAACCTGATTCGTTTAGGAATTGACCAAGAACATGCCTATGCGTGGAGTCGCACAAGAATGGGAGGTTGGGCAGTTGCTCAAAGTCCTATTTTACGGACTACCATTACCATAAAACGGTTAAAGATGAAAGGTTATGTTAGTTTAATTGAATACTACAAGCGATAAGTTTCATTATCGAACCGCCGTACCTGCCTGCCGGCAGGCAGGTACGAGAC
>NZ_VORM01000082.1 GCF_007997225.1 Subsaximicrobium wynnwilliamsii
GTTTTCCGCAACCGAGCTAATTCCGTAAAACTGGTCAATTCCGCACGAGTGATTTCCATCGTCATGGTTCTTATCCGCAAACATATTTTATTCCGATTGATGGCGCAACGGTTAGTTTCACTGTTTTGGAAATTCAGTTTTTTTACGATGCATTTAATTCCGCATGAGTGAGTAATTCTGCACCTTGCTTTTTGGCTTCCGCTTCGAATTCCGTTTTCTGATCTTTAAATACTGTTGGTTATATTACTGAATTTGATGCTTTCTAGAAAGCCCGAGTATTACTTGCAACGCTCTTGAGTATGATTAGTTGCGTGTCTCAAGCGCTAATTTAGCAAATAAAAACGAACTTTGGCATCCACGAGGGTTTTCGGAAGAAGAACAGACCCAGCAATTAATTATACGCGATGTTGTGAAAAGTGGCCTGGAATTATTGTGTTTTGTTGTTGCTTTCCCTGAGATAGTGCGATTGAGTGAGTTCCGCCGTTCCCAAAATCCGCGAACTGTGTGATTCCGTTCAAGTGGGAAATTCCGTGTGAGTGAGTAATTCCGCAACACGATTTTATTCAGAGTGGATTTGAACAATTCAAGATTCCGCCAACTTTTCTGATTTTGTAATTCCGTTTTTCATTTATGATACTGGTTTAGACATCGAAAAAAAATTCCGCGACCGCAAAAAGGAATGCTTTTTTGAATTCGGATTGTCTAGTTCTGAGTGAATTCCGCCATTTTTTACAACGCCCTTGAGTATGATTAGTTGCGTGTCTCAAGCGCTAATTTAGCAAATAAAAACGAACTAGCGAATCCACGAGGATTTTTGGAAGAAGAACAGGCCAAGCAATTAATTATACGCGATGTTGCAAGTAGTAATCACGGCTGTTTCTAGTTTAGTTACAATTTGGATTTGAATTGCGTTCTGCTAGGAATTCGTGAGTTCAGTTTTCCGCAACCGAGCTAATTCCGTAAAACTGGTCAATTCTGCACGAGTGATTTCCATCGTCATGGTTCTTATCCGCAAACATATTTTATTCCGATTGATGGCGCAACGGTTAGTTTCACTGTTTTCGAAATTCAGTTTTTTTACGATGCATTTAATTCCGCATGAGTGAGTAATTCCGCAACTTGCTTTTTGGCTTCCGTTTCGGGATTGTCCAATTTTCGGATTTTAAAAGATTGTTGGTTAATTGGTTGAATTTGATGCTTTCTAGAAAGCCCGAGTATTACTTGCAACGCTCTTGAGTATGATTAGTTGCGTGTCTCAAGCGCTAATTTAGCAAATAAAAACGAACTTGGGCATCCGCGAGGGTTTTCGGAAGAAGAACAAGCCAAGCAATTAATTATACGCGATGTTGTGAAAAGTGGCCTGGAATTATGGTGTTTTGTTGTTGCTTTCCCTGAGATAGTGGGATTGAATGAGTTCCGCCGTCCCCAAAATCGGCGAACTTTGTGATTCCGCTCGAGTGGGAAATTCCGTGTAAGTAAGTAATTCCGTAACACGATTTTATTCAGAGTAGATTTGATCAATTCAAGATTCCGCAAACCTTTCTGCCGGAAACATGCTAAAAGGCCGAGTGTCATTTTATCGGGCTGGATTAGAAATCAGAAATAAAAATTCCGCGACCGTGAAAGGAATAGTTTTTTGAATCCCGATTGTCTAGTTCTGAGTGAATTCCGCCATTTTTTACAACGTGTTTGAGTATGATTAGTTGCGCGTCTCAAGCAGTAAATTTAGCAAATAAAAACGGACTTGGGCATCCGCGAGGGTTTTCGGAAGAAGAACAGGCCAAGCAATTAATTATACGCGATGTTGCA
>NZ_VORM01000083.1 GCF_007997225.1 Subsaximicrobium wynnwilliamsii
GGCTTCCGTTTCGGATTCCGTTTTCTGATCTTTAAATACTGTTGGTTAAATTTCTGATTTTGAGGCTTTCTAGAAAGACCGAGTATTACTTGCAACGCTCTTGAGTATGATTAGTTGCGTGTCTCAAGCCACTAATTTAGCAAATAAAAACGAACTTGGGCATCCACGAGGATTTTCGGAAGAAGAATAGGCCAAGCAATTAATTATACGCGATGTTGTGAAAAGTGGCCTGGAATTATGGTGTTTTGTTGTTGCTTTCCCTGAGATAGTGCGATTGAGTGAGTTCCGCCGTTCCCAAAATCCGCGAACTTTGTGATTCCGCTCGAGTTAGCAATTCCGTAACACGATTTTATTCAGAGTGGATTTGATCAATTCAAGATTCCGCAAACTTGTCTGTTAGCGAACCAGATTAAAAATCCGCGTTGCATTATATCGGACTGGATCAGAAATCCGAAATAAAAATTCCGCGACCGCAAAAAGGAATGCTTTTTTGAATTCGGATTGTCTAGTTCTGAGTGAATTCCGCCATTTTTTACAACGCTCTTGAGTATGGTTAGTTGCGTGTCTCAAGCCACTAATTTAGCAAATAAAAACGAACTAGCGAATCCACGAGGGTTTTCGGAAGAAGAACAGGCCTAGCAATTAATTATACGCGATGTTGTAAAATGTAGTTTCGTGAATTTCAGACTTTAGATAAAATACTCATTTAGGTTGTGCGCTCGAGTAAGCAAATCCGCGAACTGCTTAAATTCCGCATCGTGCACAATTCTGCACCTGACTAAATTCCGCATCTTGAATAATTCCGCAAACTGCAAAGGTTCCGTTATTTATTCCGCAAACTTGCTTTAGAAAATCCATCATTAATCGACTGTTTTTTGAAATAGAGTCCGATTTTAAATTCCGCAAACTTGATCAAGTTTCCGCAACAGTTGATTTTCCGGAATAGTTCAGATCAGACAGTTTACAGATTCTGGATTTTATGAATCTGAGTGAATTCTGCTATATTTTACAACGCTCTTGAGTATGATTAGTTGCGTGTCTCAAGCAGTAAATTTAGCAAATAAAAACGAACTAGCGAATCCACGAGGGTTTTCGGAAGAAGAACAGGCCAAGCAATTAATTATACGCGATGTTGTGAAAAGTGGCCTGGAATTATGGTGTTTTGTTGTTGCTTTCCATGAGATAGTGCGATTGAGTGAGTTCCGCCGTTCCCTAAATCCGCGAACTACTTGATTCCGTTCGAGCGGGAAATTCCGTATGAGTAAGCAATTCCGCAACACGATTTTATTCAGAGTGGATTTGATCAATTCAAGGTTCCGTAAAATTGTCTGTTTACGAACCAGACTAAAAATCCGCGTTTCATTTTATCGGACTGGATTAGACATCGAAAAAAAATTCCGCGACCGCAAAAAGGAATGCTTTTTTGAATTCGGATTGTCTAGTTCTGAGTGAATTCCGCCATTTTTTACAACGTCTCGGCTATGGTTAGTACGGGAATTAAAAGTAGTGAACTTTCGATTAAGCACTTAGCCAAAACTTTTTATTTTGTTTTATCTTTTTTGTTCTAAAGCCAAATTAAAAGTTTTGGCGGACTTAGTTAAAAGCACTTCCCTTTGGGTTAAGCACCAAAACCCGTATTAACTATAGCCATTGTTGAACGAATCCTCCCTACCGGTCGGAAGCCCGCCTGAACCGTTCCGATTGGATGTTCTTGCTGTAAATGTAATAGATTTATTAATTTGTAGCTAAATTTTAAATCCAATACCATGTTTAAAAAA
>NZ_VORM01000084.1 GCF_007997225.1 Subsaximicrobium wynnwilliamsii
CTAACAAACATGCGCTAAAAATAGAAAAATAGCGCTCTGGGACACCCATTTTTAACTAAAAAAAATCACAACTATTTGAATATAAATAACTTATGAATATTGACTTTTAAAATTGTCGAAAACAGGAAAGAAAAAAATATCAAAAGAATAATTTCTCTTTCAGGCGGTGGTCTACCCTTTCCTGAAAAAGACAAACCAAAATTTGCTGACAAACTAATTAGAACCATAATGAAAATTGTTGTTCCTAAAATTCTGAATGATGCTATTAAACATCACGAAATTCTGAAAAGTAGTGGTTTAAATTGGACTATTGTTAGAGGACCAAGATTAACAAATGACGCAAAAACAGGAACATATCGTGTTGGTTGGGTTGGTGTCAATGCAGGTATGAAAGTAAGTCGTGCAGATTTAGCTGACTTTATTTTAAGTCAGGTCGATGATGAAAAATTTAATTTCCAAATGCCTTTTGTAAGTATCTAGCGGTAGTTTTTGCATTGGCTAAAACTGATTTGTATAAGAATAGTAGGGCGGAAAAAAAGCAATTACCATTCGGTTGAACACAAGCCGAATTTTTAAATTTTTCTTATTACCTTTTTATTCAATAAGCGCACCGAAGGACTACTGCTACCAAATTAATAAATAAAAACTACAGTAAATTTAAAAATTTGGCGACCTCGTAGAAGTGCTTTTACCATTGAGTTAAGCGACAATTGTCCTATTATTTTTATACGGTGTTGGGAATAGTTTTTATTCGTAATACATTTTAAATTTTTCAAAAGTCTTTTGTCCTAGAATATTTACAGTCATTAAATAAAATTCATCTTCTTTGGATAAAATCTGATAAATGTATTTGTCTCCTATAACGCTAAAATTCGACCTCGTTTCATTGTCACTTTCTATAAAAACTAATTCAAATTCTGTTTCGTTAATCCAGTTATAGGTTAGTTTAGAAAATGTCTTATTAGAAAAAGAGTCTGTCCATTTTCCGTTTTCCATAATTACTTTAGTTGTGTCTCCAGCAACTTCGAAATAATAAAATTCTCTTTGCTTTTTAAATTCCTTGAGTTGTTTTTTAGAAATTTCAGATTTTGGTTTTTCTGTTATTCTTATTACTTCTTCTCTTGGTGGTTCTAATCTGTCTAATAAATTTCGAAATTCCACACAATTCCTTTGAAGTCTATAATAAACTTGTTGTCCAATTTTTTGAGTTTTTGATTGTTCAAATTTTCCTAAATATGGATAAAGTTGTTTTTCGTATAGAGAATTTATTTTCAGCGTATCATTTTTAATTTCCAAATTTTTCAGGTAATCACACATTACATAAGAAACAGAATCAATTTCTTTCATCGTTTGTGAAAATGCGATATTAGAAATTCCAATTAATAAAATTATCAGTATTTTTTTCATTTCGTTCAAATTATGCCCAACGTCAGTCCGTCTAATAACCTGCCTTGATTTTTGTTAGTAGAACCAAATTACAGATTTTGTTTTAAACTGCGAGTGCCATTCTAATTTTTCTATTGTGATTGGCAAATGTTGCTATACAGGCTAAAAATAGGTTTATGGCGGTTTCTAGTGTCTCAATCATGTCAAAGCCCGTCGTATTGTCTTGTTTTATTATGTTCCAAATTCTTGTGAGATTATATGCTATAAAGATAAAGCCAACATCTGCGCTAGCTCGTAGTTTGGTTTGTTTAGTGATTATATGGTCAAAGCCCCA
>NZ_VORM01000085.1 GCF_007997225.1 Subsaximicrobium wynnwilliamsii
CTAACAAACATGCGCTAAAAATAGAAAAATAGCGCTCTGGGACACCCATTTTTAACTAAAAAAAATCACAACTATTTGAATATAAATAACTTATGAATATTGACTTTTAAAATTGTCGAAAACAGGAAACAAGTTAATAAGACCGGGTAAATTGGTTAGAAATAAATGGGGTAGGTATGGATTTGTGATATTTAGCGCATTAATTTAGCTCTTAAGTTTGCAATAAATCCTGGCTTGTGTTTAGCAGTAACCTCAAAAGTTTCGCTACAATCCTGAAGTTCAATATGCATGTTGTCACGTTCTTTTAAATAATCCATGTTAATTATATTACTCTGGTCGACCTTCTCAAAGTTGTAATCTGCTAATTTCTCATAAAGTTCATTTATGCTAATTCTCAGGTTCGCATATAAAACAACATCATTTTTCCCATAAATATGTACACAGTTTTTGTTAGGCTGTTCACCATTTATATTCCGAGATGTTCTCATGTAATACGCTTGATTTGATGGGAAACGCACATCTTTGTTGGTGCCAATGCTTAAGGTTATTGTATGCGGTTTTTGAGAAACCTTGGTAGGATTTATTTTACCAATAACTTTATGTTTTATTATGTCCTTAAATTCTTCTAGATCAAATGGCTTACTTAAATAACCAGAAACATCTAAAGCATTCATCATTTTAGGACCATTATTGCTGGTTGAGGTTAAAAAGACAACTTTTTTATTTTCAGCTATTTTTTTTGCTAATTCGATACCGTTATATGGTGACATTTCGAAATCTACAATAAGTAAATCGTAGTCTTCTTCGATGACCTCTTCAAACGCTTTTAAGGAACTAGAGTAGCTCTTTACATGTTTTAAATTAAAGTCCTTTGCAATGCCATCTATTTTAGTTTTTACAAAAGCTAAGGTAGTAGGTTCGTCATCAACTAATATATAACGTATCATTCAATTAAGGTTTAAGGTTAATTTAGAAAGGTATTGTTTATTTGGGAGGGTTCTGTGCTCTATGTTACTATTGGGGTAGTAAGCATCAAGTAAATCTTGAAGTGCCTGCAATCCAAACTGTCCAGAATTCTTTAATTTAAAACGATTATCGTCTTGGTGTTCAGTACTATTTACTAAACAGTAACTTAACTGTCTATCTTCTGTTTCCTTTAGTGTGATATTAATAAAGGATTCCTTATCATTCAAACTTCCATGTTTTAAAGCATTTTCAACAAAAGGGAAAAACAAAGTCGGTTTTATTCTTAAACGTCTTTTTTGCTCCATACTTAACATGTTTTTTAATTCTATGTTCGCATTTGGTTTGAGATATTGAATTAACTCCATAAACATTTTAATATGGCTCCATTCTTCCTCTAAACTGATGTGTTCTTTATTTAATGCGGAAACATTATAGTCTAAAAGTTTAAAGATATGCTTTAAGGCTTTTAACGATGGAACTTTGTTTTCTATTTTTTTGAAACCGTAATAAATTCCTAAAAATGATTTATGGTTATTTTCGGCGGTTTGGAATTCCTACATAAAGCGTGACTATTTTTATTAAGCCGCTTTATTGATTAAATTTTCTAATTTCAGTTGCATTTCCAATGGTGTTCTATACCCCAAGGTTGAATGGATCCTTTTGGTGTTGTACCAGCTTATATATTCTACCAGGCACGCATGCAGCTGTTCACTCGACGCAAATCTATATCTATTTGTAC
>NZ_VORM01000086.1 GCF_007997225.1 Subsaximicrobium wynnwilliamsii
TCCTGTTTTCGACAATTTTAAAAGTCAATATTCATAAGTTATTTATATTCAAATAGTTGTGATTTTTTTTAGTTAAAAATGGGTGTCCCAGAGCGCTATTTTTCTATTTTTAGCGCATGTTTGTTAGAAAAAAGCAAAATAAGAGCGGAGTGATCAGTGTGCAGGTAGTTGACAAGAGCACAGGGAGGTACCGAATGCTCAGAACTATTGGAAGCAGTTCCATAGGATCTGAGGTAGAACGCCTTGTCGGGGAAGCAAAGCAATGGATCAAAAAGCAGACAGGCTCACAGGAGTTGGACTTTACCGACTACGCCCATCATACTAAGCTGGTTCTGCAAGGGATTGAACAGATCGCAGTTCACGGCCCGGCACTTTTATTGGGTAAGATCTTTGACGAAGTGGGTTTTGGGCAAATCAAACAGGACTTGTTCCGACAACTTGTCCTGGCGAGATTATGTTACCCGGCAAGCAAGCTAAAGACAACAGACTATCTTTCCAAATACCAGTTTTTGGATATTGACGTGCAAGTGGTCTATCGCTATTTGGACAAACTCTACAAAGAACAGAAGGAACTTGTCCAGCAAATCAGTTATCAGCACACTTTGCGCATACTTGACAACAAAATCAACGTAGTGTTTTACGATGTGACCACCGTTTATTTTGAGGCAGAAAGTGAAGATGACCTTCGCAGAACAGGGTTTTCAAAAGATGGAAAGCACCAACATCCACAGATTGTATTGGGGCTTTTGGTAAGTAAGGGCGGTTATCCCTTGGCTTACGACATTTTCAAGGGAAATCAGTTTGAAGGGCATACCATGTTGCCCATCATCAATGCATTCCAAGCAAAATACAATTTAGATAAATTGGTAGTCGTGGCAGATGCAGGGCTGCTTTCCAAAGAAAACATCCAATTGTTGGAACAAGGTGGGTATGGGTATATTTTAGGTGCCAGGATAAAATCAGTGAACAATGAGCTCAAAGAGAAAATACTGGCATTGAAACTGGCCAACGCAGAAAGCCAGACCATTGAAATAGACCCTGAAAGCAAGCTTATTGTCAGCTATTCCCAAGTCAGGGCAAGAAAAGATGCGCACAACAGAAAGCGTGGCCTGGACAAATTGGAAAAGCACATCAAATCGGGTAAACTTACCAAGGCAAGTATCAATAACAGAGGTTACAACAAGTACCTTCACATAGAGAACGAGATCAAGATATCGATTCGCCCAGAGAAAATAGAAGAAGACAAAAAGTGGGACGGACTCAAAGGTTATATTACCAATACGAACTTGACCAAAGAAGATATCCTAGAAAACTATAAGGATCTATGGCAGATAGAAAAAGCTTTTAGGGTAGCTAAATCGGATTTGGAAATACGGCCCATCTATCATCGTGTCCAACGAAGGATCGAGGCACATATCTGTATCGCTTTCGTTGCCTACAAAATATACAAAGAACTTGAGCGTCAACTCAAAACAAAGGGATCTACCCTGAGTCCAGAAAAAGCAATAGACATCGCTAAAACAATATATGCCGTAAAAGTAAAACACCCTGTTACCAAGGAAATAACTTACACCACCATAATCAACTCCGAGCAGCAACAAAATTTAGCGAAATTATTCGATTTCTAACTTGGGTGTCCCAGCGACGAAAACAGG
>NZ_VORM01000087.1 GCF_007997225.1 Subsaximicrobium wynnwilliamsii
GGAGAAATTGAACCTAAAACAGCGGAAAAATTAAAGAAAATTGCGGAATAAAAACTACTGGCAACACCGTGTATAAGCCATTGCTGGGTCTGTGCCTATCTGGAAAATTCTTGGGAATTTTCCAGCGGAGTTTTGTACCTTTAATGGTTCGTGTGTTAGACACGCAACGGCTCATACACATAAAACGTTGTAAACAATTATGAGAAACATTCTTACATCAATTTTAATTCTTTGCTTTATCGGAGTAAAAGCTCAACATTGGAGTGACATTAATGAGGATTTAGGAATAACGGATACTCTTAATTATCCAACTGAAATCCGAATTTATGCAGGTGGCGGAATAACCAACTATACTTCACTTTTCAGAATGTACAAAAGTGAGCCTGATAATTGGACATCTGAATTTTACGAGCATTGGTCAAATGTCAATGGAGTAATGGAAATGAAAACGCAAAAGAAATTATTGAGTTCAAAAAGTGAAATGGAATATGTTTATCTAAACTTATTTCGGAGTTACATCTTTGAATTACCAAACAGAAGTGAAATAGATTGGAAATTGGCGGAACGAGGAGTGATAAAAAAAGAAGAAAAAAGATATAGTAGTAAGCATAAAAAAACAAGAACAGAATGGGACATTTTAACTAATAAATCAACAGATCTCGACGGAACAAGTTATTTTTTTAAAGCAAAAAACCGATATATGTCAAACGAATTTGAATTTGGAAATCCATTTTACTATAGAGATAAATATCCCGAAATAGATGAGCCAAAATATGTTTGTGAATTGATTGAGATTATCCGTTCTGAATTTGAAATCTGGGAAGAATAACTGTTTACAACAACGTATATAGCTCATAGCTAGTTAGTTGATTAATCGAAGTTAAGGTATATTTGCGAGTGCGCCAAATTTTTAAATTTGGCTTATTGATAAAAAAAGGGAACAAGAAAAATTTAAAAATTCGGCTCGTGCTAATCCGAAAGTAATTTTATAATTTGCACGCTACGAGCCATATACAAGAACGTTGTAAAAAATGGCAGAATTCACTCAGATCCATAAAATCCAGAATCTGTAAACTGTCTGATCTGAACTATTCCGGAAAATCAACTGTTGCGGAAACTTGAGCAAGTTTGCGGAATTTAAAATCTGACTCTATTTCAAAAAACAGTCGATTAATGATGGATTTTCTAAAGTAAGTTTGCGGAATAAATAACGGAACCTTTGCAGTTTGCGGAATTATTCAAGATGCGAAATTTAGTCAGATGCAGAATTATGCACGATGCGGAACTTAAGCAGTTCGCGTATTTGCTTACTCGAGCGCACAACTCAAATTAGCATTTTATCTAAAGTCTGAAATTCACGAAACTACATTTTACAACATCGCGTATAATTAATTGCTTGGCCTGTTCTTCTTCCGAAAATCCTCGTGGATTCGCTAGTTCGTTTTTATTTACTAAATTTACTGCTTGAGACGCGCAACTAATCATACTCAAGAGCGTTGGCATTCATTGTCTCACTCAAAACCAAAAACATATGATTAAAAGAAATTTATCTTCGATACTGGTTATAATTGCAATGCTTTTAAATATTCTCGGTTTTGA
>NZ_VORM01000088.1 GCF_007997225.1 Subsaximicrobium wynnwilliamsii
CACAACATCGCGTATAATTAATTGCTAGGTCTGTTCTTCTTCCGAAAATCCTCGCGGATGCCCAAGTTCGTTATTTTTTGCTAAATTTACTGCTTGAGACACGCAACTAATCATACTCAAGAGCGTTACCCAACATTAGAAAAAAATGACATTACCTGAAAAAATAAATGAAGTATCAACAAATTCAGAAATAGAGATTGGAGTATATCCACCAAACGGATTCCTGCAATTTGAAGAAGCTAGTTTAGGAAATGGAGATAATTTTGGTTTCTATTGGGAGTTTGGAAAAGAAAATCAGGAGCCTATAATTTGTGAAATGATTCACGATGAAGGAATTATTATACCGAGATTCTCAAATCTTGACAAATTTTTAGATTGGTATAAACTGAATGATTATGATTGGGGAGAAGAAGAAATTGAGGATGAAAAATTTGTTTTCAGCTTACTAAATAAAGGAAATGAATATTTGAAACAAAATGACCCTAAAAAAGCAATTGAATTTTATAAAGAAAGTACAGAGAGTTTTGGAGAAATAAGTGAAAACTGGTTCAAACTCGCTTCTCAATATAAAAGAATTGGAAATGAATTAGGGTTTCAAAAAAGTATAATTAATTCAATTATTTCAAATTGGGCGATTGAGTTTCCTTCTCAAAACGCTATAAGAATGATTAAGAGTTTAAACCCAGTTGAGGAATTAAAAAATCATCCATTAATTAAGAATAGAGAAAATCTTGAATTTAACTTTGGTGGTAGAAAGGAAAATAAAGACTATTTAGTAATCCGAAAAATAATAGAAGAACTAAACGAAAATGGAGACGTAAACAAAGCATTAATAATGGAACAGAATTATGCCTTAAAGATGTATTGGGAAACGTCTTCCTTTCAAGAGAGAAACAATTTCAAACTTGAAGAATGGAAAAAGAAATTTAAAGAAAAAACTAAAGAACGAATAAAAATAAACGTTGGGTAACACCGTATAAAATTAATTGCTGGTTTTAGCCTGTTTACGAAAGTTCTCGCAGACTTTAAATTTGTGTTTTATTTACTAATTTCATTGCTTGAAACACGCAACTAATCTTATACCTAACGTTACCACCAATTTGAATGAAACGCAATTTTAAATACATATTGATAATTCTAACATTTGGACTCTTCCAAAATCTACTTGCGCAGGAAAATAAAGTAGGAAAAGTAAAAGTCGTGAAATACAGAGATACATCCGATAGGTTTACTGAATCGACAACTGACTCTACTCTCGCATATTTAAATAAAAGAGAACACGATATTTTAATTACAAATAAAAAAGATACTACACGACTGAAAACTAACTCTCTCGGAATTTTTGAAATCCCAAAAAAGTATTTTAATTATTGTAGCATAACTGTAAATCCTAAAACAAAAGACTTACGAGAAGAATTTTTGTTTATGGAGGGACTTGGGAAAAAAGACATGTTTTGACCCCTATAAAACAAGAGTAATCTTTTAAATTTCGGTTATTGATTAAGCGGTTAATTTTTTCATTATAATCAGGTGCTTATCCGCGTTCCATTTCTCCATTGGCGTAATTCGCCCCAACA
>NZ_VORM01000089.1 GCF_007997225.1 Subsaximicrobium wynnwilliamsii
TAAGAGCTAATTCGTGACATCATGCGGAAACCAATCTCTGCGGACTTTTTAGCAGGTTTATGGAATCGCTATCTGAAAAACAATTCACAGAAAACCGAGTTAAATAAAAAGAGTTTCTAATAAGATTACGGAACCATACAATTGCGGAACCAAACAACACTCTGAATTTAGCAAGGTTGCGGAATTAATGCCGTTGCGGAATAAAAGCCTAATATTTACGATGACCAAATAGTGACGGAATTAGGCTCACTTGCCGACTTGCTTGCTAAATCGAATTGTACTTAAACTCATGAATTGGCCAAAGCATATCTCACTCTTACGCACTGCACCAACGGAACATTTTCAAAAATTTCAAAATCATCTAACTACTTTAGCCAACATTGCGTATAATTAATTGCTAGGCCTGTTCTTCTTCCGAAAACCCTCGCGGATGCCCAAGTTCGTTTTTATTTGCTAAATTAGCGCTTGAGACACGCAACTAATCATACTCAAGAGCGTTGTAAAAAATGGCGGAATTCACTCATAACTAGACAATCGAAACTCAAAAAAGCTTTTCTTTTTACGGTCGTGGATTTTTTATTTCGGATTTCTAATCCAGTCCGATATAATGCAACGCGGATTTTTAGTCTGGTTCGCTAACAGACAAGTTTGCGGAATCTTGACTTAATCAAATCCACTCTGAATAAAATCGTGTTGCGGAATTGCTCACTCATACGGAATTTTACACTCGGGCGGAATCACAAAGTTCGCGGATTTTGGAAACGGCGGAACTCATTCAATCGCACTATCTCAGGGAAAGCAACAACAAAACACAATAATTCCAGGCCACTTTTCACAACATCGCGTATAATTAATTGCTTGGCTTGTTCTTCTTCCGAAAATCCTCGTGGATTCGCTAGTTCGTTTTTATTTGCTAAATTAGTGCCTTGAGAAAACGCAACTAATCATACTCAAGAGCGTTGTAAAAAATGGCGGAATTCACTCATAACTAGACAATCGAAACTCAAAAAAGCTTTTCTTTTTACGGTCGCGGAATTTTTATTTCGGATTTCTAAACCAGTCCGATATAATGCAACGCGGATTTTTAATCTGGTTCGTAAACAGACAGGTTTGCGGGATCTTGAATCAATCAAATCAACTCTGAATAAAATCGTATTGCGGAATTGCTCACTCATACGGAATTTTACACTCGGGCGGAATCACAAAGTTCGCGGATTTTGGGAACGGCGGAACTCATTCAATCGCACTATCTCAGGGAAAGCAACAACAAAACACAATAATTCCAGGCCACTTTTCACAACATCGCGTATAATTAATTGCTTGGCCTGTTCTTCTTCCGAAAACCCTTGCGGATTTTCTAGTTCGTTTTTATTTGCTAAATTTACTGATTGAGACACGCAACTAATTATACTCAAGAGCGTTAGCAACAAGCTAAAAAAAACATTGAGAATATGAAAAAACTTTTAGTCCGAATTGCTTCAAATTTATTTCCGAATCAAATAACATCTTTTGCGTACGACCAATTAACGAATCCACAAGTTCGAA
>NZ_VORM01000008.1 GCF_007997225.1 Subsaximicrobium wynnwilliamsii
TAATGCTAAACGGAATTTTACAGGAACGTACCATAAAATCAAGAAAAAATATCTGCAACTTTATCTAAACGAGTTTGTTTACAAGTTAAATCGAAGATATTTTGGTGAGCGAATCTTTGATAGACTAGTAATAGCAAGCATTACAGCTAATGGACACTAAACGGATATACAAACTAAATTTCTTTGGTTCGATAAAATTTGGTTTCATAGACTGGTTTAGTAGTGATGCGTTTGTTTAGAGTCAATGTTCTGAAAGCATAGTAAATATAGTAGTTAGCGACCGTTCTTTGATTTTTTGATTTGATTTTAAAGGTAACTTTGGTCAAAACCAAAGTTATGAATAGTGGAAAGTACATTTTTGCTCAAGTTCTTTCATTGGTCAACCGCTATGAATTTCAAAAATGTGTTGACCGTTATAAAGGGGATCACGCCACGAGCAGACTTAATTGTTGGAACCAGTTCGCACAACTCTTTTTTGGTCAGATGACAGGAAGGAACGGTCTGCGTGACATTTGTCTCTGTTTAGGGGTTCACAGCAATCGCCTATATCATTTAGGCATCAAACAGAGCGTTAACCAATCGACGCTTTCCCGTGCTAACGAAAATAGGGACTGGCGTATCTTTGCGGATTTCGGCATGTACCTGATAAATCTGGTCAGCCCATTATATACCGATGGTCCAGAAGCGATAAGTGATATCGACAAGGACATTTTTGCCATAGATTCCACGACCATTTCGGTCAGTATCATTTTGATGGACTGGGCCAAGGGGAAGTACTCTCGGGGAGCGGTCAAGATGCACATGGTATTGAGTTTGCAGGGTAATATCCCAACGTTTATCCATATTACGGACGGCAAATACCATGATGTCAACGCACTCGATGAGATTATCGCTATTGCTGGAGCCATATATGTAATGGACAAGGCCTATATAGACTTCAACCGACTGTACAAGCTCCATAGGAATGATTCTTTCTTTGTGGTACGTGCCAAAACAAACCTACGCTTCAGAGCGGTGGCATCAAGAAAGATAGACAAGGCAACGGGACTCCGGTGTGCCCAGTACATAAAGTTGCTCGTTCCCAAAAGTCGAAAACAATATCCAGAAAAGATAAGGCGCATCAAGTATTACGATAAAGAGAAGGACTTGACCTTTGTGTTTCTTACAAACGAGTTTGATTTGAAGCCCATGGAAATTGCCGACATTTATCGAGAGCGGTGGCAAATAGAGGTCTTTTTTAGATGGATAAAGCAGAACCTGGAAGTGAAAAAACTTTGGGGACACTCGAAGAATGCTGTACATACACAATTATGGATAGCAATATGCACTTATTTGATTGTAGCATACCTGAAAAAACAACTACAGAGCGAATACTCAATCTATGAAATGACTCAAATATTAAGTATTTCTATGTTCGATAAAACACCTATAAATGAGCTGTTTACTGGAAAAAAAATCTATAAAAAAATACAAGAACAGCTAACTTATTTAATAACAATTAGTTATAAACGCATCAGTACTAAGACTGGTTATTTATTTAAATAATAGCAACATGCTTATAGAATACATTAGAGTCGAATATATACGGCTTATGTTTCAATATTATTTTAGGTTTATCCTTCCCAAATATACCCGATTCAAATAAGAACTCAATTTTGTTTGTAAAGTTTTGTAATATAAACCAAATATATCTTCTCGGAAGGTTAGTACTCGAAAGCCGTAAAAAAATTTGAACATTAAAGAATAATCAATCGCAGTATGTAATCTGTAATCGATATCTTCATAATGAGCCATCCATTTGGAATCTATTCAAATATAGACTTTGCTTCATGGTAAATCCTCTCAAAATTTGCCTCTAATTCTGCACTAGAAAACTCTTTATAATTCTTCGGAAGCTCCCGTTCAATTTTCTGTAATTTAAACTGTACCCTCTTGTCCTTCCCATCCGCATAAGTAATGAACTCCCCCTGCTTCAACCTGAAAAACACATCAGCCCTAATCTTTGGGATCTCCTTCTCTCCTGTTGTAATACGCGTATCAAAATCCAGATTATGACCACGGCTCACGCTTTTGGTAGGATCTTTAACAATCTCAAAAAAGCGTTCGTAATATTTTGCGGTGTCTGGGTCGTTGACCTTGCCAAAGAATTGATAAGAAAGATTGCTCAAAATAGCCTTGCTTGCCTTATCTCCATACATCATATCATTTTGGATTTTGTCCTGCATCACATATATGGTAGAAATATTATAACTCCGAAGTGTGGCAGGAATACGATGCATATTCAATAAGCGAATCGTAGGCGCTTCTTCCATCATTAGAAAAGAAGGTTTTGCTTTACGGACACTCATTTGTTTTGTAATGGTGTGGATAATGGTGGCAATTACAGGCGAATACGAAGTTTCGAATTTGGGATTGTTCACAACCGAAATTACTGTTGGATTTTCTGGACTATTTATATTGAGTGGTACTTCATCCGCAGACAATGCCATAAAGATACGTTGGGTGCTGATGCGTTTTAAGGCATTCGCCAAAGTACTTTTCACACCTGCGGTCTGTCGTTCAGAATCCTTGCCACTTATAAAAGCATCTGCCATCGCCCTCGATGTGATATTGCTTTCCAAAAACTGGATTAGGCTGTCCGTGTCCAGATATTGATAAATGGCAATTAGATGAGGCAACGTACAAAATTGAGGATAACTCGTTTTCAACTTCCAAATCAATCCACCAATCAGTCCTTCCGCAGCATCGTTGAAAAATTTGGTTGTTCCCGTTGACCCAGACTCTCTTTGCTCTAAAAGATTTTCGATTAATACCCTTGACACCTCGTTAACGCTTTCCTCGTTCTCTAAATAACGTGGGGCAATAGGATTTACCCTGTGGATGATTTTGTCAAAGGAAATGACCTTAAAGGGAATATCTCCACCTTTGAATAGCGGATATGCCATTTCGGTCAGTTCGAAATCTTTATAATCGTGAATAATGCCACAAAAGTCTTGCTCTTGAAAATGTTTCAGGAAACCGTAAACTACGCTTTCAGTTTTGCCACTTCCTGCAGAACCAATGACCGACGCACCTCGCTTGATATTGTCCAATTTAAAATTTCCCTTGGTCGTGGCAAAATTGACCTGATACTTGGCATTTGCAGTTTTGGGCTTTTCGGTTTTATGCAGAAAAACGTAAAGCCCTATATTGATAAGCATAAGAGGGCAAACGAGATAAAGTAGTATTGGTATTACCTCGGATTCGTTTGAGAGGTAAAACAATAATAAACCAAGTATCAGTATATTAAATATAAACGCATATCGTGATACCCGAAACGTTCCATAAAAAAGAGTGCTGGTAAAGCCAACCACAAAAAATATGTTTAAAAAATTGTCCATAGCTTGTTTTTATATTCCAATGGAACTTGAATTAATGGCCACCTCGACGCCTCGACGTAACCGGTTAAAAACTTTCATTGCCAATTGAGCCTGTGTGACAGGTATGCTTGGCATCATCGGAATGCCAGTCTTGCCCATTATTTTGAAGGCCAATGCCTTTTCATTGGTCGGCAACTTCATCAGAGCGGCAAAATAGATTTTCGGGTTCTTGATGAAATCCTTTCTGGCCTTGTAAGTCTCCGCAAAGTTCCGTTGGTAGCCGAATGTCTTATCAAATGTTTTCTCTGCACTTGTAAAAAATTTATCCCTATCAAAACCTCGTTTTACATTTTTACCGTGCATTTCAACCTCGGAAGCTTTGTGTTTGCTCCCTGGCGAAAGACTAAATGTATTGGAAGCATCCTTTCGGCTTACGATAATATGGATATGGCTTTGGTTTCCCGCTTTTGGCATTCCCTGAACAATTCGTTTACCATCTTGTTGATGTGGTGCTTGCTTCTCTAATTTGGAAACCTCCTTTTGCATTTTATTGATATTACCTTCCGCTCGTCCATCTTGTACATTTCGTATTTCAGTTTTTAACTGAAGTATTTTTGTGGCGTACGATTGGTTTTCTTTGATCTGTATATCTGTTCCCTTGAAGCTGCGCTGGTGTTCAATTTTTGCATAGTATTTTATATCATCGATGGAAATCGGAAGTCCATTGATTTCACGGTTGAAGGATTCCACATAATCCTTCATCAACTCACGCGTGTACTTTTTTAAATCTTCGCTGCTGTTCTGCAATCTGTTCAATTCGTATTTGGATGGACTAACCGTAATCGAATAAAATTTGGGCTCTGACTTTTTTAGTTTCGCAGCATTTCCATCAATATCTTTAATGACTTCCTCTGCTGAAATTTCATCGCCATATTGATTGAAAAAGTGTTCCATATCGCCTTCTTCCAATCCTTGATTTTCCTTTTCCAAATAGCCAACAAAATCTGCCGAACCTTGACTGTAATTACCTCCCAATTTCTGAGGTGTGATCGTGATATACATAGCTCAAAAATTTAGAGTTCGTTGTTGTGGTTCTCCTTTTCTCTGAATCGCACTTCCTTCTTTTCATCCACATATTTCTTTTCCAAGATCAAAGGTTTTTTTGTCGGTGCTTCGGTCTGAAAAAGTGATTCTATCATTGCAACTGTCGGTTTGGTTTGAGTCTTTTCCATATCGCGCATTATGGCAATTACCGCATTGATACGTTTCTTGATCGATGCTTCGATCGTCCTTCCGGTCGGTCCCAATTTTTCCTTTGGCGAGATTTCGTTGTAGAAGAAAAAATCGAGCATCGTGGACATTGCCACGGTATGTGATTTGAAGTGTGTTCTTGAAAATTGCTGGAAACGTTTTGCTGTTTCCTTTTTGAATCTAATTCCTATAAATGAGTCCATAATTCGCCGATTTGTCGCAAATCCTTCCCTAAAATTGGGCGTTCCAAGGCTGTTTGTCGCAAATTGCTGAAGGTCAAGAAATTATATGTTTTTCAAGTAGCTGAATATCAGCATTTTGAAAACGAAAAGGAGTGCTTAACATCGCGCAGCGTGTTACCCTCTTGCTACTCCTTTTCGTTCGCCACAGGCGAACAAAAATTTCGTACAATCTGGCTAAAAAGCCAATTGCATTTTAGGGAAATGAATTTCCAGTATGTTATTTTTCGATGGGTATGGCTATCGGCGAAAGTGAAAATTGGATAACCCTACGTAAAATTGAATGCTGAATTTCAGCAAGCTAAAGATACATTAAATTAGTATAGGGTTGCAAATTAGTCACGAAAAAGACCCTTGAAAATTCAAGAGCCTTAATTTCAAAATTGGAGCTATTCAAATAAGAAACTTGAACGAATAACTATAAAGGTTTCGCTGTGCTTCTTCCTCAATCAAAACATCGAAATTGGCAAAATTCTTATCGACATATTTTCGCATGTCATCGCCAAATTTACGTTCCACATCTTTTTTTGATATGGCCAAGAGTCGCTCTTGGGCCTCTTCACTCAAGTCTGAAAAATTGAGATAATACATGGTGTTAAAACCTTGAAATAATTAATATTCGCTAGGTAACATGAGCATGTTGTTCACAAAAAACAAACGTAGTTCATCCAATGGAAAATCCGAAACACTATATCCATGACATTCCAGGACATTCTCATTGCCATCTGTATAAATCAACTGCGCTTCATGTCCTGTATAGTCCTGCTTTTTTCGTGACAATCTCTTGAAATCTATGGTCACAAACTCAGTTTTCGTCATTAAGGTTTTAGCCATCAATGAGGCATCGGAAACCAACCAATAACAATTTGCGTTTTCAGCAAGATATTTTATACCACATGTATATCTCGTTTTGATAAGCGGAATCTCATAGTACGTATCAGAACCATAAAATTGCTTCAATCCTTCCAGAATTATATTGGCTTGTGTTTTCATTTTTAAGTTGTTTTAATTAATGATAAAAAAGAGGGCGTGATTTTAATCTTTGACGCCCCCTTTCATTTTATTTACCCGTTGGAGCTGTCATCGCCCTTAATTCCCAAAAGCAGGATTTCATCTATTACCACTTCGGTAATAAATCTTTTCTCCCCTTCCTTTGTCTCATAGGAACGCGATGTCAATTTGCCCTCTAGAGCAACTTCCTTTCCCTTGCCTACATACTTTTCGACGATTTCGGCAATCTTACCCCAAGCGACGATATTGTGCCATTGGGTGTTCTGTTCTTTCTCTCCATTGGGGTTTTTGTGAAACTCATTGGTGGCGATTGAGAATCTGGCGACTTTCTTTCCGCTTTCTAGGTTCGTGATTTCTGGCTCGTTTCCCACGTTGCCGATTAACTGTACTTTGTTTCTTAGCGTACTCATGATTTAAAAATTTAAGGATTAATATTTACCGTTCTGAACCATTCAGAAAGGCTTTGAGATTGATTTACTTATTATATCCAGAGCGTTTTCCTTTTTTTGTTTTCTTGATTTTTGTTCCGCTTCCTTTTTGTTGATTTTGTAAGATTTCATGATTTGTATTTTAGATTTACTTCCCATAGAGCCGTCACTGTTACCTTCTTTTTGTTGCCTAGTCCAGTTCAATATTCAGGTTTGTGAAGACATATAAAAAGTGCGAGGAACGAGCCTGGTTATGCTGTCGTTCAAATCTGAATGTTGTTATTTTGCTGGCAAAAAGAAGTGTGCGGGTGATGGTTCGGGATGTGGATCTAAACTGCTTGTGAAATACAAAAACATAGGAAGCGGAATAAAATGCCAATACATTTTTTTCATTTTTTTAGGCGGACGCTATTCTCGATTTTGGCATGGGAATGCAGTGTCCCGATCCCGCAAAGCGGAACGGGAAAACGAAATGTACAGCCAGAAATCGGGGATTGTGTCCAAGACCTTTGTAGGGAAGCGCTTTGCCCGAAATGCAGCTTTTCGCGGAATGAAGTGGGAATGGGCTTACCGGGCTATGAACATGGATTATTCTTGTTACTCGAAGTTAAAGCGGACTTGACTTCAAAGCTGTAGATTGGAATGTAGTTTGGTCGATTTCCGATTCTTTTCGGAAAGCGGGCAAGTGGAATGGAAATCGGAAGCTTTGGAGTTAGGTTCAAGATTTTTGTAGGGATGCGCTTTTCCCGGAATGGAGCTCTTCCTGCCCTTCCGGCAGGCGGGCGCGGAATGGAGCGGTAATGGGCTTACCGGGCTATGAAAATGGATTATTCTTGTTAATCGAAGTTAAAGCGGACTTGACTTCATAGCTGTAGATTGGAATGGAGCTTGACCGCTTCCCCACCCTTCTCTGGAATGTGCGGGCAAGTGGAATGGAGATCGGAAGCTTTGGAGTTAGGTTCAAGATTTTTGTAGGGATGCGCTTTTCCCGGAATGGAGCTCTTCCTGCCCTTCCGGCAGGCGGGCGCGGAATGAAGTGGGAATGGGCTTACCGGGCTATGAACATGGATTATTCTTGTTACTCGAAGTTAAAGCGGACTTGACTTCAAAGCTGTAGATTGGAATGGAGCTTGGTCGTTTTCCGATTCTTTTCGGAAAACGACCATGTGGAATGGAAATCGAAAGCTTTGGAGTTAGGTTCAAGATTTTTGTAGGGAAGCGCTTTTCCCGAAATGCAGCTTTTCCTGCCCTTCCGGCAGGCGGGCGCGGAATGCAGTGGGAATGGGCTTACCGGGCTATGAAAATGGATTATTCTTGTTACTCGAAGTTGAAGCGGACTTGACTTCAAAGCTGTAGATTGGAGTGTAGTTTGGTCGATTTCCGATTCTTTTCGGAAAGCGGGCAAGTGGAATGGAAATCGAAAGCTTTGGAGTTAGGTCCAAGATTTTTGTAGGGATGCGCTTTTCCCGGAATGGAGCTCTTCCTGCCCTTCCGGCAGGCGGGCGCGGAATGCAGTGGGAATGGGCTTACCGGGCTTTTAAAACGGATTATTATTTTTAAGCAAGGGTTGAAGCGGGCTTGACTTTAAAGCTGTAGATTGGAATGGAGCTTGGTCGATTTCCGATTCTTTTCGGAAAGCGGGCAAGTGGAATGAAATCGGAAGCTTTGGAGTTAGGTTCAAGATTTTTGTAGGGAAGCGCTTTTCCCGAAATGTAGCTTTTTCTGCCCGTCCGGCAGGCGGGCGCGGAATGAAGTGGGAATGGGCTTAGTGGCTTATGGAAACTAATTGTTAAAAGTAGAATCTGAAGCGGAATCTTTTAAGCAAGGTTCAGTATTTCTAGAGTGAAGCACTCCGTTTAAAGCGAGTATAGGTGCGAAGTGGAAATTATATTATAATTTGTTGTTATTTAAATAAATCTTTAAAGCTTCTTTATAATTCCTACCAATTGGAATTTCTATATTGTTGACCAGTATGCACTTACCATTATACTGACTTATTTTAGATAAAGGAACAATGTACGATTTATGAATTCTCATAAATTTATAAGGACTTAATATAGCTTCAATCGATTTCAATGTTTTTAGCGCTAAGCAATAATTGTTTCCTGTAAAAATTTTAGCATAATCTTTCAAACCCTCAATATAATCGATATCCTTTACTAAAATTTTAATAAATTCATCTCCTTCCTTTACAAAAAATGAGGGTTCAAGTGTCTTTTGATTCTCACTATTTTCTAAAATTTCAAAACGGGTTATGGCTTTACAAAAACGTTCAAATGAAATTGGTTTCAATAAATAATCAACCACTTCCAGATCAAAACTTTCAACAGCATATTCGCTATAGGACGTAGTAATTATAAACTTCGTATTACCCTTAGAAAGTTTTACAAGTTCAATTCCAGAAATTTCGGGCATTGCAATATCTGTAAAAACAATATCTATTTTATGACCTTCTTTTAAAAAATTAAAAGCCTCAACCGAATCTGTAAATGTTTTAATCACTTCTATATTAGAGAATCGTTTTAAATGATGCGTTATAACATCGATAGCCAAAGGTTCATCATCAATTATTATGGTTTTATGAAAATTCATTTAGTGTAGTCTTATTTTAAGATGTGCCGTGTAGGTTTCTTCTGTATTAGTGAACTTCAAGCTTGAATTTTTTGGATACAATAGCTGTAAGCGTTGTTTTAAGTTTTCGAGTCCTTTTCCTTTACGGTTACTTTCTTGAAAATGCTGTTTCTTAAAAAGACTATTCTCTACGGTGAACAGTAGTTCTTTATTCTCTATATTCACATTGATTGTCACAAATGCATCTTTTGAGTTGGTGTAAAATCCGTGCTTAAAAGCATTTTCTACAAGTGTTATCAAAAGAAAAGGGGCTATCAATTCTTCATCATTTATATTTCCGACATTAGTAAGTTGAATAGATGAATCCTTGCCAAATCGCATTTTCTCAATATCGATATATTTTTTGATAAAATCTATTTCTTTAACCAAAGGTACTTTTTTAATATGCGTTTCATCGGTTAGATAGCGCATCATACTTGACAGTTTCAAGATATAATCTGATGTCTCTGGATGATTCTTTAAAGACAAGCTGTACAAAGAGTTAAACGCATTAAATAAGAAATGAGGATGTAATTGATTCCGAAGTAATTGTTCTTTTGCTCGGTATAATTCTTTTTCTAACTTTTTATAGCGATTCAAATACTCTAAGCGATTTATAAAATAAATACCCAAATAAAACAAAAGGGATTGTCCTAAAAAACTGGTAAAGTATTCAAAGGATTGCTCAAACTCGATCCTATCGTGTATTCGGAAATCTTTAAGCCATGCTAATCCTATTAGTAAAAATATAAAGAGACTTACTAACCCAATTTTTTTCCAAAGGTCTTTTAATTTTAACACATAATAATATAATCCATAAGCGATTAAAGCGAATACAAAATTCTCTACAGCATCACTTGTCAAAAAGAAAAGCCAATCTTCTGGGATTGAGAAAAAGGTTTCTCTCACTAATTCGAAAGTGATAATGGCTATAAACATCACATTGAAAGTGATTTTAATAGACCGTATGCTTTTGTTAGATAATTTCAATATGATAGGTTTTGATCAGTATTTTGTAAATATAGAAAAATGGAATGCTGTTAAGTCGATTAGAAAGCTAGGTTTGTCGATTCGTTTGTAATGTTTGTCCATCTCATTTTAATGAAAGCTCTAATTGAAATACGTTTGATAAGAATTCACTTTAAATATTAAAAAAATGAGAACGTGTTTTATTCTGACTATTTTATGTTGTACTTCCATAATTGTCTCTGGTCAAAAATTGGAACTGAAAAAAGCATCTCCTTTTACCGCTGTAAAATGGGAAGGAGAGCAACCTATTGTAAAATTTGAAAACGAATGGTACCATTTTGAGAAATTAGATCACTTCAGCAAAAAAGAGATTTTAGATTTCTGCAAAATAGAGTATGGAGATAACTGGCAAAAACGTTTTTCTGAAGATCTTGTGAGCGTATTGAAAGGCTTAGGGTATCAACCCAATCTAAAAGTAAGTTTACAACTTTCTAAAAATGACATTTCACAAACAAGAACAGGAACATTTACTTTTGAGAATAGACAGCTTTCACTTCATTACAACAAAGCTGTAAAAGCATCTAAATTTCCTCAAAAACTATCGATAGCAGAAGCTTTAGCTGATTTAAGACAATTTGAAGAAATCTTGAAAACTAGATCTTCTTACGCTCAACTTTCCACCTTTGATTATAAAACAGCTATAAGAGAATTAGGGACCTCAATTGTAATTAAAAAAAACGAAGTAGATATTAATGAATTTACGAACGATTTAGGCAAAATTATGGCTCAAATAGGAGACAGGCATTCATCTATAAAAAATGAATCATTCAATAGTATTGGACATAACACTTATAATTTAAGGCTTCCATTTGGTATTGCACCAATAGATGGAAAAATTGTGGCGACAAAAGAAAATTCAAAAATTAGGAATTACACCTACTTTTATGATTCTCATCCTAATATTAAGAGTATAAATGCAATAGATATAGAAACGTTACTAAACTCTTATAATTACCGGGATAAAAAAGCGCCAAGAGAAGCTAAACTATCAAGAGGAAGTCGTGCTATTCAGAAATATGGAGCATTATTATATAAAAATAATATACAATGTCCAGATAGTGTGATAGTTATTTTTACTAACGAAGCTACTGAAAAGACAAAAACATTTCAATTAACTACAGATAAAAAGGGATATTATTCGCAGTTGATTCAAGAACACAGTAATTTCAGGGAGAAGGTGGGAAATGGAAATTTCAATAGTTTGAGCAATATACTAGACTCCAATATTGGGTATATCAATATTCCTGAGATGTACCATTACGAAGATTTAGAAGGCCTGGAGGATTACATAGAAAATACGTTGAGAAGTTTCTTAGACACCAAAGCATTAATCATTGATATTAGAAATAATCCTGGCGGTAGTAGAGATATATTGAAAACATTTGCACGATACATTGTTCAACCTGAGCAGTCTCCTTGGATAGCTAATGTCGCTTATTTGAGGGCAGATTCAACAATATTTGGGGATGATGAATCAATGAGTGGCCGCTATCTATATAGTTATAATTCTGAGGAACTATCAGACAACGACAGAAATGCAATAGATCAGTTTGATACTGATTTCGAACTTCAAAAAGCATTTGATGATTCAAAATTTAGCAATCCTTTTTATATGGTTCTACATAATGGAAAGCAACAATACCGGCATCCAGTATACATTTTAGTAAATGAAAATAGCTTTAGCGCAGCAACTGTCTTTACCAGCGCATTTAAAAGTTTACCAAACGTAAGAATAGTAGGAGAAACAACGGATGGCTCAAGTGGTAATTCAATAAAAATAAATCTGAAAAACTCAAATATTAGAGTTAAAATTTCTACGATGCTGTCATTTCAAAGAAATGGAAAAACATTAGATGGAAATGGCACGGTTCCAGATATTAATATTCCAGCAGATAAAATACAAGTTTTAGATGGTTATGACAATCAGTTAAGTAAATTAATTGAAAATATTAATTAATGCTAATTTGCAAAATTGCAATAAGAGGTTTACGAAATGAAGTGGGAATGGGCATACCGGGCTATGAAAATGGATTATTCTCGATACTCAAATGTAAAGCGGACTTGACTTCAAAGCTGTAGATTGGAATGGAGCTTGACCGCTTCCCCACCCTTCTCTGGAATGTGCGGGCAAATGGAATGGAAATCGGAAGCTTTGGAGTTAGGCCCAAGACCTTCGCAGGGAAGCGCTTTTCCTGAAATGCAGCTTTTTGCGGAATGGAGTGGGAATGGGCTGAGTGGCTTATGGAAACCTGTGTTGCAATTTTAGCAGTACTAAAGAATAGTTGAATTCAAAGCCGCAGATTGGAACGCCCTTGCAGCGTTTATCAAAGTGGATTTTGGTCGTTTCCGAATCCTTCTCGGAAAGCGGACAAGCTAATATATCTCAACTTGATATAAAAAACACAACCTAGAGCTGTGGTGTGATTTATTCCTATTTCAAAATTTTACCCTAAAAACCCAGTACTATCAATCTCCAAAATAGTATGATCCTCTTGATAATTCCTGGCGCTTGAGTATTTCCAATCTATAGGGTTTGTCACAAATCCTGCTTCTACTGGATTGTTATGGATATAATCTATTTTCTGTTTTATAACTTTATCACTCCATAACTCTATGGGTTTGTTATGATGTTGCCAGAATTGGTATTTACTTGTTGCGGCATTCTTTTTACCCGCTCGCTCAAACATCCATAACAACCATTCTTTTCTGCTTTCTTGTGGGTTGTTCTCAATCGCTTCTAAAACCCTCTTTGAAGTATGTCGCTTAAAATCCCGGAGCAACCCAGATGGCTGCTCATTAGTAGAACGAAATATAAAATGCACATGACTTGGCATAAAACAATAACAATAAAGCTCCATCCCTTTCTTTTCTCTGCAATACTTTACGCTTTCTCCTAAAACATCAAAGTAGGGATGCCGTGTAAAAACATCTATCCAATTTACCGTTGCAAAGGACACAAAATACAAACCTGATTTGTTATGAAATTTATAGTTTCTGCTCATAAGCCCAAACTACAAAAACTACTTCAATTTACTTTAAAGCAACTTGGTAAATTAATACTACTCAATGCCCATTCTTGGAGGTCACTAGTACAAACTCTTGAAAACATTAGGAAACCTAAAATTCAAAGCTCCAAAACTAGAACTTGAAGCGGTGTTTTAAGCTGTGTTTTTACTAACTCTTACCGCCACTAGTTGCAAACTAGCGGGAGTGGGGAGAATGATGATGAGGAACTCTTTAAAAATCCAGAGATGCTAAAACGCTTTCAGGATATTTCAGAGTTTGACGATGAGGATAGAAAGCATATGCTCTACACTCTTGATGCGCTCATTAAATCCGTGAAGCTTAAATCGAATGCATAAAAAAAACCACAACTCTTACATTGTGGCTCTGTGTTTTTATTCTCTTTACCGCCACTAGTTAAAAACTAGCGGTAGCCATGCTAGGGAACAGCGGTGATTTAAGCTATGTCTGTGCTTACTCTTACCGCCACTAGTTGCAAACTAGCGGTAGCGGGGAAGTATTGTAGTAGAACTCAGAAAAAAACAAGGCATATCACAAACAGACCTTGCTTCTCAACTTGGCATTCATAAAAATGTATTCGGTAGATATGAGCGTAATGAGGTTTTACCATCTATTGAGATAGCTCGTAAAATTGCTGATATACTTGATGTAAGTTTAGATTATCTTACTGGTAAAGCTGATGTACAGATGGATAAAAATACTCGTGAACGTATCTTAGAAGTCTCTAAATTTGAGGAAGAAGATAAGCAACATATCTTTTCTGTTATCGATGCTTTTATTGCTAAACGTAAAATTCAGTCTATACTTTAAACTAAAAAACCACCTCGTTAAAGGTGGTTTTTGAAAGTCAAAAAAATAAATATCTTATTAAGACAACTATCAATGCTAAAACTACAAGTGATAGCATAGCGTTAATATATGGGTCGTCATCCAATATTGATTTGAAAGTTCTTTTCTTTCTTAAGAACACCCATCTTATTAGAGCACCTGGATACCTAAATATAAGCACAACAATTGTTTCTAAAATTATTTCAACCATAATTTATTAATCTTCTAATCGTTTTAAAGCTTCTTTTATACCTTTCTTAATAGCTGATTTAACAACTGTATTGCCTACTGCATTTTTAACCACTTTGACTGGTGTTGCAACAACTGAAACAGTATTGTTTATTACTTCCTGTCCTTCTTCAAAAGATAAGCCTCTGCTTTGAGTGTTCCTTCCTTTTTCAAAACTCCAATTTTCAAATTTATATGTATTTTTTATCAGTACATTATCATAATCATTAGCTGTACCTTCGTGAAAACCTTCGTTAATAACAACGTTTGTTTGATTGATTATTGCCGCTCCTATGTCTTGAGGCAACTCCAAAAAAGGTGCTACTATATCAGAAACAAATCGAGAAGCTTTTTCCGTAGTATTTAAATTAGATATTATTTCTGTTCCTGTAGATTCTTGTACTACAAGCTCATCTCCTTTTTTATAAGATTCGCCTGTATCATTATTTTGAAAAGAACCATCTTCATTTAAAGAATAATTATCTCCACCACCAACAGCTAAATCTGTTGATGCTCCAATATTAGTATAACCTTCACGTTCTGCGCTTCCTTCAAAATATTCGTAATTACTATTTTCAATATTCTGATACCAATCTAATGGCGCCATACCATCTGGGTCAATAAAATAAATAGGGTTGTTGAATGCATAATTATAAGGCGAATGTCTTCGCATTTGTTCCGCTAATGGGTCGATGTTCATCCAACGCCCAAGAGCTGGGTCGTAGTTCCTTGCACCAAAGTCATACATGTTAAGTCCAAGCTCATCCTGTATCTCTTTTCCGTTGTATCTGTACTTGGAAGCTGCGCTGTTACTGTTGGCAGATACTATATTGTTGTACCCTTTGTGTTCAAGTCCAAAGGGATAGTAGTTGTTTTCCTCAACAATCTCCAGTTCTCCAAATGTCAGGCTTACATGTCCAACATAGAAATAGGTTTCGATGCCTGTATTGGTGTTGTCCTTGTCTATGCGGATGCTCCCTATGGTATTGCCCGAGTCCTGCATGGTGAGGGTGTGATCTCCGTAACCGGTCTGCAAGTCACTGTGGAGCTGATTATAGCGTACAAGGACGTTGTTGGCATCATATTCCGGTAGATACAGTCTTACGCTAGACTGCGTGTTCCCTTTATCAAAATCGAGCTTTATCTTGAGTGTTTCCCCTGCAACGGTAACTATCCCGG
Source organism: Subsaximicrobium wynnwilliamsii (assembly GCF_007997225.1). Classification (GTDB taxonomy): domain Bacteria; phylum Bacteroidota; class Bacteroidia; order Flavobacteriales; family Flavobacteriaceae; genus Psychroserpens; species Psychroserpens wynnwilliamsii. Next base: position 15,187 of record NZ_VORM01000008.1, read on the forward strand.
TCAAGTTATGTCTGATACCTTCCCAAGCAGCGTTAACGTTGGCCTTTATCCTGCCATTGTCCCGGGAATAGCTGACTGTGCCGCTTTCAACCCATCCGTCAAAATCAGTCTCGAAATCACTGTCCAAAATATTCTGGTAATTTCCGATTGCATCCATATAGGACAGTCTTATGTTCCCCAAGTGGTCCTTATATTGGTAAATATAATCAAACCCTAGACTATAATTACCTGGAATTTTTGGCTCAACATACCCTTCAGGTTGGCTGAAGAATTTAAGCACATCGGCGGCAGAGCCCGTCTTTTCGTAGACATAGTTCCCTGCGTATTTCGTTCTCTTGACTGGATTTGTCCCCTCTGTAACCACTTTTTCAAGTTTTGTTCCCGTTGCATCGTAAAAGTAATCAATTTTTTGGGTATTTGAGTTGTTGAATTTTACCTGGGTCGGTAAGTTCAGGTGGTTGTACAGTATGCCATTTGCCGTAGAGGTGCCGATGCCCTTGTTCAGATCCTTGAGCATGTTGCCATTGGCATCGTAGGTATAGTCATTTGATGTGTCCGTGCCAGACCCAATATGATCATCCTTAAAGCCAAAGGTGTCATTGCCCGTATCTGAAACTATCATTAGTTTATTGCTATTGGGCTGGTAAGAATAGGTTAGATTGTCCATGGTGCCATATTGAGTAACGATTCCATTGCCATCCATGGCTGTGTGCCCTTTTCTCAATAAGTTGACTATATTGCCGTTCTTGTCGTAAGCCACCGAGGTCAGGTCATAGTTACTTGAATTGGCCGTTCCCACCGTGATCCTGTTAAGGGCATCATAGCCGTAACTGTACCAGCGCAGGGCGTTGTCGCTCTGTGTTTTCCACTCCGTTTCGGCAATGTTGCCGTTGAAAAGTGCAGTGCCTCCATGGGATGCGGTGTTGTAGTTAAGCCTGAATCCGAACAGGTTCGATCCAAGATTGTCAGTATCGTTGATGTTCTTCAGCCAGCCCCTGATGTTGTAGGTGTAGTCCACCGTCTGCAACCTGCTCTGTGTGGTCTTGCCTCCAATGCCCTTTGCCGTTAATTGGCCCAGGGCGTCATAGGTGTTCTGTACAATGAACTCTTCCGGCAGTATATTGTCTAACTTCTGTTTCTGGGCCAGAAGCCTTCCCGAATCGTCATAGGTGAACGTGTCCACGGTTGTGATGGTAGCATGCCCTGTCTTTGAATGGGTGGCAGTGGCCCTGTCCACCTTGCCCACAAAGTCCAGTTTGCTTGTCGCCGTTTCTGTCGTTGACAGATAGCTGTTCTTACTGACGCTGTAGATTGGCCTTCCCTTGACATCATAACCTGTCAAGGTCGTTATCCAACTGGAGGTGCCCAATACCCTTACCTTGCCCCCCGTGGCCAGGCCCTTGGTCAGGGGCTTGTTGGCATCATTGTGATTTATGACCGGTTGCCCATCTGCTATACCTGGAAGGGTCAGATCGTCCCTGTCGAACGTATAATCGTCATAATAGTTGATGGTGTGCAGTTCCGTGATCCCAGATGTTGGATATACGCTAGCGTTGTTGGGATAATAAAGAGCTGTACCTGCCACCGTTATGGCGGCAGCACCTTTGGTGACATATTGAGCAGCTGTACCATTGGCCGCTGTCTGCAAAGCAGCCCGGCTGCTGGTGCCGCTCATAAATCCCGTGTAGGCCACACGCCCAAAGGCATCATATTTGGTAAAGAGCCATTTGGACTGCAATTTTAAATTTGGGTCGCGTGTCAATATGGGCTGATCCAGTTTATTGTAAACGATTTCCTCCCATGATGCCGCCTTCCCCTTGCCGGGGATTTTCTTTTCTACCAACCGGTTTCTGTGGTCATATTTATATTGATACCCAAGTTCATTTAATTGACCGTTGATGGCCGATATTGTTGAAATCGATGCTTCCATTTTTGGCGGCAGTACATATGTGAGATTACCGTGAACGTCATAGACATAGTAGGTATCATGCGCCCCGTCGTTATAGGCCCGTTTCAGGATGACACGCCCCTGTTTGTCCTTGAACTCCTCCGTGGTGTGGTCAGTGCCACTGACCCAGTTTTCATCTTTGGTGATCGTCACGTACAGTTCGCCTGCCGCATAATGGTTCGTTCCGCCGGTCAGTGTTGGGACATATATGCCGCTCGAGAAGCTCAACGACACTTCATAGTACCGCACTTCATTGAGGGCATTGGCCCTGTATCCAAACTGTATCTCATGGCCGCTGCCCAAGGCCCAGTCGTTCCCCGGTGCCGCCTGTTTCAATACCCTGTTCAAGGGGGAGGCTTCGATCAGTTTTTCCGAATAGGGATTGGCAGTGTTTTCATATAATGACGTATTATAAAAATATTCTGTTGCCGGTTGTGCGTTGTACATCCAAGCGCCACCATTGCTCTTGTTGGCATAGGGAAGATACTCTTTGGCCTGCCTGCCCCAGGCATCATATTCCACATGGGTGATGATATCATCGCCATTGCCGCCCGCCCTGATGCCCAGACTTTGCTCTGCCCTGCCCAGACCATCAAAATAGGTCACGGATTCCATCTTTTGGCTGTTCTGTAAAGCGCCGGTACTGGTCACCGGGATCTCTGGCATTATGGTATAAATATAATTTCTGTTGCTCAGCCCACAGCTCACCGAACTGACCGTATAGTTAACGGCAACAGCCGTACTCCAGTCACTGCCATATTTAGATCTCAGATAAAGGGTTCCTGGAGAGGATAGATCTTTATATTGAGCGGCATCCAACGTACTTGTGCCCGTTGCGGTGCTTTGCCAATACCATTCATTCCCTTCAGGTGGGCTCGCTCTGGTCAATCGGGTACTGTTGCAGTTGTTGGTCACCAAGGGCATTTCTGGTACCTGCAATCCATTATTCGCTCCCAATATGGTAACTGTTTCAGTATCTAGTATAATTGTTCTGTTTCTGAAGGTGATCGTTCCAGCCCCAAAAGCCCCCCATTGCACAATCGCTGAATACGTTGTGCCAGTTTGGGAAGACGACACTAAAGTTCCCCCGACAAGCTGCCAATTGGGGAACATTACTATTGTGCCATTGGTATAGGAATAGGCTCCTTGGCCATTGGGGGCTACCGATAGGGAACCTGTGATCTGGGCATGGCCCGTCTGACAGGCGGCCAGGAGTAGAAGGCAGGCCGCCAATAGCCTGTTCTGGATACTGATCTTTGGTGAGTGCATCATGGCTTTTCTATTGTTGGAAGTTGATCGAGTTTATGGAAAAGGTATAGTGCGCCACAGCGCCATCGACATCAACGGACAGGATCGCCGTTACACCATTGGTTGTGCCCTCTAGAACAAAAGTCCCCAAATGGTCGCCGTCCATGGCAATGGTATGGGTCAGAGCTCCCATAAAGCTGGCCTGGTCCCATTCCCCAGAGGTGCCTGTGACCTGAAAATCGGTAATGTTCACAGTGCCATCATTCTCTTGTGTCCACCTCAGGCCGCTGCCCTGTAGAACTATGGCGGAGGCAATGTTGAGGCTCTGGCCGGAAAAGGAAACATTTGTGCTCTCTAAAGTAAAGTATACCTGGGAGGCTTGTGCCTGCAGGCGGCCCGAATAGATCATCAAGACCAGGATGATGGTCAGTTTTGGAAGGTGTCTCATTTAAAATGGCTTTGGTTGTGGTTGTTTTTATACTGTCTGAATGTTTTCACTTGGCTATTGTCTGTAATGGTATTCTGTTTCGCTAAGGATCTTCCCGTCGGCGTCCTTGGCCTGTCTTAAACGGTTGAAGGCATCATAGTCATAATACACCGTATAGCCTTTGGGGTCGGTCATGCTGGTCAGCCCGACCAATGGATCGTAGGTGTAGGTGGTTACCATGGCCAAGGGCAGGGACAATCTTAAGGAATTCAAGGCAGTTCTTAGATTCTTCTCGTCACAATTCTCTGCATCCGTGCAATTGTCGTCATCAAGGTTGGACTTATTCTGTATATTGATTACCTGACCCGATACCTGTGCATAGACCGCATTTTCTATCTTCACAATCGGATATTGCTCGTTGTAACCCCAAATATATATGATGGGAGTGCCATCTTTTTGCCTGTATTGTAGTAAATTACCTTTATTATCGTATTTTTCGTAAATGACATCTTCTTTTAAAGTTGCCTCTCCCTTCGATTTTGAAATAGAAGTCACTAAAGTTATATTTGCTGTATTGACGTTCTTAGCATACGAATATTCTAAAGTAGAAAGTTTATTATTTTCTTTATAACTGTTAGCTTTTATAACAGTTGCCAATCGATTTTCTGCTCTTAAATTACTCATAAAAGGTTTACCGTAAACTTCACTATCATTAGGGTAAAAAAGACGGTTAGAAACCTCTTCGGTTTCATTTAGTAAAGACGTTGAAATTGTGGGAAGGTGGGTAATATTGTTGTAAATTAAAATGCTTTCTGACACGACATCTCCGGAGTTCATGAATTCTGTTTTAATACTGTTCGATAATTTGGAAACCAACCCATGATGTAGTGGAAATAAATAAGGAAAATATGTATGATGGTCTGCGCCCCAAGGACCTTGCGTTGTATTTAAAAGGGTTGCTGCCACACCGCCATTTTGACCAATAATACCGTGAATTCCTATATTCATGAAGCTTGTAAAATAATCCAGTGGGACATCACCTTTAAGGAGCGCATAGGAATTTTCGGTTTTTTTAAGTAAGTTTTGATTTTGATTATACGTGCTTTCTTTTATGATGCTGCCATTTATATAACTATAGTCTAAACGTGTGGGTAAACCTAAAACAACAGTATTTTCTACACAGGCATCTCCCGTTCTACTATAAACTTTTCCTCCTGTACCGTCATCGCAGTCAAACATGCCTCCACCACCAAAACATGACCATCCTGTATCAAAGCCAAATATATGAATTGTACCATAGTTATCATTAGTGATACCGTCATACATAAATGGAAAACAAAAGCTGTCTTTAAAATACTTGTTCTTCAAATTATGGTATGTCCTATCAACGTGTCCTAATTGATTATTTAGATTATTGATTGGAAATTCTTGCACAAAAGAATATCCTATATGGCTGCCTTGTGCACTCGTATTGCCACCCACCATATTGTATCCCTTAAAACTAAAATTATAACCACTAGGATTGAAAGAATGAAGACCTGCCCCTGAATTATGATAAATAAGGTCATCCATAAGCACACCCGAAGATGACAAACCTGCGATGGCGCCTGTATAATTATATTTGTATTCTTTGCCACTAGCAAAAAGGGCATTGGCATCTTTGTTGATTATTTTTTTAATACGGGCACCTCCTACTTCGAAACGTTCGAAAAAGGCACTTATATTATTTATGTTTTCGTATGTTTTTACGAGTAAGCTGTTAGGTTGGAAGTAAGATGCCGGAATCGGTGGATAATTGTTATAATCCTCTCCCGCTGGCAAAGTAGCCCATCTTCTTACAATTCTGAATTCCCCAGGTGGAATACTTATAGATTTTGAAACGTTGTTCGGTGGGCTTCCCTGATTGGAAGGAGCATCTCCGTAAGTAAAAACAACATATTCCTGGCCATTATTAATTTCTTCTACAACCAAAATCGGACGATTACCCCAATAGCCAATTCCGTTCCATCCAGTATATGTATTGATAGAACCACTAATCTGTATCAAAGAAGGAAAACTAACTTCAAAAACTTCATTAATTACGACAGGTATTATGATAGGGCTGCCCTGCTCAAGGGTGCCTTCCCGTTCAAAATAGTTATAATTAGAATCTTTTGAACATTTTAAATATTGGAAGGTAATATCAAATTTAGATTCATCAGTCATATCTGTCCAACGCATTCTTTGGGAGTTAGGCACATATTGAGTTACTTGAAATAAAGGTGGAGTATCTAAAACCACATCATGTGCTTCATACTCAAAGACTGTACTCCCCTTTGTCGGATAGACAATCTTATTTAAAAGGCCACGTTTACCGTATAAAAAATCACTGCTCCTATCTGCGCCTTTAAAGTTCATAAATGATTGCGCTGATGTTGACCCCGAAGGCGTGTTTATGTATTTTGTTATAAATCGCCCCAAGCTTGGATTATAAGTGTTATTATTTATTTTACCATTGCTAAAGCCCCAAAAATCGACTGCATAACTATCTTTGGCAGGCAGTAAATTAACATCGCTATACTCAAAAGAATGAATTTGATCATTAATAGTGACAGTATCCAGTTTAAGCCTTAAATAACGCTCCTTAATTGGGCTATTTATCTCATTACTGTTAAAATATGACTGACCAAAATCAACATTAAATACGTTCTTCCCCGAATTATTCTTAACGGAAAATCCGCTTAATTTCCACGGCAAGTAGGGTGTGTTAGTCCCACAGTTAGTTGTTGTTCCATGACACGATCTAATACTGCCGCTTTGTGATGTTGTTAGCACTTTGGTTCCAAAATTGTTTTGTGACAATAAGTTAATTGTACTTCCAGTACTCAAATCGAGTCTATTTTCCAAATGAAATTCTACGGATCCAAAATTACCTGTTATGGACGTTAAATAATTGTTTTCTATTACAGTAAACGAGACATTGTAATTAGCTTTATGACCAATTAAAGTATTTTGTCCACTTACGCTATTATATTGTTCATTTGGCCAACCATTAAGAGCTTCGTTGCCTCTTATATTATAATCAAAACTATAATCGGGAAAGGTAAAATGCAGTCCTTTTTGATAATTGAAATTTAAAACGCGCCCTCTTGGCGAGGTAACATTGTCTAATAACCAAGTAGTTATTATTGACTCATTTGCTCTATGGGTTCTCGAGAAAATTAGAGCAATAGACTCAAGATAATCGGTTGGAGGTGTATTTTCAGACACTGTTGAGAAATTTGTATTTACTTCGTTTGTTTCAAAGTGAAATTTAAACCCATTTTCGTCAATCAAGTCAAATGACATTGTAAGCAGGTCAAATATTATTTTCACATTATTACTATTAAATACTTTGGTTTGTAAAATATCACCCGTTCCCTTTTTCTCTAAAATGAATGTATAGGATTGGCCCAATACACTAACATTGAATACGTCGGGCTGAGTATCTAGGTAGCTAGAACCATCGCCTGCAACCGAAGTGTTACCATAACTTTCATGAACATTTAAAATATCGTCAATATCTAAATATGGCCTATCCGCCCCTTCCAATAACCCCATTACTAGGGGGTTATATATGTATCCATTATATGTATTATATAAATTTGCGTTTCGCTTACTGAAATCATCAATACCATAGACCTTTCTTGAAATACCATGGGTGGTGGACAAATTCCAATTTAGCCCTACCCAGCTAGCTTCTTGAACTACTCTAACACCTCCAGTATCATAATTTAACTGTATTGGTATTTTTAAACCCTCAAAATCTATTGAATATAGGGGCAAAGACACGTTAGCCTTTCCATTATAGGGGGAAGCCTTTATATTACCATATCTACCCAAACTAGAAGCTTCAGGGCTAGAAGCTATATTTTCAGAAAGATAAAAAGGATCATTATTCCTAATTTCTTGCGCCGAAACACAATAAGAGATGATGAGAAAGACTGGTATAAAAATCGTATATTTCATAAATGGTCAATTTTCTTATTTTGCATTATACTTTGACTGTACATATTTCCACTGGATGGGTAGTCATAACACTAATGATTTCACCGCTAACGATATCTTTAACTTGGCAAAATATAGTTGAAACTGGTCTTTCATTTATTGAACAATCAAAAATTAAGGTGTAAGTGGTGTTATTAGAATAGTTCCCGTATTTTTGACCTTTTAGGCGCCAACGGTATTCGTATTTTTTAGATCCACCATAGGGATACACTTGATAGGTAATTTTTACGGGACTCACATATCTATCATACTCGTGCGCAATTGTTGCACTAAGCTTTTTTTGTTGGTCTTGATTTGATTGATAATGTAAAGGGTCTAATTTTATATTTTTGCATACAAAATTATTGTTTATAATAAAAAACGGAAATAACCAAATGAGGTTTAAAAGTGTCTTCATGATTTTTATATTAATTCATATTGAATTTTGCACATTTGAAATGTAAATAATGGTAAACAATTCTGGAATATTCTGTGATTACAAATAAACAGTTCCTAAACAATACATGACAAATAATTTTTTTTACAAATAATAGATTTGGAGTAAGCTAAATTGTTTTTCAAAAAACAGTGGGTATTTGAGTTTATAAACATAAATCAGTCTCTTAATGTTAATTACTTTTTGATCTGATGAAATTATTTTTGGCTGAAGGGCGCCATTGATATTCAATATGATAAATCTACCCGTATGGCCAAAGAAACTAAACTGAAAAAGATCTGGCTGGTTATCAGCGTGCTGATTCCCATTGGCGGTTTCCCAAACAAACTCACTATAGGCCTCATATTTAGCATTCGAAATGTTTGAAAAATCAAGATTACAGAAATCATAAAAATCGTTGCTAAACGTACCTACATCGCCTTCCGCATAATCGCTAGGGCTATTCACAGAAAATATTTCATCCGGCACATCCATAACCGTTCTTGAAACAACACTTTCAGCACTTAATGATCATCCAGTTCCTGTCCACCCTGAGCGATCCGCCACTCTAATTCCTACAGGGTTATAACTTAAACCAATGTTGAAATTAAGATTATTTGAAACTTTTTTCGAGTATAAAGGAACGGATATATCTGGAATACCAGTATAATGATCTACTGGTACTTCCTCAAATCTCATTAAGGTGGCAACTGTAGGGGATGGTGGTATAATTGTAGGCAAATCAGTTTCAATCTCATTTGATGTTTGACCAAGAGGTATTTGGGAATACCCCATTATACAGTGCATAATAATGACAAGAAACACAAAGCTTTTTTTCGAGAAAGTTTGTCGGACAAGAATAAAATTTTTCATTTTAAATTTAATTTAAATATTGGTGCGCTTAGAATTTATTATAATTCACAGTTACTCTTTCAATTATTGAATATTGTAATTTATTTGAATCCACTTCAACCATCAACTAGAGTCAAACCATTTTCAATTGTATATTTGATGTTTATTATTGGAAGAACATTTAAATTATTCAATTGAGAATAATTGGTATTTAACCTCTTTCTGACTCCCTTAAAACTTCGAATTATCTTTGTCTTAGCATGTATTTGCAAACCCAATATTTTTACATGAACAGGTTTGAAATAATAAGTACTTTCGCCGCATAGATTTGAAATTTTGATAAACCTGTTTTTCTTGAGATTATGTTTTCAACAAAGTCATTGGAACAACATCTAGTCTCAACCACTATAGATCACTATGATAATCCAAATTTAACGACTCAACGAATGTTAAGACTTATGTGCATTTACTATATAGAGTCATAGGAGTTTCAAATATTCATAAAATCGCCTATTGTATTCAATCGCATGCCCCTTAGTAATGACTTTTCATACTGTTCTATAAACCCTAAAAAAACTAAGATTCAATTCAAACCTGAAGAACAATAATTGCCCCTATCTGGAAATCTTATTGGCAAATTGTTAAGCGGTTAGCAGTTCGATTATAGCTGTGCCAAATCTATAAAATAATATTAAAAAAAACACAGAAAACGCCTTACAATACCTAAGGCAACACCTTGCAGTTTTCAAGGCTCCACCTTATTTTTCAAGAGTAAATTTGCTAATGAACCTTCAAAAATAAGCGCAGGTAGATTACATAGAAATATCCGTTATGTAATATGATTTTATAATTTTTAAAGAAGACACCATCATGAATTTATGGTAATTGAAGTCATTACCCCAACACACTACTCAACTTAAACATAGGCAGGTACATCGCAATCAAGATGACCCCTACCAACACCCCAACAATCATGATGATAAAGGGTTCCATTACAGTAGAAAGGAGTTTGGAGCGTTGTTGCACTTGGGTATTGTATTGCATATTGAGGCGCTCAAAGATAAATTCGTTTTGGTTGGTCTCTTCCGCTACCTTTACCATGGCAACCATCTTGTCGTCAAAAAGCTTATGCGCTTTTAAACTCTCGCTTAGTGAGCTTCCTTGGAGAATGTCCTTCTCTACCTGTGCCAGTGCTTTTTGCAGGGGATAAAAATCAATCATTTGTTTTACCAACTGTATGCTATTGACCACAGGAACTTTGGACGCAGTCAACAAGGCGACCGCTTGAGTAAACTGGGATAGATAGACCGTCCTTACAAAATCGCCAATAAGGGGTAGTTCTAGAATTAATTGATCTTTGGCTTTTTTAAACCATGGTTTCTTATTGAGGAAGGCTCTTGAAGCAACAAGCCCTATAAATAAAAGTAGTAGCACCCAACCGTAAGCTTTCAGAAACTGAGAGGCCGCGATGATTAGCTTTGTGATTGCTGGTAATTCTACTTTTTGTTGTTCAAATATGTCCTGAAACATGGGCACCACAAACTGCAACATGAATATAACCACCAAAACTGCCGTACTTAAGATAATTATGGGGTAGGTCAACGCACTGATCAAGTTTCGGCGCTGCTCATTTTTTCTGGCAAAGAATGATCCTAACTGCATGCAGACTTCTGTAAGGCTACCCGTCTCTTCCCCTATCTTAATGGAGAAATATTCATAGTCTGTAAATTCTTTCTGGTTTTTTAAGGCTTCAGACAAGGATAGACCCGAAACAATGGTTTCTGAAATAGTCCCCAATTTAGTTTTGTGCAGCTTCTTTTTTGTCGAATTTTGAATCAATTCTAAGGCGTCCTTTAGGGTAATGCCCGCTTTTAAAAGTACTCCCAATTCTGTATAAAAATCCTCTTTGATTTTATTGGAAAATGAACTCCCAAAAAGCGTGATTTCCTTTTGCAGGAATGAGGTATCCATAGGACGTTTCTCCTTGGTCGTTTTAGTCGTTGCTATATTGTCAAGTTGAAATCCCATTAATTGTTCATATAAAGCTTGGCATCATTCGTTTTGAAAACAAACAATTTTTTATTTTGATAGCTATCGGGCATTTCCAGTTTCATGGCATCAATATTACCTTTTTCTTTTTCTTCTGCATCCAGAAAAAATATTTTTTGTTTTATGTGTACAGAAAAAGTGTCCCTGTCCTTGATGATTCTTTTATCGTAAAAACGGTAGGAAATGGAATCCAATTCTGTTGAGAACTTCAGCTCATCTTCAAGTTCGTCATAAGTTATCTTAGAATAACGATTGAAATCCAACCATAGCGAGGTTTCCAATGTATTCAATTCTAAATTGGTTTGATAATTACCTTGAATGGCCAACATTTGCCTTTGCACCAAAATTAGAACAGAAAATGCCAACCCCACAACAATGGTCGTCAAAATCAACACCACAATCATCTCACTTAGCGTAAATGCCTCTATCTTTTGTTTATCCTTCATCTACTATTATCGTAATCGTTTTCTCTGTTTCGGAGTTGACGGCTTCAAATTCAAGACTTTTTTTATTGTCTTCTGAAAATTTGACAATGCTAATTCGCCAGTTTTCAAAATCTTCGTAGTATGGCAATTCTATCTTTTTGTGCTTTTGTAAATAGTGCAGTTCATTCAAATAGGTGCTAATTGATTGCGTATTATTTTTAATACTGCTTGAAAAAATAGTATTCAGTATCATGCTGGACAGCATAAAAATAATCACGATCAACACCGTCGCAACCAATGTTTCCATTAAGGTCGATGCTTTTATTTTTTTTAATAGAGCCATTTAACGATGCCTTTTTCTGAGGTGTTAGTCAAGTTCAAGCCAATAAATTCTTCAGGCAAATCTGTTGCAATGATCTGCCCGTTATAGATATGGTTCTGGTAGATGGATCCGAATTGCTTCGCAATGAAATTTTTGGCATAAACCGTACCCAAAACCGTGCCTTGGAGTTCTATATTTTGATTGCAATACACTTCGCCGATAATGCTTGCATTTGTTTCTATACCCAATTGCACCTCATAGTTGTTGGGCTTTGGCTGACCCAAAAATAGCAGTACGCCTTTGATGGATGCATAAGCGCCAATGGTGATCGCATTTTTTTCTGAACCCGCCGGTTCTATCTTATCCTTAACAGATTCGTTCTCCTTAACCACAAGTGCCGACGGATACTCCAATGCTACATTTTCGCCAACCACAATCCGTTCTGATGCAATGGCCTGGAAGTTCCCCTTGACCTTATTCTGAATTTCAATCTCCGGAGCTACAAGCACAATATCCTTTAAGACTGATGTTGCGGCTACTGTAATTTTGGATTCAGATTGCACGATTATGTTTCCTGTCATTTTAAGGTTCCCCAGATTGATGTCTTGGTTTGAATACACAATTTGGACAGGCCTAAAAAACGAGTTCTTATAGGTCTTCCCTGGTTCAATTGCCAGAAATTGGTCTTCTGGAATACTCAGTGATTGGTCTTCCAAAGCTGATAAATGCGCACCCATCTCTTCGTCAATATCGGGAAGCTCATAAGCCGTTCTCGTTTGACCGTAAATGAGCTGTGAGCCATAGTAAGAATGCCCTGCAATGTTTCCTGATTTCACAGCTTGTTCGGGCAGATAGGCCAAACCTTCTATCCGGGTATTCCCTACCAATACCAAAGGTTTTCGCTCATCGCTCAAATATAATGAAGGCCTTTGGGCTTTACTCAATTGACCACCAACTAAAGCATATTTTTCAACGGTATTATTTTTTATCTTCGAAACCGAAGTAATCTTTTCAAAAACACCCCAATAGCTCCGGTAGGTTTTTAGAGTTTTATAGTCAGCATCACATTGGATGTAGGTGGAATCTCTTAAAACACCAGTATTGTTCAATGCATATTGAATTCCTCTATCGGCGTTCTTAACGGTCTCTATGATGAAATCCGTTTGAACTTGAAACCGTTTGTGGGTATGTACCAAAAGAATAAAGGCCATCAGCAATAAAGCGACCACCACTGCAATGAAAAGTGTGAGTTGCAATGCGCCAGCCTTAAGTTTCAACCACAGCATTATTGTCGTTTTATGTTTAGGTTTTTATTGTGATATCGCATTGTGATTTCGTCTTCATTGCCTTTTAGCAATTTGACGCTATCTGCAACTTGGCCTTTTTTAAGTAAAAACTGCTGATTATTGATGCTCACTACAAACACTTGGTCTGATGTGCTTTGTTTTCTTAAGATTCCGTTATAGGCAATCGTAGGGATGTTTTCTGGTGTTTTGGGCTGTTGGTTGGCATTCGGTTTTGGAACTTGACGTTTCGAGCTTGATAGGGTGCCTAAAAAAGGATCCCTTTCCAAATCTTGAATCGAAAATGTGTCTAAGGTAGTCATAGGTTGGGGATTGAATGCCCCATCAAATTCGGTCGGTGTAATTTCGGCGACATCTGGACTCATGCCACTCCATATCTTATAGCCAATGCTGCCCCAAACACCAAGAACCGCAACTAATAGGAGATATGTTTTCGTTTTATTCTTCAACCGTAAAAGTTTGAGTAGTGTATGCTGTTTGGTATTCTGAATTTTTGGCCCTTACCCGCCATTCGTAAGTATTGGCGTCCAAATTAGATACGGAAAATGAGGTTGCTGTTAAATTGACATCTTCAACAATTTCAATGGCCGATTCAAAATTCGGACTTGCAATTTGAATGGTATAGCCATTCGCCCCTGGTAATGCCTCCCATGAAAAATTAATGATTTCGGTTTCTGTAAATGACAGTCCTTCCGCAGGGGCTAAAAGTTGTACTTGATCTGAAGAAATATCATCATTTATGCTATTTATGGTAAAACTATAGGTGGTGTAGGTTGATTGGTAATCTGAATTTTCTGCCCTAATGCGCCACTCATAGTCTCCAGATGCCAAGACTTGTAAAAAACTGGTTGAGCCCACCAAGGAGTCCACAACAATCTGCGTGGCATTCTCAAAATTGGGTCTGGCCACTTGAATGCGATACCCCTCAGCCTCTGCCACGGCATCCCAAGAGAATACGACGCTGTCTTCTGTAAGCACTGCCTCATTTGAAGGCGCCAAGGGTATTACCAAGGTGTTGGAAATATCCTCTACTCCAATGATATCTTCACAACCATAGCATAAAATAATCGCTAAAACGAACAGGATTTTTTTCATGATCTAAAACTTATAGTAATTGATTTTCTTTTTAGCCCGTTTGGCAGATGTATAAGACCCGTTTGGGCAGTTGTCATTGCCTTCCACCAAATCTACGATTTCCACTTGGTGCCTATCGTTTTCTTTCCAACAGCATTTCGAGGTTTGGTAAGCGAATACAACCCCATCGTTGAAATTTATTTTTTGTTGAAATTTTCCATCATTGTAGAGGTTCAAACTATACGTTTTTATGCCTGAAGCCTCTAAAAACAGTTCGTCGGTTTTGGCAATCTTATCCAAGTCTTCTTGGTTTAATGCAATCGCCAAACTAGTAATGGCATGAACATCTTTATTATTTTTTATGAACTCAAAAACATCCTCGTTATCGGAATTATTGAGACTAGTTATCAGCTCTAGACGGTCTGAAATTTGAAGTTTCACATATTGTGATTTATTCTGAATGCTATCGTTGAAATTTATTGCTAATTCTTTGGATTGTCGTTCTTGGGCTTTTAAGAAAGCGTTTTCGCTTTCCTTCCCAAAATTCACGAGAGTAGCACTTAGCTTAATAGGATTTGAATACATTGGAAACGCCACACCATTATAATCACTTTGCAATAGAAAGTCATCATGTTCGCCCAGCGAACCTAGTATCATAATAAGAGATGTTTTTTGAAAGTTATCCCCTTTGGTATGTATTGTTTTACAACTCAAAAAGAAGATAAGGATAAAGCAACACAATGCGGTTTTAATCATGAAGAGTAGGTTTCAGTAAATATATAAAAAATGAACCAAAACAGCTGTATTTTTTGGTAATTTTGCAGCTAACATCTTTACTCAAAAATGGATTTGTTTTCAAACTTACGAGACTTGTTTCTTCAATATCTGTATTACTCGCATTTGCTCAGTATAAGCTTTTTACCCGCTCGCTCAAACATCCATAACAACCATTCTTTTCTGCTTTCTTGTGGGTTGTTCTCAATCGCTTCTAAAACCCTCTTTGAAGTATGTCGCTTAAAATCCCGGAGCAACCCAGATGGCTGCTCATTAGTAGAACGAAATATGAAATGTACATGACTTGGCATAAAACATTAACAATAAAGCTCCATCTCTTTCTTTTCTCTGCAATACTTTACGCTTTCTCCTAATATATCAAAGTAGGGCTGCCGTGTAAAAACATCTATCCAATTTACCGTTGCAAAGGACACAAAATACAAACCTGATTTGTTATGAAATTTATAGTTTCTGCTCATAAGCCCAAACTACAAAAACTACTTCAATTTACTTTAAAGCAACTTGGTAAATTAATACTACTCAATGCCCATTCTTGGAGGTCACTAGTCCAAACTCTTGAAAACATTAGAAAACGTAAAATTCAAAGCTTCAAAACTAGAACTTGAAGCGGTGATTTAATCTATGTTTGTGCTTACTCTTACCGCCACTAGTTGTAAACTAGCGGGAGCGGGGGTCTTACTGGTGGTCTGCTACTTTCTTGTAATTGTACTTTTACAGTTATTCGCATTCTGTCTAAACCTTCTAATTTTATTCCTCCTAAAACTGTGAGTTGTAAAATTTCGTTTTTATAAATGAGTTGGTCTGTACTATCTGTTTGAAGTTTTGTTGTCATTGTTGAAAAATATTTTTTAACTACATATATGTAGCAAAACTACAATATCTTTATGAATGAAACAAACACAACTTAATTTTATACTACATATTTTGTTTATATATTTGTGCTTTAATCTAATATCTTGTATTAAATCATACATTTATGACCTTTGGAGAACGTTTAGGATTAGTGCGTAAAAGACAAAAGCTTTCGCAGGCTAATATTGGTAAACTTATTGGTATTAATGGCGATGCGTATGGACGTTACGAACGTAACGAAGTAAAGCCAACTATTGAGATGGCTACAAAGATTGCTAACGCTTTAAAAGTGTCTTTAGACTATTTGGTAGGTAGTACAGATTTAGTTTTAGATACTGAACTCCTTAAACGTATTGAGCAAGTATCTAAACTTACTCCAAAAGAAAAAGAGCATATATATATTACTATAGATGCTCTTATTCGTGATTTTAATGCTAAAAAAGTATATGGATAATTTACTGCTACTTTTTTCTTTTGTTTATATAACGGATTAATAAAAAAAACATTAACAACACCAGTGTTGTAATTATAGAAGATTTCATTTAAACCTCTTTTAATGAATTCAAAATTTGCTTCCCTATAGGTTTCCATTTAGGCATATTTTCGATAGTACAATTAAAATTACTGGTAAAAGTATATCCATCAATATTAGTTATAAACATGAGATTATATATTCTCCCGTCTACAGCTTCTGATATAAATTCTACAACTAAAATATCTTTTTCATTAACTGATTGTATCTCTGCATTCTCTAATTGTATTTCTGGTATTCTCGAAAACTCTGATTGTATTTGATTAAGTATAACAGGTAATCTATTTTGATTTAAAGGTTTTTTTGATAGTTCTAACAATATATTTATAGTACTTTCTTTATTTGTACAAACAGTAATTGCCTTTGGGTCACTTGTTGGGTATTTGACTTTCTTTATTTCCTCACTCATTAAACCAAATTCTGAAGGAAGTTTTATATATAGCCTACCCGAATATAATTTAAACGTTTTTAAAATTTCTTGGGTATCAGTTTTTACATACTCCAAGTTACTATAAAACGAAGTGTTAAAGCTAAAAGAAAAAAAAGTTAATAATATAATTGCAAATGATTTCATATTAGACGTGTTCTTTTAAAAAATCATACAAAAAATCTCCAAAACTATCATATACTTTACTCTCCTTTAAATTAAATGAATTCCATAAATAAATAGGGTTTTCATCGCAATCATTTTTAATATTTGTATTGATTGTATAATAAGAACCATCATCTCCCGTTTCAGAAATTATAATATATCCTTTTGGTAACCCTTTATTTTTAAACTCATTTGTAATCCATAATACATTAGGGATTGTTTGAACATCAGTTATAGGGTCCGAAATTATGCCAAAAATTTCAATTCCAAAAATATCTCCACAACCATAATTCTCAATGAACATTCTATATGATTTAGGAAACTTTAACCCTAAAATATTTTCTGTTTTCTTAACAATATCAACCTTAATTTTACCAACAAAATCAGACTCTTCAATATTATTTTCTATTATTTTTAATACTCTAATTATACTCATAATAAATTTATTTAGCAAAATCTAACGCTCTTTGCTTCCAATATGAAGTTCTAAAAGCTGCAAATTTAATTCTATCTATTCCAGAACCTATCGTATTTGGATTTATATGTAATATTTTATGATTACTTTTATGAAAAGCTGCTGTAACTTCTGCTATAGCACCCTTTTCACTTTGTAACATATGATGTAAATTAACTGACTTTCCATCAGGAGTTATGGGGGCAATACCTTTCTTCATTCTTTGCAGGTTAGATCTTCCTCTGGCATCTTTCAAAGCTACGTCTATAATATCATCTCTTTGAAAGACTTTAGTATTCTTAAACTTGACTGAATTTGTCCAAAATTTTCGCGTAGCCTGCTCTGCTACTTCAGTAGTAATTTTCTTTGCTGTTTGTCTAACAACAAATTTACCTGCTCCAACAACTAACGATTTCACTAAAAATACATCAGAAATAGCTAAAGCAGTATGCATTGCACCTGTCCAATAATCTCCTCTTGAAAAAGAATCGTAAGCATCAACACCTGAACCATAAACAGGTATGTAACGTGTCCAACTATCACTACTTACACCACTTGCATTACCTGATGCTGTAATAACAACTTCATCTAATATAAAGGGGTCATCATCAGTACCACTTCCTCCACAGCATTCACCACCATCAGGGTCTACGAAACTTACCCAATTATTTCCCATCGCTAAATATGGAGAATGAAACTGACCTTTAGGGTCTGGCGTTAACCATCTGTTAATTCTCGGATCATACATTCTTAATTGAAAAGCTGGTTTCCCTGTTTCTTCATCAGTTTCTGCGTACTCTCCTTGATAGCCGTATCTATACCGTTCTCCGTTTACGATTCTACGGTTAGGCATTACCATCCCGCCTGAAAAGTAATCTAATGCATTTTTTTTCTGCGTTTGACCGTTTTTACAAGCACCTTCACTTCAAAATTTTATAAAAGAACGTTCCTTTCATCATCTATCCACTTGCAATATACTATTTTCTGTTAATTGCCACGCAAGTAAAACCCAGTTTTCTCGTACCTCAAAAGCCTCTGTGTTTTCCTTGCTTCCTTTTCCTCGGTATGTTACATAATTGGCATTATAATACAAGTTTAAGCGTTTATATTTGATTGGTTTTTCTCTTGTAAGTTATAATGTAAATTATGTAAAATACTCCCATTCGCCTGACTTCCGACGCTCACATTGGAACTCGGATTGACATTTTCGTTTCTATTCAAAAGATTATAAATACTAACGCCTTTCAGTTGTTTCATTTTAAAAGCTTGCGGAACTCATCCGCATCAGCCAACAACTTCCGCAACCTTTTAAAACGTTTAGCATTTGAGGAAGATTTGACGTTTTTAAAAGTTGAAGATTTAGGCGGTGGATTTTTTGAGCGTTGGCAATCTTCAGCTTTTAAAAATGTTGCCTAGCGGCAAAGAGCGACACAACAGTAAGCGGAACGAGTTGTGCAAAAAAACAAGCAAAGAAGTAAAGCAAGCTTTTTCGCTTGGTGTCTTTTTGTGAAGATTTTTTTGTGCAAATTCGGCGCGTTGGCTTACGAAGTAAATATTAATCAATCCTAGTGCGCAATGGCAGAAGTTGGTGGCAAAAAGCGCAGAGGCAAGTTGGATATTTTACATAATAGCAATTATAACGACGATTTTTTATCTTCTAAAATAACAACTCTAAAAATTGTGCGAAGCGAACTTATAATTACTATTATGTAACATAGCTTGGGATGGTTTTTATGGCGGATTTTTTGTTTTTGAGCGTTGGCAATAGCTGTTTATAATTGTGAGGAACGAGCAAGTTATAAAGTGCTATTTGCGCGTTGGCTTACAAAAAATGTGACGTAAAAACCATAGAAGTGGTGGCGAGCGGAACAAAACAAAAGACAGAGGATTTTTGCCTTTTTCGGCAAAATACTGGGTTTTGTTTTGTGTGGGATTTATGCGATTGGATGATATTTGTTGATATCCTCTTTTAAATCTTCCAAGTCGTTTATTAGATAGTTTTCAGTTGAACTAACGTAACGATGTCCTGCAAAATATTGTACTTCTCGAAGATTGTAAACTTTTAACCAACCAGTAATTACCGAAGCTCGTATTTGTTTTACACTTTCAACTTGCTTGTTTTGTTTGTGTAATTGTTGCATCAGTTTTTGCATTACGTTCTGTAATTTTAAACTGCTTCCTTGAGTAACAAAAAATAAATCGGTTTGCTTATTGGTTTCCTGTAAAATGGTTTCTCTTGTTTTTAATTGATATTCCATAAAATCCAAGATTTGATGTGCTTCCAGTTTTAAGGTTCTTTCGTTACTTCTGCGACTACCTTTTATAAAGATTTTACCTTCTCGCAATTTTACATCTTTGATAACTAAATTTTGTATATCATTTGTATTTAAACCTTGATAAACCAACAAACTTACTATAATTTCATTTCGCTTTTTGGATAGACTTTCACTTTCTAAATTCTTATAATCAAAGTAGATTTTCTCTAATTCTTGTTTGGTTAAAATGTTATGTAATACTTTCCGCTTTATTCCTTTTATTTGGACGTTTACCGTTGGATTTTCTGCTACAAAACCTAATTCTTGTAAGTAGTTATAATATTGCTTTAAACTTGCTAAAACCGTTTGTATCGTGATTTGTTTTACAGTTCCTTTTTTACTTTGTATGTAATGTGTAATATCATTATAACTTGCTGCTGCTTCTGTAATATTCTCTTTATTTAACCATTTTTTATAGCGTTCAATATCCTTTAAATAACGTTCACTACTTTTAATACTGTAGCCTTTTTGTAATAGATATTTGATAAACTCGGGTTGGTCTTTTTCATTCTGTAAACGTTGTAATAATTCCAGTTCTGCATCTTCTGTAACTTTCTTTTTACGTGTTCTACTATCTTTGGTTTTACCTAATTTAATTGCCATCTTCTTGATTTACTAAATGAGTATAAACTTGTGTAGATTCTAAAGAGTTATGTCCTAAAAATCTACTGATATTTTCTAATGGCATTCCGTTTGAGAGTAGATGTGTAGCAATACTATGACGTAAAACGTGTAATCTTACATTCTTTTCTTGTAGCTGTAAATCGTCTGTTCTTTGTTGCAATAACTTTAAACGTATAGACATACTTTGTGAGGATAATTGTTTTCCTCTTTCATTGATAAAAAAGGCTGATTCTCGTTTATCTTTGATTAGATTTATTCTACCATCATAAACGTAATCTTGTAGATATTTTGAGTTGGTTTTATTAAATGGTACTAATCGTTCTTTATTGGCTTTTCCTTTTCTAACGTGCAAGATTTGTTTATCAAAATTAATATCATCGACTGTTAAATGATAACCTTCATTTCTTCGTAATCCACAACCATAAAACACAGTTAACATTGCACAATCTCGTAATGCAATCGCTTCAAAAAAGTAATGTGGTTTTGTGTATTTTATATTCTTGGGATAGTGTTGTGTAGCTTTATAAAGTTGTTGTATTTCTTCTGTAGTTAGTATTTCTATATGTTTAGTATCATCATTTTCCCAATCAATATTTAAGGTTGGTAAAATCATTCTACCACTTTGCCGTAAATACTCTGTGAACTTGTAAAGTGCTTGTAATTGTTTGTTTAAACTGCCATTGCTTAATGCTCCGCCTTTTCTATCATTACTTCGTAATTTCAAGTTGTTGTAATGGTCTTTTATGATTTGATTATCTAATTGATTGATGTTATTAATATTGTTCTGTTCGAGGTAGTAAAATAATTCTCGTATGTGATTGGGAAGATTGTAAACCGTACTTTCTGCATATCCTAAAATATCTAACCATTCTCTAAATGATTTCTCGATATATTGAAAGCTCTCGTTTTTAAGTATTAGTTTTTTCATTGCACTTATCCATTTTTTAGATTTGTTGCGACTTACACTTAAGTAATTGATTTTGTGATTACTATTTCGCAAAAAGAGTACTTGCGTTTTAATTGCGCTTTGCGACTTATTTCTTCTTAATATTCTGTAAAGCCTTATCTAATGCGGTTTGTATATCCTTTTGTAGTGTTTCGTAATCTTTAGATATAACCAGTTCAAACGTGTAACTTCTTGTCTTTTTATTGGTGTTTCGTTTTATGTAGCCTAATAGTTGTAAATGCTTGTGATAGTTACGTAAAGTGCTTTCTTTAATGCGTAATTGTGTTCTAATTTCTAATCCTGTAAATTCCTTTTTCTTTTTAGCTTTTAAGTACGTTTTAAGTGTTTCTAAATAGTTTCTGCAACTTCCTGTTAGTTCATCACTTTTACGAAGTAATACTTCCTTTAAAAGCCTATTTGCATTTTCAATATCCTCTAATGTGGTTTCAATATATATTTCTCCTGTTTCCTTATCTGTTTGTTGCTCTCGTTGGTATTGATAGTAAAATGTAATGGCTTCTATAAATTGTAAATAATGGTTGTTGGTTCTTCTCGGTTTAAATACAGATTGCGGAAGATTGAGTTTATTAGCAAAAGGATTTCTAATAGTAATTGGTTTTAAAACTCGTTGTGTATTCTGTAAAAACTCTTGTATTTCTTTTTGTTCGTAGGTATTGATTTCGCCAGCAGATAATTGACGTTGATATTGCATTATTTTCTCGTCCTGTATCGTGCTTTCATCAAGATAAATTAAAAAACTTCTATTGGCATTATCTTCGTAAATATGTTCTTTGGTAGTACAACCTGCAACACAAACAGGACCTTCAACGACTAAATATTTTGTTTGGGTTTCGCCTTTGGTATTCTTGCTTGCAATGGTTTTTACTATTCTTTTTTTAGTTTGTAATTCTCGTAATGGATAGAGTGCATTTTCTGCTCCGTCTAAATCTTCTATTAATATGACTTTGTTTTTAAGTTCTTGTTTACCGAAGTAGTAAAAGGCATTTTCAGATAGAGTAGTAATACTTACACGTTCTTCTTCTGGAATAAGTTCGCCTACTTTTTCTTGTAAATGTGTTTTTCCTGTTCCAGAACTTCCCAAGCCAATAACGTGTAACGGTTGTTCTCTTTTTCTGCTTGTAAATATGATATACATTAATAATCGGTTTATTTCTTCTCCAATTACTCCAGACTTTCCAATGAGTTCATTTGTTTTAGTTAGTAAATCGGTTTGCTTTAAAAAGGTTTCTGCTTCTTCGATTTCTCCAAGATTGAGTTTTTTAAATTTTGGTTTTAGGTTTTCTTCTTTGGTTTTTATTTCTTGAAGTCTGTACTTTTCCAGTTCTTCCGTGAGTTCTGATAATGAAGCTGATATTATTGATGTTCCTATTTCTAAACGTTCTGCACATTTTCTAATAAACTTCTCTAATTGTGTATCGTTGTATAAATCGAGGTTATGTCTTACTGGTGGTCTGCTACTTTCTTGTAATTGTACTTTTAAAGTGCTTCGCATTCTGTCAAGACCTTCTAACTTTATACCTCCTAAAACTGTTAATTGCAGTAAATCGTTCTCGTAGATTAATTGGTCTGTGCTGTCTGTTTGAAGTTTCATAAAAAAGTTTATCCGTTCATTTATGACCCAAAATTACTACTTATGACTAATTTTACAAAATATTTATTACTTTTTTATATCATTTATGAACGGTATATTTGCAAATACAGTTATTTAACTGCTTTTTAATACCATATTTGACTTTATTATGCAGAGTTTTGGAAAAAAATTACGTGAGTGTAGAGATGCTAAAAAACTTTCTCAATCGGCTTTAGCTAAATTATTAAGCACCAATCATTCTATTATTGGTAAGTATGAGCGTGATGAAGTTAAACCAACTATTGACGTAGTTAAAAAACTGGCAGAAGCTCTTGATACTAATGTTGGTTATTTACTTGGGGAAACAGAAAATTCTAATATTCTTAAAGATTCTTCTATGCTCAAACGATTAAACGACATTGCCTCGTTCTCTAAAAAAGAACAAGAACATATTTTATTTGCGCTTGACGCAATGATTACTAAAATTAAATTGGGTAGTATTTAAAAATGAAAAAGCTACCTAATCGGTAGCTTAAATTCATTTGACGTTTGGATAAAGGTTTTTATTATTTAGACTCTCTTAACTTATAATCAAAATAGCTATAAATAAAAGAAGTCCAATTAATAAATTATAAGGATGTAAAAATATTTCCATAATTTCATCTTTAGACCATAGTTTCTTAAAATTAACATTCCCATTAATTTTAAACATCGTTATTATATTCAAATAAGTAAACCTAATAATAGCTCCAGGTAGACCAAAAATAAAATATAAAATTACTAAATATATATTATCAAAATTTATCATTCTGCACCAAATATAGATTCAGAAACACCTTTAACTGTTTTTAGGTTAGGGGCTATTACTTGTCTTCCCCAATACTTATTCAGTCTATTCATATTTTTTAGAATTATACCTTTAATTTTAGAGGACTTAATAGTTCTAGTTAAAACACCTTTATATTCAGCATTAAACTGTCCCATATTCATAGTAGGCTTTTTAAGCCTACCAAATGTAGCTATAGTTAACATTCCATTTATTCCTGTATCTATTCCTTCCGAACTACCTCTTACAATACCATTCCCATTTAAATGCCTTGGTCCGTTTGGACTTAATAAAGAAAAATGAGTTCCAAAAGAATACACATCATCAACCATATTATACCCCATTGAACCAACACTCGAAAGGGCAGAATCTGAATTATTTAAGCTGTTCTCTATACTGCCAAAGAAATTATGTTGTTTCTGCACGATTACAGCTATATCGTACCCACTTCCATCTTCTGTAAATCTCCAATTATTTAATGCTTGATTTCCATTCCACGAATCAAGGTCAGCTCCGCTCACTGCCATAAAAGAACCTGTAAGCTCTCCTTCGCCTGAACCACCACCGTAATCAAAAGCTAAACCATATTTGCCCTGTCCAGTAGCTACATCACTATTGTAAAATTCTCCTTTGAATCCATTTCCGACCCAACCCCAAAATCTTCCCCATTTGGTTTTCCAACCACCATCTGGGTCTATTCCGTTAATCCAATCATTCCCCATTCCTACATAAGGACTATGATATTGTCCATAAGGGTCAGTAGTAAGCCATCTGTTTATTCTTGGATCGTATAATCGAAGCTCGAATGCAACTTTTCCAGTCTCTTGGTCAAGTTCCTGTCCTTGGTA
Organism: Subsaximicrobium wynnwilliamsii; assembly: GCF_007997225.1. Classification (GTDB taxonomy): domain Bacteria; phylum Bacteroidota; class Bacteroidia; order Flavobacteriales; family Flavobacteriaceae; genus Psychroserpens; species Psychroserpens wynnwilliamsii. Next base: position 39,652 of record NZ_VORM01000008.1, read on the forward strand.
ATCATACCTATAATCTCCAACGATATTTCTATTAGGCATTGCCATCCCGCCTGAAAAGTAATCTAATGCATTTTTTTTCTGCGTTTGACCGTTTTTACAAGCACCTTCACTTCAAAATTTTATAAAAGAACGTTCCTTTCATCATCTATCCACTTGCAATATACTATTTTCTGTTAATTGCCACGCAAGTAAAACCCAGTTTTCTCGTACCTCAAAAGCCTCTGTGTTTTCCTTGCTTCCTTTTCCTCGGTATGTTACATAATTGGCATTATAATACAAGTTTAAGCGTTTATATTTGATTGGTTTTTCTCTTGTAAGTTATAATGTAAATTATGTAAAATACTCCCATTCGCCTGACTTCCGACGCTCACATTGGAACTCGGATTGACATTTTCGTTTCTATTCAAAAGATTATAAATACTAACGCCTTTCAGTTGTTTCATTTTAAAAGCTTGCGGAACTCATCCGCATCAGCCAACAACTTCCGCAACCTTTTAAAACGTTTAGCATTTGAGGAAGATTTGACGTTTTTAAAAGTTGAAGATTTAGGCGGTGGATTTTTTGAGCGTTGGCAATCTTCAGCTTTTAAAAATGTTGCCTAGCGGCAAAGAGCGACACAACAGTAAGCGGAACGAGTTGTGCAAAAAAACAAGCAAAGAAGTAAAGCAAGCTTTTTCGCTTGGTGTCTTTTTGTGAAGATTTTTTTGTGCAAATTCGGCGCGTTGGCTTACGAAGTAAATATTAATCAATCCTAGTGCGCAATGGCAGAAGTTGGTGGCAAAAAGCGCAGTGGCAAGTTGGATATTTTACATAATAGCAATTATAACGACGATTTTTTATCTTCTAAAATAACAACTCTAAAAATTGTGCGAAGCGAACTTATAATTACTATTATGTAACATAGCTTGGGATGGTTTTTATGGCGGATTTTTTGTTTTTGAGCGTTGGCAATAGCTGTTTATAATTGTGAGGAACGAGCAAGTTATAAAGTGCTATTTGCGCGTTGGCTTACAAAAAATGTGACGTAAAAACCATAGAAGTGGTGGCGAGCGGAACAAAACAAAAGACAGAGGATTTTTGCCTTTTTCGGCAAAATACTGGGTTTTGTTTTGTGTGGGATTTATGCGATTGGATGATATTTGTTGATATCCTCTTTTAAATCTTCCAAGTCGTTTATTAGATAGTTTTCAGTTGAACTAACGTAACGATGTCCTGCAAAATATTGTACTTCTCGAAGATTGTAAACTTTTAACCAACCAGTAATTACCGAAGCTCGTATTTGTTTTACACTTTCAACTTGCTTGTTTTGTTTGTGTAATTGTTGCATCAGTTTTTGCATTACGTTCTGTAATTTTAAACTGCTTCCTTGAGTAACAAAAAATAAATCGGTTTGCTTATTGGTTTCCTGTAAAATGGTTTCTCTTGTTTTTAATTGATATTCCATAAAATCCAAGATTTGATGTGCTTCCAGTTTTAAGGTTCTTTCGTTACTTCTGCGACTACCTTTTATAAAGATTTTACCTTCTCGCAATTTTACATCTTTGATAACTAAATTTTGTATATCATTTGTATTTAAACCTTGATAAACCAACAAACTTACTATAATTTCATTTCGCTTTTTGGATAGACTTTCACTTTCTAAATTCTTATAATCAAAGTAGATTTTCTCTAATTCTTGTTTGGTTAAAATGTTATGTAATACTTTCCGCTTTATTCCTTTTATTTGGACGTTTACCGTTGGATTTTCTGCTACAAAACCTAATTCTTGTAAGTAGTTATAATATTGCTTTAAACTTGCTAAAACCGTTTGTATCGTGATTTGTTTTACAGTTCCTTTTTTACTTTGTATGTAATGTGTAATATCATTATAACTTGCTGCTGCTTCTGTAATATTCTCTTTATTTAACCATTTTTTATAGCGTTCAATATCCTTTAAATAACGTTCACTACTTTTAATACTGTAGCCTTTTTGTAATAGATATTTGATAAACTCGGGTTGGTCTTTTTCATTCTGTAAACGTTGTAATAATTCCAGTTCTGCATCTTCTGTAACTTTCTTTTTACGTGTTCTACTATCTTTGGTTTTACCTAATTTAATTGCCATCTTCTTGATTTACTAAATGAGTATAAACTTGTGTAGATTCTAAAGAGTTATGTCCTAAAAATCTACTGATATTTTCTAATGGCATTCCGTTTGAGAGTAGATGTGTAGCAATACTATGACGTAAAACGTGTAATCTTACATTCTTTTCTTGTAGCTGTAAATCGTCTGTTCTTTGTTGCAATAACTTTAAACGTATAGACATACTTTGTGAGGATAATTGTTTTCCTCTTTCATTGATAAAAAAGGCTGATTCTCGTTTATCTTTGATTAGATTTATTCTACCATCATAAACGTAATCTTGTAGATATTTTGAGTTGGTTTTATTAAATGGTACTAATCGTTCTTTATTGGCTTTTCCTTTTCTAACGTGCAAGATTTGTTTATCAAAATTAATATCATCGACTGTTAAATGATAACCTTCATTTCTTCGTAATCCACAACCATAAAACACAGTTAACATTGCACAATCTCGTAATGCAATCGCTTCAAAAAAGTAATGTGGTTTTGTGTATTTTATATTCTTGGGATAGTGTTGTGTAGCTTTATAAAGTTGTTGTATTTCTTCTGTAGTTAGTATTTCTATATGTTTAGTATCATCATTTTCCCAATCAATATTTAAGGTTGGTAAAATCATTCTACCACTTTGCCGTAAATACTCTGTGAACTTGTAAAGTGCTTGTAATTGTTTGTTTAAACTGCCATTGCTTAATGCTCCGCCTTTTCTATCATTACTTCGTAATTTCAAGTTGTTGTAATGGTCTTTTATGATTTGATTATCTAATTGATTGATGTTATTAATATTGTTCTGTTCGAGGTAGTAAAATAATTCTCGTATGTGATTGGGAAGATTGTAAACCGTACTTTCTGCATATCCTAAAATATCTAACCATTCTCTAAATGATTTCTCGATATATTGAAAGCTCTCGTTTTTAAGTATTAGTTTTTTCATTGCACTTATCCATTTTTTAGATTTGTTGCGACTTACACTTAAGTAATTGATTTTGTGATTACTATTTCGCAAAAAGAGTACTTGCGTTTTAATTGCGCTTTGCGACTTATTTCTTCTTAATATTCTGTAAAGCCTTATCTAATGCGGTTTGTATATCCTTTTGTAGTGTTTCGTAATCTTTAGATATAACCAGTTCAAACGTGTAACTTCTTGTCTTTTTATTGGTGTTTCGTTTTATGTAGCCTAATAGTTGTAAATGCTTGTGATAGTTACGTAAAGTGCTTTCTTTAATGCGTAATTGTGTTCTAATTTCTAATCCTGTAAATTCCTTTTTCTTTTTAGCTTTTAAGTACGTTTTAAGTGTTTCTAAATAGTTTCTGCAACTTCCTGTTAGTTCATCACTTTTACGAAGTAATACTTCCTTTAAAAGCCTATTTGCATTTTCAATATCCTCTAATGTGGTTTCAATATATATTTCTCCTGTTTCCTTATCTGTTTGTTGCTCTCGTTGGTATTGATAGTAAAATGTAATGGCTTCTATAAATTGTAAATAATGGTTGTTGGTTCTTCTCGGTTTAAATACAGATTGCGGAAGATTGAGTTTATTAGCAAAAGGATTTCTAATAGTAATTGGTTTTAAAACTCGTTGTGTATTCTGTAAAAACTCTTGTATTTCTTTTTGTTCGTAGGTATTGATTTCGCCAGCAGATAATTGACGTTGATATTGCATTATTTTCTCGTCCTGTATCGTGCTTTCATCAAGATAAATTAAAAAACTTCTATTGGCATTATCTTCGTAAATATGTTCTTTGGTAGTACAACCTGCAACACAAACAGGACCTTCAACGACTAAATATTTTGTTTGGGTTTCGCCTTTGGTATTCTTGCTTGCAATGGTTTTTACTATTCTTTTTTTAGTTTGTAATTCTCGTAATGGATAGAGTGCATTTTCTGCTCCGTCTAAATCTTCTATTAATATGACTTTGTTTTTAAGTTCTTGTTTACCGAAGTAGTAAAAGGCATTTTCAGATAGAGTAGTAATACTTACACGTTCTTCTTCTGGAATAAGTTCGCCTACTTTTTCTTGTAAATGTGTTTTTCCTGTTCCAGAACTTCCCAAGCCAATAACGTGTAACGGTTGTTCTCTTTTTCTGCTTGTAAATATGATATACATTAATAATCGGTTTATTTCTTCTCCAATTACTCCAGACTTTCCAATGAGTTCATTTGTTTTAGTTAGTAAATCGGTTTGCTTTAAAAAGGTTTCTGCTTCTTCGATTTCTCCAAGATTGAGTTTTTTAAATTTTGGTTTTAGGTTTTCTTCTTTGGTTTTTATTTCTTGAAGTCTGTACTTTTCCAGTTCTTCCGTGAGTTCTGATAATGAAGCTGATATTATTGATGTTCCTATTTCTAAACGTTCTGCACATTTTCTAATAAACTTCTCTAATTGTGTATCGTTGTATAAATCGAGGTTATGTCTTACTGGTGGTCTGCTACTTTCTTGTAATTGTACTTTTAAAGTGCTTCGCATTCTGTCAAGACCTTCTAACTTTATACCTCCTAAAACTGTTAATTGCAGTAAATCGTTCTCGTAGATTAATTGGTCTGTGCTGTCTGTTTGAAGTTTCATAAAAAAGTTTATCCGTTCATTTATGACCCAAAATTACTACTTATGACTAATTTTACAAAATATTTATTACTTTTTTATATCATTTATGAACGGTATATTTGCAAATACAGTTATTTAACTGCTTTTTAATACCATATTTGACTTTATTATGCAGAGTTTTGGAAAAAAATTACGTGAGTGTAGAGATGCTAAAAAACTTTCTCAATCGGCTTTAGCTAAATTATTAAGCACCAATCATTCTATTATTGGTAAGTATGAGCGTGATGAAGTTAAACCAACTATTGACGTAGTTAAAAAACTGGCAGAAGCTCTTGATACTAATGTTGGTTATTTACTTGGGGAAACAGAAAATTCTAATATTCTTAAAGATTCTTCTATGCTCAAACGATTAAACGACATTGCCTCGTTCTCTAAAAAAGAACAAGAACATATTTTATTTGCGCTTGACGCAATGATTACTAAAATTAAATTGGGTAGTATTTAAAAATGAAAAAGCTACCTAATCGGTAGCTTAAATTCATTTGACGTTTGGATAAAGGTTTTTATTATTTAGACTCTCTTAACTTATAATCAAAATAGCTATAAATAAAAGAAGTCCAATTAATAAATTATAAGGATGTAAAAATATTTCCATAATTTCATCTTTAGACCATAGTTTCTTAAAATTAACATTCCCATTAATTTTAAACATCGTTATTATATTCAAATAAGTAAACCTAATAATAGCTCCAGGTAGACCAAAAATAAAATATAAAATTACTAAATATATATTATCAAAATTTATCATTCTGCACCAAATATAGATTCAGAAACACCTTTAACTGTTTTTAGGTTAGGGGCTATTACTTGTCTTCCCCAATACTTATTCAGTCTATTCATATTTTTTAGAATTATACCTTTAATTTTAGAGGACTTAATAGTTCTAGTTAAAACACCTTTATATTCAGCATTAAACTGTCCCATATTCATAGTAGGCTTTTTAAGCCTACCAAATGTAGCTATAGTTAACATTCCATTTATTCCTGTATCTATTCCTTCCGAACTACCTCTTACAATACCATTCCCATTTAAATGCCTTGGTCCGTTTGGACTTAATAAAGAAAAATGAGTTCCAAAAGAATACACATCATCAACCATATTATACCCCATTGAACCAACACTCGAAAGGGCAGAATCTGAATTATTTAAGCTGTTCTCTATACTGCCAAAGAAATTATGTTGTTTCTGCACGATTACAGCTATATCGTACCCACTTCCATCTTCTGTAAATCTCCAATTATTTAATGCTTGATTTCCATTCCACGAATCAAGGTCAGCTCCGCTCACTGCCATAAAAGAACCTGTAAGCTCTCCTTCGCCTGAACCACCACCGTAATCAAAAGCTAAACCATATTTGCCCTGTCCAGTAGCTACATCACTATTGTAAAATTCTCCTTTGAATCCATTTCCGACCCAACCCCAAAATCTTCCCCATTTGGTTTTCCAACCACCATCTGGGTCTATTCCGTTAATCCAATCATTCCCCATTCCTACATAAGGACTATGATATTGTCCATAAGGGTCAGTAGTAAGCCATCTGTTTATTCTTGGATCGTATAATCGAAGCTCGAATGCAACTTTTCCAGTCTCTTGGTCAAGTTCCTGTCCTTGGTAATCATACCTATAATCTCCAACGATATTTCTATTAGGCATTGCCATCCCGCCGGGATAGTAATCGGTCTGGTTTGTCAAAGATAGCGCATTCTGGCCATCTTTCACCAACACCGCGCGCACGTTGCCAAGGTGGTCGGTAATCTGGTAGGCGTAGGTGCCCTTGTCGGTATCCCGTTGGTCACGATAGAACACGCCGATCCTACTACTGCCATAGACCGGGTGCTCCTCTGGGACCTCTCCCCTTTGCGCGCTTTCAACTACCCTGCTGTAGATCGCCACGGTGCTTCCACCGACATCCCTGACGTAATAGGTATTGGTCTTTGGGCTACCGTTTACATAGGCTTCCTTCCTAACCCGCTGCCCCCTGTCATTGTAATAGAGGGCCAGCTTCGGCTCCACCCCAAGGGCTATCTGGATATTGTCCAGGAATACATGCGTGTCCCGGGATGGCGCGTTTGTGTAGAGCTCGATCTCAAAGCGTACCATAGAGGTGAGAGGTGTAAAGCCAAGGGTCACGTCACGGTCGTAATAAAGGCTGCATCGCGAGCCAGTGTGGTCGGGATCGTTGATCGGGGCAAGGGCGGTGTTATAGCTCGAAGTTGCAATGGGAAGGGTGCCGCCCTTGTCGTATATCGTGATCTTGAAGCCGGTGGCATCATTCTCAAAGGCGATCACGTCAAGGTCAAGCTCATGTCCAACCCCAGGGATCACGTTGAAGTCCCTTCTGGCCCTCCTGTTCCCGTTGAGCCTGAGATGAAGGCTCCTGCCGTACTGTACCGACAGGCTGGGGCAATCCAACTTTTTTATGTCATAAACCCCGGAATAGTTGATACTGGCCGTGCCACTGTCCTCGCTCCAGTAGAGGAGCTCGGTATCGGTCACGTTACCGTAGTCTTGCTCGTAGAGAGTGAACTGGCCATTGCCAGCCCCCACTGTATTGGAAAAGGTATGGATCCGCTTCACCAGGCCAGAGCTGTTGTACTCGTAGAGCATACGTCCCTCAACGTCAACAGTGAGCTGCCCTATGTCATTGTACGTATAATTAGGGAGACCGTTGTTGGTCTGGTCCCTTAAGTCGTCATAACGGTCAGGGTCGATATTGTCACCAGTGTCCCCAACGTGCTGAAGCTTGTTGCTACCGTCGTAGTGGTAGGTAAAGTCGTCCATATCATTGGTGCCAGAACCATTGGTCACACCGTTCCTCTTTAGGCCCTGGATGTTCCCGTTGGCATCATAAGACAGATTGCTCACGCTGTAGTCCTGGTTGGAGTCTGCTGTGAAGTTGTTCTGGTACTGCCCCCCGCCGATCGATACCTGGTCACTGGCACCGAAGTTTGCCGTGGAGAGCCAGTTGTTCTTGTCATAGCCGTACATATAGGTGTTGAACTCGTCCCGGGAGGAGAACCCCTGGGTACTGGAGTGCAGCGCCTTGATGTTGCCGTTGTACTGCTCGTTGCCCGTATTGGTCTGACGGGCGATCGGGGTAAGGGTACCGGGCCTCTGGTAGTCCCCGTTGTGGTAGTCTATGGCAAGGCCGAAGACATCCGTCAGGAAACCGTTGCCGCCGCCGTCCCCACCGGGATCATTGCCAACGCTCAGCGAGGGGTGGTTGATGGCCTTCAGCTGCCCATTGAGGTTGTAGACGTAATCGATCCCCTGCAGGTTGCCGGCAAGCTCCGTACGCCTGAGACTGCCAGACTCGTTGTACCTGTAGGTCGCCTGTAGCTCCTGTGCCGCCCCGTCGGTAGAGGTGCGAACCTGGCCGAGCCGACCTGCATCATCGTATCTATAATGGTGCACAAAGCGCTCAGAGCGGCTGTGGCGTTGGTAGTCCACCTCCAGTACCTGACCGTTGACCGGGTCGTAGACATAGTCTATGGTCTTTAGGCAGGAAAGACCGGGGATATCCTGAACTATCCACCTGACACGGCCAAACACGTCATAACTGTACCATGTTGTCGTGGTCCAGGGATTGCCCGTGGAGGTCTTCGAGACGTTGCCAGCAACGAAGGTCTGCGCATAATCCCGCGCCGGGAGGCCACAGTTCTTTAGCTTCTCCTCAAGGCCAGAACCCGGCATATCGTACACGGTATAATGGTTGTCGCTGAAGTTCCCCGCCCAGCTTCCCAGTACCGCTACATCGACGTAGGCCGAGAGCGTACCGAATGCATTGCCATATCTGAAAGCCCCGCTCTCCACAGGTCGCCCGAGGTTGTCGTAATTGGTATAGGACACCTCCGAGATCAGAGCCTGCTCGCTGTTCTGTGAGAAACGGATCTGCCCGTCACTGCGGTACAGGAACATTGCCGTGCCCTCATCGGGGCTGGTGGTCTCCAGCAGCTGGCCAAGGCTGTTATAGGAAAAGGTGCTCTCAAGATGGTTGAGGGGCTGCTTTGAACTTACCAGGCGCTGCGCCCTGTCAAAGTAGTTCAGGCTATAGTCATAATAATTTACCTGGTGCGTGACCGTAATAGGACCGCTATCGCTACTACCATAGCCATAGGTGTCGCTCACAGCGATACGGTAAAAGCCCGATGGCACGCTGCGTGATGCGGACGCTGTGGTTATAGGGGACAGTTGCGTCTCGGTAATCAGGTCATAGATCTTAAGGGGGCCACTGGCCGTGGCGCTCGGGTTCAATACCGAGAACACGCCGGCACCCTTGGGAAGGTGGATGTCGATATAGCCAAGCTCGCCGATCTCAAGGGTCGTGGCATAGGTCTGGGGCGTGCCCTGCTCATTGCCGCTGCGGGCGGCCGCAATCGTATTGCCGTCCGTATCCGAGAAGACAACGGTGTCCACACCGTTGACGTCCCTGACCACCTGCTTGGTGACATTGCCATGGCTGTCATAGCCTGAACCGAAAGCAACCGATGCCGAAAGCTCCGTGCCTGCTGGCATGGTAAAACTGTAACCCTGTTTCCACTCCCCGCCGATCTTGTTGCCTCCAATTACCCTGAGTACGTTGCCTGGATTGAGCTTGCTGAAGACTTTCCTTGAGAACGGGTAATCCGTGATATCCTGATAGGGGCTGTCACTGTTGTTAATACTGTAATAAGTCCTCAAAAGGGCATTGCTGCCCACCTGGTCAGGGTCATCGATCGTGGCCGTCGACAAGTCAAAATCCGCATAGGTATAGCTGTTGTTCGCCTCGTTGAGCATAAAGTTGCCAGAGTAGCCGAACTGGTGTCCGATAGGGGCACCTAGGGTCAGCAGCGCCGGCCTGCCATGGCGGTCGTATAGCGATGCGCTAGCCCAGACCTTATCGGTCATGATGTCCCAGCTCTGGGACTGCGTGGGCTTGCTCAGAGAGTTGAAGAAGTTGCGGCCCTTTGAGATCGTGGCGCCCGAGAAATCGAAACCGATATTGCTGATCTGGTTCTTGTTGCCCCAGAGCAAAGGGGCACCCTCAAGAGGGACGCCCTCCTGGCCGCTGGCCATTAAAGGCAACATCAGCAGTGCGGCCAACAATATCGTAATCCTGAAATGTATCGTGCGCATATTCTCCATGTTTATCGCTTTATCGTATCATAGATGCTCCTTACAGAGATAATCTTGCCGCCCTGTTTGTCTCTCTCGATAATGGTCTCATTATCAATATAAACGTTCTCATCGGTCGCATAAGGCCTAGGCACTTTTAACTGAGGATTAGGTAAATTCTCGGAACATCCTAAATAAATAGAATAAGCTGGTCCACTTGTACCCGACACCTCACCTGTGGCTAAATTTGTTATTCTATAACCTAATATTATATTTTCTACAAAGCCACTTTGGCAACTAGACCATTCCCTGTAATACGTTTGAGGACAAAATCTACCATTGCTTGCAGTTACATCAATCCAATTAGACGTTGTTTCAGTAATAGGATCATAGTATATATATTCATAAGTGAAATTACCCGACATGTTTGGATCTTTTGTATAGATGTGAAAAGTATAATCTGCACCACTGCACTCATCGTGACATTTAGACACCTCAATATTAGACCAATTACTGTTACTAATCGAAAAATTACACCCTCCAAAAGTTAAACCGCCGTTTAATGTATCAATCTCACCAGTAGCTTGATCAGTAACCCTTACCTCTACACGCCAATATTTATCGTATCTATCACCGCTACCGCACAATTTTAATGCATAAGGAGCAAGCATTGTGTGATCGCCGCTTATGTATGGAGAATAAGTATTAGAATTATAATTTGTCATCCAACGCCACTCATAAGTGTAATTACCTGAACCCCCAGCCACATCAGCTTCGTAGCCCCGTTCTAAAAGTGCTATACATGTTTGATTTACAGATTTTATTTTTAAAGGATCAAAATCATTTGTATCGCAAACATCTCCTTCCTTATCGTTATCAGTATCGAGCTGATTCGGATTGGGGGTATTAATGCAATTGTCGCATCTATCTCCTACACCATCGCCATCTCTATCTTTTTGGTCAGCGTTCGCAATGTAAGGGCAATTGTCACAATTGTCGGCAATACCATCTTGGTCTGAATCCTTTCCTTCACAATTATTAATGTTATCACACGCGTTTCCAACACCATCACCGTCCTCGTCCGCTTGACTACTGTTACTTATTTTCGGGCAATTATCACAATCATCCCCTATTCCGTCATTGTCATAATCAGATTGTTTTGGATTGAGTGTTTTAGGGCAATTATCACATTCGTTACCAATCCCATCATTATCTACATCATATTGTCCAGAATTTGAATCCTTTGGACAATTATCACATAAATCATTAACACCATCCGCGTCAGTGTCATATTTACCGCAATCATTTGAAGTATCACAAAGATCACCAATCCCATCATTATCGCTATCTAATTGATCTGGATTAAATGCTTGTGGACAATTATCGCAAGCCGTACCTATACCATCTGCATCAAAATCTGCTTGATTAGAATTTGGAGTTTTTAGACAATTATCACAATCGTTACCAACTCCATCGCCATCTGTATCATAGGTTCCACAATAATATCCGCTATCACATAGATCACCAACACCGTCAGCATCAGCATCGATTTGATCAGGATTAAAATAATTAGGACAATTATCACATAAATCACCAACCCCGTCCTCATCTTGGTCAATAAAATTCGGATTCTCAATTACCCCAGTCTCATCATTAATTTGTGGGTCACAAGCATCATTCAAATCACAGACGTCACCTATGCCATCATTATCATTATCTAACTGAAGTGGATTAAATTCAGAAATACAGTTATCGCAAATGTCACCCATGCCGTCGCCGTCTTGATCATCTTGATTAATGTTTGCGAAAAATGGACAATTGTCGCAGGCATCACCCAAACCATCGTTATCACTGTCTATTTGATCAGGATTGAAGGTATAAACACAATTATCTTGATTATCCTGAACTCCATCACCGTCCGTATCATCAAATGGCACTTCATCACAAACATCTCCTACACCATCTAAATCACTGTCTAATTGGTTGGAGTTAGGAGTATAAACGCAATTGTCATCATCATTTAGTATTCCGTCATTGTCAATATCATCGTCACAATTATCGCCTATACCATCATTATCAGTATCCATCTGACCATTATTAGGTGTGGCGATACAATTATCATCATCATTTAAAATACCGTCATTATCGATATCATCATCACAAATGTCTGGCAGGCCATCACCGTCAGTATCTGGCTGACTAGGATCATCCAAATATTCACATGGGTGAATTATATTTATTACATCGTCAAAACAACCATACCAATTAATATCGTCATAATAAGAATCCACGGAAGCCCCTGCTGCTGCATATTTATATTTGTTCTTACCGGTTACCTTAAATCCACCCTTAAAATTATCAGTCTCATAAGGAATTTCCTTATATGATTTGATTAGGCGACCTGCATTATCGTATTTAAATGAAGTCGCCATATTATTAGCATCCAACATATAACTTAGGTCATCCGTGGCATCATTATAAATGTAGGTATTAACGCTTGAACTTACTGGATGTATTCTAAAGTCATCGAAAAACTGATTTATAAAATTTGCATTTCTGACATAAACGTTAAACGAAGCTCCATTCTCGTATTTAATATAATAATTTCTAAGCTCCCAGCATGCTGCTCTTACTATCTCTTGCGGATCAACTCTAACGTTATTAAAATACACAGCGTTTTGTTTGTAACCCTGTTTCACTGCAGACCAAAAAGAAACTTTATAGACTCCAGGTCTCAATAAATTAGATGCTTGACTAGAATTATAGTTTACTTGAAACACCTTATTACTTGTGCTTGTATTTGTTACTGAATAACCACCTGAATGCGCCAATTGATTGGTTCTAAAGTTAGCCCCGTAGACATCACCTTCAAAACGATTTCCACTCAGTATACGTTCAGCACTTGAGAAAAACATCTCAGTCATTTTTGCATTACCTGAAATCAATACCTTTGATTGATCTGTTGACGTCCTTGATCCTGCAAAATTGTTGTTAATATCTCTTGTTTCTAGAGGGCTAGAAAAATGATTGTACCTTGTAATCTCTGATACATTCTGCCATCTTGTATCATTTGGCTGCCCAAGACCCCAATTAAATAAATTATTGGTTTCACTTATATTAGTAGCATAAGTACCATCTGGGTCAACATCTTCCTTCCAAACAAAAGTTTTATGCATTCTCCATACAGAAGTGCCAGAACTTTCATTGCCATAATCATCCCTATAAATCCAATCTTTATTCCAAGTATTTATAGATGCATTTACCGTCTTCCATGAACTACCACCATTTAATGAAATCTGTGATACTGTCATTGCCTCTTGAGTCAGCATATTTTTATTAGAGTAGTCCAAGATCTTGGATGACATACGTCCTGGGTTTTGACCATCGTAAAAATTATACGCCGGTATTCTAACATCCCTCTTTAAAGTACCGTCCGCCGTTTTGGTCGTACTTTCCCTAAAACTGCTTAGCCATGGATCTATATTAGAATACTCTACAGAGGAAACAAGATTATTGGAATGAGAGACAACTCTCTTGATCATATTATTATATTCTGTTTTTGATGAAATACTTAACAGGCGTTTAGTTTCTACATCAACTACGTTTAGGCCATCAGTGTCCGTTTGAAATATGGTTTTCATAGAGTTGAAGGATTCTTTGACATACCCTTTGTTTAGTTCTGCATCATTATAATTACCAATATTATTACCATTAATATCGAATAAATTGTTTGTTTTTTCACCTGTCAAAATGGCACCATTGATATACTCATTTTCTGTTTTGAAAAGTATGTGACCTTCATCATTTAGATTTTCAATGGACTTAATTTGACCAATTAGAGCTGTATTTACATTAATATCAATTTTTTTTGCAGCGACTTTTTTTAAGCCTGCACCATCCAACCCTCCAAAGTTATCTTCAACTGAAGCCCAAAAAATATCGTCCTCACCTCTAGCATCTGCTTCTAAAGCTGCCATTTCAATATTTGGATTAAAAATATCATGAATTGGCTTTAAGACATGATGCCTATATCTTGTTTGAGAGTCAAATTCGCCATTTTGAGTCTTTTCCGTCATAGTTACGTACTCGTACATTACTCCAGGAGCTGGAACCTCTGATTGATATGGTACATATTTCAATCCATTAACAGGTGTGTAGGAGGTAATCCCAGATGAAAGCCCTTCTCTTAGATGACCCATTGGATAATTATAATCATACTCCACCCAATAATTTGTATTTGAGGAAATATCTGTAGTTTTTAGTTTTTTAACTCTTAATCCTCCGCCTGTTTCATCCTCTGGAACCCTATTTGCCAAAAGTTTGTACAGCATAGTATGATGATCCATCCTAGCTCGGTCAGCTGAAGGAATAAAGCCCCTAATTCCTGGATAAAACACGTTCGATCCACATCCACTAGCTTTGCAGAACCATCTGTTTCTAGCTCTAGACATATCCTGTCCAACATTCCAGGATGTATTATTTTGAGTTCTTAGTACAACTTGATTCTGATTGGCACTATGAACGATAACGTAGTCATTATTTTTAATATTGATCCCTCCCCAATCATTATCTGATAAAATATTTTTTTTCTTTCTTCTAGCAGCCCAATAATCAAAAAACACTCTCTCCCCAACAATGAAATAATCGCTGAAGTCTTCTACCATAGCATTTGTTGGAATTCCATCCTGATTTGTTATTGTAATTTCAGCGTCTCCACTAGGTAGTTTTCTTGTATGAATTTTCAAGCTATTTTGCCAGTAGCGCCTTCCAAAGGCCTCGATCCAATAATCATCCTCTTCATAGTCAATTTGAATCTTAGCTCCCGTTGGAGTAGAAATTTCTTTGAGGCTCCACCCCTTTATTCGTTCCACACCATTATAGTTATTTTTTAAAAACCCCCAATTATCAACTGCCTCTCTCTTGTTTCTAACATAATCGATAGCCGAACTTGAATTTTCAGAAATGCCAGCCAGAGAAACATTAGGCATGTCTTTCAAAAAATAGTTAAATTTATAAGGAGGCATATAATACGCACCACCACGACCTTTGAAATAAACCTTATTCAGTGTTAGCCTTCCTTGATGCCCTGAAGTCAGATTTGGCGGTAACTCCATAGATGAAGCTGATTTTTTTGCTAAGCCATAATCATAATCAAATTCAATTACCCTGAGAGCATGTTGATTTAGAAAGCTTTGAGACACATCATTTATATCGAATACGTGAGACTCTCGATGTATTTCATATTCATAATTGGAACCATATTCGTCAATGAAATATGGAGATTCCCATCCAGGACTACAAACATCATTCCTTGTATAATTTAAATTTGAAGGCAATGCGCCACCAAGACTACCTGCGTTATTTTTATTTAACTCCTCTGCCTTTTCAGTTTGGAGTAATACAATCTTACTTAGTTTTAAACTATATTCTCTTTTATAATTAACACCGCTTTCACGAACATAAATATTATCAGTATTATTCATTCCAGAGTTACCCCCAGTTGTCTTTAATGTTCCATCTCTATTATCTGACGTTTGGTAATAAGGTGATTCGCATGCAGAAGGGTTAAATTGGCATATAGGATTACTATCATTGTGCATGCCAAAATGTAAATCTTTACCAACCGCATCATATCTAATATCTTTAATAAAAATTGCTGTCTTCCTTCTAGTCTTTATTTTATCAAGATAGTATAGCTGTTTTCTTCCAAACTGATAATACCCTTTATCTTTCTCTTCAATATCACTAAATAAATTAGTATTGTAGTCTCTTACGTTATCCTCAAAAGGAGTTCTCCAAACGTATCCATCACTCCACTTACCATATTCCAACTCCACCCAATATCCATAATCATTTGTATCTATCTTCTTGTTGTTGTTGTTATCTATATAATCAGAACCTGTGATTGCTGTCAACAACCAATGAGTCGCATACCTTGAATACTGTCTTCTTTCTTGGACATTGGTAGCGTTACCTTGAGGATATTCATCCGTTTCTATAAGATTCCGATGAATTTGTTCAAAATGATATACAGGCAAAGAAAAATGATAGGTTTTACCATCTGTTGAGGTAATTTTATAAGCACCAATACCATCTGGATCAAATTTTGATGGATTGTTTCGATCGAGGTCATTCTGGTTGTTAGGAGTTATAAGACCTCTTGTTGTTGCATAACCTGATGCTATCTGGGCATTTGTGAACACCTCGATATAGTTTGGAGTTTTTGCTCTATTGTAAAGGTTCTGATTAGTAAAAGATTTACTTAAATCCAATCCTCCATTTTTGAGAAAGCTATTAAGGTTTGAACCGGAAGCGCTATTAAATTCACTTGGTCTCACAACCTCCCTACTAGTTAACTGTCCGTCAAAATAAAAATGCAATTCATTATTACCTCCTCCAAAATTTCTTTGAGCGGAATTAGAAGACGACCCTTTATGCCAAAAGACATGTATGTCCTTCCCACTCTCATTTGTTGTTCTTTCTCCTTTTCCAAAGACGGGGATATTTTGAAAAAGTCTTGGAGACATAACACCGCTTAGCCCTTGGGTATTGACACTATAGTTATCATACCCTACGTAAGTGAAATTAATGTTTTCGATAGTTTTTGAATAATCACCAACAAATTCCTCCTCAGGCTGAGGAAGTCTTGTCGAATAGACATCAAAACTATTGGTTCTTTTTTGATAATCATTCAAACCGTTTCTATTACCCGATTGGTTTGTTCCTGCCGTCATTTCGTTGAAATTACCTGCATATAATGCGCCCCATTCTCTATTAACAAACCCCTTTCTTAGAGAATATTTTACCTTAGATTTACTGAAACCTAAAGTTATTGGAATTCCAATGACATGAAGAGGCAACGCTACGGCAGTACTTTGTTGATCAATGCTGTAGTCGCCTTGCGAAAAGCTACTAGAATTCATCCCGCCTCCTGCCGAACCAGAAACTCCTTTTTTAGTTTGCCCAGCAAACATACCGACTC
Source organism: Subsaximicrobium wynnwilliamsii (assembly GCF_007997225.1). Taxonomy (GTDB): domain Bacteria; phylum Bacteroidota; class Bacteroidia; order Flavobacteriales; family Flavobacteriaceae; genus Psychroserpens; species Psychroserpens wynnwilliamsii. The sequence continues at coordinate 56,450 of NZ_VORM01000008.1, forward strand.
CAAAGCCACCATCAGAAGACATCCCCATTCCAACAAATTGGTTTTCAGCAACAGCGACTCCTAAACTTCCTGATACACTCCATTGATTTTGCAAACTATAAGACAAACTAGCACCAACTCCTAAACTCCCGATACTTACGGACGCACCTAGACCAACTGAAACGTTCCCTGATGTATTGGCAGATGCTCCAGCACCTACATTAGCTACATCGCCTACTTTCAAAATATGAGCTGATGCATTTACGGAACCTGATATGCCTTTTCCCGCACCCCAGTTCATTCCTACACCTACTGACGCCCCAATGGGAAATCCTACATCAACGCTTATTCCATAATAGACCTCTGTTTTGTAATATGACGTGAAATTAATTCCTACGCCGTTCCTTATATCATCGGCGGTATTGGTAACAGTTCTATTAATAGCACCAGGATTCAAATACCACCCTAGACCTACCCATGAGGCCTCCATATCCATGGCAATACCTGCATGATAAGAGAGGTTTACAGGAAAGCCATCAACTGATAAAAGAGGTAATACATAAGACAGGTCTCCTGAAGCCAAATTAACCATATCAGTTGCATCTACTGGCTCAAAACCAGAAGCTTCCGGAGAATTTGGTCCTTGGGCTTGGCTATAATTTGCACTAAACGCAGCGATAAGTATAAAAAGCATTATTAAATTTGATCCTTTTCTAATACTCATTTTATTTAATCTTTAAATGATAATTTCGGCTGGTTTATAATTAAATCCAGTTCAGTCTTGAACTTCACTTCACCTGTATAAAGACCTAAATCCTGAATAACAAAAGTTAAATACTCTTGTTTTAAAAGCTCTTCGCTTTTTGGATAAATGAACATAATAGTGGTAGCATTGGTCATACCGTACATTCGCGGGTATATATAGTCAGCTAGGGCAATAGTATCTTTTTTCTGTGTATATAGATACACTTTTTCTTCCATTCCAAATACTAACTGGTTTACCATAGCAGTGAATTGATTCTTGTTTTTAGGCTCTGTATTTAGTAGTTCACTGTTATTTCTACTCATACTCAAGTTGAAATAAAGAAATTTATCATATCGTTTTCGTAAACTCTCTATGCTTTCAGTCGATTCCATCCCTCCCATCTCCTGTTTTACCAAAAGATCGGTGGGTCTATACATCAAAGTGAAATCAACACCATTAACCGTTTTATGTTGCACATAACCATTAGATTCCACTTTTAAATAGTTCAACAAGGATTCTTCATTATCGTAAATGCTCGATTGGCACCCACAATGCATCGCCAGTATGGCAATTACCATTATTAAAAAAAAGGCTTTATTTACCATCAAACTCTGTGTTTAAACCCTCTAAAACCTTTTCCGTTAAATCTGCTTTCTCGCTTGCATACATAATGCTCCCGCTACCACTGGCTCCAAAAATGATGTCATAATCGTTCCTCTTACCATACTCCTTAACATAGTCATTGATGTCATTGATAACGGTCTGTGTAGATTTTTTATCCGATTCATCTATCTGTTTTTGAATCGCCTGTTGGTAATTGTTAATCTGTTGTTGCTTATTACCTAAGAGCTCCTGTTTTAGTTCCAATTCTTTATCAGACATTTTGGAACGTTCCTTCTCGTAGAGTTTTAATTCAGTTTGCCAATTGGTCATCAAACTGTCTACATTGGCATTAAGCGTTTTTGCTGTAGCATCAAAATCAGCTCTTACCACTTTGGTTCTCTTATAGCCCTCCAACAACTTGTTGACATCTACATAGACCTGATTTGAATGGGAATTGAAATAAAAAAAAGATGAAATGCTCGTTATCAGCGCAAGGAGCGCTAAGGTTAAAGATATTTTATTCATAGACAATAGATAGGCGTTGATTAATTCAGTTCTGAGCCAAATCTATTTATAAAAGTTAAATATTTGCCAAAAAAGCACCTTACAGTTTGTAAGGCTTCACCTTAAAATATTAAAGGTCAAAAATTTGATTTTATGTCAATGATCAAATATATTTGATGAACTCAATCATTTTGTTAAAATATTAACATGAACTTTTAAACAAAATAGGCCATGTGCACTAAATTCTATTACAATAAACTCATGTAAACAGTCAATTATGTGATGCAGGGTTAACCCAAAAGCAATTATACGGTAAGGCTACGATTAATTTCATAAAATGTAAAACCGCATTAAATACCGTATAATAGCTAAGTTTTTCATGTTTTGGAAACTCGTGATCACAACACTACTAAAAATCAATATGCCCTCAAACAATACTAACCCCAAACTACTTGCCCAATGAAACTAACGCGTGTTTTACTTGTAGACGACCATCCTATTATTGTTGAAAGTTATCGCAACTCTATTAAAGCCTATGAGTTCCAAAATAAAGGCCACGAATTTACTGTAGATTCGGCGCTTGGCTGTGAATCTGCATTGGTATTAATTAATAAAAAAGAGTATGATATCGCTTTTTTGGACATTAGATTACCAGCCTCAAAAGATGGCAAATATAAATGTGGCGAAGATCTCGCCAAGTTAATTAAATCAAAACATGAAGCCACCAAGATCATTATTATTACAGGGCATTATGATGCCTTACTCTTAGGTAAATTGCTCCAAAACTTGAATCCTGATGGATTGCTATTTAAGGGCGATGTAGGTTCTCAGATGGTTTCTAACGCACTTACAAGTGTGTTGACCAACTACCCCTTTTACAGTCCCACGGTTTTAAATCTTTTGAGAAAAAAGATGTCAAGTGACATCGTGCTCAATAAAAATGATAAACTTTTACTCTATGAATTAGCGAAAGGTACCAAAACAAAAGATCTCATTAAATGCCTACCCCTATCAATAGGAGGTGTAGAAAGTCGAAAACGTTACTTAAAAGGCTTGTTCGAAACCAAAGGCAAGGACGATTCAGAGTTAATAATAGCAGCTAAAAAAAAGGGATTCATATAGCCCTTATATCAAAAACATTACAAATTGCAAGGTAACACCTTATGTTTTTTAAGGCTGAAATTTTAAAATTGATCTATAAAGATTGTTTATTTGAATAATTATGAAAAAACTACCCGCATATAACCTTCAAGAGATCTTAGTGGTTCTCGTCATCATTGGTATTCTATTGCTGTTGGCACTCCCCAACTTAATGCCTTTAATTAGCAAGGCCAAAAGTACAGAGGCACAATTGCAATTGAGCCATATTTATAATTCTCAAACCACCTACAGGTATATGTATTCAAAATACTCGATGGATTTAAGTGATATCGACTTTGAGGCGCCTAAGACGGTCAATAATAATGGAAGATCAAATTATGCCTATGAGATTTTGAGCGCTACAAATAACAGCTTCAAAGCAAGAGCGACAGCAATTACCGATTTTGATGGTGATGGCATTTTTAATGTTTGGGAAATTGATGAGAATGGCGCTCCCAAACAAATCGTAAAGGATTGACTTTGGCATTATTTATTAAAATAGTCTTGATTGCTAGTTTTACACTGGTTTTTTATCAAGACCTAAAAGAACGCAAAGTATTTTGGTTCTTATTTCCAATTATTGCGGTTTCCTCTGCATTTTTAATGTACTCTAACATGTTTGAAACGCTATTCCTTACAACTATAATCCTCAATGTTTCACTCATTATCTTGCTATTATTGACCGTATTTATTTACGCTAAGCTTAAACTTAAAACGGCACTGTCCAAAACTTTTGGATTAGGCGATGGGTTACTTTTTTTCGCATTGGCATTTACCTTTTCGAGTATTTCCTTTTTTATTTTATTTGTTTTTGGTCTTATATTTTCTTTGCTGCTACACTTGTTTTTCAAGTCAAGTTCTAAATTCGAGACCGTGCCTTTAGCGGGCTATTTAAGCTTTTTTTTTGCCTTAAGCTATTTGGCCAGTTGGTCAGGAATCCTAACAAATCTTTATACCGTTTAATATGACTGAGGATTTCCAAATACCGACAAATTTATTGCAACTTTTAAGCAGTGAACAGGCACATCACTATAGAATTGTACCCATAGAATCACACAACGGAACCATTGCGTTTAAATCTGATAAGGTTTCAGAAGGATTGCAGCAAGAGTTACGTGTTGTTTTAAATACGGACATCGAATTGATTGAGGACACATCAGAAAATATTCAAAATTATTTAAGTGTCAACTTCAGAAAAAGTAAAAATATTCAGTCTGAAAATTTACATTACTCGAGTGATTTTCTTGACAAATTATTAATGACCGCTAAAGATATTGGTAGTAGTGACATTCACTTTGAACCCTACGAGCACAAATGCCGCGTTCGATTTCGCATGGATGGTAAGCTAAAGGAGCAGTTCATAATTGCGCTCCATGAATATCCTGTCATCGTCAACAAACTCAAAATTCAGGCTGGACTCGATATTTCAGAAAAACGTCTTCCTCAGGACGGACGGATTACCGTAAAGACTGTAAAAAACGAATTTGACATCCGGGTCTCTTCCCTACCCACCCTGCATGGAGAAAAAATGGTATTGCGTATCTTGAGCAAGGATGCTACCCACATTGACCTAGATGCATTGGGTTTTACAGAATCGGAGCTTAGAACATATAAAGAAACCGTTAGAAAACCCAACGGCATCATTTTAATTTCTGGACCAACAGGTTCAGGAAAAACAACCACCTTATATGCCACTTTAAAACTACTGAATAACGACGACACTAATATCTTAACCATTGAAGATCCAATTGAATATACTTTGGAAGGCGTCAATCAAGTTCAGCTTAAGGAAAATATTGGATTGGATTTCTCAAGTACACTCAGAACATTCTTGCGGCAAGACCCAGACATCATTATGGTTGGAGAGATACGTGATGCCAAGACAGCAAACATGGCCATTCGTGCAGCTTTGACAGGCCATTTGGTGTTATCCACTATACACACAAATTCAGCTTGGGCAACCATTTCCAGATTGATTGATATGGGCATCCCTTCATTTTTAATTGCCAGCACCTTGAATGTTAGTGTGGCGCAACGTTTGGTTCGTAAACTATGCGTTCATTGCAAGCAGAAAAGTACCATTACCAAAGAACTTTTTCCGTCAAATTTTGAAATCCCAAAGCATTTAAAGTCACACTTTTTGGCCACTGGCTGCAATGCTTGCCACCATACGGGATATCAGGGACGAAAAGCAATTTATGAAATCATTCCAATTACCAAGATATTAGTTCAACATATAAAAGAAAATGACCTTGAGGTAGATTCGTATTTGGAAGAACATAATGTTTCAACTTTAAGGAGCAACGCCGTGAGTATGATTGAAGAAGGCATTACTTCCATCGATGAAGTTTATGCTCTATTGAGCGATTGATAACCAATGAGACAAAAAAACTGCTTTAGCAGCAATTGATGAAAAACATACTATACCTTTTATTTTTACTGAGTTTTAGCTTATTGTTTGGCCAAACAGGCCAATTCCCAAATGAGCAACAACGCATTGAAACCATAAAAAATCAACTGACTATTTTATCTACCGAAACATTGGGCTTGACCGAAAATGTCAAGACTGAAATAAGCGTGAATAATATAAGCTTGGCCAATTTTCTACTAGCTTTGTCTGACATTCATAAAGTGAATATCAACGTCGCTCCAGAATTGAGCCAGGTTACCATTGCCAATAATTTTTCAAATGTGACTGTGGCAGATCTTCTCATTTTTTTATGTAAGGAATATGATTTGACCATAGACTTTACCGGTAACATTCTTTCCATAAAAAAGTATGAACCAACCCCACCAAAGATTGAACAACGCATCATCCCCATTGCCTATGACCCTTCGAATAACACGATATCACTCGATGCAAAAGAAGACAAACTTTATGACGTATTTAAAAAAATCATGGATGAATCAGCGAAAAATATTGTGTTTTCCCCTGGTTTAGAAAATAGATTAATCACCGTCTATATAAATGATACTCCCTTTGAAACCGCAATGGACAACCTCGCTTTTGCGAACAACCTATATATGGAAAAATCAAAGGACGGTTTTTTTGTGTTTGAGGACAACACACCTACAGCGATATCATCAACAAACAACCCAAATACAGAGCTCACAAGCCAAAGACCAACGCGACGCAGAAACTCAAATTTCTTTTTTAAGATAAAAGTGCCTGAACAACAGCTTCTGGAAGTTGATTTTGTGAACACGCCTATCGCAGATATTATCAACGATATCGGTAATGAACTTAATATCGACATATTTACTGCCACGCCTTTGGATGAAGCAGGCACCGCAACATTCACGGCGAAATCCATTACGTTTGATGAACTTTTATCTCATCTATTTGAAGTGCAGTCCCAAACGATTTCAAACACTAATACCCAAAGCAATGAAAACCTAAACAACCTAAATCAAGCAAATTTTTCAAAACGTTTTACATTTAAAAAAGAAAACAATATTTATTTCTTCGGGACAGAGAATCAATTGAGCGTTCGTAAGGTGGCCATCATACATCTTCAACATCGTTCTGTGGAATTGTTGTCTGATCCAGCAGGCGGGGGCTCAAGTAGCAGGAGCGCAGGAAGAAACTTTAACTCGAATAATAACTTCAATAATTTTAACGGTATAAGCAATACCCCAATTGGTTCTTATTCCCAAAATCGGAATAGGGAACCAGTTAACACCAACAGTAATCAAAACTTCAATAATTTCAGTAATAAGGTAGAAGCCTTGATAAACATTCTTCCGAATGAAATCAAACAGGATTTGGATATTACAGTCGATTATGAGCTCAATAGTTTTTATGTGACTGGCCCAAGTACTAATGTCGAAAGATTTAAGGATTTTATCAATAGAATTGACAAACCTGTTCCCGTTATATTAATTGAAGTCATGTTGATTGAGGTCAACAACACCACTCTTGTTGAAGCAGGCGTTAGTTGGGGAATTGGAGCTGGACCTACGACTACTCAAGGTGGTATTTTCCCTGAAACTAATTTAACTTTAGGCGCTAAGACCATCAATAAAGTTATTGGAGGGTTTGACGGTTTTGGATCTTTCAACCTGGGGAAGGTCGTTCCCAACTTTTTCGCCACCATCAAGGCTATGGAAAGTAACGGAAATCTAAAAATCAGGTCAACCCCCAAACTTTCAACTTTAAATGGGCATAGGGCTACATTTTCCAACGGACAAACATCTTATTATGCTGTGACCCAGCAAGCTATTATTGGTTCAGATAATCCAGTGACTCAAACCGCCGTGAACTATGTGCCAATAGATGCTGAATTGGGTTTGACCATCAAGCCTTTGGTTTCTGGAGATGGTCAGGTTACTTTAGACATTTTTGTTGTGCAGTCTACATTTGGCGCTCGAATCTCACAAGATGCTCCGCCAGACATTAGTTCTCGTGAGTTCAGTTCGATTATAAGGGTAAAAGATCAGGATATTGTCGTGCTCGGCGGCCTTGAAGAGCAGATGAAGAACAATTCTGGGTCTGGAGTACCTTTTTTAGCGAGAATTCCAATTATCAAATGGCTATTCAGTAAACGAAAGCGAGAAGCAAAAAAAGCCAAATTGACCGTCTTGATTAAACCTACTATCATAAATTAATGCTTCAAAACATCTGGACATATCTCAAGTATGGAAATCGCTTCTGTGGCATGGAGCACACCTCCACTAATGGCAAAGACCAAATAAACTGCATCGTCTTAAAAAGGACTAAAAAGGAACTAGTTGTGGCTGACTTATGTCAAACTGATTCCTTTGAGGAAGTATCTAAAAAACTTTCCAGAAATCAACATGCCGTGCTAACAGTTAACAATGATCAGGTCTTATTTAAATCTATCAATAGCAATGAAAGCGAAGCCTCAAAATTAGTCTATAAGGCATTTCCCAATATTCAGATGGAAGCTTTTTATTATGAGGTCATTTCTGAGGGGTCGCAGCATTTTGTGTCTATTTGTCGAAAGACATTTTTGGATTCCTTAATTGACATCTACGCCAGGAACCATGTTTATGTTATCGATATCTCTATAGGAAACGCCATGATTTCCAACATAAAATCGTTTCTAAAAGTTGATACCGTTAGAACCTCAAACGCTATTATCGCAATTGAGAACAATGTGATAAAAAGCATCGAGAAGTCAGATACGGAAAATGAATTATATAATGTGAATGGTTTAGAAGTTTCAAATAAAGAGATCCTGTCATTGGCAGGCGCACTAAAACCTATATTAAATAGTGACACCAGTATCTCAAATTTCAATGATAAACGAAAGGCAATCTTGGCAGATTTTGGTCAAGTTCGATTTTTTAACCAGTTTTTTAAATTTTCAGGCCTGTTCCTACTTTCCATACTTTTGATTAACTTTTTTATTTTCAACCATTATTTCAATAAAGTAAATGAGCTAAAACAGATCTCCCAGATCAATCAATCAACCAAAGAACAAATTCTTGGACTTAATGAGACCGTTACCAAGAAACAAAAGACTGTCGATGACCTACTAAACGGAAACGCCTCACAGACATCATTTTACACTAATGTAGTTATGCAGAGTTTGCCAAATTCAATTCTGCTGTCTGAATTTAATTACCAGCCATTAAAAAAAAGAATAAAAGCAGATAAGGATATAGAGTTAGAGTATCATATTGTTCAACTCTCTGGCACTTCTACAAATAGCGATGTATTCTCTAAATGGATTGGAGAGATGGAGCAATTGGATTGGATAACCAGTATTGAAATACTAGAGTATGGTCTCAAAAATTCCACAAGCTCTAATTTTAAAATTAAAGCATTCATTGCACATGACTAAAAAGCAAAAAAATATGGCGTTGATTGCTGGTTTTATATTGGCGTTGATTCTGTGTTATCAATTGGCCATAAATAAAACCTTCGATCAAAAAAGAGAATTTACGAGTCTAAACAATGAAGCCGCTTTGCTTAAGAACGCTCCAAAGCAATTGTCATTGTTGAAATTAAAGCAACGGTATTATGACTCCATTTTGAATAAATATCAATTAGATGGCTCTTCCATTCAGAACAATTTATTATCATCAATCAATGACTTTTCCAATAGTAATGATCTCAAAGTAATCCATTTTTTAGAACCTCATATAATCAATAAAAATGATTTAGCAATTAAAACTTATGATTTCACTATTGAAGGTCCTTTCGATGCCATAAACCGACTCATTTATAAACTTGAACAGGAAACCAAGTTTGGCGAGGTTGTAAGTATACATTATGAAAAGAAAAAAAACTTTAGGAGTGGGAAATCTTATTTACAAGTTAGGGTCTTATTGAAAAGTTTTGGGTAAAAATTTCACATATTCCAATCGATTTATGGATCAAGATTCAGCAATCCTAAACAATGAATTAAATTACAGAACAGTAAAAGTCAAATCCTTTTTTAAAACAAGAAAAAATCGTAAAGGGTTATTGCTTTTGCTATCAAATACAAAAGACATAAGTTGAAACATAAACCAAGCCAAAAGCTTATGCCTATGTTGTACGCAAACCATAAAAAAGGCTTTCGATTTCTTCAAAGCCTTGTCTTTGCTATCGGGAACTGGTCTTGAACCAGTGACCCTCGGATTATGAGCCCAATAAATGGTTTGAAGTATATTATCCTGCAAAATAAGTACAAACCCTAATTCATTCCCTTTTCAGTTCATCCTTAGCATTCAAGGTTTTTTGTAAATCAATCATATCCTTACTCAGCTTCTCTTCCAATACACGTGCATAAATTTGAGTCGTCGCTACTTTTGTATGTCCTAATAATTTTGAGACTGTTTCAATGGGAACACCGTTGCTCAATGTTACAGTTGTCGCAAAAGTATGTCGAGCCATATGAAAAGTGAGGTTCTTTCTAATTCCCACAGCGCTTGCAATTTCTTTGAGATACAGATTTGTCTTTTCATTACTTAAAATTGGAAATAAGGTTTCTGAAATGAGTGCCATAGGATGATTCTCATATTTCTCCAATAGTAATTTGGCCTTGTCCAGTAAAGGCACTTTCACTTTTGTTTTGGTTTTTTGCCGATGGGTAATAATCCAATTATTGCCGTCCATGCCTTCTAAGATGTGTTTTGGTTTGAGGTTTTTAACATCCACATAGCTAATACCCGTATAGCAGCTGAAAAGAAATAAATCACGTACTCTTTCCAGACGCTCGATTGGAAAGTCGTAAGTTTCGAGATTGGAAAGCTCATTGGTTGTTAAGAAATCTCGTTCCTTTTTTTCAAAGGTCATTTTCCAGCGTATAAATGGATCTTTGTCCAACCATTCCAAATGATAAGCAAGGGTAACCATTTTGCGAAGCCTTTGGATGTGTTTCATTACCGTGTTATGGGTCATCTCCCTCTTATGTCCTTTTGGATAGTAAGCGTGGAGAAAACGTTCAAAATCACAGATGAACTTATAGTCCATTTGCTTCAGGAAGACGTCTGAAGTCTTCCTATCCGCTAACATGAATTTTTTGATATAGCCCTCAGTAACCACAAAATTTCTAATGGATCCTGCAGCGTGTGTGTTTTCTATTTTATTGCCGTGGTAATTAATTAGTTCAATCAAGGTTTTCGAACTTTCGTTATCGCCACAATAAGCAGATTTAATTTTCTGCGCTGTAATTAATTCGTTCTTGAACTTCAAGTCTTGGTAGATTTGAAAAAGACGAGTTCGAACTTCTTGAAAATACTGATTAATTTCTTTTGCCTCACTGGAGTTTCCTCGAAGTCTTTGACTTTTTGCATCCCATAAATCAAGAGGCAATCGTCTTTTTAGACTTAAACTAAGTCGTTTTTGGTTTACTGTGAGCCTTGCATAAACTAAAGCAATGTTGTTGTTTGCATTTTGAGCATCTGCCCAAAATCGAATTGAAAATGTTTTTGTAGTCCGCATAATAATCGTCTTTAAATGAAACAATGTTTTAAGACGAAAGTCAATCAATGCAAATGTAAGTTACATCATAAATGGTAGTTGAGCTACCATTTATAAAAATAGCTACCGTTTAGCTACCATATCAATGCAAAACATATCAAATTAAATGAACCCATAAAAACCTAAAAACCAAGCAAATCCTAAAATTTGCTTGGTTTTGATACCATCTGTAGATGGTAAAAGTGACCGCGAAGGGATTCAAACCCCCAACCCTCAGAGCCGAAATCTGATGCGCTATTCAGTTGCGCCACGCGGCCTTAATTAATGTTCAATGTTCAATGTTCAATGTTCAATGTTCAATGTTCAATGTTCAATGTTCAATGTTCAATGTTCAATGTTCAAAAATATTCTTTTTAGATTCAATTTCCCTGTGTCGATGAAAAACTTATAAATTATTCTTGACAATTTGAGAATCCAATTCCAATTATGATAATTTGCTTTTTACGATCGTACTTATGGTCTTGCCATCTGCTTTTCCAGCCAATTCCTGGCTTACCATGCCCATGACCTTGCCCATATCTTTCATACCAGATGCACCCACTTTGGCTATGGTGGCTTCAACAACGTTCTCAATTTCTGCTTCACTCAATTGTGCCGGCAAAAACTGACTGATGATTTCGGCTTGTGCCAATTCTGGGGCTGCTAAATCATTTCGGTTTTGATCGCTGTAAATTGTGGCGCTGTCTTTACGCTGCTTTACCAATTTAGATAAGATCTTGATCTCTTGCTCCTCGGTAATCTCTTCTTTTGTGCCTGTTTCGGTTTGGGCCAAAAGCAATTCCGACTTGACAGCTCGCAAAGCTGCCAATGCGGTTTGATCTTTTGCTTTCATCGCTGCCTTAATCGCAGTCATCACGTCTTCCTGTAAACCCATGGTCTTTTAATTTTGAACTGCGAAGGTAGTAAAAATTGTTTCCTTTTTTAAGTTCGATTTTCGTCAATTTCAAAGAAAAACCCGAAACCTTGAAATCAAAGTTTCGGGACCTTCCAATGGATTAGATTTGCTATTAATCTACATTGTCGTGAAGAAAAGAGTTATTGCTCCTCAATTGCACGTCGTCATTATCATCGGTACCTATTGATGTTCTTGAGGCAGATGTTTCTGAAGATGGACGCGAATTCTCAATGTTCACACCTTTTCTCTTATAAGCTGGCTCGCGCTCAATCTCATCGATCTTGGCATTGCTGAATTTGTAATTAAACTCCTTCATATTGCGTCTTCGCTCATCGGCGCGTTCTTTCAACAAGTCTGAAATAGGACTGGTCATGGGATCCACTTCTGGCGTTTGCTCTGTCGCTAAAGCTTCTGGTTGTATGGTTTTTTTCTCAAAAACAACATCTTCCTCTACCTCTGGCTTCTCCTTTGTTTTACTTGCATTTTTACTTGCATTGATGGACGACTCATAGGTCGTGAAATCATCGAGAGCATAACGCTTCTCACCAGTTTCATTCGCTTCAGTCACTGGAATAATCTCAACATGCTCGTTAACCTTGATGTCATTTACGTCATCTTCAAGACCATAAACTTTAGGTTTTTCAGTTTCTGAAGCCTTAGGTTCCTCGACTTTATTTCTTTTATCTGGCAAAGGCATATCGAACATTAAGGTAACCTGCTCTTCTTCCTTGGTGTCTACAATTTTAGTGGGCTCTATCTTTGCCGGTGTAATCACAAAATCCTCTTCTTTAAATTTGTGGTCCAGTACTTCGTCATGAACCACACTGATATTTTTAATGATATCGGTGGTCTTAACAAATTGGGGGTCTGCGGATCTATTCGATTTAGGCGAATCTGGAACCACATCGTCGATAAGTTTGTGCACAACCACATCTGGCTTTTTAGGCGCTTCTTCTGAAACTGTATTGGCTGGATTAATGTTTCTTTTTTGTCTCAAAAAAGGAGTTTCCTCTTTTTCATCTTCAAGCGCATGCACCACTTTAACGGCTTCGGTATTTGAGATCTCATTTTGCTGATCAATATCAAAACCTGTAGCAATTATGGTTACCGAAATAGATTCCTGCAAAGACTCATCTTCCCCTACACCCATAATAATGTTGGCGCCATGGCCTGCCTGGTTTTGAATGTGATCGTTGATCTCCCCAATTTCATCAATGGTAATTTCCTGCGCGCCAGACACGATGAGCAACAATACGTTTTTAGCGCCAGTAATCTTATTATCATTTAAAAGTGGTGAATCCAATGCCTTCATGATGGCTTCTTGCGCTCTGGTTTTACCAGAAGCTGTTGCAGATCCCATAATCGCAGTCCCGCTATTGCTTAACACCGTTTTAGCATCGCGTAAATCAATGTTTTGCGTGTAGTGATGGGTAATCACTTCGGCAATACCTCTGGAAGCAGTTGCCAAAACCTCATCTGCTTTTGAGAATCCTGCCTTAAAACCAAGGTTACCATAAACCTCACGTAGCTTATTGTTGTTGATAACAACCAAAGAATCCACATGAGAACGTAACGTCTCTATCCCCTTCTGGGCTTGTTCATTTCTTGTTTTGCCTTCAAACTGAAAAGGCATGGTTACAATCCCAACCGTCAAAATATCCAATTCCTTGGCTAATTTTGCAATTACTGGAGCAGCACCTGTACCAGTGCCACCACCCATACCCGCAGTGATAAACACCATTTTGGTGTTGGTATCCATCATGCGCTTCAAGTCTTCCAAACTCTCTATGGCAGCCTGTTCGCCTACTTCTGGATTGGCACCTGCGCCCAATCCCTCCGTTAGATTAACCCCCAATTGGATTTTGTTTGGCACACCACTACTGTGCAAAGCTTGCGAATCTGTATTACAGATCACAAAATCAACGCCTTTAATGCCTTGTAAAAACATGTGGTTGATGGCGTTGCTTCCGCCGCCTCCTACGCCAATAACCTTGATGACGTTGGATTGGTTCTTGGGTAAATCGAATGCTATATTCCCGATATCATTGTTATTGCTCATAGATATTGAATTTAATATTTATATTTTTTTTGAATTGCGAATCGCAATCCAAAATTTCTGATTTTAATATTTTATTTTTTATGCAATTTTCAAATTGCGCGCCGTACGGACAAGTCGCGACTTGTCCGTACTACGCAATGATTCGCAATGATTGCGCATCCATGCGCATCATCCAGCATCATTCTGCATCATCCCGCATCATTCCGCATTATCCAAAAAATCCTTGACCCGCTCGGTGAGCTTATCCAAAAAGGATTTCCGCTCTCTTTTTTGCACTGGTGCCACATCTTCTTCCAGTTCCAACGGCACTTCATCTTTTAACTCTTCTTCAGAAGCCGCATCTATTTCCTCTTGCTTCTCTATACGCTTGCGCTCTTGACGCTTTAGGCCATCCATGACCAAGCCTACTGCTGTGGCATACAAGGGGCTCGCAATTTCATCGTCACTATCACCTGCCATGTGCTCATTGGGGAAACCGATTCTGGTATCCATACCTGTAATGTATTCTACCAATTGCTTTAGGTGTTTGAGTTGGCTTCCGCCACCTGTAAGCACGATCCCAGCTATTAGTTTCTTCTTTTGTTCCTCGTGGCCATAATTCTTTATTTCAACATAGACCTGCTCAATAATCTCCACGACCCGCGCGTGGATGATTTTAGACAAATTCTTCAGCGTGATCTCTTTAGGCTCACGACCTCGCAAACCAGGAATGGAAACAATTTCATTGTCCTTATTTTCGCCTGGCCAAGCCGAGCCAAACTTGATCTTCAATAATTCTGCCTGTTTTTCAATGATGGAACAGCCTTCCTTGATGTCTTCAGTAACCACATTTCCGCCGAAAGGAATCACCGCGGTATGACGAATGATCCCGTCTTTAAAAACTGCCAAATCGGTAGTGCCACCACCAATATCTATCAAGGCCACACCAGCTTCTTTTTCTTCTTGACTCAATACGGCATTGGCCGATGCTAAAGGTTCTAGTGTGATATTTTCCAATTCCAAACCAGAACTTTTGACGCAACGCCCCACATTTCTTATGGACGACACTTGCCCAACGACCACATGGAAATTAGCTTCCAAACGACCGCCGTACATCCCAATGGGTTCCTTGATTTCTGCCTGCCCGTCAATTTTGAACTCTTGTGGCAAGACATGAATGATCTCCTCGCCGGGAAGCATGACCAACTTATGAACTTGATTGATCAACCTATCAATATCGGCCTCATCAATTACGGTTTCTGGGTTTGGTCTTGTTATATAATCACTATGCTGCAAACTGCGAATGTGCTGGCCTGCGATACCCACTGTGATTCTTTCAATTTTTATACCTGCTTCGGCCTCTGCTTCTTGCGCTGCTTGCTGGATGGACTGAATGGTTTGCGTAATGTTATTGACCACACCCCTGTGCACACCCAGACTTTTGGCTTTACCAATCCCTAAAATTTCGGCTTTGCCATACTCATTCTTCCTCCCAATCATCACAACTATTTTTGTGGTGCCGAGATCCAGTCCAACTGAAATTTTATTATCCTCCATTGCTTACTTTTTGGTGCAAATCACTTGCTTGTCAAATTTTAAGTTTATCAGACTGTATGCGTCCAACATGCTATCTTTCATCGCTTTTTTATAAAACGCTTTAAGATTATTTATCTTTTTGTCCATAAGGTTGGTTCGCCCTAAATGAATCGTAAAATCATGCCCCCTAAACTTCAAGTCTATGGTGCCATTTTGGTTTTGATGGATTTCCACGACATTCCTGGTCAAAAATGCATCTGACTGCACTTTCATGGCAACCTCATAAACAGCGGACAATTTATTTTTCTCAATAAAACCCGTCACCAATGGCACGCGAGCTGTATAGTTTGAAGATAAAGGCATATAATTGCCTTCATCATCGATGTAGTAGGAAGCATTTGTACTGATACGAGCAATAGGTTTTTTTTGCTCTATCTCAGCGGTAATCAAGCCATCAACATTCATAAACACTTGTGCATTCTTGATCATCTCGTTAGAATTTAGGGCAACTTCTAACAAGTTCAAATCTATAATTTCTTTGGGCGTATTTGCCACACTGGCGTTATTTACTATTAACAATTTACTAACAGTGGTATGCGTCACAAAAAGATTATCATCTCCAATAAATTTTATTTCTGGGTCACTCACTTTCCTAGCCGAATTGCGTTCATAAGAGAAAGCGCACAGAAACACCACCAAAAGCAATAATGCCCCAACCTTTATGTAGTTATAATTAATGCGCATGGCTCAAAGCTGTTTTAATGGATTTCACTTCCTCGCCAATATCTCCTGCGCCAAGGGTTAGAATAACGCTTGCTTCGGAAGACTTTACGACCTCAATCAACTGGGATTTCTCAATCAATGATTTGTTTTCATTATCAATTTTATCCAACAGGTATTGTGAATTCACGCCTTCTATTGGCAATTCTCTGGCTGGGTAGATTTCTAAAAGCGCGATGTCATCAAATTGGGATAGGCTTTTCGCAAACTCATCGGCAAAATCACGGGTTCTACTGTATAAATGCGGTTGAAAAATGACCAACACCTTTTGCCCTGGATACATTTCCCTTACCGCTTGATGTACGGCATTGATTTCTTCAGGATGATGTGCATAATCGTCGATATAAACCAAGGTATCGGTCTTGATTTGGTATGAAAATCGACGTTTAACCCCTTTGTAAGACAATAAAGCCCCGGCGAGCTGCTGGTGAGGGATGCCATATTCTATAGACATCGCCAGGGCAATTAATGCATTAGACAAGTTATGTCTTCCAGGTAGGTTAAATTTGAAATCTTTAAGCAGCGCATTTGGTGTTTTCACATCAAATAGATAGCTACCATTTTCTATTTTTATATTTTTTACTGAATAATCTGAATCGTCCTCAATCCCATAAGTGATGCCCTGTATTGGCAACCCGTTCTTTATAAAGAGTTTCCCATTAGGCTTGACTTTTTCTGAAAATGCCACAAACGATTTTTGTAATTCTGAAGCATCGCCATAAATATCCAGGTGATCGGCATCCATGGAAGTGATGCAGGCAAAATCTGGGGAAAGCGTTAAAAAGGAGCGATCAAATTCATCGGCTTCCACAACACTTACTTTGGTGCCACTGCTAATAAAGTTTGAATTGTAATTTTCACTGATGCCGCCTAAAAAGGCAGTGACTTCCACCCCACATTGGTAGAGTAAATGCCCCAAGATACTGGTGGTGGTGGTTTTTCCGTGGGTGCCTGCCACCGCAAGACAGAAGCTTTGCTTGGTGATTTCGCCCAATACCACAGAACGCTTCATCAAGTGAAAGCCTTCGTCTTTGAAATAATTGAATTGCTTATGATGCTTCGGAATGGCGGGCGTATACACCACCAAGGTGTTCTCTTCATTCAAAAAGCTCGTGTCAACACTAGATATGTCATCCTCGAAATTCACGGAAACACCCAAGTCCACCAGTGCTGTAATAACATCGCTATTGGTCTTGTCATAACCCGCAACTTTTAAATCTTTTGCCACAAAATAGCGCGCCAGAGCAGACATACCTATGCCACCGATGCCGATGAAATAGATATGGGAAGCCCATCCCTCCCCAAGGGGAAGGACTTGCTTATTGTTGTCTATTTTGTTTTCGCTATTCTTCATAATCTATTAGTTTCTTCCGTTTGGGAAGACGGCAGATGGTTCCCTAATAATTTTTCGACCACATCTGCAATATCATTTGTGGCATTTGCCAAAGCCAATTTTTTTATATTTTTTGATAAGTGTTGTCTTCTTTCCGAAGAAGCAATCACTTCAGAAAACTGGGCTTTAAAATTGGCATCTAGCTCAGATTCCTTAATCATGATGGCTGCATCTTTACTGGCAATTGCCATCGCGTTCTTGCTTTGGTGGTCTTCGGCTACATTTGGCGACGGGATAAAAATCACGGGTTTCCCAACAACACACAACTCTGAAACCGAACTTGCGCCAGCTCTCGAAATAATCACATCGGCCGCGGCATAAGCCAAATCCATTCTGTTTAGAAAAGGAAAAACCTCCACGTGCTCCAAGGCATTGTGCTTTTTATACTCCTCGTAATAGAGCTTGCCGCATTGCCAGATCATTTGGATATTGTTGGTCTCTAAAAAGACCAGTTCGTTTTCAATCAATTGGTTGATGCGCCTTGATCCCAAGCTTCCGCCCAAAACCAATAGAATCTGTTTGTTGGGCTTTAGCGTAAAAGCATCCTTGGCATCGGCTGTTTTTTCAGCTAAATCCAAAAGGTCCTTACGTATCGGATTTCCCGTAAGCACTAGCTTTTCCTTCGGAAAAAATCGCTCAAGACCTTCATAAGCGACACATATTTTATCTACTTTTTTACCCAATAGTTTATTGGTAATGCCCGGAAACGAATTTTGTTCCTGTATCAAACTCGGCACCTTTTTGGCTGTCGCCATTTGCAATAAGGGTCCGCTAGCGAAACCGCCAGTACCAATGGCAACATCTGGTTTAAATGCTTTAATAATCTGTCTCGAACGCCATAAGCTCGAAATCAATTTGAATGGAAACGCAAGGTTTCTCAACGTCAGTTTTCGCTGAATCCCCGATATCCACAGGCCTTCAATCTCATAGCCTGCCTGCGGTACTTTCTCCATTTCCATACGGTCTTTCGCGCCCACAAACAGAAACTTCGCATTGGGAAAACGCGATTTCAGCTCATCGGCAATAGCGATGGCAGGATAGATATGACCTCCTGTGCCGCCTCCGGAGAGGATGATTCTATATGGATGTTGCTTACTGATAATTTTAGATTTTAGATTTTAGATTACGCATTGTTTTTATTGATGCCACTACAATAGATAGCAACTCATTTGCTTCAGCCCATAGCCCCTTTTGTCCTACGGACATTTCCCCAAAGGGGAAAATATTTTCTATTTTAAAACTTCCAATATATAATATCAAACTTTTTACTTTCACAAAGCTTCACTCAAAACAGCCAATGGGTTATCGTCAAAGCTTTCCGCCTCCTTATCTTTATCTGCTTCACGTTTGGCACTCACACTTAAAACAATGCCAATGGCGAGGCAGGTCATCCAAATGGAGGTACCACCACTACTTATCAATGGCAGGGTTTGGCCAGTCACTGGAAACAATTCTACCGCAACAGCCATATTGATCAAGGCCTGAAATACAATGGGTAAACCAACGCCCAAAACCAATAACTTTCCAAAAACGGTATCCGATTTTTGGGACACAATCACAATCCTAAAGAGCAGCCAACAATACATAGCCAATAAGATGAGACCGCCAACGAGCCCATACTCCTCAATGATAATTGCGAAAATGAAATCGGAAGACGATTGTGGCAAAAAGTTCTTTTGCTGACTCTTGCCTGGCCCGCGCCCAAAGATATCTCCTGAGGCAATCGCAATTTTGGCTTTCTCAATTTGGTAGTCGGCTTCCGTATCCACACCATTTGAGAAATTCTCAATTCGGCTCATCCAAGTATCAATACGGTTATCAATAGCCCCCGGAAACGCCTTCGCCACCAAGACAAACAAAGCCAAACTCAAAATGCCAATACCAATGATCACTGCTAAATACCGTAAGGGATACCCCCCTATAAAGGCTAAAATCATGACCATCAAAAACATGATTGCCGTTGTTGAAAAATTTGCCGGCAAAATCAAGATTAACGTAAAGAACACAGGCGCCCATAAAGGCAACAAGGTTTCAGTAAAGGTCACTTCCCGGTCTTGGATTTTAGACAAATAACGCGCTACATACACCATGAGCACCACCGCTGCCAAGGTGGAGGTTTGAAAAGACATCCCTACGAAAGGGATTTGAATCCATCTACTGGCATTGGCACCGTCAATTGTAGTGCCTTGAAGCATTGTCACCACTAAAAGCACCAACACAATGGGCACCATAATCATAGACAAGCCCCTGAAATAGCGATATGGCACTTTATGCACACCATAGATGATTGCGAACCCCAAGAACAAATGCATAAAATGCTTGACAAAAAAAGTAAAGGTATTATCTGAGCCACCCACGTAGGCCAAATTACTGGCGGCACTGTACACAGGTAGAAACGAGAAGATCGCCAGCAATGCTGCAATCGCCCAAATCAATCGATCTCCTTTTATATTTCTGAATATTTGCCCCATTGTCCTACGCACATTTAATTCTAAATGTCCATTTAATTTATTGGTTTATTGAATACTTCGTTTTGTTCTAATTTGTTAGCGTATGCTCCTTCCCTTTGGGAGTCACGATAGCTATAGGGAGGTATGGGCTCTTTACAAATTCCTTACCGCATCCTTAAATTGACGCCCTCTATCTTCATAATTCTCAAACAGGTCGAAGCTTGCACAGGCTGGCGATAACAATACGCTGTCTCCGCTTTCAGCAATTTTGTAGGCTATTTTTACCGCTTCGCTCATGAATTGCGTTTCCACAATGGTATCTACCATATTGCCGAAATTCTCCATGAGTTTCTGGTTGTCTACGCCCAAACAAATGATCGCTTTTACCTTTTCATTCACAAACTGAAACAACTCTTGGTAATTATTGCCTTTATCTTGCCCACCAACGATCCATACGGTTGGGCCATCCATACTATCAAGAGCGTAATACGTTGCATTGACGTTTGTTGCCTTAGAGTCGTTGATATACTGTACTTTATTGATTTTAAGCACGTTTTCCAAACGATGTTCAACACCCTGAAAATTCTCAAGGCTCTCTCTAATGGTTTGCTTTCTTATTTTGAGCAAATGCGCCACCGTTGACGCAGCCATTGCATTTTTAATATTGTGTTTCCCTTCTAAGGCTAAATTTGCTGCTGACATAGTTATTTGATTATTATCTACTGTTATAATTATAGTGTTATTGTTATCTAAAAACGCTCCGTTCTCAATGGTCTTCTTCAATGAAAACGGGATCAATGTGGACTGAACCGGATGTGCTTCCAACCATGTTGTGATGACCTCATCATCGGCATCATAAATAAGATAGTCCTCTGCGGTTTGGTTCTCTGCAATCCTGAATTTTGAGGCGATATAATTTTCAAATTGATAGTCATATCGATCCAAATGATCTGGGGTAATATTGAGCAAAACGGCTATGTGTGGCTTAAATGACTCTATATCGTCCAACTGAAAACTGCTAATCTCCAACACGTAATTTGGATAATCCTTATCCAAAATCTGTTTGGCAAAACTCTCCCCAATATTACCCGCCAAACCCACTTCCAACTCTTGTTTTAAGAGGTGGTGTGTGAGACTTGCGGTTGTTGTTTTTCCGTTACTACCCGTTATGCCCACCAAAATTGCATTGGTGAATCGTGAGGCAAATTCAATTTCTGAAATGACCGGAATACCTTTGGCTCTGATTTGTTTCACCAAATCGGCCTTATCTGGAATCCCAGGGCTTTTCATGATCAAATTGGCATTCAGAATTTTTTCTTCGGAATGTTTGCCTTCCTCAAATTCAATCTCATGTTGTATAAGAACTTGCTTATATTTTTCTTTGATGCTGCCTTTATCTGAAACAAAAACTTCGTAACCATTGGCCTTGGCTAAAAGCGCGGTGCCGATACCGCTTTCTCCTGCGCCTAGAATCCCTAAATAAAAGCCCATTCCTAAATCCTTCCCCAAGGGGGACGGACTTTTCACTCTGCCGGGATTTATTGAGCTGCTCATGTTTTCAATACTGTTCGATGACATTAAAATGCCAGTTTTACTTTAGTTTCTATTTTCTTTCAGACCTACAAGGTCTTTGAGACCTTGCAGGTCGCGTTCAATTTCAATTTTAGCTTACCTTAGTTTGAGCGTCACTATGGAAATGATGGCGAGAAAAATGCCAACAATCCAAAATCGTGTGACGATCTTACTTTCGTGATATCCCGATTTCTGATAATGGTGGTGCAAAGGCGACATTTTGAAAATGCGCCTGCCTTCGCCATATTTTCTTCGGGTATATTTAAACCAGCTCACTTGGAAAATTACCGAGAGCGATTCTGCGAAAAATATTCCGCAGAGCACTGGGATCAATAATTCCTTCCGCACCGCGATGGCAATGACCGCAATAATCCCACCTATGGTCAAGCTCCCAGTGTCACCCATAAAAACTTGGGCTGGATACGTGTTATACCATAAAAAGCCAATTAGCGCGCCTACAAACGCCGCGATGAAAACCACGAGTTCGCCTAGCCTAGGTATGAACATGACATTGAGATAATCAGACAGCATGATGTTACCCGATACAAAGGCAAAAATTGCCAGTGCAAACACAATAATTGCGCTGCTTCCCGCTGCCAAACCATCAATCCCATCGGTTAAATTGGCACCGTTGGATACTGCGGTTACAATAAATATCACAATTGGTATAAAAATCAACCAGGCGTAATCCTCATAATCATCACCCAGCCAAATCAATAATTTGGCATAATCAAATTCGTTATCCTTGACGAAAGGAATGGTGGTTTTCATAGACCCCGATTCTTCACCGTAAAACTCTTGGGATGAATCTTGGCCAATCGCTTCAATAGAATTTTCAGTATTTACTTTCTCATATTTTACGGTAACTCCTGGATGAAAATACATGACCGCTCCAACAAAAATACCCAAACCCACTTGGCCCAGTACTTTGAATTTTCCGCTTAAGCCCTCTTTATCTTTCTTAAACACTTTGATGTAATCGTCAATAAAGCCAATCATTCCCATCCAAATAGTGGTCACGATAAGCATAATGACATAAATATTATCCAAACGTGAAAGCAATAAAACTGGCACTAAGGTTCCCAAAATAATGATGATCCCACCCATAGTTGGGGTACCTGCTTTTTCTACCTGGCCTGCCAAACCTAAGTCTCTAACCGTTTCGCCCACTTGTTGTTTTTGCAAGTAGTTGATGATTTTCTTTCCGAAGATTGTAGAAAACAACAAAGAGAATAAAATAGCCAGAGCAGCACGAAAAGTGGTGTATTGAAACACTCCTGTGCCAGGCAAATCAAATTGTTGATCTAAATATTCGAATAAGTAATACAGCATATTTTAGATGTTGTTTGTTCCCTAAATCCCCTAAGGGGACTTTTATTTAGGTGTTCTTTATTGCTTATTTAAAAACTATTTCTTTTCATTTTATATGGATTAAAACTGCGACTGAAACTGTAAACTTTCATTTCTCCATTTGTTTTAAAAATTCGGTCACAAGTTTATAATCATCAAAATCAAAGCGTTCACCTTTAATTTCCTGATAGGTCTCATGGCCTTTGCCCGCAATCAATATGATGTCTTTGGAATTCGCCATTTGGCAAGCGGTTTTTATGGCTTGTTTGCGATCTGTAATGGAAATTATTTTTTTAAAATTTTGAGGCTCCACGCCTTTTTCAATCGCTTCGATTATGGTTTCTGGCACTTCATTTCTGGGATTGTCACTTGTAAAAATCACTTTGGTACTCAAAGCGGAAGCGATCTGCCCCATTGTAGGACGTTTGGTCTTATCCCGATTACCACCACAACCTACCACCGTTATCAATTCCTCATTTTTGGTGCGGATACTATTGATGGTTTCCAACACGTTCTTAAGCGCATCTGGCGTATGGGCATAATCTACAATGGCAGTGATTCTTCCTTCAGAAATAACATATTGAAAACGCCCACTAACCGATTCCAACTCACTAATCAATCTCAGGATTTCTACTTTTTCCAGTCCCAATAGGTCCGCCACACCGTAAATTGCTGTGATATTATAAGCGTTAAAGCTTCCTATGAGTTTAGACCACAATTCGTTGTCGTTCAGTTTAAGCAATAAGCCGCTAAATTCATTTTCCAACACTTGCGCTTTATAATCGGCATAAGTTTTTAAGGCATAAGTATAGGTTTTGGCCTGGGTGTTTTGCAGCATGACCAATCCGTTTTTATCGTCGATATTAACTAAGGCAAAAGCCTGTTTTGGTAAATGGTCAAAGAAGGATTTCTTGACATCACGATACTCAGCAAAACTGCTGTGATAATCCAAATGATCGTGCGACAGATTGGTAAATACGCCACCTTCAAATTGCAAACCGAAGGTCCTGTTTTGATGGATGCCGTGTGAACTGACTTCCATAAAACAAAACTCAACGCCCTCATCATTCATCAATTTGAGATACTTATTGATGGTCAAGGAATCTGGCGTGGTATGCGTGGCCTTGTACTCCTTATTGTCGACCATGACCCGAACCGTAGACAAAAGCCCAACCTTAAAGCCTGCTTTTTTGAATAAATCGTAAAGTAAAGTCGTAACTGTTGTTTTTCCGTTGGTACCGGTGACACCTATCAATTTTAAGTTTTCCGAAGGATTTCCATAAAAATTAGCTGCCATAAACGCCAAGGCCTTGCTTGTACTTTCCACCTCAATGTAAGTGATGCCATCTGCCAATTCTAAGGGAAGCGTTTCGCAAACCACGGCTTTCGCCCCATTTTTGATGGCCACCTCCACAAAATCATGACCATCTACAGTAGTGCCTTTGATAGCCACAAATACATCGTTGTCTTTGATGTTGCGCGAATCAAAATCGATATTATTGACGTCAATACTAGTGCTGCCAGTAACCGCATTGATGGTGACCTTGTACAATATGTCTTTGAGTTGTGCCATTAACTATTGAGTATGATGATTTGATTACGTTCTACTTTCACGCCCTTATTTATAGATTGGGATTTGACTTTGCCAACCCCCTGCATCTTCACTTTCAAGCCCATGTTCTCTAACAAAGCCAGCGCATCCATGGTTGGTAACCCAACTACATTTGGCATGATGGTTTTATAGGTTTGGGCTGTGGTGTAATAGGATTGGAATTCTTTTTCGACGTCTGAATTAGCGATTTCCAAAGTTTCTAGATCATATATCAAAGGCGTGTCTGTGAATATTTTTTGGGCGATGCGTTTAAATACAGGTCCGGAAACATCGGCGCCATAAAATCCTTTTTTGATGCTCGGTCTATGAATAACCACGATGCAGGAATACTTTGGGTTTTCCGCAGGAAAATAACCTGCAAAAGAAGACACGTATCGCTTGTTATCTTTCCAATCTTTCATCCAATATTCAGTCTGGGCGGTTCCTGTTTTTCCTGCCATTGAAAAGTTTTCAGAATACAATTTAGACCCTGTCCCCCTTTCAACCGTGTTTTTTAAAATCTCACGAATCACATTTAAGGTATTGTCAGAACAAATCTTAGGATTGATAACTTCCTTTTCGAATACCTTTATGTATTTATCAAATTCCTTAACCGATTTAATAAACCTCGGTTTCACCAATTCCCCATCGTTGGCAATCGCATTGTAAAAAGCGAGTACCTGCAAAGGTGTCATCCTCAAATTGTAACCATAGGCCATGGAAGGCAAAGCGTTTTTACTCCATAGTTTGTCTCCTGGTTCTGGAATTACCGGCTTGCCTTCGCCAATAATGGCCACTCCTAATTTTTTATCGAGATGCCATTCCTTAAAACGGTCGATCAATTTATTTGGGTCTTTGGAGTAATTATCATCAATGATTGTCGCCAAGCCAATATTAGAAGACACCTCCAAGGCACGTGCTGCGGAAATCTTTCCGTAGCCACCATGATGGGAGTCGTAGATATTTCTTTTGTAGAAGCGTTTGACGCCATTTTTGGTATCTACAATGGTTGAAGAATCAATAACCTTATCTTCAAGCGCCGCCATTAAAGCCATTACCTTAAAGGTTGAGCCAGGCTCATGGCTTTCTCCCACCGCATAATTAAGACGTTCATAGTAGTTTCCGTTTTCATTACGCCCCAGATTTGAAATGGCTTTGATCTCGCCAGTCTTTACATCCATGACGATGGCACAGCCATGTTCTGCTTCGTAATATTCCAATTGCCCCAAAAGTGAGTGGTGCGCGATATCCTGAATGTTGACGTCAATGGTTGTATACACATCGTAACCATCTTTAGGTTCGACTTGGTCATAATCTACGATGGGTTTCCATTGGCCATTGCCAATTTTTTGGCTGAGCCGTTTGCCATTGACACCGCTTAAATATTTTACGCCGAAAGCACCATCAATTCCAGGTCGGGTCACGTTGCCATCTTCATCGGTACGTTCGTAACCAATGGTGCGCTCTGCAACGCCACCCATGGGATGTTCCCGTCTGGTGGTTTGCTCAACGATAAGCCCTCCTTTAATGGCTCCCAATTCTAACATCGGAAAATTGCGCAGCCTTATATAATTGGAGTAGCTTATGTTTCGTGCCAATAAGAAATAGCGGTTTTTATTGTTCCGTGCTTTTTTGATGCTATTTTGGTGGTAACTGGAACTTCTTCCTGTATATTTTGCCAACGAATCGCCCAGAGGTTTTATCAAGGCGTTAAAGGTTTTCTGACTGGGCTGAATGGCATCCAACCGAATGTCATATTTAGGGATCGACGTTGCCAAGAGGCTACCGTCGGCCGAATACACATTGCCTCTATTTGCCGGAATTTCAATGTTCTTAACGATACGACCCTCTGCCAGCTCCCGATATTTATCGCCGTGCACAAATTGAATCGTACAAAGTTTAAACACCACAGCAAGCGCAAAGACAAAGAGGATGCCTGCGACAAAATACAATCGGTTTAATATGTTCTTTTCGGTTATAGCCACTTCTTTAATCGGGTATACTTGATTTAACTTTTATTTTTCTAGGCGGAATTTCGGAAATCACAATCCCATCTTCGGCCACTTTCTCAATGATTGAAGATTCCATTTTTAATCGCATCAATTTGGAACGACCATCCACAAATGCGGAACGCAACTCCTTAACCTCATTTTTCATCTTCGCAATCTCATATACTTTTTGATCGGCGCTGTGCGAACTCGCAATCATGACTATCGCCAACACAGAAATAAAGATGATGACGCGCCAGTTTTTAAAGGCGTCGTCGCTTACCAAAAATTTACCTCTCAATATGCTGTATATGTTATTTCTCATGTTGTTTACTGCGAAAGCAGGAATCTTTTGTTATTTGTAACACATTTGTCTTTGCCACGAACTTGCCTGCCGACTGGTAGGCACAGGTATTTGTGTTTAATCCTGTACTGCTAATTTGAAAACCCCAACTCCTATAGTTTCTTTGCGATGCGTAATTTGGCGCTTCGGGCCCTGCTGTTTGCTGCTATTTCGGCTTTGCTTGGGACTATCAAGCCGCCTACTTTTTTAAGCGGAACTTCAAAATTGCCGAAGACATCCCGTTCTGGCTCGCCTTCAAACAAACCGTTTCTTATAAAGCGCTTTACCAAGCGGTCTTCCAAAGAGTGGTATGAAATCATGCTCAATCGTCCGCCTTTGACCAGTATGTCTGGTGTTTGTTGTAAAAATTCCTTGAGCGCCTCAATTTCCTGGTTAACCTCAATGCGAATGGCTTGATAGATTTGCGCCAAGACCTTATTTTCTTTTTGATGATTCAAAAAACTGCTCAAAGCCGCTTTGAACTGCTCGCTGGTTTTGAGTTCCCCATTTTTTCGTTCAGCTACAATGGCACTGGCCATTGCTGGCGCCTGCCTGAGCTCTCCATATTGGGCCAGCACGTCTTTCAAACGTTCTTCACTATAATGATTGACCACGTTAAAGGCCGAAATTTTATCAGCTTGATTCATGCGCATGTCCAAATCGGCTTCAAAGCGGGTTGAGAATCCGCGTGCTGCGACATCAAATTGGTGTGAGGACACTCCAAAATCTGCCAAAACCCCATGAACTTCCTTGACGCCATAAAAGCGCAAAAAGCGCTTGACAAACCGAAAATTCTCATTGATCAATGTGAAACGCTCATCATCGATTGTATTTGAAAGCGCATCTTTATCTTGATCAAAGGCATAGAGTTTGCCCTTAGAGCCCAATCGTTTTAAAATTTCCTTACTATGCCCACCGCCTCCAAAAGTGACATCAACATAGACTCCGTCGGGCTTAATAGTTAAGCCATCCACAGTTTCCTCAAGTAATACGGGGTTATGATAATTCATCGTCATCGTCTTGTCCCATCACTTCTTCCGCTAAATCAGCAAAATCGCCGGTAGCGTCATCGATGGCTTGTTCATATTTATCCTTGTCCCAAATCTCTATGATATTTATGGCAGAGGAAATCACGATTTCCTTGGAGATGCCAGAGAATGCCACCAAATCTTTAGGAATAAGCAAACGTCCTGCAGCATCTATCTCCACCATCTTCAGCCCAGCAGTAAATCTTCGGATGAAATCGTTGTTTTTTTTCTTGAAACGATTCAGCTTATTCATTTTCTGCATTAGCACATCCCATTCGCTCATTGGGTACAACTCCAAACAGGATTGAAAGACGGCACGTTTCAACACAAAACCATTTTGCAAGGCAGGCAGCAACTGCTTTTTGATGGCAGCAGGCAGCATGAGCCTTCCTTTGGCATCCACTTTGCACTCGTATGTTCCTATTAATGGGTTCAAACTGATGGTTTTACTATTAGTAACGATTGAGTTTCAAATATATTGAAAATTTTACCACTATTTACCACTCTCCTCCACATTTGTTAACAAATTACCCTTTTCCTGACTTAATTTGAGCCATTTTTTCAGAAGTCATTTTCACAAAAACCTAAAAATCAAGCTTCTAAAAAAAATTAAAAGCCGCCCATTTTGATTGTTAACATCTTGGTTATACTATTTAGTTGCTTTAGAACTTTTATAGCAGATTTTTAATGGAAATACCTATATTTGTTTTCGACGAAAATCATCAACAATTAATGGCACACCGTTTAAAAAAGGAACGAGATTACAGTTACATTGAAGTGGGAGAAGGTAAGCCAATCGTTGTGCTTCACGGACTTATGGGAGGTTTGAGCAACTTTGATGCTGTGACCAATTATTTTAGCAGTAGGGGTTATAAAGTGCTCATCCCAGAACTTCCTATCTACGGCATGTCACTTTTAAAAACCAATGTGAAAAGTTTCGCCAAATACTTGCGTGACTTTATCGAACACAAAGGCTTGGAAGACGTGATTTTACTTGGTAATTCCCTTGGAGGCCATATTGGCCTTTACCATACTAAACTCTACCCAGAAAAGGTTAAAGCACTCATCATTACTGGAAGTTCAGGACTATATGAAAGTGCCATGGGTGGCGGTTATACCAAACGTGGCGATTATGAAGTCATTAAGAAAAAAGCCCAAGATGTGTTTTACGATCCAAAAGTGGCCACCAAAGCCATTGTGGACGAGGTTTATGAAACCGTAAACGACCGCAACAAACTTATCAAGACTTTGGCCATTGCCAAGAGTGCGATTCGCCACAACATGGCAAAGGACTTACCAAATATGGACTTACCCGTTTGTATTATTTGGGGTAGAAATGACACGGTCACACCTCCTGAGGTTGCGGTTGAGTTTGATGAACTTTTGCCGGATTCTGAACTGTATTGGATCGATAAATGCGGTCACGCTGCGATGATGGAACATCCAGACGAATTCAATACCATTTTGAGTGGATGGTTTGAGAAACGGAAACTCTAAAAGTAGAACTAAGACCGCTTCGCTTCTAGAATTAAGAATCAAGACGTTCTCATAAATCATAATTTTAGGAACAAAAAGTAATGACTATTTTAGTTGCTGTCAAAACATTAGTTTAAAACCGGAGTTCGATATCTGAAGACATCCCAATTGAAATGCACTGCATTTATTAGAATATGATTTTTTTCTGAAACGCTTTTCCAACGAAAAAAAAAAAATAGTCCAATCAGATTTCCACTTGCGTGGCAGCTATTATGGTTACAGACATTGCAGAATTTTAAATTTTTTCGTACTATTTACTAAGAGATTCGTAAATTGATAATTTAGTATCTTGCGGGCAAGATCTGTGCTATTGGAAATAATACAGACAATAATAAGGCCCGCCAAAAATATCTATATAATCGCTGGATGTAACGGGGCAGGAAAAACAACTGCTTCTTACACTATTTTACCGGAAATAATTAATTGTAAGGAGTTTGTAAATGCTGATGAAATAGCTAAAGGTCTCTCGCCGTTTCAACCCGAAACTTTTGCTTTTGAAACGACACTATCGACAAAAAGCTACAAGAATAAAATTTTGAAGGCTAAACAACAAGGTTACATGGTCACGCTGCTTTTCTTTTGGCTTAATAATATAGATTTAGCCAAAGAGCGAGTAAAAACTAGGGTTTTTGAGGGTGGCCACAATATTCCTGAAAAGATTATTGAACGTCGTTATTTAAGAGGTATTCACAATCTCTTCGATATTTACCTACCATTAATGCATGCTGCATTGGTTTTTGACAACTCCTTTGGAAAGCATGAGTTAATTGCGCATAAAATGACGGAAGATGATCTCATTATTTATGACCAAGATAAGTTTCAACAGCTAAAACGAATCCATGACAACAAAAGATAAACAAATAGAATTTAAAGATAAGATTTTGAAAGGCCTGGATAAGGTTTATGATAGACTTATCGAATTCAAAAAAGAAAAAAATAGCGAGCTTGTTTTAATGAGAGGAACTAAAATTGTAAAAATAAAACCGAAATAATTGGCAAGTTGAGCCAATAGCGAAAAAAATGATCGAAAATAGATTTTCGCTTTGAAAGGTATGTTGAAATGATTAAATAATCGCAAAAGCATTCTTTGACGCGTTTCCTCCATTACAATCACTTAAAACTTCTTTCTCGAAGAAATTAAAACTTACCGCTTTTGCGGAATTTGACAATGATTATAAAAACTGCTGAATTTTTAATGAGTAACTCTGATGTGGATAAATGTCCGAAAAATCAGATTCCTGAATACGCCTTTATTGGCCGAAGCAACGTGGGCAAATCTTCGCTCATCAACATGATTACCAATCATAAAAATTTGGCAAAGACCTCTGGCAGACCAGGAAAAACACAGTTGATCAATCATTTCTTGATCAACAAGGAATGGTTTTTAGTGGATTTACCAGGTTACGGTTACGCTCGGGTTTCGAAAACGGCTAAGCAGAAGTTTCAGAGCTTCATAACCGATTATTTTGAGAAACGACAACAGCTCATTTCCGCGTTTGTCTTGATTGATATTCGCCACACGCCGCAGCCAATCGATTTGGAATTCATGGAATATATGGGGGTTAGCGGGATCCCGTTCTCCATCATTTTTACCAAAGCCGATAAATTGAAACCCATGGCCATAGAGCGCAATGTAAACGCTTACACAGAGGAATTGCTAAAAACCTGGGAAGAAACACCAAATTATTTCGTGACCTCCTCTTCAAAAAACATAGGGCGTGACGCTGTTTTGGAGTTTATTGCTGCAACAAATACCGAAATTGAATCCATGCGTTGAAGTTTCCAGTTCACGGTTTAAAATCTAGTTGGTTCAATGAAATTTTCGTTTACCATCTTTTGATCTTGAGAAATCAGTACACTCGGGGCAAGCCCACAAGGTATGGTTTGAAAGATGTTCTTTGTTTTTCGAGGCACGCCTTGGGGAATAAAACCCTCTGGAGGGGTTCCCGAATTCAATGTCTGTTTTTTTTAATCAAAAACGCTCGACATGACCAACATTCTGGCTACCCCTTCACATCCAAAGCATCTCTAAGCGCATTGCCAATCAACATAAAGGCCATGACCAAAAGCATGATGCAAAAACCGGGGATCAAAGCCAAATAGGGCTTGCCCAGAATAATATAATTATAATGATCCTTGATCATCGCGCCCCAACTGGCCATAGGTGGCTGTGCGCCAATGCCCAAAAAACTAAGTCCGCTTTCTATCAAGATAGCGGCTGCAAAATTGGCTGCCGAAATCACAATGATAGGCGCCATGATATTGGGTAAGATGTGTTTGGTAATGATTCTATAATTATCATAGCCCAAGGCCCGAGCTGCAGTCACGTATTGCATCTCTTTGGCACTAATGATCTGCCCTCTTACCACACGTGCGACCTCAACCCACATGGTCAAACCCACCGCAATGAACACTTGCCAAAAGCCCTTGCCCAAAGCCAAGGTAATGGCTATGACCAATAATAAGGTTGGGATGGACCAGGTCACATTGATGATCCACATGATGATGGCGTCTATTTTTCCACCGAAATAACCTGCGAGACTGCCCATAAATATCCCAATGACCAAGGATATAAAAACCGCCACAAAACCAATAAAAAAGGAGATGCGCGACCCAATCAAAACCCTACTCAGCAAATCTCTTCCGTATTTATCAGTACCAAAAAGAAAGGTTTTTTCTGAAATATACTTTTCGTAATCTTGCTTCGGAAAAACCTGCAAATCCAACGATTTCTCACTGCCTTGGAGTCCGTCGGCCGCATATTCCGTGTAAACCAATTGATTTTCTTGAATGCTGTATTTTGAAATGGGCACTTCGGTATCCGCAGTTTTTATTCCGAAAAATACTTTTGAGAACCAATCTTGATTGGCATTCATTTCCGAAGGAATCTTCAGCATTGTCACTTTAAACCCCGGGCGTTCAGAATGAATAGCTAAATGCATTTGATTGGCAAATTGCGAATCGTCTGGCGCCAACACATAAGCAAAGATGGAAATACCGCCAATAGCCACGATCAACCAAAAACTTAAAACGCCCCAAAAATTCTTTTTGAATTTTTGGAGCGCTAATTGTGATAATGAGCTACTGGTATTGGCCATTCTAGTTTTTTACCGCGTTCGCCACATTATTCTTGATTTTGTAATTGCTATTGATATCGTTTAGCACATTGATAGCTTCTTCCATATAAACATCACTACTTAAACTGCTGTGCCAGCGATCACGCTTTTCCTTAAGAATTGAATCTTGAATCATCAATTCATTTTCATAGGGTAAGGATTTAAAGGTAAGATTTGTATTATAGTCTGAAATTTGCTCAAATCGCTTAGACTCCTCTTCATTTACGTCCATTTCTGAGCTGTAGGTGTAATAATTCAAGGAGTAGATTTCCCGATCTCGAATTTTCTTGACCCATTGCGCATTGGCATCAATAAGTTTGAGCTGTTCGTTATTTTTCATGCGCTCTTTACTCTTGGCTATGGTGCTATCATAATCGTAATAATTTTCCCATGGCTGAAAAGTAACTGCATCTATTTTATCCCATGGCAAGGGATTTTCCTGATCTTTCTCGCCTATGTTGATGTAGCTGTAACGGTCTGGAACAACGACATCACTTTTAACGCCTTCCAATTGGGTTGAACCGCCATTGATACGGTAGAATTTTTGGGTTGTGAATTTCAATGCTCCCATATCGCCATTGTCATTTTGTTTTACCATTCGGTTTAAATCCAGTACGTTTTGCACGGTTCCTTTTCCGTAGGTTTGCTTGCTACCAATAATAATGGCACGTTTATAATCTTGCATGGCAGCTGCTAAAATCTCTGAAGCAGAGGCCGACAGCTCATTAACCAAAATTACCAGTGGCCCTTCCCAAACAATGGATTTATCCTTGTCATTCAAAACCTCTTTGGGCTCTCCTGCCGTTTTTACCTGCACTATTGGCCCTTCCTCGATAAACAAGCCACCCATATCCACAACGGTTTGCAAAGAACCGCCGCCATTATTTCTCAAATCGAGCACTATGCCTTCAACACCAGCCTGTTTCAATCTTTCAATTTCCTGTTTGATATCTGACGCTGCATTTCGCTTCTTGTAATCATCGAAATCAACATAAAATTTAGGCAAGTTGATCACACCAAAGGTTCTATTATCTTTATCAACAGTGGATGACTTGGCATAGGTTTCTTCAAGCTCCACTACATCTCGGGTAATGGTAATGTCTTCAATAGTGCCGTCCACACGTTTTAAGGTAAGCATTACAACGGTACCTTTTGGGCCCTTTATAAATTTAATGGCATCTTCCAAACGCATGCCAACAATGTTTACCGATTCGGCTTCATTCTCTTGTTTAACCTTCATGATTTGATCACCCACTTCAAGCTCATTGTCTCTCCAAGCAGGGCCACCACTAATGATTTCGGTTACCGTGATGGCATCCATTTTTTTCTGAAGTCTGGCACCAATGCCTTCAAAGTTTCCAGACATGGCGACGTCAAAACGGTCTTTATCCTCTGGTGCGAAATAATAGGTATGTGGATCAAATTCTTCAACGATGGCATTGATGTATACGCCAAACCAATCTTTTCGTTGACGATCATCAATAAAATCGTAGAGCTCATCCAAAGAGCGCTCGGTGGTTTCCCTAGCTTCCTTTTCATACTCTGCATCTGATTTTCTCTCTTCGGAAGACGTCTCAGCAAGCGTATTGTCCATAGATTCTTCTATAGCGCCATTGAGGTCATTCTGGGTTTGCTGATTTTGTTTTTTAGTCGCAGCGTTTTTGCCTTGGGACAACAAGTCGTCATAATTGGCAATGGTAGAAAACTTGAGCTGCTGCCTCCATCGATTAGTCATTTCCTTTTTAGAACTCACATAGCTCAACTTCTCATAGTCTGTAGAAAAGTCCTCATCCATTGAAAAATCAAACGGGCGCGATAATACGTCTTTGTAAATCGCCTTTGATTCTTCGATACGCTTCAATAAACGCTCATGGGTTATATTGAAAAAGGATACATCGTAATCATTGATCTGGTCGTCGATTTTATCTTTATACGCATCAAATTCCTTGATGTCTGAAGCATAGAAATACCTCTTAAAGGGGTCTAATTGCTTCAAATAATCATTGTACACGTTTTTGGAAAAATCGTCGTTGATATCTTGCGGACTGAAATGCCCCTGTTCTAAGACATACTTTATAAGCTGGATCAATAGCTTATCCTTATTGGGATCCTGAAACTTTTTAGTTGTGAAACTGCATGAAGCAAATGCCAATAACAGTCCCACGAGCAAAAGCTTATAATTCCTCTTCATCATATTTTTCATAGTTTTCAAAGATAACGTTGTTTTGGCTCAAAATGGAGATAGCACAAAAAACGTTTGGGGTTTAATTTCTACTAAAGTAAAAGAAAAAACCATGCCAATAAAATCGCGCGCCTATAAATTTTTGTTAAACCCTTATTTATAGGAAATCCGAAGCTGTTTACCTACTTTTGTAAGCACTAAAATATTGATTTATGTCCAAGAAACCGCTTATACTTGTCATTAATGATGACGGCATTACCGCCCCAGGAATACGAACTTTAATCAAGGTCATGAACAGTATTGGCGACGTTGTTGTTGTGGCGCCCGATGGCCCTCAAAGCGGCATGGGCCATGCGATTACTGTCAACTCCACCCTATTCATTGAAAAAATCACTGTAGATGATGGCCCTCAACAAGAATACAGTTGTTCTGGTACTCCAGCCGATTGCGTGAAATTGGCCATTCGTGAGATATTGGACCGTAAACCAGATATATGCGTGTCTGGCATCAATCACGGCTCCAATGCCTCGATCAATGTGATTTACTCAGGCACCATGAGTGCTGCTTTAGAAGCTGGTATTGAAGGGATTCCCGCCATTGGCTTTTCACTTTGCAACTACAATTGGAACGCTAATTTTGAAGCCTGCAAGGCCGCAGTAAAAACCATTACCGAACAGGTGCTCAAAAATGGTTTGAATGAAGGTGTTGTGCTCAATGTAAACATCCCTAATCTCGAAGAAAAAGACCTGAAAGGCATTAAAGTGTGCAGACAAGCCCGCGCCAATTGGGAAGAGGAATTTGACAAACGCCAGACCCCTTTTGGCAAGGATTATTACTGGCTTACGGGCAAATTTGTAAATCTTGATAAAGGCGAAGATACCGATCAGTGGGCTTTGGATCATGGCTATGTTTCCGTTGTTCCTGTTCAATTTGATTTGACTGCGCACTCGAGTATTCAGCAGCTGAATTCTTGGGAATTGAATGGGAAATGAGGTTGAAGTTGAAGTTGAATTTGAAGTTGAATTTGAATTTGAACTTGAACTTGAACTTGAAAAAAGAATATAGAGGCTAGAGACTAGAATCTAGATGCTTTTGGATTTATAAGAACGTTTTTCAACTCGAATATGAAGTCTGTGGAAGTGTTTATTCTGAAGGATTAGTTCTTGACATCATGATTGATTTTGAATTTAAAAAAAAGAACATAGAGACTAGAGACTAGAGTATAGATGCTTATGGATCAATAAAAGCCTTTTTTCTTTTAACTGAAAAATAAAGACTCTTAAAGTATTTATTCTGAAGGATTCGCACTTGACAACATTATTGAATTTGAACTTGAAAAAAGAATATAGAGGCTAGAGACTAGAATCTAGATGCTTTTGGATTTATAAGAACGTTTTTCAACTCGAATATGAAGTCTGTGGAAGTGTTTATTCTGAAGGATTAGTTCTTGACATCATGATTGAATTTGAATTTGAAAAAAGAATATAGAGACTAGAGGCTAGAGGCTAGAGGCTAGAATATAGATGCTTATGGATCAATAAAAGCCTTTTTTCTCTTAACTGAAAAATAAAGACTATTGAAGTATTTATTCTGAAGGATTCGCACTTAACATCATTATTGAATTTGAACTTGAAAAAAGAATATAGAGACTAGAGGCTAGAATCTAGATGCTTTTGGATTTATAAGAACGTTTTTTCAACTCGAATATGAAGTCTGTGGAAGTGTTTATTCTGAAGGATTAGTTCTTGACATCATGATTGAATTTGAATTTGAAAAAAGAATATAGAGGCTAGGGACTAGAAGCTAGAGGCTAGAGGCTAGAGGCTAGAATATAGAATATAGATGCTTATGGATCAATAAAAGCCTTTTTCTTTTAATTGAAAAATAAAGACTCTTAAAGTATTTATTCTGAAGGATTCGCACTTAACATCATTATTGAATTTGAACTTGAAAAAAGAATATAGAGACTAGAGGCTAGAATCTAGATGCTTTTGGATTTATAAGAACGTTTTTCAACTCGAATATGAAGTCTGTGGAAGTGTTTATTCTGAAGGATTAGTTCTTGACATCATGATTGATTTTGAATTTGAATTTGAATTTGAAAAAAAATATAGAGGCTAGAGACTAGAATCTAGATGCTTTTGGATTTATAAGAACGTTTTTCAACTCGAATATGAAGTCTGTGGAATTGCTTATTCTGAAGGATTAGTTCTTAACATCATGATTGAACTTGAATTTGAAAAAAGAACATAGAGAGGCTAGAGACTAGAACATAGAGGCTTTTGCATTAATAAGAACGTCTTAGTATCAATTGAAATATGAAGTCTTTGGAAGTGTTTTATTCTAAAGCGAAAATAGGGACTATCACCGGTTGACCGCTTAGTAGTGACCTAAGACAACGAAAATGAAACCACAACTCGAATCCTGAACCTTGAATTTTGAACCTTGAACTTCAAACCTTGAATAACAACAACAACAACAACGACGCATGAAATACTACCTTATCGCTGGCGAGGCCTCTGGAGATTTACATGGATCCAATTTAATGAAGGCATTACAACAAGAAGATGTGAATGCCGAATTTAGATTTTGGGGTGGTGATTTGATGGCATCGGTTGGCGGTACATTGGTGACGCACTATAAGGAACGCTCATTCATGGGTTTTGCCGAAGTGCTGTTCAACCTGCGTGCGATTTTGGGTTTTATCAAATTCTGCAAACAGGATATCCAAAACTATCATCCAGATGTGATTGTGTTTATAGATAATTCCGGATTCAACCTGCGCATTGCCAAGTGGGCAAAACAGCGGCATTACAGAACCCATTACTACATTTCGCCACAAGTTTGGGCATCTCGCGCCAGCAGGGTTACAGCCATCAAACGTGACATTGATGCCATGCATGTGATTCTTCCGTTTGAGAAGGCGTTCTATGAAAAATATGATTATGAGGTCAATTTTGTTGGTCATCCGCTCATCGATGCCATTGCCAACAGAACCCAAATTGGCGAACATGCCTTCAGAAAAAAATATGGTCTCAACGACAAACCCATCATCGCTTTATTGCCAGGAAGCAGAAAACAGGAAATCACCAAGATGCTGGGTGTGATGTTGAGCGTGGTCAATGATTTTAGGGATTACCAATTCGTGATTGCTGGTGCGCCAAGTCAGGATTATGAATTTTACAAACCCTTTATCAAGGAAAACAAGGTCTCCTATATCCCCAATAAAACCTATGATTTATTGAGCGTATCATTTGCAGCCTTGGTAACCTCGGGCACCGCAACTTTAGAGACTGCCTTGTTTAAAGTGCCTCAAGTGGTTTGCTACAAAGCCAATGCCATATCCTATCAAATAGCCAAACGCATCATTACCTTAAAATACATCTCATTGGTCAACTTGATCATGGATCGTGAAGTGGTTACCGAATTGATACAAAGCGATCTCAACAGCGAAGGTCTTAAGAAGGAACTACGTAAAATTTTAGACGATGAAGAGCGTGATCGCTTATTCCTGGAGTATTATGAATTGGAGAAAAAACTCGGCGGAAAAGGTGCCAGTGCAAAAGCAGCAAAATTTATATTTGACGATGCTAAATCTTCTACCTAAATGTAGCAGATTGGTGGTGTTGCCAGCTTTTTTGGCAAGCAATTTATACCAAACTGTTGAAAACCCTGTTAATTAAAATAAGACATACTGCGCAATGCGTTAATGAAACCTGTATTTTTAGAAAAAATTTCCCCCCGAATGAGATTATTTGCCTTTATACTATTACTCTGTTTTTGTTTGAGCAGCTGTAAATCCAAAAGCAACGTGGTGACAAAGAAACACCGCAGCACAAAAACGGTAGCCAATAACCGCACTTCGCCATCTGCCGATACACCAAAAAACATCGCAAACATCATCGATTACGCCAAGACTTTTGAGGGCACCCGCTATAAATATGGCGGCACCACCAAAAGAGGCATGGATTGCTCGGGTTTGATCTATACCACATTTCAAAAGGAAAACATCTACATGCCACGAACAACGGACGGTCTCTCCAAAGAAGGCGATTGGGTAGATGTCAATGATGTCAAAGAAGGAGACCTCTTATTTTTTGCGACCAGCAAAAACAGCAGAAGCGTAAACCATGTAGGCATTGTTACGGCAACACGACCCGGTTTTGTTGAATTCATCCATTCTTCTAGCAGCAGAGGCGTTATGAGATCAACACTGTCTGAACGCTATTGGTATTTGGCTTATGTGCAGGCGAGACGGGTTCTATGACGCTTAGAACCTAACCACTACGCTACCAGGAATTAGAACCAAGATTTGAGTGTGACTTAAAGACAGGCTTTGGTCTTTTTCTATTTTTATTCCAGATTGGATATTCCCTTTAGCATTGAGCAAGCGTTCAAATCCTAACTATAAGATGGACGCTTAGAAAAGCGCAATTTATTCAAGAACCAAAATTTCTCAGGGACAAACAGATTTCTACGTTTTGAACCTTTATTTTCAGTACTTTAGACTTATGAAGTTACTGAATTTTACCATCATAAAACTCACAGTTTGCCTAGTCTTGGGCATTTTGTTGGCGGAATTCTTAAAAATTTCCGTTGCCACTTCACTGTATCTTGCAGCAAGTTTGATGCTTGGTGTTGGCATTTTATATGTTTTAGGAAGGTTTCAGAATCGTTCTAAGGTCTGGTTTGGAGCACTCGTATTACTGGCAACGATTAGTTTGGGTATATTGAGCTACAATCTTCATAACCAATCAAATTTCGAGGCGCATTATGGTCGGTTTATTTCCGAAGACCCTTCAGCAGAACACGCCTTGCAACTGAAGATTAGGCAACGTTTAAAACCCAGTGTTTATCACGACAAATATGTGGCAACTGTTCTAAAAGTAGGCCGCAATGACACCAAGGGAAAAATCTTGGTGAATATTGAGAAAGATACGCTTAGCCTGAGACTCAAGGTTGACGACGTGTTGCTAGTGTCTTCAGGGTTTACACCCTTGACCAGCCCATTGAATCCCAACCAATTTGATTACAAAGATTTTCTTCGGAAGCAATACATCGACCATCAACTTTTTACGGAAGCCGCTCATATCCTACCCATTTCCTCAAAACGAAACACAATTTACGGCTATGCTGCTGCCATTAGATTGCACATCAACCAAAGCCTGAAAACTTATGATTTCTCGCCAGAGGTGCTCGCCATCATCAATGCACTCATCCTTGGGCAGCGACAAGACATGAGTAAGGCTATTTATGACAGTTATACCAATGCAGGAGCCATACACATTTTGGCAGTTTCTGGCTTGCATGTGGGTTTGATCTTACTGTTGCTTAGCATCGCGTTGAAGCCCTTGGAGCACCTAAAACATGGAAGGCTCATCAAAGCCATCTTCATCGTGATGCTATTGTGGAGCTTTGCAGTTATCGCAGGACTTTCGGCTTCGGTAACCAGAGCAGTAACCATGTTTAGTATCGTGGCGATTGCGATGCATTGGAAACGGCCTACCAACATCTACAATACCCTGGCAATCTCCATGTTTTTATTGTTGCTGTTTAAGCCCACGTTTCTGTTCGATGTTGGTTTCCAGCTTAGCTATACTGCAGTTTTCGCAATCGTTAGCATTCAGCCTTTAGTGTACAGGCTTTGGCGTCCTAAATGGAAAGTGCTGGATTATCCGTGGCAAATCTTTACAGTAACACTTGCCGCCCAACTTGGGGTGGCACCTTTGAGTATGTATTATTTCCATCAATTTCCCAGTTTGTTCTTTATTTCGAACTTGGCCATCATTCCGTTTTTGGGATTTATACTCGGGTTTGGAATACTAGTGATTATTCTGGCAAGCTTAAAATTCCTTCCGCAGTTTTTAGCCGAATTTTATGGGGGAGTTATTGACCTGATGAATTTCATCGTGGCTTGGGTATCTAAACAAGAAGCCTTTCTGTTTAAAAACGTTCCATTTGATGGGTTGCAAGTAGTCGCCTGTTACGCACTGCTCATCTGTTTGGTCATTTGGTATAGAGCCCCAAAATTCAAGACCTTGTCTTTTGCATTGGTTGCCATAGTGGTGCTTCAAATGTCTTGGCTTTATACCAAATACCATCATTCAGAAAATAGCTTGATCGTTTTTCACAAAAGCAGACATACCCTATTGGGTATAAAAACAGGGTCCCAATTTTCCATAGCACAGGAGTTTGATTCTACAACACTCGCAAAAGATCACATCATCGAAAATTTCAAAGTTGGCAATTTCATCAAGTCCAGTACTCGGGATTCGGTTAAAAATGTGTATGCCTTCCGAAGTCGGCATCTTTTAGTTGTAGATAGTACGGGCATTTATGGGGTCCAGAGATTTAAGCCCGATTATGTCCTGTTGCGCAATTCGCCGCGTATCAATCTAAACCGTCTTATAGATTCTATACAGCCAAAAATGATCATTGCCGATGGCAGCAACTATAAATCCTATGTGGCCAGATGGAAAGCGACCTGCACCCAACAGAAACTTCCCATCCACATAACCAGTGAACAGGGTGCATTTGTGTTGAAGTGATGTTTTGGAAGGTGTCTAGGAATTAATACTTAAGACTAGAAAATAGAGCCTAGAGCCTAGACTGATTTTCTAAAATCATAAGTCACGTAGCTAAAGCCTCATTTCAAGTTTGAATAGAAAAGCAGTCTTGGGAATTCATATTGTAAACAAGCAACCCATTAACCACTCCTCAAACTAGTAAGAAAAAGGAGTTCTAGAAACCAAAGCGTATATCAGTTCGTGAATTCTGGTGTAAATGCTTTATAGTAGGTATTAAAATCTTCTTGGGTGGTCAAATTCTTATGAGCATCACTACTGAACATTTTGAGATAAAGCTCAATCTGTTGCGGTTTTTGATACCCCTTGATAGGTGCGATCACTTCTCCTTTTTCGTCCATATACACAATGGTTGGATAGGCCGACACTTTAAAATGACGCGCTAATTTATGAACGCTATTTCGCCTGTTCTTCAGTTCTTCCTTATAGTTGGCATTATCAAAAGTTTGGCCTTTGTAAGTCACCACATCGTTGCCTTCTGCATTGAACTTTACCGCGTAGAAATTCTCGTTGACATACTTCGCAACATCCTTGTTTTGAAAAGTGTTTTTATCAAGCATTTTACATGGGCCACACCAGTTGGTATAGACATCCATCATGATTTTTTTGGGCTTCTTTTTTTGAGCTTCCAGCGCCTCTTCAAAGCTCATCCAATTGATTTCCTGTGCGACTGCAGTGATTGAGGTCATCAATGCCACTGCTATAAATAATATCCGTTTGTTCATGTGTTGATTCATTTCAAAAGTCGTTCCGAAACTACAAAAAATGCACCTAAATTGGCGCATTTTGAACTATTTTAACGGTTTTATAAGATTAACGCACGCCGTGCATTAGTTTTTTGAGCAGTGGATTCAATAACATAGAGATGATGCCTACTCCAATAGGAATCAAGGTGAATATTAAAAAGAAGATACCTAGAGAATACTCTGCAGATATTTTGTCAATCATTCCACCCATGGTATTCGCTGCTTTTTGACCAACGGCAATTGCCAGGTACCAAACGCCAAACATAAAACCAATCATTCTCGCTGGAACCAGTTTACTAAGATATGACAGTCCTAAAGGAGACAAACACAATTCGCCCATCGTATGGAGCAGATAAG
Source organism: Subsaximicrobium wynnwilliamsii (assembly GCF_007997225.1). Taxonomy (GTDB): domain Bacteria; phylum Bacteroidota; class Bacteroidia; order Flavobacteriales; family Flavobacteriaceae; genus Psychroserpens; species Psychroserpens wynnwilliamsii. The sequence continues at coordinate 98,842 of NZ_VORM01000008.1, forward strand.
CGAGAATCAAGAATATCATACTTACAGAGGCAGTCTTCGCACCTGGAGGTATATCGGCCGCCCCGAAGGACAAAATACCAAAACCAAGCCCCAACAATACCAAACCAATCCCATATTTCATGGCTGCACTTGGATTGTATTTACTTTCCCACCACCTTGAAAATATAGGTGCTAAGGTGATTATAAAGAACGAATTTAGAATTCCAAACCAAGTCGCATCCACAATCATTTCTGTTTGACTAAACTTGTCATATAAGCGGAAGATCACCAATCCCCATACCCCCAAAAATGCAATTGCCAACACAATATTTGAAGCACCAATTTTCGTGAATGTTTTTTTAAATATTAGAGTTATCACATAAGTTATGATGATCAAAGGGATCGTCGTTAACAATGCATCAATTATTTTAAATATGATTGCTGAATTCCCCTCTAGACTCCTGTCTGTATAATCATTGGCGAACAAGGTCATAGATCCTAAGGATTGCTCAAAGAAGGCGAAGAAAAAAACCGTAAAAAGCGCAAATATGGTTACTGCAATAAGTCGATCACGAACGATGGGGAGATAGCGCGCAATACGCGTTATCAATAAAACAAGGAACAGCGCTAACGCGGCAAGCACTACGATATTTGTGCCGCTCATTCCCCACAATTCAAAGGGCATTAACGATTTGGCATATATGGTCTCTAAAGGATCGTTAAAAAGATAGAGCAGGCCACCTACTGAAGAAAGTATGATCAAAACATAATCAAACAGTGTAAAGGGATTAAGCTTTATCTCGGTCTCTAATTCTTCTTCCACGTTTTCTGAATCGGCATCGCTCGTATTTACAGCTATAACCACATCTTTCTTCCTAGCTGGTTTATCGCCTATTTTTCCGAAGATTTTATGGGCCAGCATAAATTGGAGCATTCCCAATAACATAAAAATGCCAGCTAAGCCGAAGCCCCAATGCCAACCATAGTTTTCGGCTAGATAACCACAGAGCATCATTCCGAAGAACGCACCTGCATTAACACCCATATAAAAAATAGTGTAAGCACCATCTTTTTTGGATTCTCGGGTCTTATACATTTCAGAAATGATAGATGTTATATTGGGTTTAAAGAAACCTGTTCCAATCACCAATAAAGCAAGACCTATATAAAAGGTAAGCGTGGTATCAAATGCCATTGCCGCGTGGCCCAAGGTCATTATCAAACACCCAATGATCACCGCAATACGGTACCCTGTAATTTTATCGGCAATCCAACCACCAACAATTGGAGTTAGATATAACAGGGAGGCATAAGTACCTATCAATGAGAGTGCATGTTCACGAGGCCAATCCCATCCAGGATTATCGCTTAATAAAGGGGCGGTTAGAAATAGAATTAAGAGGATTCGCATTCCATAAAAGGAAAATCGCTCCCACATCTCGGTAAAAAAAAGGATAAAAAGTCCAACGGGATGTCCTAAAACTGTGTCTTTAAATAAATTTTCAATATCCGTTTTCATAAATACTCAAAATTACTTGTTCAAATCAGGGTTTCCCAGTTCATAAGGCTCTTGCTCCATGATCTCATGTTCATTGTCTTCAGCGCCGTGGGTTAATTTCTTGAGCTTTTTAAGAAACAGGAGAACTAGTAATCCGAAGGCAACCGTAAAAACCGTCAACCACATAAAGGTGGCGAATTCCTGTTCGCTCTGTTCTTCCTCTAAAACAAACGACACTCCATAATCCTTACCATCACCTTTATTCTCTAAAATCTGTGCCTTATCTCCATCTTTCTCAAATATTAATCTCGCGTGGTATGGCTCTGAAGCTGTCACATTATTCTCTCTGAGCGTTGCCAATAATTCTGAAGTACTGCTTTCTTCTCCCTGTTCGAGCTCAAAGAGCTCATTTAAGGTTTCACCGTTACCCACGCGTTTGTACATCACTTTGCCATTCTCTGGATATACAGTCGCCCTAATCTCAAAATTCTTGTCTTGATTAATCGGGAAATCATTTATTTCAACAACTTTATTTTGCTCATTCTTAATTTCAATATCGGTTTTAGATAAGTATGGCATTACCTCCTCCTTGCTAACAACCATAGTTCCTGAAAAAGATTCCAATTGTGCCGATTCGCCTATTTTTCCGGCCAAGAGGTTACCAAATCCAGTTGCTGCGAAATAAACGCCCATCATAATGGAGGCATATTTCAAAGGCGCTAACTTAGTAATAAATGACAATGCTACCGGAGAGGTGCATAATTCACCAATGGTATGAAATAGGTATGCTAAGAAAATCCAGTACATTGCTGCTTTACCAAAAACTTCGGCACTGGCTTCTTGAGATGCGAACATCATAAATACATAGCCCAGACCCATGATAATGGTACCCACTGCCATTTTAAAAAGTGAGGAAGATTCTCTCCCACTCTTTTTCCACCAGATCCAAAAACCACCTACAATGGTACCAAAGATGATGATATACCCTGCGTTCAAGGACTGAAATACCGCTGCTGGAATCTCTTCCATCCAGCTCAAACCGGTGGTACGATCTACCTTGGCATCGGTATAAAGGTTCATCAAACCACCAGCTTGCTCAAAGGCACCCCAAAAAACGACAACGATTAAAAAGGAAATCAACAAAACAATGACCCGATCTTTTTCTACTTTGTTCAACGGTCGTTTTGATGCAGCCTTTTCAGCTTCGGAAGCGGATTCGCCACCAGTATATTCTCCAATACCTTTTAGAAATTTCTGTCCCCAAATAAAAACGATTTGACCAAAGAGCATTCCTATACCTGCAAGACCAAATCCGTAATGCCATCCATAATAATATGCTACCAGACCAACGCTTATACTAGCCAAAAATGCACCTACGTTAATACCAATATAAAATATAGTAAACCCGCTATCCCTTCTAATATCACCATCCTGATATAGTCCACCAACCATTGTAGAAATATTCGGCTTTAAACCACCAACCCCTAAGATAATCAAGATCAAACCTGTAAAAAAGGCCCAGTCTTGGGGAATCGCTAAAATGCCGTGACCACAGCATAATAATAGACCGCCGAGCATTACCGTTTTTTTCTGGCCCAAAAACTTATCTGCAATCCATCCGCCAGGAATCGACGCCACATAGACCAACATGGTATACCAACCATAAAGCCAAAGTGCATCTTTATTGGACCATCCCAAGCCTGGATCTATAGCAGTTGCCGATGCAACTATGTAAAGCACCAAGATCCCCCGCATTCCGTAGTAGGAAAATCGCTCCCACATTTCAGTAAAAAATAGTATGAATAAGCCTACGGGATGTCCAAATAACTCCTTGCGCTGAATTGGTTTTACTGCAGTTGACATGTGTATAAAATTAGTTTAGTGTTAAATATCGTTGTGAATAACGCGTGCGTTTACTGTTCTTTATAGGCTTCTGGTCTTGCCTCTCCTAGTGTTTTGTCAATAAAATTGGTCATTTTTTTGTACAAGTGCAATCTTGTATTGCCACCATAAATCCCATGGTTGCGATCTGGATAGAGCATCCATTCAAAATCTTTATTGGCCTGAATCAAGGCTTCTACCAATCGCATGGTGTTTTGAACATGTACATTGTCATCGCCAGTGCCATGCACCAGCAAAAAGTCGCCTTCAAGACCATCTACAAAGTTAATTGGTGAGTTATCGTCATATCCACTTGCATTTTCTTGAGGCGTGGTCATGTAGCGTTCGGTATAAATGGTATCGTAAAACCTCCAACTGGTCACCGGCGCTACCGCAATGGCCATGCTAAATGTATCGTTCCCTTTAAATAAGGCGGCACTGCTCAAATAGCCGCCAAAGCTCCAGCCCCAAATGCCCATATGGTCTGCATCGATAAACTCAAGTTGACCCAATTTCTTAGCTGCTGCAATTTGATCTTCCAATTCATATTTACCCAATTCATTTTGGGTTACTTTTTTGAAATCGGCACCTTTAAATCCAGTCCCACGACCATCTATACAGGCCACGATGTAACCTTTTTGAGCCAAAAGCTCATACCAATAATCATTGGCACTGTTCCAACTGTTTGAGACTTCTTGAGATCCAGGTCCAGAATATTGATACATAAATAAAGGATAGGTCTTAGTTTCGTCAAAATCGCTAGGCTTGATCATCCACATGTTCAAATCATTACCGTTAATGGAGATCGTGCTAAACTCTTTAGAGGAGATATTGAAACCCTTCAACTTCTGCTGTAAAGCCTCATTATTTTTGATTGGTTTAATAACCTTGCCTGTCTTGGCATTATTCAAGGTATATTCTGGCGCTACGGTGGCGCTGGAATAACTATTGATGAAATAGGAGAAATCGGCACTGAAATCGGCCGAATTGGTACCCGTCTTTTCACTCAGTTTTTGCTTATTCTTGCCATTCAATCCAATGGCATACACGGCTCTATTGATGCTACCATCTTCGGTGGATTGGTAAAAAATGCGTTTGGATTTTTCGTCATACCCATAATAATCAGTCACTTCCCAATTGCCTGAAGTGACTTGGTTGATGAGCGTTCCAGTTTTATCGTAGTGGTAAATGTGGTTGTAACCGTCCTTTTCGCTGGTCCAAATAAAGCTATTATCCTTTAAAAAGGTTAGATTGAAGGTGACGTCTATGTAAGCCTTATCGGTTTCCGCTAGCACCAAATCGCCTTTTAAGGTTTCCGCATCAATAAACCAGACATCCAATTCATTTTGATGGCGGTTGGTGTATTGGGCGCTCAAAACATTGGGTTCATTGGTCCACTTGATTCTTGGGATGTAAAAATCGGAATAGGTTTTATCTAAACTGACTTCTTTGGTACTTGCCGATTCCAAATCGTAAATATGCAGCGAAACTAAGCTGTTTGCTTCGCCTGCCTTGGGATATTTGAATACCTGCTGCGTTTGGTAGAGCTCCTGCCCATAAACATCCATGGAAAATTCTGGGACATCAGTTTCATCAAAACGGATGAACGCAATTTTGTTGCTGGCAGCATTCCACTCAAAGGCTCTTACAAAGGAAAATTCTTCCTCATAAACCCAATCGGTAACGCCATTGATGATTTCATTCTTTTTGCCGTCTTTGGTGATCTGGTTGGTCTGCCCAGTGGTCAAATCCTTGACATAAATATCATTATTGAGACCGTATGCCAGTTTTGTCCCATCTGGAGAAAAAGTGGGTTCTTGTATTTTTTCTTCGGAAACTAAAGTTGTTTGGTTGGTTTTACTATTGAAAATATAGTATTTTCCTAAGGTGGAACGTCTGTAGATGGATTCCACATCGGTTGCCAAAAGCACCATGCTTTCATCCTCACTAAAGGTGTAGCTCGAAAAATAGCCAATCGAATCAATGTTGGCAGAGTTAACCAATGTTTTTTGCTTGGTCAAAGTTTTGTAATCGTAAATGTCAATTTGTGAGGTGCCATTTGAAAAGTCGAGCACCGAATATTGCTGGCCATCATTCATAGAGTGCAGTCCCCCCATGCGTTCGGTTCTAAAGCTACCAGTCCAAATATCTTCTAGTGTAATTTCCTTTTTTTGTGCTGAGGCTAAAGTGCTTACCAATAAAAAAAGGACGGTGCAGGATTTCAATAATTTCATAAAGATAATTTTTCGCTAAAATATTGTCAAGTTTACTAAAAATAAAGCAAAAAACCCTAAATAATGGCAGTTAAATCCGCTTTAAAATGCGCACACCTCTTTAATATTACAGAGAATAGTATCTTTGCTTTTTTAACAATGAAGAGCGATTAAGACCTAAGACACTACCTGTTTGACAGGTAGGCATTATTAGCTTGACAAGATCGCAAAAGCTGAACTGGATTTCTATAAAACAAACAGATTGGATTTTTGCATCGAAACCATTTATTAAATAACAGCGCATGAGCAAAACCATTAGTGGATTTTCAAAATTATCGAAAACCGAAAAGATCGATTGGCTTACGTCCACCTATTTTTCCAACCCTGAACAAGCAAAGTATGTATTAGAGCAATATGCCAATAACGATCAAAAGCTACAGCAATTGCACGATGAGTTCATTGAGAATACCATTTCCAATTATTATTTGCCTTTTGGCGTTGCGCCAAATTTTGACATCAATGGTAAAACCTACGCCATCCCTATGGCAATAGAAGAAAGCTCGGTGGTTGCCGCGGCCAGTAAGGCTGCCAAGTTTTGGCAATCGCGTGGCGGATTCAAAGCCACAGTACTTTCCACCGAAAAAATTGGACAGGTCCATTTTATGTTTCAAGGCGACAAAGACCGGCTTCAAGTTTTTTTCGAACAAATCAAGCCCAAATTGATCGATGCCACCAAAGCACTTACCAAGAACATGGAGCAACGTGGTGGCGGTATTTTAGACATTGAACTTCGGGACAAGACCGAAGCCATTGCCAATTACTTTCAGCTTCACGCGACCTTTGAGACTTTGGACGCGATGGGCGCCAATTTTATCAATTCCTGTTTAGAGCAATTTGCCAAAACCTTGAAAGAAGAAGCTGAACATTATGAGGCTTTTTCTACGGAAGAACGCCAGCTTCAAATCATCATGTCCATTTTATCCAATTATGTGCCACAGTGTATCGTTAGGGCTGAAGTGAGCTGCAAGGTGGAGGAACTCAGTGACAATAAAACCATTGCTGCGGAAGACTTTGCGGAAAAATTCATACAAGCCGTCCGTATCGCCGAAGTGGAGCCTTATCGCGCAGTAACGCACAACAAAGGCATCATGAACGGTGTTGATGCCGTGGTCTTGGCCACCGGAAATGATTTTAGAGCAGTGGAAGCAGGCGTACACGCCTATGCCGCTAGAACAGGAAGCTACAGCAGTTTATCACATGCCAAGGTTGAGCATGGTGTTTTTACATTTTGGATGGACCTGCCCCTAGCGCTCGGCACCGTTGGCGGACTCACAAAACTGCATCCTTTGGTAAAGGTCGCTTTGGAAATGTTGGGAAATCCTTCCGCCAAGGAATTGATGCAAATTGTTGCAGTTGCTGGTTTAGCGCAAAATTTTGCGGCCTTACGTTCTTTGACTACCACTGGCATTCAAGAAGGCCATATGAAAATGCATTTGATGAACATGTTGAACCAATATGAAGCCACTTCCGAAGAAAAATCAAAACTGATTGAATATTTCAAGACCCATGTGGTGTCCAATGCTTCTGTGGAGGAAGCGGTTGCTGGGTTGAGAAGATAGATGAACTTGAAATTGAAATTGAAATTGAAATTGAAATTGAAGCTGAACTGAAGATGAAGATGAAGATGAAGACGAAGACGAAGACGAAGACGAAGACGAAGATGAACTTGAACTTGAAATTGAAATTGAACTGAAGATGAAGATGAAGACGAAGATGAAGATGAAGATGAATTGAAATTGAAATTGAAATTGAAGATGAACTGAAGATGAAGATGAAGACGAAGATGATCCCGATAGCTATCGGGAGAACTTGAAATTGAAATTGAAGCTGGACTGAAGATGAAGACGAAGATGAAGATGAAGATGAAGATGAAGATGAAGATGAAATTGAACTGAAGATGAGGATGAAGATGAAGATGAAGATGAATTAAAACTTGAATATTGAACTTTGAACTTTGAACTCGAAACTTTAAACCCGGAACCTTGAACCAAGTACCCGAAACCTATCGAAGTCACGGCAAATTATTGCTCACAGGGGAGTACGTTGTGCTTGATGCTGCCATTTCGTTGGCGGTACCTACAACATTCGGACAGACGCTAAACGTGAGACCAATTGCCGAAAGCAGATTACTCTGGAAAAGTTTTGATGAGCAAAAGCAGGTTTGGTTTGAAGCTTCTTTTGAATTTCATGAAAACAGCCTCAAATTAGCTTCAACTTCCAATGAAACTATTTCAAACAGGCTATTGCAAATCCTATTGACGGCAAAGCATCTCAATCCAGATTTTTTAGATTCAAAATCTGGATTTAGCGTTGAAACACATCTTGAATTTCCGAGCAACTGGGGATTGGGTTCCTCCTCCACCTTAATCAATTCGATTGCGCGTTGGGCCGATGTTGACGCCTATAAATTATTGGAAGACACTTTTGGCGGCAGTGGGTATGACATTGCTTGTGCCAATGCCGGCAGTAGTTTAACCTATCAATTGAATTCCAAAATGGGACGCAAGATAAGCCTGGTGGATTTTAATCCAACGTTCAAGTCGCAGCTGTATTTTGTGCACCTCAACCAAAAGCAAAATAGTAGAGAAGGAATTGCGCAATATCGCAACAACACTTCAGACAAAACAGCTTCGATCGAACGCATCAATGCCATTACCCGTGAGATGGTTGGCTGTAAAACCCTGAATCACTTTCAAAAGTTGATGGAGGAGCATGAGCAAATCATTTCAGATTTGATAAAAATGCCTCCTGTTAAGGAACGTTTGTTCGCCGATTTTAATGGCGCCATCAAAAGTTTGGGCGCCTGGGGTGGCGATTTCGTGATGGTCGCTTCGGAAACTGATCCAAGCGCTTATTTTAAGTCTAATGGATACCACACAATGCTACGCTATTCTGAAATGGTAACGATAGATGGTAGACGGTAGAGGGTAGACTGAAGACCGGAGACTGGAGACTGAAGACCGGAGACTGGAGACTGGAGACTGAAGACTGGAGACCGGAGACCGGAGACTAGAGACTGAAGACTGAAGACTGGAAACTGGAAACTGGAAACTGGAAACTGGAAACTGGAAACTAAAACTAAAAAAGCCCCGCAAATCGCGAGGCTTTTCTTTATCTAAACACAGATTTTTAGTAGAATCTTGCTCGGTTATCATCAATTTCAGCAGTTTCCTTTAAGGCATTGTACACTTTGGATTGTGCTGCGTTTGCTCTGGTTCTGCTCAATCTGTTGGCGACACCTTGGTAGTTCTCCAATTCTGAAGTCGGCTCGATTTTAAGAACCGAAACCACATACACACCGCTATTACCATCAATCAATCCAGAAGTTTCACCCTCTTTCAATCCAAAGGCAACACCTACCACTTTAGGTTCCAAACCTGCACCAGCCAAGGTTGGATTTTTCATGTTAACCGCAGAGGCTGTATTGGTTTTAGCACTTGGTGTTTTTGCAACCTCTTCAAGTGTGGTTCCTGAGATTTTCTCACGAATCATTTTTGCTTTCTTTCCTTTTCTTATTTCAGATAAGGCTGAAGCTGAAGCGTTTTCAGGATTCATTAAACCTTTTTTGGTTTTGTTGGTCACTTGAACTACTGCATAACCACCACCAGGGATGGAAAAACGCTTGTAATCCCCTACGCTAGTACCTTCTTCAAAAGCCCAACGTACAATTGGCCTTTGACTGCCTAAGCCTGGAATGTTTTCATCCAATACCTTGATACCATTTACGGGTTTAATCGCCATGTCACGTTCTTTTGCTGCGTCTTGTAAATCGGCTTCTTGCAAGGCCATTTCAAACTTGGAGGCCTCTGTAAAAACATTGTCAATGGTCTCTGTTGATGGCTCAACCTTTTTAGCGATGGTTGCTGTTTTCACTGCTCTAGATTCTCCCTTTTGACCTAAGATCTCAATCACATGGAAACCAAACTGCGTTTGCACCACATCAATATCTCCGGTTTTATTTTGGAACTCAAAGTCACTAAACGGCTTTACCATTTGCGTACTTGGGTGATAATCGTATTCGCCGCCATTTTCAACACTGCCTTGATCTGATGACAACGCGGTTACCAATTCTGGAAATTTTGAAGGATACGCTTTAACAACCGTCAAAACGCTGTCTGCAGTGGCTTTGGCCTGTGCTTCAGATCTGGTCACATCTGGACCTGCACTACTCGCTCCTATAAAAGGTATTAAGATATGACGTACTTTAGCGGAATCTGGCATTTGCTTTTCTGCAACAATTTTGGTAAGTTTCATCATCCCATCATCCTTGTAAGGCCCATAGACATCGCCTACATTAAGTTTATAGAGCGTATCTGCAACCACGTCTGGCAAACCAGATTTTTTAATAAAACTATCTGTATATTTTTCTTCAGAATTTGCGGTAAAATTGACGTAATTCTCAATATTGGAGTCCTCAACCTTCGCAAATGCCTGGATGGTATCATTTTTACCATTTTCAAAAAGCACTTTGCCGTTAGAATACATATCAAATTCAGAACTTAAATTTTTCTCATCCTCCAAACTTGGTTCTTCATTGAATTGTACAAACGCGATATCGCGAGATGCTTCAACTTCGTATTTCTTTTTGTTCTTTTCAATGTAATCCTTGATATCAGATTTAGAAACCGCTACCAAACTGTCATTGATAGAACTGTAAGGCACTTGTACATACTTAAGGTTTCTATTTGAGTTTTCTAGATTGTGTTCTATTTCTGCTTCATTCAGGGTTGCATTCACACCCGCCTTGACCATATTGTAATAAGAGCGTTCTTGCGCACCAATGGCAATATTGGTTTCATTGTTTACCCAATCGTTATAAGTGATTCTAAAGTTACCCAAAATAGAAGGCTCTGGAGCTATGGCTTTTAAATTAGCGACAAACTCATTCAATTTGTTTTCATCAAACAAACCTGCTTCATTTTGAAATTCTGGATAGCTGGTGAAATTCTGTTTAAGCAAATCCCGCATTTCATCCTCTTCAACGCTCATCCCCAATTCATCAAATTGTGTGCTCATCACTGCGCGACGCACTTCTTGATCGTAAACACGGTTCATAACCTGAGTTGAAGTTGCCTGTGGCCCCATTTGTTGTTGGAGACTCTCCACTTGCCCCATAAATTGGTTACGATCTATTTTATTGCCATTTACGGTTGCCACAACATCTTGTGAATCGCCAAACAGCGCATCACTATTTCTGAACAAATCAGTAAGTACAAATGAAAATAACGCTAATGCGATGATTAAAATCAAAAACAATGAACGTTGTCTAATCTTATTTAAAACTGCCATTTTTATGTATTATTTATCATGTAATAAGTGGGCGAAAATACCATTTTCTATCAAATTATGAAAGGAGATTGTCTTTTTTATTAGCTATAATAAATTCTATTGAAAATACTGACAAATAAAGACTTGCTTCTTGTGGATTTGTTGCGTTGTTCGATGTGGATGTGTTGGAATTAAGGTTAGAGGTCTGCCTTATTGAAAAAGCCATCACAGAACATATCATTAAACTGAGGCAAAAAACCAAATAGCCCAATCCTCATAAACGAAGTCGCTACTTTTTGAACTTCAAATTCGCAAGCCAAAACCTTGAACATTGAACCTTGAATTTATAACCCGAAACCACTCAGTCTTCCCCAATAACCTGCAGCTCCAGCAAATCTATTTTAGTGGAGGACACCTCTAAAATCTTAAATTTATAGGTGGCCATGATCACTGTATCGTTAACCTGTGGAATCCCTTCCGTCGCGTGAACTATAAGGCCGCCGAGGGTTTCATAATTTTCGCTTTCCGGCAAATTAAGTTTATAGGTCTCATTGATATAGTCAACTTCCAATCGTGCTGAAAACTTAAAATGATGTACGCCCAATTTCTCCTCGATCAATGCCACACTATCGTGCTCATCCTCAATTTCGCCAAAAAGTTCCTCCACGATATCTTCAATGGTCATAATCCCTGCGGTACCGCCATATTCATCTATGACCACTGCCATACTTTTTCGCTTTTTGGTAAGGATACTCAGCACGTCCTTGACCAGCATCGTTGCTGGCACAAACACCACTGGCATAGTAATGGCCTTGAGTGATTTTGGTTTTTTAAAAAGTTCAAAAGAATGCACGTAGCCCAAGATATCATCAATATTTTCCTTATAAACCAGTATTTTAGACAGGCCAGACTCGATGAACAAGTTGCTGATGGTCTTAAGGGACTCACTCACTTCTACCGCAACGATCTCGGTACGTGGCACCATCACTTCACGCGCCTTTACTTCGGAAAATTCAAGCGCATTTTGAAAAATCTGGATCTCACTATCCACCTCATCGTGCTCTTCAACCGATTCCATTTGCTCGCTAATGTAGTTTCCCAGCTCAATCTTCGTCATGGCGAGCTGCACGTTATCGCCTTCAGTTTTGAAGAAACGTCTTAAGATGCTATTTGAAATCCACATGATGAATGAGGACATAAACCAAAACAAGAGATAAAACAGGTACGCTGGGAATGCGAAGATCTTTAAGAAGGAATTCGCATAGATCTGGAAAAACACCTTCGGAAGGAATTCTGCGGTAATCAAAATTACTATGGTAGATATGATGGTTTGACTCAGCAGGCTAAAATCGTAAAGTAGGTAATGCACCATTGGATATTGTGAAGGCAGCATCGATTGGAACCAGGCTACAAGCACATCTCCCATTAAAAAACCGTAGATGACCAGTGCAATATTGTTACCAATAAGCATGGTGGCAATAAATTTTGAGGGCTTTGCGGTGAGCTTCGTAAGAATACTGGCCAAAAAATCACCCTGTTTTTTTTCGATCTCTATATGGATCTTGTTGGAGGAAATATAGGCGATCTCCATTCCGGAGAAAAACGCCGAAAGCAACAACATTAAAATGATGATCAATATGCTAAGATCCATACTTAGGAATCTTTTCTGTTTTCAAACTTTTTCTTGAAACGCCTTCTGAAGAAAAACATAAAAATGGCCAACCCTGCAAAAATAAAGGAAATGATGGCCCTGCTACCATCTGATCCCAAACTATAGAATCCATCAACAATGAAGAGAATGGCAAAAATTAAATAAACGTATTGAAAAAAATTTAGGAGTTTCATTTATGGCTCTAATAATTAAGGTACAAAGATAAAGATGTTTTAACAACTGAAGCGCCCGTATCAATCTTTTACGATCATATCGCCTCTGCCTTCTAAAATTGTGTAGTTCTTGAACTTGGTATCGCTATCAAAAATATCGCCATGGCCACTGTTGGAAGTCGCCGATTTCAAACTCACAGGCAGGTTGCTGAACAGCCATTCCTGTTTTTGGTCGTAATACATTTGCTCGGCAAATAGACTGTCTTTTTGTGGGGTAATCAAGATAACGTTGCCTTGCATGTCGATAAGATCGGTCTCGCCATAGACGATGGCATAATCTGCCAAAACCACATTTTTCTGACCTTTCTCATCAAAGAGCGATAAGACTACCCCTTCAGGAAACTCTTGAAAAGCAAATTCACGATTAGAATAATCCAACATTTTAGGACTTTTCAAATTGGCAATCAAGCGGCCAATGGAATCTTCAGCTTCAGTATATTTCAAATTGATATTCTTGGCAACACCTATGGGCTGATTTTGAAGCACACCAATTTGCTGCACCTCCTTAAAGTTGTTTTTGCATGAAAAAAGCATAGTCACAACAAATGTTGTGACTATGCAAGTATTAAAATATAAACAAGATTTCTTCATTGAAATAAAAGGTACTAGTGATATTAGTCCACTTTAGGAACCACGACACTTCCGCCGATCCAGCACCCGATATTGATGGTTGAGCCACCATTACCTTTGGTAAAGATCTCACTTCTGGTTGGCGCATTGGCCTCGTAAGATGCAGCCGCTTGACTTGAGTTCGATCTCAAGTTGGGATCAACTTGACCTGCTTTTCTAGCCTCTTGTGCTGCATACCAGAACACCGCTCTCTTATTGAAGTTGTCGTCACCACAGCTGTTTGCGCTTTTGGCATACATGCTTGCAATGTGCAAGTGAGGCGTCCCATCTGATGGGTTAAGTTCTAAAGCGTCTCTATAATAGTTTCTTGCCGTACTATAGTCGCCTCTATTTTTAAAGCCAGCCGCGATTCTCTTGGCCAACCTCGCTTTTTTGAACTTATCGGTCTGCAAATCAAAAGACTGTCTCACATATTGATCTGCTTCCTTGATTTTTCCTTGCTCACGCAATATTGTGGATACAAAATATTTAGTATCTGCGGAAGGATCAACTTCGTCATATTTTTTGACCAATTCAATGTACAATGGATCTTCAGTACACTCTTTGTTGTACATTCTGCTCACTGCACGCTTCAACCAAACCGCATCATTATACTTTTCCTCATATTGTTTTTTATACAATGGGATCAAGTTCTCGCAATTTGCCAATTGGCCTAAATAGCTATCCAAGCTACCAGAGATCTTTCCGTTGGCCTCCAATTTATCCAAATAGTATTTTTTGTAGAGCGCTTCTTTATCTTTCAAAGCTGTACCAGCTTCCTCTTTTTCAATTAATTCATTGACAGACTTGGTATAGCCTTCATTTAAATTCTCCAATTGCTCAGAGACATCATCGTATTTATCAAATACTTGTTGCAATTCAATTTCCTTAGCTTTGAAAAGATCCACCGTTTTAGTGAAATACACATATAAGCCCTTAGTGCTTGTGAAATTCTTTAAATCTTGTTTGAAGGCATTGTCAAACGCGTTATACACATCCATATCGCTCTTATTGAGGAGCTCTTGGTTATCATAAAGCAAGATACCAATTCCTTCAAGCACTTCTCCCTTAGCGTATTTGCTTGGGAAATGCTCTCCAGCTTCATTTAAAAGTGCAATATAATCTTCAATAAACGCCTCTTTCTCAGCACCTGATGAGTTATCTATTTTATGATTTAGAACTTTCTCACCAAATTTATAAATGATAAGATTAAACTTAGGGCATTCCTTTCTTACAGACATGAATGGTTCATATGCCTGATCATATTTTTTATTCTTAACGTAGTCGTTCATTAATGTTAAGTTCAACATGCAGTTTTCATTTTGTTGCGCAAAACTAAAGTTGGTCGCCATCAACAAAGCTGCAATGATTACTGTTATTTTTGTCTTCATCTTGTTTCTATTTATGTTAGTTATATTTACGTTAGTTATATTTACGTTTTTCAAACCATCTGTCATTCAACGACAAACTAATTTGCAAGTTAAAGAAGTTCTCCTGGATCAAATTTAGATCTTTGGTGCCTCTTCTGCCAATCTCTGCCCCGAGATTAGTATTAGAGAATATCCCTCCCACTGGCAACCCTACTCCAAAAGATATGCCAAACTCGTTAATGCTTTGCTCATTGATCTCCAAACCTGTGTTCTCATAATGCACACCAGCCCTATAGGTCACTCGTTTCCAATAGCTTGAGAATGAATTGTAGTCTGGAACAAAAAAACCACCAAGTGCAACACTTGAGGCATTTACAAAATTAGCATTATTTATTGAAACTATTGGGTTCGCAAATTCACTTGTGTTCTGTCTTGAATATTCCAATCCTGCAAACCAATTTCTTGGCGCACCTATACCCGCACCTATAGAGAATCGGGATGGCAAGGTTAAATCGGTCTCTTCCAAACCAAGACTTGCCAGATCGGCGTCAAAACCATTGACCAAAAATTCTTGACCAGCAGTATTTACAGAAATGGTAGAAAAGGCTCTTTGGTTTTTGGAAGTGATATTGCTTTTTGGTGAGTAAGTCAAGCCAGCTTGCATTTCCAACTTTTCATTGATCATGGTTTTATAAGTCAAACCAAGATTGAAATTGATGCCACTTAAATCGGATCTGTTATTCTCTCTGGTTTGGTATTGTACCAGTCTACCCTCGCCATCATATACAAATTCGATTGCGCTGTTTTGTATGTTTCCGAAGTTATAATTGACGTCAATACCAGCACTCAACTTATCGGTTATGCGATAACCCAAACCTAGAAATGCCCTGTTGACGCCCCCTTCTCCTTTATAACGGTTGCGCAATGCACTATCATCAAAATCCTCTAGTTTATAACCTACCGAAGTGTAGGGCACCAGTCCAAAACCGACTCCAAAATCTCCCAAAGGCAATGAAAGCGCCATATAATCAAAAGTGGTCGTGCTTACCTTTGCCTCGCCAGAGTTGGCTTTCAAGTTGATACTGCTTTGGCTTCCAGCGATGGAGAATTTCACGGGTCTGGCCTCGTTATTCCAGATTTTAAGATTTGGCCCTACGTAGGCTGCCGGGTTTTTCAGGTTGACATGAATGCTATCTGTATAGATGCTAAGACCACCCATACTCCTGTTTTCTACCGTACCCTTAAATTTTAAACTTCCAATTCCGTAGAAGGAATATGGAGACGCAGTTCCTTCTTGAGCGTGTGTTTGCACGGCGTAACAGGCAATTAAAACTATTACAAGTTTTCTTATCATTAGTTTGTATTATATTCTAAAATAAAATTCAAACCTTCGAGAAGAAAATTTGAAGTGGCAAATATGCCATTTTTTAATTGGTTTGACAAAAATTCGGCATCACCACCTGTTAAAATAACTGTTAAATCTGAATAATTATTATGGTAATCGTTGAGGATACCATCAATTTCCATTGAAATCCCATTCACTACGCCAGAATGTATTGCGCTATTGGTCGCATTACCTATGAGTGCCACTGGTCTGGTGGTTGGCAGTAAAGGTAATTTGGCAGTGTGGTTATGAAGTGATTCATAACGCAATCTAATGCCCGGGGAAATGGCGCCACCCAGATATTGGTTTTGGGCATTGATGAAATCATAGGTAATACAGGTGCCTGCATCTATAATCAATACATTTTTATTCGGAAATTTAAAAACAGAGGCACTTACCAAAGCGATACGATCCACACCCAAGCTGTGGGGTGTTTTATATAAATTGGTAAATGGAAAATTTAGATCTTGCGAAAGCTCTAAGGCGGTAAGTCTAGCTTTTACAAGCGCGACTTGAGATGCTGCAAGCTTCCCTACGGAAGCAATGATCGCCTTCTTGAGCGCCGGATAGGCTTTTAAAGTCGCCTCCAGCTCAAACTCAAACTCCTTGAGTAATATAGCTTGTTGGAAAAGCAGCGCATTTTGACTGAAAACGGCCAGCTTAACGCGGGTATTACCAACATCGATAATTAAATTCATAGTGTTTGACAAAGTGCTAAATCTACAAAACGATGCTTTAGGTTAGGTTGTACCTTAACCAAATTATAACATTGTATCATGAATTCAAGCCAGTTAGGGGCGCGCTGGGTAAACATTCCTAAATTTTTTAAAGTTTCTTTTTGCGAATCTCAAAAATGCGTATATATTTGCAGTCTCGTTTTAAACGACTGGTGCCTTAGCTCAGTTGGTAGAGCAAAGGACTGAAAATCCTTGTGTCCCTGGTTCGATTCCTGGAGGCACCACCAGAAAAGCCCGATCTATTTTAGATCGGGTTTTTTGGTTATGTCAAGTCATGCCCGGGTTCCCTCCGAAACTTCGGAGTTGAAGGCGGTAGCATCAATCTCAATATTTCAAGGCAATCTTTTTTAAATTGGCTTCAGTATTTTTGTAAATTGTTGGGGCTATAAAAATTGAAGACGATTAAAAGACAATGAACATACTTTATCTCCACGGATTGAACAGTAGCCTAAGCCCCGAAAAAAGGAAGGCTTTAGAACGCTACGGAAACGTAGAAGCCCCAACCATTGATTATGAAAATAATCCCGATAGTATCAGTAGCTTGTTCGATCAATTTGAAGATGCCAACATAGACTTGGTCATTGGCAGTAGTATGGGTGGTTTCGCAGGCTATTATCTATCTAAATTATTTCAATTGCCCGCTTTATTATTTAATCCAGCATTGGCTAATAGAAGCGTGTTTCAAAATATACCTAACGCACCAGAAACCAATGCCAATAGCATTCATTTAGTACTAGGCTCAAAAGACTCTGTTGTCATAACAGAAGACACTTTAGACTTTTTAGCTAATTTATTAATGCAACCACAAAATTACAGCATCCAGATTCGACCTGAATTGGAACATCGGATACCAGTTGAAATTTTTGAAGAGGAAGTCAGCTCGTTATTTGAGCGTCTGCCTCCAGGTCATTTGAAACCGAAAAGACTCTTCTTAGACGACATTAGAACCGTCAACATGGTTTATGACACTACCTTTGAACCCGAGTTTGACATCGTGAGAACTTATGATGCCTTTGTAGACTATATCAAAAAAAACGGTCTCCCCGATTTTATTAGTTTCGATAACGATCTTGGCCTTGGCACAGATGGAAAAGTGGCACCCGACGGATTAGCTGCAGCCAAATGGCTGGTTTATGAATCTGGACTCGACTTAAGAAACCTACACTATAAGGTGCATTCTGCAAACCCTGTTGCCGCGCAACAAATACGCGGACTCTTGGGGAATTATATCCGGTTTTTGAATCAACGGAATACGTCCTAATTATAGGTTCCGCCAGCCCTACCCTTTCAACCCAAAACACAAATTAAGCATCTTATAAACTTTAGGATGCTTCCGTTTCATAAGTTTTGGTCTTTCAAAAAAATATTCGGAAGCAACTGCAAAAAATTCGGCTTGCGAGGTACCGCCATAAGCGCGAATGTCTGATTGGTTGTTGTTGATGGCCTCCATTTCATCGTGTATCATTTTCAACCAAGGTATGGTGTACACGTTTTGCAGCAATACTTCTGGGACCCCATCTACGCGATCGTCCATTTTATCAATGAGATGAGCAAACTCATGAATAGCGGTATTCCGTTTGTCCCTGGAGTTTCTAAACCCGTGATGCAAGGCTATTTTGGAGATGATCATCTGTCTTTCCAGGCGACCGCTGCCAACAACACCGGAGATTCGTCGCTCTTTGCTGGAATCGGAAAATTGGTAATCTTCATTGAAATTATCGGGATAGATCAAGATGCCCGACAAATTTTTATAATGCCATTCCTTAAACCCAAAAACGGGAATAACGGCACTTGCGGCCAAGAGGATGCGATCCAAGTCGGTTACTTCCAAATCAACGCCATCCACATACACCTCACTCAAAAACTGCATGGTTCGCTTTTGAAAACGGGTTTGTTCCTTTGGCTGCAAAGCTTTATAAAAAGCAACCTCCTCCATCATTAATCCATGCCAATGTCCTGGGAAAGGCTCCGCTTTTCTATCTCGCATCTTATAAAAGCTGTAGCCCACAAAAACCACCAAAAGAATAAAAATAAGTATATAAACCACCATAACGAATCTTGTTTATTTGCAATTCCTAAGTTAAGTTTTTCTTGATTAATTTCGGCTTAGGCAAAAAAAAATACCATAACAGTAAAATCTACTTGGGAGATCTCCAAAGTGGCATATTCTAAACTAACTGCTTCCGCTAGGTAGCTTCAAATGAAAACAAAAAAAAGCCCAATCTTACGATTGAGCTTTTATTTTATTGTTTAAAGATGTTTTACGCTTTTGGCATAACAACGGTATCTATAATATGAACCACACCATTAGATGCTTGTACATCTGTAGCGATGATGGTAGACTTATTTCCAGAAGCGTCAGTTAAGATTACAGATTCTCCACTTAAAGTAGCTGTTAGCTCACCACCATTGGCAGTTTTAACAACATATTTTCCATCAGAATCGTTGATTGCAGCTATTAAAGTATTAGCGTCAACCTTACTTGGAACAACGTGATACGTCAAAATTCCTTTCAACTGCTCTTTATTCTCAGGCTTCAAAAGTGTTTCCACTGTTCCTGCTGGTAATTTATCAAAAGCAGCATTGTTGGGAGCAAATACAGTATAATCACCTGGCTCAGATAACATCGTTGCCAAATCTGCAGCTTTAACAGCAGCAACTAAAGTAGAAAGACTTTCTGTAGCCATTGCTTTCGAAGCAATACTATTTTCTTGAGCTTCTCTCATTGCTTCTTCTTGCATTGCAGTCTCATTATCTGCATTCTCTTGATCCATTTTTTCTTGTTCCATCTTAGCTGCTGCCTCTTCTTCTGCTTTGCCGTCTTTACAAGCGGTCATAAATACTAAGGTCAAGCACATCACTGATGTAAAAATTCTTTTCATTGTAAGTTTCATAATTTGTTTTAGTGTTTATTGGTTTATAGACTAATATACGAAGGTAATCTGCTTTAAGTTTTCCAATGCAATGATTTAGTATAAATTTAACAATTTATTTGCAAATTCTTAAATCCAAATCAAAATCTGGCTAAAATCAGACTTTGGAATGGATGCCCTGCTAATACTGCACAAGAAACAATTTGCGTTAACAATCTAAGCAATTAAAGCAATTATACTACTTTTATACCCTTATTTTTACAGCTTGGAAAACACAGAAACCGATATTGATGAAACAAAGACCAAAAACGTGCGAAGTTACCGTTGGTTGAGACGCATCCTTCGCGTTCTTCTTGGGATTCTTGTTTTTTTGTTTTTGATGGTATTATTTGTGAGAAGCCCGTGGGGACAAGGGATCATCGTAGACAAGGTCGTGAATTTTGTCTCCGATAAAACGAACACTAAAGTGGCTATTGATCGCTTATTCATCACTTTTGATGGCGATGTGCAGCTTGACGGTCTTTATTTGGAAGACACCAAAGGCGATACACTCATTTATTCTAAATCGCTCGAAGCCAACATCCCTCTTTGGGCAACGATCAATGGCGAAGCTGTTGGCGTTGAAGCACTGGATTGGGAGGGTTTGCGCGCCAATATCATTAGGAAGGATTCGGTAAATGGCTATAATTTTCAATTTTTGATCGATGCTTTTGTTGCTGCCGATACCACCTCGGTTGCCACAGATACCACCTCGACCCCTCTCAATTTGATCCTTAAAAACCTGAACCTTAAGGACATCGACATTGTTTTTAATGATGCGGTTATAGGCATTGCATCCAAATATAAGATTGGCGAACTCAAGGCAGGTATGGAAACTATTGATTTGGAACAGATGATCTTCAATGCTTCGGAATTGGAACTGACCAATGCCAACATCCAATTTATCCAGAATCCTGCGGTTACTGATACCACATCAACCGATGTCCCACTGCCAAAACTATCTGCGGAAAGCCTTAAGCTCCAAAATGTCAAGGCGTATTATCAATCAAAACCCAACCAAGTGATCGCCGATTTGGACATAGGTCAGTTTTATACTGAAATCCCTCAGATCAACCTGGCAAACAGCGAATTCATTTTAGACCAGATCCTGCTGAAGGATTCCAAGATCCTCTTCCATACTGAGACCGAAACGAAACTTGCCGATAAAAAACCGAAGCCAGAAAACCAAAGCAAAACAGAAGGCTCAAAAGCTTTTGAATGGCCTGCCATAGAAGTGAGTGTCGCCGATATCGATTTTGAGAATAATAAGCTTACCTATTTGGTGGGTGATGCCAGGCCTGTTTCTGGGGAATTCAACCCCAATGCGGTTGCTATTGAAGATTTAAGTCTTCAGGCAAAAGACCTCTATTTAAGAGACGAAGCGGCTGGATTGGAGCTGAATCAATTTGATTTCAAGGAATTTTCCGGATTCAACCTGAAGCAACTCGCGTTTAAGTTCGAATTGACGAACCAGCAATTGCATTTTGAGGATTTAAAGTTTCAGCTTAACGATAATAGCATCCAAGGCTACGTAGAACTCAATTACAGCTCGATTTCCAAATTAATGCAACAGCCAGAAAACACAAAAGTGCAGCTTAACCTGCCATCCTTCAGCTTGTCCTTAAAGGAACTTTTCAAGTTTCAACCTTCCTTAGAAGAAAACGAATACCTAAAAACGCTCAGCAAAAAACAAATACGTGGCAACATCAATGCTGCGGGCACCTTGGCCGCCATCAATTTCCCTAACATCAACATCAATTGGGGTAAAAACACAAAAATCTCAGCTTCCGGAAAGGTCTTCAACCCAACCAATCCTAAAAAATTAGCCTTTGATATTCCGCAGTTTTCCGCAGAAACAACGCGCGAAACCGCTCAATTATTTCTGAATGAACAGGACATGGGCATCACCTTCCCCAAAAACGTACGTTTAGCAGGAACTGCCAAAGGCAATTTGGAAGACCTTTCTGCGGAAGCAAAATTGACCACCACACAAGGCGTTGCCACAATTGGAGGCGATTTTAAAAACGCAGCAAACATCGCCTTTGATCTCAATTTGACCATCGATGATTATAAGGTCAACGAACTGCTCAACAATCCGCAATTTGGTGCGCTCACTTTAAATGTCAAGGCTGAAGGCAGCGGAAAAACCATAAACACCTTAGATGCCACTTTAGATGCGAACATCACGTCTTTCCAGCTCAAGGGGTATGCCATCAACGACCTCAACATCAACGGTAAGCTCAAAAACGGACAAGGGCATGTGCGTTCTAATTATAAGGACGACAACCTCAACGCCAATTTAGATGCCTTAGTCGTTCTAGATTCCATCGCTCCTGAAGCCACTTTAGAATTGGATGTGGTTGGAGCCAACCTTCAAGCTTTAGGTCTTATGAATCGCGACGTTAGAGCTGGTCTTAAGCTGTATGCAGATTTCAAAGGCAATGCGAAAAATTACGACGTCTCGGCCATTATTGAAGACGGGGTTGTGGTGTACGACAACAAGTCTTATTTATTAGGGGCATTTGATGCGTTGGCGCATGTGACCCAAGACACCACCTCGGTTTCCATACGCAACAAGATGCTTGACTTAAAGTTAGAATCCAATACAGATCCGCAAACCTTCAGCAAAGCCTTGCAGTTGCATGTTTCTAGTTATTTCAGTAGAAAAACGAAACGACTTGACACCCTAAAAAACCCGGTCAATCTCAAGATTGAGGCCAAAATTGCCGAATCTCCCTTATTGAATGATGTCTTTTTAGTGAATGTAAAGGAATTGGACACCATTAATGTAGCTGTTGATTTCAATCAAAAGGCCAGAAAACTCAAAGCCAATATCACTGCGCCGCACATCAATTACAGCGGTAATAAATTAGACAGTTTGGTATTTGCTATGGATACTGATGAAGATAATTTCAAATTCGATTTTGGTTTCAAGAACCTCTCTGCCGGCCCCTTAGACATCCCGTCAACCAGAATTTCGGGCAACCAAACCAATAATGAGCTCTCATTGAATATCTCTGGCAGCAATAAAGGCACTCAGCTCATGAATGTCAATTCAAAGATTACAGGTAATTCCGAACGCTTGCGTTTTCATGTGAGTCCAGACAGTCTGATTCTGAATAAAAAAAAATGGACTATCCCAGAGGATAACGAGGTCATCATCACGCAAAGTAAGCTGGAGTTCAATGCGTTTGAGATTTCTAGAGACAACCAATCCATCAATATAACCAATAAGCTTGCTGGGATTGACAAGAATCACATCGCCATTGAATTCTCCAATTTCAACATCCAAGAGGTCTTCAATTATCTCAACCCAGACTCCCAATTGGCAAAAGGAGAACTCAATGGTAACTTTGTGATAGAAGCACCTTTCAAGGAAACTGGGATTGTTGCCGATTTGAATATCCAAGAATTCCAAGTCCTAAAAAGCGATTTGGGCACCTTGAGTTTGGATGCCAAATCCTTAGGAAATAATAGTTATGACTTTGAGGCCGATATGAAAGGTGGCGACGTTGACCTGGATCTAAAAGGAGATTATATAGCCAGTACGGGTGGTGGCAATCTGGATCTTGATCTCAAGATCAACAAATTTAAAATGGAAGCCCTCAACGATCTCTCCATGGGCGAGATCAAAAACGCCAGCGGTAATTTTTCCGGACAATTCAAGCTTACAGGAGAAACATCAGATTTGCAATACCAGGGCAGTCTCAACTTTAATGAGGCGAAATTCAATGTCGCGAAACTCAATACCGATTTTCTTCTGAAGGATGAAACGCTCAACATCGACAATGCCGGACTTTCGATGTCTAATTTCACTGTATTGGATGCCAATAATAATGCTTTGGTGGTCTCTGGAGAAATCGGGACAGAGCGCTTTATCAACCCCACGTTCAATCTGGATTTAAAAGCCACTAATTTTCAGGTATTAGATGCCACCAAGGAAGATAACGAGATGATCTATGGCAAGGCCGCTTTTGATGTCAACGCCAAATTGACCGGCGATTTGCAGCTTCCAAAACTAAATGCCAAACTCTCATTGAACTCCAGTACCGATGTAACCTATGTGTTGCCGTCTTCTGTTGCTAATGTAGAAACGCGGGATGGCGTTGTTGTTTTTGTGAACCGTGAAAACCCAGATGCAATTCTTACCCAAACCAAAGAAGAAACTGCCACCGTAAGGGGATTTGATGTAAGCGCACTTATCAAGATCAACAAAAATGCTACAGCCACCATTATTATTGATGAGGATACAGGTGACAATTTCAAAATCAAGGGCGAAGGCGATCTCAATCTCACCATGAGCCCGAACGGACGCATTAATTTAACTGGTGCGTATGAAATTTCAGATGGGCATTATGAGTTGACGCTTTATAACTTAGTAAACCGGAAATTCAATATTGCACCTGGAAGCAGGGTTACCTGGTCTGGCGACCCGTTTGATGCCAAACTGGATGTGCGGGCGATTTACAATATAGAAACCTCGGCCTCGCCACTTATGGCTGCAGGGATTTCTGGGTCTGATGCCACCGTGAAGAGCAAATTCCGTCAAGTGCTTCCTTTTAATGTCTATCTCAATATTGATGGCGACTTGATGCAACCAAAAATTTCATTTCAATTAGACATGCCAGAGGAAGAACAAGGCGCCGTAGGCGGCCAGGTTTATAGCCGAGTGCAGCAAGTGAATCAACAGGAGAGCGAGCTCAATCAACAAGTATTCTCATTGTTGGTGCTCAATAAATTCTACCCCAACTCGGGCAGTGACGGCAGCTCGGGAGGTTTCGCAAATGTGGCGAGAGACAATCTCAACGATGCCGTATCAGATCAATTGAACACTTTTTCAGATCAGGTTTTGGGCAGTTCGGGGATTGATTTGGATTTTGGTCTAGACAGCTATACCGATTATCAAGGCGAGTCCCCAACCCAGCGTACCCAATTGGATGTCGCTGCCCAAAAGAAATTATTTGACGATCGCTTGATTGTTCGCGTGGGAAGCCAACTAGACATTCAAGGCAGCGGTGCGCCAGGTGAGCAAGCACCGCTTGTTGGCAACGTGAGTTTAGAGTATTTATTGACCGAAAATGGACGCTACCGACTCAAAGGTTTCAGAAAAAGTGAATTTGAGAATGTCATTGACGGACAAACCATTGTAAGTGGTATTGCGTTGATCTTTACCCAAGAATTCAACCAATTCAAAGACCTTTGGGATGCCATGTTGCGCTCACAAAGCAAAAAGGATGAGGCTGAAGCTGAACAGGCCAAGCAAGAGATTGAAAAAAAACAGGAGGCCACGGAAAAAAGTATGGAAAATAAAAAAAATTAAGATTTGAATAATACCATAAAATATAGCATCATACTTTTTTGCTTCGGAATGGGTTTGTACTCCTGTAGTGTCAAAAAATTCATTCCAGAAGGCCAACGTCTTTACACAGGCGCCACAATAGAAATTGAGGCAGATTCTTCCATCACAGAGGTAGACGAACTCAAGGAACGATTACAAACCGTACTGCGACCAGAACCAAATTCCAAATTTCTTGGGATGCAACCTGGTTTGTATTTTTATTACAAGGCGCAACGTAAAAAACCGGGTTTCATCAACCGTTTCCTCAATAAAAAAATTGGCGAGGAACCTGTGTACCAAATCGATGTAGCACCTCTTGAAGTTGAGGATGTCTTACTAAACCGATTGGAAAATAGCGGATTTTTTTACAGTGCCTCTTCATCCTCTTTTACTGAAGATTCTCTAGAAGCGTCTTTGACCTATCGTTTGAAAGTGCCCAAACCTTACAAGATGGCAAATTTCAAGCTAGATTCCATGCCAAGTCCAATTTATAAGGATGTGCAAGAGTTGACCGCCAATACGCCCTTAAGAGAAACTAATCGGTTTAGCCTCAATAACATGAAATTGGAGCGTGAACGTATTGAACAAGGACTAAAATCAAGAGGCTACTATAATTTCAATCCGGATTTTTTCATTTTTGAAGCCGATACCAATCAATATAACAATAAGCAATTTGATTTGTTCATGAAGCTCAAAGCTGAAGTGCCAAAGAAATCATTGGTGCCTTATCAAATCAAACAGATCAACGTCTATCCAAATTACGATTTAAACGATTCAACCCAAATCGAAGTCAACCGTTTCAAGAGTAAAAACTTTTATCAAGACACTTTATTCTTCAAACCAAAGTATCTCAATAAATACATCACACTTGAGGAAGGTCAATATTTCAATCCGAAAACCTCCAAAAACACTGCCAGACGCCTATCCACCATTGGTGCCTACAAATTTGTGAATGTGCAGTACAAGGAGATCGACTCCTCCATGACCGATAGTTTGGGTGCTTTGGAAGCCAATATATATTTGTCGCCTTTAACTAAACGGGCGCTGCGTGCCGAATTACAAGCGGTTACCAAATCCAATGGTTTTACAGGGCCTAACTTAGCGCTTACCTATAGTAACCGAAATTTGTTTCAAGGCGGTGAGACCATGAACATAAGCACCACTGTTGGTTATGAAACACAAATTGCGAGCGGCGACAACAGAGGTTTGAGCAGTTTGGAACTGGGTCTTAAAGGCGAACTGATTTTTCCACGAGTGATCTCACCATTTAACATTGGTGACGATTTCTTTGAATACTCCATACCAAAGACCAAAACGAGTTTGGGCCTAAAGTATCTAAATCGCAGTCAATTATATACCCTGCTTTCTGGTAGCGCACTTTTTGGCTACCTCTGGGATGCCAATAAATATGTGACCTATGAGCTTAACCCCATTTCGATAAATTACACAAGCCTTAGCAATACCACGCCAGAATTTCAAACGATTTTAGATGAAAATCCATTTTTACAGCGCAGCTTTGATCAACAATTCATATCAGGACTTACGCTATCTTTTACTTATAATGGCATGGTCGATGCCAACGATCCCAATCAGTTTTATGTGAATTCAACCTTGGATGTGGCTGGAAATTCCATCAGTCTCTTGGGCAAAGAAAATAGCGAGACTGGGGTCAAGGAGTTTTTGGGCTTGGAATACGCGCAATATGCCAAAGCCGATGTCGATTTAAGATTTCATCTCAACTTCGGCAAAGACAGGCAGCAAACCTTGGCCACACGATTATTTGCTGGTTATGGTCTCCCCTATGGAAATTCTGACGTTGTTCCCTTTGTGAAACAATATTTTTCTGGAGGCCCATATAGTGTTAGGGCTTTTAGAAACCGTTCCCTTGGCCCTGGTGTCTATAATGAAGATAATGACACTGGCAACAACGGTGGATTCTTTGACCGTACCGGAAACATTCGTTTGGAAGCCAACATAGAGTATCGCTTCCCAATCGTTTCCTTTTTTAAAGGAGCTGTTTTTGCAGATGCAGGTAACGTTTGGAACTCCGAGCCCAACCCTGCTTTCAATGGCTTAGATGAGTTTTCATCGAATTTCATCAATGAATTGGGCATGGGTGTTGGCTTCGGCTTACGTGTAGATGTACAAGGCTTTGTGATTCGATTTGATTTGGCAGCACCATTTCATGATCCATCGCTACCTAAAGGCGAACGATACGATTTTCAATATGATCAACCTGTATTCAATTTTGCAATTGGGTATCCGTTTTAGGGAATAAAGAATTGAGGACAATGAGTCATGAGCTTTGAGCTATGAGCTGTGAGCCTTGAGCTGTGAGCTTTGAGCTATGAGCCTTGAGCTGTGAGCTGTGGGTTGTGGGTTGTGGGTTGTGGGTTGTGGGTTAAGAAAAAAAAACAATAAAAAGAACAAAACTATGAGTAAAGATAAATTCATGCAAGAGGCTGTCAAAGCCGCATTAGAAGGAATGACCAAAAATGCGGGCGGCCCCTTTGGCTGTGTCATTGTCAAAGACGGTCAAATCGTGGGCAGGGGCTATAACAAAGTGACGTCCACCAACGATCCAACCGCCCACGGTGAAGTCATGGCCATACGGGATGCCTGTAAAAACCTGGATAGCTTTCAACTGGATGGCTGTGAACTCTACACCTCTTGCGAACCTTGCCCAATGTGCTTGGGCGCTATTTATTGGGCACGCGTTGAAAAAGTGTATTATGGCAGCACCCAGGTTGACGCCGCAAATATTGGGTTTGACGACCAATTTATTTACGATGAAATCCCTTTGCCTTATGCCGAACGTCGCATCCCATTCATCCAAGTGGCACACGAAATCGCCATGGAACCTTTTAATACTTGGCGTGCAAAGGAAGATAAGATTGACTATTAGCAGAGCTCAGCTTATTTTTAATTTTTTTATTACGGAATTCAAAAGTAGATGATTCGACCTAAGACGAAAGGACGTAGGACATAGGACGTAGGACGTAGGACGTAGGACGTAAAGTAAAAAATCTGATATCAAAATTGAAATCTTGCTCATTTCTCATCTTAGGCCCTGTCTTGAGTCATAAGTCATTTGGTCTTATTTCAATTTTCCCAAATTTCTGTAATCGAAAGTTCCAAGTTTCGACAAAAACCCTACCTTAGATTTTTTCGTAAACACTTTTAAGCACTAAACAATTATGCAAAAAACTTATTATGACCCAGCCGATTTAAGAAAATTTGGCAAGATTTCAGATTGGAATGAAGAATTGGGAAGCAAATTCTTTGAGTATTACAATGCCGTATTCAAAGAGGGAAAACTTAGCGAACGTGAAAAATCACTCATCGCACTTGCCGTAGCGCACACCGTGCAATGCCCATATTGCATCGATGCTTATACTGGCGACGGACTCAAACGCGGCATTACCAAAGAAGAGATGATGGAAGCCTTGCATGTTTCCGCAGCGATTCGTGGTGGTGCATCATTGGTGCATGGCGTGCAAATGATGAATAAAGTGAATAAATTGGAAATGTGAGCAGGCTGTTGATTTTGTGAAGCAAAATCTTACAGATCGCTCATCCCGACCTTTGTCGGGATCTTTTCAACTCAATTAGAATACATTAAATCAACAGATGATTAAATCCCTACATAAACGCGAAAGCGAATTAGCAAACTCTAATAGACAGGTCGAAATTTTATCAAATGGCATCTTCCAGAACGGGGAATTGCCCAAATTCAAGGATAAAATTGCCGAAACCGGTCAATTTCCATTAAAAGCAAAAAAACTTGAAATCCTGCAAATCAATGTGGGCTACATGTGCAACCAGGTTTGCGAGCACTGCCACGTCGATGCCGGTCCCGACCGTAAGGAAATCATGACCAGGGACACCATGAGACAATGTTTGGAAGTCATTAAAAACACCGGTGCGCACACCCTCGATTTAACTGGAGGCGCACCAGAAATGAACCCAGATTTTAGATGGTTTGTAGATGAAGCTTCTAAAGCAGGCATCAAAGATTTCATCGTGCGCTCTAATTTGACCATTATTAGGGCCAATAAAAAATATTACGATTTACCTGAATTTTTCAAACAGCACAACGTACACGTGATTTCCTCAATGCCACACTGGACTAAGGGAAAAACAGATAAGCAACGTGGCGATGGTGTTTTTGATAAATCCATAAAAGCCTTACAAGAACTCAACGCCATTGGCTACGGCATGCCAGATAACGATTTGCGACTGGACTTGGTCTATAATCCGTCGGGAGCCTATTTACCGGGCAACCAAGCCAGCATGGAGAAGGATTTCAAAAAAGGTTTGTCGGAAGAATTTAACATCCAATTTCACAACTTATTTGCCATTACCAATTTACCAATCGCACGATTTTTGGATTATTTGATTGCTTCGGAAAATTATGAGGATTATATGTACTCCTTAGTTGAAGCTTATAATCCGGCTGCGGTTAAAAGTGTGATGTGCACCAATACACTTTCCATTTCTTGGGATGGTTATTTGTACGATTGCGATTTCAACCAAATGCTCAATCTACCCGTTAATAGTAAGGTCAAGCATATTGCCGATTATAACGAAGAACTTTTGGATGGTAGAACCATCATGATTTCACAACATTGTTATGGCTGTACTGCTGGCGCGGGAAGCAGTTGCCAAGGGAGTGTGACCTGAGAGAAGTTGAAGTTGATCCCGATAGCTATCGGGAGAAGTTGAAGATGAAGATGAAGATGAAGATGAAGAGGAAGACGAAGATGAAGATGAAGACGAAGATGAAGATGAAGATGATGACGAAATAGAAATTGACCTGCAAGGTATTCCCGAGGCACGAGGGTTCCGGATGAAGATGAAGTTGAAGATGAAGATGATCCCGATAGCTATCGGGAGAAGTTGAAGACGAAAAGGAAAATGCACATTTGACCTGCAAGGTATTCCCGAGGCACGAGGGTTCCGGATGAAGTTGAAGTTGAAGTTGAAGATGAAGATGATCCCGATAGCTATCGGGAGAAGTTGAAGTTGAAAAATTCGTAGTAAAACAAAATTTGACCTGCAAGGTATTCACGAGGCTTCGGGGCTTCTAGGTATAAATCCGATTTAATATTAAACTAATAATTATAACAAAACCTACAAGGTTTTTAAAACCTTGCAGGTTGGTATAACACCATTGAATACCAACAACACCGCCATATTAATCTTTGCAAACTCCGCGCAGCAGGAGGCTTTTGCTAAACCCTTCGAGTCATCGGCCTTGTTGTTTGATGCACTCAATCGGGACATTCTCAAAAAAGTGGAGCGCACGGGTCTCCCTTATTATCATGTTTCTGAAAAAGAACAAATTGGTAATTCCTTTGCTCAACGTTTTACAAACGCCATCCAATCCATTTACACCAAAGGTTATGACAGGGTCATTACCGTGGGTAACGATACACCTCATTTAAATAGCGGCCAAATCCTCAAGGCTGCGCAACAACTTGAAACAAATGATATTGTTTTGGGACCATCTTTGGATGGTGGTTTTTATTTGATGGGATTGAAAAAATCACATTTCAACGCCAAAACCTTTCTCAAATTACCTTGGCAAACCGCAGGCTTATCCCAAAGTATGTATAGGCTCATCGCTGCGAATAAAACCAAGTTGTTTACGCTTGAAACACTTGTTGACATTGACAGTATTTCAGATGTCAACCGCATTCTTCAGAGTAAAAGACACATAAGTACTTTACTAAGGCAGTTACTTTTAGCTGTTTTTTCAGAAAAAAACACTTCTTTTTTTAGGTATCAGCTTTCTTTTCAGAATAGCTTTCTAAGCCTATACTACAACAAGGGCTCTCCTTTACCTCTATTTTCCTAATTTTTTCAAAAACATTATCAATCTTTTTAATCGAGAATACTATAAATGAAATATTTATATACTTTGACTAT
Organism: Subsaximicrobium wynnwilliamsii; assembly: GCF_007997225.1. GTDB lineage: Bacteria > Bacteroidota > Bacteroidia > Flavobacteriales > Flavobacteriaceae > Psychroserpens > Psychroserpens wynnwilliamsii. Next base: position 129,906 of record NZ_VORM01000008.1, read on the forward strand.
GCTCTGTATGGTAAGTATGAGCTTTGCCCAACAAGATTTTACCATTTCCGTCATTGATGCGGAAACCAACGCACCAGTTCCAAATATTGACATCAAATTGACCAATCAAGCACGAGGGATTTCTTTAACGCAGCAAACCAATGCACAAGGAAAAACGATATTTAGGTCCATCCCTACTCTCAATGGTTATCAAGTGTTTTTTGAGGGAAACAGCGATTTTGGCCCTAATTTTAGCGAAAAAATCGATGTACGTTCTAACCAAAATCCGAACGTACAATTACAATTAAATAAAAGTATTGGCAATTCCCAAGACCTCGAGGAGGTGCTCATTACCAATGTGTCTTCAGCAAAAATCAACCGTCGCGATGCCGAAGTTGCTTTTGAACTAACTGCGGAAGAAATCCAGGAAATCCCTGTAGAAGGTCGTGATATTACGCGTGTGCTCTACCGTTTACCAAACGTAACCCAAGCGACAGGTTTTTTCCCTGAAGCTGCCAACGTGAGTGTCAATGGTGGCAACTCCTTATTTACCTCCTACCTCATCGATGGCATGGATAACAACGAAAACTTTTTGGGTGGCCAGCGATTCGCAATTCCTTCTGGGTTTGTAAAGGATATTACGGTGTTTTCCAGTAATTATTCTGCGGAACAAGGCCTAACCAGCAACGGCATTATTGACGTAACCACAAAATCGGGCACTAATGAGACTACCGGCGAAGTCTTTTTTGTCACACGACCTGGTCCTTCCATTGATGGTACAAGCCAGTTCGCACAACGCGACCTTTCTGGCAACCAGGTAAAAGACGGATTCGCAAGATACCAAGCAGGTGTTGGCATTGGGGGTGCTTTGGTGCAGGATAAAACGTTTTACTATTTCAATTTTGAACATACCACAGACGTCAAGGATAATCTTTTGAACGTGCCACAGTTGGGTGTTTCCGAAACCGTGCAAGGCACAAATTATTTTGAGTATTTTTCAGCAAAAATCGATCAAATCTGGTCATCAAATTTCCGTAGTTCGTTACGGGCTAACGTTGGTTTTGTGGGTATTGAGCGCCAAGGCGGCGGACTTGATGGTGGCGTGCAATTTCAAACTGCTGGCAACAACCAAGAGCGAAACAGTATCAATATCGCTTTAAAGAATTCTTATAATCTCGGCGTGCTTTCCGCAGAAACCAACCTGCAGTACAGCAGATTCCGTTGGAATTATGCTGCGGCAAATAACCCAGATAATCCGCAAGTGGTGGTCTTGAGTCCTGCCGATGAAACCTTGGCTATTTTAGGGCATCCGGGTTATATTTTTGATGCTTTGGAAAACACGGTCCAGTTTCAACAGAAATTCAAATATTACGTCAAAAATCACACAATTAAGGCTGGTTTGAATTTTATAAGCAGCGACCATACGCTTTTTGGCGGCGGAAATCCCAATGGCAATTACACCGTAAGACTCAACCAAAACCAATTAGACAATCTTAGAACCAGTGGTTTGAGCGCCAATTTTGGTATCAATGATATCCCTAACGATGTGGAAGTAACCAATTACAATGTTGAATTGCGTCCCAAATCCTTCGGAAAAACCCACAATAACACCAGCATTTACGTTGAAGATTTATGGTCGGCAACCGAGCGTCTTAACCTAACTTTAGGTTTACGTTATGATTATGACAACCTTTCAAAAGGCGGAAGCGACGACGGTGACACAAACAATATCGCACCTCGTTTCAACTTTAATTACGAGCTTAATAATAAGAGTGTGATTAGAGGTGGCTACGGTTTGGCCTACGAAAAAATCAACTATGCCATTTACAGTGATGCGCTTCAGCAGAATACAACTTCGGCCGATTACAAAGCACAAATTCAAGCATTTATAGACCAAGGGATTTTACCAGCGGACACTAATATCGATGCAGTAACATTTGCTGGAAATATTTCGGCAAATTTAGGGAGCGTGCCTTATTTACAAGGACCTTCGGCTGAATCTTTGCAAGACCAACGTGAGGGTGCCTTTTCAAATGAACGTCGCATCCTGAACCCGAATGGGTATGACAACCCGTACTCCCACCAATTCTCCATTGGCTATCAATTGCAAGTAGAAGATGATAAATTATTCTTTGTGGATATGTACCATAATCGAGGCGAAAACCTACAGCGACTGCGAAATTTGAACGCTGCTGCGCAATTCCCCATCGGTGACGATTTTAGTCCCGATGATGTAAGAACACCCGCAGAGGCTGATGCTACAAGACCAATACCCATTGTAAATGGTGCAGGTATTATCAACGGACAAGCAGTATCGGGCGTGGCTAGAAATGTGGTGGTTTCTGAAACCGAAGGCAAATCAAGATATTTTGCGGCCAGTTTCAACTATCAAAAAACTCGAGGGACTGATGATTATGCCTACCGTCTCAATTATACCTTATCATCTTTAAAGAACGATACTGAGGATATCAATTTTCGTCCGCAAGATGGGAATAATTATGGTTCAGAATATGGCCCATCCATCAACGACCGTCGCCATAACATCAATGGGATTTTCAACTATTACCCATTTCAAGGCACCACGGTAACCATTGCGTCTTTATTGCAAAGCGGGCAACCCATCAATCGCATACCAGATGTGGCAATTTTTGGCACTACCGATTTAAATGGTGATGGCTCTGCTTTTGGCGATGCCTATCAAGGTAATAGTGACCGTTCGCCAGGTGAAGATAGAAACAGCGACCGTTTACCTTGGTCTTTCAATTTCGACCTTGGGATTCAGCATCAATTCACATTGACTGAAGGCACACGTTTGGAAATTCGCGCAGACGTTTTTAACGTCTTCAATGTTGAAAATTTGAGTGGCTACAGCAACAATGCCACACAAAGTAATCAAATACAGCCTGGACCTGCATCTTCTGGTGTGTTTATTCAACGTAATGCAGGACCACCAAGACAGTTCCAATTTGGAGCGCGTTACTTATTTTAGAATGCACATAGATCTGTCAGGCCCCGATAGCGATCGCGACTGACAGGTCTTAATTAACAGAAAAAGAAATCAATGTGTCAAGTTGAAATCATTTGAACATGAAAAAGTTTAATTTTAATAAAATGAAATATTTCATTACCTGCAGTTTAGTTCTACTTCTTTTTTCCTGCGGAAACGAGAAAAAGCAAGCACAAACAGATTACACGGAAGCGTCTTGGGAAACCATTACCAAAGACGCCAAAGGCCAAACCTTAACCATGATTATGTGGATTGGCGACTCCAAAATCAATGCCTATATGAAAGGTTTTGTAAAGCCCATGGTCAAAAAGAACTATGACATCAATTTAGAAATTGTTGGTGGTCAAGGCGGTCAAATCATACAAATGTTGATGACCGAGCTTCAGGCCAATGCCGAAACCAGTAATGTGGATATGTTATGGATTAATGGCGAAACCTTTTATCAATTACGACAATTGGATGGCCTTTACGGTCCTTGGACCTCAAAGTTGCCAAACTCAAAATACATCGATTTTAATAACCCCTTTATTGGGATGGATTTTCAACAGCCCATTGAAGGCTACGAGTTGCCTTGGGGCAATGTACAAATGGCCATGATTTATGATAGCGCCAAAGTGGAAAATCCACCCATGACCAGAGAAGGCTTATTGGCATTTGTCAAAGCCAATCCTGGTAAATTTACCTTTGACAACCAATTTACAGGCTTGACCTTTTTAAAGGCGCTTTTAATTGATATTGCCGGCGGCGATGACGTGCTTAAAGGCGATTTTGACGAAGCTAAATATCATAAGTACAGTCAAGAATTGTGGACCTATATCAATGAGCTGAAACCCTATCTATGGCGCCAAGGCGAGGTTTTTCCTGAGAGTGTGGCACAAATGCACCAATTATTTGCTAGTGGTGAGTTGTGGTTTAGTATGAGCAATAATGATGCGGAAGTGGATAGTAAAACTTCGGAAGGTTTATTCCCTGAAACCGCTCGGGCGTATGTGCCCGATTTCGGAACCATTCAAAATTCGCATTATTTGGGCATAACAAAATTGTCTGGAGTTAAACCTGCCGCCATGCTAGTCGCCAATTTTATGGTCTCTCCAGAAGCGCAGCTCGAAAAAATGAGACCTACAGTTTGGGGCGATGGGACGGTTTTGGATATGGAAACGCTTTCCGAAGACATGAAAGCAAAATTTCAAAATTTGCCTTCCAGAAAACGAGCGCCTAAACGCAGCGAGATTCAGCAAAAAGCACATTTGGAATTGGCACCAGAATATATGATTAGGTTATCGGAAGATTTTAGGAAAGAAATAATCGAAAAGTAGAAAAGAGAGAAAAGAAAAAAGACGGGAGACGGGAGACGGGAGACGGGAGACGGAAGACTGAAGACTGGAGACGGGAGACGGGAGACTGGAGACGGGAGACGGGAGACGGAAGACGGGAGACGGGAGACGGAAGACGGAAGACGGAAGACGGGAGACGGGAGACGGGAGACGGAAGACGGAAGACGGGAGACGGGAGACGGGAGACGGGAGACGGGAGACGGGAGACGGGAGACGGAAGACGGAAGACGGAAGACGGAAGACGGAAGACGGGAGACGGGAGACGGAAGACGGGAGACGGGAGACTGGAGACGGGAGACTGGAGACTGGAGACGGGAGACGGGAGACGGGAGACGGGAGACGGGAGACGGAAGACGGGAGACGGGAGACGGAAGACGGGAGACGGGAGACGGGAGACGGGAGACGGGAGATTGGAGACGGGAGACGGGAGACGGACAGTCTTTTGAGATTCGTGAAATCTAAGTAACATTAACCACGCATGTACTCCAGATAACAAAAAGAAACGTGCATTCGTGGCAAGAAAACTGAATTTGAAAAAACACCTCAATAGCAAAACTTTAGGACAGTTATTTTTTATAGCTGTGGTTACATTGCCAGTACTTTCGGGTTTGGTCTATGCGACGCTGTATAGCTTAGGGTTTGTAGGGGTTTTAAATAAAGGATTTACAACCGAAAACTGGGAAGCCATCTTTTTTGGCAGTCCGTTTTGGACCTCCATTCTCTTTAGTTTTTATGTAGCGGTAACCAGCATCGTATTGAGTTTGGTGTTTTCGTTGAGCATGGCCTTAAGCTGGAAAAAAGCACTTCAAAAAGGCGCATTGTCCACCGCCATGTATTTGCCATTATGCTTTCCTGGGACGGTCATGGCGTTTTTTATGTTTCAGCTGTTGTCAAAATCTGGATTCTTATCGCGTTTGGGTTTTACCGCAGGAATTTTAAGTGAATTGAACCAGTTTCCGGCGTTGATAAATGATGCCTATGGTATTGGTATCATCATCACTTCGGTCGTGTTGATTACGCCGTTTTTTGTGATTCTGTTCAGCAACATGTACCGCAGCGAAAACATTGCCAATTATAAGCAATTGGCATCCACTTTTGGTGCAACAAAACTGCAATTGCTTACCAAAGTGACCTTGCCCATTTTACTCAAAAAATCGTCGGTAACCATTTACCTATTCGTTATTTTTGTGATGGGGAGCTATGAGATTCCGCTGTTGCTGGGGCGCCAGAGTCCGCAAATGATTTCCGTAGCCATCTTACAGAAAATCCAACGCTTTAATTTATACGACATCCCCAAAGGTTTTGCGATGAGTATTTTATATGTGCTTATCATAATTTCCGTCCTTTTGCTCTTGTATTTTAGAAACCGGGATTTTTTTAAAACCGAGACCAACGCATGATAAAAAAATTGCTGCAATACGGGTTTATCGTATCCATCGGGTTTCCGGTGGCGTTTTTGCTGATGCTGTCTTTGGGCAGACGTTGGGCCTACCCAAACGTGTTGCCAGAGCAGATGAATTTTGCAAATTGGGAATTTTTGCAGCGCAGTGACTCCAAATTGTTCCAAGCCTTTTTTGTGTCGCTCGGCATTTCACTTTGTGTTGCGATTTTTACTACCAGTATTGGTTTTCTAATTTCAAAACTTATCGCCTATAGTAAAAACAGAAACTTTTATTTGGTGTTAGCTTATATTCCATATTTACTATCGCCCGTGATCATGGCGGTGATATTCCAATATTATTTTATCATCACGGGACTTACCGGCACTTTTCTAGGTGTCATCATCGCGCAGTTTTTAGTGGCGTTTCCTTTTGGGATTATCATTTACATCAATTTTTGGAACCCGCAGTTAAAATCCATCGAAGAATTGAGCTATACATTAGGCGGAAGCCGATGGCAAACCTTCAAAAAAGTACTATTACCCTTATCTAAAAACGCGATAATGCTCTGCTTTTTTCAGGTGTTTTTGATTTCTTGGTTCGAGTATGGCTTAACCAATCTCATCGGTTCTGGCAAAGTACGTACCTTGACTGTAAGTGTCTTCAATTTTGTAACCGAAGCCAACATTTTTTATGCCGCATTATCCTGTTGTTTGCTCATTTTACCACCAATGCTGTTGCTGTACATCAATAAACGCTTGATATTTTTTGTCGAAAAAACCAAAATCGAACCATGACCCACATTCTCAACATAAAAGACCTGTATAAGAACTTCGGAAAAGAGACGATACTGAAAAACATCAACTTGTCTTTAGAAAAGAATACCGTTTTGAGTCTTTTAGGCTCATCTGGAAGCGGAAAAACCACACTTCTCAAAATCATTGCAGGTTTGGAGTCTGAAGATAAAGGTGAGCTGTTGCTCAACGGAAAAAATCTGGCCAATAAAAAACCGCAGCAGCGGAATATCGTATATTTATACCAAGAGGCTTTATTATTCCCGCATTTGAATGCTTTTGAAAACATTGCCTTTGGTTTACGACTAAAAAAAGTGGATTCCAAAGTCATTATGGAAAAAGTAAACCACATGTTGGAACATCTAGACATGGCTAGACATGCCGAAAAGATGCCAAATCAGCTTTCTGGTGGGCAACGCCAACGCATTTCCTTTGGTCGTGCCATGGTCATTGAACCAGAATTGCTGTTGCTGGATGAACCTTTTGGAGCTTTAGATGCTATCACGCGCGGCAAAATGCAAGAACTGTTCAAGGATTTGGCACATAAGATGCATATTTCAGCATTGTTCGTTACCCACGATTTAAAAGAAGCCATCGTCATGGGCGACCAGATTGGGAAAATCCAAAAAGGCCAACTGCTGCAGTACGCAACTAAAAAAGAATTCTATAAAGATGAATTTTCTGGAGTACAAAAAGAAATTGACTTCTGGAAACAGATAAACAACAACTAAAATTATGATACAAGCTGCAGTAATTTCCAACGGATTGCAAGGCATCCACAGGTACTTCGTATCTAATGAAAAAGTCAATTACAGCGTTTTGGAAATTGAGGAAGACTTCAATCCCGACCTCACACCGTATGACCTTTTGGTCGTGCCCAACGGTTGCGACCATATTGCCATGGCAAAAATAAAGGATAAAGTAGCCTCTTTTCTAGAAGAAGGCAACGCGCTTTTTTGCTTTGATGGCTGGTTTACCAACTGGATTCCCGGTAACCAATGGGTTATGAGCAACGAGAAAAAAACCATCGATATTCGGTATAAGGTCAAGACCGACACTTACAATCTGTTTGAAGGTATTGACATCGATAAATTAATTTATAACCATAATATAAGTGGTTGGTGGGCTTGTGGCTACATTGACGCTTCAAAAAATGCCGATGTGATTGTTGAAGATACTTGGCAACGCCCAATCATTGTATTAGATGAAAAAACCACCAATGGTACCATTATTTTAACTGCGAGTGGCCCTTTGGGTGATAGTGGCGCCATCCCAACCGATGACGAATCGTCTTATTCCGTTTTAGGGCAATTGTACCAAAATATGTTAAGTTTAATCATAAAAAAGATAAACCATGAAACGAGCATGTTCTAAATTTTATTCATTTAAGAAAATGATTGATAGCGAACAGCCCCGATAGTTATCGGGCTGACCATCAAAAACAATAACAATATACACATGAAAAAGATAGGATTACTGTTTAATGGCGTTTGGAGCCATTATACCTTCGCAACCGCACCAAAATACAAGGATTTAATTGAGCTGATTTACATTCACGATTTTGATGAAACTTCGTTGGACAGATTGGAAGCACTCATGATCCCGTTTCAATCCAATCAAAATGCCATTGCCAAACGCAAAGACGTGATTTACGATTTTCTTGCAAAAGGCAAAAAAGTATTTATTGAAGGCGATTCGTCTATGGATTGGATTGAGGCCAAATGGGAAGACCGGCCTACCAATAATTACTGGTGGGTAGAAAACCCAAATAATCCGCCAATTAGCGACACCGATTTCACGCACCCCATTTATGAGGGTTTGACGCCAAGACAATCCTGCTGGCACACGCATGGCTCATACACGAGTATGCCTTCCCAAGCAAAAGCCATCCAAAAAAAGCCAGATGGCGAAATTATAAGTTGGGAAACCCAACAATATGGAGGCACACTTTTTGCGACCACATTAGACCCAATCGTGGAGCACGGCGTACAACAGATTACGCATTTGGATCATTATGTGGATAAGCTTATTTTTTGGCTTTCGGGCGATAAGGCGTCTGGGAGTTTTGATGTGCCTCGAGAAAATTATGGAATTGCCGTATCATGCTGAATGACAAAATCACAGCAGACTATTCCAAAATCGTAAGTTCGCATGAACTTGATGCCGAAGCGCAAAGAGCTAATGCGTGTCCTGCGATTTTTAATTCGATTAGACATCGCTATCCGACGTTTAAGGGTTGTATAGCGGAAGCTGATTTAGGCTTGGGTTGCGCGCTTCCGTTTGAGCATGCTAATTTGAAAGAAGGCGATTTGGTGGCCGATTTAGGTTGTGCTGCTGGCATAGACAGTTTTATTATGGCGGATTTGGCAGGAACTAAAAGCCAAGTTTTCGGATTTTATATCACACCATCACTCATAAAACGCGCAAATGCTATTAAAAATAACTTCGGAATTGAGCAGGTACAGTTTGCTACTGCCGATATTACTGAAATTCCGTTGGAAGATGATAGTGTTTCGGTTTGCACGAGTAATGGCGTTTTCAGTCTAATAAAAGATTTGGAAGCTGTTTTCAAGGAAATAAAGCGTATCCTGAGACCTGGAGGTGTATTTTGCTTATCGGATATTAATCGGAAAACAAATTTTTCCGAAGTAGACTATGCGCAAATAAAATCCTACACAGGCTGTTTGAATGGGATTCGCCATCAAAATAGCTACCTTGACCATATTAAAAATGCTGGGTTTTCTTCCGTAGAACTCATTGGAGAGCGGTTGGTAGAATTCCCCAATCATATTTCAAAAACACAAGGTGTTTACATTAGCACTTTTAAAATAACTTTATAATTTATGAATCAGAATTTCAATCACATACAATCTGTTTACTGGGTATTCACCCAACTTTGCAACGACGACTGCGACCATTGTTACAATGATTCTAGTCCGTTTGGAAAGCGCATCAGCAAAGACGATTGCATGGCGATTATCGATAATATGCCCGATAAAATTGACCGCATCATCTTAAGTGGTGGCGAGCCTATGGCAGATATCAAGTTGTTACATGCCATATTGGACAAAATTCAAGCCCGCTATAAAGGCGAGACCCAAATCATGTTGCAGACCAATGGCGATTTGATGAAACCTAAAAAGCTTCAGGTTTTAATTGATAAAGGTGTGACCAGGTTTGACATTGCCAGTATCGACCGCTACCATAAAAAAGCGGGCGGACGATTAATGGAGTTGGCCGATATTTTTGAAAGCTGCGGGGTTAACGGCACTGAAAAAGACCCTTTATTGGAAGGCGGTCATTATTTAACTGAAAACCCATTGAGTTGGGGCTATTGGGGCGCAAATGAAGACATGTGGCTCGGTGGCAATTGGGCACGTGGCAAAGCCTTGAAACACGATAATTGGTTGAAAGACCCAGACCATAATTTTTGTACCATACTTTCTGGCGCACGTAATTTTTTGGGTGGTCATGAAGATATTCCGCAGGAAATCAGCATTCAGCTTTGGCGTATCAATCCGTGTTGCCCTGGCACGCATTTCCCCATGGGCGACGCTCGGAAACAAAAAGTGGCCGACGTTTTAGAACGTGCTTCCAAAAGTGCAGTCTTTAAAATGCTCAACGATGGCGACCCTTTAAAAATGGGCGAAAGTTTGGGTGTTACTCAAGAAGAGGCTTCAGAAAAAAACCAGGAATTAAAAAACATCTGTCTCTATTGCGACCATTTTATGAAATGCCATAAAGATGAGATTTTTGATGAAAATGGCGTGAAACCTTCAGAACAACTGGTATGAAATTCTTAATACTCATGGGGGTTTTTAGCTTACCGTTTTTTAGCTTTGGGCAGAAGACCTTGGAAGAATTATTGAAAGTCCACAATAATAATGCGGTACCCTACATTAGCGTTCAAGAACTTGCGATGCCTAAAACGGAGGCTGTGATTTTGGATGCCCGCGAACCAGAAGAATATAAAGTAAGCCGTCTAAAAAATGCTGTTTTTGTGGGCTTCAATACATTTGATTTAGAAACAACAACCTCACAACTCTACAACAAACAACAACACATAGTCGTGTATTGTTCGCTAGGAATCAGGTCTGAAACCATTGCCGAAAAACTCAAAAAAGCAGGATACACAAACGTTTATAATCTCTATGGCGGTATTTTTGAATGGAAGAATGAAGATTTTCCTGTATATAATGCTGCGGAACAAGAAACGGATAGTGTGCATGCGTTTTCAAAAGTTTGGGGGAAGTGGCTGTTGAAAGGGGTTAAGGTTTATTGAAGGCGAAGATGAAGTTGAAGATGAAGATGAATTTGAACTTGAACTTGAACTTGAACTTGAAAATGAACTTGAACTTGAAAATTAAATAACTCGCTGGGGCGAGGAGTTGAAGATGACAATGAAGATGAAGATGAATTTGAACTTGAACTTGAACTTGAACTTGAACTTGAAAATGAAATAACTCGCAGGGGAGAGGAGTTGAAGATGACAATGAAGATGAAGATGAATTTGAACTTGAACTTGAAGATGAACTTGAATTTGAACTTGAACTTGAACTTGAAAATGAATTAGCTCGCAGACCTGCCTGCCGGCAAGCAGAGTTGAATTGAAGATGAAATTGAAAATGAATCAGCTAGCAGAATTGAAAACCGAAACTAAAACGAAAACTTCAGACTGAATACTGTGGACTGAAAACTGTGGACTGAATACTTAAAAATATGGGAATCCTATCTAACAACGACATCAAAAACGACCATGAGCTCATGGCGAATTTTCATTTTCCGACGTCTAAAAAAGCCTTGATTGTTTTTACACGTAATCCAGAATTGGGAAAATGCAAGACCCGTTTGGCAAAAAGTATTGGCGATGAATCGGCTTTAAAGGTTTATAAACATCTACTGCAACATACGGCTAATGTTGCTAAAAAAGTGAGTGCCGACCGTTTCGTTTTTTATTCGGAACACATCAATAACAGCGATATTTGGGATGAGGCGTTTTTCAGAAAAAAATTGCAGGAAGGGAATAACTTAGGCGAGAAAATGCACAACGCTTTTTCGTTATTGTTTGCTTCTGGCTATGAGAAAGTCTGCATTATTGGCAGCGATTTGCTCGATTTAGATGCTGAAATTATTGACGAAGCTCTAGAAACCTTAAACCATCACGATGTCGTGATTGGTCCTGCCGAAGATGGCGGCTACTACCTTTTGGCGATGAACGAAATGCAGCGCCCCGTCTTTGAAAATAAAGATTGGGGAACCGAAACCGTAAGAAACGCAACCCTCGAAAATCTGGCTGACAAAAAAGTCCATTTACTGAAAGCACTCAACGACATCGACACTTTTGACGACATGAAGCACTATGACGAACTCAAAAAATTCTATACTAATTAATAAGACTTCCGCTTTCTCGGAAGATGAATATGCAAAAATACATTACAGAAACCGCAGACTACCTCAAAAACAAAGGCTTTGATACGCCCGAAATCGGCATTATCCTTGGCACCGGACTGGGGCAACTCGTTAACGAACTCGAGATTCTAGAGGAAGTGAGCTACAACCACATCCCGAATTTCCCTACTGCCACGATAGAGTTTCATAAAGGCAAACTTATTTATGGCATCTTGGAAGGCAAGAAAGTCATCGTTATGCAAGGGCGTTTCCATATTTATGAAGGTTATTCGCTTCAAGATGTGACCTATCCGGTGCGTGTGATGAAAGCACTGGGCATTCACACTTTATTGGTTTCAAACGCTTCTGGAGCCATAAATCTCGATTTCAAAAAAGGCGAATTGATGCTCATTGATGACCACATCAATTTACAAGGCAGTTCGCCATTGGCTTTTAAAGGCGTAGAACAACTGGGCGAGCGTTTTGTGGACATGAGCGCACCTTACGATTTAGACATCAACGCGAAATTTAAAACCATTGCCAAAGCGCATAAGATCAAACTACACGAAGGCGTTTATGCTAGTGTCGTTGGCCCACAATTGGAAACCCGAGCTGAATATCGCATGCTCAAGATTATGGGCGCCGATGCGGTTGGCATGAGCACCGTACCAGAAATCATCGTGGCCAATCACCTTAATCTCAAAGCAGCTGCGGTTTCCGTATTGACCGATGAATGCGACCCAAACCATTTGAAACCCGTCAACATTACAGAAATCATTGCCATGGCAACTAAAGCCGAGCCAGATATGATTGTGTTGTTTAAGGAGTTGATTAAGAGTTTGTAAGACATAAAATCTCACAGTCACGAAAATTTTCGTGACTGTGAGATTTTTACCCAAAAACGATTTCTCAATTTATTACAAAGCCCATGTAGGTGTTTTCCACCAACATCTTTTCGCAGTTCTGAATGTAAGCTCCATAGTCGAAACCCTTCAAGTACTGAACACCTGAAAGGTTTATCAACCAATACCGACTCAACCCATTAAGATATCCCTGCTTTCGCAGGAAGTAAACATGGAAAAATATTTAGACATTATATTAAACTCCTATTCAGGGTACTGGCGTTATCTCAAAAACGAGCTTATCGACATTTACCACTGGGACAACTATTTTTATGGTCTTATTGGGCTATCGTTATTGGTCTGGGGATTGGAAATCCTATTTCCGTGGCGAAAAAACCAGCCTGTTTTTAGAAAAGATTTTTGGCTGGACACCTTCTACATGTTCTTCAATTTTTTTCTTCTGAATTTAATTGTGCTCATCGCACTATCAAATACCGCAGCCGAAATCTTCAATGATATTTTGGGTTTTTCAGGTTTGCATGTCTCCAATTTTGAGCTTTTTGATATTGATGTCTTACCGCGTTGGTTGGGTTTATTCATTTTCTTTCTAATTAGCGATTTTGTACAATGGAATACTCACCGCTTGCTGCACCGCGTGCCCATGCTCTGGAATTTTCATAAGGTGCATCACAGCGTCAAAGAAATGGGTTTTGCGGCGCACTTGCGCTACCATTGGATGGAACCTGTGGTTTACAACTCCTTACTTTACATCCCCATTGCGATTATTGGTGGTTTTGATGCTCAAGATGTAGCGATTGTTCATTTTTTCGCCATTGCGATTGGCCACCTCAACCATGCCAATCTCGGCTGGGATTATGGTAAATTAAAATACATTTTCAACAACCCGAAAATGCACATTTGGCACCATGCCAAGGAACTTCCAGAACACACAAAATACGGTGTCAACTACGGGATAACGCTGAGCACTTGGGATTATATATTCAGAACAGACCATATTCCGAGTGACGGTAGAGATATTGAATTAGGTTTTGATGAAGACGAAAACTTTCCGAAGGACTTTTTAAGACAGAGCATTTATCCGCTCAAAACCAAGGGCTAATGAATTTCGTAAGTACGACCAGAGAACTTAAAACAACCACATGAAAACCTTAATAACCTATGTTGCTATTTTCAGTATGGCCATTTGCACGACGAGCTGCAACCTCCTTACCGCCGCGGGCATGAGCAGTCAAGGCCAGCCCACGAAAAAAGTGCAGGGTGACTTATCCTCTTCCACATTAAATTCGGCAGTGAATGTTGACCACAGCGCTTTTGATAAATTGCTTAAAAAACACGTTAACAACAAAGGTTTTGTGGATTATAAAGGCTTCAGCAATGACCAAGCGCAATTAGAGGCTTACCTAAAAATGCTATCAGAATTAGACCCCAGCGATGCGTGGAGCGTTCAGGAATTGTTGGCTTATTACATCAATCTCTACAATGCTGCAACCGTTCAATTGATTTTGGAAAATTACCCAACCAAGAGCATCCAGGATATTGACAAGGCTTTTATCAAGGCTTTCGTGAAAATTGGCGATAGCGAGCTTTCTCTTGGAGGCATCGAAAATGGTGTGTTGCGAAAAATGAACGAACCAAGAATCCATTTCGCCATTAATTGTGCGGCCTATTCTTGTCCGAAATTGATGAATGAAGCTTATACTTCTGCAAAAATAAATGAGCAATTGGAAGCTGCAACCGTAGAATTTATCAACTCAGATAAAAACGATATTACAAAGACCAACCCAAAACTGTCCAAGATTTTTGACTTTTATACTTCAGATTTTAAGGTAGATGGCAAAAAAGACCTCATTGGATTTGTCAATCAATACAGCAAAACCAAGATTGACACCTCCACCGAATACACGTTTAAGGATTACGATTGGAGCTTGAACGAACAAAGGGATTGACGATTGACGATTGACGATTGACGATTGACGATTGACGATTTGGAATTTGGAATTTGGAATTTAAGTTATAAAATCTCTTATTGTTTTTTACATCACAAATTTTAAAACGCATATTTGCGCTGCTTTGAGAACGCTTTAGAAGTTTCGATTAGGAAACTTAGCTACTGAATGTTCTTGAACTGTTTTTTATGAATCATAAGATTTCCATCATCATACCCGTTTTAAACGAAGCTGAATCGATAGGCCAATTGATTCAGCATCTGCTGCACCATTCATCTTCAGATGAACAGGTTTTAGAAATAATTGTGGTAGATGGCGGAAGCTGTGATGGTTCGCTTGACATTGTGAACAGGTTTTCTTCGGAAGTGCACTCGTCCAATCTCAAACCTAAGCTAAGCGATAGCGACACGCTTGTTACCAAAAAAACCTCAAAGCCCAAGACCTGTTTATCCACCCAAATCAAATTGATCACTTCGGAAAAAGGCAGGGCAAAACAACTCAATCGTGGCGCAAAAGAAGCTCTTGGCAATATTCTTTATTTCTTGCATGCCGATTCATTCCCGCCAAAGGATTTTGACAGTTTAATAATTTCCGAAGTCAACAAAGGAAATTTAGCAGGCTGTTTTAGGATGCAGTTTGACAGTACCCATTGGTGGCTGCAACTTGCAAGTTCGTTTACGCAATTCCCTTGGCGCGCTTGTAGGGGTGGCGACCAAAGTCAGTTTATCACTCGTGCGCTTTTCGACAGTATTGGAGGCTATGACGAGAGCTATATCATCTACGAGGACAACATTCTCATCAACGAGCTTTACGCCAGAAAACAATTTACGGTTATCAACAAAAAACTGCGCAGTTCGGCACGCTTGTATCGCAAGCATGGGGTTTGGAAAGTGCAGTATCATTTTTTGAGAATCTATGTTAAAAAATGGTTTGGCGCTTCCGCGGAAGAACTTTTTGGATATTACAAGGAGCATTTGAGTTGACCTTGGATTAAAATTGAATCTATTTAATGATTTAAAAAAAACCTACAAGGTTGGAAAAACCTTGAAGCGGTTGGAACATTACCGCATCTCAACACTTTGAAGGTTGTTCATCCCGAACTGGAGAAACACTTTACACATCTGGAGGCAGACTAGCAGGTTAATTTTTATTCCTACCTTTTTCGTAAGGGTAAAGGCTTTGCACCGTGTCACTCTGAATAACTGTTTTAGAATCAATATCAATTGCCGATAAGGGTCCGGTAAATGCGGCACCAGTATCAACATTCCAAACGTTGAGCGCTTTCATGGGCTCGGTTTCGTTAAAATTTAAAGTTGGCGTGTGGCCAATGAAAATCTCATGGTAATGTTTGAGTCGGTTGGGATAATTAAAGGCGTTCTTCTGCACAAACCTATCGGCTACCAGCGCCATTTCCCAAAGCGTGCGATCAAAATAGAAGTTCTCTTCATAGGTTTCATGTGCCACACCGTGCATTGAGGTAAAGCCGGCGTGGATAAAGAGTCGATCTTGGTCATCGATATGGAATAATGGCATTGCTTCAAAAAATTTCAAATGTGCTTTTTTTTCCGATTTGGAAAAGTCCTTATAACTTGCTATCGTGCCCTTACCGCCGTGTTGTTGCCAAACGGCTGGCGCTTTTTCTTCTCGCAACCAATCTTCGCACCAGACGTCGTGATTGCCTTTGATGAAGATGCATTCTTGCCTTTTTGAAAATTCCATCAAATATTGAATCACTTGTGCAGATTCACTCCATCCATCCACATAATCGCCAAGAAAAATCAATTGGTCGTCTTCCTTTGAATCAATACGAGCCAAAAGCTGTTTCAAACCCTTAAGTCCGCCGTGAATGTCTCCTATGGCTAATGTACGTTTCATGTTTTTATGATTATTTGGTTCTTAAAATCGCTGTTCCTTTCTCTTTTTCTTCGGAAGCTGCTTCGCAGATGTTTAATGTAATCTTTCGTCTGTCGTGGTTTTCGTGTTTCTAAATTGCTGACTTCGGTTTTTTTTATAGCTGTTTGCCAAGTCGTAGCTATATCATAAACTTCTTCAAAAATAACGCGAATGTTTGGCTTTGCTAATGGTACTAATGCGAACAGCTTATTTATATCAAGGCTTTCATTAGGAACTTAATCCATCTGCTCACCTCGAAAACCTTTTTATCAATCAAAGGTTTAGGTTCGACATCCGGAGCAAATACCAGCACATCCATTACAACATTCCACTTGTTATTATGCCATTTTAGTTTTGTGTCATACGGACATGAAGATACAAAAATTCGTCTTGAATGCTTGGAAAAGGCTGCGACTCCGCTGGAGTCGGAAATGTAAAACGTTTGTGCTGCTACAAACCTGTGATGCCGCTGGCATCTTTTATTGGGTTGATCGTGATTTGAATTTAAAAAACATATCTAACGCAATTTCGGAATAAAATCGATTGGCTATAAGCCTTTGATGCTGGCATCAGTAGTCTTCTTGAAAACCAAAATAATCTGATTGTGAAAACAAAATAGTTGAATTATGGAATTCATCATTTACAATTTCTATAACGAGCCAAAAACTCATACCAAATCCTTAATTCCTACAACCTCAAACTAATGCCAAATCCCTAATCCCTCATTCCTCATTCCTCATTCCTACGGTCTCAAACTAATGCCCAATCCCTAATGCCTAATTCCTACCACCTACCTCCTAAAAAAAAAACTCAATCTCTATTTCCCATAAAACCTAGCAATCACTTCCTGCGCTGGCTTATTTTGTGGTGTAAACTGGTTATCGACATCGCCTCCTCTTTCATGATGGTCTTGGTGCCACTTCCACACAAAACCACCCGCAAACCAAGGTTCCGTCCAAAATTCTTCGAATAGCGCTTCTGTTGCGTTGGCTTGTCCTTCAAGGTTCAGGGTTTTGATATTATGGTCACTTTGCCAATGTTCATTACCCGCGAAATCCATGCTTCGGTAGCCGAACTCGGTAAATAGAATGGGTTTGTTTTTGTCTTCAGAAATTGATTTCAGCAGCGTCTTGTGCTTTTGCCAGCCCGCTCTACAATCGGCCACCGTGGGGGTTTTCATTTGGCTCACGGGAAAATAGGCATCCACACCAATATAATCCAAATCGTCCCAAAAAGGGGTTCGCCTGTACTCGTCCCAATTGGCGGCATAGGTCAGTTTTCCGTGGTAGATGGTTTTGATTTTTGCAATGAGTTGCTCCCAATATTCTGGCCGCTCAACAACAAAATTTTCAAGTTCGGTACCAATACAGAATACTTCAGCATGGATGTCTTTCGCTACATGGGCGTATTCCAGTATAAATTTAGTGTAAGCGGCCTCCAATAATTGCCAATCGGCTTCGGTGGTCATTTTTATATTACCCGTGAATTCGCCGCGCCATACCCAAATCTGTGGTTTAACCATAATTTTAATGTTGGCCTTTCTTAGGGTTTCAGCATATTGCTTCACACCAGCTTCGGTCTCGCCAAACCATTGTCTGTCGGTATTATAAATGATATCAGGATGTGCCAAATCCTTGATAAACCCGAAAGGCATGAGCGCTGCGTAGTTGGCGTTCAATGGTTGCAGCGCTTTGGTATGGGAGCTATCAATGGGGTGTCTTGAGGCGACAAAACTCACAGCATCAATTTTTTCTGTAGTTTCGATCTTCGCAAAACAGGCGGTTAATAGTAGGCAGCACACAAACCATTTGAAGTAAGTCATCTTAAAATTCCATTTGCATAAATATAATAGACAGAACTTCTTTAAGCTTCCTTTTTGTGAATATATTATAAAAGCAAACTCAGGTATGAAGGGTATGTCAAGACCTTGCTGTTACCGACCTAATTGTTTTAGTCATAAGTTTTCAGTCTTCAGTCTTCCATCTTCCGTCTTCCGTCTTCCGTCTTCCGTCTTCCGTCTTCCGTCTTCCGTCTTCCGTCCTCTAAAAAGTACGCCCTTTACTTTCAAGCCCATCTAGCAAAACTCACTGCTTATTCAAGTTCCAATTATAAGGATAATAAGAAATACTGCATTCTGGATTGATGTTTTCACTTCGGAATTGATTGATAAAGTCCAGCTCACTTCCGTTTTTTACAAAATCTTCCTTATACCACTTAAAAATTTCTGAAAGTTGTACCGCATCGGCTTCTACTTTGATAAACTCCGGGTTGTTAAGCGCCAATTTGGTTTGGGATTCTAATTGTGCTTCCAGATTCTTGGGTGTGTAGGCTTTATCAATCAATGGCGGACATCCAATAGCACCGCAAACCAGCACAAAATGAAAGCGTGGCTCATTGAATTGTGCCCTCAATTTTTGATTTTCGATGGCATTGAGCGTGAGATTTTCACCTGCTAAACGATAAGTGATCTTATCGAAAAAACCATCGGTGTCTAAGGGCGATTTTATTGGATAATTGTCGATGACCCCTTTAATGACGGCCAGATTATAAGCGTTGATCCAAAAGGCTTTGTAGGCGTTGGCGTTCGTTTTACTTACTGAAATCGCATCAGCCCTACTCATCAATTTGTTCAATGCAGAAGGCTTTTTAGCAATAGCATCGTAATCCACTTTACCCTCGGCAACATGGCTCTTAAAAAATTGGTCGGCTTCAGTAAAGAAATCGTTCAATGGTTGGGCCTTCGCCATTTGGAAACTCGCAAAAAGCAATAAAAAAAGCGTAGATAATTTCATAAGTTCTGTGTTTTAAATTTTCAGTACATCAAATAAATGTCAAACTGGGCTCGCATTAACGCATTAGCACTTTGCCTTCCGAAGCCATTACTTTCATTCCGCTTATTTAAATTCGATTTAAATTATTATCGCAATTAAGTTCTTACCTTTAAATGCGACTTACAAGCGACTACAATTAAAAGTTACCCGACTTCTAGGGCATTCAAAATGGAGCACATCGTTATTATTGGCAACGGGATTTCTGGCGTAACCACCGCACGGCATATCAGGAAACTATCCGATCATAAAATTACCATTATATCTGCAGAAACCGAGCATTTCTTTTCCCGTACCGCGCTCATGTACATTTATATGGGCCACATGACCTATACACATACGAAGCCTTACGAGGATTGGTTTTGGAAAAAGAATCGCATCGAACTCAAAAAGGCCTACGTTGAGCACATTGACACCGATGCCAAATCGCTAAAATTTGCCGATGGCGACACGATGACCTACGATAAATTGGTGGTAGCGACAGGAAGTAAAGTCAATAAATTTGGTTGGCCAGGACAGGATTTGAAAGGTGTGCAAGGTCTTTACAGCAAACAGGACGTGGATCAATTGGAAGCCGATGCACCTAATAATAAAGTTTGTAAACGTGCTGTCATCGTTGGTGGAGGCTTGATTGGCATTGAACTTGCCGAAATGCTCAACTCCCGCAACATCCCTGTTACCTTTCTCGTGCGCGAATCCAGCTTTTGGAACGGTGTTTTAGCGGAAGGCGAAAGCGAAATGCTCAACCGGCATATCAAAAACCATCATATCGATTTGCGATTATCCACCAACCTGAAAGCAATCAAAGCTGATGAAAACGGGCGGGTCAAGTCCGTTATCATAGAAGAAACCGGCGAAGAACTGGCTTGTGATTTGGTAGGGCTTACCGCTGGTGTTTCCCCAAATATTGAGATGATCAAAAACACGGGCATCAAAACCGATAAAGGTGTCATCGTCAACAAATATCTCGAAACCAATATCAAAGACGTTTATGCCCTTGGCGATTGCGCCGAACAGCAAGACCCTGCACACAACCGACCTCCCATTGAAGCCGTTTGGTACACAGGGCGCATGATGGGCGAGGTTTTGGCTCAAACGCTCTGTGGAAATAAGATGGCTTATAATCCTGGTCATTGGTTCAACTCGGCCAAATTTTTGGATATCGAATATCAAACCTATGGCTGGGTCTTCGGAAAAAAACGCAGACCTGATTATGAGCAGCATTTCCATTGGAAGCATGACGATGACACCAAATGCATCACCATTGCTTACCACAAGGAAAGTAGACAGTTTCTAGGCATCAATACCTTCGGAATACGAATGAAACAAGTGGTTTTTGACCAATGGCTAACCGAAAAACAAGATGTGGATCATGTAGTTTCACATCTCAAAAAGGCTAATTTTGATCCAGAGTTTTATGCGCATTATGAGAAGGACATTCAAAGCGCGTTTGAAGCGGTGTTGCAGCGGGTTTGAAAAGATGAAATCGATAAACAATAGTAACTAAAAACACACCTACAAGGTTTTAAAAACCTTGCAGGATTACAACTAAAACAAGACCTCACAGTCCCGATAGCTATCGGTATGGAAATCTGTGAGGTCTAAACCAAAAACCATGAACACACCAAACCCAAGCATGTCGCTTACCAAGCCAGAAGCTTTTGACCTCAGCACCAAGCAGCGCATTTATGTCGCGATGGGCATGATAGGCCTTATCATATTGGCACTTGCAGCATTTAATGTCACATTCCCATACCGTCCACTTGCATTGACCACGGCATTGGTACTTATTGCGCTTGGCGCCATTTTATTTGCCAATGATTTGTATCTCGGTAAAATGGAAGGCATCAAAAACGATGGCGTCATGTTCAAGTCCATTTCATCCCGGGGTATTTGGGCTTGGATTTCTGGCATTGCGTTTACCAGTTTTTACATTCTCTTATATTTTAGGGCGGAATGGTTAGGCCTTGCCAAGGAGGGTGCAGAAAACACTGGGCTTGTCGCTTTATTTGATCCCTTGAGCAAATTGTTAAACGGCAATCCTGCCAGCCAGTGGTTTGTTTATGGTACATTATACACCCTGGCCATTCTAGTTTTTGGATATAAATTCTTATTGAAATACCGCAACAATAGCTACCAACGTTTACGAACCTTCTCAGTGATGTTTTTTCAATTGAGTTTTGCATTTTTGATTCCTGAGTTCATGTCGCGCTTAAACTCAGAGTCTTTTAGTTTGCCTTATTACGATTTAAAAAATATATGGCCTCTCAATTATTATAATTTCGAGCAATACCGTGTCGACGATTTTATAAGCGCTGGCAACGCTGGCCTGGCACTTCTCATCTTTGGTTTACTTTCCATTTTTGTGATTACGCCTATTTTAACCTATAAATACGGTAAACGCTGGTACTGCTCTTGGGTATGTGGTTGTGGTGGCTTGGCCGAAACAGCGGGCGACTCGTTTAGACATTTGAGTGACAAACGCCAGTTCGCCTGGAAGATTGAGCGCTGGGTGGTGCATAGCGTCGTGGTTTTTGTGACCTTGATGACCACCGCGGTTGTATATTCCTATTTGGGCGAAGACAGTAGCACGTATTGGCTTACAAAATCGACTTTTTTGATTGGTGTTGGCAGTCTGCTCACTATAGTATTCGCGCTCGTGATGATTTTTAAACGTGAGCAATTGGCTAAAGATGCCCAATATGGCGCCATTGGCTATTTTGTGATTATCATGGTTTTAATTGGTTTGCATTACTTTAACGGTAGCGACTTGTTTTTATTTAGAGCGGAATCCCTGCGTCAATATTACGGTTTTCTAATCGGCGCCATCTTCTCGGGTGTGATTGGCACTGGGTTTTATCCCATTTTCGGAAACCGGGTTTGGTGCCGATTTGGTTGCCCAATGGCGGCAATTTTAGGATTTCAGCAACGTTTATTTTCAAAATTTAGAATTACCACCAATGGCGGCCAATGTATTTCCTGCGGCAACTGCTCCACCTATTGCGAGATGGGCATTGACGTAAGAGCTTACGCCCAAAAAGGCGAAAACATCGTGCGCTCCAGTTGTGTGGGTTGTGGGATTTGCGCTGCCGTGTGCCCAAGAGGGGTTTTGAAATTGGAAAATGATGGTTTGAAAGGGCGTATCAACTCCAATGATATTTTATTGGGCAATGATGTGAACTTGATGGATTTAGTTAATGAGAAATGAGTTTTAGTACCTGTTATCTGTTATCTGTTATCTGTTTTCGGTTTTCGGTTTTCGGTTTTCAGAAGTTCAAGGTTCAAATTTACAGTAACGAAAGCGTCTATACGTTTAGAGCATTTAGAAAACTCGAACTCAAACAGGATTTAACTACGGAAGCTTTCCGAAGAAAACAACACATCTGTTGCTCTTAACTTAAAGTAAAAATTGCATTAACATTACAAGATGTGATTTTTTGTATTTTTTCATTGTGGAAAAATTATCATATCAATATTGTCCGACAAAGACTTAAGACCCTGCCTACCGGCAGGCAGGCGCTTCGCTGCGAGACATAAGACCTGCCTGTCCGGCAGGCATAAGACTTGATTCGTAAACATTTGAGAATTAAGCCCATCTTAGGTTCAATGACGACGAATTTTCTGATAACGATATGAATCTGTTAGATTTTGTTATTGAAAAATTCGGAAATCAATCGGCAAAACAGCTTGTTAATTATACCCATCGTGAAAACTCACCGTGGCACAAAACAGCTATAGAACATTCCGTTTTAGGTTTATTAGATAATGAGGCGATTAACAACACTGAGTTAGTCATTGACAAGTCCAGTTTGATACAACACGACGCGCGCAAAAAGCTCGTTTACAACGACTTTGTTGAAGCGAATTGAAATGTTTAAAGAAAACCGCATAATTTACTTCGATCCTTTCTATTATAAAAATGGTAACACCGCAAAACCAAAATACGTTGTTGTTTTAAAAAATCAGGCCGACTTCACTATTTTAGCTGCTTTACCAACACGAACAGATTCAGTTCCAAAAAAAGAAGAAATTGCGAATGGCTGTATTGAACTTCCATTGATAAATCTCAACTGCTTTGTGTTTTCTAATGACATCATCATTACCGATTGCGGCAAGACCTTCGATTTCAAAACCCATATTTACGGACACCAAATAGAGAGCTATTAAGTTTCCTATTTAGAAGAAATTTATCCAATTGAGCATACAGATTATCTGATATGGGGCAAAATGAGAGCCGAACTATTTCAAGCGGTAATTGAATGTTTGAGTGATTCTAAGTCGGTTAAACGAAAGTATCTTAAAATCTTAAGAAACTAAGTGATTCAACATTCTTAAATTCATCAAGTCTTCAACACACTGAACAAGATTTCTAACATTCTAGAAGACCTATTTTCATCACGAGTGCAACAATCGTCTTCTCCATCAATTTGCAAGCTTTTTTATTTTTCTGGAAGACTGAAGGTTTTTTGATAGTCCTGAATTTTAAAATCAATCAGACTTATATGCCATGGGTTTTCTAAAGAAACTACGTAGGATTCCACCCCTAAAAAATTATCCAATCCCTAATCCATCGCAAATCAGCAGATGAAATAATAACCCAAATAACAGCTTTTCAGCCTTCAGCAAATGAATTGCCTCGATGCAAGCATACGAGGTGTCAAATTCCAAAAAAAAGGAAAAACGATTCAAGCATCTGGGAATTAAACCTTGTGAGATTAAAAAAGCCACAGATCGAAATCTGTGGCTTTTAGCAATTCACTTAAATAACACGCAATACATTTTATAGATTAGGCAATAATACCCTGTCAATCACATGCACAATACCGTTGGTGGTTTGCACATCGGGGATGAGCATGTTGGCTACTTCGCCTCCACTGCCTGCACCAGAAACGGTGATCGTTCCATTTTCAAAAGCACCCAAAGTCAATGCATCCCCACCTAAGGGCGTGATGCTGCCTTGATTCATTTCACAAGTGAATTTACCATTGTTGGCAACCACATGGTTCAATAAAACCGTTGTGACCACATCTACTGGCAATTGGCGAATATCAGCCGGCTCGTTAAAGGTCAAACCCAAAGCAGCCCCTAAATCAATAAAAGCTTGGTCTGAAGGCGCAAATACCGTAAACGACGGGCTGCCTTCCGAAGCAGAAAGCGCGCCTACCAAATTGGTATAGACCACCGCTTCTACTAAATAAGATAATTCTGGAGTTGTAAATACATTTGCACTTTGCAGGGCAATTGCCGACTGTACAATATCAACGCCGGTTGCAATCATCACTTTATCGATGGCATGCACCGTACCATTGCTGGCCATAATATCGGTTGCCAAAATTTTTGAACCATTGATATAAAGATCGCCATCTCGGGACACAAAACGTCTATCCACACCAATGGCGGAAGTTGAGGCAACGCCATCCATGATCGCATCACTTCTTAAATTTCCGTTAGAGACGTGGTACAATAAGGTATTGGTCAAAAAAGCTGGTTGCAACACACCCAAGGTGTTTTCATTTAATCCCAATCTGCCAAAAGCATCATTGGTTGGCGCAAAAACCGTATAATCTCCCGAGGGATCGTTTGGGTTGGAATTGCTGAGTGTCACTGCCACATTACCCAATACCGCAGCGGCTTCCAGGGTACTGAAATTTGGATTGGACACCGCAATGTTCGCTATGGAAGGCGCTTCGTCTTCATAACTGGAGTTGCTCTCACAAGCGTAAAGCAAGCTAATGGCAAGTACAGACATTAGTGCATATTTCAAAGTATATAAATTTTTCATAATCGTATAATTAATGGGTTTTGATTAAAATGAGTAAACGAGTCCGCCATAAAAACCTGTGGACTTTCCAAGGTTTCTACCAGCCACATAAGCATTAGCGCCAGCGGTAAGGCCAATGCCTCCATATAAAGGGGCATAGCCATTCACACCAACTCTGGTGTAATTGACACGGGTTGCAGGAAAAAAGCCAGTAAAGCCTTCGCCCAAAATATCAACGCCACTTTTATCTGACAATTGATTGGCCACAAACGCATCTACATAAAACTTAGACGCTGCGTAACCTATTTTCAATTCACTTATCAAGGCATGCGGTGCATTGTTGCCCTTAAAACTGTAACCTGCCTGCCCTGTAGCGAACACGCCAGAATTGTTCTTAAAGGTTGCAATCCCAAGCATGTTAAAGCTCGTGGCTTCATTGCCAATGGCGATGATGGACTGTAAACCCTCATCTGCCCTGTAATCACCCAAAGGGGTTTCAAAACCGGCAGCAGCAATGAGATCCAAGGTATTGTTACCCAGATTTGACTGAAGGAATCTGTATTTCGCATAGATTTTTAAATCCTGCACGCCTTTACGTTCATTTTCAAAACCATTATTGGTTAGAACGGCGTCGCTTGCATTGCCTTCAGACTTGATGTAAGGCAGGTTGAGCACAAGGTTGAAATTATCGCTGATTCCTATTTCGCCGTACAACGAAATGCTTGAAATGCTCACATCATTAAAGACGGGGACACCATCAATTTCTTCTGGCACTAAATAAACCTCATCATAAGATTCATTAGAATAGGATAAGACCAAAGCGCCTTCTCCTGCTTTTTTCATAAAGCCACTTACCGGGCTTTGGGCCAAGATTAGACCCGGGATCAACAAGCATAAACTTGCTAAGATTGTAATGTTGGTTTTCATAATTATCATTTTTAAATAAAATTGTTAGTGATGCCTTACCTACGGAAGAAGGTTCGACACGGTTTCAACACTCTTAAAAAAACCTGAACTCCCAAATACTCGTAACTATCCAAAACCATAAGTATTGAAACGCTTTGAAGCTGTTTCAAATCCTAACAATTTTCTAACTTCATCCTTATATTATGTATCTAAAATCTGCTTTTCTCCTCTTGGTTTTTTTTCGAATCGCTTCCGGTCAAAAAGACTATGTTCGCAATTATGACCCCAACGGCATACTCCAAGCGGAAGGCTGGATGCTTAATAATGAAAAAGTGGATTTCTGGACCTATTATCATAATAATGGCAGCATTGCCAAAAAAGGCAATTTCAACCATGGGAAAAAGCATGGGTATTGGTACTTTTATTCCGAAAATAAAATGCTACTGAAAGAAGGACGTTTTAAAAACGACAAAGCAAGCGATTGGTGGATTTTCTATTCGGAAAAAGGAACGCAGAAAGTTCAGTTTGAAAACGGAATGAAAGAAGGTTACGCCTTGGTTTATAGAGACAGCCGCCTAAGAAAAGCGGAACGTTACAGCTCCAATCAAAAGACGGGAGAATGGACCTCGTATTTCAGCTTTAAAAAAGACAATCCCAACCTAAAATTTTAATGAGCCCACGCATAAAAGTCATCATCCCAGCCTACAACGAAGCAAATTCCATTGCTTTGGTAATAAAAGACATTCCGCAATTTGTGGATGAGATCATTGTGGTTAGCAATAATTCCAACGACGCCACCGAGGTCAATGCCAAAAACGCGGGTGCCACGGTATTATCACAACCCTTAAGAGGCTATGGCAACGCCTGTTTGAAAGGCATGGATTACATTTCAAAAGCTTCAGATAAACCAGACATCGTGGTATTCCTAGATGGCGATTACAGTGATTACCCAGAGCAAATGACTAAAATTATCGCTCCAATTCTAGAAGATAATATCGATTTTGTAATTGGTGCTCGTGATAAGGCGTTGAGAGAAACGGGTTCAATGACCTTCCCGCAAATCTTTGGGAACTGGTTGGCGACCTCTTTGATGTCGCTTTTTTTCAATGCAAAGTTTAGTGATTTGGGTCCGTTTCGCGCCATTAAATATCACAAACTGCTGCAATTGCAAATGGAAGACAAAACTTATGGGTGGACCGTTGAGATGCAGCTCAAAGCCATAAGACAAAAATTATCATATACCGAAGTGCCAGTAAATTACAGAAACAGAATAGGCGTCTCAAAAGTTTCAGGAACCATAAAAGGTGCTATATTTGCAGGCGCAAAAATCCTAGGTTGGATTTTTAAATACAGCTTTAAAAAATGATTCTTGAAACAATAATTATTGTCATCTATTCTATTGCTATTGTACTGATTTTCATGTACTCACTAGCGCAATTGAATCTGCTCAATAACTATTTATCCTCCAAAAAAAAGCAGCAATCCTGTGAGACTTTTGATTTTGAAAACCCTGAGGAAGTCCCTCTCGTAACCATCCAGTTGCCGGTTTTCAACGAAATGTATGTGATGGAACGCCTCTTGGATAACATCGCACTACTCGATTATCCTAAAAATAAATTGGAAATCCAGGTTTTGGATGATTCTACAGATGAAACCGTCGCAACCACGAGAGCGCATGTAGCAGCCCTGAAAAAAACCGGACTGGACATACAACATATCACAAGAACTGATCGCAGTGGCTTTAAAGCTGGCGCACTCAAGGAAGGACTCAAAGTGGCCAAAGGCGAGTACATTGCCATTTTTGATGCCGATTTCCTTCCGAAGCAAAATTGGCTCAAAAGCACCATTCCGTTTTTTAAGGATGAGAAAATTGGTGTCGTGCAAACCCGTTGGGGCCATATCAACCGCAATTATTCACTGCTTACCAAAATTCAAGCTTTTGCACTTGATGCCCATTTTACCTTGGAACAAGTGGGGCGAAACAGTAAAGGCCATTTTATCAATTTTAATGGTACTGCTGGCGTATGGCGCAAAACCTGCATCCTCGATGCTGGCAATTGGGAAGGCGACACGCTTACTGAAGATTTGGATTTAAGCTACCGCGCCCAACTCAAAAACTGGAAATTCAAATATCTGGAAGATGTGGAAACGCCTGCAGAATTGCCGGTGGTAATTAGCGCGGCCCGTTCCCAACAATTTAGATGGAATAAAGGTGGGGCTGAGAATTTTAGGAAAATGCTGTGGAAGCTTGTCAAATCGGATAACATTTCAAATAAGACCAAAATCCACGGTTTATTGCATTTGCTGAATAGCACCATGTTTTTGAACGTCTTTATAGTTGCTGTTTTGAGCATCCCGATGTTATACATCAAGAATGAATACGAGCATTTACGCTTCTATTTCTATTTCATGAGCTTCTTCGTGACTAGCACCATCATCTTTTTTGTGTGTTATTGGTTCATGTACAAGCAGATTTATGGCAGCGGCTTCAAAAAATTCTTCAACTATATTGGCATGTTCTTTACCTTTTTTGCAATTGCGATGGGCTTTTCACTGCACAATTCGATTGCGGTATTAGAAGGTCATTCTGGCAAACGCAGTGAATTTGTGCGTACGCCAAAATTCAATATCAATTCCATAAAAGATTCTTGGAAGGGTAATAAATACCTGCGGAAAAAATTATCGATAAACGTCTTCATTGAAGGTGCTTTGATGCTTTATTTCGCATTCGGACTTTACAGCGCGTTTGTGGTTGGCGATAAAGGTGGTGATTTCGGACTGTTTCCATTCCATCTCATGTTGTTTTTGGGCTTTGGTTATGTGTTTTTCACATCGATCACCTCGAAGGTTTAGTTCCATATGGATGGGTTAGGACCATAGACCGTCCTGATAGGAATCGGGACTGCTAGAGTCTAGAATCTAGAGTTTAGAGTCTAGAACATAGAACATAGACTTGATTGTGACTCCTTGAGAAGCGGAGCAGTTGTTTTTTGAACTCCGTGATAATGGCATTTCAGTAATTAAAGCGTTGGCCAACCTCTAAACTTTCAAAAATTTGTTAGTTTCGAAGGATTGGACTTTAAAAAACCTGGCATTCAACCTAACACCGATGTTTAAGTACGACACTTTAAAACTTTATAAATTCCCCATACTCATCGCCTTGTCGAGTATGGCTTTTTATTTCAGTTTTGCTTACGATCTTGAGCGCAGCAACCACACTAAACTCCTCACGCTCTATGTAGGACTTTGGGTCGCTTTCTATTTTTTATTGAAGTTCGCCAAGCACAATCTCAAATTACTAACGCTTTTAGCCTTTCTATTTCGGGCGCTTTTTATTTTGGCGATTCCCAATTTGTCACAGGACTTTTACCGCTTTATTTGGGATGGTCGCATGATTCTGGCAGGTATCAATCCGTATCTCTTTACTCCAGAATCGGTAATGAACGCTTCCAACTTACCAATTGCGGAAGCTCAGCAACTTTACGATGGCATGGGCCAGTTGAGCGCGACGCATTTCAGCAACTATCCGCCACTAAACCAGTTGTGCTTTAGTATCGCCGCATTGTTTGCCGGCCACAGTATTTTAGGGTCTGTGGTGGTTTTAAGGCTGCTTATCATTGCTGCAGATTTTGGCACTTTATACTTCGGAAGAAAACTATTGCGAAAACTGAAGTTGCCCGAACATCATATTTTTTGGTACATTCTCAATCCGTTCATCATCATAGAACTCAGCGGAAACTTGCATTTTGAAGGGCTAATGGTATTCTTTTTGATCTGGAGTCTATACCTCTTGCATGCCGGAAAATGGCGGTGGGCGGCGGTTTTGTTTGCTTGTTCCATTTCTGTAAAATTGATACCGCTTTTATTCTTGCCTTTGTTTTATGGGTATTTTAGGAAACCAGAAAAAAGGGCGCAGCTTGAAAATCAGGTTGACAAGACCATACCGGTTTTGAAAATCCGTGCAATCTCACTAAAAAAACTAATTGCATTTTATGGTAGTGTTGGCGCTGTTACCTTGCTACTCTTCTCGCCATTTTTCTCTTGGGAATTTGTGCATAATTATTCTGAAACGGTGGCGCTCTGGTTCAACAATTTCGAGTTCAATGCTAGCCTTTATTATCTCGCTCGTCAGTTAGGCTTCTGGCTTAGTGGTTACAATGAAATCGCTGTTATCGGGAAAATCTTTGCTGTTTTAGTCTTTTTGTCTGTGATGAGTCTGGCTGCCTTACGAAGCAGAAAAGACACTAAGGTTTTGATTGGCCAAATGCTGTTTGCTTTTGCGATCTTTCTGTTTTTTAGCACCACGGTTCATCCTTGGTATTTGGCAACCTTATTGCTTTTGAGCGTGTTCACTACTTATAAGTTTCCTTTAATTTGGAGCGCTGTGGTCATGTTGAGTTATTTTGCCTACAGCACTGGCAGTGAATCTGGCAGTAGTGAAAATCTGTTGATCATTGCGATTGAATATATTGTGGTGTTTGGGGTTTTGATTTGGGAGCTGTTTTTCAAAAGAGTGAAAGAGGGCTTTAAATGAACTTGAACTTGATCCCGATAGCTATCGGGAGAAGTTGAATTTGAAAGAATACCGGAATAATGCGCTTCTGAATGGTTCCCGCAGATTGTGCGGATTTTCGCAGATGATTTATTTGCTGCTGAATGGTTCCCGCGGATTGCGCGGATCTTCGCAGATGTTTTATTTGCTTCTGAGTGGTTCCCGCAGATTGCGCGGATTTTCGCAGATGTTTTATTTGCTTCTGAATGGTTCCCGCGGATTGCGCGGATTTTCGCAGATGGTTTATTCGCTTCTGAGTGGTTCCCGCGGATTGCGCGGATTTTCGCAGATGGTTTATTCGCTTCTGAGTGGTTCCCGCAGATTGCGCGGATTTTCGCAGATGATTTATTTGCTGCTGAATGGTTCCCGCAGATTGCGCGGATCTTCGCAGATGATTTATTCGCTTCTGAATGGTTCCCGCGGATTAGGCGGATATTCGCAGATGGTTTATTCGCTTCTGAGTGGTTCCCGCAGATTGCGCGGATTTTCGCAGATGGTTTATTCGCTTCTGAGTGGTTCCCGCAGATTGCGCGGATCTTCGCAAATGTTTTATTTGCTTCTGAGTGGTTCCCGCAGATTGCGCAGATCTTCGCAGATGGTTTATTCGCTTCTGAATGGTTCCCGCGGATTGCGCGGATTTTTCGCAGATGTTTTGTTCGCTTCTGAATGGTTCCCGCGGATTGCGCGGATTTACGCAGATGTTTGTTTTAGGGATATAATGGCAGGCTTCCATTTTTATACAAAAAAAAGGCCAACTAAAAAGTTGACCTTCATACACTCCTATCTTTTGGAGATTAGTTTTGTTTCAAATTAACGATGCTGTAAGTTTCAGTTTCTTCGTCATAGCCATCTTCATCGGTAACAACTTCCGATTCGATGGTATAGGTTACCGTAAATTTTTTTCCCACCAAGGCTTCAGATTTCAAATCGAAATTTGACAGCAATTTGGCGTCGATATCCTGAAAGGTCATGGTGTACTCGTTATCATCGGTATCTGTTCCAATAAAATTATACCCATAATCTTCGTGACCGTCATAAGTGCCTTCAAAGGTCATCGTCTCTTGCGTGGCCGAACGCAATGAAGTTAAAGTAAAAAAGCACAGCACTAATAAGCTAACAATGGCAATTGATTTTGTTTTCATGTTGAGAAATTTTAATGTTGAATTGAACTCATTTGAGTCTGCTTTGAAACAAACCCATCGGAGGTTTGCCACTTCAAGTCCGATTTTGCTTTTAGTAATTTCATCGCAATGAATTACGTGTGGAATATCTTATTTACGTTTATACTCGTGTTTTAGATTAAGTGTAATGCATTTTTATAGATTTTTTAGAAGCTCGAGGCTAGGAGCTAGATGCTAGAAGGTAGAATCTAGAGGCTAGACTTGATTCTAACTTAATGATAGGCAAAATGAACTACCTGCAAGCTTATTGGCCCAACTTAGCAAGACTCTTGACTGAGACCTATCGGGACTCAAGAACCAGACAGGTCTGAAAAAACATCGTTTGGTATAAAAAAAGCCAACTTCTTAAAGTTGACTTATAATATTGTTCAGTAAAAGAAAGAACGAACTGAATGCTAACTAGTTTATTGGCAGGTATTAATCCTCATCCTCTTCAATCTCATCTTCGGGATCCATTTCTGGCTCCTGCACTGCTTCTGGATCGTCTGTATCGAAGGCTTCGTAGTCATCTTCATCATAATTCTCCATAGTCACTTCCAGTTTGGTACTTACCTTAACAAGGTATTTGGTATCTTTTGTAGTGACCTCAACAGCTTCAACGAGCTCATTATTGGCATTTTTGAAAGAGATGATCTGTTCATCGTCATAACCATCGGGATATTTTTCAACTAATAGAGCCAAAATTTCTGGCGTTAGTTTTTTGAAATCAACGATGACTCGTTTTAAATTGGCGTTTTTTGGCTTCATATTAAAAATGCTATTAAGGCTTCAAATATATTATTTATTCTGAAACTCTTATCACGTTATAAAAATCTTTTCTTCTGTCTTTCAAATTTTTTACTGCCCCGAAGTTATGCAACTCCCTCAAAAGGCTCAAATCGACATCGGCCACCAAGATCATCTCGGTATTTGTGGTTGCCTCGGCCTTGATGCCATTATTTGGGAACGAAAAATCACAGGGCGTAAACACTGCAGATTGCGCGTATTGGATGTCCATATTATTCACATTTGGCAAATTACCAACACTGCCTGCAATGGCAACATAACACTCATTTTCAATGGCACGCGCCTGTGCACAGATGCGCACTCGCGAATAGCCATTTTGGGTATCGGTCAAGAAGGGCACAAAAAGGATGTCCATGCCTTCATCTGCCAGCAATCTGGAAAGTTCTGGAAATTCAGAATCATAGCAAATCAGGATGCCTATTCTACCACAATCGGTATCAAAGGTTTGCAATTTACTCCCGTTTTGCATGCCCCAGACTTTTTCCTCATCTGGTGTGACGTGGATTTTCTCGTAGCGTTCCAAACTGCCATCCCTTCTGCAAAGATAACCAACGTTTAACAATTTATCGCCAACCAGTTCTGGCATACTGCCCGAAATGATGTTAATGTTATAGGAAATGGATAATTGCTGCAGTTTTTCAATGATGACCGCCGTGTATTTCGCCAGTTCCCTAATGGCTTCAGGCTCGTGCAAATGATTGTATTTGGCCATTAACGGCGCGTTGAAAAATTCTGGCAGCAAGGCAAAGTCCGATCGGTAGGCCGAGACACTGTCCACAAAATATTCCACCTGTTCCATTAAATCCTCAAGACCGCTGTAGCTACGCATTTGCCATTGGATCAAGCCCAAACGCACCACGGTTTTTACGGTAGTGGCTTTCTTGTTTTTCTTGGTATAATAAATATTATCCCATTCCATCAAGACCGCATATTCATTGGATTGGGTATCGCCTTCCAAATAACCTTTAATGATACGCACCGGATGGAAATCGTTCGAAATTTGAAAATTGAGCACCGGGTCGTGGATTTCCTTCCGCTTGACCTTTTCGATGTATTGCTTAGGCGTTAATTCATTCTTGAATTTGTGGTAGTTAGGCATCCTTCCGCCGAAAACAATACTCTTTAGGTTCAACTCCTCACAAAGTTCCTTGCGGTAATCGTACAAACGCCTTCCCAAGCGCAGGCCTCTAAACTCTGGCCTAATGAACACATCGATACCATATAGGGTATCGCCACGTGAGGTATGGGCCTTAAACTTGTCATCATCTGCAATATCGGCATAGGTGTGATCGTCTTCCAACATGGCAGAATCAACGATTAGCGACAAGGCGCAGCCCGCAATATTACCATCGATTTTTATAACGACCTGCCCTTTCGGGAAAATCGTGGTCAGGCGCTCTACGTGGTGTTTTTCCCAAAATGAATTGAGCATGCCATCGTAAGACTGCAAGGTCGCTGCTTTTAATTCCTTAAAATCATCAACATTGAGGTATTCTAATTCTATATTTTCAATTTTCTGTTCTTCCATAGGTTTTAGTACTAGGTACTAGGTATTTGGTATTAGGTAGTAGGTTGTAGGTAGTAGGTTGTAGGTTGTAGGTTGTAGGTTGTAGGTACTAGGTACTAGGTATTAGATATTAGAGGTTAATCTTCAATCTATAGCTAACTTTAGTTCTATTCGTTTAATTGACCTCTGCGGGGCCCTAAGGATGCATTAATACTTAATTCTAAGCATCTTAATTCTCATCTACATATCCAAAAGATACGCAAAAATCAAAGGTGCCACGATGGTGGCGTCACTTTCAATGATGAATTTTGGTGTGTCTATATCTAACTTGCCCCAAGTGATTTTTTCATTTGGCACAGCTCCAGAGTACGACCCATAACTGGTTGTGGAGTCACTGATTTGGCAGAAATAGCTCCAAAACGGTGTTTCTGGACGTTCCATATCTTGATAGAGCATTGGCACCACACAGATTGGGAAATCGCCAGCAATACCGCCTCCAATTTGGAAAAAGCCGATGCCATTTTTAGAGTTTTCAGTGTACCATTCTGCCAAAAAGGTCATGTACTCGATACCCGATTTCATGGTGCTTACTTTCAATTCTCCCTTGAGCACGTAGCTTGCAAAGATATTCCCCATGGTACTATCTTCCCAACCTGGGCAAATGATAGGCAGATTTTTTTCAGCAGCGGCGTACATCCATGAATCCTTAAGATCAATTTCATAGTGCTCCTCCAGAACGCCAGAAAGCAATAATTTGTACATGTATTCATGCGGAAGGTAACGTTCGCCTTTGGCTTCAGCATCCTGCCAGATTTTTACGATGTGTTTTTGGATTCTTCGGAAGGCTTCCTCCTCAGGAATACACGTATCGGTTACCCGGTTAAGGCCTTTTTCCAACAAATCCCATTCATCTTGGGGCGTTAGATCCCGGTAATTGGGAACCCGTTTGTAATGTGAATGCGCGACGAGGTTCATGATGTCTTCTTCTAGGTTGGCGCCTGTGCAGGAGATGATTTGTACTTTATCCTGGCGAATCATTTCGGCAAAAATCTTACCCAACTCTGCGGTACTCATGGCACCCGCAAGAGACACCAGCATTTTTGCGCCAGACTCCAACTGCGCCTCATAGCCCTTGGCAGCATCTACCAGAGCTGCTGCGTTGAAATGCAGATAATATTTTTCTATAAATTGTGAAATATGTCCTTTACTCATGGTCTTCTTCATTATTGAATTTGGAAATCTTATTGGTGTTTCCTTTGGATTCTTTAAAATTATTCTCGTAATCGTCGGCAGCGTTGTCGTTTAAAAACTTATAAGTTAACATTTTATAGTATAATTTTGCCGCAACAAAATCTGAAGACTTCTCTTCAGGATTAGGGCAAAGCTCCACAATATCAAAACCCACCACGTTTTTCTCTTCAAAAACCTGGCGAATAAAATCCAGTGTTTCGTACCAAAATAAACCTCCAGGCTCAGGCGTGCCTGTAGAAGGCATGATGGAAGGATCTAAAGCATCGAGATCAAAAGTGATGTACACATTATCTGTCATTTGGTCGATGGCAGAGTCCATCCAAGTCTCGTCCATAGCCATTTCATGGGCGAAGTAGGTTTTCTCCTCATCCATGACGGTGGTTTCCATCACGTCCATACTGCGAATGCCCACTTGGATTAAATTGGTGGTTTGGCTCGCTTCATAAACCGCACAGGCATGGTTGCATTTACTGCCATGATAGGTTTTTCTTAAATCGGCGTGCGCATCAATCTGCAACACGGTAAGATCATCAAAACATTCATTAAAGGCGCGAATGGTACCAATGGAAATGGAATGTTCGCCACCAAAGGTAGTGACAAATTTATTGCGCTTGATGTACTTTTTTACCGTTTTATGAACGGCATCCACAACAGCTTCCGCCGAGGTATTTTCGATAATGGCATCGGCCAGGAAAACGCCTTGCTTGTAGACTTCGGTCTTGGTCTCAATGTCATAGAGTTCCATGTTTTCCGAAGCATTCAAGAAAGCTTCAGGGCCTTTGTCGGCACCTTTTTGCCATGTACTAGTCCCATCATAAGGTACAGGAATGAGTACAATTTTAGAAGTGTCTAACTTAGAATACTGGTCTTCGATCCCAGCGTAGGTTTTAGTGTTCATTTTATAAAGGTGTTGTTTTAACGTACAAAAATTATTTTGGTGTTTCTTTAGCTTCCCCAGAAGCACCGCGGTTAACGGGTTGAAAAACCCTTCAGATGCAATCAAAATCAAAAGATGGCTTCAGCTTATTTCAAATGTACTATCGTTTCTATACGTGCCATATTCAAGTTTGAAGCCTTCATTTACTTCACTGCTTCAGTATTATAACCCAATATTTTAAGCAGATCCTCACTTTTTTGTTGTTCAGCAAAGACTTCTGTGGTGATGTTTCCGTCTTTATCCTTATTGATCAAGATGTGTTTTGGAGAGGGGATTAGGCAATGTTGCAAACCACCAAAGCCACCAATGGTTTCTTGATAAGCGCCCGTATTGAAAAAGCCGATATACAAGGGTTTCTCCTTATTATATTTGGGCAGGTAAATGGCGTTCATGTGTTGCTCACTGTTGTAATAATCATCACTGTCACAGGTTAATCCTCCCAAAAGCACACGCTCATACGAATCGTACCAGCGGTTGATTGGCAACATGATAAACCGTTTGTTGATGGCCCAGGTATCTGGCAGGGTTGTGATGAACGAGGAGTTGATCATGTTCCATTTTTCACGGTCATTTTGCTGTTTTTGATACAGCACTTCATAGATGGCACCACCACTTTCGCCGACGGTAAAGCTACCAAATTCAGTAAAAATATCTGGCACATCTACTTCCTCCATCTCACAAACCGCCTTGATTTGGTGAATGATCTCATCGACCATATACTGATAATCAAACTCATAGGCCAGTGAATTTTTAATTGGGAAGCCGCCGCCAATGTTCAAGCTATCCAAACTAGGACACACTTTCTTGAGGCTGGTGTACAATTTGAGACATTTGGCAAGTTCATTCCAATAATACGCATTGTCACGAATCCCGGTATTAATGAAAAAGTGAAGCATTTTAAGCTCTACCTGTTCATTATCCTGAATTTGATTTCTATAGAAAGGCACAATATTTTTATAACCAATTCCCAATCGCGAAGTATAGAATTCAAATTTTGGCTCCTCTTCTGAAGCAATACGGATCCCGACCTTGAATTTGCCCTTGATCTCTTCAGAAAGCAATTCAATTTCTTCCATATTATCAATGATGGGAATGGCGTTTTTATGCCCATTATTGATGAGCCTGGCGATATTGGTCACGTATTGGGCACGTTTAAAGCCATTGCTAATGACGTAAGTATCGTTAGTGATCTTGCCTTCCGACTTTAATTTCTCAACAATATCGATGTCAAAAGCGGAAGAGGTTTCAATATGAATGTCATTTTTGAGCGCTTCGTCCAAAACATGCTTAAAATGCGAGCTTTTGGTGCAGTAGCAATAGTTGTATTTACCCTCATAGCCATTGTCTTTTATGGCTTTTTCGAACCATTTTTTAGCCCGGTGGATGTTGTTTGAAATCTGCGGAAGGTAGGTGAACTTCAATGGCGCACCATAGTCTTCAACCAACTTCATTAAATCGATGCCATGAAACTCCAATGTTTTGTCTTCCAACTTGAATTCTTCCTGTGGAAAATCGAAGGTTTGGCTAATTAGGTCAATATATTTAGTATTCATCTAAAGGTTTTAAATTTAAAAGTACAAACTGAAATAGGCATTTGACTTAAAATAAGATTAATTTTTTAAAAATTCAAAATTATATAAAATACTGCATTTAACATAATGATTTTTTAGATATAAAAAACACAGGCATCCCAGACGCAATCAAGGGATTAGCAGCAGTGTGAACGGCATTTTTTTGAAGCTGTAAATGAACTGAAAATATTCTGAAAAAACCGAATTCCATCTTAATTTTTTGAGTGTCGCTGCCAGATCTAAAAATCGAATAACCCATTGATTTTTAAACCTATCCCCGCGTTTTTTTTGTGAGCGATTGATTTTACTACCCCAGCACTCTAATAATGGCCTTTATCCTAGCCATGGCACGCAGCTTTCTTAGCGGAATGTCTTTAGGCTCAAACTGTTCATTTTGTGAAAGCAATTTAATGTATTTCACACCCAACTCAGACTTTTGCACCTGATTGACGCTTATATATTCCTCATTGGCCAATGCAATGCTCAAGACATACAACTCGCCCCAAAAAATATCATCGGGGAAGTCTGTTATTTGCTTGTAAGCCACAATATCGCCAGTTTTAAGCAAAGGGCTCATGGCATTGCCGGTGATATAAAGTGCAGCATCGCAAGCTTGGATGTTGGGGATTTTAATGCTGTCTATGGGTTTGATGGCTGAAGCATTTGAAAGCAGATCGGCCAAAGCCTCTCCAGGCTCGAGGCGATAGAGCGGGATAGCAACTTCAGGTTTTTCGGTAGGTTTAGACGTTTTATAAGTTTGGTAGGGCTCATTGAGGGTTGATTCGGGCGAGATTGGGCCTGCTCCTGTTAAAAGCCATTCCGCATTGATTTTAGGATAGGTGGTCAATATATTCCCTATAGCATCAGAATTCAAAGGTCTGTTTTTTGCCGAGCCCTTAAAACTCGCATAACTCATGCCTATGGCCGCACAGAAATCCTGATACGACTGTTCATGGATTTTTGCGACATGCAAGGCGCGCTCCTTTATATTGGTAAACTTATAAGCCACGTCGATAGTTATTGGTCAATATATTATCTATATTTGATCTTGTACGTCGTCAAAAGTAATCAAAAAAAAGCGAGCCTTGGGGCTTGC
This sequence comes from Subsaximicrobium wynnwilliamsii, assembly GCF_007997225.1. GTDB lineage: Bacteria > Bacteroidota > Bacteroidia > Flavobacteriales > Flavobacteriaceae > Psychroserpens > Psychroserpens wynnwilliamsii. Next base: position 168,865 of record NZ_VORM01000008.1, read on the forward strand.
CGATTTTGGCCTTGGGCGGCTTTTAAAACAGAATTATATGGCTATTATCACTTTAAATACAATGGTTCACAACAAAAAAGACTGCATTGCCATACGCTTTGAATATGACAATGCGCTGATTGCACTCATGAAAAAAATGTCTTTTGTGAAATGGAGCCGAACGAAACGCAGCTGGTATGCCGAGCACACCCAACGCAATCGCGATGCTCTTTTGCTTCATTTAAAAAATAGTGAACAGCAGGATCTCAAGATCGTTTCAAAACTTCAAAGCATCATTGCGAAGCCACCCGAAATCAAAGCTGCTCGCAGTTTATCAGCGCCTCAAAAGGAACTCCTCAATAATTTCTACAGCTATTTAAAGGGCAAGCGCTACAGCACGAGCACCATAAAAACCTACAGTGTCTATGTTGCTGATTTTATTGAATTCCAAAAGGAGAAGCCCTTAGCAGCTCTCAGCAATCGCGATGTGGAGCTTTTCATTGAAAGTGTGTTTATAAAGCGCAATTACAGCATTAGCACCCAGCGCCAGTTTATTAGTGCGATGAAACTCTTCACTGTTTTTGAACCCAGCACGCAGATTGAAAATTTAGAATTAACGCGGCCCAACAAGTCAAGATCCTTGCCCAGCGTGATTTCGCAGCAAGAGCTCATACGCTTGCTACAGCGCACCACAAATCTCAAGCACCGTGCTATTTTGGCACTCCTTTATTCTTGTGGTTTGCGCATAAGTGAATTATTGAATTTAAAATTGACCGACATTGACATTGAGCGGCGACAGCTATTTGTAAAAAACAGTAAAGGCCGCAAGGATCGCTACGTGGGTTTGGCTGAAAGTTTTTTACCTCTACTCTCCAATTATTTAATGAGTTACCGACCGAAGTATTATTTTGCTGAAGGCCAACGCGGCAAGGGTTACAGTGCTGAAAGCATAAGATCCTTTTTAAGACGCAACTGCAAGTTGGCTGGCATTTACAAGCACGTCACGCCACACACCTTGCGGCACAGCTACGCCACACATTTACTTGAAAACGGCGTTGACATAAGATACATCCAAACGCTGTTGGGTCACTCCAGACCGGAGACCACGATGATTTACACCCACGTAAGGCGCCAGGATTTAATGAAGATAAGCAACCCTTTGGATGTTGCTGTACAGCAGCTGCGCGATGCGGATAAAAACGAGGCAAACATTGGTTTATCCCGTGGAAATTACAATTAAACACATATATTTGTTGACATATAACTAGTTGTACAATATTTAAAACACTAACTATATGAATTACATTACAGTTGAATTAAAATATCCTCCAAAAAATAAAAGTTTACTTGGAGAAATTTCAAACCTTACGGTAGATGCAATATTAAAAGAACTTAAATCGTCAGCTTTAGAACAAAATAAAAATATCCAATGTGATATTCATAAAGACAACTCTAAAGGAACTATAATTATATCGTTAAATACTAATGACGACAAAAAAATAGAACTGACTAATTTTTGTTGTGACAAATTCAAGAATAAAGTTCGGTTATAGATTTTCCCTTGAATTGAATATCTATACCAACTGACTTTAAAATGTGCCTTTTATTGTACATATCATTAATTAAAGGACTTAACTCACTAATCTCGTTTAGTTTTAGTTCTGATAATTTAAACAAATCACTGAACGAAATTTCATCTGAAACATTATAAATATTTGACATAATAACTGAATTATAAAATTATAAAAAAACATTGTACAACACCGTATATAATACATTGCTACTAATCGCTTATCAAAAAGTTATAGCGATAATCGTTAGATGTTGCTAATTTATAAGGTTAATACTAATTCACGCAACGTATCATATACCTAACGTTGTACACAAGGCTGAAAAAACTCACGATAACGAATGAACGATAGAATTATAAATTGGAATCTTGACCCAGTAATTTTTTGGATAACAGAATCTTTTCCTTTGAAATATTATGGCTTGTTTTTTATGATTGGTATCCTTTTAGCATTTTATGTTGAGAAGCGTATTTACGCTAAAGAAAATATACCAATCGAAAATTTAGACAAGTTATTTATTTACGTTGTTGTTGGAATACTTTTAGGAGCAAGACTTGGACATTGTTTGTTTTATGACCCTTCATACTATTTTGCAAATCCACTCGAAATTTTACTACCAATTAAAAAAATTGGCGATTCTTATCAATTCATCGGATTTCAAGGATTGGCAAGTCACGGAGGAACAATTGGAGTGTTAATAGCAATCGGAATTTATTGTAAAAAGTATAAAACAAATTTTTTATCGGTTTTAGACAAAATTTCAATTGTTGCACCAATAGTTGCGGCCTTTATCAGATTTGGGAATTTTATGAACTCTGAAATTTATGGAAAACCAACAAATGGAAATTGGGGAGTAGTTTTTCAAAGAGATGATTTAATACCAAGACATCCAACTCAACTATATGAGGCATTTTCATATCTTTTAATATTTGGGATATTGGTGCTAATCTATAAGAAGAAAAAGGAAAAATCTAACGGACTGATTTTAGGATTAGCATTAGTATTGATATTTTTAGCAAGATTTATAATCGAGTTTTTTAAAGAAAATCAAGTCGATTTTGAAAGCGGAATGTTAATTAATATGGGACAAATTTTGAGCGTTCCTTTTATAATTATCGGACTGATTTTAATACTTGCGAGGAAAAAGCCCAGTGTACAACACAGTATATAAGCTATGGCTTGGTCTGTGCCTATTTGGAAAATTTATGGATTTCCAAAAGTTAGTTTATATTTGGAGAGGTTCGTGCTGAAACACGCCACAGCTCATATACATAAACGTTGTAAAAAATGGCGGAATTCACTCAGAACTAGACAATCGGAATTCAAAAAACTATTCCTTTCACGGTCGCGGAATTTTTATTTCGGATTTCTAATCCAGTCCCATAAATGAAAAACGGAATTACAAAATCAGAAAAGTTGGCGGTATCTTGAATTGATCAAATCCACTCTGAGTAAAATCGTATTGCGGAATTGCTCACTCATACGGAATTTCCCACTCGAACGGAATCAAGTAGTTCGCGGATTTTGGGAACGGCGGAACTCACTCAATCGCACTATCTCAGGGAAAACAACAACAAAACACAATAATTCCAGGCCACTTTTCACAACATCGCGTATAATTAATTGCTTGGCCTGTTCTTCTTCCGAAAATCCTCGTGGATTCGCTAGTTCGTTTTTATTTGCTAAATTTACTGCTTGAGACGCGCAACTAATCATACTCAAGAGCGTTGTAGTGCATAAAAACCAAACTTTATGGAGATAGGAAATAAAATGATAAAACTTAATTGGAAATTTAGAATTGTGTCAGCAATTTTAACTGGACTTTTATTTGTTGGAATTATGTGTCTGATGG
>NZ_VORM01000090.1 GCF_007997225.1 Subsaximicrobium wynnwilliamsii
AAGTCGCCAAATCTTTTGATTTGGCTTTTAGATGAATAATATAAAACAAAATGCAAAAGATTTGGCTTGTGGATAATCCGAATAATTATTGCTTATTTACAGCCCTACTTCTTTTATACTAAACGTTGTAAAATATAGCAGAATTTACTCAGATCCGAAAATCTAGACCCTGAAAACTGTCTGATCTGAACTATTCCAGAAAACCAACTGTTGCGGAAATTTGAGCAAGTTTGCGGAATTTAAAATCGGATGTTATTTCAAAAACAGTCTATTAACGAGGGATTTTCTAAAGCAAGTTTGCGGAATAAATAACGGAACCTTTGCAGTTTGCGGAATTATTCAAGATGCGGAATTTAGCCAGATGCAGAATTATGCACGATGCGGAACTTAAGCAGTTCGCGGATTTGCTTACTCGAGCGCACAACCTAAATGAGTATTTTATCTAAAGTCTGAAATTCACGAAACTACATTTTACAACATCGCGTATAATTAATTGCTAGGCCTGTTCTTCTTCCGAAAACCCTCGCGGTTGCCCAAGTTCGTTTTTATTTGCTAAATTAGCGATTGAGACACGCAACTAATCATACTCAAGAGCGTTACCTACAATTATGAAAAAAATTCCGTTTTTGATTTTAACTTTGATTTTTATTTCAAGCTGTGAGTTTAACTCAAACAAATTGGAGTGGAATAAATTGAATGACGAAATAGTTCAAAAGGATAAGCAAATTTCTGAATTACAAAAGAAAATAAAGGATTTAGAAAAAGACACTAAAAACACTCAATCTTCGGATTATTATCGCTTCGTGGAATCTTCTGACTCTGAAATAAATGTTGCGGAAAAATTAAAAACCGGAGAACGGAAATTAATTGACAAAAAGGATTTTAAAGACACTTTAGATATATCAGATAATTTTTTCGTTTATAAACACACATCTGAAATCACTCAAACGTCTAAATCGGAATTTGAATCAATCCTTCGTGATTTTGACCAATTTAAATCGGAATATGGAAATGACTTTTTTGTGAGAGTAATGACATTTTATAATGGACAAAGTTTACCTCTGGAAACCGAAAATTCTAAAACTGATATTCATATTTTAATTCAACCGACTGAATTGGGTTATGAAAATAAAACGTTCGTGATTTCGGACTTTTATGATGTTAACATAAAAACGCTTGAAAAGAAAAATAATAGTGTTGAACTGACTTTTGAACACGGAAAGTTTCCGAGAAAAAAAGAATTGATAATAATTAAACCCGAATTAGTAAAATTTGGAAATAAATAACTGTAGGTAACACCGTGTATAATTAATTGCTTGGTCACTGCCGACTTACGAACATTCCTGCGGAATATTCTATTCGGTTTTTATTTGCTAACTTTCGTGCTTAATCACGCAACTAATCATACACATCACGTTGGCTAAAATAGCAGAATTAGCAAGTAAATTCATAATCCAGACTTTTTAAGAGCTAATTCGTGACATCATGCGGAAACCAATCTCTGCGGACTTTTTAGCAGGTTTATGGAATCGCTATCTGAA
>NZ_VORM01000091.1 GCF_007997225.1 Subsaximicrobium wynnwilliamsii
AATTCCGTTTTTCATTTATCGGACTGAATTAGAAATCCGAAATAAAAATTCCGCGACCGTGAAAGGAATAGTTTTTTGAATTCCGATTGTCTAGTTCTGAGTGAATTCCGCCATTTTTTACAACGTTGATGTGTATGAGCCGTTGCGTGTCTCACACACGAGCCATTAAAAGTACAAAACTCCGCTGGAAAATTCCCAAGAATTTTCCAGATTAGCACAGACCCAGCAATGGCTTATACACGGCTTAAGTTTGTAATTCATTAACTTTAGAATATAAACAGAAAAGACAAAAGAGAGGAATAAGGTTATTATATACGCAGAAGCCTAGACTTCGTCAACATTGAAAATCCCCTCTCTTTTCTACACAGATTTCGTACAGTTCTATGAGGCTTTTAGACCTCGCTTTTAAGTCGTTGAAACTCGCGTAGTGTGTCCTTTCAAAAAAAACATTTTGTTATGAATAAAGATATTAAATATTTTGGAATTGACATCAGTCATTTGGTATTCGATGTTACAGATTCTGATGGTAATTACTATCAGTTTAAAAACAATGGTTCAGGATTTAAAAAGTTTGTAAAGCTTTTAAGTTTAGATAGTCATTGTGTTATGGAAGCCACAGGTTATTATCACTATCAGTTGGCTTATTATTTACTTGAATCAGGTATCAAATTATCAGTTGAAAATCCTTTGGCTGTAAAACGTTTTATTCAGATGAAGCTTTCAAAGATAAAGACCGATAAGAGTGATTCAAAACTGATTTGTGACTATGCTCAGCAAGTAGATTTAAAGCTATGGAAAGGCAATTCTAAAGATGAAATGGAATGTCTTCAAATCGTTAGAGCCTTAGCAATATATACCAAACAGAGCACAATGCTAAAAAATAAGTTGCATGGAGAATCTGTTTTGGGAGAACCGAGTAAAGGTGTTGTAAGGTCTCTAAACCGCAGTTTAAAACAGTTAGAAAAAGAGGTAAAAATCTTAGAAGATAAGTTGATAGGATTAGTAAATGAATCACACCAAGATTTGTTGACACGTTTAAGATCTATACCAGGAATTGGACCAAAAACAGCAATGATGTTAGTAGTATTAACAGGAGGATTCGATCGCTTTACCAGCGCCGCAGAATTGTGCAGTTATGCAGGACTTACACCAGTGATTAGGCAGAGTGGAACTAGTGTAAATGGACGCGCTCGAATAAGTAAAATAGGAAACCAAAAGCTCCGTAATTTATTATTTATGTGCAGTTTTAATGCTTGCAAAGTTAACAAGGCTTGTCGCGATCTTTATGAGCGAATCGTAGCCAAAGGAAAGAGCAAAAAACTAGCATTAATAGCAGTATGTAATAAACTACTAAAACAGGCCTTTGCAATCGCTAAATCAGGATTAATATATGATGATAATTACAGAAGCACTTGTTTTGACCCCTATAAAACAAGAGTAATCTTTTAAATTTCGGTTATTGATTAAGCGGTTAATTTTTTCATTATAATCAGGTGCTTATCCGCGTTCCATTTCTCCATTGGCGTAATTCGCCCCAACA
>NZ_VORM01000092.1 GCF_007997225.1 Subsaximicrobium wynnwilliamsii
AATAACAGCGCAAACTCCAGCCATCCTTCTTTAAATTCATCGTTTTACCCATAGACGGCAAATCAACCGGATTCGTCAACACAGTATTCAGCTCTGGCCTATCGGCGAGCCGAATACTTAGTTATTGTGCTTAGTTTTTTTCTCGATATTCAACATATTTGTCAATATCTAAAATTCGTCTTTTTTGTAAATCAACTTTCATTAATTCACTTAGTATATTGTAATCCTTTCTAATATCGGGAACATATTTTTTTGATTCCTTTTTACGTTCTTCTTTTGCTTTAGTTCGTTCTTCAAGCCTCGATTTTCGGTCGCTATCATCTTCAAATTTCGGAATAAATTCTTTTGGCATTTCGGGTAATTTAGAAGCCATTTTGGAAATCGAGTTAGAAACGATTGTCAACTTTTCGGTAATTTGCTTTGTAGAAATCAATTCTAAACGGATTTCCATTTTATAATATTTTTCAAGTTCGGTTTCCGCCATTGAACCTAAGTTTCTTATTAACTTATCTAAGGAATGAAGTATGTCTTGATAAAGTTTTTCTAATTCCTGAACATCTCTTTCTTTTTCATCAATAAGTCGATTTTTATTCTCTCTTTTAAAAGTAGATTTTGCTGAATAATGTGAATTAAGAATTACTGCTACTCCAGCAATAATTGCACCTAAAAGTGTTCCTATTAATGTCCACCAATTTTCCAATTAATTTAAATTTTTATTTTGTTTCATACCAATGTTTTTGTTTTTCGTACTCTTCAAATTCTAAATTATTCATTCTGAACAAAATCTTAGAAAAATCTCGACATTCTTTTACTTTCTTAGTTATTAAATAGTCCGTAATCAAGTAATGAATAAAAGGATGTTCGACATCTTCCATTTTTAAAGTCGAATATCTTTTTCGTGATTTAGGATACTGTTTCCAAAATCGTTTATAATCACTATAAATTTCGTCTGTTACTTTTGAAATTATTTCATTCAGTAATTCAATCGGAATTTGATTGTCAGAAAAACCAATATAATACTCTTTAATTTTCGAGTAAAAATCCCGTTTGGGTTCAATTCTATTTTCAGTTTTCCAGAATAGCATTTAGGTCAATTGTAATTCTATATTCTCGTGTTCTTTGATTATTTCAATTATTCGGTCATAATATTTTAGTTCGGATTTACTTTTTTCACTTCGATGCCATTTTAAAGTATATCTCTCGTCAACATCGTGAACTCCAAATCCGCCATACAAGACATCATTAAATGCGTTGAGATTCCGTCCAATTTTCCAATTCAGTCCAAAGGTCATTTTCGATTCTACCTCTCGATAAAAACCTTTCATATTTGAAAATTTATTTCCGTTTATCTCGATTATTCGCATTTTGATAAATTAAGCACAACGTCAGACTGTCTAATAACTTGTTCATACTTTTCAAGAAAGACCCAAGGTCATTTTTTAGCTTTTTTGTATCTTAATAGTATGAAATACATATCTGGCAAAGACAGAAAACAGACCTGCCTCTTCCC
>NZ_VORM01000093.1 GCF_007997225.1 Subsaximicrobium wynnwilliamsii
AATCTTATTAGAAACTCTTTTTATTTAACTCGGTTTTCTGTGAATTGTTTTTCAGATAGCGATTCCATAAACCTGCTAAAAAGTCCGCAGAGATTGGTTTCCGCATGATGTCACGAATTAGCTCTTAAAAAGTCTGGATTATGAATTTACTTGCTAATTCTGCTATTTTAGCCAACGCTCTTGAGTATGATTAGTTGCGTGTCTCAAGCGCTAATGTAGCAAATAAAAACGAACTTGGGCATCCACGAGGATTTTCGGAAGGAGAACAGGCCTAGCAATTAATCATACGCGATGTTGGCAACTGTGTTTTATTTTATTATTTCAATTCCTTTAGTCACATCTGTGAAAAATGATTCCAATTCCGATTTGCTTTTTTCAATCTGTTCAGATTCTGTGATTTCCGTTTTGTTTATATCAAATAGTTTTATTCTTGAATCAGAATACGTCAAATAGCGAATTATAGAATCCGTTTTATAATTTTCTACATAATAAGGTTTGTCATATTCGTATTTCAATTGCTTAACAAACTTGAATTTCATATTTCCTTCTTTTTCTGTCCAAAATGTGTAATTCAGTTTTCCAGTTTCACCGTACAACCAAAAATCCAAAACAACATAATCGAAGTTTTTATTGTGGAATACTGTTAATTCGCCACCATCAGCAGAATGGTCGTTAAGTTCAAATTTGTCTATTCTAAATTCTGCTTTATTTTGCTCAAAGTCCTGAACTAATTCAAAGTCTTTAAGTTTAGAAGCGGTTTTTTCAACTTCTACTATTTCCGCTTTCTTTTCAGATTTCTGCTTTTCTCCGCAAGAGTAAAGTCCGATAATTAGAAAAATGATTAATACTTTGTTCATAGGTTCTTGGACATTGTTGCCAACGCTCTTGAGTATGATTAGTTGCGTGTCTCAAGCGCTAATTTAGCAAATAAAAACGAACTTGGGCATCCACGAGGATTTTCGGAAGAAGAACAGGCCAAGCAATTAATTATACGCGATGTTGTGAAAAGTGGCCTGGAATTATTGTGTTTTGTTGTTGCTTTCCCTGAGATAGTGGGATTGAGTGAGTTCCGCCGTTCCCAAAATCCGCGAACTTTGTGATTCCGCCCGAGTGTAAAATTCCGTGTGAGTGAGCAATTTCGCAAGACGATTTTATTCAGAGTGAATTTGATCAATTCAAGGTTCCGTAAACTTTTCTGATTTTGTAATTCCGTTTTTCATTTATGGGACTGGTTAGAAATCGAAAAAAATTCCGCGACCGTAAAAAGGAAAACTTTTTTGAATTCCGCTTTTCTGGTTCTGAGTGAATTCCGCCATTTTTTACAACGCTCTTGAGTATGATTAGTTGCGGGTCTCAAGCGCTAATTTAGCAAATAAAAACGAACTTGGGCATCCCACGAGGATTTTCGGAAGAAGAACAAGCCAAGCAATTAATTATACGCGATGTTGT
>NZ_VORM01000094.1 GCF_007997225.1 Subsaximicrobium wynnwilliamsii
TCAATGTCATTAATTTAGCGGTTTAAATCACTGATTTTCAGATAAATATGTTTGTTTTTTATTAAAATAAGTCGTATATTTAATTGATAATCAATGATTTAATTATGAAAAAAAACCACTAGCTTTATCTTCGAAAAGGTAAGGGCAGAGATCTTTGGCAATGGGCTGAAAACAGAGTTCAAAGTTTCAAAAGAGCATTTTACCAGAAACAGAAAACAACGTTTTCCAATACTCCTTTTATTTATGTTGAACTTTCTCAAAAAAAGCCTGTCCCTGGAAATAGAGAATTTCACGAGCCTGCTCAAGGTTGGCCCCAATGCCAAGTTTACCAAGAGCGCCTTTGTGCAGGCCAGAAAGAAGGTTAGGCCTGAAGTGTTCGATAGGCTCTCCCAAGTATTGCTGAACGAATTCTATACCGACAATGAGCCAGCAATAAAACTATGGAAGGGGTTTAGGTTGCTTGCGGTGGATGGAACCCGGATCACCTTGCCGATCACTGCTGAGCTCAAAGAAATTTACGGCGAGACCAAGAACCAGTCGAGCACGGTTTTGGTTCAGGCACGATGCTCTGTCATTTATGATGTCCTCAACAAATATGTTTTGGATGGTGCGCTGGAACCGTTAAAGCGAGGAGAGAGGGATCTGGCCCTTAGCCATCTTGGGCACTGTAACAGTGATGACCTGATGATCTATGACAGAGGGTATCCCTCATATGATTTCATATATCAGCACATCAACCGGGATTTTGATTATCTGATGCGGGCAAAGACAAGTTTTAGCGGTCTGGTCAAGGATTTTGAAGAGAGCAGAAAAAAATCACTTGTGGTATCGATATATCCAGGCAAAAACGCAAAACTCTCAGATAAAGAATATACCAAGAACAGCCCGATCAAAGTACGACTGATCAGGATTGATCTGGGCAAGGGAAACGTTGAGATCTTGATGACCTCACTATTGGATAGCAATGTGCACCCGACAAGCCAGTTTAAGGAATTATATTTCAAACGATGGGGCGTGGAGACTTTTTATGATGAGCTCAAGAACAAATTGAGAATCGAGCATTTCTCTGGCTATTCAAACCAGAGCATCCTGCAGGATTTCAAGGCGGCATTGTTCGTGAGCAACGTACAGACTTTGATTGTCAGTGAGCTCGAAGAAGACCTCAAAGAGAGCAATCGGGACAAAAAATATGACTATAAGGTAAATACAAACATATCCTATGGGCTTTTAAAAGATAGAGTTGTAACCTTATTCCTTGATAAAAAGCCAACCGGGATTGACATTGTGGAAGAACTCAAAACTTTATATAAATCACATTTGGTTCCCATTAGGACCAATCGAAAATCTGAAAGAAATCCTGATAAATATCGATCAAGAATAAAACCTAAAATAACCAAAAATCAGAAAGATGGAGTTTGAATGACCTTAACTTAATGACATTG
>NZ_VORM01000095.1 GCF_007997225.1 Subsaximicrobium wynnwilliamsii
TCAACATTTTTTGCACAGTCTGTGGCATTTCGTGTAAATATGTCAAGCTATTTCCGATAAATAACACATTTATTTCGTCAGTTGTTTCTGTGTTTTGAGATTTACAACTTATTGTGGTTAATGTGATTAATATTAGAAGAAGATTTTTCATATTTTCAATTTATGCGCGATTTTTGTTCAAATTACTGGCAACGTTTGGTATATGAAAAGTAGCGCTGAAAATAAGCGATAATTTTCGGATAAAACACAAGCCGAATTTTTAAATTTTACTAATTATTTTATTTTTGTGATTTTGTCAAATTTAAAAATTTGGCGACTTTCCAAAAATGCCCGAACCTTAATGTTAGCAATGACTCGCGCTATTTTTTATATACTTTGTTGTGAGCAGTGCTTTACTCGACTGCTAATTCCTTACTTATAATTTCAATGAATTTTTCATTCCATATTTTATAGTCGTGTCCACCTTTAAATTCATTAAATTCTGCTAATAGATTTAGTTCTTTATATTTTAATTTTAAAAAATCCGCATCTTCTTTGAGAAAGAAAGGTTCTTCACTTCCGAACTCTAAATATAGTTTTGGGTAATCAACGTTGGGTTTCCAAGTATTGGTTTGAATATCTCCGCCAAAAGTTGAAAAACAAAGGTAGGTTCCAATGCTTTCTGGATGACTATTTAATAAATGTAAACCAAAACCTGCACCATTTGAAACACCGTAAAAGTATCTATCGTTTTTAGTCAGCTTTTGATTGAATTTGTTTTCTACTGTAGATATCAATTCATTGTTAAAATATTGCATATGGTTTTCAAACCTATTAGCCAATTCTGGATTATGAGTATCAGCATAATATTAATTTACATATTCAAAATATCGATATGCTAAATACATCGTCTCTCCATTTCCCAATGTTCCGCTACTGTCAGCAACTTTTTTATTTGAATAACTCTTAATTAATATTATTGGCTGAATAACTCGGTTATTTATTAAAGAGTCTAACGTTTTCTTGTAAAAACTATTTTCTTTGATTTCGTTTCCATCTGTTGAGTATATAATCGGATATTTTTTAGCTTTATCAAAACCTTTAGGTAAATAGACATTATGTTTTCTGTATTCGCCCAAAGGTTGACTGTAAATTGAATCTGTAAAAAATTCGGATTTGGAAAATGTCGCTGTTTTTTTGGAATTACAAGAAGTAATTAAAACAGCTAAAATTAAAGTCAATATTGTTCGGATTATTATTCTCATTCGAGGTTTTTTTTGCATTGCTCACAACGTCAGTCCGTCTAATAACCTGCCTTGATTTTTGTTAGTAGAACCAAATTACAGATTTTGTTTTAAACTGCGAGTGCCATTTTAATTTTTCTATTGTGATTGGCAAATGTTGCTATACAGGCTAAAAATA
>NZ_VORM01000096.1 GCF_007997225.1 Subsaximicrobium wynnwilliamsii
TGTTTTGACCCCTATAAAACAAGAGTAATCTTTTAAATTTCGGTTATTGATTAAGCGGTTAATTTTTTCATTATAATCAGGTGCTTATCCGCGTTCCATTTCTCCATTGGCGTAATTCGCCCCAACAGCCCGTGAAGCCTACGATTGTTGTAAAATTTCACGTACCGTTTCAATATCTGCTCTATCTCACCGAAATAGTGGTAGTCGAATCTTCTAAAGACCTCCTTTTTCAATATCCCGTGATAAGCCTCAATGTGGGCGTTTTCCTCTGGCGTCGCGACGTGCGTGAACTCTTGCTGCACTCCAATCATACCTAGGTACTCACGTACTTTTTTTGCGATAAACTGGCTTCCGTTGTCACTTCTGATGACCACGCTATCGGGATAGTCATAGTCTTCAAACAGCAGGGAAAGAAGCGCTATGACCTGGTCTTGCTTTATGTTGAAAGAAAAATAGTCTTTTAATATCCTGCGTGTATGGACATCGATCACAGAGAGCAGATAGGCATTCTTGCCCACACTGGGTATCCAGACCATCTTTATATCCATCTCCAGGCACTGCAATGGCCTATTGGTGTGGACCTTCCTGAATTTGACAAATTTACGTCCAGAGCCACTTCTGTCTATTCTGTCGTCAAGCTTCAGCAGACCTTCCTCTTTCATGATCCTATACAGTTTTTTGTGATTGATGACATAGCCGTCCCTTTTCAAATAGCTGGTCATCAAGCGGTATCCACAATCTATGAACTCGTGTCTTAGGAAATCCTTTACCGAAGCCACCACAGTGTCCTGCGACACCAGGCCCCTGCTATCGTGGAAAGTGTGCGTGGATGGCTTGTTTCCCTTTTTCCCGCCGCCGGGCTCCCTGTAATAGCTGCTCTCAACAATGCCCACCATCTTTATGATCTTTGTCTTGCTGCACCTGTGTTTTCCATGGATGGCATCCACTAGATCTTTCTTGGATCGGACGTCCCAAACTTTTTTTTTAAGAGTTCTCGCTGTACCTCAAGCTCAATTTCTCTATCACTGAGCAGCTTCCGCAGTACACGGTTTTCTTCCTCTGACGCCTTGAGTTCTTTGCTTTTGGTGTCATAGGTGACTTTCAGGCCCGCTTCGCCATTGTGTTCAAACTTCTTTTTCCAGCTGTAAAATGTACCGGTACTCACACCGTGTTTACGGCAGCTCTCAACGATCCCTATCTCGTCTGAAGTCGATAGTATTTCCAACTTCTGCTCTAAAGTCCATTTCTTGTATTTCATATCTCAAATATATTAATTTTGAAATCTAAAATATCACTCCGAACTTATTGGGGGCTAAAGTA
>NZ_VORM01000097.1 GCF_007997225.1 Subsaximicrobium wynnwilliamsii
AGACACTAGAAACCGCCATAAACCTATTTTTAGCCTGTATAGCAACATTTGCCAATCACAATAGGAAAATTAAAATGGCACTCGCGGTTTAAAACAAAATCTGTAATTTGTTTCTACTAACAAAAATCAAGGCAGGTTATTAGACGGACTGGCGTTGTAGCCAATTGCAAAAAATGATAAAACTAACTAAACCTTTGACAATCCCATTTATTGCACTTGGAATTGTATTGTCTTTAGTTTTTGGTGTTGAGTATAATTGTCAAGGAGAAGAAATGTTTCCAATTTATTATGGGAGCCCTTTTGTGTTTAAAGAGAAATCATTAGGAAGTTCTATGGAGTATTTTTACAGTATTTCAGGTATTCTTCTAAATGTTGCCATTTGGAGTGTAATAATTGCATTGTTAAGATTAGCAATTCTGAAAACACTTGACCTGAAATCAAAGAGTAGAATTTTAACCAAAATCTACAAAGGAACTGTTATTATATTAGTCGTTTTTTCGGCTTTGAATATTGGGATTAGTTATATCGGAATTGGTCAAGGATTTAAGAAAGGGTTAAACTACTGGTATATGGATTTAGACAAAGAAGCAAAAGATTGGGGAATGGAATGTGAAGGAGAATGGAAATTTTGGATTTTATAAACTTAAATAAAGATGAGTATTGAAGTACCTATCATAATCTTAATTCTTGCAATCCCCACTTATTTCATATGTAAGTGGATAATGAAAAGACTTAAAATTGGAAATGATAATAATAGAAAATTCATTGCTGTAATTCCTACGATAATTCTTAGTCCAATTATCTATTTTGGACTTGTAATGATTTGGATTTTCTTTGTTTCATATTATCCAACAAGTAGTTTTGACCAAAGTGAATGGAAATCAAACATTGAAGAAAGATATAAAATGTCGGAAGACATTATTGAAAGCGAAATGTTAATCGGAAAAAACCGAGATGAAGTAATAAATATATTGGGAAATAATTATTCGACCAATAATGAAAATAGGTTATCCTATGAACTAGGATTTGTTCCTGGGTTATTCAATATTGACCCTGACTATTTAGATATAAAATTCGAAAATGAAATAGTAATAAGTGTTAACCAATATGAAGGATAAAATAATAAAAACTGGCTACAATAACTAAGTATTCGGCTCGCCGATAGGCCAGAGCTGAATACTGTGTTGACGAATCCGGTTGATTTGCCGTCTATGGGTAAAACGATGAATTTAAAGAAGGATGGCTGGAGTTTGCGCTGTTATT
>NZ_VORM01000098.1 GCF_007997225.1 Subsaximicrobium wynnwilliamsii
ATCGCGTATGATTAATTGCTTGGCCTGTTCTTCTTCCGAAAACCCTCGCAGATTTTCTAGTTCGCTTTTATTTGCTAAATTTACTGCTTGAGACGCGCAACTAATCATACTCAAGAGCGTTGTAAAATATAGCAGAATTCACTCAGATCCATAAAATCCAGAATCTGTAAACTGTCAGATCTGAACTATTCCGGAAAATCAACTGTTGCGGAAACTTGAGCAAGTTTGCGGAATTTAAAATCGGATAATAATTCAAAAAACAGTCGATTAATGATGGATTTTCTAAAGTAAGTTTGCGGAATAAATAACGGAACCTTTGCAGTTTGCGGAATTATTCAAGATGCGGAATTTAGTCAGGTGCAGAATTGTGCACGATGCGGAATTTAAGCAGTTCGCGGATTTGCTTACTAGAGCGCACAACTTAAAAGCGCATTTTTATAAAGTCTGAAATTCACGAAACTACATTTTACAACATCGCGTATAATTAATTGCTAGGTCTGTTCTTCTTCCGAAAATCCTTGTGGATTCTCTAGTTCGTTTTTATTTGCTAAATTAGTGCCTTGAGAAAACGCAACTAATCATACTCAAACACGTTGTAAAAAATGGCGGAATTCACTCAGAACCAGAAAAGCGGAATTCAAAAAAGTTTTCCTTTTTACGGTCGCGGAATTTTTTTCGATTTCTAACCAGTCCCATAAATGAAAAACGGAATTACAAAATCAGAAAAGTTTGCGGAATCTTGAATTGATCAAATCCACTCTGAATAAAATCGTGTTGCGAAATTACTCACTCATACGGAATTTCCCACTCGAGCGGAATCAAGTAGTTCGCGGATTTTGGAAACGGCGGAACTCACTCAATCGCACTATCTCAGGGAAAGCAACAACAAAACACCATAATTCCAGGCCACTTTTCACAACATCGCGTATAATTAATTGCTTGGCTTGTTCTTCTTCCGAAAACCCTCGTGGATTCCCAAGTTCGTTATTTTTTGCTAAATTTACTGCTTGAGATACGCAACTAATCATACTCAAGAGCGTTGCCAGTAATTTGAACAAAAATCGCGCATAAATTGAAAATATGAAAAATCTTCTTCTAATATTGATCACATTAACCACAATAAGTTGTAAATCTCAAAACACAGAAACAACTGACGAAATAAATGTGTTATTTATCGGAAATAGCTTGACATATTTCCACGAAATGCCACAGACTGTGCAAAAAATGTTGA
>NZ_VORM01000099.1 GCF_007997225.1 Subsaximicrobium wynnwilliamsii
TGGAGTGTCTACATTTGCTGTGACGAATTTATCTAGTCCGAAAACTATAACTTTGTATTATGAGAAGAAATTTCGACAATGAATTTAAAACAACTGTGGTAGAATTGCTGCAGGCAGGTAAAAGTGTGCGTGAGCTCTGTGAGGAGTATAGCCTTCAAGATGGCACGATCAGGCGTTGGCGCAGAGAGTACGGTCAAAAGAACGGCGATCTATCCAAGAAGCGGGTACCGACTGCTTCGGAGGTTGAATTAAGCCGGTTGAAGAAAGAGCTGCGTGAGACGAGATTGGAACGTGATATATTAAAAAAGGCGGTGAGCATCTTTTCCAAGAGCGACAGTTAAAGTATGGTTTTGTATTCAACAACAAAGAATCATACCCTGTTGAAAAGATGTGTCATTGTTTGAAAATCAGTAAAAATGCCTATTACAATTGGCTCAAGAACAAAGATGTTGTCAATATAGATACATGTAAGATTCATCTAATGAACAGAATAGCCGATATATTTGAAGATAGCAAAGAGGTTTATGGCAGTCATCGCGTTCAGAAGATGCTTGAGCGGGAAGACCTTTTTTATTCTAGATCCTATGTTGCGGTCTTAATGAGGAAAATGGGTCTGCGCAGCATCCTGAAGAGAAAGTTTGTGGTCACGACCAAGTCTGACCACTCATATCCAATCGCTGAAAATGTATTGAACAGAGACTTCGACAGCCAGGCCATAGGCGAGAAATGGGTCTCGGATATCACCTATATCCGTGTGAAAGATGGTTGGAACTACCTTACGACCATTATGGATCTGGCAGACAGGAAAATAGTCGGTTGGTCTTTGAGTGAGGATATGACCGTTGAGAATACTGTCTGGAGAGCCTGGACTTCTGCAATAGGCACAAGAAAGACAAGACCAAACTTCATATTCCATTCAGACCGGGGAGTGCAATATGCCGCAAACAAGATCACCAGGATGATGAGGGAGAATATAAGAATGAGCCAAAGCATGAGCAGGAAAGGGAATTGCTGGGACAATGCAGTTGCCGAGAGTTTGTTTAAGACAATTAAATATGAGTGTACAAATAGATATAGATTTGCGTCGAGTGAACAGCTGCATGCGTGCCTGGTAGAATATATAAGCTGGTACAACACCAAAAGGATCCATTCAACCTTGGGGTATAGAACACCATTGGAAATGCAACT
>NZ_VORM01000009.1 GCF_007997225.1 Subsaximicrobium wynnwilliamsii
GTACAAATAGATATAGATTTGCGTCGAGTGAACAGCTGCATGCGTGCCTGGTAGAATATATAAGCTGGTACAACACCAAAAGGATCCATTCAACCTTGGGGTATAGAACACCATTGGAAATGCAACTAGAATTAGAAAATTTAATCAATAAAGCGGCTTAATAAAAATAGTCACGCTTTTTGTAGGAATTCCAGTTTGTAAGATAGTTGGAGTCAAGTCTTGGTTCTAAAAGCGAAGCGGTCTTATGTCTTTTATCGGTCAACAATGAATTTTATTGTGGAAACAAATTTATTGCATTGAATCACTTTCGATGATGTTATGAATTATCTATTATAGCATTAGTCGATTTTCTAACAACAACACGTGTTGGAATTTCTACTATTTCTGAAGTAAAAACCTTTCCCTCTCTTTTTTGGTTCAAATTTTTCAATAACAACTGGAATGCCTGTTTACCCATGTCGTACCCAGGTTGATCAATGGTGGTTAAAGAGGGTGTGGTGGTCTTCGACATCAACCAGTTGCTGAAGCCTATGACAGCAACTTGTTTTGGCACCTTGATCTTTTGTTCCCTCAATCCTTTCAGCACGCCTATAGCCACAAGATCTATAAAAGCAAATACCCCGTCAATATCGGGATGTTCTGCCATCATTTGGCCCGCAAGCCTATAGCCATCTTCAAAGAAAAGGTTTTCACTGGTGTAAATTAAGGATTTATCGAATGGCATGTTATAGGTTTCGAGTGCGATTTTATAACCCATAAAACGGTCAATGGTAGTTTTGGGCTTTAGAGGACCCGTAATATGGGCTATTTTTTTGCAACCGGTTTTTATGAGATGCTCGGTTGCACTAAAAGCAGCTTTCCTATCATTTATAATCACCTTTGGGCAATCAATCAAATGGGTTATTTTATCAAAAAGGACCACTGGCATCCCTTCATCAATGATGTTCTTAATATGGTCATATTTAACAGTCTTATCTGAAAGTGAGAGCAGGATGCCGTCAATATTTTTGTCAACGAGCAACTTTAATTGCTTAATCTCGTCTTCGTAGCATTCATGCGTTTGAAGCACTATAACAAGATAGCCATGTTTTTCAGCTTCATGTATGGCACCATCAATGACGTTTGAAAAAAAATGATGAACCAGTTCTGGCACCAAAATTCCAATTATTTTGGTTTCACGACTTCTCAAACTTTGGGCGAAAGCGTTGGGCGTGAAATTGAGTTTTTTGGCTAGTTCTTGAACTTTCAATTTAGTCTCGACATTTATATCTGAGTAATTTTTTAATGCTTTCGACACCGTGGAGGTTGAAATCCCTAAAATCTTTGAAATATCTTTTAATGTGACTTTGGACATGATGACTTATTGTAATTGGGTTTAGCTAAACAGTTATTAATTAAATGGATTTTCGGCTATAACTGGTTGCTGTATCGAGCTGAATAAGCTTAAAGGTAAACAGGAGCATGCACCATAGCTATGATTGACAATTGGATTTTTTGATTTAGCAATATTTAACGTGAATATATGGGATATTCTTAGATTTTTGAGATAAAATGAATAAAATCACATTTACCGAAAACGTTTTCGGGGTTATTTTCAGTTTTTTTTAACGGTTAATTTGTAGGATGCAAAAAATAGTATCAAATTAACATATTATTAATAAAATTTCAATAATCATTTTATGGTATCATGATTTCAAAACGAAACCAATTTAAGCACAACCACTAAATCATTTTAAGATGAAACAAAATTTATTACAAAAAGTCGCCTATGGGTTTTTCTTTCTTTTAGCAGGAATAATGCATTCTCAAACAGTTAGTGGAATCGTTTCTGATAATTCTGGACCATTACCAGGTGTAAATGTCCTTGTCAAGGGAACAGCCAATGGAACACAAACTAATTTTGACGGCGAATATATCTTGAATAATGTGCCTTCAGACGGCGTATTGGTCTATAGCTTTGTTGGTTTCAAAACGCAAGAAGTCAATGTTGGCGGACGAGATAAAATTGACATTACGTTAGCGGAAGATGCTGCTTTGCTTGATGAGATTGTACTCATCGGTTATGGAACGACCACAATCAAGGATGCCACTGGCTCCATAAGTACGGTAACTGCAGAAGAGTTTAATGGAGGTGTCATTTCTTCCCCAGAACAATTAATACAAGGTAAGACGGCTGGTGTTCAAATTACCCAATCCAGTGGTGAGCCAGGAGCGGGTGTTGCCATTAGAATTCGAGGAACATCTTCCCTAAGTGCCGATAATAACCCGCTGTTTGTAGTAGATGGTATTCCATTATCGACCGGTGGCACCGCAGGTGGTGCTGATTTAGGTGGTGGTACAAGTTCTGCCAGAAACCCTTTGAGTTTTTTAAATCCCAATGATATTGCAACCATGACGGTTTTAAAGGATGCTTCGGCGACCGCTATTTATGGATCTAGAGGATCAAATGGTGTGGTCATTATTACAACCAAAAGTGGTCAAAAAGGAGGCGGAGGCGTTTTTGAATTGAATTCTAATACCAGTTTTTCTAGAGCCTTAAAAAGATTTGATTTATTAGAAGGTCCTCAATATTTAAATGCAATTACTCAATTTGGCGGTAATGCTGAAGCTTTAAACTTTGGATCGAATACCGATTGGCAAGATGTCATACTTAGAGATGTGTTCTCCACAGATAATACATTTGCATACTCCAATAATTATGGCGACGGCTATGTGAGAGGCTCTATAGGTCTATTTGATCAACAAGGTGTTGTTGAAAATTCTTCACAGGAACGTTTGACTGGTAGAGTCAATGCATCTCATCGCTTTTTCGATGATAAATTAAAGGTGGATATCAATGCAACACTCTCAAAAATAGATGATGAGTCACCTTATATCACAAATTCGGCAGGCTCACAAGGTGATTTATTAGGGGCTACATATTTTGCAAACCCTACTTGGCCAAATACCGTTGAATTTACTAGTGGCGACGGTAAATTGAATCCAAGACAACTTCTAACGTATTATCAAGATTTAAATGAAACTAATAGAACTTTGTTGAATGGTGCTGCAGAGTACTCAATTTTGAGCAATTTAAAAGCGAAAGTCAATCTGGGATATGACAAATCAGAAAGTACAAGGACACAGGTTATTTCGCCAGATATAGATGGATTTAATAATGGAGCAACAGGAAATGGGCGTGCAGCCTTACAGGATGTGAATGTGGAAAACCAATTGATGGATCTCACATTAAATTATACGAAAGAATTTAAAAATTCAAGTTTAGAGGTATTATTGGGGTATTCTTATCAAAGTTTTCAAAATAGCGGAAGAACCGTTCTTGGTTACGGAATGAACTCTAATAATTTAGGTCAAATAGCTACAAATTTGGAAAACGCTGCAAATATTATTGAAGGCAGTATTGGAGGAACGCCATTCCAACAGTATGGTTTCAGCTCTGCCGGTTTATTCATCAATCAAATATTACCTACAATTAATGGTAATGTAGAAATAGGTGCCCCGTCTGGAGTTCCTGTAAATACAGTTACTGGGAATACTTTTGATTTTACAGATGAACTGCAATCATACTTTACACGTGTAAATTATAAGTTAGGTGATAAGTATTTATTTACTTTTACCTTAAGAGCTGATGGGTCCTCAAGATTTGGACCAGACAATCAATACGGTTATTTTCCATCTGGAGCTTTTGCCTGGCAATTGCATAAGGAAGATTTTATCCCAGAGGCTTTCTCAAATCTGAAGTTGCGCTTGAGTTATGGTAAAACTGGTAATCAGGACGCATTGGGCTATGGAAACTTTATACAGCGACAACGTTTCGGTGATCCTGGTATTGGCAATGGTGGAGAAGTACAATTTGGATCCGCTGGTATCATCTCAAACGAAGATTCAAGCTTGCAATGGGAAGAAACACTTCAATCAAACATAGGCTTTGATTACGGTTTTTTTAACGATCGTTTAAGTGGCTCTATAGATTTATACCATAAATCAACCACTAATTTGATATTGCAACAATTAACAGCACAACCAGCGATTAATCCATTTCGTTTTAGTAATGTTGACGCCGATATTATTAACAAAGGAATTGAGTTCGCTATAAATTACGATATCATCCAACAAGAAGATATGAATTGGAATTTTGGTTTCAATGTGGCTTATAATGAGAACGAAGTTCAAAATTTTGATGGATTAATACAAACTGGAGAAATTAATGGAAATGGGTTAACTGGGGCTTTCGCGCAGTTGTTAGCTGAAGGTCAACCTTTATATTCTTTTTTCTTAAGAGATTTTGCTGGCTTCGACGAAAATGGAATTTCCATTTATCCAAATGGGGATCAACAAGAGTTTGTGGGTAAAAGTGCCTTGCCAGATATTATAGTAGGCATCAATACTAGTTTTAGCTACAAGAATTGGGATGTTAACGCCTTTCTCAACGGACAGTATGGTCAATATATTTATAATAATACCGCTAATGCTTTCTTTACAGCTGGAATTATTGGTAGTGGTCAAAATGTAACTCAAAATGTATTATCGAGTGGGGAATCTACTGCCAATGCTCCTGATGTGTCTACTAGATTTCTAGAAAAAGGTGATTTCTTAAGATTGCAAACTGCTTCAATAGGATATAGATTAAATTTAGAGGATAATTCATTTTTTAAATCTGTACGTCTTTCAATAACGGGTCAAAACTTATTTGTGATCACGCCGTATTCAGGATTGGATCCAGAAGTTGACACGCCTAGTGGGCTTAACAATATTCCATCTTTTGGGATCGACTATACGAGTTTCCCAAGGCCGAGAACTTTTACTTTTGGCTTAAATGCAAATTTTTAAAAAAACGAACTATGAAAAATACAATAAAATTTTTAACACTTTCAGTTTTAACTATATCGTTTAGTTGTACTGATTTAGAAATTGAGCAGACAGACTCCGCTTTTGACGAAACTTTAAGTAGTGAATTTCAAGGCGTTGATCCAGCTACATCCTTAGACGGTATCTACAACGATTTGAGAGGTCAAATTCAAGGACAAGAAGGGCTTTATGCTCTAAATGAGGTTAGTTCAGACGAATTGTTGGTTCCTACTCGTGGAACAGATTGGGGAGATAATGGGGTTTGGCGCAATTTGCATGATCATAATTGGAATCCCCTTCATAGAGATGTGGTAAATACTTGGAATAGTTTAAATCAAAATGTTTTTAAGGCAACTTTAATTATTGACCCAAGGAGTAATTCATCAGCTCAACAGGTAGCCGAAGCGAAGTTTTTGAGAGCATTCAGTACGTTTTGGATTGCAGATTTGTATGGCCAAGCACCCTTTAGAACACCAGATGAGGGTGCGGGTATTAACCCAAGTGTGAAGACTAGAGCCGAAGCTTTCGATTTTGCAGTACAAGATTTAACAGAAGCGCTTCCAGATTTGCTAGCAACTGGACCAAGCGCTTCTTTAAATCGAGCATCTAAAGCTTCTGCAAATTTTCTTTTAGCGAAATTATACTTAAATAGAAATGTGCTTTCAGGAACCGCAGTGGATGCTGCAGATATGACTAAGGTTGTGCAGTATGTTAATGCGATTCAAGATGATGGTTTTGCATTGCAAAGTGGTTATTTTGATATTTTTGAGGATACTGTAGATAGTGAGACTATTTTATTTACAACTTCGGAAGTAGGACCGAGAATATGGAATACATTACATTACAAGCAAAATTCTCCTGATAATGAAGGTGGTGGTTGGAATGGATTTACAACACTATCAGAATTTTACGATACATTCGAAGGAGATCCTAATATCAACGAACCTGGATCAGGGCAGGAAGAGCGAAGAGGTTACGTTCCCACAGATGGTTCTAATCTAGGAATTGGTTATGGATTTTTAATCGGTCAACAATACGATGAAACAGGAACTGCGATGACAGATCGTGTTGGTAACCCGCTAGACTTCACGAGAGAGTTACCAGGGCTTTTAGGAAACGATGAGGTTACAGGTATAAGAGTCATTAAATACCACCCTGAAAATGGTGGTTTTACAGGACATCAAATTGTATTTAGATATGCAGATGCACATTTAATGAAGGCAGAAGCGATATTGCGCGGAGCGACTTCTTCTGAAACAGCTTTGAGTCTGGTAAATGAGTTACGGGCTATGAGAAACCTTAATGGGAACACGACTCCATTAACGGCGGTATCTGAACAAAATATGTTGGATGAAAGAGGACGAGAATTATATGGAGAGTTTTGGAGACGAAATGACCAGATCCGTTTTGGTAAATTTAGTGAGCCTTGGCAATATAAAAGTAATACGGATGCTTACAGAGTGTTATTTCCAATACCAGCAACTGCGATCATATCTAACCCTAATTTAGTTCAAAACGAAGGATATTAATTTTGTATTTATTATTTGATTTTAGCCAGAGGGGGAATTTCCCCCTTTTTTTTTATTAAAAGTTCTGGTCAAATGAATGAGCAGGGCAATTGTTTATCTCATAAAACCTTAGGTTGGAATATAGCGCAAACTTGACCAATTCATGGATTCAATCTTGTTGGGATATTAAACGCCAATAACTATCTTTATAAATCAAGAATGAAGGGAAATTGTACTAGAAAAACATGAGGCATCATCAAAACCCAACGGCATTTTGAAAACTATAAAAGTGGTAGTTTTTGACGCTCCTGGCGACAAAATTTTATAATCCCTGATTTGGGTTCAACACGAGATAAACAGCACCCAAACAGTAATCTGCAAGAATTTGTCTCATTAAATTCAAGGAGTATGGTAATTTAAAATTCATTATCCCTATTATCAGTAAAAGTAACACTGCTAATGCTTAAGGATGAGTTGATAAAAAAGTTGACCTATTTGAACAAAAATCAAGAACTATTATATCATTTCAAGAGCCAATGACATTCCAATTTTTTTATCAAAATGTAAGTAAGCTAGGATTGGCCGTTTTTATAGGTTTTACAATTTATGCTTGTAATTCAGATAAGAAAGAATCCAATAAGGAGGAAAAGGTTCGACAGGAGACACTTTTTACAAGTATGATGCCAGAGCAAACGGGCATTGATTTTGTAAACACGGTTGTGAATCAAAAAAACTTCAACATATTTAAATACAGAAATTTTTATAACGGTGGTGGTGTGGCCATTGGCGATATTAACAATGATGGCCTTCCTGACATCTATTTTACCGCTAACATGGGCCCAAATAAGTTGTTTTTAAATAAGGGAAACTTTGTTTTTGAAGACATTTCTGGAACCGCAGGCGTTGTAGGCAATAAACCTTGGTCTACTGGTGTGACGATGGTGGATATCAACCAAGATGGGTTTTTGGACATCTATGTGAGTAACGCAGGTAATATGGAAGGGAATAACCATGATAATGACCTTTACATCAACAACGGCGATTTGACCTTTACCGAGAAAGCTAAAGACTATAATTTGGCAACCTCCGGCTTTACAACCCAAACCACATTTTTTGACTATGATAAAGATGGCGATTTGGACGCCTATATTCTCAATAATAGTAACATTCCTGTGAGCAGTCTTGGCTATGCACACCAAAGGGAAAAACGCGCACAAGACTGGGAAAACGTTCCTGATATATTTAGAGGTGTGGGCGATATGCTCTTGCGAAATGACAACGGCAAATTTACCGATGTAAGCGAAGAAGCAGGCATTTACGGAAGCCTGATAGGATTCGGATTGGGCGTTATGGTTACAGATATCAACAAGGATTTGTACCCGGATATCTACATCTCAAACGATTTTTATGAACGCGATTATTTGTATATAAACAATCAGGACGGCACTTTTAAGGAAGATATAGAAAATTGGACATCGCATCTTTGTTTGTCGGCCATGGGCGTGGATATCGCTGATGTCAATAATGACGGTTTGGCAGATATATTTGTGACAGACATGCTTCCCGAAGCAGATCAAAGAACAAAATCTGTTATGGAGTTTGAAGGCTATAATGTTTTTAAACTAAAACAGAGAAAGGACTTTTTTCAACAGTACATCCAGAACACCCTTCAGATAAATAATGGCAATAACACCTTTTCAGAAATAGCCAATTTCAGCGGTGTTGCAAAAACGGATTGGAGTTGGGCAGGCCTTCTTTTTGATATGGATAATGACGGTTTCAGAGATATTTTCATTACCAATGGCATCAACCACGACCTTACAGATTTAGATTTCGTAGATTTCTTTGCCAATGAGATCATTCAAAATATGGCCTTAACGGGAAAGAAACAAGCCATTGACTCCATTATCAATAAAATGCCCCAAAAACCGCAGCCCAATTATGCCTACAAAAATAATAAGGATTTAACCTTTACAGACGAGACCACCAATTGGGGATTTGAAAAACCTAGCTTTTCAAACGGCGCGGCGTATGCAGATCTAGATAATGATGGCGACTTGGACTTGGTGGTCAACAACGTTAATATGCAGGCATTTGTCTATAGAAACAATTCAGAGAAGAGGTCGAATACTAATTACATCAAACTGAATCTGGAGGGCATTCCATCCAATAAATTTGCCATCGGTAGTACGGTAAACATCTATCATAAAGATAAAATCATGGTTCAGGAACAGATGCCAACAAGAGGGTTTCAATCGTCAATGGACCATGTGATGACCATTGGTTTGGGAGATGCAACTCAAATAGATTCCATCAGGATTATTTGGCCAAATGATCAAACACAAAAATTGACAAATGTTAAAGTCAATAAATTATTGAACATCAAGCAGAACGAAGCCACTTCTGTCTATAAACTTTCAACTGTAAAAAAAGCCAAGCCGTTTTTTGAAGAGATTCCGACTGAATTCGTAAGTCACAAGGAAAATAGCTATTCTGATTTTGATCATGAAGGGCTTATTTCTAAAATGCTATCACAGGAAGGGCCCGCTTTAGCGATAGCTGATATTAACAATGATGGTCATGAGGATATTTTTATAGGTGGCGCAAAAGGCACATCGGGAAACATATACCTCAACAAATCCAACGGGAAACTTATGGTGTCAAAAGTTAAAGCCTTGATCGATGACGCAGATTTGGAAGATACGGCTGCCGCTTTTTTTGACGTTGATAACGATGGCGATATGGATTTGATGGTCGGCACGGGTGGGAATGAAGTGGGTCAGCAATCGACTTATAAAATTCGGCTGTACCTCAATGATGGAAAGGGCAATTTTGCAAAAGATACCCGGTCTATCCCGTTTACCCAAAACAACATCTCTGTAATTGTACCTTATGATTATGACGCCGATGGTGATGTGGATGTGTTTATCGGCTCTAGAAGCGTAGTTGGCACCTATGGCATCAATCCCGACCATTTATTTTTAGAAAATAAAGGCGATGGCACATTTAGAGACGCCACACAAAAAATCGCCTATGATTTGAAAGATGCTGGTATGATAACAGACGCTCAATGGGTGGATATTGATGGCGATGGTAAAAAAGATCTCATAACGGTCTCTGATTGGGGAACCCCAAATATTTACAAAAACACTGGCCAACGTTTGATGAAACTAAGCTCCAATTTGGATGATCTCAAAGGGTTATGGAACGCAGTGGAGGCTTCAGATCTGGACAATGATGGCGACTTGGACCTTATTTTAGGGAATCAAGGAAATAACACGCTCTATAAGTTCAATGCCGAGGAACCTATGAAGATGTTTATCAATGATTACGACAACAATGGAACCATTGAACAGATTTTTACCAGACATCTCAATGGTGGCGATTATCCGTTGCACATGAAAAAGGAGTTGACGGCTCAAATTGTCTCCTTAAAAAAGGAAAATCTCAAAGCTTCAGATTATGCAAAACGCAGCATCAATGAATTGTTCCCCAAAATTGATATGAACACTACCATTGTGAAACAAACAAATATTTCGGAATCTGTCATTGCCATCAATGAGGGCAACGGCAACTTTACCATCAAAAATTTACCGACAATGGTACAATTGTCCTGTGTGTGTGGCATTACTTGCATGGATGTGAACGATGATGGATTGATGGATATCATATTAGGCGGAAATAATTTTGAATTTAAACCACAATTCTCACGATTGGATGCCAATTACGGTTCGTTATTACTGAATAAAGGAAATAATGAATTTGAATGGGAAGACTATTCCAAAAGCGGATTTTTCGTTAGAAACGAAATAAAGCACATTGCAAAATTCAAGGATAAAAGTGGAACTATATATGTCATAGCAGCAATAAACGATGAGATTCCAAAAGTTTTCAAAATCAATAAATAAAATAGTGGCCATTGCGTCGTTAGTGTCTCTTTTTGGCTGTGGTCAAGAAGAGCCACCTGTATTTACAAAGGTAAATATGGCAACCTCCCATATTGATTTTACTAATACATTGACTGAAACTAAAGACCTCAGCATTCTCGACTATCTCTATTTTTATAATGGTGGAGGTGTTGCCATTGGAGACATCAATGGTGATGGTTTAGCGGATATTTTCTTTTCAGGAAATCAGGTCAAGAACAAATTATATCTCAATAAAGGAGGCATGCAGTTTGAGGATATTTCCAAGCAGGCAGGCATTGAAGGCAATAGCTCATGGAATACGGGTGTTGCCATGGGAGATGTCAATGGCGACGGGTTGTTGGATATTTATGTTTGTGCGGTAGTAGGTGTCAATGGGTTTTATGGACACAATGAACTGTTTATAAATAATGGTGATGACACGTTTAAGGAATCTGCTTCAGAATACGGGTTGGATTTTGATACATTCAGTTCTTCTGTCGCTTTTTTGGATTATGACCTGGATGGAGATCTAGACATGTACTTGCTCAATCATGCGGTGCATACTCAAGAATCTTTTGGGAAAGCAGATTTAAGGCATCAACGGAATTATCAATCGGGAGATCGGTTAATGCGCAATGATAACGGCAAGTTTATTGACGTCAGTGAAGAAGCAGGGATTTTTGGTGGCCCCAATGGCTATGGTTTGGGTTTGGCCGTCGCCGATTTTAATCAAGATGGCTATCCAGATATTTATGTTGGCAATGATTTCCATGAAGATGATTATTACTATTTAAACAATGGGGACGGCACCTTTACAGACCACATGCGAACGTATTTTGGACATACCTCAAAATTCTCAATGGGTAATGACGTTGCAGACATTAATCATGATGGTTTACAGGACATCCTTACTTTAGATATGAATGCTGAAGACGAGATGGTTCTAAAAGCATCAGAAGGGGATGAGGATATTCAAATACAGAAATTGCGCACCGACCAATATGGGTATTATTATCAATTCATGCGCAATATGATGCAAGTGAATCAGCCAGATGGCAGCTTTCAGGAAACTGCTTTATTAAGTGGCGTGGCGTCAACAGACTGGAGTTGGAGTGCTTTATTTGGCGATTATAATCAAGATGGCGAACAGGATTTGTTCATATCCAATGGCATTGAGAGACGGCCAAATGATCTCGATTACATCAACTATGTGTCCAATGACCAAATCCTTAATAAAATTAATAATACCAATTTAGTCGATCAAGAAGCCTTGCTAAAAATGCCTTCAGGTAAAGTGCCAAACTACATTTTTATGGGAAAAGGCAATTTAAGGTTTGAAAATAAATCAAAAACATGGTTTGATGACAACCCACCGTCCGTTTCTAACGCTTCGGCCGTGGGCGATTTGGACAATGATGGTGATTTGGATTTGGTGGTAAGTAATCTAAACGAACTGGTCTCCATTTACGAAAACCAAACTGATAAAACAGCAAATGGCTACCTCAAAATAAGATTCAATTATGAAGCACCCAACACTTTTGGCATCGGCACAAAGGTTTACGCTTATACAAACGGGGAGCTGCAGTTCAAGGAGTTATACACAACTCGAGGTTTTCAATCCACATCGGAGCCTGTGATTCATTTTGGTTTTGCTGAGGCAAAGCGTATAGATTCTGTGAAAGTGATATGGCCCAATAAAACGTTTCAAGTCTTGAAAGATGTAAAGCTCAATCAAACACTGGTTATAAGGCCAGAAAACACCAAACCATTAAAGCAGAACGTCGTTCTTAAAAACAAGATGTTTGAAAAAGTGGAAGGTAATCTGGGAATTGATTTCATTCATGAAGAGGATAATAATCTTGATTTTTTAAGGCAAAAACTGATACCCTATAAAATTTCTGATAAGGGCCCAGCGGTTGCCGTAGGTGATTTGAATGGAGACGGCAAAGAGGATATTTTCTTTGGCGGCTCAAAATTCAAAACAGCCAAAGTGTACTTACAAACCGATTCGAGTTATATAGAAGCGACCTTTCCAGTTTCTACAAAAGATTCCATTAAGGAGGATGTGTCGGCCTTGATAGCAGATTTAAACAATGACAAAAAAAACGATGTCTTCATCGCTACTGGTGGTGGTGATTTTTATGACAAAATGAAACCTTTACAAAATAGCTATTATACACAAAATAAAGATGCTGGCTTCACGGTGCAGCAGTTGCCTCACAATTTTGAAAATGCCTCCGTGGTAAAAGCTTGTGATTTTGATAATGATGGCGATTTGGATCTCTTTGTTGGTGGTTACGCAGTTACGAATGATTTTGGTAAAATCCCAAATTCCTATATTTTGGTCAATACCAATGGAGCATTTTCAATTGCAGATGGCGCATACCAAATGGGAATGGTAACCGATGCTGTGTGGGACGATTTTGATGGTGATGGATTCAAGGATTTAATTGTGGTAGGTGAGTGGATGTCGCCTAAATTTTATAAAAACACGAATGGAAAATTTATTGAAACAACTAAAATAAGTAATCTCAACGGGTTGTGGCAGGCCATAGAACCCTTTGACATTGATGCTGATGGCGATACCGATTATTTGCTCGGCAATTGGGGGATGAATACAAAATTTACCGCTTCAGAAGACTACCCAATGCTTATGTATTACAGTGATTTTGATGGGAATGGGCAGACTGAAACCATTGTTTGTACTGCAAAAGACGACATCTACTATCCCATTTTGGGCTTGGATGAACTATCGAGCCAATTGGTATTCTTAAAGAAAAAATTCAATTCATATAAAAGTTTTGCTGGGCAGCCAATCACTTCAGTCTTGGATCAAAAAATGATTGAGAACGCCAATACGTTGCAGGTTCATACCCTTCAATCTGGGTATCTGGAAAATGACAAAGGCCATTTTAAATTCGTTCCGTTCATGAATGAATTGCAAGTGGCGCCCATAACCTCATTTTTAAAGTATGATTTTGATGGCGACAATAAAGAGGAGGTATTTGCTTCAGGAAATTATTTGGGGGTAACACCTTTCCATGGTCGTCTGGATGCCTTTTCTGGAGCGCTTATTAAAAATTCAAAATCAATTTCCGTAGCAACACAATTAGGAATGAATTTGAGCAACAAAGCAGTAAAAAAAATAAACATCATCCATTTTAAAGACAAACCGTATCTTTTAGTGACATTCAATAACAGTAAAGCAGAAGTTTATAGCATATTAAAATAAGACTCATGAGATTTTATAAAATAATGATAGCATTGCTGCTTTTGTCTTCGTGCAAAAAGTCGGAGCCTATAGTGATCACACCAAACGATTATCATAACGCCGTGGATAAAGTTGTGGAGATTATGGTTCACGATATTTTTTCGCCGCCGGTGGCAAGTCGCATTTTTGCTTATCCCAATATTGCTGCTTATGAAATTATAGCCATGCAAAACCCGCGGTACAAATCATTGAGCGGACAAGTATCAGAATTGACCAACATTCCTAAACCTAAAACCCCAGACCACATCAACTTTGAATTGGCTGCTTTGATTGCCCACATGGATTTGAGCAGACAACTGGTTTTTTCTGAAGATCAGATGACGTCCTACAGTGACAGTCTTTATGACATTTGGGAGCACAAGAATCCGGAAATTTTCAGGAACTCCAAAGCGTATGCCTTGGAAGTTAACAAACATATCGCTCAATGGATGAATGCAGACAATTATAAGCAAACCAGAACCATGTCCAAATTCAATATCGATTCTAATGACATTGCTAGATGGGAGCCTACGCCACCTTCTTACATGGACGGGCTGGAGCCGCACTGGAATAAGATAAGAACATTTGTTTTAGATTCGGCATCCCAATTCAAACCTATTCCACCTCCAATATTTTCCATGGAACCAGACAGCCAATTTCATAAAGAATTGGTGGAAGTGTATGACATAAGCAATAAAATCACAGAAGAAGGCGACACCTCGGAAGAAATCCAAATAGCCCAATTCTGGGATTGTAATCCCTACGTAACGGTTACTAGGGGCCATTTAATGTTCGCCACAAAAAAAATCACACCCGGCGCGCATTGGATAGGGATTACCAAAATCGCTTCTAAAAAAAGCAATATGAATTTTGAGGATACGGTTTATGCGCACACTAAAACATCCATCGCCATATTTGAGGCATTTATAAGCTGCTGGGATGAAAAATACCGAAGTAACTTAGTGCGGCCTGAAACCCTTATCAATAAATATGTCAATGATAGCTGGAAACCCATTCTTCAAACGCCACCATTCCCTGAATATCCAAGTGGCCATTCTGTGGCTTCGGGAGCCGCCTCAATTGCTCTAAACTCAATATTCGGCGATGATTTTCAATTTGATGATGATACTGAACAGCGGTTTGGATTGCCCACTAGAAGCTTTAATTCTTTCGAACAAGCGGCCAATGAAGCTGCCATTAGTAGAATGTATGGTGGCATTCATTATAGAGCAGCGGTCGAAGTAGGTGTAAAACAAGGACGGGATTTAGGAATCTTTGTAGTCAACAACTTAAATATGCTCAATGAATAATTTCAGTCTGAAAAAGGGTATTTTTTTTATAAGCATCATTGGTTTGATCGCGGTTTCTTTATGGTACTTATTAAAACCTTACGACTATACTGTAGCGTTCAAATCTAAGGCGCTAATAGGAACTATCAACCAGACCTTAAAATTATGGAACACTAATTTAGACCAAAGCAAACCCATGCATCAAGTTGAGACCGGTGAGTTGGTTCAAAATTTGAATTTTGATGGTATCGATTATGACTTTCATTGGGCGTTATCGAGAATTGACGATTCCACGACGCAGGTCAATATCGGCATTAAAGACCGTGAAAACAGTTTAAAAAATAAAGTCAATATTCTAGTTAATGATACGGACTTTGAAAAAAAAGTAAAGCCTACAATTTCTGATTTTATAATGGTTTTAAATACCCATTTAGAAAATTTTGAAGTTAAAATTGAAGGCGAATCAACCTCCCCATCGACCTACTGCGCTTACATTCCAGTAACGACAAAGCAATTTTTAAAAGCAAAAGGCATGATGGAAAACTATGGTATTTTGAGCACTTTTTTAATAGCAAATGGGGTTGTGTTAAATGGAAAACCCATTGTTGAGGTTAGGTCTTGGGATACAGAAACGGATAGTATCTCTTATAATTTTTGTTATCCAATAGTAAAAAAAGAAGGGTTGCCGAGTCATCCTACCCTGAGATATAAGGAGATAAAAGGTGGAAAAGCCATTAAAGCCATCTATAATGGAAACTATATTACGTCAGACAGAGCGTGGTATGCGCTTATTGATTATGCCAAAAAAAAGAATATTCAACTAAAGCATACGCCCATTGAGGTATTTAACAATAACCCCAATATGGGTGGCAATGAATTAACTTGGAAAGCAGAAATTTATATGCCCATTAAAAACAAAACACCATGAGTTGGTTTATCCCTAACACATTTTTTGCGGCATTTGCCTTTTCCTGTTCGGTCAAAAACGAAAATCAATTATCAATAATAATGAAGAAAACCGAAAATTCACTTTAAAATAGTACCAAGCAGTCATTTGTAAATTAATTGAATAAATATAGTAATCATGAAAAAAATCGTCAACCCTTATTACTGGATAGTGCTTTTAATCATATCAGTCTCATGCGGCACGCCAAAGGCAGATTTAACTGCCAATTCTCCAGACAGTAACATACACATGGAATTTGGACTCTCTAAATCCGGCCAACCCTTCTATTTGGTTGAACATAAAGACAAAATGGTCATCGATACCTCGTTTTTGGGTTTTGATTTTAAGGATGTGCCGTCGCTTAAAGATAATTTCAAACTTGTTTCCTCTAGCAAAGCAACCAAGGATGAAACTTGGCAGCTGCCTTGGGGTGAACAGTTGGATGTTAGGGATAACTACAATGAGTTGGTTATTTCTTTAGAAGAACAATCAGATTTGAAAAGAAAAATGACCCTTCATTTTAAAGTCTATAATGATGGCGTTGGTTTTCGCTATGAAGTTCCTGAACAGAACAATCTAAAAGAAGTTTTGATAACGGATGAGAACACAGCATTCAATTTGACCGGCGACCATAGAGTATGGTGGATTCCTGGCGATTGGGACATTTATGAGCAACTGTATAACGAAACTAAATTTTCAGAGATTGATGCCATTTCAAAACGAGACCATCCCAATTTGAATTCCACTTACATTCCAGAAAATGCCGTCAATACACCTGTGACCATGAAAACAGATGATGGTTTGTATTTAAGTTTTCATGAAGCCGATTTGACCAATTACGCCGGAATGACCCTAAAGGTTGATCCTCAAAATCTAAACATGGTTAGTGAACTTGTTGGCTCTGAACGTTTGGGCGGCAAAGCGAAATTGACCGTACCGTTTGAGACACCATGGCGAACGATTCAAATTGCAGAAAAGGCCGGTGATTTATTGGAATCCAACATGCTATTGAATCTTAACGACCCA
The DNA here is from genome assembly GCF_007997225.1 of Subsaximicrobium wynnwilliamsii. Lineage (GTDB taxonomy): Bacteria > Bacteroidota > Bacteroidia > Flavobacteriales > Flavobacteriaceae > Psychroserpens > Psychroserpens wynnwilliamsii. The sequence goes on from NZ_VORM01000009.1 coordinate 16,776, forward strand.
AACGCTATTGGCGATGTCAGTTATTTTACACCTATGAAATATGTCGGTATTTGGTGGGAGATGCACATTGGCAAATCCACATGGGATATGGAAGGAAGCCAAGACATGAGTACCTATACCCTAGGCAAACCGGGTACATCAACACATGGAGCCACCACGGAAAATGCCAAAAAATACATCGATTTCGCATCCGATAATGGAATCAAAGGGTTGTTGGTTGAAGGTTGGAATACGGGCTGGGACAAGTGGATCAATACCGATGACCGAGAAGGGGTATTCGATTTTATGACCCCTTATCCAGATTACGACTTTGAGGAAGTCATGCGTTATGCCGATGAAAAAGGCATCGAGGTCATCATGCATCACGAAACTTCTGCAGCACCTAGAACTTACGAAAAACAAATGGATGTTGCCTATGATTTTATGAAAGCCAACGGTATGAATTCAGTAAAAACAGGATACGTTGGAAACATCATTCCAAAAGGCGAATACCATCATGGCCAATGGATGGTCAATCATTATCAACATGTGTTGGAGGAAGCAGCTAAAAAGAAAATAGCAGTCAATGCCCATGAACCCATAAAAGATACAGGCAAACGAAGAACCTATCCAAACGCCATTTCACGTGAAGGTGCGCGAGGTCAGGAATTCAATGCTTGGGCGACCGATGGTGGCAATCCACCAAGCCATTTGCCAACGGTTGCATTTACACGAATGCTCTCTGGGCCTTTTGATTTTACACCTGGGATTTTCAACATCAAATTTGATGACTACAAAAAAGAGAATCAAGTCAATACCACCTTGGCGCACCAATTGGCCTTGTATGTGGTCATTTACAGTCCTATCCAAATGGCAAGCGACTTACCCGAACATTATATGGTGGATGGTAAAACCCACCCTGCATTCCAATTTATTAGCGATGTGGGCGTCAATTGGCAACACACAAAAGTTCTTGATGGCGAAGTAGGCGATTTTGTGACCATTGCAAGACAGGAACGCGAAACTGGCAATTGGTTTGTTGGAGGCATAACAGATGAAAATGAACGCACTGAAACCTTGACGTTTGATTTTCTCGAAACAGGCAAAACCTACAAAGCCACACTTTACAAAGATGGACCAAATGCGCATTGGGATGATAATCCTCAAGACTATGCCATTGAGGAGTTGGAGTTGACCAAGGCTTCTTCCTTGGATATAAAACTGGCGCCTGGAGGAGGTTTTGCCATGAGCATTGTAAACATGTAAATCAAAAATAAATGACCAACTAACTTTTTGCATATGAAATTCACTAAACCAAAATTATCGTTCTGGCAGATTTGGAATATGAACGTTGGGTTTTTTGGAATCCAGTTCAGTTTTGGATTACAGCAAACAGCAATCAACCCTATTTTTTCTTTTTTGGGCGCGCACAATGAAGAACTACCATTGCTCAATCTTGCGGGTCCTGTAACGGGTTTGATAATTCAACCATTGATAGGTGCTATTTCAGACAAAACCTGGTCGCCACGGTGGGGGAGAAGAAAACCCTTTTTTTTAATTGGTGCCATTGTGGCAAGTTTATGTTTGTTTATGTTCCCATTTAGTTCGGAATTGTGGTTTGCAGTTGGGCTTTTATGGGTTTTGGATGCTGGAAACAATACTGCCATGGAACCTTACAGGGCGTTTGTGGGGGATAAACTGCCCGATGTACAATTGACTTATGGTTTTCAAATGCAGAGCCTCTTCGTGGGCGCAGGCATTACCTTAGCAAATTTTTCCTTGTTTCTGTTTCAGGATTGGTTCAGCGTTCCCATTGTGGAGGGCGCAAGTTTATGCACAGCAGGAAACGAAGTCGTATCAGCCATTCCTACCTGGGTGTATTATTCATTTTTTCTAGGAGCGATCATGTCCATAGGTACCATCTTATGGTCGGTTCTTAAAACCCCAGAAATACCACCGTCCGATGAGGAATTGAAATTTATTCGGGACCGCAATAAAGATTCGTCATTCGCCCATCGGGTGTTTGAACCATTTATAGAAATCTATAGTGCCTTAGGGAAAATGCCTGTATTAATGAAAAAACTCGCAGGTGTGTACCTTTTTCAGTGGTACGCGCTTTTTGTCTATTGGCAGTTCATCACACCAATGTTACGGGTAAGCATGTTTGGCATCAGCAATTCAGATACCCAGCGGTTTGATGGCATCATGGCGGCGTGTAATTCTGGAGCCGAAATTACTGCGGCCGACACTTCATTTGCACAGAATTTCCAATTCCTGTCTGAGCAGGCTTTAGCGCAAACAGGATTGATGAACGGCACCTACAACATGGTAACAATGTTGGTCGCACTTGTGCTGGTGCCAATTGCCGCAAAATACAGCAATAAAGCAGTATATGTGGGCAGTTTATTCCTTACGGGGATTGCCATGTTAAGTATGCCTTATATTGAAGACCCTTATCTTTTATTGCTTCCAATGATATTGTTCGGAATAGGTTGGGCAGCCATGATGGGCATTCCGTATGCCATGGTCTCAAAAGTCATTCCGAAGGAAAGACGTGGCGTTTATATGGGCATTGTCAATATGATGATTGTGATTCCTATGGGTATCCAAACATTGACTTTTGGATTCATTGTAAAGCACTTTTTAGGAAACAGTGCCGTAAACGCCATTCTATTTGGTGGTGTGTTTTTTATCATCGCTTCCCTTTTAGCATTGCGGATAAAACGCCAGAAAGAAGATTATTTAACTTTTGAATAAGAAATTGAATTATGAAAACTGAATTAAAAGTAATCCTATTTGGGGCGCTAGTTATGATTTCCTGTAAAAATGAAACCAAGCAACAAACTGCTAACGGGACCATCTTTAAAGCCAACATAGAACAAACTTTAGAGCGATTATTGGCACAAGAAGACACAGATGGGGATAAAAAAATCACCATTGAAGATAAAGGGCCTAAGGTCTTCGAGTTGCCATCTGAATCTGGAAACACTTATAAAGTGGAAGACACCTACAAGCTCTCAAATCTACTGCAGGAGTTGGTAATGGCAAAAAACAAGGGAGAGACTGTTGCAACTCTAGAGATGACCTATATCAATGAAGCTCCTGTGACCAGAACCTCCAGATTGATTAAGGATTATTATTGGGATGGTTTGACGAGGCATTTGGATAAAGCCGGCATCGAATCCCTTATCAAGGACACTAAAAACCAAGATTTGATTTCCAACGAACTTACCATCTATGTGCCACATAACGACACCATTGCCTATCGCTATTACAAAAGCTTGGAAAGCGAACTTCCTGTAAAGGCCATCCAACTTCCGGCCACGGTAACACCAGAATATGTCAAATCCATCAACGAGCAGCCCGGGATTCTATCCTTGAAATTGGTAAAGAAAAATAACGAGCTAAAAGGCGTGCCGTTCGTAGTTCCCGGAGGTCGTTTTAATGAGATGTATGGTTGGGACAGTTACTTTGAATCGGTTGGACTCATTGTCGATGGCAAGGTAGAGTTGGCAAAGGCGATGGCCGATAATTTTCAGTATGAGATTGATTATTATGGCAAAATACTCAATGCCAATCGCTCCTATTATTTAACCCGAACGCAGCCACCGTTCTATTCCAGTTTGATTCGGGAAGTGTATGAGGTCACAAAAGATAAGCAATGGCTAAAAAGCCATTTGATAACCGCCATCAAGGAATATGAAACCGTCTGGATGGTGCCAGGGAAACGCTTGGTGAATACTGGTTTGAACCGCTATTTGGCTGAAGGTATCGGTGTGCCGCCCGAAACCGAAAAGGGCCATTTCAACGCCCTGCTTAAACCTTATGCAGAAAAGGCAGGACTCTCAATTGACGTTTATTTATCAAACTATACTTCGGGTGTTATCAAAAGCCCTGAACTCGACGCCTATTTTGTCCAAGACCGTACTGTTAGGGAATCAGGACACGATACTTCCTACCGTATCGAGGGCAACTGTGCCGATTTGAATCTGGTGGAATTAAATGCAATGCTTTATAAATACGAGACTGATTTTGCACAGTTGATAAAGACTGAATTCAATGATGCATTTCAAACGAAGGCAAAAACCTATACTAGCGACTACTTTTCAATAAAGGCAAAGCGAAGACAAGAGTTGTCGGATCAATTTCTTTGGAACGAAAAAAAAGGATTGTATTTCGATTACAATTTCAAAACAAATACACCATCAAATTATGTGGCCGCTACCACCTTAGTGCCGCTATGGTCTAAAATGGCATCTCAAGAACAGGCAAAACGTTTGGTAGAAACAGCCTTGCCATTACTTAAGGAGCGTGGTGGAATAGCTGCTTCAACGGAAGAAAGCAGGGGCGAAATTTCAGACGACAGGCCTGAGCGCCAATGGGACTACCCGAATGGATGGGCACCACACCAAATGATGATTTGGAAGGGATTGTTAAATTATGGTTATAAGGACGAAGCCCAAGAATTAATCTATCGATGGCTGTACATGATTACCAAGAACGCTGTGGATTACAATGGCACCATCCCAGAAAAATACGATGTCGTAGAAGCAACACACAAAGTATTTGCCGAATACGGCAATGTGGGCACCGATTTCGAATACATCACGAATGAAGGCTTTGGCTGGATGAATGCGTCCTATCAATATGGTTTATCCTTGTTGGAAGACGGCTACCTTAAAGACCTGAATGAGCTGAAAGACCCAGAATCGATTTTTTGAAGTTTGATTGTGGCAATGACTAAGTTGAAAATTCATGGCAACATATAATGTGTTCAACAGGAAACCGATACAAATGAAGGATTTAGAACTAAAAAATAACAAACGAAATTCAAGAACGATAGATATACTATGCGTTGGGGAAGTGCTCATCGATTTTATAGGGCATCAATCGGGCGTGGGTATTGACGAAACAAGGGATTACCACCGGTATTTAGGTGGCTCCCCAACCAATGTCGCCATGAATTCAGCAAGATTGGGTTTAAAGTCACTAATGGTGGCGACAGTGGGAACTGATGGCTTTGGCGATTATATTTTCAAGAGGTTTTCAGAAGTTGGTGTAAATACCAATCATATGCTGGGGCATGAAGATAAGGCAACCAGTGTTATTTTTGTTTCTAAGTCTGAAGGCACGCCTGATTTCATTCCCTATCGCGATGCCGATTGTTGTATCCAAGAATCGCAAATCCCAAAGGCCATACTTTCCGATACCAAAATATTCCACACCACCTGTTTTGCATTGAGTAAAAAACCTGCGCAATCTACCATTCTGAAAAAAGCAGCGGAAGCATTTCATCTGGGTTGCCAATTGAGTATTGATGTCAACTACGCCAAAAAGTTATGGGACAGCAAGAAGGAGGCGCTTGATGTTATCAAGGCCTATTGCAAGTTTAATCCGCTGGTCAAAATCAGTGAGGATGATATGGAGCGCCTTTTTGAACGTCATTTGCCTCACAACGACATCTTCGAGTTTTTTCATGCTGAAGGTGTAGAGATTGTATGTCTCACACTAGGAAGCAAAGGCGTAAAGCTCTCACAAAAAGACCAACCAATTATTGAATTACCAGCCATAAAAGTTGAAAAAGTATTGGACACCACCGGCGCTGGAGATGCTTTTTGGTCTGGATTTTTATTCGCCTTTATCAAAGAAAAACCTGTGGAGGAGTGTTTGAAAGTTGCCTTACAACTGGCGGCGCTAAAACTTCAGAATGTGGGAAGGCTGCCCGATAACATTACCATTCTTTCTAAACTTTTATAACACATGCTTATGGATGACATCACCCAAAATACGGCCAATAACTCCGAAAACACCGAGGTGTTTAAGGGTGTCATGCTCAACGCTTATCCTGATAGTATTGGCAACACCTTAAGTGATGCCGTTGCAATGCTAAAAATGCCCGCTTTCAAGGATGTTTTTTCCATGTTTTATGTATTGCCCACCTTTTTCAACAGTGATTTGGATAGGGGGTTTTCAATCGTAGATTATGACCTCAATGAAACTTTGGTGTCACCCGAAGATTTGGCAGCGTTGGACGAACTTAATATCATGTTGAAATTGGATATTGTGTTAAATCATATTTCGGTGGCGTCCCCTCAATTCAAGGATGTATTGCAACATGGCGAGGCATCACAATATAAAGATTTTTTTATCAATTGGAATGAATTCTGGGAAGGGAACGGTACGCTTTCAGCAGATGGCGTCGTGATTCCAGATGCTGAATTCCTGAACAAACTGTTCATGAGAAAACCCGGACTTCCAGTGTTAAACGTGCTTTTCCCTGACGGAAGCGAAAAACCATTTTGGAATACCTTTTACCAAAGCATACACTATCATGAGATTACTATTCAAGATTTAAAAGGGCTAAAAATTTTCAGTACTGAAGAAATGCTCGTGATTTGCGAAAAAGTAAATAGCGCACTCGCAAAAAACCAAGATTTCAAAAGCATAGACTTTGGCATAAACAAACACTTCAAAAGTGACATCATACAAATCGTCAAAAAAAAGCGAACCTATTTGGGTCAGATGGATGTGAATGCCAAGTCAGATTTGGTTTGGAATTTTTATGAAGAAACGCTTTCAAAATTAAACCATTTTGGATGCAAAATTCTACGCTTGGATGCCTTTGCCTATTTGCACAAGCAAGTTGGGCAAACCAATTTTTTCAACAAACCAGGCACTTGGGACTATCTCGAGCGCATCAAGAAGATGGCAGAACGCAATAAGCTGATGGTCTTGCCAGAAATCCATGCCGAATATGGTCTGGGCTTACATGATGAGGTCGCCAAAAAGGGATTTCCCATTTATGATTTTTTCTTACCAGGCTTAATGATTCACACCCTTGAAAACGGCAGCAGCAAAGCCCTTATAAGTTGGGTAACCGAAATTATTGCGGAAGATTACAAAACCGTTAATATGCTCGGTTGCCATGACGGCATCCCTGTTCTGGATTTAAAGGGCAAGGAAGTGGATGGCACTTATAACAAAGGTTTGCTAGAAGATGCCGACATTGAAGCCATCATGGAAACCATCATCGCGCGTGGTGGTCGCGTTAAAAATCTGTATGATCCCGCGGGAAGAAAGATTTCATACTATCAGGTCAACGCCACTTTTTTTAGTGCCTTGGGCGAAGACGAGCGAAAATTGCTGTTGGCCAGGGCCATTCAAATGTTCATGCCGGGAATTCCGCAAGTCTGGTATTTGGACCTATTCGCCGGAAAGAACAACTACGAAGCTGCCGACCAAGGTGGAAGTGCAGGACACAAGGAAATCAATCGCAGCTCTCTCACGATGGATGCCATTGAAAAAGGCCTAAAGACACCCATTGTACTGAACCAATTAAAAATCATGCGCTTGCGAAACACCTCGAAAGCATTTCTCGGCATGGTATCCATAAAGGACAGTCCTGACCATGAACTCGATATATCATGGACGTTTGGGCAGGATAGTGTACAATTAAAGGCCAATTTGAAAAGCTGTGATTTTACGATAGACCAAGCCGCTTCAGGGATGGCTCATCGATTGGTTTTTCAAGATTAACCTGTTAGCGCGAGCGTCCCGCTCGTGACAGTCTGAGTAAGAACGAATAACCATAGCAGCAGAAACAATAGGCTTGCACCAGTAAAAAAAACAGGAGTAGAAACTACAAATCGCAGATCCCAAGCGCAGCCTACTTTATAAGTTTTAGTCACAGCTTGCTATGTTTTATCATGGAATTCATGCATTGGCTTCGCTCAAGTGCAAGGATGTATGGATTAGATATTTTTTAAGTCGGAAAGTTTAATTCAAGGTTTTAGAAGAGCGCATAAGCTATTGCAGCGTGGAAAAAGGTATGAAAGTTTTTGCCTATAGTTTAATGCAAAAGATGAAGCTTAACTGAATATAGATGATAAAGGAATGCATTTAGGAATTTTGAGAAAAACAGGAGGCGATATTATCTTGTGGGCACGAGCGGGACGCTCGCGCTTGTGGGGCGAAACGTGCTCCCGATTACTCTCTTTAAGGTCTTCTTCGAGCTCACTGACAATCAAAGTCTGTGCGTTACTTATGAATAATACCGCCTTAAAATCCTGCAGGATGCTCTGGTTTGAATAGCCAGGGAAATGCGCGATTCTCAATTTGTTCTTGAGCTCATCATAAAAAGTCTCCACGCCCCGATGCAGGCCTTCGCACGCTACAAGAATACATTTCAATATGGAACATCACTTGGGATGTTGACGCACAAAAAAAACAATCCACGGAAATTGAAAAGCACTAAATGAATCATAAACTAACCTGTTTTAAGGAGATTTGACGTACTTTAGGTTAAACATCGTGTTCAAGATATTCAAGAAATAGGAAAAGAGACTATTCTGGTTTTAAAGTCAAACTATATTTTATAAATTATAGCCTTGCAAAATGATAAATAGATTTATAATGACAAAAGTATTTTCACTTATATTCATTTGCTTTATAGGATTGGCTTTAGTCGCTTCTAGAACCTATGATTATAAAAGAGTTTCGGATATTTCGTTTCCAAAAACAGAAAGCTTTGATACCATCCAAATTACGGATGGCCCTTATATTTTTATTACTAGTGATAGTTTAATCGAAAAGAGAATCATTAAGGGTAAGTTAGAGACTAAAACGGCTGCATTGCAAACAATGCGGTCGCAATTCGATAACGAATCTTCAACCTTTACGAACGCCTCAAAAATTGCTGCATTAAGCGATATCCATGGCCAATATGATGTAGCGAAAACCATCCTAAAAAACAATGGGATTATTGATGCTGAAGACAATTGGGCTTACGGAGATGGGCATTTTGTAATTGTTGGTGACATCTTTGATCGTGGCCCAAATGTTACGGAACTTCTTTGGTTAATTTTTAAACTCGAAACGCAGGCTGAACAAGCCGGAGGAAAAGTCCATTATCTGTTAGGTAACCATGAATATATGGTAATGCAAAACGACTTGCGATATATTAACAAGAAATACAGACAGACCGAAAGAATACTACGAACGCACTATGACCAACTTTATAGCAATGAAACCGTTTTAGGGAAATGGTTACGCTCAAAAGCGACCATTTTGAAAATTGATAATTATCTTTTTGTCCATGCCGGAATATCATTAAACTTCATAGAAAGCGGGATTGACCTGGAAGCAACCAATCAAAAAATGAGGCAATCGTTGTTAGAAGAACAAACAGAAACTAAATGGGACTCTATTTACAACAAATATTATAACAGCGAGGGTCCAATATGGTATCGTGGTTATTTTAGTGAAGACTTTAAAAAATCACAACTAAAAAAAATACTCAAAACCTTACAGGTCGATCATATTATAGTTGGTCATACGTCGCAAAAACAAATCGAATCACTATTTGGGAATAAGATTTTTGCAGTAGATACCAGTATAAAAAATGGTGTTTCTGGTGAGTTGCTTTTTATAGAAAATGGCAATTTTTACCGAGGTACTATGGATGGCCAAAAGATTAAAATAAAAAAATAAAATACCTGCATTTAACCTTCCCATTCATAGAGACACAACAGTGATGACGATAGTTTCGTTGGTCTACTTCGTCCGTGCCACCTTAACAATTTCCTTTGAAAATTTGGCGTCGTTAATTAAAATCTGATAGAAGTCTTGTATATATTCTTTAGCTTTCTCATACTCGCTATCATCATCAAACATGGGTTTACAATCCTCAATTATAGCGTAAATAGCGTCTTTCTGACCTAGATATTCTTGTCTCACTTGTTGAAATACGTCATTTGGTTGCTTAAAACCACGATATAAGCGTTGGCGTACATTTTCCATAGGCAGTGTTTCATTATTAATTTGTGACACCACTGCATAACGGGCATTTACCAAACCAGACATATCAAAATCGTAGGGTACAGGTACGGTATTTTTATCTATAAAAAAAAGCTTTACATTATGTCCATATGCAGCAGAGTAGTCTGTATTGCCAATCATGAACTGAAAAAAAGCATGCCTTACCGAGCATACTACTTCTTGATGCAAAGGATGCACGTTGCGATTCAGCACTTTGCCATTATATCTTTTGGCAACCACTTTATCATCTTCAATAAGAAAGCCCATAAACTTATAGTTTTTCGGCTTTTTGTTCTTCATATCCGTATAATCTATCTCCAATAACCGTGTTTTAAAATGATAGGGTGAGAGCTGCTCATAAAACTTATAAGCCATATACTCCTTTACCACCTTATTGTTATTGCCCGATTGTGCAGAACAGGGCATAACCATTTTCAACCGCTTATTACCTTTAAATATGGTGCCTTTGGCAGAGTCCTTTTTAATTTTCAATTTTAATGGAGGAAAGGTGCAATTCTTTAACCTAAAATTGCCACGTTTTCGTAATTGCAACCCTATGGATTTCCAATTACCTTCGGAGGTCTGGTACTCAAAATTAGTAGTAATATAGCTACTGTCATTAGTTTCCTTTTTCATTTCCTTTCGCGAATAGCTCATCTTTATAGGGACTACACGTTGACTTCGAAAAAGTTTGGAAATTTTCGTGGTTTGCGTTGTATCAGCAGCGGTTTGTGCAAAACTGGACGTGCTGAAAAAAAAATAAAACAAAACGAGAGCAGAAAATATTTGTTTATTCATGAGATTGTTAATAGCTTTAGCTAATATAAGCTATTAATAGTTAACGTATTAAACAATATTTCTCCATATTAAATCACAGAACGATCATAGTGACGGTCATCTCTATTGTGGTCACCTTTCTTGCCTATTATTTTAATATCAGTTTTAATGTAGACCTCACCTTATTGAGTATTGCCATTATCTTTCCTCTGGTATTTACCATTCGAGGTTCTTTCAAACGCCGTGAGAAGGCCTTGGAACATTTGAGCGCATTTCGCTCTAACTTAAAAACCGTTCAAGCCTTCTTGATGAGTAAGAACGGGTTGACAGAACAAGAAAAAATCGAAAGTGTAGACATCTTAATTGAGATTAACGAGTCGGTATTACAGCATTTAGGTAAGTCCGAATACTCGTTAAAAGACCTAGATACTATTACCGATAAGGTCTTTCAGTTTACACTAGACAAAGATGCTACAATGGCAAAAGGCTCGCGCGACAAGGTATTTAGGTTTATGCGGGATGTGCACCGCTCTATTGAAAACTTACATTCCATACATTCGCACAGAACACCAATAAGCTTAAAAGCTTATTGTAAGATATTTGTGTATGTTTTTCCGTTCATGTACGCGCCAACCATAATCTATGCTATAGGTTCAGAATCCTTGAGCTGGGTGGCATATACCATTGTGATTCTTACGGAATTCATCCTTATCTCCTTGTACAATATTCAGAACCATTTAGAATACCCTTTTGATAATATCGGTACAGACGACATTAACTTAGATAACTTTAGGATTACGAGATAATACGCGGCAATTGTTTCCCTATAAAAAGTTTTAAAGCAGAATTGACAAATGATTATTCAATTTCGATGGAAAATTTGGAATTACAAACGGACATTACGGATTCACTAACTTCTTATTGGACAAAAAAAGTATGTCGTGGACAGGCAAATAAAACAGAGTCTTGACGATTTGAAAATGAATCACTTAAAATCATTTAGGAACCACAATGTGGACCTCTTTTTTGTGTATTTATAAGTCCTCAGCTATAACTTAATCATTTTTACAATTCATTTTATACTAAATTCAATAATTTAGTTTTGCAATCAAAATGATAATTCAATGAGCAATTTTTTTAATGAATTAAAGCGACGTAACGTCATTAAGTCTACAATTGCTTACTTGGTTGTGTCTTGGATTGTCATACAATTCACTTTAGCAGTGCTCCCTACATTTGGAGCTGCAGATTAGGTCATTCAATCTATTATGATCGTTCTAGCCATTGGTCTGCCCATCTGGATTATTGTTTCATGGATTTATGATATTAGTCCTGCTAGCGCGAGCGTCCCGCTCGTGACAGTCTGAGCAGGAACGAAAAACCATAGCAGCAGAAACAAGAGGCTTGCACCAGTAAAAAAAGCATGAGTAGAAACTACAAATCGCAGATCCCAACCGCAGCATACTTTATAAGTTTTAGTCACAGCTTGCTATTTTTCATTATGGCATTCATGCATTCGCTTCGCTTAGGTGCAACGATGTATTGCTTAGATATTATTTAACTCGAGAAGTTTGTTTTCAATGTTTTAGAAGAGCGCATAAGCTATTGAAGAGCGGAAAGGGGAATGAAATTTTTTGCCAATTGATTATACCAAAGATGAAACCTAACTGAATATAGATCATAAGGGACTGCACGTAGGCATTTAGGAATTATGAGAAAAACAGGAGACGACATTATCTTGTGGGCAGGAGCGAGACGCTCGCGCTTGTGGGGGCACAAATATATGCCGTAATAGGTTAGTTAACAGATACCTGTATTAAAAACGGTCAAAACATTTTGGGTGCTTCTAAAACTATTGCTATATAAAGGCAGAATAGTTACCTTATTTGTTCTATTAAGCATCAAAACGATTAGTGTGGTAGGCTCTGAAGTAGCAATTTCAAATAAAATGGTACGTTCAACGTTCACATTTACAATGCTATTCAAATCCATAAATCAGACTATAATAAGTTCAAAATTATTTCATTTATTAGGAAAGATTACTGAAAAAATTTAACGTTTTCGAGTAAAATATTACCTTATAAACAACAATTTCGCATTACATTTTTTATAAATCTGCCTTTTTAGACTGAAAAAAAATACTACATATTCTTTCATGCTCAATCTTAAAAGTTAAAGAAAACAAAATTGGAATCGGAATTCTAGAATTGTACCACATTTTTAACAAGATGTTTGACTTCTAAAAACAAGATAAAATCCACTTTTTACATCGTAAGAACCCAAGGAACTAAATTGGTCTTAGCATAAATTATATTTATATGTAACATAATAATTATAAATAATAATATAAGCAATATATCTTATAACTTTAAAAAAAGAAGTTCCTTGAAATATTAAAATGACTAAAAGGTAAATAGATATTCCAAATGGAGCAGATCGACCATTATTCTTGAAATATATGACGTAAACCATTCCAAAACTTATTAAAAATTTAGATAAATAGTAAGTTGCTTGGCAAAACTACTGATTTTAAAAAATAATGTATATAGGCATAAAACCATAAGTAATTCGATTTTAAAGAATAAGCGTTTGTTTCGAATTCATACCATGAATAATTCCCTGTTATCTATTAGTCCATCTTAGAGTAAATTAAGACGCTAACTTTTAAACTAAAATAAATTTGCGATGAAAAATAATTTTTTTCTTTTAACGGGTGTATTGATATTGTTTTCTAATTGTGCCGTAATAAGACCTGGGGAGGCCGGCGTTAAACAAACTTTGGGTAAATTTTCAGATAAGGTTATCACCCAAGGTACTGTGGTTTATAATCCCTTTATAAGTAAAGTTTTAAAAGAATCAACACAAACCAATAATATAAATTTAGTAATGTCTTTACCAAGTAAAGAAGGTTTGAGTGTTGATGCAGAAATCTCAATTTTGTATCGTTTAGAGCAGAATAAAATTCCTTCTGTGTTAAGAAATTTAGGACAGGATTACGAAGATATCATAACGAGTGTGTTTAGATCTGCTTCTTCCGATGTTTGCGCTAAATTTTTCGCAAAAGACATGCACTCCGGTATGCGTGCCGACATAGAACGGGAAATAAAGCTTAAAATGGACGAAAATCTTGAAAAGCAAGCGGACGGCATTGAACTTATCTCCGTATTGATGAAGCGAATTCGACTGCCATTGGGATTATCTAATTCTATAGAACAAAGGCTACAAGCCGAACAAGATGCCATGCGAATGGAATTTGTAATACAACAGGCAAAACTAGAGGCAGAAAGAAAAATTATTGATGCAGAAGGAGAACGAGATGCTCAGATAATTTTAGCTACGGGGCTTACTCCAGATATTATTAAAATCAAAAGTATAGATGCCTTCAATAAATTATCAATTTCGCCAAATAGTAAGATTATCATCACCGACGGGAAAACGCCGATGTTGATCAATGCAAACGAATAAAACGAGAGAACTAAGTTATAACTGAAAAAGCTAGATATGTTTAAATTCAATATGAGATGACAAAAGCTCGTTTCTTATTCAATTAATTGTCATCCTAGTTTCAGCTTTAAGCTGCTTTAAAACAATAAAAAAAGTAAACAAAAATATAAACCATAAATAATAATGCTATGAAAACTAAATTTTTACTCTTGACAGCAATATTGCTACTATTTTCTAATTGTGCTGTAATTAGACCAGGGGAGGCTGGTGTAAAACAGACATTAGGTAAATTTTCGGATGACGTAATCACAGAGGGCACGGTCATTTATAACCCTTTTATCAGTAAAATTATAAAAGAATCAACACAGACCAATAATATAAAACTGGTTTTGAGTTTACCTAGTAAAGAAGGTTTGAGTGTGGATTCCGAGATTTCTATTTTGTACCGTTTGGAGCAAAACAAAATCCCTTCTGTTTTAGAGAATTTAGGACAGGAATATGAAGATATCATTACCAGTGTATTTAGATCTGCCTCTTCTGACGTTTGTGCTAAATTTTACGCAAAGGATATGCACTCTGGGATGCGATCAACCATAGAAGAAGAAATTAAAATTAAAATGGAAGAAAATCTTTTAAAGCAAGCAGAAGGTATTGAGCTTATTGCCGTTTTAATGAAAAGTATCCGACTTCCAAGAGGTTTAGCTAATTCTATTGAGGAAAAACTACAAGCCGAACAAGATGCCATGCGTATGGAATTTGTTATACAGCAAGCCAAACTAGAAGCCGAGAGAAAAATTATAGATGCCGAAGGAGAACGAGATGCTCAAATTATTCTGGCTACAGGACTTACTCCAGAAATCATTAAAATTAAAAGTATAGATGCCTTTAATAGATTATCTGCATCGCCAAATAGTAAAATTATCATCACCGACGGTAAAACGCCCATGTTGATTAATCCAAACGAATAAATCTTGGAGCATCTTGTGGAGTAGAATGCTAAAGGTACTGCCTCCGGTTTGACCCAGCTGCCCTTAATATTTGTAACCTTAATGGTTTAGAAGCCACTTCAATTAAAATTGGAGTCGGCTTCTTTTTATTTAATAAAGTTTTCTAGATTTATACACCCCAGATAGAATACCAGTGCAAATTAATAACCAGGCTCTATGCCCCACTTTTTTATTGCCACAACTTTATGAAAACAATGTTTTTATATATTCTTGAAAGGTTCTAGCAGCTATAAGCATGCCTTAAAACCACAAAAGTTTAGGCAAAGCTTCTTATGCCCTGCTATCGCGAGCGTCCCGCTCTTGACCGTCTGAGTAAGAACGAATAATTATAGCAGCACAAACAAGAGGCTTGCACTAGTAAAAAAAACACGAGTTAAAACTACAAATCTCAGATCCCAACCGCAGCATACTTTATGAGTTTTAGTCACAGCTTGCTATTTTTCATTATGGCATACATGCATTCGCTTCTCTAATGTGCAACGATGTATTGCTTAGATATTATTTAACTCGAGAAGTTTATTTCAATGTTTTAGAAGAGCGCATAAGCTATTGAAGAACTCAAAAAGGCATGAAAATTTTTGCCTATTGTTTTATGCCAAAGGTAAAACCTAACTGAATATAGATCATCAGGGACTGCATGTAGGCATTAAGGAATTATGAGAAAAAAAGGAGAAGACATTATCTTGTGGGCACGAGCGAGACGCTTGCACTAGGTGGGGAGCTCTCTTGATTTTGGAAGTCATAACCCTCAATAGACACAAACCATGCAACAACTTTAGAACATATTTTTTGCGGTTTTTGAGGCGTTGTAACAGTGCAACTACTGGAATATTTATAGCAATTGATCAAAATGAATAGGGAATTTATTCACGCGTTTTCCTGTAGCATGATAAATCGCATTCGCAATGGCAGGTGCCATGGAAGCCAATCCAATTTCGCCAACACCCTTGCTGCCCAACTCGTTTATAATATCATCTTTTTCATCGACAAATATCACATCCAATTCATGAATATCTGCGTGAACAGGAATATGATATTCGCCTAAATCGGTGTTCATATATTTACCTAAATTGTGATCCATTAAGGTTTCCTCCCGTAAAGCTTTACTAATTCCCCAAATCATTCCGCCTAAAATCTGACTGCGTGCTGTTTTCGGATTAATAATTTTTCCAGCAGCTACAGCAGTTACTGCACGGGTTACGTTTACGATCCCCAATTGTTCATCTACCTCAACTTCTACAAAAGCTGCACTATGCGCTGCACGTGTATACTGTTTCAATTTCAACACATTCGGAATATTGTTTTTTGAAGCCTTGATTTTTTTTCCATCATTATCGGCTATAATCTCTTTAAATGTTACAAAATTGCTTTTGTCTTGTTTTAAGTGCATGGAACCATCTTCAAAAACGACATCTTCCAGAGCTACCGAATTAAAAGTGGAGTTGTTCATCTTTTTGGCTTTCTTAAAGATTTTCTTTTTGAGGGATTCGCAAGCAGCTTTTACCGCCGACCCTACAACGCCGGTTGTATATGAACCACCTTGAATTGGTGACAATGGCATGTTGCTGTCGCCATATTCAAAAGTAACATCATCAATGTGAATGCCTAATGAATCTGCAGCAATCTGTGTCATTACAGTCAATGTTCCAGTACCAATATCGGTCACAGCACTTTTCACTTTCAATTTTCCTTTTTTGTTGATGCTGGCTTTTGCTTTTGCAGGAAGCGCGATAACATCCCAGATTCCAGAACTCATGCCAGTTCCTACCAAACGGTTGCCTCGTCTTGTGGTTCGAGGTTCAGATTTTCTGTTTGCCCAACCAAATTTCTCTGCACCTTGGAGATAACATTGTTTTAATTCTTTGCTCGAAAACGGTTTGTTTGCACTCACATCTCGTTCAGCATAATTGAGCAAACGCAATTCCATTGGGTCGACTTTCAATATATAAGACAGTGCATCCATTGTGGCTTCGATGGCATGCAATCCTGTGCTTCCGCCTGGTGCGCGCATATCCATTGGTGAAAAAACATCTAATGGCACTAATTTGTAATCCAATAAGGTGTTTTTGGCAGGATAGAGCATATTGGCCCAATTCACGACCACTTCGGTGTAATCCTCATGTTGTGATGTTTCGGCGATTGCAGTGTGGTTGATTGCTGTAACAGTACCGTCAGCAGTAGCCCCAAATCTTGTTTTCTGAATGGTTTGTGGTCGATGTCCGAACGTGAACATCTGCGCTCTATCCATCGTAACACGTACATTCCTTTTGAGTTCCAACGATGCCATGACGCAAAGAAACAGTTGGTATTGAGGTCTTAAGCCAGAACCAAATGCGCCACCAACAAAAGGTGATAGAATGCGCACGTCTTTATAATGAAGTCCGAAAACATTGGCTATATAAATTTGGCAATTACTCGTTCCCTGGGTTTTGTCGTAAACCGTCAATTTGCCATCACCCTCGTAAACGGTGGTTGTAGTGAAAAGCTCTAAGGGATTATGGTGCTCAGTGCCATGGATAAACTCACCGGCGTATTGTACATCAGCATCGTTATAGGCTTTCTCAAAATCGCCATTCGCACTTGGTGGCAAAGGTTTTATAAAGGTTGCTATTCCCTTTTTGGGGTCACGAGCGTCGTCTAAATGCGCTGCCAATTCTGTTTCAAACGGTTCTTCATCATAGGTGACTTTAATTAGAGTTGCAGCATAACGTGCAGTTTCGAAAGTTTCTGCAACAACAAGTGCAATGGGCTGGCCATTATACAAAATTTGGTCATTATAGAAAGGTTTAAAGGGCGTTCCTGGTGGCGCATCCATATCGGCATACATGATGTCGAACCAAGGAAGTTTTGTACGATTGTTATGAGAAAATATAGCGACGACTCCAGATAAAGCATGGGCTGCACTTTCATCTATTTCTAAAATCTTTCCTTTGGTAATTGTGCTATTTACAATATACCCTTGCAGCAAACCTGGCACGTCATATTCGCCTGCATATTTTGCTGCTCCAGTGACCTTGAGATGACCTTCGAGCCTGTTTACAGATTTACCTATTTGTTTTGATATTTTCATAAGCTGTTTATAATGAAGGTTGCGCTCCTGGCCTTTGTGATTCTGGATCTAAGGCCATGATGCAGTTACGTACAATTGCTCGTTTTGAAAGTTCGATTTTGAAATCATTTTTGCCAAAACCTTTGGCGCCTTTTAAAATCATGTTGGCTGCTGAGGCAAAATTTTCTTCGGTCGGTGATTTGTCAACTAAAAATTCTTCTGCTGCTACTACTCGCCATGGTTTGTGAGCAATTCCGCCTAAGGCAATTCGGATTTTAGTGATTTTATTATTTTCTAATACCATTCCTGTTGCTACACTTACGAGTGCAAATGCATAGGAATTTCTATCGCGAAGTTTTAGGTAAGAATAATTTTCAGCAAAACCTTCTGAAGGTAAACTTATGCCGGTAATCAATTCGTTTTCTTTTAAATTATTGTCCAATTCTGGTGTGTCGCCAGGGAGTCTGTGGAAATTTGAAAACTCAATTTCACGTTCTCCATCAGGACTTTTTACATGTACAACCGCTTCAAGTGCAGCCAAGGCGATGCACATATCTGAAGGAAATACGGCAATACAGTCTTCGCTTGTTCCAAGGATGGCGTGTATTCGATTGAGACCGTTTTTTGCCGGACAACCGGAACCAGGATTTCGCTTATTGCAAGGCGAAGAGGCATCATAAAAATAATAACAGCGTGTGCGTTGTAAAAGATTTCCACCATTGCTTGCACTATTTCGAATTTGAGCTGAAGCGCCTGCCAATATTGCTTTGGATAATAATGGATAACGCTCTTCAACTAGTTTATGATAAGCTGTGTCTGAATTTGTCGCCAATGCTCCCAAAAACAGCCCGCCATGATCATCTTCCTTGATAGCTTTGTAGTCGTTGAGGCCATTGATATCCACCAATGTTTTTGGATGCGCTAGATTGTACTTCCATAAATCGATAAGATTTGTGCCGCCTGCAATAAAGTTTGCTGCATTGTTTTTCGAGATTTTATTTAAGGCATCGTTGGGATTTGAAACTTTTTGATATGTAAAATTATTCATTGCGCTTGTCTTTAAATTCCATTATTGCATCAATTATATTGGTGTTCGCGCCACATCTGCAAAGATTACCGCTCATTTGTTCTTTAACTTCATCACGTGTATCGGCCTTGCCTTCTTCAAGCATTGCGATGGCACTACAAATTTGTCCGGGTGTGCAATATCCGCATTGAAAAGCGTCGTGCTCAATAAAGGCTGTTTGCAGTGGATGCAACACTTCGCCATTTGCGATGCCTTCGATGGTTGTGATTTCTGAACCATCCTTCATGACTGCTAGCGTAAGACAGCTCAAAATTCTTTTGCCATCACAGATAACAGTACAAGCTCCGCATTGTCCATGGTCACAACCTTTTTTAGTGCCGGTCAGTTTTCCGTGGTCACGAATGGCATCCAATAGGCTTACCCAAGGCATGACGTGTAGGTGTAATGTGGTTTTGTTGATGTGCAGTTGAACTTTTGTAGCGTTGGAATTGCTGCTGAAATTTGCTGTATTAGAGCTGTTTTTATCGTGCATGGTTTAGGTCATATTTCTAGTTGGACACTACTGATTAGTTCTGAATACCAATTTCGTTTCCTAGGCACTCAGCAATAGGATTCTTGAAAATAGAATATTATTCTGAATTTCCTTTTGTAAATGGTATTATGAGTTAAAAAAATTGCTGTTACAGTTAAAATAGTGGCACTTATATGAATATGGATAATTATGTGTTTTTAATTCTTATGAAGAAAGTGCTCAATCAATTGTTAGATGCCATGAGTAAAATTAACTGCTGAAACCATTTTAAAGTTACAGCTATCGGCAAATAATTCAGGGGCATTCGGGAAATTCTTCGGAAGCTATTTTTGATAAATTGTAAATGTCAGTCAGATTTGGATTG
Organism: Subsaximicrobium wynnwilliamsii; assembly: GCF_007997225.1. GTDB lineage: Bacteria > Bacteroidota > Bacteroidia > Flavobacteriales > Flavobacteriaceae > Psychroserpens > Psychroserpens wynnwilliamsii. The sequence goes on from NZ_VORM01000009.1 coordinate 36,771, forward strand.
TATGCCATTCCATAACGCATTTTTTTGCTTTTTTCGAGACTTGAAGTAGGATTGAACTGATCAAGCAATACTTCTGAATGATCTGAAATATGTTTCAAACAATTGATAGCAGTTCCACCGGAATGAATGAGTGTCAAACCTTGATTTCCCATTCACTTGCAATTCGAAAATGCGATAGAGACAAGCATTCATCATGTAGGTTTTTGAAAATCAGAAAACTAAAATATGGCGCTCATATTTTAATAAGCGCCCTCATTTGGCAGTAGAATTTACACTTTTGAAATTCTCAATATTAAAATTTGTTCGGTTTTGGGTTAAAATATTATTTTTTCGAGTTAACAACGTAAAGTCATAAGTATAAATTTGCTTTAGAAGCTAAAGCAAGCACTATAAAGCCCTCCTATTGATTGCATTATGCTTTTTAAGTTCACAGTTTTTAAGATATAAATATTAATCAAATTCGATGCCTCAATAGAAATACAAGTAGCGTCTTTTTGGACATTATGTATTAGGTCAAGAGCTGTTTGAAATAACTAACATTATTTTTATGAAAGAAGACGACAAATTTAAAGAAGAGGTCAATTTAGACAAGCTGAGTGATGACGAGAATATCATCCTCGATGCGATGGGGCTGAACGGAAGTAACCGTAGAAAATTTTTAAAACAGGTTTCTATGTTTAGTTTAGGATTATACGCATCCTCTATTTTTACTTCTGAAATATTCGCCGATACTATGAAAGACTTACCAGAAAACGCCCGAGTTTTATTAAACGAGGTCATGGTTAATCTTAGGGTTAACAAAGTCGTAAAACCAATCACTATAGATTCGAGAACTAGTTTGCTTGATGCCTTAAGAGAAAGACTGGCTCTCACTGGTACGAAAAAAGGATGTGATCATGGCCAATGTGGCGCATGTACTGTAATTATAGACGGAAAACGCAATCTTTCTTGCCTTACTTTGGCAGCTACCTGTGAAGGAAAAGAGATCACAACGGTAGAAGGGCTCGCTAATAATGGAGAAATGCATCCCATGCAGCAGGCATTTTTAAAACACGATGGTTTTCAATGTGGTTATTGTACACCCGGACAGATCTGTTCTTCGGTAGCGCTCTTAGAGGAAGCTAAAAATGGAGAAGCCAGTTATGTGACTGAAGATTTGAAGACCATTAAATCTGGTTTGACGCTTTCCGAAGAAGAAATACGGGAACGCATGTCTGGAAATATTTGTCGATGCGGTGCCTACAATAATATTGTACAGGCCTTTAAAGAAGTGCATACCGGAAATGAGGAGATGCCAACTTGGGAATTTGCCACACAAGAGCAAATGGATAATGCCAAGAATGCTTAGAGGAGCTTAGGTTTTTCTAATTTGAAATACTATTAAAGATTTTAAAATTCAACCAAAATGAGACCATTCAAATATACAGGTGCACAAAATAAAGATCAAGCGCTTCAGGCTTTTACAGCAACTTCTCATTATCTCGGGGGTGGGACAAATCTGGTGGATTTGATGAAGGAAGATGTGGAGCGTCCAGATCAACTTATCGATATTAACAACCTCGATTATAAAAAAATAACTTCTAATGAAAATGGCGGACTAACACTTGGCGGAATGCTTAGCAATTCTGAAACTGCCAATCATCCAGAAGTAAGAACCAATTATCCCTTACTATCCATGGCCATGCTTTCTGCTGCCACGGCGCAGATTAGAAATATGGCGAGCAATGGAGGAAACTTACTGCAGCGCACCCGTTGTCCGTATTTCTTCGAGGTTTCGATGCCCTGTAATAAAAGAGAGCCAGGTTCCGGATGCGGAGCGTTGAACGGAATGAATGCTTTACACGCCATTTTTGGATATAGCGATAGTTGTATTGCTACAAATCCTTCAGATATGTGCGTGGCGCTCGCTGCCATTGGAGCAACGGTGGAAGTTCAGCAAACAGATGGTTCTTCACGCATGATAGCATTCACAGATCTTCATCGTTTGCCGGGCGATCGGCCTGAAAAGGATACGACCCTTATGCAAGGAGAATTAATTACTGCCATTCATTTATCAGAGCCAGAGTTTGCAGATCATTATTACTACTTAAAGATTCGCGAACGTTCCAGTTATGCGTTTGCATTGGTATCGGTTGCTGCAGGATTGCAGGTAAAAAGTGGAGTGATCACAAAGGTTGGATTGGCCATGGGCGGAGTTGCGCATATCCCTTGGAAACTTACAAAAGCTGAAGCATTCCTTGCTGGAAAGAAACCAACTTCGGAAAATTTTGAAGCAGCCGCAGCACTGGAGATGAAGGATGCAAAACCTTTTGAAGCGAACACATATAAAGTAGAAATGGGCAAAAATGCGATCGTAAGAGCGCTTACCCAAGCCTACGAGAGAACCGTATAGACCAATCCCGAAAAATTAAAATTATGACGAAGACAATAAATGCATCCGGTGTTGGAACTGCCATCAATAGAGTGGAAGGCCATCTTAAGGTCATGGGAAAGGCTAAGTATGCGACTGAATTCCCGGTAGAGAACAAAGTTTATGGACAAGGTATCAACAGTACGATCGCTAAGGGAGAGATCATCTCCATAGATACTTCTGAAGCTGAAAAATTAGATGGGGTTCTAAAGATCATTACTTATAAAAATGCTGAAAAACTAAAAGATTTCGATAAGGAAATGACCCCAATTGCCACAGACACTATTGCTCCGGTGTTGCAAAGTAATAAAGTGCATTATTATGGAGAATATGTTGGTCTTGTTGTGGCAGAAACTTTCGAGCAGGCACAATATGCAGCGAGTTTAGTGAAATTTGAATATAAAAAGGATCCTTCCGCAGTTATCGACTTTGAGAAGTCGAAATCCAAAGCCTACACTCCAGATAATGGTTCAAATTATTCAAGGGGAAATATGGAACAAGGACTTTCTGAAGCAGATTCGGTAGTAGAGCAAACCTATAATACACCAATCGAGCATCACCACCCAATGGAATTACATGCCGTTATCGCCTCTTGGGATAATGGAAAAGTAACGGCCTATTCGAGTCAGCAAATTGTGGAAGATGCTAAAATAGCCATCTCAGGCACATTCCAGATTCCGAAGAAAGATGTGCGCGTCATATCTGCTTTTGTGGGTGGTGGATTCGGATCTAAACTAAACCTGGATCGACATGTGATTATGGGCGTAATGGCGTCTAAAATGGTGGGAAGACCAGTTCAGGTAACCGTTACCAGAACGCAGATGTTTACCAATACAAACATGCGTCAACAGAACGAACAAAAAATACGTGTAGGCGCTAAAAAAGATGGTACGCTCACAGCGCTTTCTCATGAAACGCTTTCTCATACCGCTACAAACCAAGAATATCAGGAGCCTTGCGGAATGGTTTCTAAGATGTTATATAAAGTACCTAATAATGAGGTGACCTATAAGTTGATCCCGATGAATATCCAGGTGCCCTTCGCTATGAGAGCTCCCGGAGAAGCTACTGGTAGTTTTGCATTGGAATCTGCTATGGATGAAATGGCCTGGAAACTTAAAATGGATCCTTTGGAATTCCGCATAAAAAACGATACACAAACCGATCTTCATGAGAACAGACCATTTTCTTCCCGCTTATTGGTGGAATGTTTGAGAATTGGAGCCGATAAATTTGGTTGGAAAGACCGAAAACCAGAACCACGTACTAACAAAAAAGGGAATTGGCTTATTGGTTATGGCGTAAGTGCCGCTTCCAGAAATTCTCCATACCAGAAAACGCATTCAAAAGTAATTCTGAAATTGGATGAAGATAAGGTATTTGCTACCATCCAAATGGATGCCACTGATATTGGTACTGGTAGTTATACCATTATTGCCCAAACCGCTTCAGAATACTTAAAGATCCCGGTAGAACAAGTAAGTGTAGAATTAGGGGACTCCGATTTCCCCATAACCCCCGGTTCCGGAGGTTCTTGGGGAGCAGCTTCCTATTGTAATGGAGCCCGTGCTGCTTGTGAAAATGCGATTAAAACACTTAAGAATAATGGAAATATAGCAGAAGACGAAGAAGTTGCGGTTTCTGAACTTCTAAAAAAGAACCAACTTACCAAATTCGAAGCTGAAGGAATGGCGGAGCCATCTGCAGAATTCGCAAAATACTCGGTTTTCTCATTCGGCGCTAATTTTTGTGAAGTCTGGGTAGATAAGGATACAGGAATGTATCGCATTGAGAAGATGGTCAATGTAGCTTCAGCTGGAAAAATATTAAACCCGAAGACGGCGTACGGACAGATCATAGGAGGTTTAACGATGGGCGTAGGCATGGTCATGGCTGAACAAACTCATGTGGAACCTAATTTTGGAAATTTTATTACCCGTTCTTTTGCAGATTATCACGTACCGGTAAATCTGGATATGGCCAATATTGATGTGATCTTCCTTCCCGAAGAAGATAAGGTCGCCAATAAAATGGGTATTAAAGGAATTGGCGAATTGGGGATAACCAGTGTTGCTGCTTCCATTGCAAATGCCATATTTAACGCCACTGGTAAGCGAATGCGAAGCCTGCCTATCACTCCAGAAAAGTTGATTGTAGCAGGTCTGGAGCCCGGCATAACAGCTTAAAAACTAAAGTAAAAACGCCTAGCTCTAGAGTTGGGCGTTTTCTTTTTATAAGGTTTTGAATAATAAGTCTTCTAATATGTATCGATAAAAGGAAATTATTTCTTAATTTTTAGGAAAATTTAAGATCATGGCAGAATTCAGTATTAACATTAATGGCGAGAATCATAACGTAAACGTCGATCCTAGTACGCCCTTGCTATGGGTGTTGAGAGACCATCTGAAAATGGTAGGTACAAAATATGGTTGCGGTATAGCCCAATGTGGAGCTTGTACAGTACATTTTAATGGAACTGCCGTGAGATCTTGCCAGCTTCCTGTTTCTGCAGCAGTAGATAATATGATCACCACAATAGAAGGACTTTCAGAACATGGAGACCACCCAGTTCAAAAAGCTTGGTTGGAGCATGATGTGCCACAGTGTGGTTATTGTCAGGCAGGGCAGATCATGACTGCTTCGGCATTGTTAAAACAAAATCCCAACCCAAGTGATAAGGATATTGACAATGCCATGAGCGGGAATATCTGCCGTTGTGGTACTTACACCAGAATTAAGGCTGCCATCAAAACGGCTTCAGATTCACAACTCTAATCATTATCAGTTTAATTCATACATAAAAATGACTAAAATAAAAACATCAATGGGCCGAAGATCCTTTATTAAAAGTGTTTCTTTAGCTGGAGGCGGACTGATAATAGGATTTAATTGGTTAGCGTGTCAAGGCCCTACGGAAGAAGGTGGAAAGGAATTGGCGATGCAAATGCCAGAGGAGTGGTTCGAACTGAATGGCTATCTCAAAATTGGAGATAACGGCATTGTAACTATTTATTCTCCAAATCCGGAAATTGGTCAGAACGTGAAGACGTCTATGCCAATGATCGTTGCTGAAGAACTCGATGTAGACTGGAATAATGTAGTGGTAGAACAGGCGCCTTTGAATACTGAAGTCTTTACCCGTCAACTTGCAGGTGGAAGTCAGTCTATTCGTCAAGGCTGGCAATCCTTAAGAACAGCCGGAGCAACAGCAAGGCAAATGTTGCTAACCGCTGCTGCAAAGCAATGGGAAGTTCCTGTATTAGAACTTTCAGTTGAAAACGGAATAATAAGTCATAAAAATAGCGACCGTACCATTGGATACGGCGAGATCGCAAAAGCTGCCGTAAATGTTGAAATTCCCGAAGAAGTGGAATTAAAAAATATAGACAGCTTTAAAATTATAGGCACCTCCCGGAAAAATGTGGATGCCAAGAAAATAGTTACAGGTCAACCATTGTTCGGGATAGACACTTTTAAAGAGGGAATGTTGATTGCGATGATTGTGCAACCGCCAGCTTTCGGAATGGAGTTCAAAACGATGGATGCGGCGAAAGCGAAAGGAATGCCAGGCATAAAAGATGTGTTTACCATTGACACCTATCCTGATGATATGGAGAAGGAATGGAGCGATGTCGCAGCATTTTCTAAACTTGTCGTCGTAGTTGGCGAAAGTACCTGGCAGGTCATGCAGGCTAAAAAAGAAGTAAAGGTGGAATGGGATTTAAATCCGAAACTCGTTAAACAAATTGAAATCCTCGAGAAATCTGCAGGAATGGATGGTGTCAGCGGATTGGAAAGCACTTCGATCCATATGACACTAATGGCAGATGTAGGCTCTAAAAAATCTGAAATTGTGAGACGAGATGGGAATCCTGAAAAGGCATTTAAAAATGCAGCTCGGGTTATTGAACGTTCTTATACCTGTCCGTTCCTGTCTCACAACTGCATGGAACCAATGAACTTTTTCGCAGACGTTAGCGGAGGTAAGGCAGAATTATTAGGCCCAATCCAAACTCCTGAATTTGCCGAGAAAAGTGTAAACAAACGTCTGGGATTAGACTTGGAAAATATAGACATTCAAATGACCCGAATGGGTGGTGGTTTCGGTCGCAGACTGTATGGACATTTTCTTGTGGAAGCAGCTGTGATTTCTGAAAAAATGGGAACACCCATCAAACTTGTGTATTCAAGAGAGGATGATATGACCAACGGGGTATACCGTCCGGCGTATCACGTCACTTATCGTGCAGCGCTTGATGCCAATAATAAACTAACCGCTTTTCATGTAAATGCGGGAGGAATCCCTGAAAGTCCGCTTTTTGCGAATCGGTTTCCGGCAGGAGCAATAGAGAACTATTTAGCTGAAAGTTGGAGTATGGAATCGAATATTTCAACCGGAGCTTTTAGGGCGCCGCGATCTAATTTTATAGCTGGCGCCGAACAGTCTTTCTTGGACGAATTGTCCGAAGAAATGGGTCAGGATCCTATTCAATTTCGTTTAGATCTATTGGATCGCGCAGGAAGCAATCCTGTTGGTGAAGAAAATGATTATGATGCAGCCCGTTACGCTGGGGTTCTAAAGCTAGCTAGAGACAAATCTGGCTGGGATAACACTACCGGATTGAGCAGAGGTGTTGCTGCCTACTATTGTCATAACTCTTATGTGGCGCAAATTTTAGACCTATCGGTAAAGAATAATCAGCCATCGGTGGATAAAGTGACCTGTGCTGTAGACTGCGGGATCGTGGTAAACCCTGACGCCGCTAAAAATATGGTTGAAGGTGGTACCATCGACGGCATTGGTCATGCGCTTTATAGTGAAATGACCTTCAAAGATGGAGTGCCACAGCAAAGCAATTTTGATACTTACAGACTGATTCGTCACAAAGAAGCTCCAAAAACAATAGATGTTTATTTTATAGAGAATGGCATAGATCCTACAGGTTTGGGAGAACCGCCATTTCCGCCAATTCAGGGCGCTTTAGCGAATGCGCTTTACAAAGCAACCGGAAAGCGATTTTATGATCAGCCATTTATTTCACACATGCAGGATGATTTAAAGACCTAAAGATGCCGCTTGAATGAAGCAATTAAAGATCAAGTGCTGGATAGAAGCAGATGGAGAAAAGTATTACGGACCGGGACCACATGAACTCCTTAAACAGATTCAAAAGGAAGGTTCCCTTTCCAAAGCTGCCGAGAAAATGCACATGTCGTATAAAAAAGCTTGGGCAATGGTTCAAAGACTGAATCAATTTTCAGAAGAGGCATTGGTAATTTTGAAAAAAGGAGGCCAACATGGAGGAGGCGCTGAAGTAAGTCCTTACGCATTAGAAATAATGAAAGAATATGATACGCTTCAATTGAAGGTAAAGCAATTGATAGATCAAGAAGGAAAATTACTAAAGTTCTTAAAATAACATTAAATCACAAGAGAAGTCCGTATCCTTTCTTAAATTTATAAACCGATATGTTTACAAATACATAACGCTTTTAATGAAAACTAAAAATAAAATATATCTGGATTACAATGCGACCACACCGGTAGATAAAAGAGTGGTGGATGCAATGTTGCCTTATTTTACTGAAATGTTCGGCAATGCCAGTAGTGATCATGTTTTTGGATGGGATGCTGAAGAAGCTGTTGAATTCGCAAGGGAACAGGTTTCCAATCTGGTAAATTGTAAACCTACAGAGATCACGTTTACTTCAGGTGCTACGGAAGCTGCGAATCTTGCCCTTTTCGGCTTTTGTAAAAGGAACAGCTCAAAAGGAAAACATATTATTACCTGTAAAACAGAACATAAAGCCATTCTGGATACCATGCAGGCGCTGGAAAATGAAGGTTTTCAGATCAGGTATCTGGATGTGGATACTGAAGGAACTATCGATCTTGAAGAATTAGAGAATGCCATTAATGCGGAAACTATTCTGGTTTGTTTGATGCTTGCTAATAATGAAACCGGACTCATTCATCCAATGAAGCAGATTGAAAAAATTGTTCATTCTAAAGGTGTTAAGTTGATGAGCGATATTACGCAGGCGGTTGGGAAGATTCCTGTAGATCTGAAAGAACTGAATTTAGATCTTGCCATTTTCTCTTCTCATAAGCTCTACGGACCTAAAGGCGTTGGTGCGTTATATATCAATAAAAAGAATAAAGTAGAGATCGACCAAACCGTTTTTGGCGGAGGTCAGGAAAAAGGAATGCGTCCGGGAACTTTGAACGTACCCGGAATTGTTGGTTTTGGAAAAGCTACGGAAATTGCTTCTGAAGAAATGCAAGAGGAATCCATCAGAATATCAAAATTAAGAAATAGGCTGGAAGCGCTTTTGGAAGAAATTGAAGATGTTCTTATCAATTCAAAGAATAGCGACCGACTTCCAAATACAACCAATGTCTCTTTTGGAAACAGTGATGGCAATCAATTAATTCGAAAACTGAACAGTCTAGCTGTTTCCCGTGGTTCTGCTTGCACATCGAATTTGATAAATCCATCCCACGTATTAAAAGCCATGGGATTAAGTGATGAAGTTGCATTGTCTTCGCTTCGAATTAGCCTTGGTAGAAATACCACGCTGGCTGATATCAACTTTGCTGCGGAAGAAATAAAGAATACAGTTCACCAACTAAAAAAAGCGGTGGTATGAGAGAGTTGGATTTCATCATATCGCAATACGAAAATTTAAGTTCTCAGGGAATCGGATGCGTGCTGGCGACCGTTGTTCATGTGGAAGGTTCTTCCTATAGACGTGCCGGAGCGAGAATGCTGGTAGATGAATTTGGGAATATTGCTGGAGCCATCAGCGGTGGTTGCCTGGAAGGCGATGCGCTTAGAAAAGCTTTACACGCCTTACATCAGCAAAAAAACAAACTGATCACGTACGACACTAGTGATGAAGACGACGCTGTAATCGGCGCGCAATTGGGTTGCAATGGCATCATTCAGGTGTTGTTTGAGCCACTGGATTATGAGGATAGCCTAAACTCATGTGAACTGCTTAAATCTGTCCTTGCACAGAAAAATTCTTTGGCAATTGCAGTTCAGTTCAACTTAGACAGATCTAAAGAGCAAACGGGTACAATTTTGGTAATCGATGAAAATTCAGAATATACAGGTAGAAAACCGGAAAACGAAGTATTAGACCTTATTCTGCAACAAGCTCAATTAACTCTGGAAAATAAAAGATCTCATTTTGCTGAATTTTCTATTAACGGAGAAACGCATCATTTATTCATTCAGAATTATCAACCTCCAATAAAATTGATCATAGTTGGAGCCGGGAATGATGCTCAGATCTTGGCACAACAGGGAGATTTACTTGGATGGGAAGTGATCGTCACTGATGGTAGACCAACGCATGCGAATAAAGAACGTTTTACCAGTTCTTGCCAGGTAATTGTAACAAAACCTGAAAAAACGCTGGAGAATATAGAGATAGACCAACGCAGTTGTTTTGTGCTGATGAGTCATAATTACAATTACGATTTGGCGGTGTTAAAACTGTTGCTGACTGAAGATCAAATTCCATATATCGGAATTTTAGGTCCACTGAAGAAATATGAGCGAATGCAAAATGATCTGGAGTCTGAAGGAATTCGACTTTTTGAAGAAATTGCAAAAAAAATCCACGCCCCGATAGGTTTGGAAATTGGAGCAGAAACACCTGCAGAAATCGGACTTTCAATTCTATCTGAAATTCAATCGGTATTGACGCAGACCAGTGCAAGACCATTAAGAGAGAAGTCGGAACCTATACATGAGAAGAAAAATAATCATTTCAAAGAAATAAAGGTTTGATAAAGAATGCTAAAATAGGAGTTATGATTCTTGCGGCAGGTTCTTCCAGCCGACTTGGGTATGCAAAGCAATTAGTGGAATTTAAAGGTAAATCATTATTGCAACACGCGATAGCTATTTCAGAAGTGATGGATTTTGACAGCAAAGTTTTAGTGCTGGGAGCAAGGAAAGAAGAAATAGAACGTAAAATAGATTTAAAGGGATTTGAGATTTTGATAAATGAGAACTGGGAAGAAGGAATGGCTTCCAGCATCAGGAAAGGCGTGTTGAGGTCTCAGGAATTAGAAAATAATTTGGATCATATAGTAATTTTGCTTTCAGATCAACCCTTTGTGAGCAGAGAAAGCATTGAGGCATTGATACAGGTTCAGTTGGACAAAAATAGTCAAGCTACCTTTTCAGAATATGCCGGAGATATTGGAGTTCCTGCAATTTTTTCTGCGGAAGTTTTTCATGATTTGAAAGAATTGAAAGGAGATCAGGGAGCCAAAAAACTCATTCATGATCAGAAATTAGATTTTGAGATCGTGAAATTCGAAATGGGAAATTTTGACGTGGATACTTCGGAAGATGTAGAATTATTAAAACAAATGGAAGAATGAAAGTGACCTTAAAATATTTTGGTGTGATCGCTGAGTCAGCCGGGAAAAGCGAAGAAGTTTTAGAGCTGGAGCAAGGATTATCCCTAAGAGAATTGAAAGATCAGCAGATCAAAACATATCAGATTCAAGATGCAGGATCGGTACAAATTGCGGTAAATCAGAATTTAAATAACGAAGTAGAATTAAAAGAGGGCGATGAGGTGGCATTTTTACCACCATTTGCAGGAGGTTGATGAGATACGACAGACAAATAAAATTAGATGAAGTTGGAGTTTCGGGGCAGGAAAAACTCCGCAACGCCAGTGTTTTGATCGTTGGCGTTGGCGGACTTGGATGTCCTGCAGCGCAATATCTTACGGGTGCAGGGATTGGAAAAATAGGATTGATGGATCATGATACAATTTCCGTTAGCAATCTGCACCGACAGGTTTTGTATGATGAAAACGATCTTGGAAAGTCTAAAGTTTTGGTAGCTAAAGAAAAGTTACAGCGATTGAATAGCGAAATAGAGTTGGTTGCCATTGAAGAGGCCTTAACCATTGATAATGCGGAAAAGCTTTTCAGTGAGTATGATCTTATCCTTGATGGAACCGATAACTTCGAAACAAAATACCTTATCAACGATGCCTGTATTTTGGCCGGAAAGCCTTGGGTATATGCGTCGATCTATAAAAATGAAGGGCAACTTTCGGTGTTCAATTATCAGAACGGGCCTAGTTACAGATGTCTTTTTTCCAAGACAACCCGACAGAATGTAAGTTGTGAAGCAACCGGAGTTTTAGGAGTGGTTCCAGGAATTTTTGGAATGCTTCAGGCGATGGAAGCTCTCAAGATAATTTTGGGTGTTGGAAATGTGCTTTCAGGAAAACTGAAAATATCGAATCTGCTTTCAGGTTCAGAACAAATTTTGAATATTCAGAAAAAACCGGAAGAGATCGAAAAAGTGAAAAAAAATGGAATCATGTCGGTGCGTATGGACTGCGAAATGAAAGATTCCGATAAAAAATATCTGGATGTTCGGGAGGAATTTGAACAGCCAAAAGTGACTGCTGCCAATGTGATCCATATTCCTTTGGGAGAGCTGCAACAGCGTTCGAATGAAATTCCAGAGCAAGAAGAAGTGCTGGTGTTTTGCCAGTCTGGAAAACGAAGTGCGAAAGCAGTTGAAATGCTGCAAACAGATTTCGGGTTTCAGAATTTAAAAAATGTAGAAGGAGGTATAAAAACTATAATAAATGGATAAGAAAAAACCAAAGAAAGTATTTGTTCAAGGCGCCATTCCGCCGGAGAAGATCGCCAATTCAATAGCGAATCATCAGTCGAAAACCAATATTGGTGCACATAGCATCTTTCTAGGACAAATTCGTGCCGATGAAATTGACGGTAAAATGGTAAGCGCAATTGAATATTCGGCATACGAAGACATGGCAGAACGTGTTTTTCATGAGATAAGGGAAGCGGCATTTTCAAAATTCGATATTACCTGTGCCCATATTTATCATAGTCTGGGCCAAGTAAAAACTGGAGAACTTTGCCTTTTTGTGTTTACCTCTTCGGCACACCGAAAGATTGCAATAGAAGCCTGCAATTATTTCGTGGAAGAGATCAAGGCCAATGTGCCCATTTTCGGAAAAGAGATTTTCGAAGATGAAACCCACCAATGGAAAGTGAATACATAATATGGTTGATATAACCCATAAAATAAATACGTTGAGGGAAGCTACCGCAATTGCGATAGTAAGGACTTCCAACGAAGACACGATAAAGGCGCTACAGGAAAATAGAGTTCCGAAAGGGAATGTTTTTGAAATGGCCAGAGCTGCAGGATTACTGGGCGTAAAGAAAACGCCAGAGCTGTTGCCAGATTGCCATCCCTTGCCTATTGAATATACAGGGATAGAATATGAGATAAACGGATTGGAAATCCAGATTTCAGTTAAAGTAAAAACCATTTATAAAACTGGTGTTGAGGTGGAAGCCATGCATGGAGCAAGTATTGTGGCTCTTACGATGTATGACATGCTAAAACCTATCGACAAGAATGTAGAGATCGGGACAATCAAACTTCAGAATAAAAAGGGAGGAAAATCTGCTTATAAAATTGATGCTGAAGGATTGACTGCAAAGGTCATTGTGTGTTCAGATACCATTTCGAAAGGAAAAGGAGAAGATAAAGCAGGAAAGGCCATCGTTTCAAAATTGGAAGCACTTGGAATTAAATCTGAACGGATTATTATTCCAGATGAACCTGAAGACATAAGATCGGCATTAAATACTGCAGATGCAGATATTGTGATTTTTACGGGAGGAACTGGCGTTAGTCCGCGTGATGTAACTCCTGAAACTATAGAACCAATGCTGGATCTGAAATTGAAAGGCGTTGAAGAACAAATGAGAAATTACGGGCAGCAGCGCATGCCTTATGCGATGCTTTCCAGATCTGTAGCCGGAATAAAAGACGGAAAGGTAGTCTTGGCATTGCCAGGATCTACCAAAGGAGCTGCAGAATGTATGGACGCCATATTCCCGCACGTATTGCACGTTTTTAAAGTTATAGAAGGAAAAAGACATGATTGAAGAAAAAAAGAAAATAGTAGATAATTTTGGAAGAGCACATACCTATCTCAGGATCTCGCTGACCGATCGTTGTAACCTGCGTTGTTTTTACTGCATGCCAGAAGAAGGAATTGAATTGATGGAGAAATCCAATATCATGACCATTGAAGAGATCATTGAACTCGCTACAACTTTTCGCGATCTAGGGGTGGATACCATTCGGCTTACCGGTGGGGAGCCTTTGGTAAGAAAGAATTTCGGGTATCTGGTAGAGGAACTGGCAAAACTGGGAGTGACCCTAAAAATCACTACCAACGGAATTATGCTGGATAAATATCTGGATTTATTTCAGAAGATAGGTTTGAAAAAAATCAACCTGAGTTTGGACACTTTGGATAAGGCAAAGTCGGTTTTCATCACGAAACGGGATTATTTTGAGCGTATCATCAAGAATATCGAAACGGCTCTTGAAATGGATATGGAAGTGAAGTTGAATATTGTCTTGATAAAAGGAGTGAATGACAATGAGATCAATGATTTTATTGAACTGACCAAGAATAAAAATCTGACCGTAAAATTTATAGAATTCATGCCTTTTAAAGGCAATAAATGGGACTGGAGCAAAGGTGTCGGAAAACAAGAGATTCTGGATATTGTTTCTGAACGTTTTGGAAATATTGAAGTATTACAAAACCCAAAGCACAGTACATCGTCAAATTTTCAAGTGAAAGGTCACACAGGGAGTTTTGCAATTGTAAGCACGATTACGAATCCCTTCTGCGCCGATTGTAACCGTATTCGACTAACTGCCGATGGTAAAATGATGAATTGTCTTTTCGCAAATTCAGAAACCGATCTGCTCACGCCTATGCGTAATGGTGGGGAAATGAACGAGCTAATTATAAACGCGATCAAGACCAAAAAGTTTTCCCGTGATGGCATGGATGTAAAAATGGATGCCGACCATTACGAACAAAACAGGTCTATGATTTCAATTGGAGGCTAATGGTAACAATTGAAGAAGCACATAAAATTATCAAAGATCAGAAGGTTAAGCTGAAAACAGAAACAAGGAAACTTAGTGACTGTCTCGGTTTTTCAATTTCAGAAGATATTAATGCTCCCTTTGATATGCCTTCTTTTGATAATTCGGCAATGGATGGCTATGCCTTATGCGGAATTTCTCAGGAATATAAAATCGTTGGGGAAGTTGCTGCCGGTGACAAGAAGGAGTTTGAATTGAAGGAGTTTGAAGCGGTGCGCATTTTTACCGGAGCGAAGGTTCCTAAAAACACTTCCGCAGTGATGATGCAGGAGAAAACCAGTGTGGCTGGAAACAAGCTTACTTTGGAACAAATGCCGAAGGAAGGACAGAGCATTCGTAGAAAAGGAGAAGAGTTAACCCAGGGTCAGCTTGTTTTCGAAAAAGGATACAGCATCACTCCTGCAGGAATAGGGTTGATAGGAAGTCTGGGAATCCAGAACGTTGAGGTTTTTAGAAAGCCACTTATTAATTTGATCACTACAGGAAACGAATTGATAGAGCCCGGAAAACCAAAGGCAGTAGGGCAGATCTATGAATCAAATAGCTACGCACTGGCTTCCGCTTGTGAACAGTTCGGATTTAAATGTGGGAATAAGAAACAAATTGAGGATGATTTTGAAGCAATAAAATCAGGAATAAAAAAATCCCTTGAAACTGCAGATGTTTTAATTCTTTCCGGAGGAATTTCAGTGGGAGATTATGATTTTGTTAAGCAGGCACTGGAAGAGAACGGAGTGGAAGAGCAGTTCTATAAAGTCTTTCAAAAGCCTGGAAAACCGCTCTATTTTGGAAGAAAAGAAGAGAGATTTGTATTCGCTTTACCAGGAAACCCTGCATCTTCCTTAAGTTGTTTCTACGTCTATGTATTGCATTTTCTTTATCAGCTTAGCGGATCAGAAAAACGCGGATTGCCACGATACGCTTTCCTTATTTCCCATGATTTTGAGAACAGAGGCGATCGGCCTTCATTTTTGAAAGCAAAGATCAGCAATGGTGAAGTTGAGATCCTGGACGGGCAAGGGTCGTCTATGATCTTATCAATGGCACAAGGAAACGCGTTGGCTTTTATAGATGCTGAAACTTCGCTTAAAAAAGGGGAACAGGTACAATGTCTTTTAATCTCATAGCATGCCTATAGAATACCTGCCCTTTATCTTTTTCTTTATTGCCTTATTCTACAGTTCCGTTGGTTTTGGAGGGGGCTCAAGTTATCTGGCAATTTTGAGTCTGGTGCTTACCGACTTTTATGAGATCCGTTCCACAGCTTTGATCTTAAATATCTGTGTGGTTACTATTGGAACAATCGTTTATATGAAGCATGGGGTTCTAAAACCAAAATTGCTTTGGCCGTTTTTTGTGCTAAGCATCCCAATGGCCTATTTAGGAGCACTGGTGAAGCTTTCGCAAGACTCATTTTTCTTAGTGTTAGGTTGTGCTTTGTTATTGGCAGGGATATTTATGCTGCTGAAACTTGTTCAAAGTCGATTAGAATCTGTAGAATTTTCCAATCCTAAGAAGCTGTTATTAGGAGGAAGTATTGGATTGCTCTCTGGTATTTCTGGAATTGGGGGTGGGATATTTTTGTCTCCAGTATTGAACTTACTTAAATGGGAAAATCCCAGAATCATTGCTGCGCTGGCTTCAGTTTTTATCCTCGTGAATTCTCTTGCGGGACTTGTGGGCCTTAACGTAGCAGGAACCTTTCGTTTGGACTATGATCTTGTATTCAACCTTATTATTGCAGTTGTGCTCGGTGGAAGTCTGGGATCTTATCTGTCCAATAAAAAATTCAACTTAAAGATTTTAGGAATCCTTACAGCAATACTTGTGTTCTATGTTGGGTTGAGACTCATTCTATTGCACGGCTTTGGAATAAAAATCTGAGTACGTAAATAAATTTACTTTGAGGGATGCATGCAGCGACTCCCTTTTTTCGCGAGATTCAACTTGAGACTGCATCTTTTTAGAAAATAGTCTTAGTCATGTTCAGTGTATTTTCTGAATTTAAAATAACCCCAAATTTTAATGCCATTTAGAAATCCAAGTTTTCTACGTCAATGATGCCCCACCCATTTATTGTTATGATGATCCATATATTTTTTTGTTTTATCTCAAAATGAGTGACAGTTAAGTCATTCAATGCTCCTAAAACCGAAATTCCACTTTTGATTTCAATTTTAGAAGCAAGCTTTGCATTTAACAGCATCAGGTTTTCAGTTATAATTGGTAATAATTCAATATTGAGTTTTTTGATGAATTTTCGATACATAAATGTATTGATCACAGATTTCAGCATCTGATTAGCAAACCAACTTTTTCCTGTACTGTCAATTTTATAAGTTTCAATAAAAATTTTTTGGGATTCCATATCCATGTTCACAAAGGTTTGAATTGAGATTTCAAGTTCTCGACTTTTGTAGAGCGTTGTTAGGGTTTCTAATTTAACTATCAATTCTAAATTGTACTTTTTGATAGTGCTTTTGGCGATATCAATCTCGAGTATCTTAAAGTAATTGATACGCTTTCCATTAGAATTATCCCTACTGATGATTTTCCCTTTGAACTCTTTATTTAAGTAATTTTTTAAGCTTATAAAACTAACTTTAATGGGAATGGATAGCAATATATCTTGATTGGTTGCTTCTTGGTCATAATTCATAGTTCAGAAATTAAAGATGAGACGCGATTAAACGAATTTGACTTTTACAAATTTGCTTGAGTATGTATTGGTTTTTAAGACATTAATTTTCAAACTATTTCAATTCACGAGTATTCATAAATTTAGCTAAAAGTTTAGCCATCACGAAAGTTTTTGATTTTTAATCTAAAGCGCATGTTGGAGCATAAATCAATACCATTTTTCAGATATAAATTTTGTCGTCTAAGGGTTTGATTTGTAACAGGCCGTTCTTTTTAATGGCGCCACTCTCAAGAAATCCATGGTACTTTAGTCCATGGTTTAATACGAAAAGGAACAACGATCGCTCTATAGGAAGTAACTCAAAATAGTAAAGTGTCGAGGCGATTTTTTTATAGAAAACAGGTGTCAAAACCACATTTTGAGCTTGAAAATCCTAGAACAACAAGCTTACCACTGTGCCTTCATGTTCTATACTTTGCAATTGAATTTTACCGCCATGCAAGAGCATTATTTGTTTGCAAAGGCTTAGCCCAATTCCGCTTCCGGTCTTTTTGGTACTGAAAAACGGCACAAAAATACTGTCCATGATTTCGGCTGGAATGCCTTTGCCATTATCGCTCACCTTGATTTGGGCAGCGCCTTTATAACCGATGGCCGCCGATACGGTTATCTGTGGTTTCACGACGCTTTCTGTGGCATCGAAGGCATTTAGTATGAGGTTGATGAGCACTTGCTCGATAAGATAAGCATCAATTTCAAAAAGCAAATTGGGATCGTCCAACTTGAAAATCAGTTGCACTTCCCTGTCCTCCAAAGAAGGTTTCATGAGCTCGCTAATGTTGTCGAACAGCTCAGAAACTTTGATTTTGGTTTTATTGACATGCGTGATTTTGTTGAGACTTCGATAGGTCTTTGCAAATTTCATCAAGCCTGCACTGCGTTTTTTGATACTGTTGAGACCTGCATTGACATCTTCCAGTTCCAATGAGGTGGTTTTTGGGTGTTCTATGGATTGCTGAATGTTTTTCTGAAGGGTTTCTGCTAAAGACGTGATGGGTGCAATGCTGTTCATGATTTCGTGGGTCATCACGCTCAACAGCTTTTTCCAAGCTTCACTTTCGTTGCGGTTTAGGGTGTCTTCAATATTCTGAAGCACGATGAGCTTGAAGGAATGGGATTCCATCTCAAAAACCGTGTCTGAAATCAAGACTTTAAGTGATTCCTGTCGCAGCTCCAAAGTGACCGAAGTCGTGTTGGAGTGGTAGGTCTCAAACAATTCGTCATATATTTTTGCCGCTCTTTTTTCAATAAAACTGATGTTTTTAAACGCAGGGAAATCCAAGGTTTTCAGGAAAGAGTCGTTCGTCCAGAGCACTTCGCCAGTTTCAACATTATAAGCGATGAGGCCAATATTGACCATCTCCAATATTTTTTGAAGGTACACAAACTGTGCTTGGCGTTCGCTGTCTATGGCCTTGATGGTTTTGTTGACCAAGTTAAATCCCTTGTGCAGCTCTCGAATGTCCTGTGGGCCTTTGGTCTCCACAAACCATCTTGAAAAGTCGCGGTATTTAATGGATTCGAAGAAATCATCCACTTCCACAAAACGTTTGACCATAAAACGATAGAGGTGATATACCGCAATTACCGAAAGGATACCACCTCCTATAATCACGTAGGTCTTGACCCAGGCAATCCCAAAAGCCAATAAAATCAGCGCAAGAAGCAAGCCCAGCACCCGTATCGTAAGCGAGAAGACGTAGCTTTTATAGGTCATATTTATGGAGTCTGCGATAAAGTGCCGCGCGGGTAATGCCCAATTCTTTGGCAGATTTGGAGATGTTCCCGTTGTTTTTCTCAATCACGTTTAGGATGGTGTTTTTTTCAAGTGCATCCAGATTGGTTTCGTTTTCTGTCGCTCGCACTTGCGGTTGTTCAATCGCCGAAAAGGTCAAATCCTCTGCTTCTAAAAGGTCTTGATCGGCCATGATAATGGCGCGTTCTAAAGCATATTGCAATTCGCGAACGTTTCCGCTGAAATGGTGTTTTTTCAGTTTTTGAATAAAACTGGCCGACAGGCTAAAGTTTCCCTTTCCGTATTTTTCAGCATAAAAATCGATAAAATAATGGGCCAGTATGGTCATGTCTGTGCCACGTTCCCGCAAGGGTGGAATGGTCATATCAACCGTGTTGATGCGGTAAATCAAATCTTTTCTAAAACGCCCTTCATCTGCCAAATCGCGGATTGATACATTGGTGGCGCAAATTAAACGAATGTCAATGGATATGGATTGGTTAGCGCCTAATGGTGTTACTTGCCTGTTTTGCAAAACCGTTAATAAACGCGCTTGTTGACGCAAACTTATATTTCCTATTTCATCTAAAAAAAGTGTGCCACCATTTGCAGCTTCAAACCTGCCTTTGCGGTCTTCCCGGGCATCGGTAAATGCTCCCTTTTTATATCCGAAGAGCTCACTTTCAAAAAGTGTTTCGGTTAAAGCGCCTACATCCACTTTTACAAAAGGCTTGTGTTTCCGCAGTGAATTGTCGTGAATCGCCTTGGCAATAAGGTCTTTTCCTGTTCCGTTTTCCCCTAAAATGAGAATGTTGGCGTCGGTTGGTGCTACTTTCTTCAGTTTAACAAAGACATCCTGCATCGCTTCACTGTCGCCAATTATTTTGGTGTCGGCATTTAAATGCAGCTTTTTAGGGCCTTGTTTTTTCTGTTTTTCAATGCGTTCGCGTATGGCATCCAATATTTTTTCGTTCTGCCAAGGCTTGACCAAAAAATCGGCAGCGCCTTCCTTTAAAGAGCGTATGGCCAAATCAATATCGCCATAAGCGGTAATTAAAATCACATCCACCTCGGGGCTTTGTTTCTTTATTTTATTCAGCCAAAAGATACCTTCGTTACCTGTATTTACCAACCCGTTAAAATTCATATCCAGGACCACCACATCAAAGGCATGTTGCTGCATGAGGTTGAGAATGTTGTTGGGATTGTTATTGGTTACTACCTCTTTTACTTTCGATTTTAGCAAAAGCCGAAGCGCGATGAGCACATCCTCATCATCGTCGATGACCAATATTTTTGAGTTTTGGAGAAGCATAGTTAAAATAGCATTGCTGTTTGGTTAAGTCTTAAGGCCTTTCCTGCTGGTAGGTTACTAAAAACCATTTGAAATAGAGCTAAATCGAAAGATTCTAAAATTATTACCGAAGACTAAGGATACAATATTAATAAATTCAAGTCTTTTAACTGTGAATTCTGAATCCATAATTTAGAATTAATAAAACTGTGTCGGCAGCGAACAGGGAGTGTCTTAAAACCGAACACTTTTTATTCAGTAAAAAAACTTATAACTCTAAAAATGAACGTATTATGGTTTTGGCATCATATTCACAATGTATCCATTGAAAAACAACATACTCTATGGACATTCTATTGGAAAAAAAACGATTCAGCACTAAAAACTTATTACTTATAGGGGGCATCTTCCTGTTGTTGGCTTTAATCGTTTTTGTGATTCTATCGTCTATGGGCGGTTCAAAACTGAACGTCGAGAAAGAACGCATTAGCATCAATGCTGCGGAACAAGGCGTTTTTCAGGAGAATATTCCAGTAAACGGAATCGTGCTGCCCATTACCACTATTTACCTGGACGCTTTGGAAGGTGGTCGCGTGGAAGAAAAGTTGGCTGAAGACGGCGCGGTGCTCAAAAAAGGAGATCCTATTTTGAGACTTTCCAACACCGATTTGGAATTGAGCTTGATAAATCAGGAAACCCAAGTGTACAATCTGCTAACCCAAATGCAGATTTCGCAAAATGTGGCGCTTCAAAACACCATCAATAAACTCAACCAATATACCGATGTGGAAAGTGGTTTGATTGAAGCGAAACGCGTTTACGACCTCAATAGCAGACTTTATGAAAAGGGTGCCATTGGCAGACAGGATTTGATCAAGGCACAAAATGAATACGACTATCAGAAGGAACGGATGCAGCTTTCAAAGCAAATCCTGAGTCAGGATTCCATTGCGGTTAAACAAGAGAAGGGCCAAGTGCAAAGCAGTTATGCCCGAACCCAAAATGCGCTTGAGCTCATGCGCCGTAAAGTCGCCGACCTTGTGGTTAAAGCTCCAGTAGATGGGCAATTGACCTCTTTAGATGCTGAAATTGGCCAGTCTAAAAACAAAGGCGAACGTTTGGGGCAAATTGATGTGCTGAGTGGCTTTAAGGTGCGCGCCGATATCGATGAGCATTACATTTCAAGAATTTATACGGGGCAAACCGGTAGCTTCAGTTTCGACGGAAAAAGTTTCGAGCTCAGCATTAATAAGGTCTATACGCAAGTGACCAATGGCAGATTTCAAGTGGATATGCAATTTTCGGAAAATGTGCCTGAAGGCATCCGTCGTGGACAAACCTTACAAATACGTTTGGCCTTAAGTGATGAAAAACAAGCCTTATTGATTCCGAAGGGAGGCTTTTTTCAGCAAACTGGTGGGAATTGGATTTTTAAAGTGAGTGAAGATGGCAACACTGCTTATAAAGTGGATATCACTTTAGGCAGCCAAAACACCGAATACTATGAAGTCCTTTCTGGTTTGCAACCAGGCGATAAAGTCATCACTAGCAGTTATGATAATTATGGCGATGTGGAAGAGCTGATTTTAAAAGATTAACCCGACCTGCCTGCCTGCCTGCCTGCCTGCCGATAGAGGCAGGGCACGAGCGATACTTGTAGGTCTGAACTATAAATTTGAATAGATTCCCGCGCTGCGCTCTGAATAACAACCGGTCTTCGCACGGAATGACACAAAAAATAAACTAAGTATACCAATACACTATGATAACAATAATAGATTTAGAAAAGTATTACGCCACAGAAGAAGTGCGTACCATTGCCTTGAATAAATTATCCTTTAAGGTTCGGGAAGGCGAATTTGTCGCCATCATGGGGCCTTCGGGTTGTGGCAAGTCCACCTTGCTGAATATTTTAGGCTTGTTGGACGATCCCGATGGCGGCAGCTTCATCTTCAACGATATTGAGGTGGCAGGTTTTAATGAACGAAAACGTGCCGAGCTTCGGAAACACAACATCGGCTTCGTATTCCAGAGTTTTAATTTGATAGATGAACTTACGGTTTTTGAAAACGTAGAGCTTCCGCTCATTTATACTGGCGTAAAAGCTGCCGAACGGAAGGAACGCGTGGATGCCGTTCTTGAAAAGATGGGCATCATGCACCGGCGGAAACATTTTCCGCAGCAATTATCTGGAGGGCAACAACAGCGTGTGGCAGTCGCCAGAGCTGTGGTTAACAATCCCAAACTCATTCTTGCCGATGAGCCCACGGGAAATTTGGACAGCAGCAACGGTAACGAAGTCATGGACCTGTTGACCGAATTGAACGAAGCCGGCACCACCATCATCATGGTCACACACAGCGAGCACGATGCGAAATACAGCCACCGCATTATTAGAATGTTGGATGGGCAAAAAGTCACAGAGAATATTTTGGCGGATTATAAGAGTTCGGTAGCCCCCTAAGCCCCAAAGGGGAACTCTTACTGGGACGGAAATTAATAAGTAATCGTCAATGCCAGACCTAACAGGTTTTCATCCCGATAGCTATCGGGACTGTGAGGTCTATCAATCAAAAATCAAAAAACGAGCAATCATGTTTAGGAATCATATTAAAATCGCATTTAGAAGCTTAAAAAATCAGCCATTTTTTACCTTGATCAATACGTTTGGTCTAGCTATAGGTATGGCTGGCAGCTTATTGATTGGGTTGTATATATATGATGAGTTGAGCTATGACAAGATGTTTGCAGATGCTGGTCGTATATACCGCATTGATATGGACATCAAATTTGGCGGTGCAGAAATTAAAAGTGCTGAAACTGCGCCACCTATGGCGGCGGCCTTACAAAGAGATTTTGCTGAGGTTGAAAATACAGTTCGGTTTAGAATCCTTGGCAGTAATTTATTTAGAAGCAGTGATAAATCGGCCAATATCAAAGAGCTCTCAACGACCTACGTGGATGCTACCTTTTTTGATATGTTCGGTCTTGAACTTATTGATGGTAACAAGGAAACAGCACTCAAGGAAGCCAATACCCTAGTAATGACCAGAACGGCTGCTGAAAATCATTTTGGCAGTATCAACGTAGTAGGAAAAAGTCTTTTATTAAATAATGAAGATACATATGTCGTAACCGGTGTCATGGAGGATTTACCTAAAAATTCCTTTCTTAAGGATTACAGCATATTTATGGCAATGGCCGGAAATGTAGCCTCCAGAGAGAATATTTGGGGTAGTAATAACTACTTTACATTCGTTAAGGTGTTGCCAGCAACCCGAATGGATCATTTTCAACTACAACTGGATGGTTTGCTTGAAAAATATATATTGCCTTGGGCTCAAAAGACATTTCCTGGTATGACTGCAGCATCTTTTGCAGCATCTGGAAATTACATAAGGTATCATACCATACCGTTGACAAATATTCACCTCCATTCTGACAACCAGATTGAAATGGGCGAAAAGGGAACCATCCAAAACGTATACATTCTATCATTTATAGGGTTCTTCCTTATTTTTTTAGCCTGCGTGAATTTCATGAACCTATCCACTGCGCATTCCTTAAAAAGAGCTAAGGAAGTAGGCATACGCAAGACATTAGGGTCTAATAGAATCCAATTAATAGTTCAATTTTTGACAGAATCTAGTTTGATTTCTTTTGCATCCATGATTCTTGCCGTTATAGTAGCTTTTATTGCGCTGCCCTTTTTTAACGACCTTGCTGGTAGAACTATTTCAATTCCTTTCACAGAGCCATTATTCTATGTTGCCATTTTACTCTTTACGATGGTATTGGGACTTTTTTCTGGCAGCTATCCAGCTTTCGTCATATCTCGATTTATTCCCGTGGAGACACTCAAGGGAAATGGATTTAAAAACGGTAGCAAATGGAATATCAGGAGCATGCTTGTCGTATTTCAATTTGGGATTGCTGTATTTCTAATTGTAGGAACACTCGTTATTTTTCAACAATTGCAATTTATACAGAACAAAGATTTAGGATACAGTAAAGAACAGGTTCTCGTAATTAGTGACAGCTATGCAGCAGGACAACAGGTAAATGCTTTTAAGCACGAGGTGCTAAGTTTGAGCGCAGTTAAAAGCGCCACGTTGAGCAGCTTTATGCCTATAGCTTCAGCTAGATCCAATAGTTCCTTTTTTAGAGAAGACGCTATGGATCAAAAATTTGCGATTCAAATGCAAACTTGGGATGTCGATCACGATTACATGAAAACTTTTGGAATGGAGTTAATCGCCGGCCGAGGTTTTAACAATCAATCTGTAGCAGATTCTACCGCCACTATCATTAATGAATCCACACTTACAACACTTGGTTTAAGTGCACAGGAGGCTCTTGGAAAAAGAATCACAGAGGACGTCGAACTTGGGAAGCCTGTGTTCTATCGCATTATTGGAGTGATCAAGGATTTTCATTATGAATCTTTGCGAGAAGACATTGGTGCGCTGGGACTATTCCTGAATAAGTCAACCGGATCAATGGCTGTTAAATTGCAAACAGATGACTTTGCCAGTGCCATCTCAAGTATTGAAAACATCTGGAATGAACAAGCTCCTGGCCAGCCCTTCAATTATCGCTTTATGGATGACGCATTTGATACCTCTTATAATGAAGAGCGTCGATTGGGCAACATCTTTATTGTTTTTACTTCCTTATCTATTTTCATAGCCTGTCTAGGTCTCTTTGGTCTGGCTGCATTTAATGCCCAAAAACGAACTAAAGAAATAGGAGTCAGAAAAGTACTGGGAGCAAGTGTGAGTCAAATCACTTTTGGGTTGACCACAGACTTTCTGAAATTAGTCGCTATTGCTACTGCAATCGCATTACCATTAGGGTGGTTTGTTATGAATATATGGTTACAGGATTTTTCCTATCGCATACAGATCAGTTGGGAGATATTAGCCTTTGCAGCATTCTTAGTGATCCTCATTGCGATACTTACGGTAAGTTACCAAAGCATTAAAGCCGCAATTGCCAACCCTGTAAAAAGTTTAAAGACAGAATAGGCCCCCTCTGCCCATGCTGGCATCTACCCCAAGAGGGGAGAAAACAGTTGGATGGATTAACAAAAGACCTCACAGGTTTTTATCCCGATAGCTATCGGGACTGTGAGGTCTAAGAAAATAAAAATCATGTTTAGAAACTACATCAAAATCGCCTGGCGGAACATCTCTAAGAACAAGGGCTTCTCTGCAATTAATGTGATTAGTTTGGCCATTGGCTTGAGCGCGTCCTTTGTGATTGGCTTGATGGTTTACTATGATTTTACCTTTGATAAATTCCATAAAGATGGAGATCTCATTTACCGTGTGACAACGGTTTATAATTCGCCCGAGGGGGAGGATTACAATTACGGGGTTTCAGTGCCTTTGATTGCTGAAGTCAAACAGAAGCTAACCGGCATTCAGCAATCCACCGCTTTTTTTACCGCAGAACCAAGTAAGGTCATGAATGCTGGTTTTTCCAAAGCATTTAATAATCCGGAACGCGTGATTTATGCCGATCCCGATTTTTTTGGATTCTTAAATTATGAATGGCTTGCAGGCAATGCGATTTCGGCCATTGATGCGCCAAATAAGGTGGTGCTCACTGAAAATCGGGCTAAAAAATACTTCCCCAACAAGAGTTACAATGAGATTTTAGGCGAGACTTTAGTTTATGATGATTCAGTAGCTGTAGCGGTAACCGGAATCGTAGCCAATTTCAAGGACAGAACCGATTTCACTTTTGAAGAAATCATTTCGCTGGACACTGGCAAGCAGTCTTACATGCAGGATCAGATTACTGATGATAATTGGAACAGCACCAGCTCCAGCACCCAATTGTTTGTAAAGCTCAATGACAAAAATGCACGTTCTAAGGTACAGCGCCAATTGGATGTTTTTGCCAAATCAAACGAGAGCGAAAATGCGGTAAAGTATAATGAACATCGCCACTTCTATCTGCAAGCTTTAAGCGAACTTCACTTTGGTGGAAATTATGGTGTTTTCGATTTTACGGACTATAACGCCAATAAAACCGTGCTCACTAGTTTGATCTGGATTGCTGCATTTTTACTGATTTTGGGCTGCATTAATTTCATCAACTTAAATACCGCCCAAGCCACGCAACGCGCCAAGGAAATCGGTATTCGCAAGACGCTGGGCAGTTCTAAAAAACAGCTCATATTTCAATTTTTGTGGGAGACCTTTTTGCTGACACTTTTTGCCGCGTTTTTATCAATTCTTTTGGCAGCGGGCTTGATTAAGGTGTTTGCCGATTTCCTCCCTGAAGGGCTGCATTTTGGTCTCTTTGCCGACCCATTTATTATTGGCTTCGGAATGCTCTTGTTGGTCATCATTGCTGTATTGGCTGGTTTTTATCCTGCGATGGTATTGTCGTCGTTCAAACCGGTTTCGGTGCTTAAAAATCGAATATTTATAACCAATAGCCATCTTTCACTTCGGAAGGGCTTGATCGTATTTCAATTCATCATCGCACAGGTTTTTATTATTTCCACCGTGGCAGTGGGCAAGCAGATTCATTTTCTTATGGAAAAGGATATGGGTTTTAAAACGGAAGCCATCACCTACATCAGAACCCCTTGGATGGACCAGTCGCTTCAGAAAAGGGAAGTCTTCATTCAAAAATTGAAAGCAATTCCTCAAATCGAAAACATCAGTCTCGGTGGTTCTCCACCGGCATCATTTAATACGCATGCCACGGAAGTGGTCTATCTGAATGGGAAAACCGAAGTACGTACCGATTTGGAATTGCTTTATGGCGATGAGGCCTATCTCAATCTTTATGATATCGAATTATTGGCTGGCCGAAAACTGCGCAATGATACCATCCACGAGTACGTCATCAACGATGCTTGCAGGAAAGTACTGGGATTTGAGAGTCCCGCAGAAGCTATCGGCAAAACGCTCGGCCAAGGAAAGGATGCCGTCCCAATAGTTGGGGTCATGGAAGATTTTAACCAGCGCTCATTGAAAACACAAATTCAACCCATGGCTTTTGTGGGGGATTGGAGCCGAAAGCGTTATTCGCAATTCAACACCATTCACATGCAGCTGAATCAACAGGGTTCCAAAAACTGGCCTGAAACCATCGCAAAGGCGGAAACTGCTTGGCAAACTGTGTATCCGGAATCTGATTTCAAAATGGAATTCATTGACCAAACCATTGCAAAATTCTATCAAACTGAAAGTAGCATGACCAAGCTCTTAAACTGGGCGACAGGGTTATCGGTACTTATAAGTTGTCTCGGGCTTTTGGGCTTGGTGATTTATACCACTGAGCGTCGTGTCAAGGAGATTGGCATCCGCAAGGTATTGGGCGCATCCTTGGCGCAACTCAACCTATTGCTTTGCAAGGATTTTATAGTGCTGGTATTGGTAGCCTTCATCGTGGCTGCACCGATTGCCTATTATGGTTTGCACAATTGGTTACAGGATTACGCTTATAAAACAAGACTCAATTGGTGGATTTTCGCTGCCAGCGGTTTTGGAATCGTCGCATTGGCATTAATTATCATGAGCGTGAAAACGCTTTCAACAGCAAGTAAGATCCCAGTAAAGAGTCTAAGAACGGAATAGGCCCCCTCTGCCCATGCGGGCATCTCCCCCAAAAGGGGAGAAAACAGTTGGATGGATTAACAAAAGACCTCACAGGTTTTCATCCCGATAGCTATCGGGACTGTGAGGTCTCTAAAAACAGAAAATTATGATCAGGAATTATTTTAAAATCGCGTGGCGAAGCCTTCAGAAGAATAAGCTACAGACCTTTATCAATCTGCTGGGGCTAACGGTGGGTACGGTGTGCTGTTTGAGCATCCTAATCTATGTGATGGCGCAGTTTGGTTATGAAAAGCAATTCAAGAATTCCAATTCGATTTATAGAATTACGACTACTGTCACGTCAGATGGTATAGGAACACAAGTATCTGCTGGAAGTTCTCCACCCATCGCATTTGCATTGAAAGAAGATTATCCTGAGGTAAAAGAAGTGTGTCGAGTGGTCTATTTTGGAGAAGGAAATAATGGTCTCTTACGCGCAACAGGAAGTGACAAAGCATATTATGAACCAAGGGGATACATTGCAGACTCTACCTTCTTCAAGCTTTTTAACTACCCATTTCTTGAAGGTAAACCAGAAGGTGCTTTAAATGCGCCAAATGCGGTGGTACTTTCGAAAAGTTTGGCGATGAAAATTTTTGGTAACGAAAAAGCATTGGGAAAAACTTTGGTGCTGGGAAGTGGAGAAGGGCAGCAAACACTGACGATAAAAGGTGTTTTCAAAGATGACTTTGGAAAATCGCACCTGAACCCAAATTATATACTCACAATGAATTCCAATGGTGTGGGAAGTTTTGTGCGCTCTGTTCAGAATTTTGCCACCCAGAATTTTGCGCTCACTTATGTAAAACTAATTACGGGTGCAAATGTAGGAGGATTACAAAAAAAGTTACCTGTATTTCTCCAAAGACACGGAGCAGCAGACCTCGCAGCTGTGGGTTTTGAAAAGTCACTTTCTTTGCAAAAAGTTTCAGATATCCATTTGTATTCTAAAGGGATACGAAGCCAAATCGACAAAATTTCAGATATCAATTATCTGTATTTGTTGCTTATTTTAGCGCTTTTTATTCAGTTGGTGGCTTGTATCAATTTTATAAACCTGAGTACTGCACGCGCCAATAAGCGAGCGAAGGAAATTGGGGTGCGTAAAGCCATCGGTGCCGATAAGGGGGACTTGATACGTCAATTTTTGGGAGAATCGGTTTTGCTGTCACTTTTTGCTTCCGTGTTGAGCCTGCCGCTTACCGCTTTGGCCTTGCCATTTGTAAACGAATTGACCCAAGGTGCAATTGGCTATTCAAATATTTTTTCATGGCCTATTTTAGTAACACTTTTGGGCCTTGGTATTTTGACCGGTCTTATCGCCGGGCTCTATCCTGCATTGATTCTTTCTTCCATAAAACCCGTAAAGGTTCTAAAATCTTCGGTAAATCTGAATATAGGCAACGGCTATTTAAGAAAGGGCTTGGTAGTTTTTCAGTTCGTGGTTTCGATTGGATTGATTTCCTCTGTGATCATCATCTCACAACAGGTAAGACATTCGCAAAAAATGGATATGGGTTTTAATAAGGATAACCTTATAGCCATTCGGTTGGGAACCGAAACGGATTTGCGCAATTTCAATTCCCTAGCAACCCAGTTCTCATCAATAAAAGGAGTTGCCGAGGTTTCAGGAAGTAATAATTACCCTTCAGAATTGATTTTAGGCGATCTGGGGATGCACCTCCCAGGTAAAAATCCAACCCATCTAACTTTGGTCCATTACACTGGTGTTAGTCCTAATTATTTTAATACTGTAGGCACCAAATTATTGGTTGGTCGTGATCTTCGTTCAAATGACAGTATTCAGGTCGTTGTGAATAAGGCAACCTTGGATGCCTTTAATATTCCGTTGGATAAGGCTATTGGTTCCATTTTAGTACAAGCCAATGAGGGCAGTTCAACAAATCATGAACTGGTGGGTGTTGCCGAGGACTATCATTTTGCTTCCCTCAAAGAAGAAATTGCTCCCATGCTTATTTTTAATGAAACGTCTCCGGGCTGGATTATACTTAAGGCCAATACCAATAACTATAAAAATCTTTTGAACGATCTGGAACGTAGCTGGAAAAATATCAATGCAAACACACCATTCGTTTTCAACTTTGTAGATAAGGAAGTAGAAAAATTATATGCTGAAGAAAAACGCCTGGGCAAAATCTCTGTGGTCTTTACTTCCTTGGCCATCTTGATTAGTTGTTTGGGCTTATTCGGACTCGTTTCTTTCGTGGCCGAACAGAAGAAAAAGGAAATCGGCATCCGCAAAGTTTTAGGGGCCAGCGTTCAAAATATGGTACGACTTTTAACCAAGGATTTTGTACGGTTGGTAGGCATCGCCTTCATTATCGCCGCACCGCTTGCCTATGTTGTGATGCAAAAGTGGTTACAGGATTTCCCATACAGAATAACGATTGAGTGGTGGGTGTTTCTGATTGCTGGAGGCGCTGCATTGCTAATAACCCTTTTAACCGTGAGCTTTCAAGCCATAAAAGCAGCCATTGCAAACCCTGTGAAAAGTTTGAGAACGGAATAGGCCCCCTCTGCCCATGCGGGCATCTCCCCCAAGAGGGGAGAAAACGGTTGGATGGAATAACAAAAGACACAATTATGATTAGAAATTATATAAAAATCGCGTGGCGGAATCTTTGGAAAAACAAAGGGTATTCATTCATCAATATTTTTGGTCTGGCCATTGGGATTACTTGTGCCAGCCTTATTCTTCTTTGGGTTGAAGATGAGTTGAATTTTGACCAATCCATCCCTGATAAAGAATTGGTTTTTGCTATTCCTACCAATCAAAAGTACGATGGCGAATGGCGAACCTTCTTTGAGGCCACTCCAGGACCTTTAGCTTCAGTTTTAAAATCTGAAATACCTGAAATTACTAAATCGGCAAGAAAACGAGATGTTGGCCAGTTACTAAGCGTTGGCGAAAAATCTGTAAATAGCGCAGGCAGTTTTGCGGATGAAGATTTGATAAACATTTTTGGGCTTAATTTTATCGCAGGAAATTCTAAAGAAGCCTTTAAGGATAAAAAATCGGTTATTCTCACTGAAAAAGCAGCTTCTGTCTTTTTCGATAAAAGTGAAGATGCCATCGGCAAGAATATTCAATTTGACAAAAAAGACACATATACCATAACAGGTGTTGTTGCAGATTTTCCCGAAAACACAACCTATACTTTTGATTGGTTGGTTCCTTTTGAAAATTTTACCGACGGTAAAGAATGGACTCAGGGTTACGGTGCTAATTTCACGAACACTTTTGTGAAATTGGCTCCAGATGTAAATGTTGCGAATGTCAATGAAAAAGTAAAAGCAATATTACCCGCCAAAACAGGAGATGCGGAAACCGAAGCGATTTTGTTTTCGGCAAACGATTGGCATTTACGCGACAAATTTGTGAATGGTAAAATAGATGGTGGCAGGATTGAGTATGTTCGACTATTCAGTTTCATCGCTCTAATTATCTTGGTTATCGCTTGCATTAATTTTATGAACTTATCCACTGCCCGAAGCGAGAAACGTGCAAATGAAGTGGGGATGCGCAAAGCTTTGGGCTCAGGTAAAAAACAGTTGATTTTTCAGTTTTTAACAGAAGCGGTTATGACAGCTTTCATCAGCGGAATTGTTAGTGTGGCACTCTTAATAGCGCTAATTCCGCAGTTTAATGCGCTAATTGAAAAAGATCTGAGCTTGGCAATTACAGAGCCAATACATGTTCTTCCAATAGTATTTATTACCCTTTTCTGCGGAATTATTTCCGGACTTTATCCCGCGTTTTATCTGTCTTCCTTTAAACCTATTGAAGTCTTAAAAGGAAACCGAAGACAATCGGGAAGCGCCTCTTTTACAAGAAAGACATTGGTAGTAATTCAATTTTCAATATCTATAATTTTTATCATTAGCACCATATTGGTTTATCAACAAGTGCAGCACATAAAAAATCGAAATTTGGGGATTGTAAAAGAAAACCTCATTGAAATGCCAGCTGCAAACGGCGACATTATCAAAAACTTCAAATCTATTGAGCAAGCGTTGATCTCTTCTGGCTTAGTTGAAAGTGCAGCCTTGATGAATTCACAAATTTTGTCTGGCGGAAATAATACCTCTGGTGTTGATTGGCAAGGAAAACCATCAGACGCAGATATCTTGATTTCCATTAGAACAATTACTCCGCAATTTTTTAATACTGCCGGAATGAAAATAAAAGAGGGTAAAGGTTTTGGAACTTCCGAAGACGCAGATAGCACTAAAGTTCTGATATCTGAATCTTTTGCAAAACTTATGGACACCGATAATGTTGTAGGAAATAGGATTAATTATAATGGTCAAATATTAACTATTAATGGTGTCGTCAAAGATTTTTTATACGGCGATATGTATGGCACAAGCGATCCGGTTATGTTTTATCATCAGGCAGAAGAAGCAAATTATATGTATATAAAACCTGCGGCCGGTGCGGCTATAAATAAAACGCTGACAAAAATAGAAGATGTTCTTAAAACACAAAACCCTGGTTTTCCGTTTGAGTACAGATTTGTAGATGAGGCTTTTAACGAGCGCTTTAAAAGTGAACAATTGGTGGAGAATCTTTCCCAAATTTTTGCGATGTTGGCGATTATCATTTCTTGCCTGGGGCTTTTTGGGTTATCAGCTTTTACAGCAGAACAACGCCGGAAGGAAATAGGTGTGCGGAAGGTTTTAGGTTCAAGTGTTTTGGGGATCGTAAAATTGCTATCAAAGGATTTTTTAAAGTTGGTGCTGCTCTCCATTTTAGTATCCGTTCCTATTTCGTGGTACGTGATGCAAAACTGGCTTCAGGGATTCGCTTACAGAATTGACATAAAATTATGGGTTTTTGCAATTGCCGGGTTGTCCGCGGTTTTGATTGCCTTAATAACCGTGAGCTTTCAAGCGGTAAAAGCCGCCATTGCAAACCCAGTAAAAAGCTTAAGAACAGAATAATGGCCCCCTAACCCCTTCTTCCGGCAGTCAGGCCCGAAATGGGAACGATTACTCAGAAATAACTCCCTCTCCTTCGGGAAGGGTTGGGGAGGGGATAAAAAACACAATGTTATGATTAGAAACTATTTTAAAATCGCTTGGCGAAACATACTTGCCAACAAACTCTTTACCCTGCTCAACATTGCAGGTTTGGCGATTGGCGTATGCGTTTGCGTCATTCTGTTTTCTTTTGTGAATAAAGAACTGAGCTACGACAAGATGTATTCAAATTCAGAAGACATTTATCGGGTCAATATGGAGACTTCGGAAGCCTACGATTATGAAACTTGGGCGACCATGCCAAATGCTGTTGGTCCCGCAATTGTGGCGGAAATTCCGCAGGTTGAAACGATGACCCGGCTTATCAAGGATGATTTTGGGGCAACCGCCTCCCTCAAGATCGGCGATAAGAATTATACAGAAGACGGACTCTACCTCGCCGATGCTTCACTCTTTAAAATGTTCGATTTTAAATTTCTGCAAGGGAACAGTGAAACGGCTTTCTCAGAGCCGAAATCCATCGTGCTGTCAATGTCGGCTAAAGAAAAATTATTTGGCGCAAAAGAAGCAATGCACAAATTGATCACTGTAAATAACAGCGATACGTTGCAGGTTTCGGGTATTTATGCGGACCTGCCCAAAAACAGTGTGATGGATTGCGCCATGGTCTATAATATCATGGATTCTTGGATGGGTACTAATGTTTATTGGAGCAATGCCAGTTATGAAACCTACGTGCAACTGCAACCAAATGCCGATGTTGCCGAAATCGAAAAGCGAGCCACGGCATTAATAGATAAAAATGTGGACAAGGACGGACAGTATTTCACAAAGTTCATTTTTCAACCATTAACAAAAATACACCTCTATTCGGCAGATGTTAGGGAAGGTTATTCTACCAAGCTTGGCAATATAACGACTATTAAAAGTCTTATGTTCCTTTCATTACTCGTACTTTTTATAGCCTGTATCAACTATATGAACCTCGCCACGGCAAATTCCCGAAAACGCGCCAAAGGCATTGGAGTCAACAAAGTTTTGGGTGCAAACAGGCGACAAATGCTTTTCCTCTTTTATGTGGAAACCGGTATTCTTGTCCTAGTTTCCATCATTGTGGGTTATGCAGCCTCCTTCTTGACGCTGCCTTTGTTTCAAAATGTGACAAGCAGTGAACTTGCTTTTTCAGATTTATTGGCAGCACCTATTTTAGTTGGTCTATTGCTTATTTGGATTGTGGTCACGATCATTGCTGGTAGTTATCCGGCCATTGCTATGTCTGGAATCTCGCCACTTATCTTGGTCAATAAATCAAAGAAGAAAAATTCGGCTTCAGAATATGTGCGCAAAGGCCTTGTGGTATTTCAGTTTGCAGCTTCCATCGTATTGATCATTGCGGTCACGATCATCCTTCAGCAAATGGCATTTATAAAAAATAAAAATCTAGGTTACGATCCTAACGGCATTATTGCTATTTCGGTTAAATCTGCTGAAAATCAGCAACAGATCGATGCTTTTACCAAGGCCGTTGAGAAACACAGTAATGTTGAGAGCGTATCGGCCGTTCAAGCCATGCCGGGTGTAGGAGAAAGTGGCCGTTCGGTTCAAAAATTAGTAACCGATAATGTTGGTTTGCCCATAGCAAGTTGCCGCACCAACGGTAAGGTCGTTAAAACCTTGAAATTGAATTTACTCGCTGGTAACGAGCTTCCAGAACACATAGCCGAAGGAGATTCCATAATCTACACCTTGATCAACGAAAAAATCCTGAGCTACCTCGATTATAAAACTGCGGAAGATGCCGTAGGTAAAATCATCAATACCGAACTTGGTTCAAGGGCGATAATTACTGGCGTTGTTAAAAACTTCAATTTCAGCTCGCTCAAGGAAGATGTTGGAGGTTATATGTATTACAAATCGAGTAGCGCACCAGAAGGCATCCGAACCCTTTTGGTACGCTATAACACCCAAAAATTGCCCCAGTTTATGGGTCAGCTGGAAAAAACCTTTAATGAGAATCTGCCCAATACGGCATTCGATTATCAATTTGTCGATAGGCACGTGGCGCAGTTATATGCTTCCGAAGAAAAAACAGCGAGTACTGCAACGATTTTTTCTGCTTTGGCCATTTTTATTGCTTGCCTTGGTCTTTTTGGTCTGGCCGCGTTTATGGCAGAACAGCGCACCAAGGAAATTGGCGTACGTAAGGTCTTGGGCGCAACAGTTGCCAACCTCACGAAATTATTGACGAAAGATTTTTTAAAACTGGTGCTGGTTGCTTTTGTGATCGCCGCACCCATTGCGTATTGGCTCATGAACAAATGGTTGCTTGATTTTGCATACCGAACAGAAATGAGTTGGTGGGTGTTCGCTTTGGCAGGATTGGCAGCGGTTTTAATTGCATTGATAACGGTAAGCTTTCAGGCCATAAAAGCGGCGATTGCAAATCCTGTGAAGAGTTTGAGGACGGAGTGAAAAAAGTATGCAGTTTCAGTCACAGTATTCAGTAAAATAATTAAAATTAACATTTTCAAAATGATACGAAACCACTTTAAGATTGCGCTGCGGTATTTGTTCAAGAACAAATTATACTCCATCCTCAATATCGTTGGGCTGGCCTTGGGGATTGCGGCATTTGTGATCATCACACTTTATGTGGGTTACGAGCGCAGTTACGATAAATTTGAAGGTTCAGATGAGGTGTTTCGGGTGTATATGGATTATGCTGAAGGTGGAAACTTTGTACCTGGCGATGCGCAGACCTATAACCTTAGCGGTCCGACCTTGAAAAAAGAATTTCCCGAGATCATCGAGCAGGTAAGATTGTACCGTTTGGAAAAAGTGACCTTCGTCAATGGCGAAAAAATTATCCAGCAACCCAATGGCTCATTGGCAGATGCGAGTTATTTCAAGATTTTTGATCATCCGCTAATCGAAGGCAATCTCAGCGATTTTGAAAAGCCAAACACCATAATTCTCACAAAAACCTTGGCGAAAAAGCTCTTTGGAAAAAAACAGGTTTTGGGCAAAAGTCTGGAAGTGTTTGATGGGAATGGCATACGCTTGGAAATTGTTGGGATTATCAACGATATTGCGCAA
Organism: Subsaximicrobium wynnwilliamsii; assembly: GCF_007997225.1. GTDB lineage: Bacteria > Bacteroidota > Bacteroidia > Flavobacteriales > Flavobacteriaceae > Psychroserpens > Psychroserpens wynnwilliamsii. The sequence goes on from NZ_VORM01000009.1 coordinate 72,638, forward strand.
AACACACATTATAAAACGAATTTTTTGATATCCTACCCAACCATGAATACTTGGGATATGGGAAATAATGCCAAACCCAATTGGAGCGGCAATAACTTTTTTACCTATCTGAAGGTTGCTCCTGGAATTGATAAAATAGCGCTTCGGAAAAAAATAATGATGAGCGATTTTGAACAAGATCCAGATGAAAGACACAATATCGAGGCGATTTCAGACATCCATTTGCATTCAGATAAACCATTTGAAGCCGAAACTAACGGAAGCTTAAGTCGGGTTCGGTTTCTTTCAGCAATTGGCTTTATCATTCTTATTCTGTCCTGGCTGAATTATGTCAACCTCGCCACAGCAAAATCGATGGAACGCTCCAAGGAGGTTGGCATACGTAAAGTAGCTGGCGCGCAAAGATCACAATTGATAGTTCAGTCTTTGGGGGAATCGTTATTGCTCAATCTGTTTGCTGTAGCACTGGCCATTGGGTTGGCGTATGTATTGCTTCCTTTATTCAATAATTTTGTTGGCAAAGAGCTCGTTTTGGGGCTTTCAAATTTAGGCATCATCTTGCCTTATCTTGCATTTATTCTTTTGGGCACTTTAGTCTCGGGACTTTATCCGGCGATGGTCATTAGTGGTTTTTCGCCCATTCGCGCTTTAAAAGGAAAAGTTGTTGCCTCTCGTGGCGGAGTCAACATTCGCAAGGGATTGATAGGGGTGCAGTTTTTCGCTACTGTCGTTTTGATTATTGGCACCTTGGTCGTATCGCAACAGATCAGTTTTTTAGGGGAACAACCACTTGGCGTTGATCTTTCTCAATTAGTAGCGCTTAAGGGCGAATTGCTGTCGAATGAAAATGATTCTATTACACGCCAGAAATCTGTAGTGTTGGAGTCCGAATTATCCCAATTACCATTCGTTAAGGGCGTAACCCAAGCTAAAACCTACCCCGGTGATGGTTATGATAATTTATCTTCTAATGTTGGAATTACTTATCCCGATGGAACAAGCAATGAACGTCTGTTGTTTTATTTGTATGGCGCGCAGCCCAATTATTTTGAGGTTTTAGGTATCGATTTTTTGGCAGGAAAAACCTATCTGCGGAAGAATCCTGGGGTTCACAATTTCGATATCGTGATCAACGAAACATTTGCCAGAATCATGGGGTTCACTGATATGTCTGAGATTATCGGAAAAAACGTAAAATTTTGGGACGAGACTTGGACGGTTACTGGTGTTTTTGAAGACTACCACCATTTCGGTTTGAAAAGCAAGATAGAGCCTATGTTCATTGGCGATATCAATTGGGCTTTTGGTACTGGTCTGCAGAATGTTTTGGTCAAGATGGATGCTACTGGACTTTCATTATCGGTTATGGATAAAAATCTGGATCAGATTCAGCAAAAATGGAAGACTATTTTTCCGCAGAGCACTCTGGACTATACCTTTCTCGATAAAAAATTTGAAGCACAATATAAAGAGGATACTAAGTTTGGAGCAGCATTTCAGTTGTTTACGGGTTTGGCGATTTTCATAGCAGGATTGGGGCTTTTCGGACTCACATCTTACACTATTTTACAGCGCAAAAAGGAAATTGGCATCAGAAAAGTGAGCGGTGCATCAGTCCTACAAATTCTGACCTTGCTCAACAGGGATTTTCTCAAATTGGTGACCATCTCCTTTATTTTGGCGGCACCGATAGCTTGGTATGTGATGAACCAATGGTTGCAGGAATTTGCCTATCAAACCAGATTGAATTGGTGGGTTTTTGCGCTCGCTGGGATTGCAGCTTTTTTAGTGGCGATAATTTCGGTAAGTTTTCAGGCCATAAAAGCGGCCATTGCAAATCCTGTGAAGAGCTTGAGAACGGAGTAATGGCCTCCTCTGGTTATGCGGGCATCTCCCCCAAGAGGGGAGAAAACAAGTGGGTGGATTAACAAAAGACCTAACAGGTTTTCATCCCGATAGCTATCGGGACTGTGAGGTCTAAAAACATAAAATTATGATTAGAAACTATATTAAAATCGCGTTCCGTAACCTTAAAAAGAACAAGGTGTATTCGTTTATCAACATCTTCGGGTTGGCGCTAGGGCTTGCGGTAACGATGATTATTGGGCTATGGATTGTAGATGAGTTCAACTATAATGATCATTTCGAAAGTAAAGATCAGATTGCACAGGTCATGCAAAACCAGACTATTAATGGGTCTGTTGAAACTAATGAAGGGCTTCCGTTAGCATTAGAATTTCAATTACGAGATCATTTTGGCGATGCGTTTGAGTCTATCGTCATGTCATCAAGACCTGATGAACGTTACCTAAGTTTAAAAGACAAAGTCATCTCTAGCAGTGGACGTTTTATGCAAGTTGATGCCCCAGACTTATTGGAGCTTGATATGCTTGAAGGCACCAGAAAAGGACTAAAGGAAACTAATGCTATTCTTCTATCTGAAACTACGGCTCAAACACTTTTTGGAAGTGAAAGTCCATTGGGGAAATCTATTGTCTCAGACAATGAACACACCATGGTCGTAACCGGTATTTATAAGGATATCTACAAAAATAATAGCTTTAACGGCATGCATTTTATAATGCCTTTTAAACATTGGATGTCCACGCGGTGGGGTTGGCTTGAAAATCAAGACTCTAATTGGAGTTATAATCCATTTTTCATTTACGTAAAGTTTTCAGAAAACGCAGATTTGGCCGCGGTAAATGCTCGAATTGTAAACCTAAAGAAAGATAACCTTCCAGTCGGGGATGTTTTTAATTCGCAGTTATTTCTCTTCCCAATGGCAGATTGGTATTTACATTCCAATTTTGAAAATGGGAAACAAGTTGGTGGACGTATTGAAAACGTCTGGTTATTTGGTATCATCGGATTGTTCGTTTTGCTTCTTGCTAGTATTAATTTTATGAATCTGAGTACCGCAAGGTCAGAAAAACGTGCACTCGAAGTTGGTATTAGGAAATCTATCGGCTCGACAAGAAGACAACTGATATATCAATTTTTGAGCGAATCTTTTTTAGTGGTTTTAGTCGCATTTATACTCGCAATTGGGCTTGTGCTAGTATCACTTCCCGCATTCAATACCATAGCAGGAAAGGACGTCATCTTTCCGTGGTCAAGTAGTCTATTTTGGATGGTATCTTTAGGGTTTATAGGTTTTACAGCATTGGTTTCTGGTAGCTATCCCGCATTATACCTATCGTCATTCAAACCCATAAAAGTGTTGAAAGGTACTTTTAAAATGGGCAAGTTTGCTGCGCTGCCAAGAAAGGTGCTTGTGGTAACCCAGTTTACAGTCTCCATAGCACTTATTATTGGGACGCTGATTGTAAAGGATCAAATTGATTATAGTAAAAATAGGCCGGTAGGTATCAACAGTGCTCAATTGATCCAGCTACCGACCTCGAGTCAAGATTTTTCAGGAAAGTATGACCTCATTCGCAACGCGTTTTTAAGTTCTGGCTCTGTGGCCAAAATGGGTTGGGGTACCAGCCCGGCGACAAGTATTTGGAACTATTCTTCTGGATTTGAGTGGGACGGTAAGCCTGTTGATTTTAATGAAAGTTTTGCGCAAATGGCTATTTCTTTTGATTACATAGATGCTGTAGGCATGAAAATAATAGAAGGTCGTTCTTTTTCGCGTGACTTTGCGACAGATTCAAATGCGGTTGTTTTAAACAAAACTGCTGTTGACTATATGGGTATTAAGAACCCTGTAGGAAAATACATTCGTGGGACTGCGGCAGGTCCTAACGATGTCCCAATGCAGATTGTGGGTGTGGTGGAAGATGTGATCAATGAGTCCGCTTACGAACCTGTTTCACCTCAAATGTATCAATTTGGTCATGGTACTGGCGGCTTTTATTATTTGAGGCTTAATCCCAATCAGGCAACCAGCAAAAGTTTAGCTTCCGTAGAAAAAATATTCAAAACAAATTTTCCCAACCTGCCTTTTAGCTATGATTTTGTGGATGAGGAATATGCGCAAACCTTTGCTGCGGAAGAGCGTATCGCTAGCCTTGCCAAAGTATTTACGTTGTTGGCGATTTTGATCAGTTGTCTCGGTCTATTTGGGTTAGCCTCTTTTATGGCCGAGCAACGAAAAAAGGAAATAGGCGTTCGAAAGGTATTAGGAGCAACGGTCACTAATTTATGGCTGCTGCTTTCAAAGGACTTTATCCTTCTGATCGCAATTTCCATCTGTATAGCCGCACCACTTGCTTACTATTTTATGAGTGATTGGATTGAGAAGTTTTTTTACAGAACCGATATTTCAATAGGCGTATTCTTGATTGCCGGATTGGGCGCCTTATTGTTGACCGTGATTACAGTTAGTTTCCAAGCGATAAAAGCGGCGATTGCAAATCCTGTGAAGAGTTTGAGGACGGAATGAAAAAAGTATTCAGTCTCAGTCGCAGTATTCAGTAAAAAAATAGAAAAAGCATTTTTGAAATGATAAGGAATTATTTTAAAATGAACTTAAAAAATCAGAAGGATTGAAAATGGGAATACTACGAAACGGATGCAAAACCAAAAGATCATCATCGCCTGTAATGATACAGGACGCTTTTGCGGCGACTGCAAGTTCTAGGAATTTGTTGTCTTTGGGGTCGCGGCAGGCGGTAATGGAGATTTCAGGAATAATGGTTATGCTATTTCTTTCGATGCGATCAATTATGGCCATACGCTCATCTTCAAAGAGAAACTATGTATCGAATTTCTTTCGATACAAAACGTCCATGAATTCGGTAATTGTTTCTCTGGAAGACGCCATTGCCCCTAAACCCATAACCTTGTCCAAAACTTTACGACTGGTGGAATTGGGGGTTAAGGCAGCACTGATTAAAACATTGGTGTCTAAAATAAAAAAATCAGTCATTCTCAGCCAGAATCTCTTGAAGGATTTTCTCTGTAAGGCCACTTTCTTCAATGGTTTTGCCTATTTCATCAAGAAATTTTTTAAAATCATCAGGCGAATCTTTCAAGAGTTCTTGGTTCAGTCGAATGTTCATCCGTTGAGAAATTCGCTCTCTTTTTTCGGGCGAGGACAATCTCCATTTTTTTGCCGTTTCTTCAGAAACTTCAATAACAATACGGTCCATAATTTAAATTTAGTTCCTATTAAAAACACAAAAAATCATTCATCCAATCACAAAAGCGGAAATGACGATAAAAATGCTTCTAAAGTGGTATCACTTGCAACAAGTCGACCGGAAGCTCTCGCTTTTTCGTATGCAAGTGTAGGTTTAGAATTTTCAAAAAGCAATGCGCTTAGGAATACGTTGGTGTCTAAAACGAAAGATTCAGTCATCTTCGTTCAATATGTCATTCAGAATTTCTTCCGTAAGACTATTTTCTTTCGCTTCTTTTCTTATTTCCTTCAGCAAAATATCGAGCTTCGTGAATTTGCTTCTGTGGATGATTTCATCAATCTGCTTTTCCAAATAATTTTCAAGGTGCGATCGGAGTTTCGGAGCTTTGTTCTCCAAATCTTATGCAGTGTCTTTGGTGACGTTGATTGTGAAGGTGTCCATAATTCACAAGTTTTAATACCTCTAAAATGCTGAAAAAAAAGAAGATAATTTTAAAACGAATCGTTAAGAATCAACATTTACAATCCATCATAACACACTAAAATTAAAAAAATATGTTACTAGAACTCAACAACATTTTCAAATGGGTCAACCAAGGCGGAAACCGAGTCTTTCTGCTCAAAGATCTCAATCTCGAAGTAGAGGAGGGCGAATTCATTTCCATCATGGGGCCTTCTGGTTCGGGGAAATCCACCTTGCTGAACGTCATTGGGATGTTGGACGGATTTCAGGAAGGCGAATATAAGTTCCTGGACGAATCGGTGCATGCGATGAAGGAAAAAAACCGTTCCAAATTGTATAAGGAATACATCGGGTTTGTGTTTCAGGCCTACCATCTTATCGATGAACTCACGGTGTATGAAAATATTGAAACCCCATTGCTTTATAAAAACATAAAATCTGCAGAGCGCAAAGCTTTGGTGGCCGATATGTTGGACCGGTTCAACATTGTGGGTAAAAAGGATTTATTTCCCGCCCAATTGAGCGGTGGGCAACAGCAATTGGTGGGCATCGCTCGGGCCTTGGTGGCCAAACCAAAACTCATCCTGGCCGATGAGCCTACCGGCAATCTAAATTCTAACCAAGGCGAGGAGATCATGCAGCTTTTTAAGGAATTGAATCAAGAAGGTGTGACCATCATACAAGCCACACATTCTGAAACCAACGCCGCCTATGGGTCGCGAACCTTGCACCTTCTCGACGGAAGGCGAGATCACAAGTAGGGAGCCGTTTACGACGACTGTATTGTCATTTTTGGACAGAAGACGGGAGATGGAAAACGGGAGACGAGAGACGGGAGACGGAGGGCAGAAAGTATCAAATTATAAGCCCAATTCTTATTTTAAAGACCTTCTAGTCTCTAGCCTCTAGGCTCTAGCGTCTACTTTTTACCTTCTAGCTCTTTGGTCGATTTATCCAATTTAGAGTCTAGAACATCAAAATAGTTACCCATTAAATAATTGAAGCACTTAAACATTTTTTTCATCAATCACATCAATCACATCAATCATGAGACTTAAACTTTTTGTAGTACTATTTTTTAGCAGCACTGTTTTAATTTTCGCACAAACCGATACCCGCCTTCCGCTAAGCCTTGAGGCCTGCATTAGTTTGGCTATTGAACACAATCTCGAACTAAAATCTTCGGAATTGGCGAAGCAGAGCAGAGCGATAAACTTCAATCAGAGTAAAAATGCTTTATTGCCCAACATCAACGGAAACTATAATATAGGGCTTAGTAATGGGCGTAGCATCGACCCTTTCACGAACGACATCACCAACCAAGAACTCATATTTTCCAATGCGGGTCTGGGATTGGATGCCACTATTTTTAATGGATTTAGACTCATCAACAGTTGGAAACAGGCCAAACTCAATTTGGAAGCTGCGGAAATGGACGTAGAGGCTGCCAAACAATTGTTGGTGCTCAATGTGACTTTGACCTATCTTCAGGTTTTGAATGCGCAGGATTTAGTGAGGCTCGCCCAATCCCGATTGCAAACCACCCAAGGTCAGTTGGATCGACTCAAAAGTCTGTACGAAGAGGAAACGGGCAATCCTGCCGAATACCGCGACCTGCAAGGGCAAATCGCCATGGATGCGGCAAATATCGCCGAAACTAAGAATACATTGGAAACCGAACTCATCAATCTCAACACCCTCGTCAATGCGGAAGAGGCCATTACCGTGGCGCCTTTAAATATGGAAATGGATTTTGAAACCTATCTGTTTTCTGCGGAAGCTGTTTACCAAAAGGCGCTTGAGGTGTTTCCTTCGGTTAAGGCAAGTGATTTGAGTTTGGCGGCAGCTGAAAAGGCGGTCTCCGTAGCCAAATCGCAATACATTCCAGAAATAAGCCTCTTTGCCAATTTGAACACTAATTTTTCCAGTGCTGCCCGACTATTCAATGATTTGGGAACCAGTATCGTTGAAACCGGTAACTTTGTGAATATTGATAATCAGGCCTACTCTGTTTTTACTGAACAAACCAGTTTTTTGAGTAGTGAAATTCCGTATCGCGATCAATTTGACAACAACCTCAATTCTTTAGTAGGGGTAGCGGTGAGCATCCCAATTTTTAATGGCTTTAGGGCTAAGAACAATGTGGCGCTTGAAAAGATCAAGAAAGCCGAAGCCCGAACAGCTTTAGAGCAGACCAAACTGGATCTCAAGCAAGCGGTCAACCAGTCGTATAATGCCATGCAAACCGCCTTTCAACGGTATGACCTGCTTCAGGATCAGGTGGAGGCTTATGAAGAATCCTTCCGCATCAATGAAATTAGATTCAACAATGGTGTTTCCAATAGCGTGGCGTACATCATCAGCAAAAACAATTTGGATACTGCCCAAATCAATTTGTCGAACGTCAAGTATGAATATGCACTTCGGGTAAAAGTGTTGGCGTATTATCAGAATAAAATCTAAGGATTGATGTGGATGTTTTAGGCTTGCAGTTTCGTGAGAGCGCGCAATAAAAAAATGATTGAGGCAGAATGAATGTGCCGATAGATGGCAAGGAGAGCTGGTTTTATTGGTCTCAAAAAAAGTCAAAACGATGTGCTTTAGTGCATCTCGCTTTAGCTTCAAGAAATAGTTTAGCCACGAATTACACGGATCTGCCTGTCCGATAGGAAGGTATTCACGAAATCTGTTGTTCCCTTAATGCGCACTCAATGAGATACTGTTGATTTCACGAATTCAACAGACTTTCAGTCTGTTTCAAAAAATCTATGGTACTTTAGGCCATAGTGATTTAGTCTCAAAGATGAGACAAAATAAACCCTCTTGGAGCTTAGGGAGGACAATTAAGAGTTTCGAATGTTCGGGTAACAAATTGATGCTGTGCCCTTAATAACATACAAAAGTCTTATCCTGTTGAAAGCGTATTGCGTTAGGCGAAAAATCAATATGTATGATTATTGCGCTTCTTTATACCTATAAATACAATATGTAAAGAAAATCGAATTATCTTGATATATAATCAGGCCTCAGAAACCGAATATAAATGACTTGGAAACTCCAAAATGTGCCCTATCCTCAAGATTTAGAAACTTTGAAAGTGGGCAAGCTATTGCCTAAAGCGCATAGAGTTTCTACAAAAGGAGTTAGTCATATCACGTATCACTGCGGCTAATTATTTAAACCAATTGGCAGAAGATGGCCATCTTACTAAATTTAAGATAGGTAGGACTAACTATTATGTAAATGACATTGTGCTCAATGTCTTAAAATAACCGGTTACATTTCAAAAGCTGTGAACACCTCGATACAATGATATTCGATTCAACAACCAATAGCATGGCGTACATCATCAGCAAAAACAATTTGGATACTGCCCAAATCAATTTGGCGAACGTCAAGTATGAATATGCACTTCGGGTAAAAGTGTTGGCGTATTATCAGAATAAAATCTAAGGATTGATGTGGATGTTTTAGGCGTTCACAAAATTTCGCTCAAGTGAAATCGGCTTAGGCTGAGAATATTTGCAAAACAAAATTTTGTAAAACCTTAGCTTTGCTTTAAATTTCGCTGATCCTATTATTTAATCGCAGGAATCTTTTGCAACAGATATAGGGATTACATGCAGTTAAACTTGAAATTTTCCAACGCCTCATACTTTGAAACAGAATCAGCATAAATCAGTGCAGCTTTGGGCAAAACTCCAGCAAGGTGATTTGGATGCCTTGGGGAAGTTGTACGATGCGTTTAGTGATGATTTGTTTACCTATGGCATGCAGTTCACTCCCGATAAAGCTGTGGTTATGGACGGCATTCACGATGTATTTCTCAATCTTTATAAATACCGGAAGAATCTTGCCAAAACCGACGCTGTGGACTATTACCTCATGCGGTCACTCAAGAATACGATTTTAAAGAAGTGCCAATCACAACTGAGGGAAGTGCCCTCAGAAATCCCTCAAACCCTCGCCCATTGCCAAGCTTCTGTAGAACAGGGGCTCATTGAGAACGAAATCAAGAACGAGCGTTCCTACAAACTTACCAGAGCCATGAGCTCGCTCAGCAAAAAACAGCGAAAAAGCTTGTTTCTAAGATTTACCGAAAACCACTCCTACGAGGAAATCGCCGAGATCATGCAAATTTCAGTGGCTTCTTCTAGAACCACCATCTATAGGGCAATCAAATCCTTACGGAAGCAAATGCATCTGTTCTTCACATTCTTCCTATAAAATGGAGGCTTCAGGTCAATAGTTGGCTCCTTCCGATAATTTTCGGGATGCGTGTATTACTTATAAACCGTTATAGTCATTTGCCAGATTTTTGAATCTTGTTGTTTAAAAACAATAGTGTCCGATTAAGAGTTTTACGATAATTAACCCTTTTAAGCATGGGTTTTAAGAACCTATTAAGTTGACACCTTGCTTTTTCTGAAATAATTTCATCGAAAGTGAGAGGACATTTTCAATACAAATTTTAACTGCTTGCCAGCTAGTTACTATTAAGTCTTTGTTCTTTGTTCTCACAGTCCCGATCGCTCGGGACGGTCTTGATTCTTTTTCGGATTACAATTATTTAAAAATTTCCAAAGGCAAATCCTAGCTTTAAAAACACGCTCAACCCCTAGTGGGAAAGGGTTAAAGCCTAACCTAATTTTTTTTACTGCTGAATGATACGCAGCTAAATTTATTTTTTTTCAAAAAAACTGTCTATAAAACAGAAACTACTGACTTATAGTTATAGAGAGGTTTGCGGTTTCATGCCGAAAGCCGATTTCAATGAAGCTAATTTCGTTGTTACTAAAATCTGATATGACACAAAAAAATAAGAATCCGTTTAATTCTGAACCCCTTTCCACTAAGGATAAATTGCATTTAAGGCATCGTATTTTCAGTTCCATTTACCATTATAAGCGTAAAAAGCGCGTGTTTAGGTTTGGTGTTGGCGCTTCGGTGGCAGTGGTGTTATTGCTGGTTACGTTCTCTGTGCTTCGTGGCAGTGGTGCAAATGCTTCTGGGATTGAACATTTTGTAGCCTCCCAAAAAGACATTCCGGCGGGGCAAGAGATTCAATTGATATTAAACGATCAACATAAGGTCAATGTTTCAGAAGAAAACGCCAAGATAAGTTATTCCACAACTGGTAAGGAAGTGCGAATTGGAGACTCGAAAGCGCTCAACCAAAATGCAAACCCTTCCGAAGCCATTGTTTACAATACACTGCTGGTGCCCTATGGGAAACGTTCAGAGATCACACTTTCCGATGGCAGTAAGGTTTGGCTCAACTCTGGTTCTAAGCTCGTGTTTCCTGCAAAATTTGCTGCGGAAAAAAGAGAGGTCTATTTGGAAGGTGAGGCGATATTTGAAGTGAGCCACAACGAAAACAAACCTTTTCACGTACAATCTAAAAACCATGACCTACAAGTATTGGGCACGGTGTTCAACCTGAGCAATTATAAGGATGACGCAGCTATTTACACCGTTCTTAAAAGCGGAAGCGTGCAAATAAATTATAAAACCAATGCGCTTTTCAACACTCAAAAAAGCGTTAAGATTAAGCCTGGGATGTTGTCTGCCTTCAATAAAAACGATAGGGAGGTGCAAAAAAGCCAGGTTGATGTGGAACGCTATTTTTCATGGCGCGATGGGGTGTTTATCTTTAAGAACGATGCCTTGAAATCCATCATGAAGAAACTTTCAAGGTATTACAATGTTGAAATAAGCATTGCCGATGACGCCTTGGCCAATGAGACTTTTTCTGGGTATTTGGATGTGAAGGACAATATCGAAAGCGTGATGGAAACCATCAAGGCCGCCGAAACTCCTGGATTTACTTACGAACGCACTGCAGACCATAAATTAATCATTAGTCTAAAACAAAATTTATAGCGCATACAAACCATAAAAAAAAGCCGGAAGATGCGTCAACATCCTCCAGCCATGATAAAAATACCACTGTAGCACAGCAATATTAACCACTAACACAAAATTATGAATAAAACTAAGAACCTTTGTCCTATGCCAAGGATAAACTCTTTCAATTATTATTTGGGGCACATGATACGAACCTTCTTACTATTGATTACGATTGGCTTGGGCACTGCCTTTGCCAACACTTCAGAGGCGCAGACTAAAATGGACATTAGTGTGACTAATGTAAGTTTAGAGCAATTGTTTAAGGAAATCCAAAGCAAGAGCGAGTACATTTTCTTCTATAAGGACGCTATTTTTGATTATAGGGTGTCGCTTAACTTGAAAGCATCTACGGTAGCTGGAATTCTGGATAAGGCTTTGGCCGATACCGATTTGACCTACATGATCAATGAGCGCCAAATCGTGATCAAGAGTAAGCTTGAGACGCCTGCTGAAGCATTGAAAACCAACCAACAGTTGCGAGAGATAACGGGAACCGTTAGCGATCCCAACGGAACACCTTTGGCGGGAGCAACAGTGATTGTTAAAGGCACCACTAAAGGTGCTTCTACCGATTTTGATGGAAACTTTAAACTGGATGTGCCAATAGACACTAAGACGCTGGTCGTAACCTATTTGGGCTATGTGGCACAAGAGGTGTCGATTGAAGGTAAAAGTGAGCTTAATATTACCATGCTTGAGGACAATACAGCTTTGGAGGAAATTGTGGTTATTGGTTATGGTACTGAAAAGAGAGCATTGATAAGTGATGCCATCACAACGGTCTCTGCAAAACAAATCGAAGATTTGCCTTTGGGCTCTGTAGATGCGGTGCTCCAAGGTCAAGCGGCTGGTGTGCAGGTTAGCCAAAACTCTGGGACGCCTGGTGGGGAAATGTCGGTGCGTATTAGAGGTTTAACCTCTATTAGCGGCTCGAGTCAGCCCTTATATATCATTGACGGCATTCCCGTTACCACAGGAGACTACGGTCAAATTGGCTATTCTGGCCAAGGTGCAAGTGCATTGACCGATCTTAACCCGAGTGATATTGAATCCATCAGTATTTTGAAAGATGCCTCGGCCACCGCCATTTATGGGGCAAGGGCTTCCAACGGCATTGTGCTCATTACCACCAAACGCGGGAAGGTACAGGAAACGGTAGTGTCTGTAAATGCCTATTCTGGAATGCAGAGGGCTTGGAATAAATTGGACATGCTAAATGCCAGAGAATGGATGGAATACCGCAATGATTTGACCAATTCCACGGTTTTTACCCAGGAGCAAATAAATAACAACCAAGTGGATACCGATTGGCAGGATGTGATTTTTAGAACAGCACCTATAAATAGCTATGAGGTGTCTGCCAGAGGTGGTACAGAAAAGACCCAGTTTTTTATGAGCGGCACGCTTTTCGAACAGGAAGGCATCTTGATTGGCACTGATTACAGCCGTGTGAATGCACGTGTGAATGTGGACCATCAAATCTCAGATAAGTTCAAGATTGGCGCAAGTATTGGCTTAAGTTATGCCAAGACCGATAGGGTGGAGAGTGACCAATCCTTGCACGGGCCATTGCCAAACGGGATATCAACACCGGCTATTTTTCCGGTGTTTAATGAAGATGGTTCTTACAATCAAGATGGGCCTTACTCCAATCCTTTGTCCATTGCCAATGAAGCCATCAATGAGAATTTCTCCTACAGAACGAACTCTAACTTCTATTTCGATTATTACATCACAGATTACCTTACGCTTTCTTCAAAATTGGGAGTTGATTTTCTCAACTTTAGAGAGCATGGTTACGAATCGACTAGAACGGTGCAAGGCGCAAAATTTAACGGACTCGGTTTTGAGACTTATAGTAATATCTCCAACATTGTTTCCAATAATCTGTTGAAATTCAACAAGCGTTTTGGGCAGCATAAAATTGAGGCCTTGGTAGGTTACAGCTTTGAGAAGCGCAATTTTAGATCCTCCTTTATTAGGGGTCAGGATTTTGCCGATGATGATTTGGAGTACATCAATTCTGCAGCCACCATTGTCTCAGCTAGTGCCAGTGCTGCAGACGAAGGTTTACGATCTTCTTTTGGGCGGGTCAATTATAATTTCAGTGATAAATACATTGCGACAGTAACGGGTAGATTTGATAGCTCCACCAAATTTGGCGAGAACAATCAAACGGGGTTCTTCCCAGCAGCATCTTTGGCTTGGCGCGCCTCGCAGGAGGAATTTTTGAAAAACTCCAGGGTCATTTCAGACCTCAAATTACGTGTGAGTTATGGTTTGACCGGGAATGATGATATTAGTCCGTTTTTGTTTTCAGAACTCTACGGAAACACCTCTTATGGTGGTTCGCCAGCAATTTTTCCGAGCAACATTCCCAATCCCGATTTAAAATGGGAAAGTACCACACAATTGAACATTGGGCTTAACTTGGGCTTGTTTAAGGATCGCATCACGCTCACTGCCGATTATTATGATAAACAAACCAACGATTTATTGTTGAGTCGCCCGCTGCCGCCAAGCTCAGGCTTCTCATCCATTACCGAAAATGTGGGTAAGGTGGAAAATAAAGGGATTGAACTTACAATCGCCTCACAGAATTTTATAGGTGAATTCAAGTGGAACACCCAATTCAATATTTCAGGCAATCGCAATAAGGTTTTAGAGTTGTATAATGGCCAACCCATAGATGATATTGGGCGCGGTGGCAATCGCATTATGGAAGGCCAGCCCATTGGTGTGTTCTACAGTTTTGAATCCTTGGGCGTGGATCCTTCAACAGGGGATATTGTCTATGCCGACACCAATTTTGATGGGGTCATCACATCCGCAGATCGCACGATTGTTGGAGATCCGCATCCCGATTTTATTGGGGGTCTCACAAATAATTTTTCCTATAAAGGCATTGATTTAACGGTGTTTCTTCAAGGCTCTTATGGAAACGATGTGTTTCATGGCTCCCGCTTGTTCTTAGAATCCCTTCAAGGTGGCGACAACCAAGTGGCAGCCGTTACCAGACGTTGGATGCAACCCGGCGATATTACCGATATCCCGAGAGCAACCACCGATGCCGTGGCAGCAGCCCAGAACAAACGCGTATCCTCAAGATTTTTGGAAGATGGCTCTTATTTGAGAATCAAGAACGTGACCTTAGGCTACACTGTAGATAAAAGGGCGCTGGATAAGTCCTTTTTCGAATCCATTCGTGTGTATGTGAGTGCGCAGAATATGTTCACATTCACAAATTATACGGGTTTAGATCCAGAGGTCAATTATAGAGGCGACGACAATTCGGTCATTGGTACCGATTTCTTTACCTATCCGCAAGCGCAGACCATCACTTTGGGCGTTAATCTTAAAATGTAAAAAAATGAAAAACATACTTTATATAGTGATTACATGCATGGCAGTTTACTCCTGTGATGTGCTGGATGTGGAACCACAAAATTCCATATCGGCCGCAGAGGCCTTTAAAACCAAAGAAGATATTGACAAAGGCATTTTGGGAGCTTATGCTTCCTTTCAGAGTCTGAGTTACTACGGCAGGACCTATAGCATTTTTGCTGACCTGGCGGCCGATAATCTTTCCCATCCGCTTGATGCCACTGCATTGGAATATGCCGAGGTAGACAACAACAACCTGCTTCCAGAAAACGGCAGCAGTAGCAACATGTGGGCGATTATGTACGATGGCATCAACGTGGCCAACAACGTCATCGCTAAAGTGCCAAGCATTGCCGACATGTCTGCGGAAGAACAGGATGAAGCTTTGGCCGAACTCTATTTCATAAGAGCCATGAACCATTTTGACCTGACCCGTTATTACGGTGCGATTCCTTTGAAATTGACGCCAACCGTTGGGGTTACAGGACTCGATGCTCCAAGAGCGCCTTTAGATGCCGTGTATGCACAGCTCATTTCAGACTTGACTTTTGCTGCCGAAAACATGCCAAGTTCCGGCACAAAAACCAGAGGTTCCAAATATGCAGCGAAAGCCCTTTTGGCACGCGTTTATCTTTATCAGAAAAATTATGCGCAGGCCGCCAGCATGGCTTCGGAAGTGATTGATGAAGGCGGTTACAGCCTACTTCCTAATTATGCCGATATTTTTGCTGAAGAAAATACCGCAGAATCCATCTTTGAGATTTCCTTCTCACAATTGGAGCGTAACCGCATTGCCGAGTACAATTTCCCGCGTTCACTCAATGGGCGTCGTGAGGTGCAACCTTCCGCAGATCTCTTGGAAGCTTATGAAGCAGGCGACACGCGTTTTGACACCAGTATCGCTTTCGCGGAAATTTTAGCCTATGCCATCAAGTACGATGATTTAAGCCTAGGCGCCGATAATTTTATCGTCTTGCGTCTTGCAGATCTTTATTTGATACGTGCGGAAGCTCTGGCAAAAGGAACAGCGCCAGAGGTCACGCAAATCAAGGCCGATTTGAATACCATTCGCGCCAGAGCAGGACTATCAAATATTACCAGTAACAATGTGGGCCAATTGATAAGTGCTATAGAAAAAGAACGACGTGTGGAATTTGCCTTTGAAGGCCATCGCTGGTTTGATTTGGTAAGAACCGATAGGGCCGTTGACGTTTTGTTCAATGTGACCAGTGTGAACCAGACCTTATTCCCAATTCCCTTTGATGAAATCCAAACCAATAACGATCCAGCAATGGTTCAAAATCCAGGATATTAAAAAAAATTCCAAGACCGCTGCGCTACGAGACCCATGAAACAAGACTTGATTCTAACGCATTGATCAGGTATTGATTTTGTTGATGAAAATTGTGAGAAATGAGTTTCATGATATGAAAGTAGCAACACCCATTGAGGGAAATAGATTTGAACGAAGTCGTAAATTTTTTTACAAAAAATAATGATACTAATATACTAACGCCAATAAAAAATCAGATTATGAAAACAATTTTATACAGATACGCCATTTTAAGTCTCATGGTCTTGGCAATTTTTTCTTGCCAGAATGACGACGACACCTTGCCACCACAATCCCAAGCGGAATTTACCGTAAGCGCTTCAGAAGTGGCCATTGGCGAAACCATTCAATTTACCAACAACTCGGAAAATGCCACCGCTTACAAATGGAGTTTTGGAGATGGTACCACGTCCATGCAAGTGTCGCCAACAAAATCATATACCAGCAGCAATGTGTTTTTGGTAAGTTTGGTTTCAACCGGATCGGGAGGTTCCACAATTTCAAATATGGAAATTACCGTAACCCCAGCCAGTTCTTTCTCAGTGGAAGATGAAGAGAATTTGAGCGCCGGTTTGCCGGTACAGTTCACGAATACTTCCGTTGGAGCAACCAGTTTTAGTTGGAATTTTGGAGATGGGGCTGGCACAACTTCCGCAGAAGAAAACCCAGCCTTCACTTATGCTTCCGAAGGCAGCTATACCGTTTCGCTAACCGCAACCTCGGCTTTTGGCTCCAACACCAGCACGAAAGAGATCACTTTGGCCATGGCTCCAGAAGCGCCTGCATCGCTTTATTACATTAGTTTGGGCGATGAATTTATAAGGAACTTGACTCTTGATGGTTCGGGAACAACTACCGATCTTGTGGATCTTGTAGGCAAAGGAGGTGTTGGTCTGGCTTACGATGCCACTAACGAAAAGATCTATTTCAGTGATTTTGACACCTATCCCTTCGGAAATATTTGGAGGGCAGATCTTGATGGTGCCAACCCTGAAACCATTGTGAGTGGTATTGGTGATCCTTATGCGGTTCAAATTGATGAGGTCAACGCTAAAGTTTACTGGGTAGATGACGACGGCAATGTCTCTAGAGCTAATTTGGATGGTTCTAGCCCCGAAAATGTCTTGAATTTGCCTTCAGCACAATGGAGAGCTTTGGCACTTGATGTTGAAAATGGTAAAATGTATGCTTACGAAGTGAATAACGAAGATTTATATGAGGCTAATTTGGATGGTTCGAATCCGCAAATCATTATTTCCGGGATTTACGGTTATGCCATTGCGGTAGATACGGTAAATGATAAGGTCTATTTTGACGATCAAAATGCCGGCACGTTCAATGTGGCAAATTTGGACGGCTCCAACATTCAAACTGTGGATACCGATGGCACACGCATCTATGGCATCCAAATCGATAATGAAGACAACAAATTATATTGGTCTGGGAGGGATTCTGGAGAGTTGTATCGCGCCAATCTAGACGGGAGCGAACGTGAAGTCTTAGCCAGTGGCCTTGCGAGCCCAAGAGGAATTGTACTAATAAAATAAGATCATGATGAGATATTTTTCAATTGTATTACTGTTCATGGGTTTGGGAAGTTGTTTTGTTTCCTGTACCGACGATGATTTTCCGGTACCAGCAGCGAGCACGGTACCAAAGTTTACTTATACCATAGATAACGACGAATTTGCGCCAGCCACGGTAACATTCACAAATACCTCCATCGTGCCGCAAGCCGTTGGTGAGCCTACCTATTACTGGAACTTTGGCAATGGCGATTCTTCCACAGAGGTCAGTCCCAGCTATACGTATTTAGAGGCAGGTGCTTATGAGGTAAAATTGGTGGTGACCACCTCTGCTTCCTTGGAAGTTAGGGAGGAAATTATCACGCTCGTGGTCAAAGATCCGAATGCCGTGGGCACGCCTATTTATTTTACAAATGGGAATCAGCTTTTTCAGGGCTTGATCAATGACCAAGCGCCAATTTTCACACCTTTGGCAGACGTAGCACCTCAGGCGGCTTATGAAATCGTCTACAATGCTTCAGATGAAAAATTATACATCAGTGATTTGGATGCTGGTAAGATTTACCGATGCAACACCGATGGTTCTGATTTTGAAGATTTCAGAAGTGGTTTAAGTGATCCTATTGGCATGGCTATAGATTATGATGCTGACAAGTTGTACTGGACAACGGGTTCTGGAATTCAAAGCACCGATTTGGGAAGTACCGATGTCAATGACAGGGAAGATTTTGTAACCGGTCAAACCAATGATCCTGAAGGTGTCGCGATACACGCACCAAGCGGGAAATTATTTTGGGGCAATTACTCTGGTGGCATTTGGTCAAAAAACCTAGATGGGTCCAATGAAACCTTGGTTATTCCAGATATTGAGACCGGCAGCATGAGCGTGATTGGTGATCGTATCTATTATGACGAATATGTGGGGTCTGGCGATATTCGCATTAAATCTGCAGCCTTAGACGGTACCAACATCACTACCATCGCTACGGGAATAGGACGTGTGGTTTACGGCATTGGTTTCGATGCCTCTGAAAATAAGATGTATTGGGGCGACCGCGATACAGATGCGCTTATGCGCGCCAACCTTGATGGCTCTGAAACCGAATTGTATTATCAGGCTTCAAGCGATACTCGGGGGATTGTGATTATCAATTAGTCAAGACTGCTGTTTGGGTTGAGACTATAAGAATTAAGAACAAAGTACAAAGTACTAAGAATTAAGAAAGCGTCTTGTGGGCGATTGGGAAAAGACTTGATTCTGGATAGTTGATGAGCAGCTTATCTAGAACCTTTCAGTTTTTCAAAACCTGAAAGGTTTGAATTGGAAACCATTGATTGTGATCGAACTACAACATGAAATTCCGTGATTCTAATGCAACACATACTAATTTTAAAAAGGAGATGATTTTGAAAAATATACTATGTTTAGTCGTAATGCTTATTGCTGGGTTTCAGTTTTCAGCTTGCGCTCAAGAATCTGATGCCCAAGGAAAATTGGTCATTATTGGCGGCGGCTCAAGACCTGCGGCGATGATTGATCGCATCATCAAGGAATCTGGCATTGATAAAGAGGGCTACGGCATTATATTGCCCATGTCGAGTGTGGAGCCAGATTCGGCAGTCTATTACGCCAAAATGCAGTTCACAAAAGTGGGAATCAATAACGTTCACGGCTTGCAGTTTGCAAAGGGAGAACGCTTGGGTTCAGCCAAATTGGATTCCATTAAAAAGGCCAAACTGATTTATATTTCAGGAGGCGATCAAAACCGATTTATGGACATCGTTGCAGGAACCACTGCGGAAAAGGCGATTCATGAGGCTTATGAGAATGGTAGTTTGCTCGCAGGAACCAGTGCCGGAGCAGCCGTAATGAGTAAAATGATGATTACCGGAAATGAACTGAAGCATCCAGAATACGCATCCACTTTTAGAAACATCGAATCTGAAAACATTGAATTGAAAACAGGTTTGGGCATGCTCAACAACGTGCTCATCGATCAGCATTTTGTGAAACGCAGTCGTTATAACCGGTTGATTAGCGCTGTGATTGAGCATCCAGAGCTTATGGGGATTGGGATTGACGAGTCTACAGCCATTTTGGTAATTGGTAAATCGGCTGAGGTTATTGGGGAGTCGCAAGTGATCGTATTTGAAAATCCCGATCGGTCCAAAACAGAAAAAAACGGGAAGTTGGGTGCCCAAGGTCTGGCATTGAATATCTATCTTCCCGGCGACAGTTTTACACTAAAATAAACACATGATTTTGAACACACAATTAAAACAGATTAGCCTTTTTGCAAGCTTAGCATTCTGTACCTTGAGTATGGCACAACAAGACAAAATGGAAAAAAAGATTCTGAAATCGGTAGATAAGCACCTAGAGGCCTCCATAGCACTACTTAAGAAAACGGTCAACATCAACAGTGGCACCATGAATTTTGAGGGTGTGCGAGCCGTTGGAACCCTATATAAAGAAGAACTCGACCAGCTTGGCTTTGAAACGCAATTGACTTCTGGAGAAGCCTACGATCGCGCAGGCCATCTCATCGCCAAGACAACCGGTAAAAAAGGGCCAAAATTCTTGATGATCGGGCATTTGGATACGGTTTTTGAATTGGATAGTCCGTTTCAAGAGTTCATCATGCTAGACGATTCCATGATGAAAGGACCTGGTGTTGCCGATATGAAGGGTGGCGATGTCATCATCATTTTAGCCATGAAAGCCTTAAAAGATGCTGGCGTTTTGGAGGACATGTCTGTTGAAATCATCATGACCGGTGACGAGGAAAAAAGTGGTTCTCCGCTGGAATTATCCAAAAAAGACCTCATAGATGCTGCCAAACGTGCTGATATTGCGCTGGGTTTTGAAAACGGGGATAACAATCCGAAAACCATTGTGGTGTCCCGAAGAGGGTCTTCCGATTGGCAATTGACGGTTACAGGGCAGCCAGCCCATTCCTCACAGGTGTTTTCAAAAGAGGTTGGCGTAGGCGCTATTTACGAAACCTCACGCATCCTCAATGAATTTTATCTGCAATTGGCCAATGAAAAGGACCTGACCTTTAATCCCGGATTTATATTAGGCGGAACAGATATCACAATCAACGACGACCTCACTGGCGGAACAGCTTTCGGTAAAAACAACGTCGTAGCAGAAAAAACGGTGGTGCACGGCGATATTAGAGCAGTTAGCCCAGAACAGTTGAAAAAGGCGCAGGACGTCATGACGAAAATCGTTCAGGCGCATTATCCCAAAACCACTGCGGAATTGATCTTCAATGATGAAGGGTATCCGCCATTAGCTTTAACCGAAGGCAATACCAAACTTTTGGGCATTTACGATGGCGTAAGTCAGGATTTGGGATTTGGTCCGGTGGAAGCCGTGAACCCGAGAAATGCGGGTGCCGCCGATATCTCCTTTACTTCAGGTCATGTGGAGATGGCACTCGACGGACTAGGCCTTACCGGTGGTTCTGGCGACCATACCATTGAAGAAACCGGCGATCTCAATACAATTGCCACCCAGGCGAAAATTACTGCGGTTTTGATGTATCGGTTGATGAAGAAGGAACTGGGGGAATAGAGAGGGTAGAGTTTTGAGCTGTGAGCTTTGAGCTGTGAGATGTGAGCTGTGAGTCGTGAGCCATGGAAAGGAAACTAGATGCTAGAGGATAGAGTCTAGACTTGAGGCTGACTTGATGAGTGGTATATTGGTTTGATTTGATTAAGAGCCAAGAGCCATGAGCTTTGAGCTATGAGCCTTGGAAAGGAAAATAGAGGATAGAGGGTAGAGGCTAGAGGTTAGACTTGAGGCTTACTTAATGAATGGCTTATTAGTTTGATTTGGGAATTGTGGGCTTTGAGTTGTGAGCTGTGAAAAAGAAAATAGAGGCTAGAGGCTAGAGTCTAGACTTGAGGCTGACTTGATGAGTGGCATATTGATTTGATTTGATTAAGAGCCAAGAGCCATGAGCTTTGAGCTATGAGCCTTGGAAAGGAAATTAGAGGTTAGAGGTTAGACTTGAGGCTGACTTAATGAATGGCTTATTAGTTTGATTTTGGAATTTTGGGCTTTGAGCTTTGAGCTGTGAGCTGTGAAAAAGAAAATAGAGGCTAGAGGCTAGAGGCTAGAGTCTAGACTTGAGGCTGACTTGATGAGTGGCATATTGATTTGATTTAGAAAACTGGATTTTGGAATTGAGAGCTAAGAGCTAAAGGCCAATAGCCAAGAATAAGACTTGATGCTGACTAACTAATTGACATACATAATTAAACATAAAAATAATTGACTCATGAAAAAAACACTACTCATTTTAGCACTCAGTTTAAGTCTGGGTGTTTTTGCCCAAAATTATACCGAGTATACCACGGGCAGCAGCACAGATATAAGCACTAACCATGAAGCAGGCATTTGCTTGATGGGTGGCGCTACGGAAAATGATGAGGCCATGCTTTGGTTTCTCAATAAGGCCAATGGTGGTGATGTGCTGGTGTTGCGCGCTACTGGTAGCGATGGCTACAACGATTATTTTTATAGTGATTTGGGCGTGACCCTCAATTCGGTAACCACCTTTGTGATCAACAACGCGGCAGGGGCGACCGATCCTGTGGTTTTGGCTAAAGTGGCCAATGCAGAGGCGATTTGGTTTGCTGGAGGTGATCAATTTGATTATGTCTCTTACTTTAAGGACAATGCCATGGAAACGGCGCTCAACGAATTTATCAACGTGAAGCAAGGGGTGATTGGTGGTACAAGTGCGGGCATGGCAATCATGGGAAGCTCTTATTTTTCTGGGGAATTCGGCACTGTGGAATCCGATGTGGCTTTGAGCAACCCTTACCATCCCCGAGTGACCATGGGCTATAATGATTTCTTGGAAGTGCCGTTTATGGAAAACGTCATTGCCGACTCCCATTTTGCCGACCGTGACCGTCAGGGTCGTCAAAGCGTGTTTTTGGCACGATTTGTACAAGATAATGGCACGCGCTCCTTTGGGATCGCCTGTAATGATTATACCGCGGTATGTGTGGAGCCCAACGGAAAAGCTTACGTTTACGGCGAATATCCCGATTATCCGGAATACGCCTACTTTTTACAAGCCAATTGCGTTTCAGATTATGCACCAGAAACTGTTGAGGCCGGAACTCCTGTTACTTGGAACCGAAATGGCGAGGCCATGAAAGTCTATAAAGTACCGGGTACTTATGGGGGTCCCAATTATTTCGACTTATCCGATTGGGAAACTGGTTTTGGTGGCACTTGGGAAAACTGGTCCATAGATAACGGCACACTTTCAATGCTGGAAGGTACTAATCCGCAGTGTGCGACTTTGGATGTTTCAGAAGTGGTAGCTAACACCATCAAAGTGTATCCGAATCCGTTTGATAACCTGATTCAATTGGAATCGGTTGCTCCAATTTCCGAAGTCCTGCTCTACGATATTTTGGGTAATGTGCTCCCAATTCAGCTGAAAAATGACACTACAATCGACACCTCGAACCTAAGTTCAGGCCTCTATATTTTAAGATTGAAAACAGCATCAGGACAACAAACACTGAAGCTTTTGAAACGCTAAATCGGGACTTTTGGTTCTTGAGGCACGTTACAATTAGCTAAAACTGCGAATGCGCTTATTTTAGTGGTAGGTGTAATGCATCGAAACACCGCGAATTCATTTTTTTGAGTAGATCCGAGGAATTTGCGGGAGTTGCTTTTACATGCGCTGTTCATGGGTTGTTGTCATTCGGGCTAGTATTGAAATGGAAACATAGTTTCATTTTCAGTACTGTTGAAAATACCTGCATTCCATCCAATAGATCCCATTTGCCCATTCTGATAAATCTTCGGGCGGTGCAGTATTGTCCTTTGTTCTGCATATTTTTATATTTGTTTCTGCGCTCAAAATCTCGTGCTTACTATACCTTGAGGCAACATAATCTTCAGCGGTTTTTGAGCGCTGTTTGTTTACTGAGCAGATGCATGGGGTGTTAAATTTTTTAGAGGTGTTTTAAGATTATAGATATTTTTTAGTATCCTAAACCCTAAACCCTAAAACAAGCTTTCAGGTTCCAGATGCGAATCGAAAGTTTTAAAATTATAACATTCCATTAAGGCTTTGAAAATACGATTTTCCTTAATCTAACCCTTAGAACATACCGCAATTTTTACTTTGATGCAAAAGATCTTTTATGTCTTTTGAGCCTTAAAACTAATGCTTAGTTAAGGATATCGTATATCGCAATATGCGATATTATAGTTATGAATTTTAATATATAACAAAAATTAGCTTATTATTACATATCGCAATACGCAATATGATGAAAAGCAATAACACTTTAAAACCACAGGATATTTTAATTCTCTTAAAAATATGCACTTTAGAAAAGCAAAAATGGTTTCAACATACACTTGCAGAAGATTTAAATATTAGCCAGTCCGAAATCTCCGAATGCTTATCAAGATCAAAATATTCAGGATTAATAGATGCAAGTCGCAAGCGAGTGAACCTGCTCAATTTGTTAGAGTTTTTACAATATGGAATTAAATATGTTTTTCCACAACAACCTGGTGCTCTTGTAAGAGGTATTGCAACTGCTCATTCGGCACCACCATTGAATAATAAAATACAAAGTGACCAGAATTATGTTTGGCCTTACGCTAGGGGCAATATGCGTGGGCAAGCTATTCAGCCATTGTATAAATCCGTGCCCAAAGCGGTATTAAACGATCAAAATTTACACGAGATTTTAGCGCTAGTAGATGCCATTAGAGTGGGTAAAGTACGAGAACAAAATTTAGCTATTTCACTTTTGAAAGAAAGATTGTAACATGAATAATGATACCCAAACCGTCGTAATTATAAGTATCTATGCTCGAGATGAAGGTGCAGAATTATCAAGAGTATCAACCGATGTTGATATATATGGACAGGTTTCGAGTATTGGAGAAATGGAAACATTACAGCGTATCAATCAATTATGATGAATAAAGTTCTATATATAGACATTGAGACTACCAAACAAGGAAAAATAAAGGATATTGGCGCTCTTTTTAATGGACAAGAATTACATGAAAGTCAATTTACGAAACTTAAAAGTTGGATACACCAAGCAGAATATATCTGCGGTCATAATATAGTTGCACACGACATTCCTTTATTGGAAAGGGTACTAGGAAATGACATTTTTAAACATAAAAAGATAGTTGATACACTATTATGGTCCACACTATTATTTTGTGATAATCCTTACCATAAACTTGTAAAAGGGTATAAAATCGTTAACGATAGTGATTATAACAACCCCTTATCAGATTGCAAATTAACAAGGCAATTATTAATAGATGAACTCAATAGATTCAAGGAATTAGAAGAAAATGTACAGCAAATTTATGTCAGATTACTTACTGGATCTGATGCGTATTCGGGTTTTTTAGAGTTGATTGATTTTCAGATGAGCAATCTAGATGCTGCTACTGAAATAGTAAATTTATTTAAAAGTAAAATTTGCGATAGCTCCAATATTTTTCAATTAGTAAAAGAATATCCTATTGAATTAGCTTATGCTTTTTCATTAATAAATACCAAAGAAGATAAATCTGTTTTAGCTTATTGGGTTAGTAACACACTTCCTAAAACACAAGAGATATTAGATAATGTTAGATTTAAATTTTGTGGTAAAGAAACTTGCACTTATTGTAATTCATATCTAAACCCTAAAAAAGCTTTACAAAGCTATTTTGGATATGAAGATTTTAGAAGCTTTGATCCTAATGAAGACATAAGTTTGCAAGAAAAAACTGTTCGGGCCGGCTTGAGTGCAAGATCCTTTGTGGCTGTTTTTCCCACAGGAGGAGGTAAGTCACTTACGTTTCAGTTACCAGCTTTAATGAAAGGCTCTCTGTCTCGTCAACTAACAGTTGTTATCTCTCCCTTGGTGTCGTTAATGAAAGATCAAGTTGAGAACCTTGAAAACCGTTTTGATATCACAAAGGCAGCAGCTATAAACGGGTTATTATCTCCTCTAGAAAGGCAAGATGCCATTGAAAGGGTGGAGAAAGGAGGAGTCCAACTTTTATACCTGTCTCCTGAGTCTTTGCGCTCGCCAACGATATTAAGAATTTTAAAACAGCGTTCAATAGCAAGGTTTGTTATAGATGAAGCGCATTGCTTTTCGTCTTGGGGACAAGATTTTAGAGTAGATTATTTATTTATTGCTGACTTTATTTTGAGTCTTGAAGAAGAAAGACCATTTGGGAAAATACCTGTGTCTTGTTTTACAGCAACTGCGAAGCCACAAGTAATTGAAGACATTAAAAAATATTTTAAAATAAAGCTCAACATTGAATTAGATGAGTACGTCACTAGGGCTACTAGAACTAATCTAAAATATGAGGTCATTGAAATCAAGGATTCAGACCACAAGATGAATACATTATTATCAGTGTTGGAAAATTGTGAAAAGCCTGTGATTATTTATGCCTCAAGAACTAAAAGAGTTGAAGAAATACATGGCTTAATACAGAAAGCGGGATTAAGTTCTACTTATTTTCACGGACGATTGGATAAAGAAGTAAAGAAAGATAACATGGATTCTTTCATGCATAATGAAAAGGACATTATTGTGGCTACCTCTGCTTTTGGGATGGGAGTTGATAAGGATGATGTAAAATCTGTAATCCATTATAACATATCCGATTCTTTAGAGAATTACGTGCAAGAAGCCGGGCGGGCTGGTAGAGATGAAAAAATTCAAGCTAAATGCTATATTCTATTTAATGAGCAAGATTTAAGCAAGCACTTTAGTTTATTGCAACAGACCAAAATAAATCAAAAAGAGATTCAACAAATATGGCAAGCACTCAAGAATTTATCAAAATATAGAAAAGAAAAAAAAATAAGTAATTCCGCTTTAGAAATAGCACAAAAAGCAGGATGGGATACTGAAATTCAAGAGCTGGAAACTAGAGTTAAGACTTCTATTGCTGCTCTAGAAGATCAAGGCTTCTTAAAACGAAGATTAAATTCTCCCATGGTCTTTGCAGATAGTTTGTTGGTGCCTAACTTATCCAAAGCTTTAAAAATAATTAATCAAAGCAAAAATATTACTGAAATTCAAGTTCAAAATTGCTCAAGAATTCTACAGCGAATAGTTAAAGATGATGAATGCAGAATTGATTATTTAGCAGATAGAACTGGACTAAGGCTAAAAGAAATTAGAGATGTCATTGAATTATTAAGAGAGCTTAAGATTTTGGGCGATGCCAAAGATTTAACGGCATTTATTAACCTAACCCAATCAGCAAAAAGCTCAAGAAAGACTTTAGATCGGTATCGGAAAATTGAAACTGCAATGCACCAGATTTTAACTGGAGACATTAAAATATCGATGCGACAACTAAATCAAAATATTAATGATTTAGATGTTAAATCAGAAATACATGAACTGAGGAACATTCTTAATTATTGGGAACTGAGAAATTTTATCCAAAAAAAGCGTGTTGATAGAGAGAATGACTTATACCAAATAAAAATAAAGCACTATGATTCATTAAATGAGGATATTAAATGGAGACACGAGTTGACATTAGATGTTTATGAGCTTCTTGAAAAATTCTATTTAAAGCAAAAAGAAAATCGAGATTCTCAAGATAAAAAGGACTTACCTGTAAGTTTTTCAATGTTAGAACTTAAAAACTCTAATCAACTATTCGGACAAATAAAAGAAGAAGACATTAAACGTTATGAGAAAACGTTACTCTTTCTAAATCAGATCAAATCAATAAAACTAGAAGGTGGTTTTATGGTGTCCTATAATAGATTGAACATTGAAGATATTGATAGGTCACTCCCAAGGTTTACACTAGAGAATTTCAATAAAATGAGTCAACATTATCTTCATAAAACGGAACAGATTCATATTGTTGGTGAATATGCTAAACGAAGACTTAAAAACTACGAATCTGCTTTAGCCTATGTCAATGATTATTTTAGTCAACCTTATGAAGAGTTTTTGGCTAAATATTTTCCGAGACGTAAAATGGAAATCAGTAGGCCGGTTACTCCTGAACGGTTTAAGAAAATCGCAGGAGAATTAGATATTGATCAGCGAAGTATTGTTGACGATAATAAATCAGATAACATACTGGTTCTTGCAGGTCCCGGGAGTGGCAAAACCAAGGTGCTTGTTCATAAGATTGCTAGTTTATTATTATTGGAAGATATTAAACCGGAGCAATTTTTAATGCTTACGTTTTCAAAAGCTGCTTCTCTAGAATTTAGAGCAAGAGCAAGAGAACTCGTTCCAGAATACACTGGGCTTATTAAAATCACAACCTTTCATGGCTTCTGTTTTCAACTATTGGGGCAGCTAGGAGACTTGAAAAAATCAGAAAACGTCATTCAAGATTGTATTACGGCAATTAACAACAAGGAAGTTGATATCTCATCTATAATCAATAAAAGTGTATTGCTCCTCGATGAATTTCAAGATGTAAATGCCGTTGAATGGAAACTGGTACAAACCATAATAAATAAAGCTAAAAACATCAGAGTTATTGCTGTTGGTGATGACGATCAAAACATATATGGTTTTAGAGGGTCCTCAAATAAAAATATGTTAGAATTTAGAGAGAAATACAATGCGACATCCTATGCATTAATCAAAAATTATAGAAGTAGTTCGCACATTGTTCATTTTAATAATGCATTGCTTAAAAAAATACCAAACCGATTAAAAACACAAGCGCTAGAACCTATTGATAAAACATTGAAATCCAATATTAAATTAATTAGGTACAACACTTCTTATCTAGAAAAATCCTTAGCAGAGAAAGTAATTCAAGATAATTACGTTGGCACAAGAGCTATACTGGTCAGGACTAATAAACAAGCTTTAATGCTCAATACATTCTTAAAAGAATTTGGACAAAAAACGAAGCTTATTACGGGACTTGAAGGCTTTAGTTTAGATCACTTATTTGAGCTAAGAACGTTCACAGATCATCTAAAACTGAACACAAATGATGCTGGTTTAATTTTCAATACTGAATGGGCTGATGCCAAAAATCATTTTGTATCAAAACACGATTCGAGCAGCCATCTTGATATTTGTTTAAAGCTTATTCAAAAATTTGAATTGAATTATAATAAGCAGAAACAATTAATAGATTGGTACGACTATATTCGTGAAATAAAAATGGAAGATGCCATTGATCCTGATTCCAAAGCAATTATAATTGCAACCCTGCATAAATCCAAAGGAAAAGAATTTGATCATGTGTACCTGCTCTTAGAAGACTATGATTTTGCCAAGACAGAATCTAAACGTGTGCTATATGTAGGCTGTTCTAGAGCAAAATTAAGTTTACAGTTACATTGTAACTCCTCCTTTTTTGATGAATTTGATACTAATAGTCTATCGGTAACCAAATTTGAAGGAACTACAGAGCAACCTAAACATTTTGAAGTAATACTAGGGCACAAAGACATATATTTAGGCTCTCAAAAATATTCTAAAACAGTAAATAGAATCAATACTTTAAAATCCGGGGATCAACTTATAAATGATTCCGTGCAGTTTACAGATAATATCGCAATAGGATGCGCTAAACAAGATGGAGGGAATGTGCTACTATTTTCTAGAGATTTTATGGCTAAAAAGCACGACACTTTTATTAAGGACGGTTATCAACTAGCCAATGGAAGTGTCGCCTATTTAGTGTATTGGTTTGATGCTAAAGAAGGGAAAGAATATAAAGTGGTCTTGCCTAAGTTGATGTTTGAAAAAAGATAAAATCATGCTTACATAATGTTTTTTTTCAAAGGTTAAAAAGGACGAGAAGATAGTCTTGTATAAACGAAGAGGTATTTTTTAGTGTAAAAATGATGCGTCTTATGTTAGTTTTATTTTTCTATTATGAGGTTGCCGTCCACTTTAAACGCACGCCTTGGTAATGATGTTAGCCATAATTATTCACAAATATGGCTTAGTTCAGATGCGCTTCATGAAAAAGGAGTACAGTTTGGTTTAGAATCGTTTTCGGGTAAAGGAAATACAGGAGGAAGGATGTTTGTAGGTGTTTTAGATAAGCAGCGAGAATATGATGCTATAGTAGATGGAGATAGGCGCTTAAACTCTTCTTGGCCAATTATACGAGATCTCAAAACAACAGAAGCTAATCCATTAAATTTGTCGAGTACAGCTATTTTAGGAAAATTGAGAACGAAACTGATTATTTTGAGGCTATGGTAGATACGATAGTAGAACAAACCCAAGATTTTATAGTAAGTTATCACGACTATTGTTCTAATTAACAAAGTGCTTTGCATATTTAAAAGCCTTCGGTAAAAACGATCGGGATAAAATGAATTTCTGGTAACGTACTTGCCTAGATTCGAGATGGCGTTACAACCAGCTATTAAGAAATTGAGATAAGTGATTATATTTATGAAATAATATAATGAATTGGTTTAATAAAACGCTTTATGTTAATTGTCATAAAATTAACTTAAAAGTGAAATAAATTTGTAAATTAACTTATAAGTGAATAACTTTGCGCATATAAAGCCAATAGCACAATACAAAAAAGTAGGCTACTATTCGATGTGTATTAATGATAATGAACTCTCTTTATTTGAAGAATTTATCAAACAACATACAAAAACGAACGAAAAAAAGTTAGACCATATACTTAATTGGCTGAAAGTTATAGGTAACAAATATGGTGCACAAACACATCACTTTAGACCAGAAGGCGAAACAGCCGACGCTTCTGCGCTACCACCCAAAGGAGTTGACCGTAAACCTCAATACACAGCGTATGGTAAAAAGAAAGCAAACAATTTGCGCTTATATTGTTTGAGAGCAAATGAGCACATTGTTTTCTTATTTAGTGGAGACATTAAAACAACAAATAAAGCGCAACACTGCCCCAATGTTAAAAATCATTTTAAACTAGCAAACCAAATTACCAAAGCAATCGATAATGCTTTTATAGACAAGGACATCGTTTGGAACGCTGATTTTACACAAATAGAATGTAATGAAGATTTCAAAATCTATTTCTAAACACACACTATGAAATTTCCACAAAACAACATAATTGATAATTGGTTAAACGAAAATGGTAATCCTGAAATAGCAAGATTAGTAGAAAAAAATCTTGCCTTAACAGAAAAGATTAATTCCATTTTAAAAGAACGTGATATTAAAAAAGGTGAGTTTGCTGAAATGTTAGGCAAAAAACCTTCTGAAGTATCAAAATGGTTATCTGGTACTCATAATTTAACCATGAAAAGCATTAATAAAATGGAGTTTGTTTTGGGTGTTGATTTGATTAATATCGAGCCTATTACAGAAGTTAAATACGTGTATTTAGGTTTAATTCAAGGTGGGGAAATTGAAAACGCAATGAATGATTATGAAGATTCTAATTACAATATTGCAATGTGATGTCGGAAATTAAAATAAATCCAGAAAAATTACACCTCTTTCATATTAACGTTATTGAAAGTTCAATAAAAGATTTACCCAACAAAGGTAAAATTCCTTTTAGTATTAATGTTGCACATAAAACAATGCACAATTTAAAAGATGAGCGTATTAAAATCGGGTTGCTTATTGACCTGCAAACCAACAGTTCTGAAACAAATAATGCAAACGCTCATTTTAGTATAGATTTTCATTTTCAAATAGAAGAATTAAAAAAATATTTTGAATTAAGCGAAAAGAACGAACCTGTTTTCTCAGGATTATTAATTGCAACCTTATTAGGAGTTAGCTTCTCTACTGCAAGAGGCATTATTTATGAGCGTTTATCGAATACAAATATGCAAGGAATGATTCTACCTGTTGTATCTCCTCAAAAAATGCTACTCCAACAAACGGAAGAGGATAAAAACAGAAAGTAATAAGTAAATATTCCCCACAACGCAAAGCATCAGCGTATTCCAAAAAAAACATATCTTAATATTTAAAACAGTATTGTCCAGTTAAACACCATATGGACCAATCAGTTCGAGAACAGTTTCTTAGAGACATCGACCGAAACCCCTCCAAATTTCCCCAAGGAATTAGAACTCTATTGGAAGCACGAGGAATGGGAAGCGATTTCGAAGCTGCTAAACGCCAAGAGAATCGCTATAAGAGGGCAAGAGAATTATTTAACAAGAGAACTTGGTAAGAAGGGTAAAACCTTAGAATGGTTTATGAATGAGGTAAAGGATAAAGTATAAGATTTTTCCTTCACTCTTTTCATTAAATAGTCTGTCATTCCTTCTGCGAAATAGGTTACTAAAAGGATGTCGCTCTTTTCGCTTTCACAGTTTACTATGGTTGTAATATATTCTATTTGTTCCTCTTGAGTTGTTATTTCAGGAAATATAGGTGGGCAATCATTTTGCATTAAAATAGCACCAATAATTATTCTGCAAACTCTACCGTTACCGTCAGCAAAAGGATGGAGTTCATTCAAGAACTTATTATGAAAATAGGCTATTCTTGTAAGTATGTGCTTTTCTTCCGTTGTGTTATCTATATCAGAAAACCGATTATTGAACATCTCAACCCAAGTGCCCATTACATCGATTAATCGATAATGAGCAACATATTCTTTGTCTTCAAAAAAAGGTTGTCTGAACCCACCAATTGGTATATTTCTGTAATTACCTACAAGTTCAGGTTCAAATTCCGCTTCCCAAGCAAAAGGATTGCCCATTAAACAACGATGTACTTTCTTAATAGAATCTTCAGATAAACTAAAGTTATTTAAAGAATCTAAAAGATTTTTAAGGACACTTTGATGGGCAGATATCCCCATTAGGGAATTGAGGTTAATACCTCTTATGCTTTCATTGTTTAAAAAACGAATCGTATCTCCATATTGAAGTTTGCATCTTCAGCTCTTTCAGAATAAAAAGAATAATCATTGATTAGGGAATCTCTAAATTTTGGAGTCCATTCGTTTCTTGGAAATTTTCTTGAAAGCTTGAAAGAGCTTCGTTAAATTTTAAGAAATAATCAGGCAACATGATTAGCCATTGTATTTATTAAACATAAAACGTGTCCATCTTTTTATATCGTGAGGGTAAGCAAACAAAGTATTATCCTTTTTAAAAAACGTTTTCCCAAAAAAGAATAGTTGGAAATCTTTTTTAAAGGTATTAGGAATACTATCAATAGCTACAGCTTCTTTTGTAGTTGAAAATGTTTTTAAGGATAATATGTCTTGTCTTGTAACTAACATTGGGCAAACGTATTAAATTGTTGTGAATTGTTAACAAGTCTTCTATAAATTTTAACTACAACTTATTTGCTTATAATCAGTCAGTTGCACTGTTCGGACTTTAATATCTACATCAAAATGTCTATCCATATAGTAAATATATTTGTATTAATGTGTATTCACAAACTAAAGGTAAATCAACCTTTTCTAATTCTTGAAGTTCAAGCGCTTTTTGAAATTAAAAAAAATGACTTTGAAGATAAAGTTAAACAAGATGATGGTTCTTATCTTGTCGCAAAAGGACCTGCTTTTCATTTTGCGTTGTTAGCTGTCGGCTCTGCCCGAGGGATTCTTCATACAAAAACTGAAGGAACCGCTTATAGTGGCTATTTACTTCCAACCATTGATGTGAAGCAGCTGGTAGAACAAGATGTGGTTTTTAGGCATTAGATGATTCTCTACCTAGGAATTTTGGTCCCAACGTAAATATTTAACATCAGCTTTCAGCGTTTTTGGTCATGGAATAAACAAATCGAACCATCCACCCATAATCTCACACCCTCTAATACTTAGCAGTCTTACCCTTCTGGTTCGTTTGTTTCAAAAATGCTCTAAGATCATCGTTGGAGGTCTTTAAGTCTTCTTGTCGCAGGTACATCATGTGGCCGCTATGGTAGATTTTAAAATGCATCCGGTCCTTGAGTTGTCCGCTAGGGTCAATTTGGCTCATTGAATATTTGGAGTGAAAATAGGTGGTGGCACCATCATAATAGCCGGTTTGGAATAAGATGTTTAAATAGGGATTTGTTGCCATGGCTTGTCTCAAATCTTCTCTGGTGTTATTGCCGCGGTTGTCCCAAGGCCTAACCGAACCGAACATATTATAGCTTAAGTCCGTTTTAAAATTGAGCTCCTCGCGCATGTAGTAATTGATGGCCGGGGTAAAGGAATGCAACCAGGAGGTCAGCTCCGGACTGTAATCTGGCCCGTCGCCGGCTAACTTTCTGTCGATGCCTAAATATCGCGAATCCAACCTGCCAATGGTGTTTCCGCTCTTGTCCCTTAACAGTTCTTTCCAAAACGAACGGGAAGGTAGGTCGAGATTATGTTGGAGGATTATTTTTTCAGAAATTCCGGTATAGGTCGCCATTTGCTGGGCGATTTTTTCTTTTTCCGAAGTGGAGAGTAGCGATCCTTTTGCCAAAGCCGGAAGCAAGACATCTAAAGCATAAGTTTCCACCTCAGGGAGAATGGCTTCCAATGTTTGCTGCTGAAGCGCTGGCGACAAGGCTTTGTGATACCATGCGGCTGCGGTAAAATAGGGCAGGAACAAAGAGGAAGATAGCGCGGTATCGGAGTCAAAACTCAAATAATCGGCCGGAGATACTAAGATAACGCCGTTGAGGTACATCCATTGTTGTTCTTGCAATGCCAGCGCGAGTCCAGAAACCCGAGTGCCACCGTAGCTTTCGCCAATGAGGTATTTAGGCGACAGCCAAAGATTGTTTCGGCTTACAAAATTCTCCAGCCATGACGCGAGGTATTTGATATCGGCATTGACCCCAAAAAACAAGTCGCGGTCTGGAGCTTTACCATCAATATCTAAGGTTCTGGAATAGCCGGTGTTTACAGGATTGACGTATAATATATCGGCCACATCCAAAATGGAATGCGGATTATCCTTCAAACCGTAAGGTTGCACGGGATAGCCTTCTGGGCTAATCTTTAAGATTTTAGGGCCGGTGTAAGCGATATGCATCCAAGCCGAGGCAGAGCCAGGGCCGCCGTTGAAGGAAATGAGCAAGGGTCTTTGGGGTTCTTCGGAAGTATTTTTAACGTTTTTCTTATAAAAGGTATAATGCAAGGTCGCCATGGCTTTATGGTCACTATTCCATACCGGCTGCATGCCTGTGGTTGCGGTATATTCTAGGATGTTGCCATTGATTTTAGCGGAATGCTGAGTCGTGATCGTGGTATCTGCTGGGATTCTGATCTCTTGGGCTTGGATGGCGAAGGATGATAAAACGAGTAAAAAAGTGAATTTCTTTAAAAGCTGCATAGCGTGTGGTTTTGGAATTTGAAAGCTTAAAAATACTGAATTTATAACAGGCGGTATTCAACTTGGCACTTAATACGTTGTATTCGTTTAAAACCGACTTGAAAATACGCAGTAATCGCAAAAAAGGATGAGCTGGTTTCAATCCTGAGCGCCCGATTAAAGGCTTGAGAACTCAATACGGGTTTGTCCACTACAAATCAAATAGAACCTAAAACAGATCATTTGTTCAGGAAACTAAGGGCATCGATGTTGTCTTAAGTGAGTTCTCATGAAACAATGACAAGGGCCTATTTTAAAAACTTACTGTACCTTGCGTTCAATACGAGTTTTTTGCTGTGTTTTAGATGCTATTATGGCATTAGAAGCATGGAAACTTACACACAAAAAGACAACAGATGAAAAAAGTGCTCCTATTCGGAATCCTACTTTTTTGTGGTATCATGACCATGACCGCCCAAAAGTTCAACCAATCTCCCTTGACCATCAAAGAGATCATGCAGGGTGATCAATTTATTGGCAATCTACCCTCAAATGTGCAATGGGCGGCAGACGGCCAAACCATTTATTTTGATTGGAATCCAGATGGCGTTTACAGTGATTCGTTGTATGGCTACAAGCTGAAGGACGAAAAGATTAACAAGGTCGATTTCGATACCGAATATGGATTGCCGTCGTCTTATGGCCACTTCAATGCAAACCGAACGAAGAGGCTGTACGCCAAACATGGAGATATTTTTCTTGTAGATGTCGCTTCGAAGGCAACACGTCCCATTACCCGCACCAACAGTTACGAAGGGAATCCGCAGTTCACGGCTAATGAAACCAAGATCGCTTTTGAAAAGGGGAACAATATATTTACCTGGGACATCGCTTCTGGTACCACCACCCAAATAACCGATTTTACGGATACAAAGGAGAACGATGAAAAGAAAGACAGCAAAGATGTATGGCTCTACAACGACCAACTGGCGCTTTTTGATGTGTTGCGTGAACGGAAAGAAAAAACCGATGCACGCGACAGACTTGAAAAGCGAAACGATTCAAAACAAGCGTTTGCCATCTTTATAGGCGATTTATCGGTTGCCAACCAGCAGATGAGTCCCGATGGGAACTATGTGACCTATCTCACGGTTAAAAGGGCAACGAATAAAAGCACAATCGCACCTCATTACATCACTGAATCTGGCTATACCGAAGACCAGCAGACCCGAAGCAAAGTAGGCGATACGCCAGACGCCTATAAAATGTTCATCTACGACATTGTCAATAGAAAAGTGGACACGGTATCGCTGGAGAACCTTGAGGGGCTTGATTATGTGCCCGAATATACCAAAGACTACCCCGATAAACCTTATAAGAACGATGACCGTATTGGCTACATTTCGGAACCGGTATGGAGTGCCGACGGTAAAAGCGCGCTTTTAGACATTGCCTCGAACGATTATAAGGACCGATGGATCGTACTGCTCAATATAAAGAACGGCACTGTGACGAATCTCGATCACCAGCACGACGAGGCTTGGATAGCGGGTCCTGGAATCAACAGTTGGGGGCGGTCAATAGGGTGGATGCCAAACGATCAACGCATTTGGTTTCAGTCTGAAGAAACCGGATATTCGCAGCTCTATGCCATGGATCTAAAAACCAAAACAAAGGAAGCCTTGACCACTGGGGATTTTGAAATCTATGAGCCTAAGATATCCAATGACAAAAAGCACTGGTATTTTACAGCAAACAAGATACATCCCGGTGACCGGCAGTTTTACAGTATGCCAATCAACGGTGGCGCCTTCAATCAATTGACCACCATGACTGGAAAAAATGAGGTGTCGCTTAGTCCAGATGAAACTAAGATGGCCATTTTATATTCCTATTCCAACAAACCTACCGAGCTGTATCTGAAGGAAAATCCGATGTTTTCAAAAAAGGCGGCACCTGCAAAACAGCTTACAGAATCCACCACTGAAGCGTTTAAAAAATACAAGTGGAGAGATCCTGAGATCATCACTTTCAAGGCCGAAGATGGCGCTAAAGTTTATGCACGCCTATACCAACCGAAGCCCGATGTTAAAAATAATGCTGCCGTGATCTTCGTTCACGGGGCGGGCTATTTACAAAATGCACACAAATGGTGGAGTTCCTATTTTAGGGAATACATGTTCCATAATCTTTTGGTTGATAACGGCTATACCGTCTTTGATATCGATTATCGTGGCAGTGCTGGGTACGGGCGCGACTGGCGCACCGGCATTTACCGGCATATGGGCGGGAAAGACCTATCCGACCAAGTGGATGGGGCAAACTATTTGGTCAACACCCACGGCATTGACAAAGATAAGATCGGGATTTACGGGGGTTCATACGGCGGTTTTATCACCTTAATGGGCATGTTCAACGCAGCAGACACCTTTCATGCCGGTGCTGCCATCCGTTCTGTTGGTGATTGGGCAGCCTATAACCATGGCTATACCGCACGTATTTTAAATACGCCAGTCACAGATAGTCTGGCCTACCGTCGCAGTTCTCCCATCTATTTTGCCGACGGACTCAAAGGGGACCTATTGATCCTTCACGGATTGGTAGATGACAATGTGCATGCTCAGGATATGCTGCGATTGTCTCAACGTTTGATAGAATTGGAGAAGCACAATTGGGACATGGTCTTATATCCTATGGAAAAGCACGGTTTTGCAGAGCCTAGCAGCTGGACGGACGAATATACCCGTATTTACAAATTGTTCCAAGAGAGTTTATTGCAAAAAATCAAGAAAGAATAAGCTGGTCATTTAAGGTCTAGCGTATGGCTGCGCTGGATAAGGGTTGAGTTTATTTTGAAATTCGAAGAGTTCGATGCTTCATCTAAGTGGGCCTATTTGCGCGTTTCAGATGCTAGTGTTGGGTTCTTGCTTCGCTTTTAAACCAAAAAATTCAGGCCAAAAACTTCAAGCATTTTAAGGGCGACTCGTTTTGCTAATGCTTTGGGGTTTCATTATAGAGGTGCTTTATGTCTTTAGGGCATCTGAGAACTGGCTGTGGTGTCTCAAAAAAAAATCTGCTCAAACAACAGGGTTTGGCAGATTTTCAGGTTTCACTATACATAAGCAGGCACGTCATTGTGGTTTTGGAATGCTCAACGCGGTACTTAGGTATTGATCTCAAATTTGAGTTATTCCTCTTCGTCTTTACCTGCTTTTTTTTTGGCAGCAGCTTTTTTCTTCTTGTCTATGTCAGAAGTTTCATCTTTAGCGATGCCTTTTGCATGAGGCACGGGATGTTTTCCTACGGTTTTGTCATAATTTGGTGTTTTCATAATGTTTGTTTTAAATTAATAATTGATGTATTTGAATGGTTTCTACTTTAGAAGTTTGTATTTCATTCATTGCAGGTTTACAGTTTTTAAGCTGTGGAAACCTATTGATAAAATCATCCATTTTTCTTCTGAAGCTGTAAAGCTTGGTTTCATTCTTGCTGCGGTGTCTGATTATGCCCGCCAGGCATTTTCTTAGTTCTGCCTTTGGAACTGGTAGTCAAATTTAGGGTTGCAGCCTTTCCTTTATTTTGAAGGCTCATGGCTTCAATACCCGCATTTTGATATTGATTTCCAATTTAGGGCAAGGGGCATGAACTGTATTTTCCGCTATCTGTACCAATCTGTTTTGAAACGCATGGACTTTTTATTAGCAGTTCCATTCAAAACAGTGATCATTAAACTACACTTTTTATAAATAATTTCGCTGTGCATTAACGCTATTTAACATAATATGACTAGATAATAGGACTAAAATTGTCTTTTACTGGTTTTAAACCGATTTTCAATAGTTCGCTCGAATCATGCTAGCTCTAGGCGTCATCATTTCGTTTTATTGAGCACTGGCTATTTGCCAATGCCGTTTTGAGCCTATTCGGAAAAATTCATGATAAAGCGCTAGACGCTTTATGTCTTGAAGTTGGGCGGCCGCTTTGCCATGTTCTGCTGCTTCGAAATTTGAGATATGGAGCCCCTGTTTCGCAGAATCAATGTGGTAACCCAACGCAGATAGCCCTTCTGGAGTAAACCAATAACCTAAAGTTATTTCCAGAAGGGCTACCGTTGGATTGCCTGTTTTCAGAATTTATAGTGCTGGTTTCATTATAATATTGAAACCAACAATGCTATGATCTAATGGTAGAGCATTTAACCTACATGTGATGATCCATCACTTGGTGAGCGTCAATTAATGGGCCACCATTCATTATATCTTGGGAAGCTTGATTGACGAACTTATCAAAATTCAAGTGAAATGAATGCGCCAGTTGTATCGCTTTACTGATGTAGGCACCTTTCTGCAACCAAGTATTCATAGGGTCCAACATTTCAGTGGGTACATCTTTGCAGTATTTTGGCATATACAAGCCAAAAATAGGATGTTGTTCATAATCTACTTTTTCCAGCTCACCTTCCAAAATAGAAGAAATCATGGCTCTTGTGTATTTCAGTTTGATTCTAGAACCTACACCATAAGGACCTCCACTCCAGCCAGTATTGATTAGCCATACATTAACACCTGCATCAGTCATTTTTTTACTAAGCATTTCTGCATAAGCAGTTGGGTGAAGTGGCATAAAGGGTTCTCCGAAACATGCAGAGAATGAAGGAACTGGCTCATTGATACCTGCCTCTGTGCCGGCAACTTTAGCGGTGTAACCTGATATAAAGTGATATGCAGCCTGTCCCGGTGTCAATTTAGATACGGGAGGTAAAACACCAAAAGCATCACAGGTTAAAAAGAAAATATTTTTCGGGTTTTTCGCAAAAGAAGGCTCCACAATAGTGTCAATGTGATCTATAGGATAGCTCACGCGTGTATTTTGTGTTATAGAACTATCTGAATAGTCAACCTCTTTAGTGCCCTCTTTGAAAACGATATTTTCTAAAAGTGCCCCGGGCTTTATGGCCCTAAA
Organism: Subsaximicrobium wynnwilliamsii; assembly: GCF_007997225.1. Lineage (GTDB taxonomy): Bacteria > Bacteroidota > Bacteroidia > Flavobacteriales > Flavobacteriaceae > Psychroserpens > Psychroserpens wynnwilliamsii. Next base: position 112,569 of record NZ_VORM01000009.1, read on the forward strand.
AATGTCTGGTTCGTTTTCTTCAGTTAAATCAATAACCTTGGCATAGCAGCCACCTTCAAAATTAAAAATCGTATTGTCATCGGCCCAACCGTGTTCGTCATCGCCAATTAGTTTCCGTTCAGGATCGGCGGATAAGGTTGTTTTGCCAGTCCCAGAAAGTCCAAAGAAAATAGCTGTATCGCCTTCTTCCCCAACATTTGCCGAGCAGTGCATTGGCAAAACATTTTTTTCCGTTGGAAGGATGAGGTTTAAAGCTGAAAAAATGCCTTTCTTCATTTCCCCGGTGTAGGCAGAACCAGCAACCAAGGCAACCTTACGCGTAAAGTCGAGAATGGAGAAATTACCAGCTCTCAAACCGAAAGATTCAGGATCTTTTGCCTCGTAACCTGGAGCACAAAGCACCAACCATTCTTCATCGAAGTTTTCGATTTCGTCAGCCTTCAGACTTATAAACATATTTTTGACAAAATAGTTTGACCAAGGATACTCTGTGATTGTTCTTACATTCATTCGGTATTTTGGATCGGCACAGACGTATGCATCCCTAACATAGATTTCTTTACCAGATAAATAGCTGGTAACCTCATTGTAAAGGCGCTCGAAATTAGCTGGTTCTAACGGTTTGTTGATTCGTCCCCACCAAACCTTATCCTTGGTATAATCGTCTTTCACTAAAAAACGGTCTTTCGGTGATCTTCCTGTAAACTTCCCTGTGTTGACACAAAGGGTTCCATTATCTGTTTCAGTACCCTGTCCTTTTTCTACAGTGATTTTTTGCAATGTCTCTCCATCAAGGTTCCAATGTGCGGTGACATTTTCCAAGCCATATTTTTTGAGATCTGAATTTTTTGGTTTCTTCGATACAATTTTCATAAGTTCTATTTTTTAGTGTTTATATTTAATATTCAAAATGGCCAAAATACAGGTACCACGAGCATCGTGATCACGAAAAACAACAATAAAAGCGGCGCTCCAACTTTTACATAATCTATAAATTTATACCCGCCAGAACCCATCACCATGGCGTTGGTTGTTGTGCCCACTGGGGTTAAAAAGGCAGTAGATGCGCTTATAGCGACTACAATCATAAACGGTTCTGGTGATACGCCCAACGAAACGGCAGCCATAAATGCTATAGGCGCCATTAATACCGCGGTTGCAGAATTATTAATGGTCTGGCTAAAAATGGTAGTCGTTAGAAAAATACCTCCCAACAGCATAATGGGGTGAATACTACCCAAAGTACTTACAAGTCCGTTTGAGACGAGTTCGGCAGTGCCTGTTTTTTGCAAAGCTATTCCCATTGGGATCATCGCAGCAATCATAACAACGCTTGTCCAACTTATGCCTGTATATGCTTTCTTGATGGGCACGCAGCCAGATAACATCATAATCCCTGCGCATATTAAGGCTGCTATTGCCCCAGGTAATATTTCGAACACCAATAACACAATCATCAACAACAAGGTGCCTAAAGCGATATACGATTTTATGGTTATATCGTCAACATCTTTGGCCATAGCCTCCGGACTTCCAGAAATAACAAGATTTTCATAGACCTCATGTAAGGCTTCAATATTTTTCCAGGAGCCTCGTATTACAAAGGCATCACCTGCTTTTATTGTAATATTCTTATCGGCTAATGGCTTACCATCTCTCGAAGCACCCAAAAGCTGAATCCCCGATTTTTGCAGATATTTTCCTAATGGGAGGGTTCTTCCTACGAAAAAAGAGGTTGGGGTCACAATCATTTCTGCCATTCCTATTTCTTGGTTGATGAATTCCTTTTTGATTTCCGATGGCTTAAAGTCTCTAGGGATAAGGCCAAGTTGAAATTCAAGGATCATCTTATCAACATCAGTTGCACTTCCTTTAACCGTAATGATATCATGGTAGCGCATTTCGGTGTCTGGCTGTGGTAGTTCAACAAATTGTGGTGTAGCTTTGAGAATACTAGGATGCCTTCGGCGTAAGCGCATGACAGACACGTTATGTTTCTGTTCAAACTCCCAATCTCCAATCTTGGTGCCAATCAATTGAGACATGGATCGAATGCGTAAACGGTACATGTTATTACCTATGCTGTAATTCGATATCCATTTATGCACTTCACTGTCTATATTTACTGGTTGGTTTTGAGTTTTGTGATTGGGTAACAATCGGTACCCTATATATTTGAAATACAGAATTGCGATTATCAATAAAGGTAACCCTATAAGTCCGAATTCAAAAAAGGAGAAACTCTCCATCCCTTTCTCGGTAAGTGTGTTGCTAACAATAATGTTGGGTGGCGTTCCTGTCAATGTTAATAATCCTCCTGTATTTGAACCAAAAGCGACTGGCATTAAAAGTTTAGAAGGTACAGTGCCAGCTTTCCATGCTGCCGATACCGTCACTGGCAATAATGCAGCTACGGTTCCTGTATTACTAACAAACCCAGAAAGCACTCCAGAGCCTAAAGTTATTAAGACCAAAAGTTTTGGGACACTCTTCCCGGCCCAAGCGACAAATTTTTGGCCTGCAAGTGCTGTCCACCCGGTTCGAGAAAGCCCTTCACCAATAATAAACAGCGCCGCGATCATTAATACTGTAGGATTGCTGAAGCCACTTAAGGTTTCTGATAAGTCTAAAATTCCGCTCAAAAATAAAGCGATCATTGACATCAAGGCAACCACATCTGGCGGAAATTTACCCCAAATAAAAAGGGCAATAGTAATGAACAATATAACTAAGAGAACAACCATGATTTGAATATGTAGCGATTTAATCGATTGCCAATATTGGTATTGGGGAATGAAGTGTTAACAGTTCAGTAAGTTGTCCTTCCGAAGGTTGACCCTTCTTGGTGTGATTTCTTGGGAGAATCGTGATGACATCAATATCGCGTTGCGTTGCGTAGCTCAAAATACCGTCCACAACATCTGGATTTTCAATGAACACATGTTCCGAATAGAAATTTTCGAGAAAATATTGGATCTTATTCTCGTTGTTTTCATCAGTCTCTGAATAACCAAAGGTTTCTGGTCTGTTCTCAATGGTGATCACATGTACTTTTGCATTGAACTTCTGTGAGACATTCAGTAAAGTCCTTAAAACTTCAGTGTCATCAATTTCCTCCTTGCCTAATACCAATGCTATTTTTTTCAATCTAAACTCCCCCAAATTTGATGGGACAACTAAAACTGGGCAATCTGCTTCTAGCACTAATTTTGAAGTATTTGTAGGTTCTAAACTGGTACCGCCAGAAGTGCCCATTATGATGAGATCAATCTGTTCACTCTTTTGAATTTGAATGAGCGCTTCTGTTAGTTCTCCTCGCATAGAAACCCATTCTATCTTATTCTTTAGCACATCGTGATGCCTTTTTTCTACAGTTTCGAATCTGGCTTTGAGTTCATCCATATGCCGATCATTAGATATGTGGCCTAGCATTATTTTTAAGTTTTCGTCGTTGCCTACATATTTTACGGCATATTCTAGTGCGTCTTCTGAGATTTTCGAGAAATCGAATGGAATTAAAATGGTAGAGATTTTTTTCATGGTATTCTTATTTTAAATTGACTCATTACAAAAATAGACACAGCAATCGTATCAAAATATGACAGTGGTCATATTTTAAAAGAAAACAAAAATCTAATATTGGAGTTCGAAAAAATATGTAACAACTTTCAAAAATGAATCTAGCTGTAGGAATTGATATAGGAGGCACCAAAACCAAGATAGGATTGGTAGATGCATCAGGCAACTGTTTAGATTATCTGTTTTTTAGAACAAGGGACTATGATGATTTAGATGCTTTTCTCGATAAAATAAAGGGCAGTATTGACGAACTTATCATAAAACAAAAGAAGCCATTGCATCTCGTTGGATGCGGCGTAGGTGCACCAAATGCATCGAGTAGAACTGGCACCATTGAAAATGCCGCCAACTTAAAATGGAAAGGATCCGTTCCTATTTTAGAGAAACTCAAACAACGAATCGATTTGCCAATGCGCATTATGAACGACGCCAGTGCAGCCGCACTAGGTGAAATGTTGTTTGGGAATGCTCAAGGAATGACCGATTTTATTTCCATCACACTGGGCACAGGCCTGGGGTCTGGCATTGTTGCCAACGGACAACTCATTGAAGGATTTGATGGTTTTGCGGGTGAGTTAGGCCATATTGATATGACTCTTGGAGATGGGAGAATGACCGGGTTGAATGTCAAAGGCGGTCTTGAGGCCTACGTTTCTGCAACAGGGTTAAAGCGAACGATCTTATACATGATGAGTAAATATTTGGACGAAAGCAGGTTTCGTGGTATTGCATACAATGACCTCCACGGGGAGGATATCACTAAAGCTGCGGAAGAAGGTGACCCAATAGCCCTAAAGGCCTTTGATTATACCGCCAAGATTTTAGGATTGGCTTTGGCCAACTTTACAGCATTCACTCAGCCTCAAGCCTTCTTTTTGACTGGTGGACTCGTAAATAGCGGAAAATGGATCTTGGAACCTTTGGAGCGCTATTTTGAGGATTGCCTGTTGGATGTCTACAAAGGGAAAGTACAAATCTTGATGTCAGGCTTACCTGATAAAACCACTGCTATTTGCGGCGCCGCGGCTTTGATTTGGGAGAAGCAACGATGACTGATTCTTAAATAAACATCTATGGCCTAAATAGCCATAGGGTTTTAAAACTGACTAAAGTCTGTGCCGTTGGTGAAATTTTCAGTAAATGATTTTCGCCCGTTAGCTTCAGGAAACAAGTGAAGCTGTGGAAATTCGTGTCGCAATTTTTAGTAGCTAAAACGAGAAGCACGACTCTATTAAATGTTAACTTAATTTGAGACCAATAAAAAAATTCTTGTCGTCAGATGCTGTTTCAAAAAATATCTAATAAATTCATTTTCCTTTGGATGCTGTTAGTGCCGATTTCAATTTTAAACGGCCAAGAATTGGAATCCACTGATTGGGGACACAAACCCCTGCGTTTGAACCTGAATGACAATGGCACGCACTGGATTTCATTTCACACCTATGCCCAATTCTGGATGCGTGGAACGGAAAATAATCCCGGGAGTAGTCTCTCTGAAGAACCACAATCTAGCACTTTCGATATTTCCATTCGTCGATTTAGATTGGGAATTCAGGCACAATTGACAGAGCAATTATTTGTCTACTCCCAAGTGGGCATCAATAACCTCAATTATTTATCGCCTCGCGGTACGCCGACAGATCTTTTAGACGCCTACGCCGAATACGCGCTTTCCGAAGCACTAGAATTTGGTGCAGGAAAAACAGCATGGACAGGGCTTTCCCGCTATTCGGCTCCCAATACTTCCAAATTATTATCCCATGATATTGTGCTGTTGGCTTTACCAACTTCAGATGAAACCAATGATCTCATTAGAAAATTGAGTGTGTATGCCAAAGGGAAGCTGGGAGCACTGGATTATCGCATTGTATATTCTAAACCTTTTTCGCCCAGAAATAGCGCGAATTTCGATTCAGAATTGATTGAGAACAGCGCAAAATTTACAGACAAAAGCACTGGCAACATCTATTCGGGATATTTCAAATGGGCGTTTTTAGATTCTGAATCCAACAAAATCCCTTTTTCAGACGGCACCTATCTAGGTAAGAAAAAGATTCTCAATATAGGAATTGGTGCGGAATTTCAAAATATGGCCTTGGCATCCCTTCAAAATGGTGAGACTCAATTTCATGATATGTCGCTTTGGGCAGCCGACGTTTTTTTGGACCTTCCCATAAACCAAAAGAAAACGAGTGTTTTGACTTCCTATCTAGGCTATTTCAATTATGATTTTGGGCCAAATTACATTCGTAATACCGGTGTTAATAATCCAATAGTATCCGTAAACCCTGACCAAGCTTCATTTAACGGTGCTGGTAACGCCTATCCTGTGGTTGGAACTGGAAATTCAATATATGCTCAAATAGGCTACCTTTTTCCTTATCTGGGCGCGACTCAAAAATACGGGAGGCTCCAACCTTTTGTATCCTATCAATATTCTGATTTTGAAGTTTTAAACGATCCTATGACCACGTATGATTTTGGTATCAATTGGTATCTCAAAGGGCATCTTTCAAAATTCACGTTGAACCTGCAGTCACGCCCTATCTATGGAGAAACTTCGGAAGGCATCACCTTAGAAGATCGAAAATGGTCGGTCATTTTACAATATATCATACGATTGGAATGAAAGGATATACCCATACTTTCTTAGTCTTATCCTTCATCCTGGTCATTTTTCCAGCTATGAAAGGGTTTTCGCAAAATGAATTCGGTAATTCCAATCTGCGCCTCTACCTTGATGATAATAAGGAGCATTGGTTACAATTCAGTTCGTTTGTACAACTTTGGAGCCGCGTTACTGAAAACAATCCAGGCACTACAGTAAACGATGTACCTGAAGCTGTCACAAGTGATATTTCAATTCGGCGTTTTCGATTGGGTTTAGCCGCAAAACCAGCAGATAAGGTGTTTGTTTTTTTTCAGTTGGGTGTCAATAATCTCAATTATCTCTCGCCACGCGGCACATCCATTGACTTGCTAGATGCCTACGTGCAGTATGAACTATCGCCATATATCGCCCTTGGAGGCGGAAAATCCTTTTGGAACGGCTTATCACGCTTTACGTCTCCAAGCACATCAAAGTTGATGGGCTATGACCTCAACTTCGTGGCGAGCCCAACTCTTGATAGTACCGACGATTTAATTAGACGTTTGAGCATCTATGCCAAGGGTAAAATAGGCGCTATCGATTACAGATTTATAGTGGCCAAACCTTTGTCTGTTCAAAATAGTAGCGCTTTCAATGCCGAGCCCATTGAAGGCATTGCCAGTTTTAATGACAAGAGACCACATCCACAATTTTCTGGCTATGCAAAGTACGAGTTCTGGGAACCGGAAAGCAATCTGTCGGCTGCGAACGTAGGCACCTATTTAGCCACCAAAAAGGTTTTGAATCTAGGCATTGGATTTACGCATCAAACCGATGCCTTATGGTCTTTGAAACAAGGCAAAGAATCTTATCATAATATGTCACTGTTTGCGATGGATGCCTTTATGGATTTGCCAATAAACACAGACAAAAAAACAGCTTTGACGACCTATTTGAGTTATTTTAACTTTAATTTTGGGCCTAACTATATTCGATTATTGGGTGCAAACAACCCAGCAAACGGTGTCATTGCAGAGGAAAGTTCTTTTAATGGTCGTGGCAATGCATTCCCTATTTCAGGGACGGGTACCTCAACATTTGCACAGATTGGTTTTCTTTTTGAATCCATGGGTAAACAAAAGAATCAGGGGCAGTTACAACCTTATGTGGCCGCACAGTATTCTAATTTTGACCGATTTGAAAATGCCATGTTCTATTATGACCTTGGAATCAATTGGTATCTCAACGGACATGCATCAAAATTTACGCTCAATGCCGAAAACCGTCCTATTTTTCAGGATACTGACACCGTAATCCGTTTGGATGAACGTAAATGGATGTTTGTTTTGCAATACCAATTCAGGATAGACTAACTTAGGTTTAAAAAAGCGTATGACAAGAAATTGGTTCATAACTTATAATTGACCTAATTAATTTTAGTTAAGATTGAGATCATACTTGCAAAGCCTTCATCAATGCTTTAATTTGTACTTATAAAATAATAAATCTATGGATTTTACTGTATCTACTTTAGGAGAACCTTCCGTACAATCACCAATCAGTCTTAGTACCATTAAAGGTGATAAAATTTTCAACTTTGTAAGCGAAGCGGAAAAAATACTTTTAAGCGTGTCCTTGAAAGCATTCAATGAACATAACGGCGCACCTGCGAGTTTAGAAAAAGCTGGGCCTAGAGCGCATATTTTCTTTGATCCAACAAAATCAACCGCAGCCATTGTGACCTGTGGCGGTCTCTGCCCGGGTATTAATAATGTCATTCGCAGTCTAGTGATGGGGCTCCATTATTTTTATGGCGTCCAACGAATATTAGGAATCCCTTATGGTTATGAAGGTCTAATTCCAGAATATGGACATGGGTTCATAGATTTAGTGCCCGATAAGGTCAAAGACATTCACGAATTTGGGGGCACTATTTTGGGTTCGTCAAGAGGTGGCCAAAATGTTTCTGATATGGTTGACACTTTGGAGAACAATAACATAGACATCCTTTTTGCCATTGGAGGTGATGGCACGCTAAAAGGCGCCAACGCCATTGGAGAGGAAATCAAAAAAAGAGGATTAAAGATTTCAGTGGTGGGAATTCCGAAAACCATAGATAACGACATCGATATCATCGATAAATCCTTTGGTTTTGAGACCGCTTTTGATGTCGCAAGCCCGATTGTGAAAGATGCCCACAACGAAGCAACAGGTGCGTATAACGGGATTTCGATTGTCAAATTAATGGGCCGTGACAGTGGTTTTATTGCAGCTTCAGTAGCGATTTCCATTCCTGTAGTCAACTTTGTTTTGATACCAGAAATGAAATTCGATCTTCAAGGAGACGATGGATTTTTGAATGCATTGGAAGCCCGATTAGATCTGAAACACCATGCAGTCATCGTTGTTGCCGAAGGCGCAGGCCAAGATCTATTTGATAAGGATCAAAGTGAAGTCAAAGATGCATCAGGAAACATACAGCATAGCGATATCGGACTACTGCTGAAAGATAAGATTAAAGACCACTTTGATTCAAAAGACAAGCGGGTCGTTATAAAATATATTGATCCAAGTTATATCATCAGAAGCGCGCCAGCCAATGCCAGTGACAGTGTTTTCTGTAATAGGCTTGCTTACCAAGCCTTACATGGTGCAATGGCAGGAAAAACCTGTTTCGTAGTGGGAGTCGTCAATGGACAGTTTGTTTACCTACCGATCCCAGCTGTGACCCAAAAGCGAAAGAAAATAGATTTAGAAGGTGAGTTTTGGTTCGCAGCCCTGCAGAGTACAGGACAGCCATTTGTGATGGAATAACTGGTAAATTGTCTATTTGGTTAGATTCAATTTGATGTCTTTTTATCTTTTGATACGCTTCCTTCCTGGTTGCTTTGCGGTGTGTTGTTTTTGGTGTTTAGTAAGTATTTTCAAAATAAAAACAGCTACACCTGTAAATCTGATTACCTATGAAATGATAAATCCTCTCAGGCAATAGGTTCGAGAGGATTTTTTGCATGGATGGGGCGTCCAACCCAATCAAAATAAAAAGCACGAAGCATTGCAGAATTGCAAAGTCATTTCTACACCAGCTAGAATATGAAGCATTTCTTTTTAAATGGGGCAGAGCGTGTTTGTGTAAGATTAGTCCCGTGATTAAGCGACTAATTTAGCACATACAAATCGAATATAAAATCTGCTAGCATTTGCGCAGGCAGTTTTGCCATAGCGATTAATTATACATGGCTTAGTTTTTTTAATCGTCGAGATATGATGTTAGTGGTTTTAGGTATTTAGTAAATCCGATGTGTTTAATGTAATCGTAAATTTCTTTCCGAGTAGCTTTGCTAAATCCTTTTGCAGGATAAGAATATTCATCTGAGATTTCAATTATTTTCAATTCCGTCGCTGGGATTTTTTCAGATGCGATTAGGTAATTGCATTCCAAGCAAATACTTATAGTTCCAACTCTTTTCTCTTGCAGATAATACACAATAGCAAAGTGTGGGTCAAAACAAGGCATGGTAGAATTGCCATAGCTCTTTTCAGAAGTCAATATTGTTTCTAGTTTTCCAGTTTGCTTTTAAGTCAGCGTTATTTTCCTATTAATTTTTTCTCTTGCCTTGTCAAGACAATTTTCAATAATCAATCCATCTTCTCCTTGATATTCATAGGCGACAACCTTGTCATACTTCAAATTTTAAATGGATTTGATTGTCCAAAAGTCAAAAACGGAATTATAAATATATTGAGTGATATGTTTTTTTTTATTCGTTTCATCTTGTTCGTAACGATTCCGTTATGGTTAATAGGGGATTAACAAGCGATTACTTTTCGATTAGCACTTAGCCAAAACTTTTTATTTTGTTCTACCTTTTATCTTAAAGTCAAACCAAAAGATCTGGAGGTCATGGTTTAAAGCTCTAAATTTTAGGTTAATTGCTAAAAATCCGTATTAATTATAGCCATAGTTGGGCTTTCGTACTTTTACTTTTTAATGAATTCAAAGCATTTAAACTCATTCTCATCCTTTTGGTCGTATCGTGTCATGTTGCATAAGATTTGTTCTTTTGGATTATTGTTGTTTACACAAATCAAGCACAAAGAAGGCCTCTTTATCAATTCGGGTCTAATCTCATATCCCTCATCATCAAAGTACCCTTTTATTTGTGTTTTATCCATTTCCGCAATGTTCTTGCGCCCTTGTGTGTTTTCTCTTTTCTTCACTGCCAGATCAATTTCATAATCTTCATTAGGTTGACTTTCTCCCGTTATACAAGTAAAACAATTATTACCTAGAGATGCCGAGCCAACAACCCAAATATCGTTCCCACAAGAACATTTTACTCCATTTTGATAGGCATCTATTGCCGAGTCTAGTCTTTTTCGCAAATCCGTCTCATTTTCAGAGGGATTGTTTATTAAATGTTTTTCTACATACCTACTTATTGAAATCGCTATAAATTTCATCTTACTTATTTTTTTATTACAAATCCTGAACGTGCTTTTCCATCGTTCTTTATTCCTCTAATCTTACAATAGTTAATTAATTCATCAACATCCATCACAAAATCTGTAACTATAAACCCCTTTTCTGTTAATCCTTTTTTGGTCTTTTGATATGCTTTATGCCACTCTTTCCAAGAATCAAACATACTATCTCTATCATCTATTGATTCTAAAAATCGGTTCCAATCTTTTTTCATGTAATATGCCAATTTTACTTGTTTCATGTTTTTTTTTGGTTTTCCTGCCCGAAGGCCAACGGAATTGTGTTTGGTCAGTTGTATGGTTAATCAACTAAATTAAAAAAATAATGCGAACCAGAGGGAAATCCACAGGATTTTCCGAATACACACCTGCCAAGCAATTTATTATCTGATGTAAGTGAATGAAGATACATTGAGTATTTCTAATTTTAGAGTCAGAGAGATTCATTGCGTTGTCTCTAAAGACCTTAAATTTTCAAATGCAAGAGGGTGGCTTTATAAGCAAGATGATTAGAACAGAAAAACCAAAACAAGTGATTTTAGAGATTTGTTAAACGTTTCATCTTTTATTTTCTCTATAATTCTTATTTTTTAACTACCTTAGAACGAGATGACTATTGTTATAATTAGTCAATTTTTACGATAACTAATACTCTAACCCTCATGAAAATAATTAATAAGAATTTTTCTACGTTCTACCTCATTTTTTTCTTTTCTGTATTTAGTTTTTCACAGTCAACCATAACAATTAAACTTTTAGTGGATACTGAGAATTTTGATGAAAACGATTTATCAAAATCATGCAGTTTCGAAGCCACATGGTCTGATTCAAGTAAGGTTGTACGGTCAAATGGGGATCTGGAGGACTTTACAATTGAGGCTTCTGAAGATGATACCATTATATGGGAGGGGAGCTCCACCTCTTCGAATACTGCAATTATTGATATTAAAAAAATTGATCAAGAGAACGCTTCAAAAATATTCAAAAATAAAAAGATTTACGGCAAGAAACGTGGAAATTCCAAAAAGGAAACCGCGGAAGCTAGAGTGCTGTACAATACCAAAGGCAAACCAGATTATAAATATAAAATATTCTTCAAGATAAATCAAAGGGGTAAAACTCATAAAATAGACCCTAAAATTAAAGTGTTGAGCAAGCCATAATCTAAATTGAATTGGATAAAAGACGTCATCTTATCTGGTTAAGATTACTAATCGCTGTTATTTGCGTACACTCATTTAATGCGCAAGATAAATCTAAAATTGACAGTTTAGAAACCTCATATTTGACTCAAAATCTAAGCATTCCTGAGCAGATGGCCATACTAAGTGAGCTAGCCAATAAACATCCTAACCCTTCTCAAAGCTTGCTGTATAGCGATAAGTTATTAGTTTTAGCTCAGTCTCAAAATTCAACGAAAAATATTATCAATGCCCTTCAGCAAAAAGGGAACGCCTTAACCATAAAAGGAAATTTAAGCCAGGCGCTTGAAATTTTTATGGATGGAGTTCAACTGGCAAAAGAGGAAAAGGAAATTGAGATGTTGGGAGGCTTTTATATCTCAATTGCAGGTGTGTATTCTGTAATGGATAATAAGAGTCATACCATTCTTTATTACAAGAAGGCTATTGAAGTTCTTAAAGACTTAGACGACAAAAGTAACTATGCTGCTGCCATTGAGAATTTGGGCGATGAGTATAATTTAAATATGGCCAAACCTGATTTGGCACTTGTGTATTTCGAGGAATCTGGGAAGCTATGGGAGCAACTAGGCCGTAAGGCAGGCCTTGCCTATAATATCGGAAATAAAGGTTTAGCCTATGCACAGCTGAAAAGATCTGAGGAGGCTGAATCTAACATTACTGAAGCTATTAGAATGTTGGAGGAACTGGGCGATTATTATGGGATAAGTGTATACTTAACCTACATGTCTGATATATATATCGAAAAAGGCGATTACGAAGCAGCGATTTCTTACGCCAATAATAGCTTGGCATTGGCTAAGAAATATGGTTTAAAAGATCAGATAGCAGATGCCTACTTAAAACTCTCAGAGCTTAATGAATTTAAGGGTAGATTGCGACCTTCTTTAGATTACTATAAGAATTACATTACCTATAGAGATAGTGTTAAGAGCATCAGTGAAGCACAAGCCATAGCCGAAATCAAACGGGACAGAGATTTGGCACAAGCAGAATTTACACGTGAGCGAGATTTGGCCGTAAAGGATCAAGAATTGGCCTTATCGGAAGAAAAAGTGCACAACAAACAAAATGTTGCTATCGGAATCGGAGTAGCCTTATTTTTAATCGCTCTTTTAGCTTTAGGACTTTATAGAAGAACTATGTATATAAGTAAAACCAAAAAAATCATAGAGATTGAACGCAATCGATCAGACAAATTACTCCTTAATATCCTTCCAGAGCAAACTGCAATTGAATTAAAGAACTCAGGCACTGTTGAAGCTAAAAAACACGAATTGGTAAGCGTGCTTTTCTCAGATTTTAAGGGCTTTACTCATTTTGCTGAAGACATGACACCAGAAATGCTGGTGAAGAGTATCAGTTACTATTTTTCAGAATTTGATAATATCATTGAAAAAAACGGATTAGAAAAAATAAAAACCATAGGTGATGCCTATATGTGTGCAGGGGGATTATCTTTTCCAGACAAAGAACATGCCAAGAAGTTAACCCTTGCTGCACAAGAAATGATAGATTTTGTGACCACAGCAAAAAATGATGTTTCCAGGGACTACGCTAATTTTGAAATTCGTATCGGAATTAATTCAGGGCCTGTTGTGGCTGGAGTTGTAGGTAGTAAAAAGTTTGCTTACGATATTTGGGGTGATACGGTAAATGTAGCTTCAAGAATGGAATCCATGTCTGAAGTAGGTCGCATTAATATCAGTGAAATGACTTATAATTTGATAAAATCAGATTTTGAATGTGAATACCGCGGTGAATTTGAGATAAAAAACCATGGTAAATTAAATTTATATTTTGTGAATTCTGTTCTCACTCAGGTTTTTGATTAGTGCTATTCAATGTCCATGCAGTGCGAAAGGACGACTAAGAATTAGCAAAATAGGCAATCAAAAACTCTGGAAAAATGCGTTGAGTCTCAGTCACTAATTTAGCAAATACAAATAAAACTAGGTAATCCCATAGGATTTTCGGAAAAACTAGTAATTCTTTATTCGCGACTTGTTGTTATACGTACTTTTATTCCCTTAATAGTTATGGCCACTTATCGGTTTCCGCAAACTCTTTCACGATGCGATTCCGTTTGGTTAGAAATTCTGTCATGTATTTTTCAAGGAACAGTTTGTCTGCTAATTTGCCTAAAATTCCGAATGGTGATTTGTAATCAAAAATATCAGTCATTAAAGTGCCGCCATTTAATTCCGCAAAATGATGTTCGTGTTTAAATGCTTTGAATATTCCACTTTGCATTTCGTCTGTAAAATAATTCGGTCGGTCAAATTCGGTTATTTTGGAAGTTAGATTCTGGTAGATTCCGAAATGTTTTGCTCTCCAAGTTACACTTTCATGCATTTCTATCAATCCGCTAGTTTTGCCAGCAACTGCTTTTTCGTTAGTTTGTTCAGTTGAAATTTTATGTAAATCGATACTTCGTGCAAAGTCAAAAACAATTGCTATGTCAGCCTTTATTTCAGTTCGAAGTTCAATTTTCGGCATTTTGGTGTTATGTATGGCAACGTGTTAGAGTATGAATAGTTCCGTCTTTAGGCTACTAATTTAGTAAATAAAAATAAACTAGGGAATCCGCGAGGATTTTCGCAGGCAGTTTTGCCATAGCGATTAATTATACATGGCTTAGTTTTTTTAATCGTCGAGATATGATGTTAGTGGTTTTAGGTATTTAGTAAATCCGATGTGTTTAATGTAATCGTAAATTTCTTTCCGAGTAGCTTTGCTAAATCCTTTTGCAGGATAAGAATATTCATCTGGGATTTCAATTATTTTCAATTCCGTCGCTGTGATTTTTTCAGATGCGATTAGGTAATTGCATTCCAAGCAAATACTTATAGTTCCAACTCTTTTCTCTTGCAGATAATACACAATAGCAAAATGTGGGTCAAAACAAGACATGTTAGAATTGCCATAGCTCTTTTCAGAAGTCAATATTGTTTTTAGTTTTCCAGTTTGCTTTTAAGTCAGCGTTATTTTCCTATTAATTTTTTCTCTTGCCTTGTCAAGACAATTTTCAATAACCAATCCACCTTCTCCTTGATATTCATAGGCGACAACCTTGTCATACTTCAAATTTTAAATGGATTTGATTGTCTAAAAGTCAAAAACGGAATTATAAATCATTATTGTCCGACAAAGACTTAAGACTCTGCCTGCCAGCAGCCGGCAGGCAGGCGCTGCGCTGCAAGATATAAGACCTGCCTGTCCGGCAGGCATAAGATTTGATTCGTAAACATTTGAGAATTAAGCCCATCTGATTTTCGTTTTTAATTTCAAAACTAAAAATGTCTTTTAGAGCTTAAGCAAGCTATTATATCTAAAACTTGCTAAAAGCTTGCTGCTGTTAACAAAATCACTGTTTATAAAAGTTAAATCGGACAACAATGCCAACAATCATAAAAATTTGGACTTTTATTATGAAATGATACTTATTCGGAAGTATAAATTGTCGGCTTAATGAATAATGATTAACTTTATGGGCATAACGGTTTGTTAGACAGTCTACTCCGTTAATTGAAATCTAACCACAATAATGGAAATTAACCAACCAAAACGTATTCTCGCCCTTGACGGTGGAGGAATAAGAGGCGCATTAACCTTAGGGTTTTTAGAGCGTCTTGAAAGCATTATCCGTGAAAAGGAAAACAATAAAGACCTTTTGCTATGCGACTATTTTGATCTCATAGGGGGCACTAGTACAGGTGCTATAATCGCGGCAGGTTTATCCATAGGGAAGACTGCAGGAGAAATAAAGGACCTTTATTTGAGTATTGGTGAGAAAATCTTTGGACAAAAAAATTCCTTTTGGCGCAATCCCAGAAAGTGGTATAAGGCTTCATATAGTTATGCACCCCTAGAAGAGGCTTTAGAAGATTTTTTTGGAGATATTACTATGGGGAGTGATCGCATAAAAACAGGTTTATGTGTTGTCACAAAACGCGCAGACACCTTTAGCACATGGCCCATTTTAAGCAACCCCAATGGCAAATACTTTAAATACAATAAAAACATGATGCTGCATAAAGTAGTACGTGCCAGTGCCGCTGCGCCAACGTATTTTAATCCCAAACAGATTGATGTGGGTGGCGGTCAAATTGCCACTTTTATTGATGGTGGTTTAAGCTTGGCAAACAATCCAGCATTTCAGTTGTTTCTCATAGCAACCCTTAAGGGATTCCCGTATCGATGGCCGCTTGGTGAAGATAAAATAACCTTGGTTTCGGTGGGAACGGGATCCTCTAAAAAGTATATCGATGCGAATAAGGTCGCTAAATTTGGAATGCTTGATTGGGCCAAAGAGATTCCAAATATGTTTATGGAAGATGCAAACTACCTTAATCAAACGGTCTTACAATACCTGTCAAACTCGCCAACAGCAGTGCATATAGACGGTGAGGTAGGCGATCTTAGAGATGATATTCTTACCGATAAACCGGCACTGCATTATTTGCGCTATAATGTAATGCTTGAAGAAAACGAACTCAATGGCCTAGGCATGAATTTTAGTTTAGATGAGATTAAATCGCTACAAAAAATGGATGCCGCAGAAAACAAGAATAAATTATATGAAATAGGTGCCAAAGCGGCTGTTAAATATATGAAGGCAGAGCATATAAAATAGATTCACTTAATCAATTAAAAAAAATCACACTATGAGCACATTAAAATTAGGCCTTCATGATACTGGGAAGGCACCAAGCAACCCAAAGGAATTTCTAAACATATTACATGCAGGAGATATTAAAGACGTGTCATCCTTTAAAGATGAGGATAGAAGTACAACTTTAAAATTTCAAGCAGTTAGTGGATCTGAGATAACCGAATTACAGACATTTCTTTACAATGCAGGATTTATGCCCAGAGGCCAATATGAAAGCGTAATTAACGGAATATTCGATTATTCAACTCAGGCATCTTTACGTTTATTTCAAGAATATGTTCGTACACTAGATCCTGAGGGTGATAAAAACATGAAGCCAGATGGCATAAAAGGATCTGGTACTCAAAAACATATTGATCGGTGGAAATTACAAAATATAAAAGCAGACTGGGTGAATACCTCTGCAGATCAACCTTCTGAGGAATATTCTAAATGGATTGGTGTTTTAATTGCTGCTAAAAATCATTATTTAAATAATATGAATGATATTTTGATAGAGGTTGAGGAATTTAGAAAAGATACAGATACGCGCAAAGTCAGTAATTGGGACTACAGTACTGACGAAATTCATTTAGTTGGAATTCGTAGAAATCAGGAAAAAGATGATAAAATACGGCGCAATGATGATCTGTTTATTTTGCTTATAAATGGGATGGTCTTTAAGTTTTGGGGGTCAACTGATCCAAGTCAGGCTATGGCCTATAATGATAAGAAAAAAAGGGGGCGCTTTGATGAGCCTTTTCTTGTTGAAGGTCAGCATAAATATCGTTTTGGATGGCATAAAAGTACATATCGCGCCTTAAAACCATACAAGTATGGGGTTTTGGTTTTTCGCGATCGTGATAACGATAATGCGTTAACAGAATCTGATATTCAAAAAGGTTTAGATCCTACACCCAACGGTACTATTAATATCCATTGGTCTGGGGTAGGATCCTATAATTTTTCAGCGGGCTGTCAAGTAATTGCTGGTGAAAGCTATATTAATCATCATAATTTGAATATAGACTGTTCTAGTTTTGCTGGTAGAAATAAAAGTAGATTAACCAATGAATTTAAAGAGACAAAAGGTGCTTATAATGTTTTAGCAGATCTTGTAGTGTGCTTTTCTAAGCCATCTAAATTAGGAGAAAAAAATCATCTATATTATACGTTAGGAAGAGAGAAATCATTTGGTTTAGAAGAAAAATTTGGAAAAGATTATGTGATTAAGACTTTGAGAAAGATGAAATCTGACATTACTTAATTTTTTAAAAATAATTAAGAAGACCTCAAATTTTTTAATTAACTAAAGCTTTTAAACAGAAATTTCATGAACCAAGAAGAATATATAGAACAAAGATTGGATAACCAAATTAAATGGTACAGCGCGAAAAGTGCTACTAACCAAAAAAAGCATAAATATTGGCAGGTCATAAAAATCATTAGTGCCTTGCTTATAACAACATTATCGATTGTAGTAGATAAATTCAGAGAGATAACTATCGTCATAGGTGTTTTGGGAGCCTTTGTTGTATTTGTTGAAAGTTTTGTAAAAATATTTGATTACGAAAAATTATGGCTTCAATACAGAACAACTTCAGAAAGACTCAAAAGAGAAAAGTTGCTATTTCAAACAAAATCCAAACCATATCACGGGGAAGATTCATTTGCACTATTGGTTCAACAATGTGAGGCTATTATGCAAAATGAAGTGCAAGGATGGGTAGAATTGGTTGGAGAGAAAGAGTAAGAACGCTTCATCATTCATAAAACGCATAGAAATTCTGTTCTCAGTGGAACAAACAGAAAGCTCCTTTTAAAACATTTGATAGAATTGAGATTAGCAATACCACTAAGCAACAACCTTAAAAACGAAATCTATGGTATCCACCACGCAAATGAAAACGATTATCCCAAAGTTGAACTGGGAAAAAGCAGAGCCCTACATCCCTTATATGACAAGTGTTTTACCAAATTTTGGTATCGACACCCCTTTGCGCAAGGCACACTTTCTCGCGCAATTAGCGCACGAAAGCGGCGGACTAAAATATGCTACGGAAAATTTAAACTATTCGGCACAAGCACTTAGAAGTGTGTTTGGCAAATATTTTAAAACCATTGAAATCGCAGAAGCATATGCACGTAAACCGGAAAAAATTGCTAATCGAGTATATGCCGATAGAATGAATAACGGCAATGAAGCAAGTGGAGATGGTTGGAAGTATAGAGGTCGTGGTTTAATACAACTTACGGGAAAAGACAACTACCAAAACTTCGCGAAAGACCATGGTGTAGATTGCGTAAATAACCCAGATTTAATACTAGATCCTGAAATAGCACTCAACGCTGCCTGCTGGTATTGGACAAAACGCAACATCAATAGATATGCAGATGCAGATGATATACATATGGTTACGAAAAAAGTTAACGGTGGTAACAACGGTATTTTAGACCGTCAACATTGGCTCGCTTCATTTAAGAATCTCTATAAAGTTTTGGAAACTAACACAAATAGGTAATATACTAGTTAGTTAAAAGCCGTTCTTCTGAGGTTTGTTTTCAATAGAAATCAAGCAAGCTACTAAGGTCTGTGCCTTTGGAATTGTAAAATAGTCTACATCGTCTCATCGTTATAATAGAGTTTTTTGTTACAAGCATTTGCCACATTTTCACACGAGATTTTTCTGAAAAAACTCTAAAAATTTGAAGTTAGCCCAAGAAACTAATCTCGGTTTTTCTTGATGTGCGGAATGTGCTTCAAGGTTTGGGCTTTGGATCGTAGCGTGCAAATACAACTTAATTTCCAGTATTCAAATACCTATATATGAGTAATATAGGTTGTAAGTAGTTTTTTTTAATATTTCAATTCAATACTTGTGTCTAAGTTTATCTCCCATATCATTATTTTTCCTTTATCGTCAGAGGTTACGATTTTTTCGTCAGAATTATTCCAGTCAATGCCCCAAAGTAGATTTTCCGAATCATATTTTCTTATTAGGTCTCCTTTTTTATTCCAAAGCCCTAAAAATTCGCTGGCAGTTGCAAGTAACTCTCCATCATTAGACCATGCCATATTTCTAAATTCTGCCTTGCTGTTCTCTATGTTTCTTAAATTTTTTCCTTTAGATGTCCAGAATTGCAGTAAGGGTGGATAATCTTTCTCAAAATCTCCATAATCTCCTGTTACGAAAAACTCTCCTGAAGGATGCCAGGCAACGCATAGCATTAACACTTCCTCTTTTCTTGGTTTCACATCAAATAGTGTATCATTTTCAAAATTATAAACTGATATTTTTTCGCCTACTGCTGCGATTATGTTGTTCTTAGGATGCCAATGAAGTGCAATTAATGCTTTTTGTTTTGTATTTATGCGTTTAAGTAGTTCTCCGTCTTCATTATAGATGTTAAGAAAGCCACTATAATCTCCAACAGCAAGTAATTCGCCATTTTTATTCCACCCAATGGCTCTAGCTCCATTCTCATCAATACGATCGAGTAATATTCTTTTTTTTGTTTCTAAATTGAGTATTAAAGATTTGTTTTTACCATCTTGAATTGATATGGCAAGTTTATTTTTGGAAGGATGCCATTCAGTTTTTGTTATTGTGCCTTGAATAGGTACATTTTCAACTATTGAGTTAGTCGCAGATGAAAATAATCTTAAAGTGTCTTGTGTGCCTCCAAACGCAATTTGTTCTCCATT
Organism: Subsaximicrobium wynnwilliamsii; assembly: GCF_007997225.1. Taxonomy (GTDB): domain Bacteria; phylum Bacteroidota; class Bacteroidia; order Flavobacteriales; family Flavobacteriaceae; genus Psychroserpens; species Psychroserpens wynnwilliamsii. The sequence continues at coordinate 132,785 of NZ_VORM01000009.1, forward strand.
CGAACTCCAGTTAGCACTCCAAAGCCACCAATTTTCTCGTTCAATTTTAGCAGTGCTTTCTTTCTTTTTGCATCCGCAAATTGTAGAAAGAATTAAGATAAATAACATTAACTTTATTTTAATCATTGGGTTTTTTAGATTACTTGCCATGCTGATGTGTATGGCTTGTTGCGTATTTATGCACCTAATTTAGCAAACAAATCACAGATATAAAATCTGCGGGTTTATTTAATGAAATAAGGGCGCTTCAAAACCTGATAAACTCCGATTTAAGCCATTCAGAATTTAGCTTAACCGACAAACTAAAAAACAAAAGAGCCCTTAAAAAGGGCTTAAAGACGCGGTTTGCCATAATGAAGCACAACGTTGATATGTATGAGCCGTTTCGTGTCTCACACACGACCCATTAAAAGTACAAAAATCCGATTAAGATCGCCATCTATTTTCCAGATAAGCACGAACCCAGCGATGGCTTATATAAGGTGTTATGGCGCGTTATTTTTAGTTCGCTACATTTAAAATTAAATATGTTCAGTGTTATTCTTTTCAATTATTAGTCCTGAACTATTCTGAAGTCGTTCGAAACATTGTCTGTCTGCACCAGCTAATTCATTTACAATTTTCTTTAAACCAGAATAACATTGATTTAATACTATTATTTAATTACCAGTGAGTTGCCCACGAGATGAATATATTTGTTAATTAGTCCAGGTGCGTCACTATCAATTAAAACTAGGTCAATACCCATTATTTCGTCAACCCGTCTGTTTGGAAAAGAAGCATTTAAATATTTATTGTATAGTTTTCTTATATCATCCATTGCTTAATGCGCCACAACGTTTGTATCACTGTAATAATTTTTTTTATAATTATAGATTAGGGTTCTTTAGCTTAAAAGTTGTTGTAAGCAGCAGGTTCGGACTGGTCTAGCAGCTTATATTTTTTATATCTACCTACTTTCATTATTTCCTTTATCTTTTCCGGCAACATGATCGGCATGATAGCCGCCACGCTGTCCCATGGGTTTGTCTTCACCAATTGTGGTATCCCGGCTCGTTTGGTGTTCCATTTCAGAATTGATTTCCGCACCGAGTAGGATAATAAATCCCGTAAGAAAGAACCACAGCATAAGGATAATTACTGCCGCAAAACTGCCATAGGTTTCATCAAAGCTGCCAAAGTTATTTACATAAAGGCTAAAAAGCAGCGATCCTGCAAGCCATAATACTGTAGCTATAATAGCTCCCCAGCTGGTCCATTTAAATTCCGGACTTTTACGGCAGGGTGCAACTTTATAAACCGCAGCCAACGCAAAAATGACTATCAGTGCCAGTATGGGCCATCGCAACAATTGGATAATTGTTTCTAATGTTGAGGGTAAACCGATCTTATCGATAATTGCGGGAAAAGCCACAACCATTGCAATAGCAATAAGACCGATAATTATGCCGCCTATAGTAAACAGAAGGGTAAGGGCAGTTAATTTAAAAAAACCACGTTCATCTATTTCATCATATGTAATATTTACTCCTTGAAAAACTGCCTTTGTACCTTTATTGGCACTCCAGAGACTGATCAGTATACTCAAAACTAAACTCCAGCCTAGGGATGATTCTGACTTTTCAGATTGCTTTTCTAAAATATTGCTAATCATTTGGTGTGCCTGCTCAGGAAGTACATTTGCAAGCTGTCCAATCTGCTGCTCTACCTCCGCCGGCTCCATTATCAGTCCATATATGGATAAAGCAGCTGCAAGAGCGGGAAAAATTGCAAGGAAAAAATAAAATGCAATTCCTGCTGAAACGATGGATACATGGTCCCTTGTCAGCCGGTCTTTTACTCTTAAGGCAATATCTTTCCAGCCTTTCTTTGGTATTTGTGACGGTTTTTCGGCCTTGTGACCTCTGTCGCCTGTTGAAGTAGTGCCCATAATAATATTATTTGCTAAGATTAAAAGATAATGCTTTAAAGATATATAAAATTAAATCTACTTCAGCCAGACATACTTGAAAAACGGGATATCATATTAAATGTTTGATGATTGTCTACCTGTGATGCTCCGCAGCATTTACGGCGGCATCTATAATGCCTTAATCTTTCTCCCCATTTATCAAACTCCAGGTTCTCTAGCTTTCGAACAGAATCCACAGCATATTTTTCAATGACCTTGCCTTCTTTCCATAAAAGGTGGCCCGGCTTGAAATTTGCTATAAGCTTTCGGTCATAAAAGACGCCGCTGCCTAGTCCTGTGCCTATTGTCACTATAATTACGAGTCCTGATTTGTGACGTCATGCGCCATAGAGTGATGTGTATGGTTAGTTGCGCCTACCTGTCGGCAGACAGGTGGTTAAGCAACTAAATTAGTAAACAAATTCGGACTAGAGAATATTCCGAAGAATTTTCCAGATTGGCACAGACCCAGCAATGGCTTATAAACGGCTTGGCAGTTCGTTTTTTTTTATTCTACAGGATATTTTGATATTCCAGCTTCACTATGTTCAAAAAGTCCAGATTCGTAGAAAAAATTTGCCATCGCTAATCCATCTCCATTTGATTCTTTAGTAGCTCTTAATTCAAACCATTTTTCCATAAACTGATTCTGTTCTACCATTTCCGTATTTGTTTCAATAATCATTTGGTTTAAATCTGTCAAATCGTTTTCATCAAAAACTTTTACGAAAAAACTACTTCCGTAACTATTTATGCATAAATCTCCCATTGGTTCCCAAATCAAATTATTGCAGTCATCAGTATTCATTGCGAAATGAACGTAGGAAATAATTGTGTTTTGGTTTAAGTCTGAAATTATTTGAGTTATTTCCTCGCAATCTTTGGATGTATTCAACTTTAATGGTATTTCCTTAAATTTATATTGTCCACTAGTTTGAATTGTATAATTGTAGTTTTGGTCAATAACATCTATCGTTGTAATAAAATTTTGAATTTCACTTTCATTATACGTAGTATCAACTGCTATTAAAATATATTCATTTGACATTACGCCCAAAAGGTCTTGAGTTCCGTTATAATATTTGAAATTTATAAAATTACAACTGCTTTGAACTGGTTCAGTTTCATTATCACTAGAACAACCGATTAATGTAATTCCAATTATTAATGTTAAAATATAATTTTTCATAAGACTGTTTTTTAGTAGTTGGTCTTTTATACGTTTGGTTGCGTAAAATGACTGCCAACGTTTGGTATATGGTTTGTTGCTAAGCACTAAGATAACAAAAAGCGACTGCGGTAGAAAATTCGCTAGAATTTCCGTGGTAATCATTACACACGCTCTAGCATTAAATCATATACTTTGTGTGTGCCCAGCATGGGCATCTTTATAACTACAGAAAAGTAGTTAATTAATCTAGAGGGTGCAAGTCCCTTATGGGCAGGGGTAACGCCTTGAACCATTAGTAAGCTGCAAGGTTGCTAGTTGTG